>PKTM01000006.1:0-52028 GCA_002869145.1 Denitrovibrio sp.
AGTTTGTCCAGCTGGTCTTTTATCGCATTTTTCAGTCGCGGGGTGTTGTGCCCGAAAAGGTTTACCCACCAGGAAGAAACAGCATCTATAAGCTTATTTCCGTGTTCATCTATAAGGTATATACCTTCGCCTCTGTCAATTTTTACTAGTGGATATTTTTCGTGGTCTTTCATCTGTGTGCACGGATGCCATATGTTGGTTACTGGTTTCATAGTTGTTTTATTGCCATTATCGAAAGCCTTTGGCCTTCTTAGATGGCTGTACCTCTCTTTTATTCTTACTATATTATCATTTTACAGATGCTCACTAATAGTTCAACCCCTCTTGTTGATTATTGAATATTAGATTGTGCTCTGATATTATTGTTGAATGAAAGAAAAGATAGCGCGCGAACTTGAAAAGATAAAATCTAAAGACCTGTACCGCGAAATGCCAGAAATGTCTGAAGGTGCAGGGAAATATATCACTATTGGCGACAATAGATACCTGAATCTCTCTTCCAATAATTATCTCGGTTTGTCAGAGCTGGAATCTGTGCGGGTAAAGAGCATTGAAGCGGTTGAAAATTTCGGCACAACATCAGGGGCATAGAGAATAGTTACCGGAAATTATTCCCTTTATGACACTTTGGAGCAGAAAACGGCTGACTTTAAAAACAGAGAGAAAGCACTGGTTTTTAATTCCGGCTATGCGGCGAACTTAGCTGTTTACTCATCGCTTGCCTCCAGAGACACCTTGGTGTTTTCTGATAAACTGAATCACGCCAGTATCATAGACGGTATAAAACTCTCAGGTGCTAAGCAAATCCGATATAAGCATAACGACATGGCAGACCTTGAATCGCTTTTAGAAAAACATAAAGATGCAAAAGAAAAAATAATTGCCACAGATACAATTTTCAGCATGGACGGAGACACATGTCCGCTAAGCAAAATAGTTGCTCTGGCTGAGAAATATAGTGCTATGACCATCTTAGACGAAGCACACGCCACTGGTGTTTTCGGACGTGGGAGAGGTTTTGCCCACGAAGTAGGTCTTTCAGAAAGGGTAGACGTGCATATGGGAACATTCAGCAAAGCGCTCGGTTCTTTCGGCGGATATGTGGCGGCTGACGAGATAATTATAGACTACCTTCGCAACAAAGCGAGGTCATTCATATATTCCACTTCGCTCCCCCCTGCTGTGGTGGGGGCTTCTTTAGCTTCTTTAGATTATGTTATGAAAAAACCAGAAATTGGCGGCAGGCTGCTTGATGCGGCGGAAGACCTGCGCCGTTATCTTCAGGCTTTAGGGTATGACACAGGCGACAGCACCACACAAATAATCCCTGTGATACTGGGCGATAACAAAAGAGCGCTTACAGCAAAGAAGTTTATGATTGAACGCGGTCTTTATCTGGCTGCCATAAGACCTCCAACAGTGCCAAACAACACAGCAAGGCTGAGATTAACACTGCGTCTGGATGTTTTGGACGAGATGGAAAGAATAAAAGCGGAATTTAAAGCTATGAGGGAGTCTGGCATATGAAGGATGTCTTTGTCTCCGGCTGGTACGGTTACACAGAGCTTTTTAGCGGGCTGTCCGAAGATTTTGAATTTGCAGTCCCGTTTATAACTCATAGCCTGTCAGACATAGATGAGCTGATGGAAGAGGGCGGAAAAAACCTCTTTGCATGGTCTACTGGGGCATTTCTTATGCTTGATCGCCAGAAAAGACCGAATTTTGAAAATATCGTCCTTATTTCGCCTTTTAAAAAATTTACCAGCTACACACCTGAGCGTGTGCTTGAGATAATGATAAAAAAGTTTGTAGATTTTCCGGAAAAAGTTGCATCTGATTTTATCAAACGATGCGGTTGTGAAGGGACTCCTGAATATAATCCCCAGCATTTTCATATACTACTGCACGGACTTCGTTTTCTTTTGAGAACTGATGTTGAGGAGCTGGAGTGGAGTTTGGAAGGTGTAAAGGTTTTGCACGGCACAGAAGATAAGATTGTTGATGTACAAGCATCCAGAGATATGGTTTGGGAAACTGATGCGACCCTTTATGAGATAGAAGGTGCGGGGCACTGGATAAAACCTGATATTTTGAGCAAGTATAAAATATGAAAGTACATATAAAGCGTTCATTTGACTCGTCTTCCAGTACTTATGATTCATCCTGTGATATACAGAGATTGGTTGCCAGACATCTGGCTGAGTTAATAACTGATAAATATGAAAATATACTAGAGATAGGTGCTGGGACAGGCGTTTTCACTGATGAAATTGCATGTAAATTTCCATCGGCGGACGTTACCTGTGTGGATATATCCCAGGCTCTTTTAAACGTAGCGAAAGAGAAGCATCCGCACTATAAATATATATGCGCTGACGGTGAGAATCTTTCATTGAAAAATGGGGGCTTTGACCTTCTTGCGAGTTCGTCCACATTTCAGTGGTTTGCAAAACCGGAAAAAAGCATACCTGAGCTGATAAACCATTTGAAACCTGGCGGAAAATTTGCATTTTCAATATTTGCGGAGGGGACTTTCGCTGAGATGTCTATCCTGAATAAGATGACAGGCTTCGGCTCGGTGTATAACCTGCGTCCTGATAAGGCATATATGGAAATTCTCAAGGGCTACGATGTAAAGTTTGAGACCAGAGAATATGTTTTATGGTTTGACACAGTGAAGCAGTTTTTGAAAAAGCAGAAGGGTACAGGGGCAACCTTTACAGGCGCCAGCAAATTTACTTCTAAAACATCTTATCAGAAATTTATCGAACTGTATCCTGAGCTTTTTGGAGAAAATGGCAAAATACCTGTAACTTATAAGATATTTTATTGCAGTGGAACGGTCTGATTTTGTTATTTCTGAATTATATGCATTATCGTTAGCCTTACGTTAGCACCTAAAAAATAATGAGATGGATGATTCCCCGTACAGTGATGCCGACAATGGCACCCATTATGGCTGGTTTGGCTATGGATGCGGTCTTTTTCCCTACAGTCATAAGCACAGCTATGCCAACCAGATCGAATGGGTTTACTATGAACCCTGCTATTCTGTTGAACTCATCAACAGACATAATCCCCTCTTTTAACATGTCGAATGTGACACCCATCATGGCTGTTCCGCCGGCTAGGAATTTAGTGGCGATAGGCAGAACGCTCAGTCCGGAAACTCCAAAAATCCCAAGTACAGGCGAGAGGAGTGTCTCCAGAAAGGTTATAGCGTTTATATGTTTCAGCAGGTTAACCAGACAGATGGCGAGTATCAGAAGGGGTATTGATTTTAAAACAATCTGGACAGCCTCGTTTCCACCTTTTATCACTATATTTAAGGCGTTATCTGAGTGGTCTGTTGTCACTTGAAAAGTGTCTGCGGAAGAATTGTCACCCAGCTTCCTTGCGAAGAAATAGTAGGTTAGAGATGCTGAAACCAGCCCGCCTATTATGGATGTTATGAAAATTACCGGAAGATTAAGCCCTACTGCCGCCATAGGGAAGGTCACATTTGCCTGAGACATAGTGAGCACCATAGCAAAAACAGTGGCTATCTTTCGCTTATCAGTGCCGTCTGTCTCCATAATGGCAAGTGAAGCCATAGGCCCTGCGAAACTGACAAGAAGTATCTGAAGCGCAGCGAATATGCCTATCCCCGGTATCCCGAAAACCCTTACAAATGGAGAGACTAGTTTCGCAACAAAAGCCAATATACCCTTCGCCTCGGCAAGTTTCATAAAGCCCATCATTACCACCATAACAGGGAGTAATATGTAAAGAGCTATGTCTATACCTGATTTTCCAGAGACTAGGATAATGTTAATGATTGCTTCCATCTGCTTATTATTACATGAAAATTATTGAGTAAACAACTATTTTGAGCCGCAGACAGAGCAGTTCTGATCTTTTCTAAGTTCCGGTGTTATGGTGCGCATGTTCATAAAATCTATGTGCATCATTTTACCTTTCAGCGGTTTTCCGTGACCAGTGATTATTTTCACAGCCTCAACAGCAGCCATGCATCCTATAGTTCCAGAGACAGCCCCCAGCACGCCGAAGCCTAGCTCTTCCCAGTCTGAGACGTCACTTTTAATGAAGCAGTTCAAGCATGCTGTCTCGTGTGGAAATATGTTGAAATAGTAACCACGCATGTCGTCCATAGCAGCTTCTATCATAGGTATGCCCAGATTTACACATGCTTTGTTCATAGCCATCCGTTCAGGGAAATTTGGTCTGGCAGACACTGCAACGTTACAACCTTTTATCAGGCTTTTTGCATTGTCATCGTTTAGTCTGACATTGTGCATTTCCAGTTTAAGGTCTGGGTTTATCTTCATAAAGTTTTCGGCGGCGACATCTATACGTGGATCGCCCAAACGGTTTATGTCCATTAATAGCTGACGGTTCATGTTTGATTCGGTGAGGTTGCCTGCGTGGGATATCACAAGCTTGCCTATTCCTGCAGATGCCAGATAAGCAGCAGTTGCACCGCCCAGACCGCCTATACCGCCTATGAAAGCTGCAGAATGTTTCAGGTTTTCCTGTTTCTCAGTGCCGAAATTTTCGAGCATAATCTGGCGTTTGTACCGTTCGTTATAATTGTGCATATATGTATTTTACTGGCAGCTGTATGAAATGTGTAGTGAAATTTGTGATAAAAAAAAGGGACACATAGCTAGTACATGTCCCTGTTTTTATGAAATGTTATTTTATCTCCTGCACACAAGAAGCTTTGCTTCTTTAGTGCTGGTTTAGCTGAGTGTCAGGCCTAATGGTCGGAAGCGCCTTCAGAGCCAACACCGAGATAAGTTCTTATTTTCTGCTGCTCAAATTTCTCCTGAGCTTCAACATCAGGAACCATAATGGAACCTATGAATGAACCTATGAAAGCGAGCGGAAGAGAAATAATCGTTGGAAATTTATATGGGAATATAGCCGCTTCGTTGCCGAGCAGAGTTACACACACTGTAGGGCTTAAGATGATGAGTATCAGTGCGGATAAACCACCGAAAAGAATACCCATAACAGCGCCTGTTGTGCTGAATTTTTTCCAAACTATTGAGAGTAAAAGTGCAGGGAAGTTTGAGCTTGCTGCTATAGAGAAAGCAAGAGCAACAAGGAAAGCAACGTTCTGCCCTTTGAAGAGAATACCAAGACCAACAGCAGCAACACCATAGATCATAGTAGCAACTCTTGCAGCCTTAAGCTTCTCAGTCTCGTCAGCCTTCCCTTTGCGGAAAGTACTGATGTAAAGGTCGTTAGCAAGTGCTGACGCCGCAGCAAGTGCAAGACCGGCAACAACCGCAAGGATTGTAGCGAATGCAACCGCAGAGATGAATCCGAGGAACGGCGTTCCGCCCAAAAACTGAGCAAGCATAGGAGCAGCCATGTTACCACCGGAGCCAACCGCTGTGATAGCGTTTTTGCTAAGAAGAACAACAGCAGCAAAACCAACTATAGGGATTATCAGATAAAAGTATCCGATGAAAGTTGTAGCGTAAACAACGGATTTTCTAGCCTCTTTCGCATCTGGCACTGTAAAAAAGCGCATAAGGATGTGTGGAAGACCAAGAAGACCAAACATAAGGGCAAGACCAAGTGAGAATGCCTCGATAGGTCCTTTGATAAGCCCGCCTGTGTTAAGCATTGCTTCACCGTATGTATTTTGAACTTCTCCGTAAAGTGTAATAGGATTGAAGCCGAACTGAGCAAGAGCAAGGACCGCAAGTATTGTCACACCGAAAAGCAGCAGACAAGCCTTTATGATCTGTACCCATGTAGTAGCAAGCATACCGCCGAAAACAACGTACATAAGCATTACTGTACCAACAATGATTTCTGCCATAACATAAGGAATACCGAACATGAGCTCGATAAGTTTACCTGAACCAACCATCTGGGCAACTGTGTAGGAAACAACAACAAGAAGACCTGTGATAGCGGAAGCTGTTCTGATGGGGCCTTCCTTCAAACGGGAAGCAACCACGTCTGCGAAGCTGTATTTACCAAGGTTACGAAGAGGCTCAGCAATAAGAAACATAAGTGCTGGCCATCCCACAATCCAACCCACTGCGTATATCATACCATCATAACCCTGAAGGGCAACCATACCGGAAATTCCGAGGAATGATGCTGCGGACATATAATCGCCTGCAAGTGCAAGGCCGTTCTGGAAGCCGGATATACCGCCTCCGCCAGTGTAGTAGCTTCCTGCAGACTGCTGCTGCTTTCTGGAAACAAACCAAGTTACTGCAAATGTGAGCAGTACTACTAGTATAAAGCAGCCTATAGCTACTGCATTAGGTTCACCAAATTTATACTCCATTGTCATCCCTCCTTAAAGCATCTTTTTGAGTTCTTCAACTTCTTTGTCATAGACCTTGTTAGCCCATATGACATAGATGATTGTAAGAAACCAAGCTGCTAAAATGACCGCTATGCTCATGATGATACCCACTGTTGCATATGTCCCGACCTTCTGTGCAACGAACTCTTTATTGAGTGCGATAGTGAAGACGAAGCCGTAATAAATGAAAAACAAAACCATAAGCATGATGAAACTGAATGTCCAACGCTTTCTGATGAGGTTTTTAAACCTGTCTGAGTTCAATAACTCCTGCATTCATTCCTCCTTTGAAATGTTTAACTATAAAGAAAATTAAATAGTCAACAATATATAAACTTGTAATGTTAAATTCGTTGACTATTTTTTTAAAACATCTTTATCTTTTAACGCATCATTAATCGCACTATATAAATTAAGTGTCAAGGTCTTTTTTCTATTTATTTTTACTATTATTAATTTATGAGCTTTTTACTTAAAAGAACATATTTAGTATAAATAAACTTATGTTCAGTTAACTATTAGATAACACCATAGTGAAATAATTTTACGAAGTATTCAAAATAGAGTAATAAATGATTGTTATTGAAGTATAAATTTACAAAAATTTTGCTTGCAGTGAGTTTAATTGAAAAGTTAGCATTTCATCATTATTGACATTGTTTAACTGTATATGCAAAATAGTGGTAGTATATATAACGGTTTTATATAATAAATTTATCGTGCAATTTTATTGATTAAAGGTTAAAAAATAGTATGAAGTTTAGAGCTATTGAAGATACCACAGTAATTATTGAGCTGCTGCAGTCTTTTTACCTGTTCAACCATGTTTCAAAAGAGAGGCTGGTTGTGATGACAGAGAAGGCTCATTTTGTGTCGTTAGAGAAGGATGAATATCTTTTTAAAAGAGGCGAATCATATCATAGAGGAGTGTATGTACTTCTTGAAGGTGAGATTGCCCTTTACCCAACTGATTCTGACAGTATAGACATGACATACGGTGACCTCGTTGGACTTACAACCTTTTTGGGTAAGTCAAACTATTCTGTAACAGCAAAAGCGGACACCACTAGCGAGCTTGTCTTTTTGCCTGAAATATGTATCTACAAGCTCATGGAGGAGTTTGAAGATTTTCGCACTAAATATAATAAGCTGACTTTTGAACGTCTTTCCAAGATATCCGGAGGTAATCCGGCTGGCATAACTGAAAACACTTATAAATCTGTGGGCGGCTGTATGGTTACCCCTGTCTTTACTATACAAGGTTCGCAAAGTGTGTTTGAAGCATCGTCTATTATGGCTGAGCACAAAGTAGGCTCGCTGATAGTTACATCCCCCGAAGGGAACCTTGAGGGGATAATAACCTCTAAACATCTTGTACATAAGTATTTAGGCAATCCTTCCAGAGCGGCCATACCTGATGCTGTGTCTCACTATATGAACACAGACCCAGTGGCTATGCAGCCTGAATTTCCAGTTGTGGAAGCAATAGCCGAATTACAGCAAAAAGGTGAAGACTACGCCATAGTTATTAAAGCTCACAAGCCAGTTGGGCTTATTTCTAACAAAGACCTGATGCATTTAGTCTTCCAAAACAGCAATGTATATAATTCCCACATAAACGGAATGACGACTCTGGATCAGCTGAGAGATGCGCACAGAAGCCTTTTTGACATTGCAAAAAACCTTGTAGCAAACTCCAGACTTACTAGCAACATTCTGCCGATACTGTCATCAGTTCACCTGAACATTCAGAAAAAAGTTTATAAGATAACTCTGGATTCAGTGGATAAGGACGTTCTTGAAACAATGAAGCGTGTTACAAGCTCTATGATTATAATGGGCAGCGGCGGCAGGAAAGAGATGATGCTTGACCCTGATCAGGATCATGCGTTTATTCTGGAAACCGGAGCCACAGAAGAAGACAAAGCAAAATTCATAAGTTTTGGAGAGGTTTTTGCAGACAATCTCGAATATGTAGGCTACTCAAAATGCAAAGGCAATATAATGGCATCCAATCCAGACATGGTTAAAACCATAAAACAGTGGAAAAAGACTATTGCCGGCTGGATAAACGAGCCCGGAAAAGGCGGCGGTTTTTTGTGGTCAGCAGTTTTTTTTGACATGGACAGGTTTGAAGGCGATGAGACACTTGTTTGGGATCTTAAACAGTTTATATCGGTCAATGTTCCCGAACGTTCTGTTTTTCTAATACAGATGCTGGAGAGGGATCTGAACACCAAACAGCCTATATCTATGTTTGGCAGGATAAACCTTGAGAAAGAAGGAGAGAAAAAGGGAACCATAAACCTGAAAACAGCCGCACTCACTTTTCTTGTGGATGTGACAAGGGCATACACTCTGCACACAGGGCTGAACGACCTGAATACCCTAGAGCGTGCCCGCCACCTTGAGCGTAAAAAAGTACTGGCACCAGAAACAGTCTCTGACTTACAGGTTGCATATGAAACCATAGTTGATCTGCTTCTGAAAGAGCAGATAGCAAAGGTTGAAGAGGGTGGATACGCCAACAAGAACATTAACCCTGATGAACTCTCCATATATAATAGAGAACGTTTGAAAGAATCTCTAACATTTATCACAAAATATCTTAGCAAGGCAGTCAGATTTCTGAAAATGAGCTGATGCTTCAGCACTAGTTGACCTTATTGTGTTTTTATGATTATCTAAACACAAAACGTAGATAGCCTACACGGTCTTTAGAGGCTATTATCCCTTCGAAGTCAATCTTATATGGAGTTTTCGATGAAAAAGATGACTGTACTTGTCTCAGTGGAGAATGGATGCGCAGCGAAAAAAGTTTTAAAACTCGCAAAGCATAAACTGGGGCTGAAGAAGGGTGCACGTGTTTTGACCAAAGACGGCCGCAAGGTTATCTTTGTTTCAGGTATTATCCAGAAGACAGTTGCTGATGCTACGGAGCTGTCCAAATACAAAAACTACGACATGGTTGTTATCCCTTCGTTTGAGGAAGGAGTTAAGGCGTTCCCGAAGATTCAGGATATCAAGATATTTATTAACAATATACTTGGTTTTTCAGTGTTTGTCTGTGCTGTTCCGCCTAGTTCAAACGACAAACAGATTGAGGATGCCGCCGATAACATTTGTGATATTGTGTCAGCAAATATCGGTTTATAACTCCTAATATTTACATATGCGGATTGCCTTTACAGGTAATCACAGACGTACTTTAATCTTTGCGGAAATCGCAAAGCATCTGACGGCACTCGGGCATGAGGTTTTCTGGATAGCCACTGGCTCACATGAGATGTCTGCTATCCTTGCGCCCTTTCAAAACATTCTTACTATTGATAAAACAGCTAAAGGTTCTCTCGACAGTTTTGAAAAATATTCACATATAACTGTCAACGGCATAATAGCGTCCGACAGGATATTGCAGAAAATGCCATATGAAAAATCTGTCAGATATGTTTCTGCCTGCTGCACACAGATAAAAACCTTTTTGGCAGATAACAATATTGATTTGGTCTTCGGTGAGGTTACCTGGGCGCACGAAATGGTAACTGCTGGGTTATGCCGTCAGCTTGATATACCTTTTCTTTCCCCTGTTAATGTGCGATACCCCTCAGATAGATTTGCCTTTTTCGAGGGAGTATTTCAGCAGAATATTATCGCAGTTTCAAAGGAAATTAATTTGTCAGAAGGCATTAAACTTTATGACAGATTCATAAACTACGGGGCGATGCCTTTTTATATGCAGCAGGTCAGAAAACCGCTTGCTAAGAAAGTGGTATATCATATCAAAAGATACATGACAGGCGACACTGAGGATATGACCGTGCCTTCTATGCATAGACTTATAAGTAAGAGCTTAAGAAAATTCTTTTCGCCCAAAATGCCTGAGAGTAAGCCTTCGGGAAGGTATATATATCTTCCGCTTCAGTGCACACCAGAATCTTCAATAGACATACAGGCTGGTTATTATATGGATCAGCTCAACTTTGTAAAAGGTGTTGCCAGAAGCATTCCCGCTGACTTTAAGCTGGCAGTAAAGCCGCATCCTTTAAACAGCTACAGCAGAAGATTTTATCGTGAACTGTCAAAGATTCCTTCAGTAGAGATAGCCAACGCACAGAGCATTCGGCTGATAGAGTACGCTGCTGCTGTTGTTTCCATATCTTCAACTGCTTGCTATGAAGCGGGACTTTGCGGCATACCTGCTGTGGTTTTTTGCGACACTTTTTATACCGATTTGCCAACGGTGAAGCGCTGCGGTTCTATTGAAAAACTGCGCGGAACCATAACAGATGCAATAGATGCATATACAGAAGAAAATGTTGTTAAAACATTTCTGGCAAGGCTTTATTCGTCTTCTTATGAAGGTTTCTGTGAATCACCAGACGTATATGCGGACGCACTTTCATCCTCTAATATATATAAGGTTTCAAAAGCTTTTGAGGAAGTGGTGAGTTTTTACTCCTCTTCGAAATCTGCCACAGATGATTCTATATGCTCTAAGTTGATCTGATAGGCCTCAAAAAGCGAGTTTCGTGCCTCTTCAGGTGCTATGTGCATACCAGCTATAACAATCTCCCCTTTATGTTTTAGCTTTGCGCTGTAAAGGTCGTGTTCGCCTGTTGATTGCTCATCAAAGTTTTTTCCGGCAATTTTAAGTTTCCCTGCAAAGTTTTCCTCCAGCATCTTTTTAACGAATTTGCGTACGAGTTCTTTGTCCAGAGAGCCTTTACTGTGACCCATAGATACAGCGAGGTCGATCTTTAGACCTTTCAGGGTGTTTAGCATTTCGAAATTATCGCCGTATTCACTGGCGAGAACAGAATCTACAAAATCAGCCGCAGGTGCTTCTACGCTTATGTTTATCTTGCGATAAACCTCCCACTGTGTGACTTCGTCATATGCGTTGTTCACAAATATAGGGCTGATACCAGCTGACTGGTCGTCGGTTAGCCAGCGGGCAAAATCGGCAAAACCTGATGCTCCGGGACCAAAACCGCCGGAAAACATGACAAGGCACTGTTTTATAGGGTCTATAAGCCCGTAGCTTATATCTCCAAGCATCCCTCCCTCAAGGGGAGCCTGTTGGATTTCACCTTCGCGGTTGAACCAGACAGGGAGGAATTGTTTCTCTTTAATTAGGCTTACTATATGCAGTTTCCTATCTGGCAGTTCTATAGGTTCAAAAATTTTAAACATAAGCTCACGTGAGCGGCCGTCAAAAAAACCGTAGTCCATTCCGCCCTCGGCCAGGGTGGTGAGCCTGTCGTCAAGGTCGTGATAGAATATCTCTTCGGCTGCTTCCAGCCTGTAATAGTTGACAGTAATACTTTTTCTTTCAGACATTTTTTATCCTTTTAATTGAATAGGTATTGAGTTTGCAAAAGACTATCATATACTATTGAGTAAGAATTTCAAAGACTATATGAGGTGAAAAATGAGCGCGATGGCATTTGTATCCATAACACCGCTGGGCGAGGGCGAATCAGTTTCAGAGTATGTTTCAAGGGCTGTAAAGGTTATTAAAGACAGCGGTCTTGAGTGGACGTTAACCCCAATGGGAACAATAGTAGAAGGCGAGAAGCTGGAGGATGTGCTCACTGTTATAACGCACGCGGCAGAAGAGCTTGATGAGTGCGATAGATTATCAATATCTATTAAAGTGGACTATCGAAAAAACAAGCCTATAGGGCTGGAAACTAAGGTTAAATCAGTGATGGATAAGCTTTAGGGCTAATGTTACATTTAAATCGTCCGATTATAGTTGTAGAAAGTAATTGTTGGTGGACGATGTTTAAAGAAGATATACTTTACGGCGGACACGAAGAGCTTAAGGAGAGGATTAAACAGCTGAAAGCTGTTGTTAATAGGTGCTCAAAACACGGTGATGATGCTCATGAGCATGTCACTGTTATAGTTGAGCTGGTTAATGGGATGGAGAGTATTCTGGACAAGTACTCAAAGTCGGAAGCGATGTGATCTTTATCAAAAATTGGGAAAAAATTTCCTAACCCGCTTGAGGTAATGCCTTTGGCGGGTTCTTTTTTGGCTGATTTAAGGCAAAATTTTCCATAAAAAACTGGCACGCCGCTTGATATATATAAACCGACAGAGTAAACAGGAGCAAGACATGGCTACAATGGCAGCAAACTTTCAAACTGGAAGCCTCAAGCAAAGAGCAGGGGATAGTATCCTCTTCGCTGCAAAAGATGAGCAGCTTCTGGATAGAGTTTATGATTTTCCTGAGGCACTGCCAGAGAAAGCTATGGATATGCTTGTGGAGATGGCGAGCGATGACGAGGTTTCTAATAAGGAGATGGATTATATCTATTTTATAGTTGTTACTCTCCCGCTTATGGCCACTTCCGGTATGTTTAAAGACCAGAAGAACTGGTTTCTGAAAGAGAATAGATGCAGTTTTAAAGACTATATAAGATATAGATTGAATAAATTAAACTATATGGCCTCAAATGGCTATGATAGAGCTTTTTGTGAGCGTATCAGACAGCTCCTTTGGAGATTCACTGTTGTTTGACCTCACGCACCGGCAGAGCCGGCACTAAACACGGCGTCGAAAGCGTGAATTGTTCACGTTTATACTGTCCTGGGGGTGCATTCTTGTACCCCCTTTCTTTTTTACATTTACTTGATATATTGTTGAAATAAATATACCCTGTTATTATAGTTTTATTTCTTTTCAAATGGTGGGCCATGTCGGTTACAAATAAGGTCTCAGTGTACATTTTTACAATTGTATTTATCCTTACTTGTGTGTTTGTTGTACATACTGTTTTTTCTAAAGTTGCTACATTTGAGTTAATTGAAAAAGCACAAGTGCAAGTGATAAAGAATGTTTATGATGGCTTTCCTCAAACTGTATACAGCATTATTGATAAATATCATCGAAACTTTGTTAATAACAAAGAATTAATGCAGGCTTTTAAAGATGGTAAAAGAGGCCTTTTTGCATCATTTGGTCAAAATATTTTTAATCAGTTTTCCGAAGAAGCAGATCGTTTAAGAGTTAATATACATGTTCACAATAAAAATGGGTTAACTTTCTACAGATTTCATAAGCCAGAATACTTTGGTGATTCTCTCATTGAAGTAAGGCCTATGATTAAGAAAGTTTTTACTGAAAAAAAAGTAGTGAAAGGTTTTGAAATAGGGAAAAGCGGTCTTTTCCAAAGAGTTGCCTACACAATATTTGACCAAAATGAATTTCTAGGAATCATAGAGTTCGGTGTAGACATAAACTACTTTTCTTCAAAAATAAATTCGATAACAAATATTAAAACAAGCCTTTTGATCAAACATGAATACATTAAAGATTTTAATGACTTTTTTTATTATTTTAAAGTTGATGATAAGTATATGGTATTTAATAATGACCCAGAACTGTTTGCAAAGCTAAATGAGATGTCTCTCGACAATAGATACTATACCGTTGGTAAAAAATATTACTCGACAATGAAAGGTTTTCCTCTTAAAAACTTTAACGGTGAAAATATTGGTGAGTTCCTGTTTATTTTGGACAGAACAGAGCTTATGCACTGGATATTTAATTACGTTATTAAAGTAGCAGTGCTTTTTTTTATATCTCTGATAATAATTTACTATATCGTCAGGAATAAGATAAAACCTATGGTTAGTGATGTAGAGAATAATTATCTGGAGGCCAACAGGGAGCTGGAAAGAATCAATAAAGACCTTGAGAAGCGTGTAGAAATAATGATTGAGAAAAACAGACAAAACGAAGAACTTATGCACAGCAGAAACAAGCTTGCGGACATGGGACGAATGATAAATGCTCTGGCACATCATTGGCGGCAGCCGCTCAACGCACTTGGACTTTATGTTCAGGATGTCACTGAAAATGTGAAAGAGGGGAATGTTTCTGATGAGTATATTGACGAATTTAGAAAAGAGTCTATGGGTATGATAAAGCAGCTTTCGTCTACTATTGACGACTTTCGCTCATTTTTTAAGAGCGAATCCTCTGATGACCCGGAGTTTGAAATTATCCACAGAGTAATAAACATACTGCGGCTTATGAAGTCTCAGCTTGATAATAACTATATATCACTTGACGTAAGCTGCACTTGTGACAATAGCACTTTTGAGTGTGGAGAGAATTTGAATGAACCTGAATGTCTTTGCACAAAATATTTGATAAAAGGATATAAGACTGAGTTCAAACAGGTCATTCTTAGCATTATAAACAATTCTATAGATGCCATAATAGATAACAGGAAGGCAGGAGCCATTACTAATGGCGAGTTAAAATTTCGTGTTATTGCTGACAGTAATATGATCAATCTATTAATCTCTGACAATGGCGGCGGGATCTCAGCATCTGTAGCCGGTAATATTTTTGATCCTTATTTTTCTACCAAACAGGAAGGTAAAGGAGCAGGGTTAGGGCTTTATAATGCAAAGGTCATAATAGAGCAACAGTTTGGCGGTGAGATAAATTTTAAAAATACCGATGTGGGTGCTGAGTTTATTATCAGCATTCCAACCGCTCGTAGACCAAGCTGAAAACTTCGTCAGAGGTGATGCTTTCACGGCATTGTATCTGACAGTCTGTGCTATATTTTCCATCTTTTTCACAAGGAGAGCAGCTCAGCGAAGACCTGAGCGTTGCTGTGTTTTTCTGCTCGCCTAACACTTTGGCAGGGTCTGTGGACGTAAAAATGCCTATCTTGAATGTACTGGTACAGCATGCCAGATGCAGAAGCCCGGAATCATTCCCTATGAAGATATTTGCATTATTTATTATATGGTAAGCATCTGAAAGAGAAGTTTTACCGCACATGTCATTAATGCGTTTGTCGTTTATTCCAATTTTATCATTCTCGAGCCCAAGCAGGATAATTTTCTGATTAGTTTTATCTAAAAGATCTCTTATAAGCTCTTCGTAACCGCTCCATCTTCTGCATTTATCATCATTTTTGGCATTTCTTGCACCACCGGGCGCTATGGCTATATATGGAGCATCAATCACATACGGTTCTTCTGATGGGAAAAAATGATATTCAGTGTTTCCGGCATTTCCGCACAAGAGTTTGCTGTACCTTTCTGCTCTAGGCTTTTCTGAAGAAATCAAGCTTATGGATTTTATATCAGGCACACCCGCTAACATCGCAGGAATAGCCCATCTTTTGTCCTTGTGAAGCACATAGCAGGTTTTGACTCCTTTCAGCATCTGAGATATTCTATACGTCTCTTTTGCTTTTTGGAACGATGTGCCTGTGTATATGGTTGAGTCACTGAAAGTGTGAAGTTTGTCTATGTAAGGGCAGTTTACTAAAGCTTCTGCTGCTGATTTGCCGCTGATAAAAGTTATAACAGCTTCTGGGTTTTCAATGCGCAGGTTTTTTAATGCAGGAATGGTTTGTATAAGGTCGCCTATGCCGCCGCAACGCAGCACTGCTATGTGTCTGTTTTTCATATTAGCCTCACTTAATGTAAGTATACATGAAAAAAAGCTTTTGGTGAAAATATTGAGCTACATGGTGAGAACCAAAAACAACAAAACCGGAGCGCAGTGGCTCCGGCTTATAAGTATATTTTATCAGGAAAAATTATGCAGATTTTACAGAGTTAAGCTTAAGTGTCAGTCTGGAAACTCTTCTTGAAGCCTGAGACTTATGGATGACACCTTTCTGGCCTACTTTACCGATAACTTTAACGGCCTCTGAGTAAGCTTTTTCTGCTGTTGTCAGATCATTTGCATCCGCTGCAGTATAAAACTTCTTAACGACTGTTCTCATCTTAGACTTGTATGCCTTATTCCTGAGTCTTTTCTTTTCAGATTGACGTATTCTCTTTAGTGCTGAGAGAGTATGTGCCACTTCTTCACCTCGTTTATTTTTATGAGCAGTAGAGACTACCAGAAAGGGGTAACCGTGTCAAGAGGGTATATGTAAATTGTTATACACAATATCTCCTTGCTATAGGCGGTCTGTAATGCTAGATTTCATAAAAATATATTACATGGCGGACAAAATGAAAAGAACTTTTATACTTATTATTATTTCTATGTTTCTTGTCTCATGCGGAGCAGCCTCGACCTCTCAGGTTAACACTCCAGATGTTGCTGCATATAAGGCTGTAAAGATTACTTCTGAAAGTAATTCTGAGAGAATAGTAAAGCTGGAAACAGAGCTTGATAAAGCCAGAACAGAGATAAACACACTCAGAACGCAAAACAGACAGCTCGCCGACAGCTATGACAGTCTGGTGGAGCTTTTTAAAGAGCACAGAGGATTGACCATGACAATCCTGTCAAAGATGAATAGTTTGTTTGCTCCGGAAGAAGAGAAGAGCTCAGAATAAAAAAAAGGCGTATGCAAGAGCATACGCCTAGTTATATTAATAATTTAGTTCAGGTTAAGTCTTAACCGCATGTCTCAGGCTGATCTGAGTCTGCTGCGTGATCAAAGAGGTATCTGAAGATGTGCTGCATATCTTCTGTTGATTCAATACCTTCCCATTTTCCTTTGCAAGGAAGTTTTTCTGGGTTAGTGAAAGCATCTTTCCACTGAGCCTGTGTGCGTGTTGAAGCACCTTGCTTAGCGGAGAGTTTTGTACCATCAGCACATTTTGTGTGATATCTTTTCCAAAGTCTTTTACCTTTTCTGCCGTCTCCAGCATCAAAATCCATTGCGAATGCGCTTGTAGCCATAACAGCAACAGCGAGAACAACAAGCATAGTTTTTCTGAACATATTAATTCTCCTTACTTTAAACCAAGTCTTTGGTGTTTGTTTGAAATAACATAACATCCAAATATTAAGATTTCAAGATATTTTTGTATATTGTATACAATCTTTTTCATTTAAAAAAGTTTTTTAAAGTCTCTGTGTTGCTTGTATAGTAGTATTTAGATGTTTATCAATATATTAATATAGCCCTATTTGTTTATTGACAAGGGTTAAAAATGAGAGTAAAAAGGTATTATATTTCAAAAAGTATTTACAGGTATAGTCACTTTAAACTGGGAGGTTTTATGAGTATTAAAAAGCTTCTTATAACTATGGCTGTTGCAGCTGTGCTTATTGTGCCTGCTGCAGGTTTCTCTGACACAATTGCTGAAGGCGAAAGGCTAGGCAAAACCTGCGCCGGATGCCACGGTACTGCTGGCAACACACCGGGTACATATATCGGGAAGATAGGCGGACAAAATTCTGCTTATATGTCTAAAGTGCTGAAAGAGTTTTCAGCTGATAAACGACCTGCCAGTGTGGAGATGTCTATTGTGGCAAAAGGTTACAGTGATATACAGCTAGAGTCTGTTGCAGCTTACTATGCTTCTTTGAAGTGGGTAAATTCTGACAACCCTGTTGACAGTAAAAAAATACTGGCCGGCAAGGCAATGGCTTCGGATAATGGATGTTTGGACTGCCATGGAATAAAAGGTGAGGGTATAGGTGAATTCCCCAGAATAGGCGGACAGAACAAAGGATATCTTTATGAAGTTATGAAGCGTTACCGTTCTGGTGATATCAGTTCAGACGAAATGAGCATGCTCTCTGACTTTTCAGATGACCAGCTTGATCAGCTTGCAAATTTCTTTTCCGGAATAAGATAGGGGGACTGCAATGAGTATATCAAGGCGTAATTTTATAAAGTACACTTCAGCTGCAGCAATAGGAGCTGGAGTTTTAGGTTGCCACCACGAGATTAATGTGAGCAGTTCCACAGGTATAATAATGCCTAAATCGTCCAAGCGGATAGTTATCCTAGGTGGCGGCTGGGGCGGTGCTACTGCTGCAAAATACTTAAAACTTGAAGACCCTTCTTTAGATGTTGTGCTGGTTGAGAGACAGGATAGCTTTATATCCTGCCCTGTGAGCAACTGGGTTATCGGCGGATTTAGAAAAATGAGTGATATTACTGTAAGCTATGAAGGGCTTATTAAAAACTATGGTATAAAAGTTCTGCACGCAGAGGCGAAAGAGCTTGATGCAGAAAACGGTCAGCTTAAGACTGATAAAGGGATTGTAGAATTTGACCTTCTGCTGGCATCCCCGGGTATATCATATAAATATGATACAGTAGAGGGATTGAATACACCGGACGCAATAGACAGATTTCCGGCGGCATTCAAGGCCGGAGCAGAGACAGTCAAGCTCGCAGAGCGGCTGGCTGCAATGAAACCCGGAGGGAGTGTTCTTTTGACTGTTCCTCCCACCCCTTACAGGTGTCCGCCAGGTCCTTATGAGCGGATTTCACTTATAGCTGACTACCTTAAAAAGAATAAGCCGGGGTCAAAGCTTATAGTTTTTGACTCAAATGACGGTATTGTCTCCAAAGGCCCTTTGTTTAAGAAGGCGTGGAACGACTATTACAGCGATATTATCGAATATGTGCCTGATAATTATCTGGTTTCCGTGGATGCCGGTACAGGCAGAGTTGTATCTGAAAAGGGTGAGATTACACCTGATGTTGTAAACGTCATTCCAGCCATGAAAGCTAATCAGACGGCTTTTGATCTTGGCCTTATGGATAAGGACGATGATGAGTGGGTTAGGGCATATCCGGATACATTTATGTCTTATAAATATGAAAATGTTTATGTTGTAGGTGATTCAACTCACAACGGAGCTGTGGGAGGTGTGCCGAAATCCGGATATGTGGCAAACTCCATGGGGAAGGTTGCGGCATCTGCTATGGCCAGAAGGCTGAACGGCAAAGAACCTCTTGAGCCTACATATGCTAATACCTGCTACTCTCTGGTAAATGAGCAGGAGGGGATATTTGTTTCTGCGGTTTACCGTTATGATAAAAATATTAAAAGGATAATGAGTGTCTCTGGCGGCGTGTCTCCTGAGAGAAAAGCTCTTTTTGCAAAACATGCACAGAACTGGGCTGAAAGCATCTGGAGCGACATGCTTCTGTAGAACGAGATTATGGTCATATGCCCGCTTAGGAACGGGGGCTCGCAAGGGTTTCCCGTTCTTTTTTTGTATACAATGTACATTATTTCGTCAAAATCGCTTTACAAACATTTATAAAGAAATTATAGTATACGGAAATATAAATAAACAAGGATAAGTCTATTTTAATGTCTGTATATGAAGATTTCAAAATGAAAATACTTTCAAAAGACTACGATGCTGCTAAGCAGATTCTGACTGATGTAGAAATTGACCCGGAAATTTTCAATGCACTTTCAAACGCAGCAATGTTTCTCTCTCTGGCTTTCAGATATCCAGATGATGATGTTTACGACACTCTTTCAGACAACTGGGACGCTTTTAAAGATTTTATTACAGATTATTGTGATGGAAATCCTGAGCTTTATGATCAGACAGAGATGGAGAGTGACCATATACTTCTTTTCGATCAGGACCCCAAAGGCAATAAAATAGTTCCCTACATTTCATATTACACAGAAATTAATAAGACACTTTATGGTAAAAGTACATTTGATATACGCGAGTGGATGAACGAAGAAGGGTTCGCGCTTGACAAAGACATAAAAGAGCTGGAAGACCATATCTATGTTGTTCTTGAGTTTATGTCTGTTTTGTTTAAAAGACTTGCACAACCAGAAAATATTGAGAAATGGTATACAAGTCTCAACAACTTATACAGTTTGCTTGAAAATTATGGACCTGTTATGTCAGATGAATTTGCAGAGGCTTTAAGCAAGCGTGATGACAAACCTTTTTACAGCGATTTCGGAAAGATACTTAAAGAATTCCTGAATGATATCGACCCTATTCTGGAAGACACCTTAATAGGCGAGACAGAATCAGATATTAAATAATAAGGTTTAAGACGAGGATCACACTTTTCAGTATGACCTCCTCGAAAGAAAAACGTAATTTTAGTCGAAATGTTTAATAAGGATATAAGAAGGCAAATCACAATAGCCTTCTAAAATGTTTACTCGGTGCATACAGTCTCTGAGTAAACGCATATATATACTATAGGGAGTATTGTATGAAGAAAATTTTATCTTTGATTTTTCTGGTTATTTTTTCTGCTACATTTGCCTATGCAGAAGATGTCACTCTTGAAGAACTGAAGTCTCAGATTACAGATCTTCAGGGTGAAGTACTTAAAATGTCTAGACGTGTGGACAAGAACGAAGTTCACCGCATTTTGGACAAAGTTGATATTGGTGTTGAGCTTCGTAGTAGAGTTGAAAGCCTCAGCTACAAAGACACAAGAGCTTTGCCAATGTATGCTAATGACATGCTTGGTCTCTGGATGAGAGGTTACATGACAACTTTTGATTCAGGGTCAGCTATCGACACAGCAACTGATGGCATGGGTCTTACAGATGGTTTTAACGATAGCTATATGATTACTAACGGCGCGACTCATGGCAGCCAATTTCAAGCTCTTATGAACAATCTTAATGCTCAGGTATCTCCAAGCACTGAAGCTCAAGAGTTTCAGATGAACTACGCTAAACTTGTTGGGTTTAGTGCAATTCAGCCTATGATGACTGCAGATGAAATCGCAGCTGCACAGAGATATTTTGATGATGTATTACAAGCTAACGCTTCATTTTATAATGCTCAAGGTGACGGAGCTCCTGGCGGCGCAATGGGCGATGACCTTGCAGGCATGCTTGTAGCAGGAACTTCACCAGACGCACTTGTTGGAAACCTCACAGCAGCTTTCCAAGGAATGGGGATTGACGCTACTACTGCTCAAATGCAAGCTATGCAGTTTGTACAATTCGCAGTTCTTCGTTATATGTTTGATGATACAACTCTTACACATCAAGAAGTTAATACATTCAAATCTATGTTCAAAGGCATAGAGCCACGCAAATACGAGCACAACAACAGCTCTCTTTTCACTAACAAACTTAGAATAAGACTTAACAGCAAAGTGAACAGTAACCTTTCATTTGCTGGCCGTCTTGCTATGTATAAAGTATGGGGCGACGCTACTGATGTTCAGTGGATGGACGGAACATACAAGTCTATGTATCTTGATGGAAACGCTGGCGCTGTTCCAACAGATGACAAAATCCACGTTGAAAGAGCCTATTTCGTATATAACAATGCAATGGGGCCAATTGACTGGCACTTCTCTTTTGGTAGAAGACCTTCCGTTAACGGTCCTGGTGCTGAGAACAAAGAATACGCATCACTTGGCGGTTCACCAGTTTCTCACATAATCCAGTGGCAGTTCGATGGTGCTTCACTTCAGTTTAATTTCGAAAACCTTATTGAGTGGCTTCCTGGTTCATTTGTGAAGTTCTGCTACGGTAAAGGTTATGAATCCGGTTGGGGTTCAAGCAATGCAACTGCTGCTAACAATGGACTTATAGCTACACCTGAAGTTGACGATGTTGAGTTCCTCGGTGTTATCGTAAGATTCTACGATGATGAACAATACAAACTCTGGTACAACTATGCTAAAGGCGTTGGCGTAACAGATGGTTTCACAGGTTCTGTTGTTATGCCTTTCTCAGTAACAGGTCAGGACTACGATCTTGACGGCGAATATGATGAATACATGTTAGACCCTAACTACACAGCAGGTTCTTCCAGAACAGAAGCTACTGCAGAAGTTGGTGACATGGAGTGGCATGCACTTCTTGCTCAGGGTGAAACATTTGGTTTCAGCTGGTTCGCTTCTGCTGCTATGTCAAAGTCTCATCCAGACGGAAGATCTAAAGCTGCTATGTATCAGTTCATGGATCAGGATAGAATGCTTGGTTCCACAGACAGCAAAACAGGTACAAGTTACTGGTTTGGTATTGCGACACCTGACCTTCCATTTACTGGCGGTAAATTCGGTTTCGAATACAACCAGGGTTCTAAGTACTGGGTAAGCATGACAGCTTGTGAAGATGACACAGTTGGCTCTAAACTTGCTGTTCGCGGTAAAGTTTATGAAATGTATTACCACCAGCCGATTGTTGGTCAGAGACTTTTCGCTACTATCGGTTACCAGAAATTTGACTATGACTACACAGGTTCAGGCTCATACCTTGGCGCACCTGTGAAGATAGAAGATGCTAATGCTATCAACACTATGATGGCTGTTGCTGACAAAGTTGAGAAAATCTACGCTTCATTTACATACAGATACTAATCTGAGTAAATAACTTTAGATAAACCTTTAAAGCAGGCTGTAAAATTTTACAGCCTGCTTTTTTTATAATCACATAAAACTTTCGTTTTGAAATTGTATTAGGTTCAGTAAATGCTATATTAATAAATCCAATAGCACAAAAATAAGATATTAAATAAATTTATAAAAATTAACTAATTTTAAAAATATTTTGCATTATGGGCATATGCTAATGCAATTATAAATAGATTCAGAAATTTACATAAATAGGTTGTGGTCATATGATTGAAAACAGCAGCTGTTTTATTTTTTATTGACGTACGACCGTAATTGTATATAATTCAGCAAATCAAAAAAATTCATTTATTACAGGTGATTGTATGGCGCGCCCCCCAAAAAAGAGATTTGTTCAGCATAGGATAACATACAAAGAGTTTGGTCCTGCCAGCTCAAAAGCAAATTCTGATTTAGAAACAAAAACAGTAACACTTACAGCTGATCAGCTTGAAGCAATGCGCCTTGCTGACCTTGAAGGTATGTCTCATAATGATGCATCAGATGTCATGAAAGTATCTCGACAGACTTTCGGCCGTATCATAGAACAGGCCAGACAGATAGTGTCAGGAGCTCTTGTCAACGGAAAAACTATCAAGTTAGAAAATGATCCTTGTGTGGAATTCATTGACCGTGAGATTAAATGTATTGAGTGTGGAAATGAATGGATACTGTCAGGAAGTAATACTGAAGAAAATGTATCCTGTAGCTCTTGTGGTTCAAATGAGATAATAAAGAGAACTCGCTGTGGAGTGCACTGTGAATGCTCCCTCAAAATTAATAAATAACAAACCTGTCTTTTAATAAATTTCTTTTTATTGTGCTGATTTCTGCAAAAAAATCGAATAGGGCATATGATCAATAGTTGCTAGAATAATACGGAAAATATCTTAAATATTTCATTATAGGCATATGCTATAAACTCTTAATATTAATGAAATATTTATATTGACAGTTATAGTCATTAGTTCTAATATTCGAATAAACAATTTTAACCATCCTGTTTCGGAGGCGTATATGCTTATTAAGAATCCTAAGTTGTCAAGGCGTCGGTTCCTTGCTGCAGGTGGTGCGGCTGCCACAGTACTTGCTGTTGGCTCTAACGTATCTGTTATGAAAGCTGTTGCATCATCTAAAAACACCAATACCGGCAAAGGTGACACAAAACATATTTACAGCTGCTGTGCTGTCTGCGTTAATAAATGCGGATTTATAGCTGAAGTGAATAATGGTGTTATCAGGAAGCTTAACACTAACCCGAATTTCTTCAAGTCCAGATCAATGATTTGTGCTAGAGGAAATGCAGGAGCTAAAATCCCATACGATCCAGATCGTCTTAAGTCACCTCTTTTAAGAGTAGGCGAAAGAGGAGAAGGTAAGTGGAAGAAAATTTCATGGGATGAAGCTTACAGCTATATTACAGAAAACGTAATGAAGCTTATTAAGGAAGAAGAGAACAGATCTACTATAGCTTTTGCTGCTACTGAAGGTATGCAGGAAGAGTTCTACCTCGCACTTGCGAGCACAATAGGTTCTCTTAACACTGTAAGACACCCTACACTCTGTCTTGCGTCTAACATTCAGGGGTACTCCTCAGTATATGGAACATTTCCTGATGGAGACCTTCTAAATTCCAAGTTTGTTGTTATGTGCGGTAGTAACAGGGCTGAAGCAATCATTACCCCTGACACTATTGATATGGCTAAAAACAAGCGCAATCAGACACTTGTATGCATCGACCCAAGAGCTACTAAAACAACAGCTATCGCTGACAAATGGTATCCTATCAAACCGGGTACAGACCTTGCTTTAGTTCTTGCTGTTATTAACCACATTATATCTAACGATCTTTATGATAAAGCTTTCGTAGAGCAGTGGACTGTTGGTTTTGACGAGCTTAAAGAGTCTGTTAAAAAATATTCTATCGACTGGGCTGCTAATGAGACAGAGATTGATGCGAAAGAGATCAAGTGGCTTGCAGAAGAGTTTGCAAAGAATGCTCCTGCTTCTGTTTGGTATCCTGGCAGAAGAAGCTCTTTCTACTCTAATGACGTCTATTACAGAAGAGCTATTGCTATCCTTAACGCCATCGTAGGTGCATGGGATAAGCCGGGCGGACTTGTTCCTAAATCTGCTGTACCTCTTAAGGCTCATGAGATCATTTATCCTTTCTACGATCTGGTTGAATCCAGAATAGACACAGGCAAACTCGACTTTATCAAAGATATGGTAGATGAGTATGCCCGTGGTGTAATACCTACTGATGCTGGTGTATACCTTTCTGAGAAAGACGGTTCATGGCCTATCTTCAGAGAAGCGATACTTAAGCGTGAGCCTTACACTGTGAGAGGTATGTTTGTTTACAAGCAGAACCCAGTAGAGTCTGTTCCTAACAGAGCAAAAACACTTGAAATGATGAAGCAGCTTGATTTTATCTGTACTATTGATACACAGATGAGCGACACTGCTTTCTTTTCAGATATAGTCCTACCAGAGTCCACATATCTTGAAAGATGGGACCCAGCTCACAACCTTAGCGGTATACAGCCAATAGTTGTATTCCGTCAGCCGGTTATAGAGCCCCTTCACAACACAAAGTCTATGTTTGACATGTGGGTAGATCTTACTAAAAGATTTATTGATATTCCAGAATTCTGGGAAGATACAACAGAAGATGATAAGGAATACTTTGTAGAGCAGTTCGAAAAAATGCTTAAACCTGAGCATCCAATTGAACACCTAATAGAATATCAGCTTTCCGGTCACAAAGACGGATTTAAGAAACTGATGGAGAATGGCTGTTTCTGGATTCATGAGAAACCAGTGTTCGGTACTACTTACAAAAAAGGTAAGTTTAAAACCAGAACAGGAAAAGCAGAACTTTTCTCGCAGAGATATCTTGATAAAGGGCTTGAGCCTCTTCCTGTTTACACTGCTGTACCTCAGCCAGAACCAGGCGAGTTCAGATTTGTAGTAGGTAGACACGGTCAGTTCACTCACGCAAACACTCAGAACAACATGTGGCTGCTTGAAGCATACGGCGATACAGAAAACGCCTGCTGGATAAGTGCTAAAGTTGCAAGAGAGCGCGGAATCAAGAGCGGTGATCGCCTTAAGATTAAGAGTGAAGTAGGTGAAGAGACCGCTAAGGCTCTTGTTACTGAGTACACCAGAGATGACGTAGTTTACTATGTTCATGGTTTCGGTAGACTTTCTCAGGGACTTACAAACATCTATAAGAAAGGTGCATCACAGGCTGCTGTTATCAAAGATTATGTTGATACAATTTCCGGAAACGCTGCTCTGCATGAAACCTTTGTAACAATAGAAAAAGCGTGAGGAAGTAAGATATGAGTAATAAAAAATACGCAATAATTCTTGATGATACAACCTGCATCGACTGCAAGGCTTGCACTTTAGCCTGCAAAACCGAAAACAACGTTGAGGCTGGCTTTTTTAGCTACCGCAACTGGGTTGGAGAGATTGAAAACGATCAGGCAGTATTTCCTAATATCAGAAGGAAGTTCAGGCCAAGTCAGTGTCAGCAGTGCGATAACCCGCCATGCGTTCACGTTTGTCCTACAAGAGCTTCTTATCAGACAGAAGACGGTGTAGTGCTTGTTGATTATCACAAGTGTATCCTCTGTAAATACTGTATGACAGCATGTCCATACGATGCCCGCTACGAAAGCCACGACAAACATGCTATCGACAAGTGTACTTTCTGCTACCACAGGCTGGCTGAAGGTAGAGAACCTGCATGTGTAGAAACTTGCCCTCCGAAGGTTAGAAAATTCGTTAACCTTCTCGACAAGCAAGATGAAAACACAAAGCTTCTTCAGACAGAAGCTATAGAGGTTCAGAAACCTGAAAAGGGCACTAAGCCTAAACTTTACTACATAAAGTAATATTGGAGGAAACTATGTCCAGCCATACAGAAGCTGTAAAAAGCCATTCAGATATATTTAATGGCAATAAACGCATACCTTTGTCGGTGATAATTGTGCTTCTTGCTTTAAGCGCAGTGTCACTCTATGGTTTGTTTAACGTGATCACCCAAGGTCACACAGCCTCATACGGAACAACTAAGACTGTTCCATGGGGTATCCTGATTTCTACATATGTGTTCTTTGTTGTTTCCAGTACAGGACTCTGTCTGATCTCATCTATGGGGCACGTGTTTAATATTGAGAAGTACGAAGTTATTGGGAAAAGAGCAATAATACTGGCGATACTTACAATCTGTTGTGGATTTTTTGTAATCGCAACAGAAATTGGCCACCCAATAAGAATGGCGATATACAACGTTATATCTCCTAACTTAGCATCCGCTATCTGGTGGATGGGTACTCTTTACGGTATATACCTTTTCTGTATTATCGTGGAGTTTTACTTCCTGATGACACACAACCATAAAGGTGCATTTTATGCAGGTCTTGCAGGTTTCATAGCGGGGATTTCCGCTCACTCAAACCTCGGTGCGGTTTTCGGTTTCCTTGATGCGAGACCATTCTGGCACGGACCATACCTGCCTATATACTTCATACTTTCAGCCTTAATTTCTGGATGTGCTCTCGTTATCATTATTTTTAACGTAGCTTACAAAGGCGAGGCTAATATGCCTGCAAAAGCTAAGGAAGCACTTCTTGGAATCGCTAAGATATTCGGACTTCTTCTCGGTATCATTATATTCTTTGATATCTGGAAAGTTCTTACATCTGTATACGGTGCTCCGCCTGAAAAGTATGAAGCAGTTATGACAATGATCGCAGGCCCGCTTTCAATAAACTTCTGGTTTTTTGAAGTACTGCTTGGAATGCTTATTCCTTTTGCGCTCATACTCGGTACAAAAGGCAGAAGTATTAAAGCTGCCCTTGTTGCATCCTGTTCAGCAATTGTTGGTATATTCTTCATGAGATATGACCTGGTAGTTGCTGGTCAGCTTGTTCCTATGAGAGAAGCAACAGCAGGTTCCAGGGTACAGGGTGTGGTTGAAGGACTTGCTCAGTACACACCGACTGCTTCTGAGATAACTATTGTTGCAGGTGCTATAATCCTCTGTGCAGGACTGTACCTTGCAGCGGAAAGATTCCTCAACCTTACAGAGGATTAATTTCCAAATAAGGCATTATTCATGCTTTACATATCAAAAAAGCCGGAGTGAAAACTCCGGCTTTTTTTGTCTAAAAATACATTTTATACACAATTGTTATACACGGGTGCTCTTTTTAATAAGTTCTGTAACTTTCATAAGACTAAAAAGAACTCAATATATCAGAAGTTTGTATCTGTGTTCAATTATCAAGTATATTCATAAAAAAATTACTATATTGTATACAATATACATTGTAATATCCGTGCATTTATGTATAATCAAACTATTGTTGAATATGTAGGTCGTTATATACAAATACATAAAGACCTATAGGTAAACAATAATATGCTCAGATATGAATATTAAGATAAACATATATGCAGATATTTTAATGTTGTTTCAGAGCAAATAGAACATAATTTTAGACAAGAGCTAAGAATCATTAAAAACGTTGGAGGTTGTTTATGCGTTTAATGAGCAAGATGCTTATGGTTGTTGCACTTATGGTAACAATGCTTGTGATTGGTTGTGGTCAGGCTGCGAAAGCACCTGTAGAAGGAAAAGGCGGCCCTAGTGTCGCAGAAAAGATCAAAGCTGCTGGCTTTGAAATGGTTAAGATCGACGAAGTTAAAGAAATCGTTGGTAATGGTGTTTACAGCAAGGAGAGGGGAACTCTTGTTGATGCACGCCCTGAAAGAAGCTATGACAAAGGTCATATAGCTACATCTCAGGCTCTTCCAGACACAAAGTTTGACGCTTTCTTCCCAGAGTTTGAAAAGCTTGGTCTTAATAAAGACGACCTTATCGTAACTTACTGTGGCGGAGTTAAATGCGGCAAATCCCTTATAGTTGCTAAAGCTCTCAGAGCTAAAGGCTACACAAACATCAAGATATATCTTGATGGTGAGCCAGACTGGACTAAAAAAGGTAACTACTTAGAGATTTCTATGTCTGTTGCTAAGAAAAACTTTGATAAAGGCGGATTCGTATTTATCGATGCTCGTCCTGCAAGAGTTTTCAAAAAAGGCACAATAGCTGGCTCTATCAATATTCCAGATACAAAATTTGACGAATACAAAGATCAGCTTCCTGCTGACAAAAACGTTGCTGTAATAGCTTTTTGTGGTGGATTCAAGTGTGAGAAGTCACACATTGTCGCTTACAAAATGCTTGCTATGGGCTATACAAACGTAGTTGTGTACGCTGGCGGTGTTCCAGAGTGGAAAGCTGCAGGCTACCCAATGGCTAAAGGCGGGGCTGCTCCTGCAATGAAAAAAGCTGCTTCAGCTTCCTCAGAAGGTTTTAAGATAGAAGAGCAGGGTATACTTATTACTCAGTTTTTCATCGATGAACTTCTTGACCCAGCTGACAGACCAGCAGATGTAACTATCGTTGACGTACGTAACGACGACGAAGTTGCTGCCGGCAAAATTCCTGGCACTGTTCACGTGACATCAAAAATCCTTCATAACGATGGATGCGATGCATTCCTTTCCAAAATGCCTAAAGAAGGCAGAGTGGTATTCCACTGTGCTTCCGGCGGTAGAGCAGGAGAGGTTTATTTCGGTCTGCTTGATGACTGCAAACCAGCAGATATCGACAGATACTACTTTCTTGACGCAGCTGTTAACTGTGACACTCAGCCTTGCAAAATAGGTATGTAATTAACTCGTAAGAGTTTAAATAGAAAAGGCAGCTTTCGGGCTGCCTTTTTTTATGTAAGAAGTTTTTCTACTATATAATCGACTATTTCATTCGCATTATTCAAATCAAGTGTTTTCAGGTTATGAAGCTGCTCATTCTCCGGCATATCTGTGGCAACAGCTATAAGGTTCGGGTCGTTACTGCACTGAAGATTTGTCGAAAAATCTGACCGAAAAACCTCAATCTTGTTTTGAAGTTCCTGTTTAAAACCTTCTGCGATAATTATATCTGTAGTTTCCGGTAGATATTTTATCAGCTCAAAGATGGATTTCTCTTCATCGACATCACTAACGAGTGCAAATTTTCGTTTATTTGATATGATCACAGCATCAGCACCGGCATTTTTATGGCGCCAGGTGTCTTTACCTTCTTTATCCATCTGAAAGTCATGTCCATCGTGCTTTACCGTAGAGACTCTATAGCCTCTGCTTTTAAGCTCACTTATTACTTTTACAATAAGTGTTGTTTTTCCGCATCCGGATGTTCCAACAAAAGAGACCAGAGGTTTCATGTTATATTCTCCATATCACTTTCATAATATTAATTTTATGTGTAGAATTAGAATATACAATTTTTGATTAGGGATGTAAATGAACATAAACATAGCAGTTATGGCCGGTGGGCAGAGCCGGAGATTTGATACTGACAAAACTCTTGAGATATTCGATGGAAAGCCCCTTATTCAGCATCCTGTTGATAACCTTTCTAAGATAGCAGACAATATTGCTGTAGTTTCAAAAGACTGTCTAAAATATAAGTTTTTAAATATTGCCTGTATAACTGATGCATATGATGTGCAGTGTCCGATGGTGGGCATTCTGACAGCCCTTAAGCACTTTCAAGCGCCTGTTTTCGCTTTAGCCGCGGATACGCCTTTCGCTGAGCCAGCCCACGTTAAAAAGCTCTTTAATGCACTTGTGGACTATGATGCAGTTATGCCTGTGATAGACGGTAAACAGCACCCTTTATACGCTTGTTACAGTAACAGTCTGATAGATGCTCTGGACAAGGCTTTAGAGGCTGGCCAGTATGGACTTATGAAAACATTAGCTGAGCTCAACGTGTGGTATTTAGATAATAATTCCTTATTTGACTCGGAAAATGAGAAAAAATCGTTTATAAATATTAATACAAGAGATGACTATAATTTTGCAAAAAAATATACAGGAGACAAAAATGGCTGAAAAATTCAGGCTTGTTACAAGAAGCGACTTTGATGGACTAGTGTGTGCAGTTCTTTTAAAAGAGCTTGATCTTATTGATGACATAAAATTTGTTCACCCAAAAGATATGCAGGACGGACTTATTGATATCACATCAGAGGACATTACAACAAACCTTCCTTACGTCGAAGGAGTGCACTTAGCCTTTGACCACCACCTGAGTGAAACAATCCGGGTTGGTGAAAAGGATAATCATATTATAGATCCTGATGCACCATCTGCAGCCAGAGTTGTTTATAATTATTACGGCGGAGACGATAGATTTGCCAATATTAACAAAGACATGATGGAAGCAGTTGACAGAGGCGACTCTGCTGATTTTACTCAGGAGCAGGTTCTCAACCCGAAAGGGTGGGATCTTATGAACTTCCTTATGGACGCCAGGACTGGGCTTGGCAGATTCAGGGATTTCAACATATCCAACTACCAGCTTATGATGAAACTAATCGACCTTTGCAAAGACAAACCTATCGAAGTTATTATGGAAGACCCTGACGTTCAGGAGAGAGCTGCGCTTTATATGGATCAGCAGATCCAGTGTATCAAGCAGATCAACAGCTGTGCCACTGTTCACAAAAACCTTGTTGTACTTGACCTCCGAGAAGAGGATGTTATCTATGCAGGTAACAGATTCATTATATACGCACTTTTCCCAGAGCAGAACATCTCTATACATGTTCTGTGGGGGCTGAAGAAGCAGAATACTGTTTATGCTGTAGGAAAATCTATTTTTAATAAGTCGTCAAATACTAACATCGGCGAGCTGATGCTTCGTTATAACGGCGGCGGTCACAAAAATGCGGGTACATGTCAGGTTGCAAATGATAAGGCTGAAGATGTTCTCAAAGAACTTATTATCTCTATAAATGCGGATGGTTAATATCGACTATGTTGTGACTTATATGTGAGGTTCCAAAGTTTTGGAAAAAAATGATAAATTTCTTGAAACGTAAAAGCCCGCAAAATTAGCGGGCTTTTCTGAATAAGCAGATGTTGCAGTGGGACGTGCATTTTTAATATGTCTCTAATCTCAAAAACGATCTCGAAGGTGTTTTTATGCAGAATCAGCAAAAAGAATCTATAGTCATAAAGTATATAAATGCCTATAACAAAAAAGATATCGACGAAATGCTTAAATATGTCACATGGGATGTGGCCTTCAGCAGTATGTCTGAAGACAAGGTTAATGTCGAGATCTTCGGTAAATCAAATTTCCAGGAGCTTATGAAAAGCACTCAGAGTCTTTTCCGCAAAAGAGAACTAATAATTAAATCGATTAAATTTATTGAAGGAAAAATTTGGATAGATACACGTTTAGAGGCTGTTTTCGCCACAAATCTTCCAAACGGAATAAAAAAGGGAGATGAACTCAAAGTGGACAGTAGCTACGAGTTCACTTTCAGATACAAACTATTATCACATATCGCAGAATACATTTAGAAATCTAAATAATGATAAACTTCATGTAAAGTAAAAGCCCGCAAAAGTAGCGATCTTTTACTTTAGCCATTATCACGAACACATCTTACCATATTATCGATTCTGAGAATATCACCCTGTGGTCCTTTGTAATAAAAAGTTCCCTCAACACCTTCTGCAGAGCTTGCGCCTACTTCGTTCTCTCTCATTTTTGCATTGCTGCGCTGTGCTCCTGCTCCGTGTACGTCAAGTATATTTCCATTCATATATCCAAGAGCCCTTCCGAAAGACACATATGCCCCTGCATCACCGGATCCGCCATCTTTTGCATGGGTTGTACTGCTCCAGAAATACCCCCAGTCGGTTACGCCTGCTTCGTTTATGAATGAAGTTGAGTTGAACATCGAACTTATAGCTGGAGAATTTGTTGTATCGGGTGATCTGCTGTAGTCTGTAATGCTATGCAGCTCTTTCGCATTCGGCAGTCTCCAGTCTGTGTGGCTGGCTGTTGACTCAGATTCGCATTTACTGACAGCATCATCGAAGTTAGAGGATGTTGTATCGTTCTTTTGCCACATAAGCCCTGTGGCGGTATCTGTTATTGTCTGGTCGCCGTTATCTGTGAAATTGTTGACACCGTAGCTGGTGTTTCCGCGCACGCAAAGAACATAAAAAAGTTTTTCTGTAGCGCCTGCTGTCTTTGGGTATCCCTTGATTCTGCCGTCTACAAAATTGACTCCAAAGACTGTATCGTTTCCGTTCATGGTGGTATACACATATTCAGTTGATGAGGCATACTGTGCGTCTATGATGCGCTCGCCAGCTGTCATATCCCCGAATGCTTCGGTAAAGATTGGGTCAAGGAAGGTCGTAAGAGATGAAGTGTCAGTGCCTGTGTATGAGCTCGGGTCAGTTCCAGTGAAAAGTATAAGTGAATACAGTGTTTTTATATCCGGCAGACGCCAGTCAGAGTATCCGCCGAGAGAAAGATTGGCGCAGTAAGTTGCAGCATTGTTGAAGGAAAGTTTGTCTCCAGCGTCGGTGTAAACATTATCACCATCCAGATCGGTGCTCCTTGTCCACATAAGCCCAGTGACATTATCTGTGACAGTTGCTGTATCAGCGGTGTAGTTGGGCTGGTTGCCGCTGTAGTCAGCATCATAGCCTGTTCCTGTGCAAGCAGTGGATGCTCCTGTTGTGGAGTTGAAACATAATTTCTGCCCCGTGTCAGCAATCCGATAGGTTATACTGGTGTTCTCTGGAGTGCTGTTATCGTCCTTATTGTCTGTAGCAGTGGTTGAAGAGGAACTACCACCTCCGCCTCCACAATTTATAACTAATAGTATTAATGCAAAAGACAAAATTATTAGTTTAAGTTTTTTTTTCATTATGTCCTCCAGAGTAAGCATGATTAATTGTACCTTTAAATATCAATATTGTAATAAGTATTTTGCAAAGTGAGATATTGCCCTTTTGGCTTCTGATTATATGATCGTCTGAGAAATTATTAAAGGTGCTGAAAGGGATAATAATACAAAAGAAACTCTGATTAGAAAATATATTGAAGCTTATAATGTTAAAGGTGTTCCGGGACGCCGCGCTGTGTTACATAGGATGTTTTCTGGTTTGTGCAGATATAAAAATCCCCCTCAATCCCCCTTTGGTAAAGGGGGAAGGAAGGGGCGTATTTGACGTTAAAAGGCGAGTTCGCCTGTATGTGTTATAAGTATCCGCTAGGACTCCATCATTTTGTCTACCATGTCATACATTTCCCAAACACCGCAAGGGCATACACCTGCGCAGATACCGCAGCCGATGCATTTGGATGGGTTGGATATGTATTCGAAAGTGCCATCAGCGTTAGCTACTCTTGTGATAGCCTGTTCTGGGCAAACTTCGAGGCAGAATGAGCAGTCTCGGCAGAAACCGCAGCTCATGCAGCGCATAGTTTCATCACCAGCTTCCATCTCGCTGACACTCTGAGCGTTAAGCGGATGGTAATACTCATTTTTAACCTTATCCTGAGGTATTACCGGAGCTTTTTCAAAATTATCAAGTTTGCGTCCCTGAAGCATTTTATCAATATTGATAGCGGCTTTGCGACCATCACCTAAAGCATGTGTGAAGAGTCCCTGTTTGATGGCATCTCCAGTCATGAAGACTTTATTATTACCTTCGCACTGAAGGTATTCGTTCATCTTCACAAGCCCTTTCTCAGTTAGCCAGTCACGGTCAAGGAAACCGAAGTCCGGCCTGTCGCCAATGGCTATTATAACTGTATCAGCTTCAAGCAGTGTACCGTCTTTCAGATGAACACCTTTTTCTGTGACCTTATCTGTGTATCTCGGCCAGAGTATCTTTGCGCCGAGTTTTTTCACGTGTTCTATCTCTACATCGAATGCGGCAGGCTTCTGAATGTCTATGGCTGTCACTTCTTTAGCGCCCATTTCGTAAGCCCCTATAACAACGTCCATAGCGGCATTGCCCGCACCGATAACCACAACTTTTTCACCCACTTCAGGGTTTTGTCCTTTGTTTACCTCTTTAAGGAAGTCGAGACCTTTCACAAGTCTTTCGTGTCCTTCGAAAGGTATAACAACAGGAATGTGTGCGCCCACAGCTATTACGACTGCATCAAAATTATCTGTTATCTCTTTAAATTTCTTTTTATCCACAAGGGTGTTCGTGTGTGCATTAAGCCCTGTGTCGAGTATTCTTTTTATCTCTGTTTCAAGCACTTCATTGGCTAAACGCTCGTTTGGTATGACCTGTTTCAGCTTTCCGCCAATAACAGAATCCTGCTCGAAAACATCCACCTGATAGCCCATTTTGCGCAGGTGCCAAGCTGCTGTGAGCCCAGCGCCGCCTGAACCGATAATTGCTACTTTCTCTTTCTTTTGCTCTGCGTCAAAACCTTTAGCTTCTACTGTTTTGGATAGCTGTCCGAGCTCTTTAATTTTTACTGGAATATCCACATGTTTACGTGAACATATATCCTGACAAAGGTTCGGGCAGACTTGTCCGCAGACGGATGCAGGGAAAGGCGAATAGTCCAGTATCAGCTCAAGAGCTTCCTGAAGTCTGTCCTGACGGAGCAGTGAGATTCGCTTTTGAGTAGGGATGAAAACAGGGCAGTTGTATTCACATGGAGCAGAGTAGTGTGCATTTTGCCACTCAGGATATTTCAGCCTGTTCTCATCTGTCTCAACATAGTCTGCAACATAGTAGTCCTCGTCAATGATATCGCCGAAAATACCACCTTCAACCCATCTTTCCATACGGAAATCATGCATAGGGATAAGTGATTTGACAGCACGTTCTTCATAAGTTTTCGCTACTACTTTTTTCCACTGGCTCATGTCTGACAGTGTTTCAAGTGAATCTGTCTTGTCTATTTTTTTGAGGAACCTAGGCAGGCCCTCTTTTAGAAATTCTTTATCGTTTTCGTCCAGATCCATAACCCAGACATCTTCTGAGAGACCTTTTGCTTTACCTCTGAAATAAACGGTTCCGCCCACCATACCGACACAGCTTCTGTCGCCCATGACAGAGTCTTTGTCTTCGTAGCCTAGACCGCATATAACACCTATACCGCCGCCCATGAACTCAAAGCTGAACGAGCCTGTCTTGCGCAGCACCCAGAACTCTGGTGCAGGGAATTTCGGATCGTCTTTCATCAGGGCACCGGAACGTGTTCCTGTTCGTCCAGATACATAAATGTTACCAGTGGCAGCGCAGTGAGCAGTTGTGTCACCGCCGTCCCCTTTCAGTACAATGTCAGCACCAGCGTTTAGCCAGCCAACATCTGCGGGGGCAGAGCCTTCGATCTCAATTTCGGTTCCGAACATACCCATTGAGCCAACACGTTGGCCGGGGTTTTTCACTTTAAACTTAAGCGTGTGCCCGTCTTTGCTCCAGAGCTACCCGCCTATGTTGTGCTGACCGGAAGCTTCCACTTCAAATTCGGTGAGACCTTCATTGATCTTGTCGTAGATGTTATATAGAAGTTTCTGTGTTGAAACCCTTCTTCCGTCTATAATTCCTTGAATCTTTGTTGGATTATTTGCCATTTTTAAAGCCCCCTTAGCATGAATACTGAATATTCAGTCTGTCAGCCACTGCCTTGTCTTCATAGATAAGACAGTCTGAACGCCCTACAGGGAGGGAGCTGTTTCCGATAGGTGCGAGCATCTTCTTCAGTTCGTAGTCAGTTGAAATGAAGTAATTGACTATATGCTCAGCAGCCTTATCAATATCCAGTCTCTTAACGAGAGCAGGGTTTTGTGTGCATATGCCCACTGGACACAGTCCGGTGTTGCAAGCGTTGCACTTCCCTTTGTCATTTCCTACGCATCCGGCAAGCTGAAGCATCAGCTTTCCTGTAAATACGCCGTTAGCACCGAGTGCCATCATTTTGAAAGCATCCGCAGCCAGGTTCCAGTTCTGACCGAGACCGCCTCCAGCCCAAAGAGGTATCTGCCCCTGTTTCCCCTGATGTACGGCAGCGTTGTAGCAGTCGCGCAGTTTGGATACTATCGGGTGACCAGTGTGGTCCAGAGATATCTCGTTCGCAGCACCTGTTCCGCCATTTATACCATCCATAAAGAAACCGCCAACTATGTTGTAAGGGTCTCTTAGGAGGTTGTTATAAACAGATACAGATGTTGAAGATGCTGCCACTTTTATAGACACGGGTACTTGAAATTTGAAAGCCGCATTGAAAGAGAGGAACATCTTCTGCACACTCTCCTCAATGGAGTACAAACCTTGGTGGTTAGGCGGCGAGAGAAGGTCAGCTTTCGGCACACCTCTGATTTCAGAAATGTGCGGAGCAACCTTTTTCGCTTGCAGCAATCCGCCGTCACCCGGTTTTGCACCCTGACCGATTTTGATCAGGACACCAGCAGGAAGCTCCTGCATATAAGGCATAGCGTTTATAATACGGTTCCAGCCGAAATGGCCAGAAGCTATTTGCAGTATGGTATATTTTAAATATTTAGATTTAAGAAGTCTTACAGGCACTCCACCTTCACCGGAACACATGCGGATAGGTATACCACACTCTTCGTTCAGGTATGCTGTGGCAATTGCCATCGCTTCCCACATTCTCCATGAAAGAGCACCGATGGACATGTCGCCTATGACTATTGGGTATATCCAGTTTACTTTAGGTGGTGCATCGTTCATAACCAGCTTGCCGTTTTGAATGTCAAATGGCATTTCACCAGCAGGAAGAACTCTTCCGAAAGGAGCAAGCATGTCGAATGTGTGGCGCAACGCATCCAGTGACGGGTCAGTCATCTGAGATATACGTCCTACTCTTATTTTGTCCAGTGTGCGCTCACCTGTTGAAAGGTTTGCACGTCCGCCTCTTTTGTATGGGTCGGCAACTGTGGCACGGTATTTTGCGCCTAGTCTGGAATCAGAGTTGCGTTCAGGGTTTATCGCCTCATTCGGGCATACCCTTTCGCAGATGCCGCATCCACTGCAGAACTCATATTCGTTTACCTTCTGTCTTATAACAGGTATGGTTTTAAATTCAATTTTTGGCTCAGGAGTAAAATGATCACTAATGACCTTTCTTCGTTTTTCTACACCCACCTCGATAGACTTGAAAGGGCAGGCTGCAACACACTTTCCGCAGAGAGTGCATCTGTCTGGTCTGTATGCTATTTTCCAATCCAAATCGTCTCTGGAGATTTTGTTTACTTTCATTGTTGCAATCTTTGCACCTCCAGATCATTGGTTATAACAACAGTTTCTCTTTCATTAGTATAAATGTCTGTTGTCCAGTCACGTTCAGGTAGTATTTCGTTTAGCCCGGTGACTTCTGATGCGATAACGGCAGTGTCAGCTGTGTGCCCTACAACAACGGGGCGCAGCTTTTTAGCATCGCAGGTGTTGAAAAGAGTACCGTCTGGGAGAACCCCTATAATGGTGTTCGGGCCGTTTATCTCGAGATTACCAAGTGCTGCTCTGATGTTTCTTAATATTTCTGCATCTTCTCTGTTTTGTGCAGCTTCAAAAGGGAGCGGTGTTATTGTGTGTTTATAGTATGAAAGCGGCCACTTAAGCATTTTATGTATATAGTGAAGAGTATAAAGGAAACACTGGGAGTCTGATTCGAACCCTAAGTAGCCTTTATACAGGCTTTGCTGTATGTTTTTGTTTTTTTCGTAGAATGTATTTTCACCGTTAGCCAAAGCTGTGTAGCCCTGCAGAAAGAACTGGTGTGCAGCGTAGCGGACTATGTCATAATTTGTATTCTGACGGCACTGAGCGGTTATAATGCGTGCAGTGAAGTCCTCATTCTCTTCCCAGAGGTTAAAATATGTCCCGATATCAGTAGGGTCACCTATCTCTTTCAGAGTGAGCACATCCGGCCATAAAGAATAAATATACCCATCATCAGTTTTTTCGAGGGCCTCTCTTATTCTTAGCCTTGTTTCCACAAGTAGCTCTTCTTTCTCTTCCTGTGGTGCATATTTGTAGCTTTTTGGGTAGTGAAGTACCTGAAATATGTAGTCAGGCATCGGTTCAATATCCAGATCCGGCTGGGGATTTATATCTGGATTCCACTGCATGATACGGGAAAAACCTACATCGTGCAGTATATCCTCTGCGATCTTTGTTCCTTCGTCTGTACAAGCCATAGAAAGGATTGGCAGTTCTTTATAATTCGCAAACCGTCCTCCAAGATCCTGCATAACCATTGCAAAGCCGGAGTTGTCGTGTCCTTTTTGCATTGATCTCATAAGTGTCAGGGCTTTGGAGGGGTGAATGTAATTTTTAGATTTGATAGCTCCAATGCGGCACATATTCACCTCCAACTATATCCTTATAAAATAAAATAAAACAAAAGTCAATCGATGTTTTATAAGGCTTAATCGTTACGTTAACTTATATATTAATGCAAACAGTGTTATGAACCTTACAATCTAATGGCCGCAATGTAATAAAACTTACAATTATTTAAAATAGTTAATAAGGTGAATTTTTACTTGTCTGAGGTCTAGGTCTTTAGATATTATAAATTACAGACACAAAATAGCTTAATAAATGAGTTATGCAGGAGGACTTACATGAAAAGTATACGATTATTAACAGCTGCACTTTTAGTTTCCATAGTTATGGTGCTTACAGGTTGCGGCGGTGGGAGCTCTTCATCTAGCTCATCCGTGCTGGATGCAGAAACATCAGCTGATATCGATGCTGCCTACACAGTACTTGATTCAGCTAAGAGAGCGTCTTTGACGACGCTTCTATCAAACACAAATGATGTAGATGTTCAGAATGCAATGACGGCGACAAAGGAAGCCCGTGCAGGCGGACTTACCACAGCAGACATTTCGTCAGCAAGATTAGATTCTATTGCTGATACTCTGGATATTTCTACACACACCAGTGTGCAGGCGAGACTAAACCCTTATAGTAATGGCTCTGCAAAATACTTACTGTATGCGTCATTGGTTAACAGGCTTGTTACTTTGAGAGTCAATAACCCTACAGTCTTTCAGGCATACAGCACTCTTGTGGAGACTATTGACGATGAGGAGCTTGATGCTGTAGTTGTTGTGATCGAAAGGGTCGAAGAGGTTGGCTTTGCAGAGTTCGACAGTGTTGTGGATAAAGAAGACCTTGATAAAATAGTTGCAAATGTTGAACAGACTTCAGGGGAATCTGATGGTGACACAACGGGTGATGACACAGGCGACACAACAGGCGATGACACTGGTGACACAACAGGCGATAATACTGGCGGCACAACTGGCGGTGACACTGGCGGAACAACTGGCGGTGACACTGGCGGAACAACAGGCGGTGACACTGGCGGAACAACTGGTGATAACACTGGCGACACAGCTGCTGCTGTGATATCAACAGAAGTTGCTGAAGGTCTTGGCGGCGATGGCACAGAGATCGTATCACAAGGTTCAACTACTGTTGAAGCGCTTGATATAGCATCAAGAGTTTCCGTAGTTGATTCTACCGAAGAAGCCGGCAGAATTGGTTCTCACTCTTTTGCCCGCGCAATGGCAAGAGTTATATCTGACTCAGATATCGATAACTGGGCTGATGAAGTTGATTTTAATCAGGATAAAACTCAGGTATGGGTTAACGACAGGTCTTCTGAGTCTTTCGGAATTATAAACGAGATTCTGTGTTCTATTGCACAGACAAAATACGACGCCATGGTCAATGCTGGTCCTTACATTGCACAGATAGACATAAATCTTTGTGAACAGAACTCAGCGGAAGGCAAACAAGCCAAAAAGTCTGGTGAAGGTTCAGACAACGTAACTGTTCCTGAGTATGAATACTGGGTAGTCAAATCTGTTAGAGCTGACGACAACAGTGCTCAGGTTCTTTACGCCTGGATACCAAACGAAGAGGAGTATGGCGAGGGTATATATAAAGAGTCTGTTATAATGGCAAGAATGGTTATATATGGTGACGTGGATGAATATCCTCCATACGGACTTTTCACCATGAACTTTAAGCAGGTTCCATATATTGATGGAACAAAACAGATAGACCCTGCTGCTATTACAACTTTTGAAGGTACTATGAAGTCATTTGTGAATACAGATGGCGAAAACCTTATAGCTTTCTCACTTGAGTCCAGCATGGATATGCCTAACGAAATTCTCGACCATTTCAATATTGAGAGTTCTGACGAGGCAATTGAGATGTCAGAATATGTGATAATGGCAACATCTGCGGATGGCTCAGCAGGCAGGGGAGCCACATATATGGCTGAATCATTCCCTAATATGTGGGACAATTCAGTTACCACACTAACTATGGAAGAGAAGTCTGAAATATACAATATTGCTTTCAATGATGCATATTTCCTCAGAGAAGATGTAGAGAGTGAAACTCAGGCTTGTTACGAAAGAAACAGCCCTAAAAAGAATGTATACAGATATGGACTCTATGATGAAAATGGAGCCAGAGTGAATCTTCGCTCCGGTCTCTCAATAGGCTTTATGAACGGGGAAGAACTTTATACAGGCTGGGCAGGCTTCTGGGGAATCCATTTTGACGGATTTGGTAATGAAGAGATTACTGCCCTTGATGGTCAGGTTGTAAACAAGTTCAACTGGGCTGACTACGAACTAGATAATACAGAGGCTTATACAGTACAGGTTTACCCAGGAAAATTGAGAAAGATTACTAGAGATGTCACAACCCTGTCTAAAGTTAAAAACATCCAGTTTAGCTACTGGGACTATAATACCGGTAATGAATACAGGATAGAGTGGGATGGCACAGGATTTCTTAAGTCAGCGCTCAGAGATCCGTCTAACTGGACATGGGACGAGTCAGAATTTGAAGGAGTGACAGAGTATCTCGATGTTTCACAGATGCAGTGGCCGGAGATATATGTTTGGTCAGAGGCTCTGAACGGCTCTGTTAAGTTTGATCTGAACGGAACCAGCACAAACCCAGAGGCGACACCACAGTGTACAGCGCCTAACTGGGATACAGTCTATACGTATAACTGTACTGAAGCTCTGGACGGAGAAGTGACAGTGGTTATCTATAAAGAGTCTGTTGTTATGCCTGGTTCTGCGGCTGCGGATGCTGCTGGGGCTCTCTCTTTTATATGCTACGAAAACTGTCCTGACCCTAACCCAGCAGACCCTAATAAACCATATTTCGATACATACTCATGGGACGAGACTACATATGAAGAGACCTGGACACCAGTTACCTATACTTTCGATACTACAGAGATGGCTCTTCAATATGGTGGTGTAAATGTTACTGTTCCAGCAGAGATGGAAAACGGCAATATCTGGTCAGGCGCTCTTATGCAGCCTGGGGACCAAGCTCTGCTTACTTGCCCATGGGATGATCAGAAAACATGTGCTTGGATGGCAGAATCCAGACTGGACAGCTTCTATAGATGGGAGTCCGGTTCTGATACATGGAACAAACTTATAGCTCTGGTTAATAACGGCACAGGTCTTGTGGAAGACTTCGAACAACCACTTAGCGTTGAGTATGAACACACATATGCTGATGGAGAAACTAAAACTTTTGTACTTAATTATGAAGGTTTTGGAAACCTGCATGGCATCCCTGAAACATGTGAAGACGGCGATACAGGCGAAGCTATCGAGTGTCCTTGGTGGTCAGGCGAAGAGTATGAAGGCTGGGTACGTGTGATTAGTGATTTTGCTATACCAGCAGGCGCACCTGCCAGCTATTTTGACCCTAACACTGGCGCAGATGTTGATGTTGTTGTTAAACCTCTCGAAGAAGAGCATTTTATGAGAGCAAATGAGACAACAGCTGCATGTTTAAATAATGGGCTGTCCATCACCAACTATTCTTCACAGTTCCTGTCTCTGGACGACTGTAAAGATCCTGCTGATTATGGCATGGGCGAAATCCCCTATGACGAGATGAAAGCTGATGGCGGAAATGGTATTGAACCGTCTGTAATTGCAGGCGAAATTCAGTAGAATCGAAAATAACTGATATTTATCTAAGCCCCGCCTTTTTTGGCGGGGCTTATAATTTTGTTTCGTAAAAGCAGAATAATTACCGCCATATGCAAATGTTTTATTTCACAAAAAAGTTTTTTCCGGTTAATATAACACTAATATACAGCCAAGGTGTTTAATGAATAAAAAAGCAGGGTTTGCATTTAAGGTCAATTCGGAGATTACTTCTCTCTTTTCTCAGTACGGAAGGCTGAAGGCATACAAAGAGGGGACTGAGATAGTTAAGCAGGGTGACTACTCCAATTATGTTTATATAATACTTGCTGGTGATGCAGAGGTTATCCGTATAGACAGGTTTGGCAATGAGAATTCACTTGCCGTCATGAGTGTAGGCGATATCGTTGGGGAGATGGGTGCTTTTCTTAACAACAAACGCTCTGCAACTGTGAAAGCGAAAACAGTGGTGAAAGCCATAGAGTGCCCTAACCAGATGTTTATCCGAGGCCTTTTTTCCACTCACGAACTTACTTACCGCATCATGAAAAACTTTGCAGACAGGATTAACACACTCAACGGACAGGTGGCAAACCACGTACAGGCAAGGATAATGCTTGTTCTGGACAGGTTTATCAGTGAAAAGATAGTAGAAGATAAAACCGTACAGGATATAGAGCTCGATCTTGAAGAGGTAACCACACAGACACGTCTGGAAAACCATAAGATAGTGGAGGGTCTTTATAATTTTAAAGCTCTGAAAGCTATAACCAAACTTGTTTTTCCCGCAGAGATAAACATTACAGAAGTAGTGGTGGAAGGTCAGAATGTGGGTGATGAAACTGGCGAGGAAGACGAAGACAAGGTAGTAGAAGTTGAACAGGCATCATCTGGCAAGGTGGTTCTGCAGATAGATTTAGGCAGGTATAAAGACACTATCCGGCGTATCTCGTATTTCTAATTTCCATATACAGTTTGCTTCAAAAACCAAACGAATAACTTACCATTAACCCTGACAGTCTCCCTGTGCCTTTTGTTTTGTTTGACAAAATACCTTATATATTCTAGTTTTGCATTCCAAGTTTAGTGAGAGTAAATACATGATCATAGTCAATATGCCTGACGGCAAACAGATAGAAACTAAAAAAAGACGCATCAAAGATATTCTCAAAGAACTTCATCTTAATGAAAATGCTGTGCTTGTTGCCAGGGGAGAAGATTTGTTAACCCCTGATATTTCATTGGAAAAAGAAGATGAGATTACCATTATCTCAGTGGTGAGCGGCGGATGAAGTGCAGGAAATGCGGTGAGAGAGCCCTTGTAACTTTGCGAAGACACAATGCCTCTTTTTGTAAAGAGCACTTCAACGAGTTCTTCCGCAGACAGGTAGAAAAAGGTATCAAAGACTATAAGATGTTCGACTGGTCAGATAAGATAATGGTCTGCATATCCGGTGGAAAAGATTCTCTTGTTCTTTGGTATCTGCTGAACGATATGGGTTTTGATACAACTGGTATGTATATCAATCTGGGGATAGGGGAGTATTCGCAAAAATCTTTGGAAAAAGTGAACAACTTCGCTGAAAAACATAACCTGAAATCCATCATTGTGAACCTTGATGAGCTTGGACACCCGATACCCCTTCTGGAATCAAAAGTGAAAAGACAGGTCTGTGCCATTTGCGGGACAGCGAAAAGATATTATTTCAACAAGACCGCCTATGAGGGGAAATTTGACGTAGTTGCCACAGGGCACAACCTTGACGATGAAACAGCAAGACTGCTTGGAAATGTTTTAAAATGGGATCCGGCATATCTATCCAAGATGGATCCGAACCTGCCGGAAGACGGCGAGTTTATAAAAAGAAAAGTCAAACCGCTGGTAAGGCTTACAGAGCTTGAGGTCGGCGCATTTGCCTTTATGAACGGCATAGACTATATAAAAGATGAGTGTCCAAAAGCAGTGGGTGCTACATCTATGCTATATAAAAACGCTCTGAATAACCTTGAGAGTGAAATGCCCGGAACCAAACATTATTTTTACAATGAATTTTTCCGCAGTGCGGCAGATAAGTTTAAAATGGAAGAAGTAAATACAGAAATGCATACCTGCGCAGTCTGCGGACTGGAGAGCTTTAATGAAGTTTGCTCATTTTGCAGAATGCTGGAGAAACTTAAATGAGTGAATTAGCATACGGAGCTCTCTGCATAGCAGTGGACGAACTGAAAGGTAAAAGACATCTTCTCAGACTGAAAGAGGGGGGCAGGTTTACCTCTATGTACGGATATGTAGATCACAGTGCTATTATAGAGGGTGGAGACGGATGTTTTGTCAATGCATCCAAAGGGCCGGGATACAGATTTTTCTATCCTACTTATTCTGATTACGTTATGAACATTAAAAGAAGAGCTCAGATTATATATCCTAAAGATTCCGCAGCCATACTTATGTGGGGCGACATCAGAGGCGGTCAGCGTGTGCTTGAATCCGGTATAGGTCAGGGCGCAATGTCTATAGCTCTTCTGCAGGCTATGGGCGGCAAAGGTGAGCTTGTAAGCTATGAGCTTAGAGAAGAGTTTGCTGTTGATGCGGCTGGCTTTATTCAGGAGTTTTACGGAGAGGCCGAAAACCACAAAGTAGAGATCAGAAGCGTGTACGACGGGATGGACGGGGTATTCGACCGTATAGTTCTTGATCTGCCAGAGCCTTGGCATGTGGTGAAACATTGCCCCGAAGGGCTCCGCAACGGCGGTATCATCGTTGGTTATCTGCCGACAATACTTCAGGCTGTGTCGTTTGTGGAACATCTGAAAGAATCAGGGATTTTCGAAGAGATAGAAACTCTTGAGTTTACCAAACGTCCATGGAAGATAGACGGAAGATCTGTTCGTCCTGAGATGTGGACATATAACCACAGCGCATTTATTGTTAAAGCACGTAAGGTTACACCAAAACCTGCGGCTGAAGAGAAGCCGGAAGAGGCTGATGTTGCCGCAGATGAAATTGCCACAGACGAAGTGCCAGATATAACAGAGGCTTAGTAAGCTATACTCTGGATGGCGTAATTATAATAATCCAGACTTGTTCCTGTGCCAAGGTTGCTGAAAGTGAATCCCGGTCTGACGAAGTCCAGTGAACCTGATGGTATTTCATAGCAGTCGTATACAAGCGGATCACCGAAAGCGATAGCACCGCTTGTCAGCATGTAGCCAGTACTGGTGTCACGCATCAGAGAGTCTGAAGCGACCTCGTCTTCGAGCCACACATAAACACAAACGTTATTTCCTGCGCTTCCTGTGCAAGTGTTTCCGCCGGAATCACATCCTGAATAAGCTTCTATCCGCACGCTTTTCCTCCCTGACATTACACTTGAATCATTATAACAACCGCTTATAGTTGTAAAAGATTGGCAGAAATCATTTGGTGAGCTGTTATGAACATTATAAGCATAGTTGTCTTTGTTGGAAACTATCGCAATATGGTCGTTGCTTGAACCACCTCCGCTGTGGTCATTCTTTTGTGAGCTTGTTCTGGGGTCAAATTCAACAGCGAAACCGCTTCCATATATTGCGTTTGAAGAAGGACCTGCCGGGTCTGCATATGAGTATCCTATACCATTTCCTGTATCTCCGCAGTCATCCTCTGAGCTTACATATGCTGATTCTTGTGCAGTGCCGTCATCCCCGACAGGCGGTCTTACGTTTTTGATAAGACCATATGTAAAACCTTCAAACAGATTACTTGTATTCGTCTCAAACTCAAAATAGGATAAGATGTATCTGTTTTTAAAAGCTATGCCACCCTTGCCTGAGTACCATACACAAGCAGCGCCGTTGCTATTACCGGTAGAGCTTATTTCTATATGATCAGGATTAGATGTGTCTAGGGAAACAAGCCCAGAATTATAGTCTGTCCCAACTTGCCCATCTTCTTGTGTATTAGTGCTTAAGTCGATATTTGCAGTGATAAAGCCCCCGGGTTCTCCGCTTCCAAAGTCTGGCACGGTTGTTGTAGGGTCATCCGGGTCGTCAGGGGTTCCGTCACCATTCGTGTCAACGCATCCGGTATCATTTACAGTAGAACCGCTTGGAGTGTTCGGGCATAGATCGTCGTCATCAGAAACGCCATCTCCATCACTGTCATTTGAAGCAGGACACCCGTCAGCGTCTACAGTTGTTCCTGCAGGTGTTCCCGAGCACAAGTCTTCATTATCATAAACGCCGTCACCGTCAGTGTCTGGGCAACCGACAGAATTAACAGTTGAACCACCAGGGGTGTTTGCACACAAATCCTTACTGTTGCGAACATTGTCACCATCGTCATCAGCCATATTCAGAACCAGTTCATATTCCTGAGCCACACTGAAAGAGTAGTCTTTATATACGGTAAAACCATCTGGTAAATCGCGAAGGTAGACTCTGAGTTTTGATGTTGCAGGAATGCTAGTAGTCAAATCAGATGGAGATGAAATTATAAGGTTAGTAGTGTTTGCAAAGTCAGCAGCATCGTTTGTGCCGTCTGTGCATTCGCCGCTGTCCATAATGTTTATACTCGCATATTCCAGTTCAGAGCGGATGTTGGAATCTGAGGACTCTACGCACCACTCATATGTTCCAGTACCGCCTAAAGGGTGTAAGTTGAAGTTATATGTGCTTTCAACATATGCCTGCGGCAGTTTATCTTCTATGATGCTCATAGACGAACCTTCGCAGCCTGCATACCTCTTCAGAGAATCAAGTGTGAGCCAGCCTGTTATGTCGTCATTGTCAGCGTTACTTTCGTTCAGCAATATATTACTTGTATTTGAATCGTCTATATCTTTGGTTGTGTTGACTGAGTTGCTGGAGATGAAAACAGCTACATTATTTACTGTACCTGTTGATGCATTAACACTCATGTCAGTTTTGGATGCACTGCAGATAGATTCTGTTGATGTCAGATTTGGGGCGGGTACATAGTTTATCTCTGTTTTGAAAGAGTCATTTGATGGGCTGAGTATGGTTGTCCAGTTTGAAGTTGAGGGTATACTTTTTGACAGGGCAGAGTATTCGCCAACCTGTTGAAGCAGTGACTGCACCTGATTCCTGCTGCTGGTGAATTTGCTGGAGTCCATTGCGCTGTATATCATGCGCACACCACCAACGCTTATAACACCTATGATAATCATTACTATAGCAAGCTCTACAAGTGTGAAGCCACTTCTGTTCATGGAATCCTCAATATCTTAAATTTGTCATCCTGAGCTCCTTACGCCAAAGCTTCGTTTTGCCTCAGAGTGACAAGTGTGTCATTTAATATCTTCTAGCTAATCTTACCAGATTTATTATCTTAACATAAGAGTTTTACACTTTTTTATAAAACTAAAATAAGGTAAAATGTAAATATATTGTTGTTAATTTCGCTTAATCCCTCCTAAGGAGGGTTGGGGTGGATTTTTTAAATCCCCCTTAGTCCCCCTTTGCAAAGGGGGAGAAAATAGTGACGTAAAGCAGGTATTTATGAATAGAAAGGGTTTTTCACTTGTAGAGATGGCTGTTGTGCTTATCATCTTCGGGCTGGTATTAGCGTCAGCGTCCTCTATACTCACTTTATTTGTTAATAAAGGGGGGGCGGAACGCACACGCAAAATGATGGAATCCAACAAAAGCGCACTTTTCAGCATAGCAGGCTCAGAGCAGTATCCGTATCTGATGGAGACTGCCACTGATAGTATGACAGCAAGTGACCAAAATGCTGAGCTAAAGGATTTGTCATATCCACAAGATGCATACGGCAGAGATTTTTTACTAATACTTGATAGTGCCTTAGGTTACACAGATGCAAAAGACCAGCTTGACTACAGCCCAATATGCGTATCAGCAACTACAAACAACAAAGTAGTCATATGCGGAGATTCTACTTGCGATGAAACAGATACTGCTACAAACACAATTGTTGATAATGCAGCTTTTGTTTTGATCAGCGGATCTGTAAATAAAAATATCCAGACCAATGTTGCTTCTAATTTTATAAAGATTTACCAGCAAGGTACAGATGCCGTAGACGACTATGCTACAGATATGGACAGGGCTGAGAAATATGATGACATCGTAGACTGGGTAACTTTGCCTGAACTGCGGTCTAAGGCTGGCTGTGATCCTAACAGGCTAGACCTGCTTGATTCATCAATGCCTGTTATTCAGGCGGGAGAGCCGTACAATTTTGACATATATCCAACAGGCGGAATACCATATGTAGATGGTACTGTTGCTACTGAGGAAGAATACCTTATCGAGCTTGATGAAGATGATGATATACTTCTGACAAATGTTTTGATAAAAGTCATCGATGGAGACGGTGTTGGAGAAACAGATTTGCTTGCTGATGCAGATAGCGGCACAGGAACACATTTGCAGTTCTATGGAAACGCCTCTTCTACAGTGGCAAAATCTTCATATAGGGTTATAATAAAAGTAACGGATGATGCTGGAAATAACATAACAAGGACGTTATACATAAAAAGACAGGACTAGCATATGATAGACAGGATAAATTCTTCTGTTGCTGTCAGTGTTGATAAGGCCACTAAGCAGGCCGCAGACGCCCTTGAACGTGTCACAAACAGGATCGCAGGTGAACCTGACAATGTTGTTGACCGCAGCGTGTCTGTCCGTCTCACATCGCAGTATAACGAAAATTATATTAAAGCTAGGAATGCACAGGATTCTATCAGCTATCACCAAACCAGAGATAGTTCGTTAGGCTCTGTGTCAGGTATGCTTATGCGCCTGCGCAACCTTGCCGTGCAAATGGGAAGCCCGATACTGAACGATTCGGACAAAAGCCTTATCCAGCGGGAAGCAGATATGATAATGAACGATATCGATTCCTTCTCTTCCACAGCCAAGTTTAACTACCACAGTGCTATAGGTGATGTGAGTACTTCTTCCCTGGGGATATCAGGTCTGGACATAAGAGGAGACGGCAGTCTCAATGCAATAGATAAAGCTCTTGAACGCATTAACACAAAAAGAGCTGAAACAGGAGCATCAATATCTGCTCTGGAAGGGCGTATAGATAACCTTGCAAGTGCTAATTTAAACCTTGCAGAGGCTGTTGAAAACAGAGCAGGGTCTCTCATAGAACGTATTATCCATCTGAACGATGCTGTGACAAGGGCTATGGTGTCTATTAAGGCAGCTGATCTTGTCACTGACGTTAACTCTGAAAAAATAAAAAGTCTGCTTGATATTTAGCCTCTTAAGCCATTGCAATAATTTTTTTATCACCCTCAAAACTTAAAAAATGTAGACAAATTATCGTTTTTATTGTCTGATGTGTCTATGAATTATCTCAATATCTTATTTGCTCTACTTCCATACATGGGTTATGCGCTGCTTGGTGTGGTTTCCAACAGGATGGGGCTTACCAAAGGCAAGCCTGAGAAAATTCTTCTTTTCATGCTTATCAATATTATGGTTCCTGTGCTCTCGTTTAACTTCATCGTGGGCAATCCTGAAATGACTAATTTAGGCAAGATCGCAACTGCGCCTGTTGTGGGCTTTTTCAGTATTGTGATAGGATTTGGCATTGGCTTTTACGCTGCGAGATTCTTTGGGATAACAAAAGACGCCTCCAGAAGATCTTTCGCTTTTACCGTTGGGATGTATAATTATGTCTTTTATGCGGTCCCGCTGACAATAGCTATATATGGCGAGGATATTGTGGGGCTTCTGCTTGTGCACAATTTAGGAAACGAGATAGCTGTCTGGTCTGTGGGTGTAGGGATGCTTGCCGGAGGTGGTTTTTATAATCCGCTGAAAGTATTTCAGAATCCCCCGATAATTGCAATATTTGCATCACTTATAATAAATTTCATAACTGGCGGAGCTCCTATGCCGCCTATGCTGAAAAGCGTTTCCAGCTTGGTTACAGAAATTGCTGTTCCCGCAGGTCTTTTCATCAGCGGTGCTACCCTTGCAGGAAATATGGGCAAATTTGCCAAGAAAGACGGACTTCGAATAATGACAGGTTCGTTAGTGCTGAGATTTTTAGTGATACCGATAGTAGTGGTTCTTATTGTTGCAGTGTTACCCGTTTCTCAGGAGCTTAAAATGGTCACTGCTATTCAGGCATCTATGCCTGCTGGCATGAGTACTGTTGTTATAGTCAAATACTTCAACGGCGATGCTGAGAGTTCGGTGCCTGTTATACTGGCTACCACAGTAGTGAGCACATTTACCATGCCTCTATGGATAAGCGTGTTCAGGATGATACTGGGGGTTTAGTAGCTGATGTTTATGGTTGACCCGGATACGGGCGCCATGGTTTTCATATATTGAGCTATACCCATTGACTGATTGCGATTGGTGTTCTCTTCTATACCCTGCTTAGCCATCTCTGCTCTGGCTTCCTGCTCCAGTCTGTGAGCTGCCTGAAGAACCTTTTTGTCTTGTGCGGAAGGCTGTTCCGGTGCCTGTGCACTTCTTTTGATTATCTGCGCCTTTTCAAGATTCCTTTCAGGTGTAGCTTCTTTGCGGGTGTCTATCTGTACGGAGCCGCTGACGGCATAGTTATTACTGTCGGGGCCCTTTTCGTATTGATATTTTATTCCGTAAGTATAGGGAGCGCCTGCTACAAGGTGCGCCTGTTCGTGTGCACGGACTTCTTGGTCACGTTTCTTTAGTTCTTCGACCTTTTTCTGCTGTTCTTCGGTCAGTTCAGCGTTGTTGCTTTTTTCCTGAGTGGAGCTTTCTGACTGACCGGGTTTGTTTACAGTTTTGGTGGAGTAGAGCTCAAGTGCCTCTTTGGACAAAGAAACATTGTCTAAAGACGACTTTACGGGTGCCTTTTCTTCAATCTGCCCCTTATCTCTATTTGAATGTTCATAAGGGACTCTATCATAACGTTGTATTCTTCCGGTCATTCCGGTAAGTATAGCTTCTATCATAGTTATATGTCATATCGGTCAAAATATGCATATCTTAAGATAAATGAGTGTTGTTAAAGATATGTTCTGCCGCCCACATAAGCGCGTTTATAATAAGATGCTGAAAGCGAATCTATCCTGACTTTTTTTCCTCTGCTTGGTGCGTGAACGAACTTGCCGAGTCCTATGTATATGCCGACATGTGAAACCCTGCTTCCTCCGCCAGTGGCAAAAAAGACAAGGTCGCCGGGCAGCAGGTCAGACTTGCTTACGTATGACCCTGCTTTGTACTGGGATCTGGACACCATAGGCAGGTTAAGACCGTTAACTCTGTATGTGACCATTGTCAGCCCACTACAGTCGAAACCTTTTTCTGTAGTGCCGCCCCACCTGTATGGAGTTCCTATGTAGCTTTTGGCTGTTTTAACTATTTCGCCTCTGAAGCCCTTTATGTCTGTTTGGTACTTAGGTGTTGCAGCCAAGTATTGGTCTGGGGAAACAATATAGTATTCCTCCAGATAGCCTTTTGACTTGAAGCGTTTTGCTGTGCTCAGTGCTGCACTTTTTGAATTGAAGTTACCAAAACTAACTTTGTAAAGCCCGTCATCATGCAGAAAGTAGTATGCCTCAAGCCCTTCTCTGTCAAGTTTTGCTTCCAGCCGTACAGCGTTGCCAAGATTTTTAAATGCGCCCGCCTGAATTGTGTACTGCATTGATTTGAGTCTGTTTGAAGGTGCAGAATACTTTTTTGCGGCGGCATAATATGAGCTGTCTATGCTTCCTTTTGAAC
>PKTM01000006.1:52038-80095 GCA_002869145.1 Denitrovibrio sp.
AAATATTTCATATAACAATTATCGTATCTTTTCTGGTAAAATAAAGCATTAAGTGCAAATGAGTTGAAACATTACAATAAGTATATTAGATTCATATTAAAGCATTTTAGCGGAGTCGAATGTGAAAAAAGACGATCTTCAAAAATTTAGCGGAAAAGATGGCGAAAAAGCCTACGTCTCATATAAAGGCAAAGTGTATGATGTCACCGAAAGCAGACTGTGGAAAAACGGAAGACATGTGAATAAACATGAGGCGGGGATGGATCTGTCTGAAGCTATGGAATCCGCTCCACACGGCATGGACGTTTTAGAGAGGTTTGAGCATGTCGATACTCTGGAAGGATTTACAGCTAAAAAAGAAGCAGGAAAAAAAGGTCTGCTGAAAAAACTTTACCGGATGTTTCATCCGCACCCTATGCTGATACATTTTCCAATGGGGCTGCTTGGTTTTACAGTCATTATGCAGTTCATATACCTTGTTACTAGAAACACTTCTTATGAGATATCTGCATTTCATTCTCTTGTGGTAGCTGTGGTTTTTATGCCGCCCACCATCCTTTCAGGTATACTCAGCTGGTGGCTTAATTATGATTTTGCAGTGACAAAAATATTCATGTACAAGCTGTCATTTTCAATAATTCTTTTGATAATGGGGATCATTGAGCTTGTAATGCGCTTTTCTAACCCGGAAATATCAGCCACAAGCTTTCAGTATAACCTGCTGATTTTTGCAAATATTCCTGTTCTCGCTGTAGTTGGCTTTAACGGCGGTAAACTTAGCTGGGGATAAGGTTTATTTTAACATTCGGCTATATTATAGTGTGATTTCGTTTCCTGATGTCTTTGATCAGAGCTTCAAGCTCACTTGGATTGAATGGTTTTTCTACCTTTCGAAAGACTTTCATCTGCTCCATATCTTCGTCGCTGATTTTAGAATCAAATGCTGAAAAGATTATTACAAGCGGATTGTGCTCGTTATCTGTTTGTATCTGTTTAAGCATATCTAATCCGCTCATTGTAGGCATCATTATATCCGCAAAGATAATATCTGGACTTACCCTGTAGTACATCTCCAGCCCTGTGTGGCCGTCTTCAGCGAAGTGTATTTCGTGAAAGTAGTTGCTAAGCAGCTCAATAACAGATGTTCGGGTAAGCAGTTCGTCTTCTACAACAAGGACTTTTAGTTTCATTTTAGAAAATGATGTGAACTGGCTCATATTCATAATGTAACACAAAATTCATTTCCGTGTGAAAAAAAATATCTTGAAAAACAATCAGCAGGTGGGTATTATCTTTTTACTTTATAGGAGCGTAGCTCAGTGGGAGAGCATTGCCTTGACGTGGCAAGGGTCGGCGGTTCGAAACCGCCCGTTCCTATTTAAATTCTTTTTCATTGCCAACTCATTGCGGGTTGGAATTTTCTTCTTGTGACCATTTGGTAAGTGATGCAGAGTTTGGCATTCGTCTTTCGTCTGAAATACTAAACATCTATTGTAAAATACATTTGCAGCTTTAAAAATTATATTAATTACTTGATTATACTTTAAAATGGTATAATTATTAATAAAGTATAAAAATATTAGGTTTTATTTATGAATACTAGATATTTATTGATAGTCATTACATTTCTGATTGCTTTAGTAGTTATTGCTAATAACGCAATAGCGCAAGATGGTCAAAATAATTCAAACCTTTTAAACATCAACAAAATAATACTCACTCCAGAAGAAAGAAAATGGTTAGATAAGCATCATGTCGTAAAAATAAATGTTGGCTCAGCTCCGCCTTATCAATTCAGAAGCAATCCCCCAACGGGTATTTCAGTTGACTACATAAAATTAATTGCAGAAAAAATTGGCATTAATATTCAGTTAGATACCACCCCCTATATGTGGTCTGAAAAACTGCGAATGCTCAAAGATAAAAATGGCATTGATATGGTGCTTACAATAAATCCTACTCCAGAGAGAGAAGAATACATAGAGTTTACTGATAACTATTTGACTTCTCCTTGGGTAATATTTAACAGAGAAAAAGACAGTTTTATTGGAAATATATCAGATTTATATGGAAAAACAGTTTCTGTTCAGAAAGGTTACGTAGTGCAAACACTTCTGGAGAAGGAATACCCTGCTATAAAACTTCTTGTTGTCAAAAACACAGATGATGCACTTAAGGCTGTTTCAACTAAAAAAGCAGATGCGTTTATAGGAAACCTTACTATTGGTTCTTACTCAATAATTCGTGATGGTTTTGACAATTTGAGAGTTGCAGCACCGACACCGTTTGGTAATCACAGTCAGGCAATGGGAGTTCGCAAAGATTGGCCGGAGCTTGCCAGTATTATTAATAAAACATTACATTCCTTTACACTTGAAGAGCATTCTGAGATTTCGGATAGATGGATGTCTGTAAATCCTCAGCAAGGGCTAAGATGGCGTGATGTTATGAAGTGGGTGACGCCTTTTGTTTTTGTATTATTATTAATAATATTAATAATTTATTACTCTTATAGAAAATTGCAGAAAGAGACTTTGGAACGTAAAAAGAATGAGTTCATTGTGGAAAAGTTTTTTGAACAGCAAATAAATGTTCACGTAATAGCCGAACTAAATGGCCCTGTTCGAAGAGTTAATAATGGATGGCCAAATGCATTAGGATACACAAAAGAGGAATTTGAGGGGATAAATTTTTATGACATCCTTCACCCGGATGATTTTGAAGGGACTAAAAATGAGATGGCAAAGCTTGGACAAGGTGAACCTGTTTTATATTTCGAGAACAGATACCGACATAAGGATGGGTCTTACCGTTTATTTGCCTGGTCAGCGATAGCATCACAGGAAGACCAACTTTCATATGCAGTTGCTAGCGATATTACAGAAAAGAAAAAATATGAGCTGGAATTGAAAGAGCTCAATGAAAAACTGGAACTAAAAGTTCAAGAAGAAGTAGAAAAGAACAATCAAAAAGAGAAATTATTGTTCGAGCACAAACGCTTTGCTGATATGGGGCGAATGATAAGCGCTATAGCACATCAATGGAGACAGCCATTAAATAATATTTATTTAATTTTACAAATAATGGAAGAAATCGATGACGGTATTGACTATGAAGATGATAAGAAAGAATTATATCGCAAAATCGAAAATATTGTTAAGTATATGTCAGAAACTATTGATGATTTTAGAGATTATTTTTCAGATAAAAAAGAGAAACATAACTTTTCGATTGTAGAGGAGATACAAGGTACTTTGAGTTTAGTTGACAGTCAGCTAAAATCACAAGAGATATCTGTAGAATTCAAGATCAATGAATCTGACAATCCATACAATAATGAAGAATCCTTTCTTTGCTACGGTGCTCCAGGTGATTTTCGTCAGGTATTGCTGAATATTTTCAATAACGCACATGATGCAATTATTGATTATCAAGAAAAGAACTCATCTGAATATGGGAAAATAACTATTTCCATAGAATATGAATCAAATGATTGTCATATAACCATAGAAAATACAGGAGACAATATTCCTGATGATATTTTAGGGAGAATTTTTCATCCATATTTCACAACTAAAGATGAAGGCAAAGGAACTGTAATAGGGTTATACATGTCTCGAATGATTATTGAGCAAGAGATGAATGGTAAAATTTACGCGAAGAATACTGAAGCTGGAGTGGCAGTTCATGTTTTATTACCACAGGTTGCTCAGGATGAGAATGCAGTGAAATAAATATCTTATGTAAAATTATATTTCTGAAAATTATCTTTCCAGTTTCCAACCGTGTTCACCGGAATATATCATCTGTTTTGTCATACCGCCGTCAATGCAGATATTTTCGCCTGTAATAAACCCCGCTTTGTCAGAACACAAAAAGAAAACCAGCTCTGCTATGTCTGAAGGTCTGCCAACTTTCTTTGCCGGGTGTTGGGAAATGTCTGCTTCGCTTAAATGTTCTCCAGCAGTGTTTACCCATCCGGGGGAAATAGAGTTTACCCGGGCTACCCCTGCAAGGCTGACAGCCATAGAGTGGGTAAGGGCAGATATGCCACCCTTTGCAGCAGAATAGCTTTCGGTTTCCGGCTGGCTCATCCTGTCTCTGGATGAAGATATGTTCACAACAGATGCGTCTGAGGAAAAATATGGTGTAAAAAGCTTTGTCAGATAAAAAGGAGCGCTCACGCCTACCTTGAGAGCGTAATTGAATTCTTCATATGTGCAGTCACTTATCCCTTTCATCATAGGCATAGCGTTATTTATGAGGAAATCAACTTTTTGGTGTTTTTTAATAACTTTTTCAGCAAATTTCTCCAACACGCTTTCGTTTGCAATATCTCCAGTAAAGCAGTCGTTTTTATTTATATCTATAATGCAGACTTCCGCACCTTTTTCTCTGAATCCGTCAGCGACAACTTTTCCTATACCGCCTGCTCCGCCAGTAACAATGGCGACTTTATCTTTAAAATCCATATCTTTCTCCATTTTATATATTACATTATAAGACAGTTGAGAAGATTCTTAAAGGTGATATTGATTGGTGAAGAGCATATTTGCATCCTTCATATAAAGACATATATTTGAATTTATGAAGGAGGTAGGTATGGATTTAAATCAAAAACAAAAGCAACAGTGTGAAACATCAAAATGGGATTTTTCAGATATTTCAGCACTTTTTCTAAACTGCACTCTAAAGCGGTCACCTGAGCTTTCTCACACGGAAGGGCTTGTAAATATATCTAAAGCTATAATGGAGAAGAACAATGTGAAGACAGAACTTCTTCGCCCAGTAGACTACGAGATAGCTTATGGCGTTTACCCTGACATGACAGAACATGGATATAAAAAAGATGAGTGGCCGGAAATTTACAAAAAAGTGATGGCTGCTGATATCCTTGTGATAACAACACCCATATGGCTTGGCGACAAATCTTCCATCGCAACAAAAGTTATAGAGAGGCTTTATTCTTCATCAGGCTTTACTAACTCAAAAGGCCAGTATGATTATTATAACCGCGTGGGCGGATGCCTTGTTACTGGAAACGAAGACGGAGCAAAGCATTGCGCCATGAATGTTTTATACTCACTACAGCACATAGGCTATGTTATTCCGCCACAATCCGATGCTGCATGGTTGGGCGAGGCCGGCCCCGGCCCTAGCTATAGGGACGAAGGTTCAGGTGGACCTGAAAACGAGTTTACCAATAGGAATACGACCTTTATGACATGGAACCTGCTGCACATGGCAAGGATGATCAAAGACGCAGGGGGTATACCTGCCCATTGAAACCAGAGAAGTGAATGGGATGCTGGATGTCGGTTTGACTTTGAAAATCCAGAATACATGTAATAATTTTTTAACCTGATGTTAAGGCAGCTCTTCAGTTATCTAATAAAATATCGCTTAGAACTTATAGACCATGGTTATATTATGGAAGTTATTAATAAAGTCGATTTGTTAACAATGGTAAATAAATGCTTAAAAAGTTCTCTGTTGTTTGATTTTATGCACATGCTTCGAAACACCAGTTTTAAATTTTATTTTATACTTGTGTTTTGATTCTTAATTATCCTTATTGGGTTATTGACAACAAAATACTATCAAATATGCTATGTGTGTTGTCTGTTCAGGGTTTTACCTGATTATTCAACACGCTGGCTTATTTGTAACGCAACAGTTTCTGCGAAATGTTATACTTATAAATGAGCTCAGTGATTGAAATTTTCTGTCTTTTTCAAGAGCTCACTATGAGTTTATTGACAGATTTATTCAAATGTAAAAAGTAATATAAAAGACTTAAGGAAGGTGAACGATGAATATTCATGAGCACCAGGCGAAAGAGATTTTCAAAAGATATGGTGTGCCTACTCCTCAGGGGAGTGTAGCTTTCAAACCTCAAACCGCAATCAGAGCGGCTCAACAGATAGGCGGAGACCTTGAAGTGTGGGTTGTTAAAGCGCAGATCCATGCCGGAGGGCGTGGTAAAGCGGGCGGAGTTAAACTTGCAAAATCACCAGAAGAGGTTGGTAAGCTCGCAGAAGAGATGCTGGGCATGAGACTGGTAACACACCAGACCGGACCTGAAGGTAAAGTTTGTCACAGTGTTTACATTGAAGAGGGTGCAAACATCGAGAAGGAATACTACCTTGGTATAGTTCTCGACAGAGCTACAGAGATGCCTGTTATGATGGCTTCCACAGAGGGCGGCGTAGAGATCGAAGAGGTTGCAGAAAAGACACCTGAAAAGATCATAATGGTCGGTATCGACCCTGCAATAGGATTTCAGAGCTTCCACGGAAGAGACCTTGCGTTTGGTCTTGGTCTTCCGAAAGATCAGGTTAATAAGTTCATCAAATTCGCTAAGCTGCTTTATGAAGTATATATGGATTATGATGCGGAGATGATAGAGATCAATCCGCTGATCCGCACAGCTGAAAAATCTTTTATCGCACTTGATGCTAAAATGGGATTCGATAATAACGCTCTCTACCGTCAGCCTGAAATCCAGGCAATGCGCGACATCACTGAAGAGGAGCCTACAGAGGTAGAGGCAGGTCAGTACAACCTCAGCTACATTAAGCTCGACGGAAACGTGGGCTGTATGGTAAACGGAGCCGGACTTGCGATGGCTACTATGGACATCATTAAACACGAAGGTGGCGAACCAGCCAACTTTCTTGATGTAGGGGGCGGCGCAAACGCTGAGACCGTTGCTAAAGGATTTGAGATAATTCTTCGTGACGAAAATGTTAAAGCTATCTTTGTAAACATCTTCGGCGGAATAGTTCGCTGTGACAGAGTGGCAAACGGGATACTTGAGGCCACCAAACTTACAAATGTAACCGTGCCTGTCATCGTTAGACTGGACGGCACAAATGCTGCGGAAGCTAAAAAGATTCTTGATAACTCAGGAATTGCTAACATCATCTCTGCTGAAAACCTGGCAGATGGTGCTAAAAAAGCTGTTAAAGCATCTGAGGGGGCTTAATAATGAGTATTCTTGTAAATAAAGATACAAAAGTAATTGTACAGGGTTTTACCGGTAAGGAAGGAACTTTCCATGCCGAGCAGTGTATAGAGTACGGTACACAGATAGTAGGCGGAGTTACACCGGGTAAGGGTGGCACAGAGCACCTCGGCAAACCAGTTTTCAACACTGTTATCGATGCTGTAAACACTACTGGTGCTACAGTAAGTATGATATTTGTTCCACCAGCTTTTGTGGCTGATGCCATTATGGAATCAGTGGATGCTGGTATCGAACTGATAGTTACCATTACTGAGGGAACACCTGTAAAGGACATGATGTATGCCAAGGCATATGCAGACAAAAAGGGTGTTAACACTATCGGGCCAAACTGCCCAGGTATAATTACTGCGGAAGAGTGTAAGATTGGTATCATGCCTGGTTTCATCTTCAAAAAAGGGAAAGTGGGACTCATCTCTAAGTCAGGTACACTGACATATGAGGCGAGCAATCAGGTTGTTAATGCGGGATACGGAATCTCAACTGCGGTTGGTATAGGCGGCGACCCTATAATAGGCATGAGCTACAATCAGCTAATCGCCCTTTTTGAGGCAGACCCTGACACAGAGGCTATCGTTATGATAGGTGAGATAGGCGGTAACCTTGAAATAGAGGCGGCTAAGTTCATTAAAGAAAATGTCACTAAACCTGTTATCGCTTTTATAGCTGGTCAGACAGCTCCTAAGGGTAAAAGGATGGGGCACGCTGGTGCTATTATCTCCGGTGGTAAAGGTACTGCCGCTGAAAAGATGGCAGCTCTCTCTGATGCGGGAGTTTACGTTGTAAAATCTCCTGCTGATATTGGCGCAAAAGTTATAGAGGCTCTTTCCAAGTAATCAAATAACAAAGGCCTGCATTTGCAGGCCTTTGTTTCTAAAAAGTAAGTACTTTATATCCTTTTTTAACGTAATTGGTAAGCGGGATCCCCATGTATTCAACCTCCATGCCCAGAATCTCCAGTTTATCGGAAGCATCATACATATCAGCGCAAGCTTTGCACGCCTTAACAGTGATTCCTATGTCGTAAAATTTTTGCAGTTCTCTCTGAAGTTCTTCATCATGAGTCATAAGTTGTGCGGAAGGTCCCCAGACTATAAAAATAACATTTTCCCACCAGCCGTACTTTTTAGCATTGTATGTGTACATAAATACCATCTTCTTAGCAACTTCAGGGTCGCCGCTGGTCCAGACCACAACTAAGGTATTTTCGTTCATAACAGCCCTCCGTAAACTTGTATATATTTATTATATACAAGAAAACTCAATAATTTAAACGAAATTACTGCCATAATCTCTTTTTGAACCAGAATGCAGCACTCACAAGACCTATCATAACCGGAACTTCTACCAGAGGACCTATTACAGCCGCAAAAGCTACGCCGGAGTTTATTCCGAATACCGCAACAGCCACTGCTATAGCCAGTTCAAAATTGTTGCTGGCTGCAGTGAAGGCTAGGGTGGTGGTTTTTTGATAGTCTGCGCCAGATTTCTTCCCCATAAAGAATGAGATTACAAACATTATTACAAAATATATACAGAGCGGGATAGCGATAAGTATAACATCAGAAGGTATTTGAACGATCAGTTTGCCCTTTAGGCTGAACATCACGATAATAGTAAATAGTAGAGATATAAGTGTTATCGGTGATATTTTCGGCACTATCTCAGAGTGGTATCTCTCTTTGCCGATTGTTTTAACACCAATATATCTGGTGAGTGCTCCTGCAATGAAAGGTACTCCTAAGTAAATAAAAACTGATTTTGCAACTTCTCCTATGGTGATCTGTACCACTGAGCCTTCTAAGCCAACAATAGGCGGAAGTATGGTTATAAAAAACCAAGCGTAAAAGCTGTAAAAAAAGACCTGAAAGATTGAATTAAAAGCAACTAGTCCGGCGGCATATTCGGCACTGCCTTCAGCCAGATCGTTCCAGACAATAACAATAGCTATGCATCTGGCAAGACCTATAAGAATAAGCCCTGTCATATATTCGGGGTGGTTCGGCAAAAATATAACTGCGAGGATAAACATTAAAACGGGGCCAATAACCCAGTTCTGCACAAGAGAGAGCATCAGTATTTTTACATTTTTAAAAACATCAGGCAGCTCTTCGTAGCGCACTTTTGCAAATGGCGGATACATCATAAGTATCAAACCTATCGCAATGGGTATATTAGTTGTGCCTACCTGAAATCTGTTGATAAAAGCGGCTGCATCTTCTGAAAAATAACCTAGCCCAACTCCCAGCGCCATAGCTGCGAATATCCATAATGTAAGAAACCTGTCGAGAAAACCGAGTTTTTTTGCAGACATAAAATACCCCTGAATCAATTTTAAATAGGTATAGTTCGTATAAAAAAAAAGTCAATGATATTTTCATAATTAACGAAATATCATATCGTTTTTATATGTAATAATAAATTATTGCCTGATGGTCGCTGTACTTCGGCGGGAGAGGGCGATTGTTTTCAGTATGATGTATACGTCAGAACCATTCTCAATTTTCAGATCATTTACAGCTTCTTTTGTAATAGTGGCATAGATATTTACGCCTATGTCGATTTTAAGTCCCACCGCATAATCTGTGGTTTCTGCCATCCCTGTCACTGTTCCTTTCATGATGTTTCTGGCACTGAGACCTTCCGGCTTTTTCACAGATATTGTCACGTCTTCAGAGCGTACTGTCACACGAAGCTTAGTTCCTGCTTTATATTGCGGAGTAGGTATGAGCAACTTTTCTCCGTCAAGCTTTATAATGCCGGATGTTGAGCGCTGGTCAGTGGCTATTGCTTTTAAAACGGAGACACGACCTGTTAGCCCAAGATGGCTCATGTTTGCAGGGTTAGACACAACATCCTCTACTCTGCCGGAATCAACACATCTGCCGCCATCCATAAGCACAACATTGTCTCCCAGAGCCAAAAGTTCATCCAGACTGTGGGTAACGTACACCACAGGCATACGAAATCTGTCTACCATCTTGCCAATGAAAGGAATCAGTTCCTGTTTTCGTGCAGTGTCAAGGGCTGATAATGGTTCGTCCATAAGCAGAAAATCGGGTGAGGAAAGCAAAGCTCTCCCTATGGCTACCCTTTGTTTTTCTCCACCTGAAAGTTTATGAGGCCGCCTGTCCAGAAGATCCTCTATACCTAGCAGATCGATAATACGGTCGAAGTTCTCTTTGGTTTTTTCACCTTTCTTAATTCCGTAGCGCAGGTTTGAATCCACTGACATATGTGGAAAGAGCCTGCCGTCCTGAAAGATGTAGCCGGAATTCCTTTTAGGTGCTGGTATATTAATGTTTTGATAGCTGTCGTAAAGAACTCTTTCTCCGACACATATCCGACCCTGATCGGGGTTTTGCAGTCATGCTGTCATGTTTATTATGCTGGTTTTGCCTGAGCCAGATTTACCAAAGAGGGCAGTTACCATCCCCTTGTCGCACATAAATGACACATCCAGATGAAAATTTGTGAAGTCTTTTATCGCTCTGAACTCAAGCATGCTCGCCCCTCAGCCTTTTTCCTGCTCTGCGAGAAAGGTATTCCGAACCTGCAATGGCGAGCAAAGCTATGGCAACAGAAATAAGACAGAGCCTGAAAGCTTCTGATTCTGTGCCGGGGGTTTGTGTCAGACTGTATAGAGCAAGTGGGAGGGTGCTGGTTTCTCCGGGAATATTTGATACGAAAGTTATTGTTGCACCGAATTCACCAAGTGCTCTTGCAAATGCTAAAACAGTGCCTGTTATAATGCCGGGGATTGACAGCGGTAGTGTTATCGTAAAAAAAACTTTCAGACGCCCTGCGCCCAGAGTTCTGGATGCTTCCTCCAAACCTCTGTCAACGCTCTCTATTGAAAGCCGGACACTGCGCACCAGAAGCGGGAATGACATAACCACAGACGCCAGCACTGCGCCTTTCCAGGAAAAAGCGATGCCTGAACCAAATATTTTTATGAGGATTTTACCGAAGTAACCGTTATCGTTAAAAAGGATAAGCAGAATGTAACCTGTTACAACAGGGGGGATAACAAGCGGTACATGCACCAGTCCGTCCAGAAGGAGTTTCCCCGGAAATTTCTTTCTGGCTAATAGGTATGCAATGCCTATACCGGGTACAAGACCTGTAAAAACCGCCCATAAGGAGATCTTCAGGCTCAGCATCAGCGCCTCTGATTCGAATGAGCTCAGCATATTTACTCCGCTTTTATAAATCCGTATTTGTTATATATGTCAATTGCAGCATCACTTATTAAAAAGTTGTAAAAATCTCTAACTAGTTTAGTCTCTTTACCCTTTACGATAGCGTATTGGTATCTTATTGAGCCGTGAAGTTCTTCATCAAAGAGCCCCACTACTTTTACCTTTTCAGACAAAGCAGCGTCACTGGAATAAATTATACCAAGAGGAACGGCATCTCTTTCCACCATAGCAAGTGCCACACGTACAGTCTGAACCCTAGCAGTTTTGGATTGTATGTCGGCCCATACTCCAAGTGACTCTAGGGTTTTTTGGGCATATTTGCCCGCAGGGGCGTGAGCGGGATCAGCTATAGCTAATCTTTTAGCACTATTTATAAGCTTAACAGCAGTTGCATTATCCAGTTTCTGAGTGTGAACATTAGAGCTTTTAGATGCTACCAGAGCCAGCCTGTTAGCGAGAAGGTGTTTGTCGGTTCCTTTTTCGATGAAGTCATTTTCTTTAAGCCAATCCATCCATTTCTGATTAGCTGCGATGTATATGTCTGCCGGTGCACTGTTTGAAATTTGTTTTGCAAGAGTGCCAGATGATGCAAAAGAGGGGACAATAGTTACGCCTGTCTTTTGGGTATACATCTCTGATATCTCTTTTACAGCATTTGTAGTGGAGGCAGCAGAATATATTGTTATCTTTTCAGCGTATGCGGTCATTACAGTTAGCATAGACAAAAACAGTAATAGCTTTTTCACAGTTTCCTCCGGTTTCGTTATGTAATAATTTATATAACTAAAAGAGTTCATCGTCAAGCGTTATGTATCAAAAGATATAACGATCTGCATTTAAGCAAGATTGTTGCAAACTAATTGTTTGTTATGTAAAATGAAAATTATTTCTTATTAACTAATCCTAAGCTCGGAGATATGAATTATGACGATTAAACGCATTTCATTACTGTTTCTTCTAATTTTTTCAGTGATGTCCTGTATTGTTTTTGATAACTCTGGAGAACCGCAGGGACGTTATAACGATGAGGCCGTACCCTCTACATATTCTGAACTTGCTGATTATGTGTCTGCAGTGGCTGATCTGCAGTCTGATTATCAGCAGATGATTAATTTGCAAGAGCGCACATTTGAAAATACGATCAAATGCTTTCATGACTTGAATGACAAAGGCAGAGAGATAAGGGGAGTTCTGAATTTCTTACAGATTGTCACTTCAGATGCTGATATGCGCACCCTTGCTTCTGAGACCAGCCTTCAGCTTTCAACCTGGTTTTTTCAGCTTGTTATAGACCCTGCATTGCATGAGATAATGCAGGAATTTATCGACAGAAAAGATGACTATGATATTTTTGAGCAGGAGATAATCTCAAGCGTTGAGACGATGCTTACAGATTATGGGATGGGGATGGATGCTGCTGATAGAAATGTTCTTAATTACTTGAATGTTCAGACTGAAACGTTAGTTCAGCAAATTAATTATCTTAATATAATAAATGACCCTGCCGTGCAGATTCCAGAACTGTTTACTGATTTGATAGGTGTGCAGACATCATTCGCCGGCTATTATGGTTATGATAATTTTGCTGATTATAAAATTTCCAAACATATGCCAGGCTCAGCTGAAGTAGTAGAAAACTTTCTTCTGGAGGCTATTAACGAGCTTCATGTCCCTTATGATGGACTTGTGGAGAAGTTGAAGGCTATCAAGGCGGAAGCTACAGGAGAACCGGACGCTGTAATATATTTTCAAGACAGGATAGTTTATCTGGATAAGCTGGTAGAGGAAGAATACGGGATATCAGACTTCTCTACAAAATATGCTTCTGATGGCGCATTTGAAGTTGATGACATAATAAATACGCTATTTTCCATTTATGAAAATTATTTTGATATAGAGCTGACCAAATCAACGCCTCCGGGAAATGTCTGGAATGAGGATGTTGAGTATTATGAAATGAGAGACAGGAACACCGGTGCACCTCTTGGCTCATTTTATCTTGATCTGTTTGTCAGGGAAGGGAAGCATAGCCTTTCTAGTATATATAGCCTTTTACCTGAGCATACTGATGATGACGGTAAGAGTGTAAAGCCTGTATATGTCTGGATTATGAACATAAATAAAGAGTCGAAAGTATCTATTTATAATTCGATCGGGATGTTTCATGAGTTTGGCCACCTGTTGCAGAGAATACTCAGCAGTACAGATATCAGCAGCGAATATGTAGAGGTGTTTTCACAGCTTTTCGAAGAGTTCTTTTATGAGAGAGAGGTAATTAACTCTCTGCTGGGGGACAATGTCTGGACAGATGAGGAATATGAAAGCTGGATGAATGCTATTGCTGTTTACAATCTGGATCAGAATATTGCATCCTTTGCTTTGTATCTATATAATCTCAGGCTTTATAATGATTATACTTCTGAAATAGATGTCCTTGCACTACAGGATGAGATTCTTGGTAATTACTATTTGCCAATGGGTTATCAAAGCACTAAAGTTATTAATGTCGCAAATCAGATTAATTATCCGTCCGCTTACTATTCTTACGGCTGGTCAAAAGGTATTGCGCTGGACGTGGCTGATTTTATCCGTTCGAACGGCGGCTTTCTGAATAAGGAAAATACAGAAATTCTGAGAGATAAATTTTATGCTCTGAAAGAGCCTCTTGATAAGAATGCACATATCAGGAAGGTTCTGGGCAGAGACTGGAATATGGATGCATTTTACAGATATTATGGAGCGGAATAATGAAACTTTTTTTATCGATAATTTTAATGGTGCTAAGTCTGAGTGTCTACGCTGGCGACTACAAAGAGACAGAGCAGCTGCTCGACACGGACAAGACCATTATAGGCGAGACAGTACACTATCCGGGCGGAATGAAGGCAGATATTAAATCTATGGTTGTTGTGATGAAGCCGGGTGAAAAAACCGCAGTTCACAAACACGGTGTACCTCTTTACGCATATATGCTCTCCGGCACACTAGAGGTTGATTACGGCTCACATGGTAAAAATGTCTACCGCAAAGGGGATAATTTTATGGAGGCTATGGATCAGTTTCATCAGGGTGTAAATATAGGCTCTGATGAAGTGCGGATTCTGGCAGTTTTCATGGGCGGGAACGGCCAGCCGATTGTTATAAATGAATGATCAATAAGTTATTTGTATTATATGGGGACACGTACCTTGGTACATGTCCCCATTTGTGAAGTTTAAAGAGCGTATTTTTGTCTGAGCAGTTTCTTGTCTATCTTGCCCACAGATGTTTTATCTATCTCATCCACAAATTTCACTTTTACCAAAAGGCTCTCTCTGGCCATTATACCTTTTTTGATATAACTAATGGCATGGGAATGAAGTTCTTTCTCAGTGACTTCTTCGCCCTCTTTAAGAACTATCAGAGCAAGAGGTCTTTCTCCCCATTTGTCGTCTTTTGAGCTTACAACAGCTACTTCAGCCACTGAGTTGTGCCGTGAAAAGATATCTTCCAGCTCCAGTGATGAAACCCATTCACCACCTATCTTGATAACGTCTTTTGCTCTGTCTGTTATCTTCACGTCTCCGTTTGGAAGCATAACAGCAACGTCTCCTGTGTGCAGGTATCCGCCTCTCCAAAGCTCTTCGGAGTTTTTATTATCTTTAAAATACCCTTGAGTCAGCCATGGTGCTCTCACAACTATTTCACCAGTTGATTCTCCGTCAGCAGGGACATCTTCCATCTTATCGTTTACAATTCTAAGCTCAACCATACCCATAGGTTTACCTGTCAGAACACGAAGATCCGCCTGCGCTTCATGAGATTCCTTAAGCATATCCTCGCTAACATGTGCAAGTGTGAGTACAGGGCATGTTTCGCTCATCCCGTACCCTGCTATGATGTCTATGCCGTGCTTCATTGCACCGACACACATAGACTTCGGCATGGCCGCACCACCGATAACAACCTTCCACTTAGAAAGATCCAGCTGGTCTATAATAGGTGCTTTCAGCAGCATATGGATTATTGTAGGCACACAGTGAGAAAATGTAACCTTCTCCTTAATGACGAGCCCAAGCATTACTTCAGGGATATATTTACCCGGATAAACCTGTTTAACACCCGTGTATGTCGCGACATAAGGGAAGCCCCATGCGTGTACGTGAAACATAGGTGTCATAGGCATATACACATCAGTCTGGTCAAATCCGCAGTGAGGCACGCTTGAGAAATATCCAGCAACTGCTATTGTGTGAAGCACTAGTTGTTTATGACTGAAGTAAACACCCTTTGGCAGACCTGTTGTTCCGGTAGTGTAAAATGTTGTTGCTCTTGTATTTTCATCAAAATCAGGAAAGTCGAAAGAGTCAGGTTGTTTAGAAAGAATTTCTTCGTATTCACCTTCTAATGTCAAGGAAGTATCCGCTGCTATTCCATCTTCAGAAAGTGCGATATATTTATTAACACAAGTGATTTTGCCCTTGATCTTGTCAAAAAGCGGGAGGAAATCTGAGTGAATAAAGACAGCATCATCCTCAGCGTGCTCTATTGTGTATACTATCTGTTCTGGTGAAAGCCTTATATTAACAGTGTGAAGAACTGCTCCTATCATAGGCACTGCAAAGTAAAGTTCCAGATACCTGTTGCTGTCATAATCCATAACAGCCACAGTGTCTCCATGTTTGATTCCCATTTCAGTGAGAGCATTTGCTAGTTTGCAGACTCTTTTATACATCTCGTCATAGGTGAAACGTTTTTCGCCTTTGTAGACAATTTCATTTTTAGTATTCCTAGTGAGCGGTGTCTGGATAAGGCTCTTTATCAGCATTTGGTGTGGGTGTGCTGATGGTGTTTTTTCGATCAAATTCGCTTTCATTGACTCCTCCGGATAAAACAGAAAATTTTATATATACTGCGTGCCGAAACACGCAACTTCAATACTGAGTATAGCATGTGAAACGAAGCAATAGGTTGAAAACTTGAAGAATAACTTGTTTATAACGTTAAATCTTATTATAATTAAAAATAAGGATGATATTTATGAAAAAGATTTTAATTACAATCATCGCTATTTTCATTATTTCTGTTGCGGGATTTGCCGAAGTTAGCAAGCACAAACGCCAGACAGTTTATGTGCCTGCATATTCGCACATATACGTAGGTCCGAAGGTCACTCCTTTTGATTTGGCTATTACTCTCAGCATCAGAAATACAAATGCAAATAAACCTATCAGAGTCAGTGTTGCTGACTATTATGATTCTGAAGGGAGATTGATAAAGAGATTTATCGAAGACACAGTATAGCTCAAACCTTTTGGCACAGTGAGCTATAAGGTGTCCGAATATGACAGTAAGGGTGGCTCCGGAGCAAATTTCCTTGTGAAATGGTATGCAAAAGAAGATGTACACCCACCGATAATCGAATCTGTAATGATTGGAACACGGTCGTCTCAGGGTATTTCTTTTACCTCTAGAGGCGTTGTTATTGAGGACTGAGCCAGACTTATTACTTTTTGCTTTTATAGTATTTGATTATCGCATTAACACTCTTTTTTTCGGGCTTTAACAGAACGACACGATTTTCATTATTCTATAAAACGCTACAAATGGAGGTTTATATGCCTTTTGGATGGTGCGACTACGACCCAGGAAAATTTTATGATGAGTTATTTGCAGCTGCAAATAGTCCCCGAGCTGCAAGCAAGAAACTTTTCAGTTACTTAGAAACTCTCGACTCAGAGGATGTTTATAACAGAAAGCTGACCGCAGAGTCAGCCATTGTCGAACAGGGGATTACTTTTACTATATACAGTGACGGAAAAAACATAGACAGGGCATGGCCTTTTGACATTATACCCAGAGTTATCGATGCAAAAGACTGGGAAAAAGCTGAAAGTGGGCTGAAACAGAGACTTAAAGCACTTAATATGTTTATAAATGATTTATATAACCAGCAGAACATTCTGAAAGACGGCATAGTGCCGGAGGATGTCATTATGACATCTAAAAATTTCAGAAAAGAATGCTTAGGTGTGACACCTGCACACGGAGCCTGGGCTAATATATGTGGTAGCGATATTGTTCGTGACAGCGATGGAACTCTTTATGTTCTAGAAGATAATCTGAGAGTTCCATCAGGTGTTTCTTATATGCTCGAAAATAGAAAAATAACAAAAAAAGTATTCCCGGAGCTTTTCAAAGGAACAAGTATTATACCTGTGGATAATTACCCTGCGATGCTTTTTGATATGCTGACATCTATAGCTCCTGAAAGTACACATGACGAGCCGGAGATAGTTCTGCTTACGCCGGGCATCTTTAATTCTGCTTATTTCGAACATTCGTATCTGGCACAGCAGATGGGTATTGAGCTTGTTGAAGGTGCTGACCTTTACGTAGGTGACGATGATTACGTTTATATGAAAACAATACAGGGACTTGACAAAGTTGACGTTATTTACCGAAGAATAGATGATGATTTTATCGATCCTGAAGTTTTCAGAAAAGACTCCATGCTTGGTGTACCCGGGCTTATGCGCTCGTGGAAAGCTGGCAAAGTTGGTATCGCAAATGCTCCGGGGACAGGTGTTGCAGACGATAAGGTTGTTTATGCATATGTGCCTGATATGATAAAATACTATTTGAACGAAGAACCTGAAATTCCAAATGTTCCGACATATCTATGCCGTGATAAAGAGCAGATGGAATATGTTATAGACCATCTTGAAGAACTGGTTGTAAAACCTGCAAACGAATCAGGCGGTTATGGCATGCTTGTTGGCCCCCACGCAAAAGAGGGTCAGGTTGAAGAATTTAAAAAACTTATACGTGAGAACCCAAGAAATTATATAGCCCAGCCGACACTGGCACTCTCTGTCACCCCGACACTTACAGATAACGGTTTCAAAGGCCGGCATGTCGACTTGCGTCCTTTCATACTTCAGGGGGAAGATTCCTTTGTGACAACTGGAGGACTCACCAGAGTAGCTCTTGTGGAGGGATCATTAGTGGTTAACTCCTCTCAGGGCGGCGGAAGCAAAGACACGTGGATAGTAGAATAAGGGGGATAATATGCTTTCTAGATTAGCAAGTAGAATTTACTGGCTCTCACGATATATGGAACGTTCCGGCAATATGGCAAAAATAACTAACGCTTATGCGAATCTTTTTCTGGACCTTCCGGTAGGGACAGAGGTTGGGTGGCATACGCTGATTCAGATAAACGGAGCTGATAAGCTCTTTTCAAAATTATATGACGAGAAGACAGAAGATGCTGTAATGGACTTTCTGCTTTTTAATGAAGAAAATTATGGTTCAATATATTCTTCAATATGCTTTGCCAGAGAAAACGCAAGAACCAGCAGAGAGATACTCCCAAGCGAAACATGGGAGATAATAAACAGTCTTTATCTGGTGTCTAAAAAAGAGAAGAGCGAAAGAATATCCAAAAGCAGGAGATACCTGTATCTGAATAATGTTATTCATAATGTTATGCGTCTCGAAGGGATGCTTAACAGCGGTTTAAGCAGAAATAATACTTTCAATTTTATTCAGATAGGCAGAAACCTTGAAAGAGCAGATACTACCACAAGGATGCTTGATGTCGGGTCGACTCTGCTTACAGAAGACAGGAGCAGTATTTTGCGAAGCCACGAAGGTGTTATCTGGATGAACATACTTCGCAGTATGAATGCCTATCAGATGTACAGACAAGAAGTTCGCAGAAGGGTTGTGGGAGAGGACGTTGTGCGCTTTATGGTTCACAATAAACATTTTCCAAGATCAGTTGCTTTTTGTATTTCATCGATAAGAGAATATTCTATGACATTACCGAACCCTGATGAAGTTATAAGCAAGATAGAACTTTTAGAAAGCGAGCTGCATAACTACGAACCTGAAGCAATAACAGCAAAAGGCATAAGCATTCATATGGACAACATACAAAAACTTTTAGCAGAACTACATAATTCTATTGAAGATTCGTGGTTTAACACTAATATAGACCTATGAAAAGATACAGGTGCTCTTGCGGGGCAGAACTATTCTTCGAAAATGATTCTTGTGTTGATTGCGGAAGAGATATCGGGTTTGACCCGGTAAATCTCTCCGTATTCCCTCTGGACTATTTGCCTGAAGTTGGGCAGGTGAAGCAAAGAGGTGCTGATACAGGAATCTTTTACAGATCTTGCGAAAATGAAGGGCGTGAAAAATTAGGCTGCAACTGGTTGCTTAGACTGGATGACCAAAACACTCAATGTGTTTCATGTCGGCTCACCAGAACCATCCCCATACAAAATAACGAAAAAAATCTCCGCAGGTGGCGCATACTTGAATCTTCTAAGAGAAGGCTTATATATAACCTGCTTAACCATGGGCTGGAATTCGAAAACAGAATGCAGGATCCTGTTGCAGGGCTTGCTTTTGACTTTCTGGAAGATAAAAGATCAAACCCTGAGATGTCAGAAGAACACATATATACCGGGCACAAGAACGGCATTATAACCATTAACGCTGCTGAGGCTGACCCTGAAGTCAGAGTCTCTATGCGTGAAAGCATGAATGAGCGTTACCGAACTACTTTGGGGCATTTCCGGCACGAAATAGGTCACTATTATTTTGATAAGCTGGTAATGAGCACTGATTGGATAAAGTATTTTATTTATTCTTTCGGAAACCCGGGTAATGACTATAAGGAAGCACTAGACAGATATTATGCAAACGGCCCTAGGTGGGATTGGGAGCATTATCATATAAGCGCATACGCCAGTATGCACCCTCTTGAGGACTGGGCTGAAACATGGGCTCACTATCTGCATATGTGCGACACAATGGAGACTGCTAACTCTTTTGGAATGATAGATGTAAACCTTAGAAGTGATGATTTTCAAAGCATCATGAGCAAATGGATGCAGCTTACAATAACCATGAACGCACTCACCAGAAGTGTCGGAAAACCTGATGCTTACCCTTTTGTTATAAAGAAGAATGTAACTGACAAGCTTCATTTGGTTCACAGGGTGGTTTTGGGAGCTTCCAATAAACCTGTTGTCAAAGAGGTTGAGCAGGCTTTTTAGAGTGTTTGACAGCTGTACCCACTTCTGCCACCAGTATGGCAAGTATGATCAGTGCTGCACCTGAATACTGTCTGGTTCCAAGAACCTCACCGCCTAAGAAATAGCTGAAGAATGCAGAAGACAAAGGTTCAATGGTGAACATAATAGCGGCCTTTGTCGGAGTAGTGTATTTCTGCATAGCTGTCTGGACAAAAAAACAGACAACTGTAGCAAAAACAGCTAGATAGATTATGGGGTACAATATTTCAGGTCTGGCCACTTCCGCTATGCTCTGCGACTCGAAAAAGAGGGCGTACAGACCTGACATAAAAGCTGTAGTGACAAGCTGAACCATGGTTAGAACTACTACGTTATGTTTTCTCGAATATACATCCACCTGTAAAATATATAATCCGATAAAAAAAGCATTCAAAACTGCAAGAAACTGTCCGTAAGTAATCCCCATTCCGGGAGCGTATGTAACCATAAGCATTCCAGAAGCTGATATTAGAACACCTATTACTGAGAACAGATGCGGAGTTTTTTTGAAAAATATTGCTGAGAGCACAGGGACAAAAAGAACATAAACACCAGTAAGTACGCCTACTTCTGTGGCTGAAGAGAGCTCCAGCGCAAGTGTCTGGAAAAGAAACGTAAGAAATAGATATAATCCCAAAATAATGCCGTCTCTAATGAGCCTGCGGCTAATTTTTTTAAAGAAAGGGATGGATATCAGCAGCATCAGCAGTGCCGCTATAAAAAACCTGCAAAATAAGAATGTAATAGGTTCAAAAGTCTCCACACCCTGCTTCACCACTATAAAAGTGCTGCCCCATATTAGAGCTATAATGATGATGGATGCGTCTGCTATATATTCGATAATTTTGCTATTTACCAAATCAGTTTCCTTACAAATTATTCAAGGAAACGACTCTACTATAAAAAAAAACTAAAATCTATATATTCTATATATGTTTTAACCGAAACGTCCGGTAATGTAGTCCTCGGTCTTTTTTATAGATGGGTTTGTGAAAATGGTGCTGGTGTCGCCCACTTCAATGAGTTCGCCCATATAAAAGAAAGCTGTAAAGTCTGACACCCGTGCAGCCTGCTGCATGTTGTGTGTAACGATAATAACTGTCAGCCTCTCTTTCAGTTCATAAATGAGTTCTTCTATTTTTTGAGTGGCTATAGGGTCAAGGGCTGAAGCTGGCTCGTCCATAAGCAGTACTTCCGGCTCCATGGCAAGTGCTCTAGCGATACAAAGTCTCTGCTGCTGGCCTCCGGATAAAGCTGTTGCCTGAGACTTAAGCCTGTCCTTCACTTCTTCCCACAGGCCTGCCTTTATAAGCGAATCTTCCACAAGGTCATCCATTTCACTGCCTTTCGAGACCATTCCGTGGATTCTTGGAGCATATGCGATGTTTTCATATATCGTCTTTGGGAAAGGGTTCGGTTTCTGGAAAACCATTCCGACACGGCTTCTAAGCTCTACAACATCAAGCTTCTGGTTGTGTATCTCCTGATCGTCCAGATAAATTCCGCCTTCTACTCTAATGTCTTTGATTAGGTCATTCATTCTGTTAAAGCATCTGAGATAAGTTGACTTACCACATCCGGATGGACCGATAAGCGCAGTAACATGTTTTTCAGGGAAAGCGAGATCAATATTCTTTAAAGCCTGAAAGTCCCCGTAATAAAAACTAAGGGCATCAGATTTCATCTTAATATTCTTTTCCATTATATACTAACTCCATAGGGTTTGAGTATTATTACCATTTACGTTCAAATTTATTTCTGATAATGACCGCTGCTGCGTTCAGCATCAGAAGTACGGAAAGCAGAACCATAATCCCAAGAGCTGTTCTTTCTGTGTAAGCTCTAAGTGATGTAGATGACCATGTATATATCTGCGCAGGCAGAACAGTGGCAGCATCAGTTATACTTCCGGGTGCTTCTGGGATGTATGCAAGCATGCCTATAATCAGAAGCGGTGCTGTCTCCCCCATAGCTCTAGCTATTCCGATGATAAAACCGGTTAGTATGCCTGGGAGGGAAAGCGGAAGTATGTGGTGCCAAACTACCTGCCAAGGTGAAGCGCCAACTCCCTGTGCGCCTTGACGGATCGAGTCAGGCACACTGCTCAGGGCGACTCTCGTGCTGATTATTATAACAGGCAGAGTCATAAGTGCAAGTGTAAGACCTCCGGCCAGAGCGGATGATCTGGGCACTCCGAAAAAATTTATAAATATAGCAAGGCCAAGCAGACCAAAAAGTATTGACGGGATGGCTGCAAGGTTGTTTATATTAACCTCTATAACCCTAGTAAACCAGTTGTCTGGTGCAAACTCTTCAAGGTACACAGCAGTCATGATACCAATAGGGACAGAGAACAGCATTGTGAGAAACAGGACATACAAAGAGCCTATTGCAGCGGAGAATATACCTGCTATCTCCGGCAGTTTTGAATCTCCTCTGGTGAAGAACCCTGTGTTGAAAGCTTTTCTTATTTTGTTTTCATCTTTCAGCCTGTCAATTATCTCTATCTGCTTATCTTTCAGCCTGTTAGGCTTACCTTTTATGTACTGGTCGACCTCGTCATCAGCTATTATCCATCTCTCTACTGTTTGCCCCATAAGCTCTGGGTTTGCCTCTACCTCTCTGGGTATAAGTCTGGTGTAACCTCTACTGACAAGCCTGTTCAGCTCTTTTGGCACAGCCAGATGTGTGAACTTTATAGTTTTTTCACTGTAAGTAACTTCTGTTTGTATCTCCGTTTGATAAAGTGCTGTGTAGCCCGTCCTTGAAATATCAACCAGAAAGAATATAAGAAACGCAGATGCCAGAATTATGGCAGATACTGACATTATTCTGAAGGTGGTCTCTTGTCTGTATCTTTTTTTAATATGTGAAAGTCTTTTCTGTTCTTTAGTCATCTATTTCACCTTAATCATATTGTTTACGGAACTTTCTAATGACCACACTGGAAACAATGTTCAGCATGAGCGTCATTATTAGAAGTACAAAACCGAGGCCGAAAGCGGACAGTGTTTCAAGACTGTCAAATGCCTGGTCTCCTGTTAGCGCATCGACAATACGCACTGTAACAGTTGTCATACCCTCCAGAGGGTTCCATGTAAGGTTTGGTCTGAGACCTGCTGCCATAACCACTATCATCGTTTCACCTATTGCTCTGGAAAGAGCCAGCAGAACAGCAGCTATTATACCCGGCATTGCTGCAGGGAGCATGACATACTTCATGGTTTCTGAGCGTGTTGTGCCGAGAGCCAGAGAGCCTTCTCTCATGTTCTGCGGAATAGCATTTATGACGTCGTCGCTCAAAGATGATACAAAAGGGATTATCATTATCCCCATGACCATTCCGGGCGTGAGTGCATTAGTGTAATCAGCTTCAAGTCCAATAGCCTCTGCTGCCCTTACTACTAAAGGGCTGACTGTGATAGCTGCAAAAAAACCATAAACAACAGTAGGTATACCTGCAAGTATTTCAAGAACAGGTTTTACAAATCCGCGAACTTTCGGTGTAGCATATTCGCTCATGAATATGGCCGACAAAAGCCCGATGGGAACAGCAACTGTTAGAGCTATGAATGTGACCATGAATGTACCTGCAAAAATAGGTACAGAGCCAAACTCAGGCTTTGCGGCATCATCTCCGGAACGTCCAGCCCCTTCAAGAAAGGCTGTGTCAGGGCTCCATTTGGTACCTGTTATAAAGTCAAAGAAGTTAACGTGGGAGAAAAATTTCATCGATTCGAAAATGATCGAAATCACTATACCCACAGTGGTTATTATTGAAACAAGCGATGCCGTTATAAGGAAAAGCTTGATTGTTTTTTCTATAAAGTTTCTTGCCTTCAGCTCTGGGGAAACGCTTTTTAATGCAAACCAGAGTCCGCCTGATGCGAGTATAAATAAAGTGGTGATGTGCATGCTGAATGGAACAGGAAAGATTTTTGTCGAGCCAAGTATTGTAAAAAGAAAAGAGACAGCCATAGAGGGGACTGCCATCCATATTACAGCGTACCAGCCGTAGTGCCCCGGTCTGGAGTGGTATCTTTCACCGGATGCGAGTTCGCCTTTGCGGGCTTTCTTACGCCCAATGTAAAAAGCCATGTAGCAAAGCGGAAGAACCCCGATCACAAAATAAAGAAGAACTTTGAGCATTTATTACTCCAAAAGTATTGTAAGTGTGCAAAAACCGACCCACCGTTAAGCAGGTCGGCATATCACATTATTTATTAGTTTCTTAGTGAGCAAGATCAGCTTTTGTTAGTAGCTGACGCTTTTCCCAGCGGGCTCTTAGCGCATCTCTTTCATCAGCGGGAAGAGGAATAAGACCTATAGACTTAAGCAGTCCGTCTGTTCCTATCATCATCTCGGAGAGGAACATGTCTACAAATTCTTCAAGTCCGTCTACTTTGCTAAGATGATCAACTTTTACGTAGAAGAAAAGTGATCTGGAAACAGGATATTCACCACTGGATATTTTAGCAGGTACAGGTTTTACACCGTCAACCATAGCGCCTTTGAGTCTGTCAGAGTTCTCCTCAAGGAAAGAGTAGCCAAAGATACCGAAAGCCTCTTTATCTTTAGCAAGCTTTTGCACTATAAGGTTGTCGTTTTCACCAGCTGGAACATACAAACCGTCCTGACGGATCTTTTTATATTTTTTATTTCCGTAACCAGCCATCTTTTTTGTAGTAGCTTCCATAACAAGCTCTTCGAAGGCATCTCTTGTACCGGAAGAAGTAGGAGGACCGTATATAAGGATAGGTCTGTTAGGAAGAGATGAGTTTATCTCATTCCAGTTCTTGTAAGGGTTAGGTACAAGTTTACCGTTAACAGGCACTTCCTCGGCAACAGCGAGTGTTATGTCTTTTCTTGTAAGGTTGATGTCTGGGTTGGAGTTGTTAAAAGCGACTGCGATACCGTCGTATCCAATTACTACTTCTACTATCTTTTTAACGCCTGCGTCCATGTTTTTGTCGAACTCAGATGTCTTCATTCTTCTTGAAGAGTTTGTGATGTCCGGGGTGTTGAGGTCAACTCCCTGTGAGAAGAGTTTGTGACCGCCGCCTGAGCCAGTTGACTCAATAATTGGTGTTGGGTTGCCTGTAGTAGCACCAAATTCCTCTGCTACATAGGAAGCAAAAGGATACACTGTTGATGAACCCACGATCCTGATCTGATCCCTTGCATGTGCTGCAAATGTTGTAAGAGCCATGAGTCCTGCTGCAAGTGTTAGCACTAGTAATTTTTTCATTTAATTTCCTCCGTAAAAGGTTTGAATCTCTCAACCTTTAGTAAAGGTTTACAGCAGATATGTAAAATACTTGTCAAGCCGATGTCATAATTTAATAAAAAGTTATAGTCTTTGTAAAAAAACTTTATTTCATAGTTGTTTAGCTGTTTTCATTTTTTCAATTAATTTATTTTTTATAAATATTCCAACAGGTTTTGTTTTATTATTTCATACTCCTGAACAATTGCTGGAGGAAGCGGTGTGCAGGTTTTGTCAGTCATAAAGCCTATAAAATCATAAGCTTCACCAATGGAGAGAGTTATATCATTAGATGCACGAAATCTTTCTATTACAATATTTTTTTTCGAAGTGAGCTGTATGGTTTTAAATGGATTCTTATAGCTCATGGACTGTAGCTGTTTCGCTGAAAAATAACTAAGCATCAAATCAAGCTTGCTTATATCTGCCAGATTAATTAGTGAAGGGTGTATACATAGGGTTTTTTTATCTCTGCTAAGCTCATATCTGCCTGTGTGCAGGCTCATAGCTCCCGCTACTGGCATAATGTCTGTTTCATCACCTTTCAGAGTGATGAGTCTTATATAGCCGTTTTCTGTGACCTCTTCATGCAGCTTTACCATTTCAGTGCAGTTTCTTTTTCTGGCGGCCACCCCTTGAAATCTGTTTTTATAAGTGTACGAGCAGTAGTTTATAGGAAGTTTTATGTTGTTTTGCAGAGTATGGTCTATAATCTGTAGCGCTGTCAGTTCAGACTCTATGACAGGAACGCTTTCGTTGTGAATATATGTATAATTACGCTGCATCATCTTTTCAAAATTTGTAGGGGTGAGCCTCAGCTGGTGGAGATTCAGGTGGTTCACTCCAAGTTCTGCCAACTGTTTAACTATAATTTTCAGTTGCTCAATTTCTTCGGGCACAGCAGGTATTTCCACTGTGACCACAGGTACTTTTCCGATAGCTTTTGAAAGATTACTGAGACTGTAACCGGTTGCACCTATGTCGAAGCGTATTTCATTCAGCCCTGCACATTTAAGTTTGTCCAGAATGTGCTCTGTGACTAACAGTCCGTTGGTATACATCCATATATACATCTCATCACCGAAGGCTTCTCTTACAGCTTTAATATATGAGAATGTAAGCTCAGGTGTCAGCAGCGGCTCGCCTCCGCTTATACTTACTCCTTTAAACCCAAAACGTTTAAGGTAGGCTACATATTCTGCTGCCGATGAGAAATTCACAGTGTTTGTAGTGGGGAGACAGTCTTCATTCTGTGGGGCAGGGCAGTAGAAGCATTTAGCGTTGCATCGACCGTTTATGAAAAGACAAGACCAGAGACCTTCTCCGCATAGTCTGCACCCTTCGGAAAGGTTATTACAGTCAGTCTTTGTGTTGCAGTATCCCCATGAAGTGTGTTTTGAGATGCTGTTTATAAGCTCTATCCGTTTTTTTTCAAAAATTGCGGAATCATTTGCTGTGCAGAAATTAATTTTTTCATATTCTTCACCGTATTCTGCCATGTTTTGTCTGATATATTTCTCTTTCAAAAGCTCACTTCCAGAGATCGTTTATTTAGAATATTAAATGTAGTTTATTTCAAATTTAATACAAGTGTAAATACCTGTTATTAAATTATAATTTTTATTTTGAGTTCAACTGATGTAAAACTAACGGAGAAATGTTTTTTTGATATAGAAACTTATTTATTATAAAATGCGAATATGCATACTAATAATGCATAAAAAATTTAAAATCATACAATACTTCATGGAAAAGTCACATTGAGGTTGAAATATGAATACACAGTGTTATAATTTAATATGTATTACATAGTTAAGTTCAAAATAGCTCCACATTTAATGCGCAGACGCATTTCAATGCAAAAATCTCCATATCTTTTAAATCTCAGATACATATAACTTTTACCTTTTTTTACAGTTTTTGGCAATGCATAAATTCATTACTGCGGATTTTTATATTTCGCAGCATCTATCGCATTTGCTTATATATATAAGATATTTAGTATAATAAATGATTTATGGCACATCTATTGCTTATTTAAAGTGCTGAGAGGAGAGGAAATGTTTCATAGACTAAAGTTATTTGATTTTGTTGATGCAGCTTTGATAGCAGTAAACAACAGCATTGTAATTTATTTTAATAATAAAGCGGCTGAATATTTTGACCTGTCCGACAAAGACTATTACAAAGTCAAATACACAGATATTCTTCCCGGTCTTGATATCAGTGAAGAAATTATACAGAAAGTTTATACAGACAATAAAACATTTCAAGTAGCACCAAAGGTTTTGACAGACGTTGATATGGAAGGAGTAGTTCTGCTTACGGTATCAGATATCACAGAAAACCTTGAAACCAGACGTGATATGATTCATGCAAATGAAAGATGCTACGGTCTTGAAACAGCTCTTAACTCTATAACAGATGAAATATTTATTACAGACAGCAAAGGTTTTACAGAATATGTAAACAGCGCAGTTGAACGCATTTA
>PKTM01000023.1:0-342 GCA_002869145.1 Denitrovibrio sp.
ATCATGCTAACAGGGTTTGCGGCCTTGTCGGTTGAAACGCAGAAATACTTTCTGGCTTTATTCTCTATAGACTGAAGGAGAGTCTTTTCTGTATTGAAAACGTTAACATCAATCATTCTCATGAGAGTGAATGGGTCTTTTTCGCTCCGGACATGTTTAAGAGCGGACAGGTTGAGAACATAGTCATACTGCCCGTCATGGTTAATAAAAGCATCATACTCAACGCTTCCGGCATCAAGAGCGAATGTAGCAAATTCTCCGTCAATATACCCAACAGAGCTTCGGACGTCTCTGACAAGTTCCACCATGTTATTTTCTGATATATCGACAACATGAAGTTTT
>PKTM01000023.1:363-61100 GCA_002869145.1 Denitrovibrio sp.
AATGCTCCCTGCACCGCCGATGACAAGAAATTTAGATTTACTGACTATCTCGCACAGTTCTTTGTTGCGTTTAGCTATATCTTCGCTAAAAAGCTCGCTGTTTCTCCCGATTAGTCCTAACACAAAGTCCATTTGTTCGTCTCCTATGTAAGCTTCGGCAAAGGTTATCATGTGTGCGGGGCAAATGACTAACAAACATTACTTAATACAGTTGAGTACCTGCTTTGCAGCTGAGCTGGCAACAAACTTTTCACTGAGCAGAACTTTGGCATTTCTGCTTATTGTCAGCCTCTTTTCTTCGTCCATAAGCTTCAGAGCATTCTGATAAAAAGTTTCATCATCTCCGTTGATGCTTATGAGCCCTGCATCATATTGCTCAACAATCTGCTTAAGGTCATTCCCGGGATTTATACTTCCAAGCAGAGGCTTGCCCTGAACCATATACATTAAGAGCTTTCCTTGAAAATTATGAGTCTGATGATGTTTGTTCAGTGAAAAAAGGCCTATGTCGAATTCTGACAGCATTTCGAGATATTCTGCCTGAGAGACGGATGGCATGAGCATAAAATTTTTCAGCCCCCGCTCTTTTACAGCATTCTGAACAAGTTCATATTCATCCCCTTCACCGATAAGCAGAAAGAAAGCCTCCTCATTTGAAGAAAGTCTGTCGGCAAGTCTGACGATATTCATCATATCCTGTGCCTGACCAATATTGCAGCCATAAAAAAAGACAACTTTATCTTCTAGATTCAACTTTTTACGATAGCTGCTTTTACCTGAAAGCTCGACCTCACTTGTCCAGTTAAAAAGCACTTCGAGTCTTTTGTCAGTTTTATAATAATTCTGAAACCACTCCAGATTCTTAGGAGACATAACCCCTATTCTGTCGGCAGCATCATATGATTTTTTTTCATAGAATTTTAGTAGTTTTGTAACAAGAGATTTTTCGTGAATAATTTTATTATCAATAGCCCACTGAGGGAAAAAATCACGCAGTATAAGATACGCTGGACATTTCCACTCAGATTTAAGCTTTGACACAAGGCTTCCCCAGAAAATGCTGGGAGAGTAATATACAATCAGATCATGTGGGTTGCCCTTAATAAAATCATGAAGGGATTTTATCGCTGTGCCTGAGAGGCTCATTTCATTCAATAAACGCTTAACTTTTGAAACATTTTTGATTTTTCCGGTTTTAAATTTAATAACGTTGATATTATCTATATCTAAGACCTGGACTTTCCCATTGATAAAAGGTGAGGGGGTTATAACAGTAACACTATGTCCCAGTTTATGGTATTCGCAGGCAAGTTCATGCATCATTTTTGATGCCGCTTTAATGCTCTCAGGTAGGTAGTCGTCTACAACGATACATATTTTCATACTGATATTCTAGCTTCTTTTTTTAATGTAACAATCAGAGGCAGAAAAGTGCTCAAACATCTCTCTAATCATTTTTTCCCATGTTGGAGGAATATACCCTGTTAACTTTCTGAATCTATCACTGCTCATCGATCTGTCCAAGACAAAATTGTCATATGGCTTCACAACTATATCCTTACCATACTCATCCTTTATAATGTTAAGTAGATCATATTTTGAGACAGGGTTGCTGGAGACATGGTATAACCCGTTCAAGTCCTTGTTAGGTATTATATATTTAGATATAATATTAGCCATCTCTATAGTAGGAAATCCTGAATATATTGCATTAGTAAATCCATTAACTTCCCCCTTTTCGCACATGAACCAGTCCACCAGACTTAGGTTTGATTTCAGTTCATGGCCTATGATAGAGGTTCTCAGAGTAATGCTGTGCGGATATTTTACTTCCCCTAGATACTTTGTCTTACCATAAAGATCTTCCGCGTCTGAGTTGTCTTCCTCTGTATAATTACCTTTTCTGCCGTCAAATACGCAGTCTGTGCTGATATGTATAAATCTGGCACCTGCTGTCTTTGCCACCAGTGCAAGGCGGTGTGGGAGAGCTGCATTTATATTAATAGCAGTCAAAGGTTCTTTTGCTGAAGGAAGCTGTTTTATTATTCCAATACAGTTTATGATAATTTCTGGCTGTATATCGGCAACAGATTTTAAAATCGATTCAAAGTTGTCTGCATCCACGCCCTCAGTGATCAATGACAATTCATCAGCATTAAAATAATTCTGAAGTCCAGATTTGCTTCTAACGGTTCCGAATACTTCAAAAGATTCTGCTTTATACATCTCTTTGAAAAGCGTATGCCCAAGCATTCCGGTTACACCTAAAATCAGAATCCTAGTTTTACCCATGAAATCTCCTTAATATCGTTTCCAGACAGTCCTGTTGATGTAGTCAATATAGCTTAAGATTATTCGTACGACTTTTTTTGATACTGTTGACGTATCATAATCTTTAACAATACCCATTTGACCGGCTTTGAACTGAGCGGTTACAACATTTATAGCGTTTATGATATCATCACTTTTCAGCCCAGACATTATGAGCGTACCTTCGTCCATCCCCTCCGGTCTTTCATGAGCCTGTCTAACTGTAATAGCCGGAAAGTTTAATATTGAAGATTCCTCTGTAATTGTTCCGCTGTCGCTGATGGCGCAGTAAGCATTTTTCTGTAACGCTATGTAGTCGAAAAAACCAAGGGGTTTCATAAATTCTACAAGCGGACTGAATTCAAACTTGGGAAGATTTTCCATCTTTTTTCTTGTACGCGGATGTGTGGATACAATGATTCGTTTTTTATAGGTATCTGCTATAGCGTTCAGTGATTTGAGAAGATCGCTGAAGTTCTGCTCGCTGTCAACATTCTCTTCCCTATGGGCACTTACTATAAAAAATTCGCCGGATTTTAAATTAAGCTTTTTCAAAACATCTGAATCTTTGATATCACTTTTATGATACTCAAGCACTTCCTGCATGGAGGAACCAGTTTTAATGACTGTCTCTGCAGGAATTCCTTCGGCTATCAAATATCTTCTGGCATGTTCTGTCAGAGTCATATTTATATCACTCAAATGATCCACAATCTTCCTGTTTATCTCTTCTGGGACTCTCTGGTCAAAACACCTGTTACCCGCTTCCATATGGAAGACAGGTATTTTCCTTCTTTTAGCTGAAATAACTGACAGACAGCTGTTTGTGTCGCCATATAGAAGCACTGCATCTGGCTTAACTTTCTCCAGCAGCTCATCAGACTTGCTGATCACATTTGCGATAGTAGATGCTGCGTTCTCTCCGGCAGCGTTTAAGAAGAAATCTGGTTGTTTGATACCCATATCATTAAAAAAGACTTCATTCAGTTCATAGTCAAAATTCTGGCCTGTATGGACGAGAATATGCTCCGTATACTTTTCAAGCTCAGGTATTACCCTGCTAAGCTTAATAATCTCAGGCCTGGTGCCGACAATTGTCATCACTTTTTTCATTTAATAACCCCGAACTCTTTTAAATCACCCTGTATCTCTCTAAGCTCTAAAAGCATCTGTAAAAGCTCTTCTTCATTAAGCCTGTGCGTGTTATGTGAATTGTAATCATTTGCTTCTTGAATGACTTTGCCCTCTTCAAAATATTTCCCGTAGTTCAGGTCTCTGTTGTCAGCTGGAACTCTGAAATAATCCTCTAGGTCATCCGCATGAACCATCTCTTCTCTTGTCAGCAGAGTTTCATACAGTTTTTCACCATGTCTTGTGCCTATTACACTTATTTTGTGGCTGCTTTTCCCCAGCATCTTTCTTATTGTGTCGGCCAAAAGACCAACAGTAGCAGCAGGAGACTTCTGAACAAAAATATCTCCGTTATTCCCATTTTTAAAAGCAAACATAACTAGGTTTACAGCGTCATCCAGACTCATCATGAACCTTGTCATATCCGGGTCGGTAATTGAAATATCCATACCTTTCCTGATCTGATCTATAAAAAGAGGAATAACTGAACCTCGGCTTGCCATAACATTGCCGTATCTTGTACAGCAGATGGTTGTTTCATTCTCTGCTATGTTTCTGCTCTTTGCTACAGCAACCTTCTCCATCATAGCCTTGCTTATTCCCATAGCATTTATAGGATAAACGGCCTTATCTGTGCTTAAAACTATGACTTTTTTCACTTTATACTTTATGGCGGTATTCAGCATGTTTTCTGTGCCTACCACGTTGGTCTGAACCGCCTGCATAGGATAAAACTCACATGAAGGTACTTGCTTCAGTGCAGCAGCATGAAAAATATAATCTACACCTCTGACTGCATCGTTCAGAGAGTTTATATCTCTAACGTCACCAAGATAAAATTTGAGCTTTTCACTGTTGTAAGCTTTCCTCATATCGTCTTGTTTTTTCTCATCTCTTGAAAAGATTCGTATCTCTTTTATATCAGTATGAAGAAAGTTTCTTAATACAGCATTTCCAAAAGAACCTGTCCCGCCTGTAATTAAAAGTATTTTATTTTTGAACATTTCCATCATCCTTTATTTTATTTAAAATATTTAAATATTTATTTGCTCTTGAATTTGGGGTTTCAAATGTCTTTAGCTGCTTTTCTACTTCTTGAACTAACTTCTCTTGTAAAGATTTATTAGTCATCAGCATAATAATTTTATCTACTGTATCTTCAGGATTCAATGCATCAAAATATACAGCGCTTTCTCCACAAATATCTCTGGCAAAAGAGAAGTCTGAAGACAAAAGAGGTTTTTTCATTTTCATAGCTTCAGGATATACTGCACTAAAAGTTTCTAAGAGCGTTGTTGAAATAACAGCATCTGCCTGTTCGTACAAAGATGGACATGACAGCTGTGGTACACTTCCAACATTAATTACATTTAATTTTACTTCATCATCAAAAATCTTGCCATAACTCTCTTCGTCAATGGTTAGAATAATTTTCAAATTATAACCAGATAACCGTTTTAGAACATCATTTAACAAAGTCAAGTTTTTTGCTGGATGATTATGCGCTATGTATAATAATCTGAATTCATCATATTTTTTTTCAGGCAGCTTAATATAAAATTCATTATCTTTATCGGCATATACTTTATTATCGAAAACTTGACTTACTGTGTTTCCTACTACAAAGAACCTATCTTTAGCTTCTTTCATTATATTTCTTAATTTATCAGAAGCATCATTTGTTTCTAGTACATAATAATCTGCATCTGTTCTTAAATGGTAAAGTTTATACTTGATAAGCAGTCTTATTCTTATTTTTTTAAAGAATGAAAGTCTATCAAATGCAATAGATGTGGGGTTATATACCCAGCCATCTGCGAACCCAAGCAAGTGAATTGATTTTGGTTTCCAGTATGATGGGCCGAAGACTGTAAAAACAGCATCAGGATTTACTTTTTCTTCTATTTCGTCCAGTTGCCTAATTATTTTTTTTCTTGTGATAAATTTAGCAGGGCTTGTTTCTATTAAATAAAAATAAAAGTTGTCAGGAAACATGCTGCTGTCTAATTGTCTGTCAATTTCTTGAGATAAAAGAACATGATATTCATTTCCAGGGATATCTTTAATTTCATTTATAAAAGAAAGTGCAACTTGTACACCACCACCAAAATATAAAGTTGAAGTATTAATTATAATTTTCATTTTAAGTGACCTATATCTAGTTTTAAAGACATCATAATTTAATCACTAAGGCAACGCATCGTTAATTATATACTTTTATACTCAACAGGTTATGGTTGCTAAGCGGACTCCTCTTCATATGTTATATTTTTACTGTATATTTAGTTCAAGCTACCCATATTGACATAACGAGAATCTGATCCTTCGAAATATTTCAGTTCTACGAAGATACATAATTAACAACAGTCATGCCATGCTGCGACTGAGGTTCCTGCATAAAGCTTAGTCTCAGTCGTTAGTTTTTTCCCATTGATAAGCACTCTGACAAATTAGTGAGATATCATCAAATTTAGGGATCCATCCCATTTTTGATTTAATTTTTCTATTATCAGCAATAATAGCAGGAGTATCCCCCTCTCTCCTCGGTGCTGTTTCCACAGGAAAGTCTGAGTCAGAACAAGCTTTCATCGCGCCTATTACCTCTCTGACAGAATATCCTCTGCCGTAGCCTGCATTGAAAATATCACTCGGGTTGTCATCCAGATAGCTGATAGCTTTTAAATGTGCATCTGCAAGATCGTCTACATGTATATAATCCCTCACCCCGGTACCATCCGGAGTGTTAAAATCTTTGCCGAAAATAGACATCTTTTCCCTCTTGCCAGCGGCACATTCGCTCGCAATTTTTATGAGATGTGTAGCGTTCGGGAACCTATGTCCTATTCTTGGCTCTAAACTTCCGTTAGTATAATTAATATCCGCCCCGGCTACGTTAAAATATCTGAAAATAACATATCTGAAGTCATTATAGGCAGCGGCAGTATCTTCAAGCACTCTTTCGCTCATCAGCTTACTCATACCATATGGGTTTATAGGGTTCAGAGGAAAAGATTCGCTAACTCCAACCTCCGGCAACTGATCGGTCTCGCCGTAAACTGCCGCAGTGCTCGAGAAGATGAACTTTTTCACCTTAGATTCCACTGCACATTTTACTAGATTAATTGTATTAACCGTGTTGTTCATATAATATTTAAGTGGGTCTTTTACTGACTCCGGAACCACAATAGATCCTGCGAAATGTATGATACAGTCGAAACTGTTCTGACGGAGAAGTTCTCCTAGCTTTTCAAAATCATTCAGATCCATCTCTATGAAGCTAAACTCCCTGAATAGCAACAAGCGATCCAAAGTATCTCTGCTCCCAGTAGATAAGTTATCTAAGATTGTGATATTGTAATCTGTAGTGCATAACAGTTGCTTTGCCAGATGGCTGCCAATATAGCCAGCCCCGCCGGTAATTAAAATTGATTTATTCTTATACATTATTATACTTTTCAAAGAAATTTATTAGTTTATCTATTTTATTTTCTATTTTTATTTTACTTTTACTCACATCACCATCTAAATACTCTTTCATCTTTAATGAAATATCTAAACTGTTTGTTGGGTCGAATACTAAGCTTGGTTCAACTGCTTGATAAACATATTCTAAATCAGATGCTATTACATCCAAATCCATATTTACAGCCTCAATTAGCCCTAATCCAAAAGTCTCTTCTGTTGAGGGAAATATAAGGCATCTACTTTGTGAGTATAGTTTGCAGACATCATCTTTGGACAACTTGCCAAGATTTATAATATTGGCATTGCCTTTTTTATTCACGTCATTTAACTTCTCTATCAATTCTTCATGACCGTCTTCAATAGTAAGTGCTAAGGTAAATGATCTGCTTTCATTAGCTAAAATTTCACAAGCTTCTATTAGCCTGCTATGATTTTTATGTGGATGTGCTAATGAGACATAGCAAAAATCATATATTTTAGAACTAGTCCCCAATAGCTTCCTATCACAAAGCCTGAAAAAAGGCAAAAGCTCTACATTGTGATACGAATACTTGTCAACAAACTTATTCTTAATGTAATCATTCTGGCAAGCCACAATATCTATATTGCTTATAAAATTTTTGATGTAAATCTGCTGTAGAAAATATTTTACAAAGAATTTGAGTGATGTTCTCACTAACTTACTATTTGGCATTAAAAGGTAAGGGTTGTGAAAATAGACCATCGAGTTTTTTGATTTTACTAGTGGTGGCAAATTCCCGAAATATAGAGCATTATTGATACGTTTTGAAAATAGTTTTATCTTTTTAAGATTGCTATCCATATGTATGACTTGTATATTATCGCTTGATTGTAGCATTTGAAGTGAATGATCTACATAAACAACAATTTTCATATCAGAGTGCATTTTTTTAATATATTCAATTAAATAAAGCAGAAGCTCCAAGCCACCACCATTTTTAATATTTGGTGCAATTAAATTCATTAATAACTTTAACTCCTTTACTAGTAACTGTCAATATTGCTTACAATACTCTTAATCACTTAGTATTTTGCAGAAATTGCTCTAATAGTTACTAAAATATAGGGTTCAGGTTGCATACTTTTTTTGAGTATTTATCGTTTTTAGCTCTGTATACCGCGCACTAATTATCGGGATCAAGAATAGCCCACTCGTGCCGCCAATTAAATATGGATTAGAGAATGATGCAAAAACAACTGTAAAGTATGACAATAACAATACTTTGAGTAACTTATCTGCTTGAATGTATCTAATTGATACTATAGGCCAATAAAACAACATGAAATTATAGAAAACAAATCCAACAAGACCTGTTGTGCTTAAAATATGAAGTAGAACAACTTCTATAGTAAATGCGCCGTTTGGATATATAAAACCTAAACCACCGCCAAATAACATATCAGTTTCGAATACATTGTATACAATCTCAAATTGCTGTAGTTTAACAGGCACAGAATAGAGTAATTTCTCGTCTATAATGCTTATTATCAAGTCATAATTCATCATAAATGCTACATAAATGGCGATTGTAATTGCCGATAATAAAAAATATTTAAAAATGCTCTTATAGTTAGAGTGGATAATGTATAAAAGTACTAACAAATAACTGGCCCATAACACTGTTGTCTGAGTAAAAAATAACGCAAAAAAAGAAATAATCAAAAACTTATAAGGAACTTTTTTATATAAATAACTAGATATCAATAATCCAATTGGTATTACTGTTGCTTGACCTGTGAATATCCTAAAAGTCCCTGATGAAAATCCGATCCATGTTGATTGATTTTTTTCAGAATCAAATAAAGGCAGATACTCCATAAACAAGCTATTAAAGACCAACACAAATAGAACGATGACCTTTAAAGCGACTAAAACTGCTGCTACATAAATATGAAACGCATATCTATTCATATCATATTGATCTTTTAATGTATTAAATACAAATATGTTGAACAATATTAATAACGGAAATATAAACTTTAGAATAATACCAAAATCATTATATTTTATTAATCCAATGAATGCTAAAACTGAGAACATTGCAAATGTAATCAACAAATACAATGATATCTGCATTGTAAACTTATGTTTTTCACTTGTTATATATATTACAAAAACAAGAAGTAAGCCTAAAACAAATAGCCCTTTAACTAAAAGAGGGAAGTCCAACACAAAGATAACATAAATGCTTAATATAACTACCTTATCTAGTATCGAAATTAGTTTTATATTCATATTACTTCTTTAATAGATATTTTAAGAACACTATAGGATTTATTGTCAGCGCAGTAAGGAAAAGCTTTAAAAAACGACCTTGCCTAATTAAATTCTTTCCATATTTTAATTTCCAGTACATGCGATGGGAACTGACTTGCATATAATTGCTATAAGAGTTTACCAAAGCAATTGACTCACTAAAAGTAACATCAATATTTTCGTGAGACAAATTCCCACCGTGAACTCTATATTTGCACAATACATCATCAATAGCTAGTGTACCTGAGATTTTTGCTATCTTCAGAAAAATATCATAATCCTCTGCAACTTTTAAAGAACTATCTATCCCACCGACCTTTTCAAACAAATTTCTTCTCATTACAACTGATGGTAATGGAATGAAACATTCGTAAAGCAACTTATCAAAAACATCCCCCGAAGGTAATTCGTCTAGCTTTGGATAATAGGTCTTTTTAATACTTTTACCCATAACGCTGCTTCTTCCACTATCTTCTAGCAAAAACTCAACTCTGGAGTATATCATCCCTATTTCATCAGATGCACTTTCCAGCTGTACTTCAAGCTTATTTTCGTGCCAGATGTCATCACAATCTAAAATCCCTATCCATTCACCGGCTGCCTTTTTAACTGCAAGATTTCTTGCCTCACCGAGGGGGGTGTGATTCGGAGCATAAAAATAGTGTATCCTTTTATCATCGTAAGATTTAACTATCTCAGCACTGCTGTCTGTTGATTGGTTATCCCAGAAGATTATCTCCCAGTTCTGATATGTCTGGGCAATAACACTGTCTATCGCTTCTCTTAGATACTTATCACTATTATAACAGTTCATAATGACTGATACTAAAGGTTTTTTATTTTCCATAAAACTCTTTCACTTTATTTATTACAATATCCTGCTCATCACTAGTCATATCAAAGTGACACGGCAGGGTCATCATTTCATCATATATCTTTTCAGTTATGCTCAGCTTAATACCAGTATTATATTTAGTAAGCAAGTGGTTCGGTTTGTAATGAATCCCGCATTCAATATTATTTTTAAGCAGGTGCTCTCTCAGTTCATACCTTTTTTGAGCTTTTATTACGAATATATGAGACAGCACTTCGCTATAGTCAAAATCAAGGAATGTAATTTCATTTATACCTGCAAAGGCTTCCAGATATGTTTTTGCTACCTGCTGTCTTTTTGTTTTAAAGCTATCCAGTCTTTCTAACTGAACTATACCAATCGCAGCCATTATATTGCTCATGTGAAACCTGAAACCCTGATGTTTTACGTCAAAGTCCCAGCTTCTCTGGCCGGAATATCTCTTATCAGTATCTTTTTCTACACCAAGCAACCTTCCATCCTGAACACGCTGGATAAATTCTTTATCTTTAGAAAGTATCGCTCCGCCTTCACCGGAAGTGATATTTTTAATACCGTCAAAACTAAAACAGAGGATGTCTCCATGAGTTCATATAAGCTTCCCGTCTCTTTTGCATCCGAATGCCTGAGCGGCGTCTTCTACAACTCGCAGCTTATAATCAGCCGCCAGTTCATAAACAGAGTTCATCCCTTTAGAACTGCTTGCATAATGCACGGGCATAATAGCCTTAGTGTTCTCGGTAATTTTTTTTCTGGCATCTTCAGCATCTAAAAATAGAGTATCAGGGTTAACCTCACACGGGACAGGTTTAGCACCTGCTGCCGATATAGCCTGAAATGAAGCAACATAGGTTAAGGAAGGGACTAAAACTTCGTCACCTTCTTTTATATCAAGCGCACTGAGTGATAAATGCAGTGCTGAAGTCCCCGTGTTCACACAGACAACGTCCATCTCTGTCTGAAGGTAATCTTTGATTTTATTTTCAAAGATATTTACTTCTTCACCCATGCCCAAATACTCTTTGGAAAGAACGTTTAATACCGCTTCTTTCTCTGCCTGAGATATTGAAGATTTTGAAAGCCGAATTTTACCACTCATATTTAATCATACCTAAATCAGTACTTAATGCTTCATCTGGGTCATGCTCAATACTGGCCAGATTCAGGAGCATATTGTATTCGCCCAGCCCTCTGAATGCCATCCAGAGACCTGGTTTTACAGTCAGTCTTTGGTAGTTATCATGTGATAGCTTTACACTGAAAAACTCTTCTGTTTTATCATTATAAGCAACAAACTCTATTTCTCCGGCGGGCACCACAAGGTTCAGAGTCATTACAGTATGCTTCTTCCAACCTTTTATGTCCCCCTGTTTGACAGTAGAAAAGTAAGCTTCTCCAAATCCATCATACCCACTATCACTCTTTTTCATCGCATGAAAAATATCACCCTTAGGGTTATGAATCTGCTTAAGAGGGGTTAGAATCACTCCGTCCATTTTAAACCTTTTTCTCTTGCCATATCTTCATATTTAGCTATCTGCTCTAGTGTTTTATCAAGTATATTTTTATCAGTTTTATAGAAATCGTAGTACCATTCACTGGTAAACGCGATGGTCTCTTTATACTCCAGACTTGCCTGCCACTTAAGGTGAAACAATGCCTTGTCACAGTTCAGCTTTAATAGCCCGGCTTCATGAAAAGGGATATTGCCGGTAACTTTATAAGCATCTTTCACGTCTTTAAAGTCCCAATATTTGCTAAGGTCAATAAGCAATTCTTCGACTGTATGATTTTGCTCTGCTCTGGGGCCAAAATTAAACCCTTCGCCATGCAATAACTCGTTATGATATAGAGCCTGCCCTAAGTTAAGGTAACCGCTTAGCGGCTCCAGCACATGCTGCCATGGTCTTGTCGCTTTCGGCGCTCTGATCTCAACAACTTCGCCTTTGCTCCACGCATGCATACAGTCCACGACAATTCTGTCTTTTGCCCAGTCTCCGCCGCCTATAACATTTCCAGCCCTGCCTATCGCAAGCCTGACATTGCAGTCATCTTTTGTGAAATATGAGTGGAAGTATGATTTAATAATAAGCTCGGCAGCCCCTTTACTTCCGCTGTAAATGTCTTTGCCGCCCATCTTGTCGTCTTCTTTATATCCCCAGACCTGTTCAATATTGTCATAAGCTTTATCACTTGTAATGATAACCGCTGTACATTTGTGATTAGAGATTTTTAAGGCTTCCAAGACATGAGTTGTGCCCATTACGTTTGATGAAATAGTTTCTATAGGGTCACTGTAAGAGGTTGAGACTATCGGCTGCGCTGCCAGATGAAATAAAAAATCAGGTTTTTCATCTGTAACAATCTCAATAATTTTAGGCAAGTCCCTAATATCTTCCTGATAATGCTTTATCTTACTTTCCAGATTAAGCTCTTCAAACATTGCAGGATTAGTTGGTATATCTTTTGATATCCCGACCACCTGCGCACCAAGTTTTACCAGCCATGTTGTAAGCCAGCTGCCCTTAAATCCTGTGTGTCCAGTAACTAGGACTTTTTTATTTTTATATATATCTTTAAACATCTATTTATCCCATACCTTCCAAGGTGCTTTACCGCTGTCCCAAAGTTTTTGTAATGTGCTCTTGTCTCTCATAGTGTCCATAGGCATCCAGAAAGTGTCATGCTTGTAAGTATAGATCTCGCCGTCTTTAGCAAGATTCATAAGAGGTGCCTGCTCAAAAACTGTGGCGTCCCCTTCTAGTATATAGTCAAACACTTTTGGCTCACAAACAAAGAAACCCGCATTAATCCAGCTCCCGTCACCTTTCGGCTTCTCTTTGAATTCGAGAACCTGGTTATCATCAGAGATGTCCAATGCACCGAACCTGCCATCAGGCTGAGCAGAAGTCATAGTCATCGCTTTGCCATGAGATTTATGAAACCTTACAAGTTCTTTAATGTCAATGTCGCTGACTCCATCTCCATAGGTAAGCATAAAAGGCTCGTTGCCTACAAAACTCTGTGCTCTCTTAACCCTGCCACCTGTCATAGTATCTGCACCTGTGTCAAGGAGAGTTACTTTCCAGGGTTCGCTGGAGTTGTTCAGCACTTCCATCTTGCCGTTTGACATATCAACTGTCACATCGCTTTGATGAAGAAAATAGTTCGCAAAATATTCCTTAATGTAATACCCTTTGTACCCTAGCAAGACTACAAACTCATTAAACCCATAGCTAGAGTAAATCTTCATTATATGCCACAATATAGGCTTCCCGCCGATTTCCACCATAGGTTTAGGTTTTATCTCAGTCTCTTCGCTAAGCCTTGTGCCAAATCCACCTGCCAACAATAGTACTTTCATATTTCTAATTCCCTTTTATATGTCTAAACAGTAGCTGTTCAGCCTTTCTTTTATAATTTTTATATCATTCTGGTTTGCAAGATTTTTGTATATACCAATAAACTTCTTTGATTCTTCAGGTTTAAAAAACTCACCTTTTTTAGTATGCATACTTTCATCTATGCCTAAAAATTCAAATATCTCATCTTTTGTTTTGTCATAATTTAATATGAGATCTTCATATTGTAAAAACATTATATCTTCGTGCGGAGTTTTATCTGTATTTCTTTCTTGTATCTCAAAACGTTTAATAAAATTCTCCACTTTATTGCCATGTGACATTTTAGAGTATAACTGAGAATGGTTGCAAGCCGTTGTATACATATCTCGTGGATCCCTTTTAACAATTATGCATTTTGCATTGTCAAAATACTTAAGTCCCCTTTTTGCATTAAATGGCTCAAAAGCATTATTTGTTACAAGTGTCGTAGCGTCTTCTGTTACTCCGTCATAGCTTGCAAGTAATTTTATTAGATAATCTTTTGTAAATTCATAAAATTTTTCACCATCGATAAGATGGAACTGGTTTTCAAAGGCTCCCTGTTTATCCCAAAGCCTCTTTTTTATCTTCCTGTAAAAAGCTTCTAGTTCTCCCATATCAAACAATGGATACGGCCATTCGCAAAGCCAGGTTGAAGCTATCAGGTTATTAATGTATTCATCAGAGAGTTTAGAAAATTGATTATTGAATCTTGTCTGATAGTAATCTACATGAAAACTGAAAAGCTTATAAGGAAATCTGCCATATGTTCCGTCTAGCTTTTTTACAAGTTTTTTAAACCTCACAATCGCACTATTGGATCTAATAATTGACCAGTCTTCTACCAGAGCCTTTTCAAGATCCATAATGCCATCTTGTAACCTCAACAGGTTGAACTCCAGGTCCCACTGATGAGCACTAAACCCTTCTATCTCTGCAATAAGCAAATTCAGAGCATGCTTGCCTGAAAACATATATCCGCTTAAGTCTAAATAGTTATATTGCTTACTCACCAACGACTCCATAAACACTGCAAGGTAAACCGTCACAGTCTGCAATGCGGATAGGCATTATCGTAATCTCAGATAATTTTGTATCTTTGTCAATACTCCTCAAATCCATATCTTCCAGTATTAAAATGGGGTTCTCTGGATTTAAGAATGCTTTGTGAGATATTTTGCCTAAGTCTCTCCCCTGCCAGCTTGAGATAGAAATAGAATCAAATCCAATAACTCTAATTGAATTAAATTTATTTACTAGATAGTCGTATATTTTAGGAGAAAAACCGTAGTTGTATTCCCAGAATTTTCTCTCTTCTCTGAAATGGCAAATACCTGTTTTGACTATCAGTATATCGTAGCCTTCGTCTTCTATTTTATCTAAGATGCCTATCAAATCATCTTCTATGATATAATTTTTTGGTTTAAAATCGATTACCAGCGGTTTAGAGAAAAACCAGAAATCTATGTCATAATCTTCAACTGTCTGACCGTTTTTATGGAAGTGATAGGGCAAGTCTATGTGAGTGCTAACGTGCACTGTGGACTCAATTCTTGTGTCATTTGCAATTTTGCCTTCATTTATTGATGACGTTTTATAGATACTAAAGTTTTCTGTCCTGCCGCCATAAAGCGGCGTCTTAGTATCTATAATATGCGATAACCATATCTTTTTCATTTCAATGCTAACACTTCTATTAAGTCTTTTAGTACTTTCTTAAATTCTTCAATTGTTAAATCGTCGATTTTTTCAGCTGCGATATCATCGTTGACAGGGATGACTATTGTTAAATTTTTACCTACTCTTTTCTTATCATTTTTCATAGAGTCTAAAAGAATAGTCTCATCAAACTGCTTTTTATCAAGCTCTATAGGTATATTAGGCAAAAACAGTTTTTCATTTAAAAACAGATACCGCTCTTTACTGATCAGCCCTCTGTTCAACGCGACAATATTTGCGTAAATCATACCTATTGTTACAGCTATGCCGTGGGGTATTTCGTAATGTGAGGAGTTCTCAAGAGCATGGCCGAAACAATGCCCGTAGTTAAACAGATTTCGTTTGCCTGTATCAAACTCATCTTCATCTATATAGGCTTTTTTTACTTCCATAGTTTTCTTAATGGCTTCAAGCCTGTTTTCTTTCCCTTTTACACTCTCTACCAGCTCTACTATGGCATCGAAATCTTTAGGGTAAGACTCTTTCAACAGGGCAAATTTTATTATTTCGCCTATCCCGCTGTAATAATCTTTTGTACTTAATGTATCTAAGAATTTAGGCTGTATGTATATTTTGTCAGGCGGGTAAAATCCGCCTAAGATATTTTTATATGTTTCAAAATTCAGCGATGTCTTGCTGCCTATACAGCTGTCTGCCTGTGCCAGAAATGTAGTAGGTACAAATATCCACTTAATGCCTCTGTATAGTGTAGCTGCTGCAAAGCCGGTTACATCCTGTGTTACCCCGCCGCCAAAAGATATAAGGGTAATATTTCTTTTAGCATCCTTTGTCGCCAGAAACTTATATATTTCCTCTACTGATTTCAAAGTTTTTTTCTCTTCAATAGCATCGAATAAAAACAGGTCTTCCTCTTTTACATCTGTAAAAAGATCCTTATATAATTCGTATATGTTCTTATCAAGCACAAAAACTTTTTTCTCTATTTTCTTAATATCATCAAGGAAAGCGAAACTGTCACAAAATTCAACTTCATAATCATGTATATTTGAATGTAACTTTAAAGTACTCATGCAGTAAACCCACCATCAACCACTAATGTTTGACCTGTAATATATGTGTTATCATCGCCGACCAAAAACTTTATACAGTTTGCTATCTCTTTAGGCTCAGCCATCCTTTTAAGAGGTATCTGTCCAAAGACAGCTTCCATCTCGCTTTCAGAGAGTGACTGCATTGTCAGCTCAGTCGCAGTGAAACCCGGACATACAGCATTGATTAAAATATTATATTCACCAAGCTCTCTTGCCAAAGCTTTTGTCTGACCGATAATTCCAAATTTTGTACCGCTGTAAAGAGTGCGTTTCTCTTTGCTTCTCACACCCCAAATGGAGCTGATATTTACTATCTTTCCAAATTTGTTTGCCTTCATCCCTTTGACACAATACTTTGTCAGTTTTAAAGGCGCCACTAAGTTTATATTATTAATTTTCTGAATATCTTCATCTAGAATACTGTCTATATCTTTGATAATATTAATACCAGCGTTATTAATAAGTATATCAAAAGATTTGCCGTCTTCGAAATACCTGTCAATAGATGAGATGTCGCATAAATCCAGCTCTTCTCTTTTAGGTATGACAACATCATACGTATCTATTAATTCGTCATATATCGCTTTGCCTATACCTCTGCTGCCGCCAGTTAACAATACACGTCTTTTCATTTGTAAAATCCAGACTCCTCGTATATAGCTTCAACCAGCTGCATAACTTTTAATGCATCGTAACTGTTTCCGTTATATACAGCTTTTTTCTCTAAAATACAGTCTACAAATTCCTCAAGCTCAAGTTTCCATGATTCATCTGTATCAAAATATATTTTTTCTTCCCTTGGTTTGCCCATAGCAAATGTTTCGTTTTCAAATTGTCTTTTTGCTATCACCAAAGTCTCATCGCCATAACTTCTTGTGCTCGATAAGATTCCATCAAGATTTACATAACCGTTTTCAAAACTCATCTCGAGTAAAAACTTGTGTCTCCACTGTGTTGCACATGAATGTATGGTAGCCATCAAACCATCCTGTGTCTGCATCATAGCGAAAGCGTTATCTTCTACTTTAATATCCCAGTAGTTTGTATTAACCATACTTTTTATATTTACAAAATCGCCAGCGAAAAATCTCATCAGATCAAGCATATGTATCCCCTGATCCAATAAAATACCTCCACCGGATTCTTCTTTATCATTTCTCCAGTTGTCGGCAAACTTATTACCGCCTGCTTTGCCATATACGCCCCTCATCCACAGGAGCCTGCCAAACATATTATTTTCGATTAGTTTTTTTGCTTCTATAACAGAGTAGTGGTATCTATGGTTAAAGCCATATTTAAGAACCAGACCTTTTTCGCTTTCTACTGCTCTTACTTCTTCCACTTCTTTAGAGGTTCTTGCTGGAGGTTTTTCGCAAAACACATGCAATCCAGCGTTTAAAGCCCTGATTGAATACTCAGGCGCAGACTTGTTAAATGTGCAAATTACAACTGCGTCTAAATCTTTTATTTTAAAGATATCGTCGACCGTTGAACATTTGGTAATATCATTAAATTCGTCAAGCTGCTAACTATCAATATCATAGGCTGCTATAAGTTGAGTATGTTTGTTCTCTTTAATCGTCTTGGCTCTTGTTTTACCAATCTTACCCATTCCTATAATAGCAATATTAATCATTATTTTGTGCCCAGCGCTATAAAATAAGAGTAAATAACATGGTCTAAAATCATATGCATGTCTTCTACTAAGCCATATTCGCCTTTAGGTGTATCAACATGAAAACATATGTCACTTTTTTGCCTTAACTCACCACCATCAAAACCGGTACACCCTACAACTTTACTGCCAACTGTTTTTGCATAATCAATAGCTTTTGTAATATTAGGCGAGTTACCGCTGCATGATATAGCGATTATAATATCTTCCGGCTTTAAAACTTCTAACAGCTGCATATAGAAAATATTATCATAACCTATGTCATTAGAAATAGCTGTGATTACCGGGCTGTTGTCAGCTAAAGACACAACATTAAATGTTCGTATATTTCTTCTTTTCAGACCTACATTTAAGTCATTAGCCATATGAGAAGCTGTACCAGAGCTGCCGCCGTTGCCTAGCACATAAATGACACCCTTTTTCTTTTGAGTCTCTTCTAATAAATCAATAATTTCGCTAATAGCATTAACATCAACATTATCTAATAGTTTTTTTAACTTAGATGTATAACTTAATATAAAATCTTTCTTTTCCATTTTTCATCCTTTTTGTGCAATTATTGTTGCAAATGAGCTTAGTAAATTTTTTTGTATAAAAACTCTAAAATCCTCTAAAGCATTCTCTTTATCAAAACTTGCAAGATAATTCAAAAACCTAGGGATATTAGAAGATTTACTGTTCAAAATATTATCAACATCCAAAGTCCCGGGAGTATTAAGTCCTTTGATATTAAAACCGATAGTATTTAACATTATTTTAATTCCATCTACAGACAATAAATTTTGGTGCTCTAATGGATAAAGCTTAGTCTCTTCCCATAGTGTCAAAATATCAATACCGCTGCCGACTCTTGATGATATGTACAGATAACCATTACTATTGAGAGATTTATGCACTGTTGTCATAAGTTGTTTCAGGTCGAGCACTTTCTCCATATAATGATCCATAATTATGAAATCATAACTACCTGTTATCGAACAGTTATCATCAATAATATCAAATTCTGTGTCAAAATTACTTAATGCAACCTGGAACACTTTTGCCTTACTGCCCATGTACGCAACTTTTAATTTTGTATTCTTATTTAAAAATCTTGAAGCAGTAAGTTCTAAGTTGGAAGACTTATTCCTTGCTAATTCTTCAAGATACTTTTTGTATTTTTCACCAGAATAAATATTATCTTCCAGCTCTTTCGAATATTTTATATAATCATCTAACTCTATTGTGTTTTGTATGTATAGACTTTTACAATTACAGCATTCGACATAATGAAATTTATATTTATCAAAGGCATGCTTATATTCATCGCTGCTGCAGGCTGGGCAGATATTTCTAAGTTTTGTCTTACCGCTAAATTCTTTATGCAGACGATGAATAGTTTCGTCAAGCTCTTTAGGTTTTATGTCATTGACATCAAATACGGTTTCATTTACTAAGCTCATTATATATCCTTGAAAAATTCCTTTACATGCATTACAGCACTCTTTCCCATAGCCTCAACTGCCTCTTTTGCATTACCACCGACATGAGGTGTTGCAACAAGATTAGGCAGTGATAGAAATTCTCTATCAACTGGAGGTTCTACATTATAAACATCTATCGCACCACCACAAATGATACCATCTTGCAGTGCTTTTTTAAAATCATCTTCATTTATTATTCCACCTCTTGCAGTATTTATGATGAAAGTACTCTCTTTCATAAGATTCATCTCTTTTAAAGTGATTAAATCTCTTGTATCGTCTGTCAAAGGTGTATGTATTGTTATAATATCAGCATATCTATATATTTTCTCTTTTGCAACCTCTTCAAGCCCATTTTGCAGGTAATAATCACTCTTGTCTATTATGTCATTTACCAATATCCTGCAATTAAATGGTTTCAAAAGCCTCACTAGCTCTTTCCCTATATGTCCAACGCCGATAATGCCTATAGTTTTACCTGAAAGCTGCAATCCGCCTGCCTTGTTCCATGTCAAATCTTTTAATTGATTTGATGTAACATACAAGTTTCTTATCAGCATCAGCATAAAGCCTAATGCCATCTCCGCCACAGAAGTTTTATTAACTCCACCAGTCCAGCCCACTTTGATGTTAAATTGTTTACAATCATCAAGATTTATGTTGTCCAGCCCCACACCATACTTCGCTATTATCTTTAAATCTTTACACTCTTTTAAAACACTCTCGTCAATTTTATCTAACCCGACGATTGCTCCGTCAGCGTCTTTCAACGCTGAGATCAATTCCTCTTTTGTATAGCGTCCTGAGGTGTTTAACACTATGTTGGAAGTAAACTTTTTCAGTTCATTTACTAAAAATTCATTTTTGGAAAAAGCATTGGCAGTTACGACTATCTTTGGATCCATTTCTAAACCTTCTTACATACTATCATCATGTGAGAACTGAGAAGATTATCACTCAGAAAAAGCTGCATTTTCTGCCTCTCCTCATCGGTGGAATACTCTAAATAATCTTTCCAGAACCTGTCTTTAATTTTATCTTTATTATTATTCATGATATCCACATCGAGCTTGCCGGGTGTAGTAACCTCCAGCACCTCAAATCCAGTACTATTGAGTAATAATTCTATTGATTTTGGATTTAGAAAGTTTAGATGCATCGGCGGGCTTACCGGCTTAGATTCTTCCCATAAAACTCGTATATCAACGCCCATACCGCTTAAGGTAGTAAAAATGAAAACGTCACCGCTGCTCATTACATCATTTAGAGTTTCTAAAAATTCTCTTGTAGTATGCAAATGCTCAAACAATTCAAAACTTACGAATGTCTTCTCATCTATTGGCAGATCTTTTTCTGAAATATCTTCAAGAAATTTTACAACAACGCTAAGACCTTTTTCCTTACATGCTTCTGAAAGATACTGGGAAGGCTCAATTATTAAGTGTTCCATATCTGATATTTTCAAAAACTCTTCCATAAAAGTTCCATATCCACCACCAATGTCAATTAATTTTTTGGTATTTGGTGAAAACTGTTTGATCTTATCTGATATCAATTTTGCTTTTGGCTTCCAAAGCATCTCTCTTCTGTTTTGTTCAGTAGCTTTATAAAATGTTGTCGCCCAATATTTTGTAGACTCCGAATCAGTATAGTAAGCATCGAAATACTCTCTTTTTGGCCTTGGCGAAACATATAGTGTTTTGCATTCGGGGCACTCATCAAAAGAGAACGAATTTTTACTAAAACTGCTGACCCCTTGAGTATCACATGCAGGGCACAAAAGCACTTCTTTCTCACTATTTGTAAAATACTTATCAATGTCTAACTTGTTTAACCTTAAAAGCTCATCAAAAAGCTCCTGAGGCCTTATATCATTTTCTTTCATAGTTACACTTTTAAATCTTTTTAATAACTTTAGCTGGTATACCCGCAACAAATGAATAGTCTGGAACATCTTTTGTAACTACTGCACCAGCAGCAACAACACAGTGCTTACCAATAGTAACGCCACCCATAATCATAGCTCCTGTTGCTATCCAGGTAGCATCACCAATAACAATATCTCTTCCTTGAGGAACATCATTTCTCAAGATGTCTATATCCTTTGACTCATAATTATGTTTACCTGTAATTACCATACAGTTGTGCCCAAAGATAACACCTTCTCCGAGGGTTATCGTTCCGCTCATTGTGTTAAACAAAGTATTAACAAATGGATACTCTTCGTCATATTTACCATTTAAGATGAGTCTATCGTTCGGCCCTGAAACATGGTGAATATAATGGTTAACAAACCCGAGCTTTGTTAAGGTTTTTGTTAAAAACTTAGCGATCTTGTTCTTAATCATAAATATAGCCCCCTAAGTTCATCTGTTTTAAATATCTCTTCTACGACTGCTAAATCTTCCACAACATCTACAGCTTTTACATTGTGTTTTGTAGGTATCATTTTGACTTTCATGCCGTTTTCCAATATTCTCATCATATCAACAGATTCGATAATCTCTAACGGTGTAGGCTCCATTTCATTATATTCAAGTAAAAAGTCTCTTGTAAAAGGGATAATTGGAACTTGTTTAAACATGGGCAGCTTACCTTTATACTTCTTTTTCGATGGGATCGGCTCTCTACTGAAGTACATTGCATTCCAATCTTTATCCACAACAACCTTAACTTCATTTGGGTTTTCAAAATCATGCTGAGAAGTTATTTCGCCAGTAAGGTTTGTTATTTTTATACTGCTGTCATCTAGCATAGGCTGTACAGCTTCATCGATCATATCCGGATGAGTCAAAGGCTCGTCGCCTTGCACCAAAACCATAATGTCACACTTGTCTGCAGGGTTTGCTGCTTCAATTTTAAGCATAGCCTCTGCACACCTATCACTTGCTCTCTCATGAGTATCTTTTGTCATAACAGCTTTTGCGCCGATAGATTCTGCATAGTCATATATCTCTTTATCACACGTTGCTATATAAACTTCATCAAGCGTTTTACTCATTTTTACTCTTTTATACACGTGTCCTATCATTGGCATGCCTAGTATTTTTATCATAGGTTTACCTGGAAACCTGCTTGAACTCATTCTTGCAGGAATTATCGCTATTGCTTTCATTTATTTTCTCCTAAGATTTTTCTCATTCCATCTCTGGCATTATCTCCCAAAAAGAAAAAATCAACGCTATATGCTAAAAATGTACAGCCTTCATCTATCCGTTCCTGCAGCTTCTGCGGATTTGATTCTATCACATGAAAGCCGGAGGGCACATTTTCCTCTTTACAAACCCTTAACACTTTTGCTATTCCCTCTTTTACTTCTTTTCTATGGTATTCACCAGGATAGCCCATGCTGCCGGATAAGTAGTAAGGTCCGATAATTACACCGTCGATACCATCAGTAGTTATTATTTCTTTTATATTATCAACTGCTTCAAAGTGCTCTATCTGAGCTATTATAACAAGCTCATCTTTTACCAACTTTTTGTATTCGTCAAATCCTGTCCCATATTTTTGCGCACGGAATAAGCCTACACCCCTGTTGCCCACAGGCGGATATTTAGCATAGCTAATAGCTTCCTGGGCATCCTCTTTCGATTTTATCATGGGAACAACTATGCCGTCTGCCCCCATATCAAGGACTTTTTTTATGATAACCTCTTCATTTTTACTGACTCTTACTAAAGCCTTCATCCCATGTGACTGAATAGTAGCTATTAGATTGTGTGCTGTATTTAAATCTATTGATGTATGTTCTAAGTCCACAACAAGCCAGTCAAAACCGGCACTTGCCATTACATCTACTACTGCTGTATGTCCGATAGTAATCCAGCTGCCGATAGATAATTCGTTATTTTTTAATTTCTTTTTAAGCAATTTTCCCGTCCTCAACTTTTATAATTTTATCGAATTTAGCAGCAAGATGCTCTTTATGTATAATCGCAATAATTGTCTTGTTTTTGTATTTTTCAAGCAGTCGGTCTAAGATTTTCTCTTCTATTTCCTCATGAAGGGATGAAGTGGCCTCATCCAAAAAGAGTATCTCCCTTTCCTGATATAGTGATCTTGCAAAGGCTAGCCGTTGCATTTGTCCACCACTGAATCCAGATATCTCATCTCCAACCTTTGCTTCCATTCCGCCTTTTGCCATAACTACGTCATATACAAAAGCATCTTCTAAAACCTCTTTAAAAAGCTGCTCATTATATTCTTTTCCGAATGTAACATTCTCTTTTACATCAGATTCAAAAAGTACAACTTTCTGAGGGACAAAAGAAGTGCTCTGTCTCCAGTTGATAACATTATTTTCATTAATTTCTATTCCATCTATAATAAATTTTCCAGAATTCGGAAGATGCAGACCGATTAAGATGTCCATTAAAGTACTTTTACCAGATCCGCTCTCTCCGATAATCGCAACCTTGTCTCCATTTTTAATATCTATATCTATGCCAGACAAACTCTTTTTATCACTTTCAGGATAAGCAAACGTAACATCTTTAAGCTGAATTAAATCATTAAAGACAATAGGATCTCCTATGCTTTTTTGCTCAATTTTATAGTTGATCTCTGTGTGCACCATGTCTAATGTTTTCTTATACATATTAACAATGTTTGCACCCTGCAATATTTTTGACAAAGAAGGGAGCATCCTGAACAGAGCCAAAGCATAAGCACTTACAACCACCAGCAGTTCACCATTATCTTCATACTTAAGTTTAATAAACATGAATATTATTATCATCATTGCGATAATAATAAACTCCAGAATAAGTCTTGGCAGTTCTGCCCAGAAAAGCATGTCTACTCTGGCTTTCTTATAATGATTTGTGATACTCGTAAGGTTTTTTTCTATGTACTCTCCATCCAGACCTTTTATAAATTTAAAATTAGAAAATGTACTTTTAATGAATTTCATATAATCGGTTACGGCTTCAATTCTCTCTTCGCCCATAATAACTAATTTTCTTTTAAGTAACTTTTTGTACAAATAAATAATAAATGCAAACATAACCGACACACTGATAGTCAGCATCCAGTCAACATAAAACATATATCCATAAAGCAAACCAATAATTACTGTATGAATAATGATGTAAATAATATTTGAAATCATTAATGATAAATTGTCAGATTCAACAACAAGTATTTGATTTATTTCAGCCGTGTTTCTTTTAGCAAAATCTCGATAGTAGTAATTCATATAATTTTCAAAAAGCTTTTTTGATACATCAATATAAAGATTACTTGCCAGTTTTGCCATATATCTAGCGTTGATTAATGATACAAATAATTTAACGACATAAAAAACAAAAACCGTGCTTGTGATTATTAATATGAAAGCAGAAGTGTTGCTATTTGAAAGCGAATCAAAAACATACCTAAGTAAACTATTAGATTCTCTTATAGAATCATTAGTAAAGACCTGAATCATTAACACTAGCAAGGTTAGTCCGATCAGCTCAAACAATCCTACTATAAAACCTAAAATAAGGACAAAACGTATATCTTTTTTATCTTTATTGCTTATAAGGAAATAAAATTTGTTTTTAAATTGCTTAATATTCTTAATCATTATAATATTTCTTCGCACCAATTATATTATGTAACATATTCATTTTAAAATAGCTTTTATCTAGGTCACTATACATCAAATCTGCATTTTGAACCAACTCTAGAAATTTTAATACATTATCTTGTATATTAAAACTATTATTTACATATTCAAATGACTTACATGAGACCGATTGAAAGTTATCTGATAACTCATGCATAATATTTTCCAAGCTTTGATTATCTTTTTCACATAAACGGCTGCTTATCTCTCTCCCGAGAGTATAATTCTTTGTGTTGTATATCCAATCAAACTTGTAATCATCTTCAATATTTTCATAAGCAAAATCTAGTAAAACTGTAGGCAGCCCATATTTTGCAAGATCAAGTGCTGCTGTGCCCATAGCAAAACCGATATCCATCTCTCTTAAATAATCTTTAAGATTATCGGGGGCTATGTAATCTACATAGTTAATGGTAATTTTATCTAAATCTTTCACACTCTCTTTTAAAAGCTCCAGAAATTCTCCCATTCCGGCAATTAAAAACTTAATATTCAGATTATTCTTTTCTGCAAGCTCATTGAGTTTTTTAAGCACGTAAATTAATATATGTACCTTAAAATCACCTATCCGTCCTATCCATATGCAGTTTAAATCTTTGTGGTTGGGGTTATACTGTGTTTTGATATTTTCTATATTGTCTACAATAAGAGGTAAGTAAAGCTCGTTCTGTAATTTAACATTGAGCCACCTTCTAGTCTGTTCGAAATTCTCGCCATCCATATAAAAGATAGATTTTTTTCTATCAAACACCCTTACCGCTTTTCTGTCTTTCCCATAAATAACATATCTGAAAATTAATTTAACGATTGTTTGAACAAATTCATTTTTAAAACGTTTCCCGATACTGGATGCATAGCCAAACATATTGTAAGGATGAAGATTCCAATATATTAATTTGGTTTTATCACTAAAAATTAAGTTTGGAGGCATTCCCCAAAGTGGCATAGACTGAAAAACAACAATATCATCGTCTTTAAAATTTATATTGTCTTGCGGACTGTATTTAATGAATGTTATAGATTTACTTTTGTCATAGTTTTCAGACATATATCCATCATCATAATCTATAAGATATATATTATATATATCAAGTGTTTCGATATGGTGTGCTAACCTCAGAAAAAGGACAGGTACGCCTCCGACACCTCTGTATGGGAAAAAAAAGAACAAGTTTTGCTTGTTAGAATTCATTTATGACCTTAATTATTTTCTCAGTATCCTCAGGGCTCTGAACACCACTGATAGGCAAACTCAAAACTTCCTCATGGATCTGCTCACTTATAGCATAACTATCATTATTCCACTCTTTATAAGCTCTTTGCTTATGAGGCGGTATAGGATAGTGTATCAATGTGTGGATATCTTTATCACTTAAATATTTTTGCAGTTTATCTCTGTTTTTTGTTCTTATCACAAATAAATGCCAGACATGATTATTCCATTCTCTTACAGTCGGCAGAATCAGATTGTCATTCTTTATCTTTTCCAGATAAGAGTTTGCAACATCTCTTCTTTTTTCTATTTCCTCATCCAAATGATTTAATTTTACACTTAAAATCGCAGCCTGTAATGGGTCCAATCGGCTATTCATGCCTTTATAAATATTCTCATATTTCTTTTGGCTTCCATAGTTACCTAACACCTTTACAGTATTGGCTAACTCTTCATCATTAGTAGTAACTGCTCCGCCATCACCCAAAGCGCCTAGATTTTTACCTGTGTAAAAACTAAAACCGCTGGCATCACCCAAGTTGCCGCTTCTTTTATTTCCAAAAAATGCACCATGTGACTGAGCCGAATCTTCTACAACTTTCAGATTATATTTTTCAGCAATCTAGTTTATTTTGTCCATCTGGCAAGTTTGTCCATATAGATGTACTGGAAGTATGGCTCTTGTTTTTGACGTAATCTTTTCTTCAATTTTTTCAGGGTCTATCAGGTAAGTATTAATATCAGGTTCAACCAGAACCGGGACAAGATCACTATCAGAGATTGCTAAGATTGAGGCAATATATGTATTAGACGGTACTATTACTTCATCACCGTCTGCCATAAGTCCAATCTCTTTATATGCCCGAAGTACCAAAATAAGTGCATCTAAGCCATTTGCGACACCTATAGCGTATTTCACACCACAATAATCAGCAAACTCTTGCTCAAATTTTTCGCATTCTGCACCCTGAATATACCAGCCGCTATCAATGACTCTTGTGCAGGCTTCTATCAATTCAGCTCTGTATTGATTATTTATTTTTTTTAAATCTAAAAATGGTATCATTCAACGCTACCCGAACACTGTTTACAAACTAAAGTATCATCGCACTTCTGACCGCATTTGCATACGTAGCCGGCGTGTTTAGCAGGATTTCCATACCATAACTCCTGCTTTCCAACACTTTTTGTCAAAACACTTCCCGCACCTATCATTGCATATTCGCCTATAGTAACTCCACCAAGAATAGTGCTGTTGGCACCTATAGATGCGGATTGCTTTACCAGAGTACTCATAAACTCTGTAGGGTAATGTTTGCTTCTTGGCAAAAAGTCATTTGTAAAAGTGACATTAGGGCCTATAAAAGCATTGTCTTCTATTGTAATACCATCCCAAATCTGAACACCGCATTTTATGGTTACGTTGTCGCCAATAGTAACATCGTTTTCGATAAGCACGTTTGCATTTATATTACAGTCTCTTCCAATCTTTGCACCACTTAAAATAACACAAAATTGCCAGACTCTCGTTTTTTCGCCAATATTTTTACTCTGAACATCTGCTAATTTATGAATCATTTTTTGCCACTTCCAAAAATTTATTATAATTCCTTATGTAATCACTATCATCGTAATGATCATCAGCCAAAATCATTAATACGCAATCATCGCTGAAATCGTGCATAGTTCCCCATATCATAGCATCCTGAAATAAACAAATATTTGGTTTATTCAGTTCAAATGTATGCTTTTCCTGTCCGTTATCAAGTGTCACTTTGCACCTGCCGCTTACAGGCACTAGGAACTGCTTAGTTTTATAGTGTGCATGAGCGCCTCTAGTAGCGGATGTGTTAACATCATAAATATAAAATACGCGTTTTATGTCAAACTGAACATCTATACCGCCTTCTATAACAGAAAGCTTGCCCCTGTCATCACCCATCACTTTCAGCTCTGAAATATTCTCTATCATAAGTATTTACCTAAATACCACTCTATCGTTTTTATTATGCCTGTTTCAAAGTTTTCATCTGCTTTCCAGCCGAGTTCATTTTCTAACTTAGTAGCATCTATGGCATATCGCCTATCATGCCCTGCCCTGTCTTCAACAAATGTTATGAGTTTTTTGTATGAAGATTTATCCGCCGCAGGAGCTTTTTTATCAAGAATTTCGCATATAGTATTGACTATCTGAAGGTTGGTTTTCTCGTTTCTACCGCCTATGTTATATGTTTCGCCTTTTAGTCCTTTTTGGAAAACTAAATCGATCCCTTTACAATGATCAAGAACATATAGCCAGTCCCTGACATTTTTTCCGTCTCCGTATATTGGGATCTGATTCCCTTTAAGGGCATTTCGGATGATTGTAGGTATAAGTTTTTCATCATGCTGTTTCGGCCCATAATTATTAGAACAATTCGTTATAACGCAGTTTAAGCCAAAAGTTTCGACATAGCTTCTTACTATCATGTCACTGCTTGCTTTAGACGCTGAGTATGGAGAATTCGGCGCATACGGAGTCTTTTCTGTAAAAAGCCCGGTTTCTCCTAGAGTTCCATAAACTTCATCAGTTGAAATGTGATGAAACCGACAGCTTTTATATTCATCTTTATATTTGAAAGGTTTTTCCATCCAGTGCTTCTTAGCAACATCCACAAGTGTATATGTACCATTCACATTTGTTTGCACAAACACTCCTGGGTTTTTGATGGAGTTATCCACGTGCGACTCTGCAGCAAAATGTATCACACCCCTTATATCATATTCCGTAAATATAAACTCAACGAGCTCTCTGTTGCAAATGTCCCCTTTGATAAATTTATATCTGGGGTGGTTGTCTAACTCTTCTAAGTTTTCCAAATCTCCTGCGTAAGTTAAAAGGTCGAGATTTATTATATTATAATTTGGGTATTTCTCTAAATAATATGGAACAAAGTTGCTCCCTATAAAACCTGCACATCCTGTAACCAGTATTGTTGTATTATTGTTTTTAAGCATTGTCTTCCTTTACTAGATCATATAAATATTGTCCGTACCCATTTTTTGAAAGCGGTTTAGCAATTTCTAGTATTTTTTCTTTTGTTATCCATCCATTTTTATATGCTATTTCCTCTAGGCAGGCTATTTTATATCCTTGTCTATGTTCAATAGTTTGCACAAACTGCCCTGCTTCAATCAAGCTGTCATGAGTTCCAGTATCTAGCCATGCAAAGCCACGACCCAAGAGTTCTACTCTTAATTTTCCATTTTCGAGGTATTTTTGATTAACAGACGTTATTTCAAGCTCACCACGGTCACTTGGTTTGACATTTTTTGCAATTTCAACAACATCATTATCATAAAAGTACAACCCTGTTACAGCTATGTTTGATTTTGGAACTTTTGGTTTTTCTTCAATACTTAACACATTCTTATGTTCATCAAATTCTACAACACCAAATTTATCAGGATCTTTTACAGTATAGCCAAACACTACTGCACCCTCTTTTAAAGACGCAGCATTTCTAACCATAGGGGTTAGTCCTTGCCCGTAAAATATGTTATCCCCGAGTATCAGACAGACATTGTCTTCTCCGATGAAGTCTTCACCTAAGATGAATGCCTGAGCGAGGCCATCAGGGGATGGCTGAATCTTGTATTCCAGTCTCATACCCCAATTACTGCCATCACCAAGCAGCTCTTCGAATTTGGAAATATCTTCAGGAGTTGATATTATTAAGATTTCTTTTATCCCAGCTAACATTAGAACAGAGAGCGGGTAATAAATCATAGGTTTGTCGTATATAGGCAGCAGTTGCTTGCTTATCGTTCTTGTAACTGGATAAAGCCTTGTGCCGCTTCCGCCAGCTAAAATAATTCCTTTCATTTTTCCTCCTAAACAGCAGCTCAGAAGCTTTCATGATAAGCAAAAGATAACGCTGTGTTGTGTGTAGTGGGTATTATCGAATTTTCGATTAAGTAGCTGCACCTAAATGAGCTTAAGCTATGGCTTACACCATTACATCACTCGCACTATCATCATTAAATGTTTTTTTGCTCTTGTCGAAGAACTTTACAGATGCTTCTTTATATAATTACGTCTATAGCTTCTACAAAACGTTATATTTGTTTAACTACTAAAAACAGAGGTTAAGAGGCAAACTGCCTGTTTTTTTACTTACTTACGCTTTTTAAGAAAATACTCATATATTAGTGCAAACATTATTGAGAAAAAGAATGCAAACATAAAAGCTGTTATGCATATAATAGACCTTCTTGGTGCTACCTTTTCTAAAACATCAGGTACAGCAGGCTGAACCAGTATATCAAAACCGTAGTATTCCTGTGCCTGAGAAATTATTTTTTTCTGTATCAGACCAGAAACGATTTGTGCCAGGCTATTTTTTATAGAAATATCACTTGTCTTGGATATTTCGCTTTTATAATTGTCGATCTGTTGTTGAGTGGAGCTAAGATCAAGTTTTTTGTATCTGGCACTAAGCTCAAGCAAGAGCTTATCTACCAGAGTCTTTGTGAACTCTCTGTTTTTGTTTCTATAAGATAACGCGATGACACCGGTTTTATTGTTTTTACTAAAGGATATGTTGCCTCTTAATGAAAGTTTGACGTAAAACCTTTCATTTGCAAGAAATTCAGGATCATTTTTCTTTTTTTCGAATTCACTAAAAATATACGGCTCAAAGTTATTCTCTTTTACAAAAGCTGTTAGAAAATTTGCATCATCCAAAAAGGTTGCCATTACATCAAACGAACTTATGTCTTCTGATTTTCCTAAATCTACTCCGGCAATACTAGCAAGATTACCCAGTCTGCCAACCAGTGCCGATGAATCTGAACTGGATTCTGATGATTTCAACAAAGCCCTTGATTCGTATATATTTTCTAATTTGGTTACACTAAAGACTGTTACAACGCTAACTATTAAAAGGAATGCAATAATCCAATATTTTCGTTTCCAGACAATACTGAATAACTTCATTAAGTCAATTTCTTCAGTATTTTGCAGATTTTCTTTTGTCATTTTATACCTATAATTTTATCTTTTTCATTTAATGAAGTCATTCTTTTTTATAAGGAATACTCCTTGGTCACAGAGCTGCTCAACACTGTTTTTATTACAAAAGACAGTTTCAAGCTGACCAGTAACACTCCCTCTCTCCATACCTGTACCATTAATATTTACAAAATAAGACGTGCATTCACTTGTGCTATACCGTTGGTATATATCAAGAATATAATTGATGTTATTTATTTTCTTGTAAAAGTCAATAACTGGTGGACAGCTGTTTGAGCCTATTCTCAGTACTATGTCATTATAAATATTGTATCTTAACTCATTCTTACTACTGTTATAATAAATCATAACAACTTTTTTCTGCTGTTCTAAATCAAGTGAGTTATACTTGCTGATACAGTCTTCATATCCTTCACAACGAATGTCCACAGGTTTTTCAATTACTAATTGCTTGCCTGCATCAGTTCCTGTGACCAAACCATTAGTTGTATCTTCAGCAAATACTGTGGAAAACGTAAAGATACAGGAAATAACTATCACGACTATCTTTACTAATTTTTGTATATTCTGCATTTCCCCACCAATTAAAATAGATTAGCTGCAACGCCGCCTGTGACAGCAATTTGCATTAGAACCTGTGTTATGTCTTTAATGTTTCTCAGCCATGCAATTCTTCTGTAATTATCAGGAACAATTAGGTTGTCCCCTGGCTGCAACATCTTAGAATCAGTGAAATAACTGACTTCCCATCTATCATTTTCACTTGACCAGCTTATAGCCCTGTCTTCTACGTGCTGTACAGTGCCATTAGCTTTCATTATATAAATGTTACTCTTATCAGCGTTATTAAGGTATCCGCCTGCAATCTTTATATAATCTTTCCATTCCATCTTCTCATTATATACAAAGGCGCCTTGATTAAGTACTGCACCAGAAACAGTTACATAGTCCTGCCTCTTAGGCACATAAACGCTGTCTCCATTTTCAAGTTCAATGTCATTGACACTGCCTTTAAGCAATCTAGGATGACTCATAGCTATTACTAGCCTTCCGTCAGCCTTAACCTTCTTAAGAGATTCAATAAAGCTGTCTTTAGTTTTCATAAAAAGTTCTGCTGAGCTGATTGTCGCATCAGAAGCTGCTGTCATGGCTTGTATATTAGCATTTGTAACAAGGTCTCTCTCAAGTCTTGAAATCATAGACTCTATCATCTTCTGTTTTTCCAACCTGACTTTTTCACGCTTAAACTCTGTTCCATAAAGGTAAGCATAGTCAGTAAAACCACCAGCCCTCTTAATTATCGTAGACAGTTTTTCACCTTTTTTGATCGGGTATACACCAGGAAAAACAAATTCTCCGCTTAAATTCACATATTCTGATTTATTGTATTCTGATATATTTTTAATAACGACACTATCATTCGGCATCATTTTAAAACTGTTAAAATCTTTACTTTTAACTATTATATATTCCTGTTTAATGTCATATCCGTCTATAGTCTTCCTGATAATCTCTACTTCGTCTCTGTAAGCGCTGTCGATATAGCCACCGGCAATTATTATAGCGTCAGCGATAGTCATCCCTTCGCCGTACACGTAAGTGCCTTTGTCATACACAGCACCATCTATATTTACATATTTCCTAGTATTCTTCTTTGAAAGCTTGACCTCTATCTTATCATTTTTATTAAGCAGCACATCAGCTTTTCTGTCATTCAGGCCGTTGATGGATATGTTATATATCTCTCTTTCTCCATATGGGGAGGTCTTATAATGCAGCAATGTATAACTATGTCCGTAATCTTCTTTGTTAATTGCTTTTTTAAGTACATCACTAATCATCATTCCATTGTTAAAAAAGTATTCGCCTGGGTTGAAAACATCACCAGAGACTTCCACATAATCCTTACTTATACTTTCGTAAATGCTATGTACTATTATATACCCTTGTGTAGGGGCCTCTGTTGCCATAGACTCGTTAACAGCGATAACCTTTGAAGCGAGATTACCATTTTGGTATGTTACTATTTCAATATTGTCTATATTTGAAGCAGATGTGAAACCACCAGCTTTTGTTATCATTTTGTAGACTGAAGCCTCTTTTTCCGCCTTAACGTTTCCAGGTTTCGCGACTTCACCGGTAACCATAATCTCAATATTGTTTAATATTTCAAACTTATTAACAACAACAATTTTGTCATAAGGTTCAAGCACTAAGTTTTCATCTGAAGATGGGTTTTGAAATATTTTATTAAGACTGAACTGAATGAGATTGATTTCACTGGATTTTGCATCTTTTCTAACGATATAAGAAGAATCCACGTCAGTATTTTCAAGTATTTTTGTGCTGTCGCTTATTATATCTGATATCCGTAACCCTTCTTTGTATTCATATTGTCCTGGGAAATAAACATTGCCTGTCAGATGTATCGCGTTAGAAGGTTCTGTGCTGGCACTATAGACTTGTATCTCATCGCCATCAGCAAGAACAAAACCAGCAGCATTTTTATTTGAAAGATTAAGGTTTTTTACCTCAACCCTGACTTTATCCTTATTAAGCCTGGATAAAATGATATCGTTAAATCTAGCATCGGGCTTCAGACCGCCTGCTAGTTCAAGAGCGTCTTTAAGAGTAGTTCCTTTTTTGATATCATAAAAAGCTTCCTCTTTAACAGCACCGGTTATTTTGACTCTCAGGCTGCTTCGCGGAACAAAAATAACATCATTAGGAAGTAACTTATTAATTTTAGTTTTATAAACGCCATTATTTGCTAACTCATAATAGTCTACAGTATCAATAACTTTACCATTTCTGAGTATAGCAACATCACGTATATTTGCATTTTTCTCAACGCCTCCAGCGCTCATTATTGCCTGAGTCATACTGGAAAAAGCATTAAGAACATAATAGCCAGGTGAACTTACACTTCCCTACACAAGCACTTTAACAGTTTTAGTGTTATCTATCAGAAAGCTTACATTAACCCCTTCCATAGGAGCTATTACCTGCTGAACCATTCGTTTTGATTCTTCATAAGTCTTGCCACCGAGAGTAAATTTGCCAATTACATCAGAAAATATGTTTCCATCCCTGTCAACACTGAGATTCTCGGCTTTATTTGTTCTACCCCAAAATTGGAGAGTTATAGTATCTCCAGAACCGATTACGTATTCATCTGGCACATTAACATTTTTATCTGTTACATAGTTTGCCTTGTTCTCAAATAGATCATGGCCATATATTTTAAGTCCATCTTCCATATAAAGCTTAGCTTCCATATCAGGTTTATCTTCATCAATAGTCTTGTCATTTTCCTCAACATCAGTCTCTAAATTTTTATCGTCAGTTTTTGCAGCATCTTTTTTGTCTAAATTTTTGACCTGTTCCAGATATTCCTGCTCAATTTTTGTCGTGAAGTCTACTGCGACAGCATTAAAAACAAGGGATATTGTGAACAGAAAAGAAATTATAATTTTGTACATAGTTAGACTCGTATTATTTTATTATTAAACATTAAATATGATAATTTATTTTTCAAAAAATTGCTAATCAAAAAACTTGCGGATCCAGAAACTTTCAACTAGCCCAACCTTCCATTTTGCATTTTCAAAATACATGTGCAGAATAGCAGGTTTTGTACTAGTTTTATACATCAAAGAGATGTCAACATTCTTGTCCGAAGCTTCCTTAATACTCCAAGCGGCATCATTGACTACGGTGTTTGGATCGAAGGCAGATAAATAGGCATTCCAGTAAGACTGGGTGATTTCTCCACAGTTTTCGAAATCATTGAGCACAACTTCATTGGTCAAGTCATTCTCACCATTATCAGCTTTAATGATATCTTTGGCGATAACTCTTTGTGACTCTTCAGTGAGCATACTCCATAGGCTACAGATTTCTTTATGCTGCATTTTGACAAAGAACCTGTCAGCCGCTTCTATTGCAGCATAATCAGTAGCAGCTAAAACATTCAAAAAAGTTATTGGAATTAGGATAAATACTGAAAGTAGTTTTTTCATGATAAAAAAAATGGGTTGCCTGTAAAGGCAACCCACAGTTTTACTTTAGTTATTAGTGGTGTGCTGGTGTAACAGCGTGGTTAGAACCAACTACAACTTCGTTGCCAGTTTAAGTTGAAACTTCTTCAAGTATATCAGCAAGGTCTTTCTTAAACGTAGCAGCTAATGCTTTGTAGTCACCGGAAGTCCCTTTTGAACTCTTGAGAGTAGAAACTATTTTGCCAAGTTTTGTATCATCCATTGTTGATACCATCTGGCCAAATGATGCAGCAGCAGCTGGGTTAGTTGTAGCTACAGCTCTGAATGATGCGAGCAGGTTATCGTAAGCATCGCCAGCAGGAGTTCCTGCAGCGGGTCTTCTGATACCAGCTTCACTAGCTGCTTCTTGAATATCTGCAGCTGTAAGACCTGCATCAACAGCAGCTGATACTGCGTCAAGCATTTCAGCAACTTCAGGCTCTTCAGCACTTGCTAAGACAGTTTGAAGTTGTGCAACTTCTGTGTCTGAAAGTGACTCAAGAACTTCTGCCACAGCAGCATAAGATTCCGCTGATAGTTCTCCAGTATCATCAGCCACTGCTGATGAGCTACCTGAACCACCATTGCTAAGTGCAAGTGCGCCAACTACAGCAACACCAACAGATGCCGCTACTATAGTTCCAGTTGATACACTGGCTGCAGTAGCATTACCAGCTGATTTTCCTGCTGCGGATCCAGCAGTCTCAGCATTCGACAAAACAGGCATAAGCATTAAAGCCATAGCCAAAACAATTACGATTTTTCTCATAGATCTCTCCTCAATGTTATTTCTATATTTATCTAGTTCACAAATCTACACTATAAAAACTTAAATATCAATGCAATTCATTGGGAGTTTTACCAATAAAATTCATAATATTCGTAAATTCCCCAACCTGGGCCCCCACATCTCTTGTCCAGGGGCTGATAGATTGACTAAATGTTGTCTTACTGTCTTTCCCTGAAAAGAGCCTGAAAGGCACTGTTACCATAATACCTGTGTCAGAATACCCCCTGTTAAAACGGTCTGTAAAGACAGCGGTATCAGTTTTTGTGTACAATGTTGTTAATAATACCCCATTTATATTTTTTGTCAAAATAAATTTTGCACCTTTATCTCCAGCAAGAAACTGACCCGCGTGGACTTCTAGATATCCTTTCAGCTTATGGCTTACTAATCTGGTTTTTAAAAAGTACGTTTTATATGTCTCTGAATCCTTTGATATCATAAATTCGTTTTCTTTGTCTCTTTTCTTCACGACATGACCGCTGAGTGCAACAAGCAGTCTGTCTTTAAAGAAATGAGTGCCTATATCGGCATTTAACCCTGCATACTGAGTTTCTAAAATCCCCAACTCTGCGTTGAAATATAACTTGGTTCGAGGAATTCTAGTAATATAATCAAGTTCCAGGTTTTCCAAAATGTATTTCTTGTCAATGTATTCAGACATGTCTGACCTTACAGGGCGAGAGAGAGGCTCATTTACTGTCGAAACAGTATTTAAAGGATAAAGCGCTAAGCCACCAATTAATGAGAGATTTTNATAATAAAAATCCACAGAAGCAGATCTGTTTTCTATAGGAATATCCAGATAGTTTCTGCTTACTTTAATGTGCTGCCTGAGTTCTTTATAGGTTAACTTCTCTTCTTTATAGAGGCTAACGGCATCATTGCTTACGGTGTAGTAATAAAGAGGTACGTTTTTGTTTTTCACTATGACTATATACTCGTCAATATCTTTGTAATCATACTGCACAATGGATCTAATGGCATACTCTATACCATCTTCCTCGAAAAAGAATCTGTTGTTGCTTATTTCAATATATGCCTTTCTGTCTTCTACTACTGCTCCGGCAGGACTAAAGCCATTCATAAGCACTGACAGTTTAAGGGCTGCATCTGCTGGCAAAGAAGCAACTTTATCGCTATATGAAGGAGGAGGTGTATAAATAGGTATAACAGGCTCTCCTATTTCAAAAGGCATTGTAACACAAAAGCCAAAAGTATCTCCTCTCTGGTAGCTTGCTGTAAGATAAAAATTAGGACTAACATAGTATCTCAGACCGAAGTTGTGTTTTGATGTTTTCCCGATCGCATTATACTTAACTGCTGGGTCTTCAATTTGTTTTTCATAGTCAATAGGGCTGTACTCATATAAAAGTGAAAATCTATCGGAAGGACGAAACTGGACACTGTAAAACAGATTACCGTTTTTAATGTATTCTTTTGGGCTAAAAAAGTTTTTGAGGATATCTTTCCTGCCATATGATGAAAATTGTGTATCGCCATATCTGCCAAGACCCATTCCTATACTGAAGTCAAATGGATAAATCTGCTTTGACAATACAAAATACTGCGCGCCAAATAACTTTGTTCCGGTGGGGTCATTAATACCTACTGCCAAAGCGGGACGATATTTAGTCTCTTTAAAAAACCTATATTTAAAGGCTACAAACTTGTCTTTATAATTACCGTATCCTGACCAATAATCTTCATCGTTTTGCCAGTCAGTAACAGCTATTTCACCAATTTTACCACTCAACTCAAACCTGTCAAAGAGTGACACTGCGCCAACATAATTGGAATATGGATCTGCCTTAAAATAACCTATGCGAAAGTGATTATTGGGAAGAAGTCTGGCTGTAGGCGAGTCAAAAATACCTGTAATCCCATTCTCCGACGAGGAGCCAAAATAGCCTTCACTGGCATTAGCAAAGGTACTAAGCAGTAACAGCATAATAAAAACATAAATTTTAACATTCATAAAGTCTTCCGCCCTGTTATTCTACTACACCTATTTGATAATACTCAAATCCCATCTCTTTAAGTCTCTTACTGTTGTATTGGTTTCGGCCATCAAAGATAACAGGGTTAGCGAGCCTCTTTATTATCTCATCGAAATCAGGACTTCTGAACTCTTTCCACTCGGTTACAAGTATCATAGCATCAGAACCTGTAAGAGCTGAATATTTGCTTTCCACATATTCTATATTCTCAACATCTTTCAAGTAGCAGGTTTGTGCCTCATGAAAGGCTTTCGGGTCATACGCCTTGACTTTTGCGCCTCTAGCCACAAGGTCTTTTATGATAGTTATAGATGCTGCATCACGCATGTCGTCTGTTTCTGGTTTAAAGGACAATCCCCATATAGCAAATGCCTTTCCGCTGAGGTCTTCTCCAAATCGCTTAATAACCTTTCTTGAAATGCTTTTTTTCTGCTCAAAATTGACATCCTCCACAGACTGCAGAAGCTTAGGATCATACCCATTCATTTTAGCAGTCCGCACCAGAGCCTGCACATCTTTTGGAAAGCAGCTTCCTCCGTACCCGCAGCCAGGATATATAAAACTGTATCCAATCCTCGAATCACTGCCGATACCAATGCGCACCTTATTTACATCTGCGCCAACTTTCTCGCATATATTAGCAATCTCATTCATGAACGATATCTTTGTGGCAAGCATAGAGTTAGCTGCGTATTTTGTCATTTCAGAAGACTTCACGTCCATGGTAATAAATCTCTCGCGGTTTACTGTAAAAGGAGCATAAAGCTCTCTCATAACACCAAAAGCCTGCTCATTATCAGCCCCAACAACAACTCTGTCAGGTTTCATAAAGTCACTCACAGCAGCACCTTCTTTAAGGAATTCCGGGTTAGATATTACATCAAAAGTTATATCTGATCCGCGTTTAAGCAGGGCTTCTGTCACAGCTTCACGAACCTTGTCCGCTGTGCCCACAGGCACTGTGGACTTATTAATAATATATGTATGTTTAGTAATGTATTTCCCTATTTCTGATGCTACTGCCAGAACATACTGAAGGTCAGCACTGCCGTCCTCACCCATAGGTGTGCCTACAGCTATGAAACAAATATTTGTCTGGTCAAGAGCCTCTTTAATATAAGTTGTAAAAACAAGCCTTTCAGCATCTCTGTTTTCATTCACCAGACGCTCTAATCCAGGCTCATATATAGGGATGATCCCTTCGTTCAGTTTGTTTATCTTCTCTTCATTAACATCCACGCAAACAACATGGTTACCCATCTCGGAGAAACATGCACCTGTAACAAGCCCTACATAGCCTGTTCCCACAATAGAAATATTCATTATGTAACACCTTTATCTTTAATCAGTTTGTCAAAAAATTCTATCGTTTTAACTATACCATCCTCTAACTTGACTTTAGGCTCCCAGTTTAGTTCTTTTTTTGCAAGGGTTATGTCTGGCTGTCTCTGCATAGGGTCGTCCTGCGGAAGTGGGTTATATATAATTTTACTTTTGCTCCCCACTTTGGAAATCACAAGCTCAGCAAGTTCAAGTATTGTAAACTCATTTGGATTGCCAAGATTCACAGGGCCTGTGAAACCTGAATCAGTAGCCATCATCTTAATAAAGCCGTTTATCAGATCATCCACATAACAGAAGCTTCGGGTCTGTTTGCCATCACCATATATGGTTATGTCCTTACCCTGAAGAGCCTGCATAATAAAATTACTCACTACCCTTCCGTCTTGCGGATGCATCTTAGGTCCATAGGTATTGAAAATGCGAGCAACTTTTATGTCCAGATTATGCTGTCGGTTATAGTCAAAAAAGAGTGTCTCAGCGCAACGTTTCCCTTCGTCATAGCATGCTCTGATGCCTATTGGGTTCACAGCGCCTTTATATGTCTCCGGCTGAGGATGAACCTCAGGATCACCGTACACTTCTGATGTGCTGGCTTGAAAAATTTTAATTTTAAGGCGCTTGGCAAGCCCAAGCATGTTTATTGCACCCATAACAGATGTCTTTGTTGTCTGAACAGGATCAAACTGATAATGAACTGGACTCGCTGGACAAGCAAGATTATATATCTCATCCACCTCGACATACAAAGGGAATGTCACGTCGTGACGCATGAACTCAAAATTCTTATTATCCATAAGTTCTTTGATATTGTCCTTTCTGCTGGTGAAAAGATTATCCACACACAAAACCTCGTCGCCTCTTTCAACAAGCCTTTCACAAAGGTGGCTGCCAAGAAAGCCGGCTCCCCCGGTGACTAAAACCCTTTTCATATTATCTCCCGTCTGGAAAACATTTTTTTAATTGTTATGTGTATATTATCGGCTAATGCACATAAAAAGTTTATTTATCACATTTCACTATCAAAAACCACATCAGAATAACTCACCCACCATATTTCTTGTTCAAGCGCATATTGATATTATCTTTTATTAAAGTTACTCTGATTAATAATCTTGAGGTGCTGAGTAAATGGAACATGATGAAATACTCCTTAAGGATGTGATAGAAATTTCTCTTTTTGCCGGTAAAAAGATAATAGATATTTATAGAAAAGACTTCAGTATAGAGTACAAAAATGATAAATCTCCCCTGACCGAAGCAGACATACTCTCAAACGAGCTGATTACCTCTGGACTGACAAATCTGGACAGTCAATATCCTATTTTATCAGAAGAGAATAGAATCATTGATTATAGTGAAAGAAAAAACTGGAAAAGATTCTGGCTGGTTGACCCTATTGACGGTACAAAAGAGTTCATAAAGAAGAACGGCGAATTTACAATTAATATAGCCCTGATAGACCAAGGCGAACCTGTTATGGGTGTTGTATATGCACCAGCACTGGAAACGCTCTACTACGGTATGAAAGGATTAGGTTCTTACCGCAAAACCAATGGCAAAACAGAAAAACTGCCTTTAGCACAAAACAACCCATCAGAAAGTAAAGTTATACGCATAGCAGCCTCCCGCTCACATATGAACAAAGACACATCAGATTTTATAGATAAAGTGTCAGCCATTTACCCTGACTGCATCATAGAAAATACCTACAAAGGAAGCTCCCTGAAACTATGCATGGTGGCAGAGGGTTCCGCTGACATATACCCGAGAGCAGCACCAACTATGGAGTGGGACACAGCAGCGGCACATGGGATTGTGGAAGCTTCGGGGAGAGGTGTCTTCCGATTTGACACTTTTAATATGAATGACATAAGATTTAACTCAGAAATTCATGCGGAAAAACTGACTTACAATAAAACTAACCTGCTAAATCCAAATTTCATTGTCATTTGACCCTCTGTATGCTTGAAAAAAATATAAAAACTGTTCATAATGCGTGACCTGAAAAAGGAGGATAGACTAGTGTCCGAAACTATTTCAATAAATGACGTACATCACATTGCAACTCTTGCAAGGCTGAAGTTCGAAGAGACTGAAGCCGAAAAGATAAAAGACGACCTGAACAGCATTCTCGGTTATATGGAAAAGCTTAACGAGCTAGACACAACAAATGTCAAACCCACTTCACACACACTGGACATCTTTACAGTGACAAGACCCGATGAGACAAGGCCATCGCTCAGCAACGAAGAGGCACTTGCAAACGCTCCTCAGGCAGAAAATGCACACTTCAAAGTACCAAAGGTGATCGAGTAATGGACATATTAAACAGCACACTCAATACAATTACCTCAGCCCTTGAGAGCAAAGAACTGTCAAGCAAAGAGCTTGTTCAGTTCTATCTCGACAGAATAGACAAATATGATGGCGAAATTCAGGCGTATAACCACGTAAACGAAAATGCCATAAAGCAAGCTGAGCTGATAGACAGCAAAAGAACTAAAGGGGAAAAACTCCCGAAATTTGCAGGGGTTCCCATCGCTCTGAAAGATCTGCTGATTACTGGCGGCATGCCCACCACTTGCAGTTCAAAAATACTGGAAGGTTTCACCCCCCCCTTTACAGGAACAGCTGTTAAGCATGTGGAAGACGCAGGATTCATAACACTTGGCAAACTCTCTATGGACGAGTTCGCTATGGGTTCCTCTAACGAAAACGCCGCATTCAAAAAAACAAGAAACCCTTGGGACACTGAAAAAGTTCCGGGTGGTTCATCAGGCGGTTCAGCAGCAGCCGTTGCCGCAGGGCTAGCACCTGTTACACTTGGAAGCGATACAGGCGGCTCTATTCGTCAGCCCGCATCACTTTGCGGTGTCATAGGGATGAAGCCTACTTACGGGCGTGTTTCCAGATTCGGACTAGTGGCTTTCGCATCTTCGCTGGACCAGATAGGTCCTATGGGCAAATCCGCATCAGACCTTGCTTCTTTGCTCAGCATTATAGTCAGACACGATGTACAGGATTCCACATCTGCCAAAGTTGAGCAGGTGGATTACACCAAAGCACTGACAGGCGATGTGAAAGGCTTAAAGCTTGGAGTACCGAAAGAGTACTTTCAGACAGGACTGGCTCCTGATGTAAAAAAAGCAGTTGATGAAGCAATTAAGCAGTACGAAAAACTCGGCTGCGAACTTGTGGACATCTCCCTTCCTCATACAGACTACGCCCTTGCAACATACTACATAATCGCAACAGCTGAAGCCTCAAGCAACCTGGGGCGTTATGATGGTGTTCGCTACGGCAGACGTGCAGAGGCAGATAACCTTCGTGACATGTATTACAAATCACGCACAGAAGGTTTTGGCGATGAGGTTAAAAGAAGAATCATGCTCGGTACGTATGTACTTTCAGCAGGATACTACGATGCATATTATATAAAAGCCCAGAAGGTGAGAACTCTCATCAAACAAGATTTTGTCGAAGCCTTCAAAAAGGTGGATGCAATAATCTGCCCAGCTTCACCAACAACAGCATTCAAAGCGGGCGAGAAGACTTCTGACCCTATACAGATGTACCTGAGTGACATTTACACACTCTCTCTGAATCTGTTCGGCGGATGCGGTCTGTCTGTTCCTTGCGGATTTGACTCGGACGGCATGCCAATCGGCGTTCAGCTTCTCGGAAACTATTTCGAGGAAGGTTCAATTCTGAATCTGGCATACGCTTTTGAGCGTGAAACAAATCTTCCCAAAATACCACAGAATTTGAAAGGGTAACCGCCATGAAATATGAACCAGTTATAGGACTAGAAGTACACGTGCAGATGGATACGCAGTCGAAGATATTCTGCGGCTGTTCAAACAAATTCGGTTCCGAACCAAACACTAACGTATGCCCTGTATGCCTCGGGATGCCGGGTGTTCTGCCTGTGCTTAATGAAAAAGTAGTAGATTTCACTGTAAAAGCGGGACTCGCTCTCAACTGTGAGATCAGGGAAAGATCAGTCTTTGCACGTAAAAATTACTTTTATCCAGACCTTCCAAAGGCTTATCAGATATCACAATATGAGCTGCCTATCTGCGAAAACGGTTATATCGACATAGAACTGGAGGACGGCACTTCCAAGCGCATAGGTATAACCCGAATCCACATAGAGGAAGATGCAGGCAAGCTTATGCATAGCGCTGACAGTTCAGGTGCAGACCTGAACAGAACAGGGACGCCCCTTATGGAGATAGTCTCAGAACCGGACATCAGAAGTGCGGAAGAGGCAAAGGCATATGTTCAGAAGCTCAGAACGATTCTGAAATACGCAGAGGTCTCAGACTGCAACATGGAAGAAGGCTCCATGAGATGCGACGTGAACTTGTCTCTCAGAGAAAACTCTGACGCTCCGTTCGGAACCAGAGCAGAGATCAAAAACGTTAACTCTTTCAAAAGTGTAGAACGAGCCGCAAAGTATGAAGAAAAACGTCAGGCAAAAATATTAAACGATGGCGGAAAAGTCGTTCAGGAAACACGTCTTTTTAACGCAGACACAGGTGTAACAACATCTATGAGAGGCAAAGAGGACGCCCACGACTACAGATATTTTCCAGACCCTGACCTGGTTCCTTTGGTGATAACAAAAGAATACATAAACGATATTAATGAAAAATTACCTGAACTGCCGGATGCAAGAAAGAAGCGTTTTATAGACGAATACTCACTTCCGGCATATGACGCTGCTTTTCTCACATCGGAAAAGACCTATGCGGATTTTTTTGAAAAAGCTCTTAAAACTCATAATAACCCTAAAGGTGTCAGCAACCTCATTATGAGCGAGCTGATGCGTCAGGTGAACGATAAGCAATGCGAAATAAACGATGCTGGATGCTCTGCTGAAAACTTAGCAGAGATAGTCAAACTCATAGACAAGGGTACAATCAGCGGAAACATCTCTAAAAAGCTCTTTGAAGAAGTTATTGCCACGGGCGAAAAGCCTTCTGTTATTGTTGAGAAGAAAGGGATGGCACAAAACTCTGACGAAGGGGAGCTGGAATCTATCGTGCAAAAAGTTATAGATGCAAACCCGGACGAGACTGAAAGATTCAGAGCTGGCGATAAAAAACTGCAAGGTTTTTTCATGGGTCAGATAATGCGTGAATCCAAAGGGAAGGCAAACCCCGGAGTTGTCAGCCAACTGCTTAATAAATTAATAAAATAAAGTAAATGGAGAAAAATATGCTGGAAAAAATTGACCATATCGGCATAGCCGTAAAAAACCTTGATGAAGCTACAGCTTTTTACAAGTCTATGGGCGCAGAGCCTTATCATTTCGAAGAGGTTGAGTCACAGAAAGTGCGTGTTGCATTTATCAAAGTGGGCGAATCAAATATCGAGCTTTTAGAGCCGACATCAGATGAAAGTCCGATAGCAAAATTCCTTGAGAAAAAAGGGGAAGGTATCCACCACATAGCTTACAGGGTTGCAGATATTCAGGTTTCTCTTGATAAGCTGAAGGCCGATGGCATGAAACTTCTGAATGAGACACCTATGGACGGCGCTCACGGAATGAAAGTTGCTTTTGTTCACCCAAAAAGCGTGAACGGAGTATTAACCGAGCTTTCCCAGCCCGGCGAACACCACTAAACAACTAAATAAGCGGTCACCTGACCGCTTTTTTTATTCTACTGTAACTGATTTTGCCAAGTTTCTAGGCTGGTCTACATCCAGTCCCAAAAGATGCGCACAGTGATATGAGAATATCTGAGTAACTACCACAGTAGGGAAAACTGAAAGCTCTTCTATGGTAGCGGGTATCTCAATGATATGGTCGCACTTGCCTTTAAGACCTTCATCACCTTCTGTTACAACGGCGATAACTATGCCGTCCCTAGCCTTAACCTCTTCCACATTGGAAGCGACTTTTTCATAAACAGAAGACTTAGGGCATAGCACAAAAACAGGCAGGTTTTTATCTATGAGTGCTATTGGGCCGTGTTTCATCTCGCCTGCCGGATAACCCTCAGCGTGGATATATGAAATCTCTTTAAGTTTAAGAGCGCCTTCCAGTGCAACAGGATAATTCACATTTCTACCCAAATAAAGAAAATTGGATACATCCTTATAATTCTTTGCAATCTCTAGAATATTCTTGTCTTGCTCCAGCACCTTTTCGATAACTTCCGGAAGTTCTACAATAGCCTGAAGATACCTAAAAGACTCATCATGCCCCAGAACACCTCTCTTTTGTCCGAGATAAATTGAAAAAAGCAGAAGACTGACAACCTGAGTTGTAAATGCCTTAGTGGAGGCTACGCCAATTTCTGGTCCGGCATGTGTATAGATCACACTATCGGATTCTCTGGCGATAGATGAGCCCACAACATTACATATAGACATAACAGTTGAACCCATCTTTTTTGCTATACGCAGTGCAGACAAAGTATCAGCTGTCTCTCCTGATTGAGTTAAAGCTAAAAAGAGCGTTTTGTCATCTATTACAAGATCCCGATACCTGAATTCTGATGCTATATCAACCTCTACAGGTATCTTCGCAATCTTTTCCAGATAAAACTTCGCTATAAGTCCTGCATGCCAACTGGTTCCGCAGGCTACTATTACAATGCGGTTGAAAGCTTTTGCAGATGATTCCACTTTTTCAAACCCGTCAAAAAAGACTGTGCTCTCCTCTAGTGAATATCTGCCTCGAATAGTATCTATGATAGCCCTTGGCTGCTCATAAATCTCTTTCTGCATGAAGTGGTCATATCCTGCTTTCTCTGCCATTACAGGGTTCCAGTCTATTTGTTTTATCTCACGCTCAATTGGCGTGCCATCAATATCAAATATTTCATAGCTGCCTTTTTTAAGAATAGCTATATCGCCCTCTTCCAGAAATATAAAATTTCTTGTATGCGAAAGCACGGCCGGTATGTCACTGGCAGCAAACATTTCATCTTCACCTATACCTATAACAAGCGGGCTGTCCTTTCTGGCAATGATAATTCTGTCAGGTTCTTCTTCAGATATAACAGCAAGTGCGTACGAGCCTATTATCTGCTCTATGCTCTTTCTGACGGCCTTTCTCAGGTAACCGCTAAAATTAGATTTTATAAGATGAGCCACAACCTCTGTATCTGTCTCAGATTCAAATTTGTACCCTTTCTCAATAAGCATTGACTTAAGTTCGAGATAATTTTCAATAATCCCGTTATGTACAACTGTAAGCCCTTCGGATCTGTGAGGATGAGCGTTTTCAAAGGATGGTTTCCCGTGGGTTGCCCATCTGGTATGGCCTATCCCTGTGGTTGCAGTAAATTTATTATCAATCAGCATATTTCGCAGATTTACAAGTTTGCCGACACTTCTTTCAGTGTGTATGACTCCTTTTTCGAGCAGAGCGATGCCTGCAGAATCATAGCCTCTGTACTCAAGCTTGCTAAGTCCTTCTACTAAAACAGCAGATGCATTTTTAGATCCAATATAACCTACTATTCCGCACATAATATCATTTCCCTTTCTTTTTTTTCCATTTACTGACCCAGCCTTCGATATTTCGCTGTTCGGCTCTGGTAATGCCAAGTGCATCTGCCGGGATCTCTTTAGTTATGGTGGAGCCGGCGGCAATTAATGCGCCTTTGCCAATTTCCACAGGAGCCACAAGCTGAACGTCACTCCCTACAAAAACCCCATCTCCGATAATGGTCTTATATTTATTAATGCCATCGTAGTTACAAGTTATGGTTCCGCAGCCGATATTAACATCTTTACCAATTTCCGCATCACCCAGATAAGTAAGGTGACTTGCTTTTGAACCAAGCCCCATCTCTATCTTTTTTGTCTCCACAAAGTTGCCTAACTTATTTTCACCCTTTAGAACAGAGCCTGGTCGAAGCTGTGCCATAGGGCCTATCTGTGAATCTTTCCCTACGAAGCTCTCCTGAATAAGACAGTTGTCTTTGATCTCACAGTTTGCGCCTATCTCGCTCTTTTTTATACGGCAGCCCGGATAGATAACCGCGCCTTTTCTGATAATTGTGCCGGTTTCAAGAAAGACATTAGGATAGATGGTGACATCCTCTTCTATTAAAACGTCATCATCGCAATAAAAATTGTCAGGAGCCAGAACAGACACACCGTTCATAAGGTGTTCTTCTGCTCGTTTTCTCCATATCTGTCCGGCAGCCTCAGCAAGATGCGCCCTGTTATTAACCCCTAAGAACTCTTTATCGTCAGGGGCTAAAAATGCTTCAGTCCCAGTGGCAACTATATCTGTAAGGTAATACTCGCCCTGAGCATTATCATTATTTATGTTTTTTAATCTGTTCACAAGCTCTGCTGAATCGCAGAGATAGATACCAGTATTAATCTCGTTTACTCTCTTTTCGTCCTCAGTGGCGTCCTTCTCTTCAACTATCTTAATAACTGATTCGTCTATACCTCTGATAACCCGCCCATAACCTTTTGGGTCCTTAACTTTTGCGCTAATGAAGGCAACAGGTGCTGTGGTTAGTTCCATAAATCTGTTCAGTGTATCAGAACTGATAAGCGGCATATCTCCGCAGAGGATAAGAACTTTCCCGTTGAAATTTTCTATTTTTTTAACCGCAGACATAACGGCATCGCCTGTGCCTTTCTGATTAACTTGTTCGAAGTAGTTCACTTTGTCGCCAAGATGCTCCTGTACTAGCTCTGCACCGCTTCCAATCACTACGTTTATGTCTTTTATGCCGGCATCTTCGGCAGCTTCTACCGCATAATCTATCATAGGCTTTCCGGCCGCTTCAAAAAGGACTTTCGGCTTTTCGGATTTCATTCTTGTGCCTTTTCCCGCAGCCAAAATAAGTACCATAACATTCATATCAATCTCTACCCCACGAATACATCAAGTTTCTTTTGTTCTGTATTCCAGAACCTTTATATATTTATCAACATCTTTTTTTGGCACTGAACCTCTTTCCGGAATAGCCACAAGCTCTATCTTTTTATAATAGTTCCACATGTCAAGCTCCAGAACATCTCCGGCTTTAACTTTTGAGCTAGGCTTTGCAGGGCGTCCGTTAAGCAAAACAAAGCCCTCGTCAGCCATCTCATTTGCAACAGTCCTGCGTTTTATCAGCATCAAAACTTTAAGAAATTTATCAATTCGCATATTTCTTCTGGATAAGAATCTCTTTTTTCTTCTGTGCTATCCAGTTCTCAAAAATCTTCTTAGACTGAATCTCAGTCATCATGTCAACAATCTTCTTCTTTTTCTCTTCGGGCAATTCACTCTTGTTCTTGTAGCCCTCTACATAAAAGACTCTGTATGAACCATCGTCGCTGATAGGTTCTGTGATGCCTTCTTTAACACCAGATATAACATTTCTTATTTCATCGTCCAAAAAGGAGACCTCTACCCAGCCAAGGTAGCCGCCATCTTCTGCGTTGCCTGATTCGGAAAATTTCATAACAGTATCACGGAAAGAACCACTGTCTTCGTAATCCGCCATAGCCTCATCCAGTTTCGCTTTTGAACCCACAGTCAGTATACGAAGTTCATACATATCAGAGAGTTCCAGAGTTTCTGCATTTTCTTCAGCATATTTTTCTATGTCATCTTCTGTAATGATTATTTTCGGTTTGAAGACCGTAGACATAAGTCTGGCTTTAAGAATATCTATTTTTATGTTCCATTTATACTGCTCAAGAGTAAGGTTGGAGGCCGCTAGCATTTCTTGGAGTTTCTCTTCGTTTACGCTGTTACGCTCCATGATATCTTCCACAGCCATCGTAACTTCTCTTTCAGAGACACGAACACCTTCCCTGGCTGCTGCCTGCTCTATAACGTAGTTGTCTATGAGAAGCTCGAGTGCTGACAGATAATACTTATCCAGCGCTTCCTGAAGCTCTTCACCTTCAAACCTTTCATAGATCATCTGGAGTCTTTTAGGGTTCAGTGTCTCCAGTTCGTACTGGGTGATTATTTTTTCTCCGACAACAGCGTAGACCCTGTTGATAATTTCGGCATAGCCGTTAACTGCCGCTGTAACCAGTATCGTCAGTATAAATAATTTCAGATTTTTCATATAAGCCATCAATATATTCCCTTACCTTATTTTCCTGTTTTACGCCGTAAAGCTCGGCATAGAGTTTTGCCTTCAAAGCATCAAAGTTCACGCTTGATTTCTTCTGAACCTCTACCAGCTTGAAAATGTGGTATCCGTATTCGGATTTCACAATACCGCTGACCTGTCCTTTTTTCAATGTGAGTGATTCCTTGAAGATTTCAGGATATTCATTTACGTTAATAAAGCCCAAGTCGCCGCCGTTTTCCCTTTCCGGTGCAACAGAAAATTTTTCTGCCACCTCAGAAAACGGTATCCCTTGCTTAATGAGGGATAGAGCATTCTGAGCAGCTTTCTCCTCATATGTCACTATATGCTGTATGTGAGCTGTAACTTCCGCTTCCAGCTCTTTCTTCTTCTCTTCGTAGAATATTTTAAGCTCTTCTTCGCTTATGGCTATCTCGTTACCAGCGATACTCTCCAAAAGCTTGCCAATAACAATCCTTTGACGAAGCAGTTCCTTAAGAGACTCAAAATCAAGATTCAGCTGTTTTTCGAACTCGCTCAGCATTTTTTGCCCTTTTATGGTCTGAAAGGAATCAACGATCTCCTGAAACTTTTTCTCGTCGACAGTTATCCCTTCCTCGATAGCTTTCTGAAGCAGCATTCTGTGCTCTATAAAGTCACGTTTAAGTGCTTCCACAACAGCCTCGTTGTTTCTGGTTTCAGTATCCATTACAGAGTTAGAGTAGGATGTAAATGTGTTGTACTCATCCTTGCTGATTCGCTCGCCGTTGATTATCACAAAAGTGTTGGCAATCTCTTCTTGTGAGGGGCTGGTAGTTTCCTCTTTCTTTTTAGGGAAACAGGAGAACAGCGCAAGACCCGCAACTATTATTATTAATAGGGTTAATGTTTTTTTCATAGCCAGTCAGAATACCTTAAACAGTGTTAAAATTGCAATATACATTTAATCAGACAACTGGAATTTTTATCAGTTCATTAATGAAAGATATCGTTTTATCCATCACCTTATCTTCCTTTTCAAAAAAGAGTGAAATTGTGTATTCGTTTTCAAACTTTGAGCCTGCTCCAGCCTTCGCTATAGCTTCCATAACTCTCTGCGGATTAACAGGAGTTCCTTTTGAGAAGGTCATCTTGACTTTATTGCTATAAAGGTAAACCTTCTCCATATTTGCAAACCCTGCAAGTTTTTTAATAAGCATTATCCGCCCAAGGTTTTCAGTCTCCGTTTTAAGCTCACCATATATATCTGACAGTTCATAAAGCAGTTCCCGCACAGAGTTCATATCTTCTGCCTCGGAAAATTTTCTATAATAATCCAGTCTGACCTTTGAGTCCTCAATGTAGTCGGCAGGGATAAAGTGAGGAATACCCGTTATTATCTCTGTATCTGCGGATATATTTGCTATACCTTTCAGCTCTTTCACAGCTTCATCTATCATAGTTATAAAGAGTTCGTAGCCAACCTTCACCATAAAACCTGACTGGTCAGCGCCAAGCAAGTCACCTGCCCCTCTGATCTGTAAATCATAGAAAGCTATCTTGACTCCGCTGCCCAGATCTGACAGCTGCTGAATAATCTTAAGCCTTTTCTGAGCAACATCAGTAAGAGAAGAGAAATTCTCAACCACAAGGTAACAGTATCCCCTTCTGCCTGAACGTCCGACTCTCCCTTTCAGCTGATATATCTGTGCAAGCCCCAAGTGTCCTGCATCATTGATCACGATGGTGTTCACATTAGGGATGTCTATTCCGTTTTCGATTATGGCGGTGCACACCAGAACATCAATATTGCCGGAGTAAAAACTCATAAGAATCTTCTCCAGCTCTGTACTGTTCATCTGTCCGTGGGCTATGCCTATTGTTGCACCTGGGAGCATATTCTTCACTCCTGCGGCTATCTGCTGAATGTTTTCGACTCTGTTGTGCAGAAAAAAGACCTGTCCGCCACGCTCTAGCTCACGCTGAATGGCATTCTTTATCTCCATATCTCTCTTAATGACTTTTGTGATAACAGGCAGCCTGTCCACAGGGGGAGTATCTATGGTCGATATATCCCTGATGCCGGATAGTGACAGCTGAAGTGTCCTCGGTATAGGGGTTGCTGAAAGATATAAAACATCCACATTGGAGCGCATCGCCTTTATCTTCTCTTTGTGAGCAACACCAAACCTCTGCTCTTCGTCTATGATAAGAAGCCCCAGATCTGTGAATTCTACATCTTTCGAAAGCATTTTATGAGTGCCGATAAGTATATCCAGCTCGCCTTTAGCCAGCGAAGCTAAAATCTCACGTGTGTGCTTTGCGCTTCTGAAACGGCTTATATAATCCACCTTCACAGGAAGATCCTTAAACCGCTCGAAAAAAGTCATATAATGCTGACGGGCAAGCACTGTTGTAGGAACCAGTACTGCCACCTGTTTTCCACAGGCCACAGCCTTACACGCTGCACGCATGGCAACTTCCGTCTTTCCAAAACCAACATCACCGCAAACAAGCCGCTCCATAGGCAGGCTTGATTCCATATCGTTATATACGTCATGAACAGCGGCAAGCTGATCGTCCGTCTCATCATATTCAAATGTCTGCTCAAACTCCTCAACCATAGTGCCGTCTTCTGAGAATGAGAACCCCTTTTCCACCTTTCTCTGGGCGTACAGCTTCAGCAAATCCATGGCAATCTTTTTGGCTCTGGCCTTCGCCTGTGCCTTCACTTTCTTCCATGTCTGTGTCTGAAGGGAGCTTATGCGGGGCTTTGCCCCTTCCGAACCGACATATTTCTGCAATTGCCCTATGGAAGACAGAGGCACATAAAGCAGCTCACCGTTGTCGTATTCCAGCTGGATAAAATCACCCTGCACACCGCCTATGTTCTGATGAACCAGACCAAGGTATATCCCTATACCATAATCCACATGTACAACATGATCACCCGTTTCAAGGTCTGAAATGGTAGTGGAGTAGAGTTCTTTTTTGCCACGCTTTGGGCGTTTTTTTGCAGTGCCGAAAATGTCTTCATCAGTAATGACAGCCAGAAGGTGTTTGTCGTCTATGAATCCGCCCCGAAACTTCTCTGGGTGAAGATAAAGTCCGGCTTTGTCAACCTCTGAAAAAGTTGCTATTTTTGCAGGAATGTATTCGTAATCTATTGAAAAATCAGAAAAAAGCTGTGCAAGTCGTTCGCTTTCTATGGGGCAGATGACCCTGTATCCGTCATTCGTAAACTTCTTGATCACATCCATAGCAAAAGCCATAGACTGGTATAGATTTCCTTTTTTGCCAGCCATTAGCATCGAACTGCTTTTGTAGTGGGTAGGAACAGATTCGGCTGTAGCTATGTCCGCCATAATGTTCACACGCTCCGGTACAAGGTAAAAGAGCATTCTGGAAGGTGCTAAAAAATTATTTTTCCAAAACGGCACATCCGAAGGCATTTTGTCATCTATTATAACTCTGTAGTCAGTGAATACAGAACGATAGTCCTCGTTAAAAAACAAAAAATTATAACTCTCTCCAACATAATCCATGAGTGAGCCCATGTTGTGTACACTGGGAGTAAGCCAGTGGCATCCGGCATATTTGCCGTAGAGCTCTATTTTGTCCAGAATGTCTGTATCTGTGATATATTTTTTCAAATCATCAGTATCAAAAAGCGCCTCTGATGCCGGAAGCAGACGAACACTTTTCGCTGTTCTAAGGGTTTTTCTGTTTCTAGGGTCTACAAACGATATCCTCTCCGCCTCATCATCAAAAAACTCTATCAGACAGGGGATTTCGCTGTCCGCGGGAAATATCTCCAGAGTGTCGCCCCTGAATGCATATTCGCCCGCCCCCTCAACCATCTCCACATGAACATAGCCGGAGTAAGCGAGGATATATTCCAGCTCTTCACGCTCGTATGTGTCGCCTATCTTTATGTCTGCCGTAGCTGAACGAAAAACATCCACCGGCGGCAAACTTTTCAAAAGTCCATATGGGGTTGTGACAACAATGTAATTATTATTGGTTGAAATTAGCGCATCCAGCGTGGAGGCACGCTTTGCGAAAACCTCCGGAAGCACTCTGGCCTCCTCATAAGGCTCCTGAGTATATTCTGGAAAATGCAGTATCTTTGTGTTTGGAAAAAAGAATTCTGCTTCTGAAAGCACCAGGTCGTATTCACGTTTACTGGCTGCAACGACAATGCTTACTCTGCCTTCCGGTCTATTCTTAGAAAAATGCATAAGGGGTGCTGCACCCCATAAATTGCTTTGCAGTAACATGCTTAGGTTGCGAACTTTCCGAACATTATCTCATCCACAAGCTTACATATGATATGTGCTGCGGCGATGTGTATCTCTTGTATTCTGGCAGTATTCTCCGAAGGTGACTGAAAAAGCAGGTCACAAAGCCCTTTCATCTTTCCGCCGTCCCTTCCGGTGAAGCCGACTATCTTCATATCACTTCTGGCCGCTTCACGAAGTGCCCGCACAACGTTTTCAGAATTTCCGCTGGTGGATATCCCCCAAACCATATCGTTTTCGTTGCCTAGAGCACTCACTTGCTTCAGAAAGATATCGTTAAACTCGTAGTCGTTACCTATAGAGGTGAGTATAGATGTGTCTGTGGTAATGGCTATTGCCGGAAGCGGCGGGCGCTCCATTTTAAACCTGTTCACAAACTCGGCTGCCATATGCTGGGCGTCAGAGGCTGAGCCTCCATTACCAAAAATCATCAGTTTACCGCCGTTTAAAAAACACTGGGCTATCTCAGTAGATATGGCTATAAGAACAGGTGTTGATTCGGCCATAAACCTGTTCTGCGTTTCTTTCATCTCATCAAAGATATCTGTAATATATTTATCCATAATGCTTACCTTATTGTTTTAACTAACTTAATTTGTATAACTTACAGAATATTAATACAAGTTTTTTTCGCAAAGAGCAAATCTGGTCAATATTTTTTATTGACACTTTACTCGATTTAGTTTATTTAAACTCTCATGAACAATAAAACATTTTTCGGATTCAATTTTTTTGGTTACTTTTTTAGCACAGAAGGTGCAGCCGTCTGAATCCGGTCTTTGTTTTTGAAAAAAGATAAATAAGGCCGCAGCGGCTTCACTTTTAGAAGTCCTGCGGCCTTTTCTGTTTCCGCAGGAACGCTTTTGGTCTAAAATTACCAAATAAGGAGAACATCAAATGATTGTAGTAATGAAGATCGGAGCTGACAAAGAGCAGCTTGCCCGTGTTTTGGAAACAGCGGACGAACTCGGTTTCAGCCCACATATTATCGAAGGTAAAGAGCGTAACGTAATAGGACTTGTAGGTATAGCAGGTCAGCGGGACAAGGTAAACGTGATAGGCAATATGGACGGCGTTGACAAGCTTGTCCCTATCAGCAAGGCATACAAACTTGCCAGCAAAGAGGTTAAGCCGGAGCCGAGCATCATTGATGTTTCCGGTGTTAAATTCGGCGGGGTGAATATACCTGTTATAGCTGGTCCATGTTCTGTTGAGGGTGAAGAGATGATCATCAAAACAGCCGAGCTTATAAAAGCGGCGGGTGCTTCGATGATTCGCGGCGGCGCTTTCAAACCCAGAACATCACCATACTCTTTCCAGGGACTCGAAGAGGAAGGGCTTAAAAACCTAGCCAAAGCCAGAGAAGTCACCGGACTTCCATTCGTTACAGAAGTAACAAACCCAAGATATGTGGATATGGTATATAAATATGCAGATATGTTTCAGGTTGGCGCCAGAAACGTTCAGAACTTTGCGCTGCTTTCAGAGCTTGGCAAAACTGACAAACCCGTACTGCTCAAAAGAGGCATGTCCACAACAATAGAAGAGTATCTGACAGCGTCTGAATATATTCTTTCCGAAGGAAATAAAAACGTGATCCTCTGCGAGAGGGGGCTTCGTACATTCGAAACAGCCACCAGAAACACACTGGATATTAGCGCTGTACCTGTTATCAAAGAGAAATCACACCTGCCTATCATGATAGACCCAAGCCATGCGGCTGGTCACTGGCAGTATGTAGGCCCTCTGTCCAAAGCGGCAGTAGCCATTGGAGCGGACGGTCTCATTATAGAAGTTCACCCTGACCCTGCAAAAGCCTGGTCTGACGGTGCGCAGTCGCTTACACCTGCTCAGTTCAAAGAGCTGATGGACAGTATGCGTACTATAGCGCTGGCGGTCGGTCGAACTATTTAGCGATTAACATATCACAAAACGCTGAACACAGCCCAAGCACTCTTTTCGGGCTTTCACATTGTTCACTTACCATATAATAAAAAAGCCCTCCATCTGGAGGGCTTATCGTTTATTTATTCAGCATCTGCTGATGTTCTTCTTTTGTCAGCCTAGGACCGAATCTGCTCACCACTTTAGATGATGCAAGGCTAGCCAAATCTCCCGCCTGCTTATGGGTCATTCCGTTTGTTATACCGTAAAGGAAAGCACCTGCAAAAAGATCACCCGCCCCCGTGGTATCAACAGCTTTTACCGGATTAGGCGCTATCTTTATGTATTCACTGCCGTCATATATAAGCGCACCCTCTGCGCCTAAGGTCATACAGAAGTTTTTTGCTGTCTCTTTCAGTTTTTCCGCTGTATCTTCCACAGTTTCACACCCTGTCCAGAGCATAGCCTCTTCTTTGTTGCAGAAAAGCAGATCAACACCTTCGCCAACCATCTCTTTTATGCCGTCTTTGAAGTATTTTACCATTGCAGGGTCGGAAAATGTGAGAGCGACCTTTACGCCTCTGGCTTTTGCCTCTTTGTAGGCTCTGACAGCCGACTTGCGGTTAGTTTCAGACGTAACAAGGTAACCTTCTATATACACATATTCAGAGTCAGAGAGAGCTTCAAGGTCCAGGTCATCCTCTGTGAGAACTTCAGACACTCCGAGAAATGTATTCATAGTCCTCTCTGCATCTTCAGAAACCATCACAAGGCACTTGCCGGTTATCCCATCCTTCATAACAGCTTCTATGTTCGTTTCAACACCTGCCGAGTGCATATCCTGCATATAGAAATATCCGTGCTCGTCACCTGCCACCTTGCATGTATAAAAGCCTTTTCCGCCGAAATAGCTAAGCCCTATAACAGTATTCGCACCTGAACCGCCGCATGCAACTTTGCCGCCGCCGTTGCCTTTGAAGTGCTCCATTATGTCATTCTGAAGAGCCTCATCCACAAGTGTCATCAGACCCTTCTCTATCCCTCTATCTTTCAGAAAATCGTCATTAACAGAAAATTCTATATCCACAAGGGCATTGCCCATTCCATAAACATCATACTTTTTCATATACTAAACCTTCCTAGTACCTGTAGTGATCCGGTTTGTATGGACCCTCAACTGGTACACCTATATATTCTGCCTGCTCTTTGGTAAGAGTGGTAAGTTTTACGCCTATTTTTTTCAGGTGAAGCCTTGCTACCTCTTCGTCAAGAACCTTGCTCAGGATATATACTCCCGGCTTATAAGTCTCTTTGTTTTTCCACAGGTCTATCTGCGCAAGGGTCTGGTTTGTAAATGAGTTGCTCATTACAAATGATGGGTGCCCTGTGGCACAGCCAAGGTTCACAAGTCTGCCTTCTGCAAGCATAAAGATCTCGTGACCATCAGGAAATGTATATTTATCTACCTGAGGCTTTATGTTTGTCTTGATAATTCCGGGAACCTTCTCAAGCTTCTCAACCTGTATCTCGTTATCGAAATGACCTATGTTGCAAACAATAGCCTGATCCTTCATCTCGCTCATGTGCTCTACACGGATGATGTCTTTGTTGCCTGTGGTGGTGACATATATATCAGCCTTGCCAAGTGTGTCTTCTACAGGCATAACCTGAAAGCCAGCCATAGATGCCTGAAGTGCACAAATAGGGTCTATCTCGGTCACTATTACAATAGCACCAAGACCTCTGAGGGATTCTGCACACCCTTTACCAACATCCCCGTANCCGCAAACTACAGCAACTTTACCCGCTATCATAACGTCTGTTGCACGTTTAATACCGTCAACAAGGGACTCACGGCATCCGTAAAGGTTGTCAAACTTAGACTTGGTAACTGAGTCGTTTACATTTATAGCAGGAACAAGAAGCTCACCCTTCTCCATCATATGATAAAGTCTGTGAACACCTGTGGTTGTCTCTTCGGATACACCCTTCCACTCTGCAACTGTGTCTTTCCAGCGGTTAGGATTTTCTGCAAGTATCTTTTTAAGCTGAGCAAGAAATATACCTTCCTCTGCACTTTCCGGCTCTTTGTCAAGTATGCTGGGATCCTGCTCTGCTTTATAGCCCATATGGATCATCATTGTGGCATCACCGCCATCGTCAACGATAAGCTCAGGGCCTTTGCCGTCAGGGAACCTCAGTGCCATCTCGGTACACCACCAGTATTCCTCAAGGGACTCACCTTTCCATGCATAAACAGGAACGCCTGATGCGGCTATAGCTGCTGCTGCGTGGTCTTGTGTGGAAAAAATATTACAGCTCGCCCATCTTACATCTGCACCAAGTGCTACAAGTGTCTCGATGAGTACCGCTGTCTGGATTGTCATGTGAAGCGAACCTGAAATACGAACACCTTTTAAAGGCTGCTGTTTTGCATATTTCGCTCTGGTGGCCATAAGACCGGGCATCTCATGCTCGGCTACTTCGATCTCTTTACGACCGTATTCCGCCAAACTCATATCTGCTATTTTATACTGATACGTACTGTCAAACATTTATATCTCCTCTAAACGTAAAACACCCGCAGAGAGTCCCTGCGGGTGATGTTTTTTTAATTAGCCTACGGCTTTTTTAAGTTCCGACACCATATTCGTCTGTTCCCAGGAAAACTCACTGCGGCCGAAATGACCATATGCAGCTGTGCTTCTGAAAATAGGCTTACGGAGGTCAAGTGCGTCCATTATGCCTTTAGGGGTCAGGTCAAATACTTTTCTAACTGCTTTTTCGATCTCGCTCTCGGGAACCTCGGATGTTCCAAAAGTGTTAACCATTACACTGACAGGGTCTACTACGCCAATAGCGTAAGCAAGCTGAAGCTCGCATCTTTTTGCAAGACCTGCTGCCACTATGTTTTTAGCAACCCATCTGGCTGCGTATGCTGCTGAACGGTCTACCTTAGATGGATCTTTACCGCTGAAAGCGCCGCCGCCGTGACGACCCATGCCGCCGTATGTATCTACGATAATCTTACGGCCGGTAAGACCGCAGTCGCCCATAGGACCACCGATTACAAATCTGCCTGTGGGGTTGATGTGATACTTTATGTCGCCAGTTACAAGCTCTTTAGGAAGAACTTCAAGAATCGCCTTGTTGATTACATCCTGCTTAAGCTGATCAAGTTTCACACTCTCTGAGTGCTGGGTAGATACTACTACTGTATCTATCCTCACCGGGGTGAAACCATCGTATTCTATGGTTACCTGAGACTTACTGTCAGGGCGAAGATAATCAAGCTCTCCGCTCTTTCTAAGGTCTGCAAGCTTTTTTGTTATTTTATGGGAAAGTGTTATAGGGAGAGGCATAAGCTCATCGGTCTCGTCACAGGCAAATCCGAACATTATCCCCTGATCGCCTGCACCGCCGACATCTACACCCATTGCAATGTCTTCTGACTGCTTATCAAGAGTTACCATAACACCGCATGTGTCGCAGTCGAAACCCTGATCAGAACTTGTATAACCTATCTCGCGAATTGTCTTGCGAACTATATCCGGGATCTCTACGTATGTTTTTGTTGTTACTTCACCTGAAACCACTACAAGCCCAGTTGTTATCAAAGTCTCACAGGCTACCCTGCTGAATGGATCTTCCGCAAGCATTGCGTCAAGCACTGCATCGGATATCTGATCTGCCATCTTGTCAGGGTGTCCCTCACTTACTGACTCTGATGTAAACAGGTAATTCTTATTATGCATTAATCACACCTCTATAAATTGTTTTCTGATACGCTGGGGAATGGCTTCTGAACAAAAAACTGAGCCTTAATCAGCATAACTTCGCAATATATAACATTTTCTAAAGTATTTAAAGTACTAAAAGCTAATATTCCTCATAGTCCACAGCGTTATTATGGCATTTTTCACATTTTCGTCACCAGAAGTCCTCTTTTTGATAAAAAAGCTCCATCATTCAACAAAAACATGGATAAATCTTTTTTCAGAAAGTTTTGAAATACATATTGACAAGGCAGGTGTTTTTCGATATTTTCATATCTCGCTTTTGAACAGGAAATGCCCAGGTAGCTCAGTCGGTAGAGCAGTGGACTGAAAATCCACGTGTCGATGGTTCGATTCCGTCCCTGGGCACCATTTTAAAACAAAATATACCAATAAATTATAAAGCCTCTGATTTCTCAGAGGCTTTTCTTATTTCTAGCTGTGTTGTAAAAATGTTGTAACCATAAAGAGAGTTTACTTATAGTGTGTGATTATAGCTAAATTTACCGGACATAAGTTAATTTATAACTGTACATCAACTACTTCAAACAATTATATTTATTAAAAACAATAAAGTAAAAAGCTCTATTCAGGAGTTTCACTGTTTTCTAGTTCATTCCTTGCTTCAGAATTTTTTTCCTCGATATTTTCAAATTTTACTGGAGTAAAATTACACTCTTTATCCATTGCAATAAGTTGTAAACGATCTATTCTCATTTTATATGACTCTAATTCTGTTTTCTCTGCACCACTCATATCCATAAAAAACCATGGAACGATAAGAAAGACACCCGCAACACCCAGAGCAGCATTCTTGCCAGTTCTACTATTTACTTCACCCATTTTCCCACTAATTTTATTATGATAATAGGACACTTCGCTCAGCAATGATGAACATTTCCTTGCTTCATCTCCAGGCTGATAAGCCTGCACAGTATGTGGAACTCTTTTTGCACAGCTAATAAACAAAGAAACAACTAACGTCATGATAAAAATTCTTTTTAACATAAAAAACCTCCTAGATTCTGAATTGAATACTTATGGAAGACATTAGCACATAATTTATTAATTTTGAACTCGTTATACACAATTACGCAAAATAATATTTTGGACTCTTATGTTGAAGGAAATCCGGTAAAGACAAAATGGTTGAATTACCGTGGGATTACAAATGGAGCAGCACTGCATTTAATGCTTGCATAAAAAATAGTGACGCATTAATAAAAGACCGTTCCTTAAATCAAGACGACATGAAAGCTATACTTTTAAAACAATCTGATAATTATGACACCCTTGAAGAAAAGACACGAACAGGCAGACCCTGTGGAGATGAATCATTTACAAGCCTAACAGAAAAACTTACAGGAACTAAGCTGAAAATCAGAAAAGCTGGGCGAC
>PKTM01000022.1 GCA_002869145.1 Denitrovibrio sp.
CAGGCAAAATTGGCGGCGGAGATTTTTATAACCTGAACCTTGTACCCGAAAATGGAGACTACAGCAGTTTTTCATATGTTGAAACTGACGGCGGGATGAAAATTAAATTCACAAAGTCAGGAACCTATAGCCTCAATCTAGTGGTTAATCACATCACAAAATCAAGCTGTGCAAGTGTCAAATCTCAAGAATACAGCAGTAAATCCCTTAATATTATCGTATCTGAATGAAGCTAAGAAAAATCTTATAATTCGTGATATAGTAATTATAAAGATGTATATGGGGTAATATATGTATAGTCAAATAGCAGAAGCAATCAAACTTGCTGTACAGCCTGTTGCTGTGATATTTTCGGATGAAAAACCAGAGAAAGCTGTTGAGTTTAAAGAGAAAACTTGGGGATGCACACTCTGGCTGATGTCCGGTGCTGCCAAGGGCAACACTGCTGTTTGTTCCAGAAAAACATTTGGTTGTTTCGGTGGGGGGACAGGTGTTGGGTTTGGCGATCAATATGAGAATTTTCCGGGCGGTACTGAATGTTTCTGCAGATTTCTTTCCAGCGGCAACAAAGGGGACGAAATGTGTGAAGCAGTTGCCGAAGGGATGAAGCAGTTTGCAAAACCCGAGTTTATAGAGCAATTTCTACAAGGCGAGCGCTACATAAAAACACCGGAAGATGTACATGAATTTATAGACGATCTTCCACTTATAGATATTCCAACAGAATATGTCATATATAAACCACTTTCTGAAGTTGATCCCGAAAAAGAGAAGCCTGTATCTATAGTTTTTTTCAGCGATCCTGACCAGTTTGCAGCCATAGGCGTTCTTGTGAACTACTCATCACCGGGTAATGACAATGTAAAATTCCCTTTTGCCGGCGGCTGTCAGTCCCTTGGTATTCACTCCTATGCAGAAGGTGATAAGGAGCATCCTAAAGCTGTGGCATCGCTGATGGATTTGTCTTCAAGGCTTTATCTGCGGAGCGCTTTTGGCGAGAATGTCATGGCTATGTCAGTTCCATGGAAGCTTTTTCAGGTTATGGAAGAGAATGTTGATGGCTCTTTTTTGCAGTGTCATACATGGCAGGAGCTTTCAAAGGACAAGTAATGCTAGTAACCGTGACCCCGGCCGAGCAGTTCCTTAGCTTCCATGACCACCATGAATGCTTTCGGGTCTGTCTCTTTTATGAGGCCTCTTAACTGGCTTATCTTTCTGTTTTCAACCACAAGGAAAATAATTGTTTTCTTTTCGTCAGTAGTTAAGCCTGTTCCAGTCAGAACGCTTCCGTGCAGGCCGATATTTTTCTGGATTTGTTCAGAAAGTTCCTGAGCATTTTCTGTTGCTATGTGCACCACTTTTTCCGTAGATGCACCTGTAAGCACGATATCCACAACTTTTCCTATTACATATATATTTATAAGAGACCAGAGAGCTTTTTCTATATCGTGAAAGATGAAGCCGGATGAAACTATGATTATCAGGTCTATGAACATTATTACCTGACCCGGCTTTATGAAGGAACGCGCAGCGACAAGCTTTGCTACTATACTGGAGCCGCCCGCGGATGCATTCCCTTTCAGTATAAGACCGACTCCCGCACCGACTGTTATTCCCCCGTATAAAGTGGCAAGCATGGTGCTCTCTGTCAGGGCTGGAATGTGAAAGAACTGTGTAAAAAGGTCTATGAGTGCCGATGAAAAGAATATGGCAAAAACAGTACGCAACGCAAATCGTTTACCTAAGACCTTCATTCCGGCAGCAAGCAGAGGTATGTTTACAGCAACCATAAGCATACCAGTGGGCAAGCCTGTGACATAGTGCAGAAGTATGGCTATACCCGGTGTGCCGCCTGTGGCAATTTGTCCGGGGATAATGAAGGATACCACGCCGAATGCCAGCAGTGCTGAGCCTATAATTATATATGTATAGTTAAAAATCTCATTTTTCATATTGCTGATTATCTCAAAAGAACGAAGTGATTACAAGCATGTATATGCCTTGCAAGGCGGACTTTTGTCCTCGCAAATTTGACATATGATTATTTTCGTTTAAAATAATAGTTGTATTGACAACAAATGGAGTAAATATGAATTATGATTTGATCGATGATTTAAAGACTGTCAACTTGTTTGACACAGACTGGAAACAGGAGCTTGCTAACAATATTACAAGTGTGGAAGAACTCAAACAGTACGTCGCTCTTGACGAGGAGCTTGAGAAAAAACTTAAAGAGGTGGAAGACCACCATCCTATAAATGTTCCCAGGTATTATCTTGGGCTTATGGACAGCAGCGACAGAAAAGATGCGATAAGAAGGCTGGCTGTACCTGAGGTTGACGAACTCATAGTGGCAGGCGACATGGGCGCCACCACAAAAGACCCTTACGGCGACGACAAACACGACAAAGGGAACGGTATACTGCATAAATATGGCTACACAGCACTGGTTGTAGCAACAGAGTACTGTTCAATGTATTGCAGACACTGTTTCAGAAAGCGTATGGTAGGGCTTCCTAATGAGCAGACCGTAAAGAATTTTGAAAAAGCATCAGAATATATTGCGGATCACCCGGAGATAACGAATGTTGTTATCTCAGGCGGCGACCCTATGCTGCTTCCGACAGATGCTCTCAAGCGTATACTCGACTCACTGAGAGATATTCCTCACCTGAACTATGTAAGGATAGGCACCAGAGCTCCTGTTGTTTACCCTATCAGGTTTTTTGAGGATGATGTTATAGATGTTCTGAGGGATTTTTGTAACGACAAAATGCTTTATATGCCTACACACTTCAACCATCCGTCAGAGATAACACCAGAGGCAACAGAAGCTATTAAGAGAGTGCGCTCGGCTGGTGTTACTGTAAACAATCAG
>PKTM01000018.1 GCA_002869145.1 Denitrovibrio sp.
CTACTGCGGAAGATACATCACTCACAATTAACGCACTTACTAACGATACTGACGTTGATGGTGACACACTTACAGTAGAGTCATTTGCTCAGCCCACTAACGGAACTGCTGTACTTAACGAGAATGGTACATTTACTTACACACCGAATGCTGATTACAACGGTTCCGACAGTTTCACCTACACCATTACAGATGGTAAGGGCGGAACAAGCACAGCCACAGTGAACATCGGCATAACATCAGTAAATGACGCACCGGAAACAAGCGACAAAACAGTTTCTGTGGATGCTGATGGTAAAGTGACATTTGCGTTGGACGACTTCAGCGAAGGTGGCGCAAAAGACACCGAGGATGATTCCTCCGCAGATATGACTACAAATATTGTAATCAACTCGCTTCCAGAGCATGGAAAGCTTTTTGATGCTGCTGGTGATGAGGTTCAGGTTGGCGATAAGCTCTCAGACATAAGCGACTTAACCTATGTGGCAGATGAAGGCTATAACGCAACTGTTTTCATGGGAAGCACAGGCGAGCCTGGTGCTATATCTCAGTGGGGCGATGTGCAGGATGACGGCTCAATACGTTTCGAGCCTGCTAATGGGCTTGGCGCTACTATTACAGCTACATATAAAGGCAATCCGGCAGAGATTGGCTTTAATGAAGATATAGGCAATCATCTCGGTCTTGGAATTGGCGTAACTGCTAGTGGTGACGAAGGGCAGATAGAACCGAACGAAAAAATCACGATAGACTTTGACCAGAAAGTAACAAACGGCGTGGTTGGCTTATCAGGGCTAGGCGGTCACTTTGTGGACGGCGCATCACAGGACGCTCAGGCTAACTGGAATGCATATGCAGAAAACGAGAACGGAGATATGGTTCTTGTTGCTTCCGGCTTTGTGACAAAAACGAACGACTCTTATGTTACTGCGGAGATAAGTGTAACTGATGAAGAGGGCAACCCTGTTGCATTTGATCAGCTTACTTTTGACGTATCCACAAACAGCAACTCAAACTATACAGTTCAGTATATCCAGTACAATAACGCTGATATGTCGGACTCTTTTAACTATACAGCGGAAGATTCTGATGGACTTACGGGTAACGAATCTACTGTAACATTTGCATTGGCGGCAGGTGCAACCCTTGCATACAACACAGCCCCTGAATCAGAAGATAAGTCTGTATCTGTGGAAGACGGACAGGCAGTATTCAGCCTTGATTCTGTGGCTACTGATCTTGAGGATGATGCAAACCGTTCTGACGCTAATGAGACATCAATTAGAATTGAGTCATTACCAGAACACGGGCATCTCGAAGACCTTGACGGCAATGTCCTGAGTACTGGTGATATAGTTTCAGATGCCTCCGATATAAAATATGTTTTCGACGGTAATGCTGACGATAATGTTTCAGTTCTTATGGGCTCCAAAGGTTCAGGGTCAATTAATGACTGGGGAACATATAGCGAGGATGAGGGCAATATACGTTTTGAGTCTGGTGAAGTAACGGCGACAATATTTGCTTCAAATGAAGGAGTAGGCTTCAGCGATTATTCAGGGATAAACAATCACGAAGGCTTCGGGCTCGGAGTTGTCAGTAATAGCGGCGACGACGGTCAGATAGAAAGACACGAAAACCTTACAATAGAATTCGACAACCCTGTGTCAAACGCAACAGTAGGTCTTGCAGGGCTTGGAGGCCACTTTGAGTCTGGAGTTAACGCTTTTGCTCATTGGACAACATATGATGAAGACGGAAATTTTGTTGCAGAAGGTTTTGTTCAAAATGACAATGGCAATGAGACTAACTCTTTTAATACGGGCGATCTCGAATTTTATTCGCTTGTGTTAACTGTTGAAAGCACCACCAACTCTAACTATACACTACAGTATATTGAGTTTGGCGCGACAACAACTGATGCTTTCACTTACGCCACTATAGATTCAGATGGCAAAGAGTCTGATATTGCAACAGTGACATTCGATATCGAACCATCAGCAGTGCTTACAGCTGAACATGCACCAGAGGCGGCTGAAGACATAGTGGAGACTACTGAAGACACAGCCGTTACGTTTAACTTACTAAGCAACGACACAGACTTAGATGGCGATACACTTACTGTAGAGTCATTTGTTCAGCCTGAAAACGGCACGGTATCTCAGAATGGTGACGGCACATTTACTTATACACCGAACGCTGACTATAACGGCTCAGACAGTTTCACTTATACCATCACAGATGGCAAAGGGGGAACAGACACAGCCACAGTCAAGATAGGAGTAACACCAGTAAATGATGCTCCGTTTATAGATCTGAACGGTGATGATCCACTTGTGTTTGGTGATGCAGAACCTACAGGCTTTGAGACAGATTATGTAATAGGTGAAGCCGGAACAGCTATCGCAGACTCAGATATGTATATAACAGATGCAGACAGCGATACTATGAGTAACGCATCCGTTGTTATCAACGATGCGAAAGATGGTGATGCACTTAATTCTGACGGTATAGACACTAGCCTCTTGGATGTGGTTAACAACGGCACAACAGTGACCATAACTCCTAAAGACGGTGCTACAACAACAAATGCTGATTTTGAAAGTGCTGTCAAGGCAGTAACTTTCAGCACCACTGATGAAACAGACACAGACAGAGATATATCTGTTAATGTTAATGATGGAAAATCAGACAGCAATATTGCTGTGACATCTGTAAACATCACAGTGCCTGAGAGTTATGAGCGTGTTGCTGACATATCATCTTATGATGATTTTGAAGCTGAAGCTTTCAAAGGACACACATACGCTAATAACAACAGTCTGAAAACTACAGGGGCTGACAATGCAGACCTGACTATAGATAATGATGGTTTTTATGCTGTGGATGCTGTAGAGCGTAACAATAATGGCGATGACCCGAACGCTATAGAGACAGACGAGGCTGTTGTTTTCGACATGAAAGGTCTTGTGGACAGTGTGACCTTTGAAGTGAAAGGTGAAGTTGGCGGAAGCACTTGGGACATCTATGACGCAGAAGGCGACAGGATAGATTATGCTGACGGTTCAAACACTAACGACGGCAGACCTTTTGTCACTTTAAACGATGACGGGACAGCTACATTTACATCAGACACCCCGTTCAGATACATAGCATTTGACGGCGGTGATAACGGACAGGGCAATCAGTCCGGCACTCAGACAGGTTTTGCTTTGAAACCAGTGTCTGCAGAGTTTTCTGATTCTGACAATAACGTACTGTCTGTTCTGGATGAAGGCGGAGATATCGACTTTGCAGGAATGGAAGGCCTTGAGGCTGTTCATATGAATTCGTCTCAGGCGCAGTCAATAGAAAACCTTTCCATAGAGTCTGTTCTGCAGGTAACTGACGATGATAATATACTTCAGATAGCAGGCGGAAAAGACGACACGCTTGATATGAACGGATGGGAGCATCGGGGTGAAGGAGTATTCACAGGATCAAACGACTCAGGCGATACAGCCACTGTGCAAATTACCGGAGACTTCTCTTTTGATGCGGGAACAAATATAGTAACATTTAACCAGTATACTGATGACGGTACAGAGATATCATAGTTGTCAGATTATTAAACTATTCTTTTGAATAAAAAGCCAATGCGGGAGTTAGGCGGGGCAGTAAATGTCCCGCCTTTCTATTTTAAGGTTAATTTGTGGTTTTCTGCATCTCTTCTATTTCAGTAACGATATAATCCATGTGGGCAAGCATTGCCGCATAAGCGCCTTCAGGGTCTTTAGCTTTCAAAGCTTTAAACACTGCAACGTGCTGGTCATATAGGTGTGAAAATTTATCATGATCTTTGAAAAGCCTGGATCTCACCTCATAGCTGACCTTTTCTACCCACTCATAGATACTGTTCATAAGGTGGATAAGCAGGAAATTGTGTGTGGCATAAGAGATAGTGTTATGAAAGTTTGCATCAGGTATGTGACCCACCTCTTTGTTATCAAGTGCTGTCTTCATCTCTTTCAGATAATCTTCCATTATTTTCAGCTCTTCATCCGTGGCTCGTTCGGCTGCCGTTTTGGCTGCCCAGGTCTCCAGAATCTTTCGAACTTCCATAAGGTGCATAAGCCCGTTATGACTTTTGAAATATTCCTCGAACACTTTATCCACAGAGCCAGATGCCATGGAGCGTACGTATGTGCCGTCCCCCTGTATCTGTTCTACAAGTCCCTGAGCCTCAAGTTTGTGCAGAGCCTCTCTCAGCGAAGGTCTGCTGACGCTCATCATTGCTGCAAGTTCCCTCTCTGGAGGAAGCCTGTCGCCGGGGGGCAGTGTAGAGCTTACTATCTTTTCTTTGAGCTGCTCATATATAATGTCGGATATCTTTTTCTGTTTCACTTTATCAAACTTCATTTTTACCCTTTTATCTGTCTGTATATTTCTAAAATCGGGTGTATTACTTCTATGTCAGCCCCTGCGGTAGTCACACCATCAGTTAGCTGCATGGAACATCCCGGACAAGGTGAATATACCACATCTACATTTTTATCTGCAAACTCTTCTGTCTTTGTCATGGCAAAACCTTTGGATCTGTCGTAGTGTTTCATGCTGAAAGTCCCTGCAAAACCGCAACAGCTCTGGTTTTTGAGTTTTTTATAATCAGTAGAAGTGTTTTCTTTTACAAAGCTTTCCACCACACCGTGCTTATCCTGCTGATAGTGGCATGGAAAGTGTATAGTGCTAGTGCCTGTTCTTTCAGATTTAAAGTCTACATTTAAAACTTCTTTCAGGTAAACAAGTACATCTGTGGTGTCTGCCTTAGATCTTCTGCCGGTTTGTTTTTCGCCCATTTCATAAAGTCCGTATCTGCAAGTCGGACACACGGTTATGATGTGGCTGGCTTCAAAATTCTCGAATAGGTTTAAATTTTCATTTACCATCTTTTTATAAAGCTCAAGCTCGCCCATTGTTGCAGCAGGCACTCCGCAGCAGATGTTAGTTTTAGGAACATGCACTGAAACGCCAAAATGGTTCAGAACTTCAATGACAGCTTCCCCCCAATCGGTATATATAAAATTCACAGCACATCCGGGGTAAAAAAGAACTGTGTCCACCTCTTCCCCTTTTGCCTTATGAAACCCGCCGTGGGTAGCTGAAAATGGTTTGCTTTTAACAGAGACAACATGTCTTCCGCCTAGCTGAGGCAGCAGTGGTTTATATATGTCGTCTTTTATCTTTTTACTTCCGAATTTGAGCCCCATGTGCATCAGCGGCGAAAGCTTAGCCATAAGCTCAGGTTTCTCCATAGCTATAGAGAGGATGCTCTTTTGCCATTTCGGAAGTTTCTTTATTTTACGTAAGACTTCTTTCCCTTTCAGGAAGATTTCGTCTGTTCTCACGCCGCTCGGGCAGACGTGTTTACAGCGTCCGCATAGCAGGCATTTGTCTATATGTTCAAGGATCTCTCCGGCATCTTCAATACGCCCTTCGTATACTGACTGGAGCAGAGAAATTTTACCTCTTGCCACAGATGATTCACGCTGGTCAGTACGGTAGAGCGGGCAGTCTGACTGGCATGTTCCGCACTTCATACACTGGAGCATCATCTCTTCAAGTTCTTGTAGTTCTTTTACTATATCGTTCATTTACAGTCCCATTTTATGTGGATTGAGTAAGTTTTTCGGGTCTATCCCCGCTTTAAGCCGTCTCATATATTCTATGGTTCCTTTACCTACTTCCATCTCCAGATATTTTGCTTTTGCACTTCCGATACCGTGCTCGCCGCTTATTGTTCCGTCCAGCTTAAGCGCAACAGCAAATATCTCGTCAACAGCTTTGTGTACACGTTCCATCTCCTCTTTATTGCGTTTGTCAGTGAGGATTGTTGGATGGAGATTTCCATCTCCGGCATGTCCGAAAGTACCCATTGTTAGGTCATATTTCTTTGTTATGTCTTTCAGAGCCTGCATCATAGCAGGTATTTTGCTCCTTGGCACTGTGGCATCTTCCAGAATAAGTGTCGGCCTCAGCCTTGCAAGAGAGCTTAGAGCCTTCCGGCGAGCTTCCCACACTTTGTCACGTTCTTCTGCGTTGTTTGCAACCTGAACCTGCCCACCCAGCTCTTCGCATATTCTTTTAACAATCTGAAATTCGTCCTCAACCGCTGCAGGGTGTCCGTCTACTTCGATGAGAAGCAGTCCGTCTGCTGTTGTAGGAAGACCAATTTTTGCAGCTTCTTCTACAGTTTTTATAGTAAAGCTGTCCATAAGCTCAAGCGTAGCAGGCGTTACTTTATTTGCTATAATACCGGATACCGCACGGCAGGCGTTCATTATGTCGTCAAAAGTGACCATCATAGCTTTAGATGCGGCCGGAGGTGGAACTATCTTCATAATGTGCTCAACCATAACCCCAAGCAACCCTTCGGAGGACACCATAAGGCCGTTCAGATTGAACCCCGTTACAAGTTTTACTGTTTTGCCGCCAGAAATGATAAGGTTGCCCTCTGTGTAAAAGAATTTTGTGCCCATCAGGTAGTCGTTTGTAACGCCATATTTAAGAGCGCGAAGTCCGCCTGCGTTTTCAGCAACGTTTCCGCCAATGGTTGACGATTTCATACTGCCCGGGTCGGGTGGATACAGAAGTCCATGCTCAGCAACAGCAGCAGCTAAATCAGCAGTTACAACACCTGTTTGCACAACTGCATACATGTCTTCAGTGTTTATCTCTAATATTTTATTAAGCCCGCTTGTCAGAAGCACACAGCCACCCTTCGAAGCTGGAACTGTTCCGCCGGAAAGGTTTGTTCCGGCACCTCTTGTAATAATAGGGATGCTGTTTTCGTTGCATATTTTAATGGTCTCAGATACTTCTTCGTATGTGGCAGGCTTTACAACAACGTCTGGCGGGCATTGTTCGCCAAATGCTGCATCGTAGCTGTAGCACATCATATCTTTCTCTTCTGTCCAGACGTTTTCGCCAGCTATATCTTTAAATTTTTTGATAATATTTTTTTCTAGCATAGAGCGACCTCTTAATATAAATTGGTAATACCAATTTAGGTTATTAACAGGACATTGTCAATAAGAGGTGTTGAAAATATGGCATTTCGGTTGAAAGTCGTGAAAAATGTTTATTTTTAATGAACATACTGCAATTAATTTATCTGATTAGGGGGCAAGCATAAAGCGGTTGACGGGCAGGATTTGTTAAGTTAAACTATTGGTAAGACCAATTTGAAGGGGTATTATGAGTAATTTACTAGAACTGTTTTTAAAAAACTCTGAACTTGTCAGCAATATCAACTGTGTATGCACAGAAACTGAGCTGACATATAAGCTAAACGCTGTGGACTCAGGCTTCCAGTTTGTTGACACTGAACTGGGCGGACAAAAACTAGTCAGATGCGAAATGACAAAAGAGGGTTTTCCAGCCGCTCTTGTACAGGCGGACTTTGCAATCGCAGAGACAGGGTCTGTTGTCATTAACAGCAGTGACGAGCAGAAGAGGCTTGCCACATGTCTGTGTGAGGATCTGCACGTTGTTTTCCCGCTGTCATGTTTAAAAGACAGCCTGCTCGATATAGCTGATTATATGCAGGAGATGACATCTGATGATGCCTCTTTCATAGCTTTTATGACTGGAGCCAGCAGAACGGCGGACATAGAAAGGGTTTTGACAATTGGAGTGCATGGCCCCGGTAAGATGTATGTATATGTGGTAAAGGATGCCTGATATGAACATGAAAACAAAAATTAAAAAAAGTCTGAAAGACGAAAAACTATACAAGAATCTGAAAACTTTTGCTTCTGCGTATAAGCAGTCGAAAGCTAACGCATATGAAGGGCTGGATTTTGAAGCGATGAAAGCTGAGATGAACAGCCTCAAAGGATTGACCAGAAAAAGGGGGGAGGATCTCTTTGAGGAGTTCACAAAGAACGCCTGCAAAAATGGCGCAAAGGTTTATCGTGCCGATACTGGCGAGGATGCCTGCGCATATATTGCCAGAATCTGTAAAGAGAAAGGTATCAAGTCAATTGTAAAATCCAAATCAATGACCAGCGAAGAGATACATTTGAATGATTACCTGGAGAAAGAGGGTATAAAACCTGTAGAGACTGACCTTGGCGAGTGGATACTGCAGCTTGCTCATGAACATCCGTCACACATGGTTATGCCGGCCATACATAAAACAAGAGATCAGGTGGCTGAGCTTTTCGAAAAAGCTCTCGGCGGAAAAGTTGACAAAGAAGATATCGAGGCTATGGTCAAAATTGCGCGTAAAGAGCTTCGGTCAGAATATTTTGAAGCGGGCGCAGGACTCACAGGGGCAAACGCCGCTGTGGCTTCAACAGGGACAATAGGCATAGTTACAAACGAGTGCAATGCAAGACTTTCTGCATCACTACCACCTGTACACTTTGTGCTGATGGGCTACGAGAAGCTCGTTCCGGATTTCGAAACAGCCCTTAAACTGATACGCATGCTCCCTAAAAGCGCAACAGGTCAGAAGATAAGCACTTATGTTACATGGATCAAAGGGCAGAACGAATCGTTTAAGTCAGATAACAATACCAAAGAGACACATTATATATTTTTAGATAATGGCAGACTGCCTTTTCTGGAACACCCTATACTCTCAGAAGCGCTGAAGTGCATGCGCTGCGGAAGCTGTGCAAACATATGCCCCGCATACGAGATGGTTGGCGGGCACGTTTTCGGCCATGTCTATATTGGTGCGATAGGGCTTATTATGACAGCCATGTTTCACGGTGATGAAAACGCAAAAGATATACTGAAAATGTGTATAGGGTGCAGGGCGTGTTCGTCAAACTGCCCTTCAGGCATAGACCTTCAGAAAATAATAGCTGAGCTGAACATTTACAGCGGCAAAAAATACGGGCTGGGCTTTGGAAGAAAATTCCTTTACTCAAGTGTTATGTCCAGACCAGACCTTTTCAAAAATGTTATGGGTATCGGCCGAATATTTGCAAAGCCTTTGGTTAAAGACGGGTCAATAAAAAGCATCCCCATGGCAGGGGAACGGAATTTCAGAGAACTTCCTTCTATAGCAGAAAAAACTTTTACAGAAATTTACCAAGACAGAGACAAGACCTCTGAAAATACTGGCAAAAAAGTATTCTTTTATCAGGGGTGTGCTGTTGAGTATTTCTACCCTCAAATGGGTGTTGCTCTTGTGGAGCTTCTGGAACGGAAAGGATATCAGGTGGATGTACCCGAAAAATCAGTATGCTGCGGACTCCCTGCTCTGCACGGCGGAGACGGTGAAGGCGGTAAAAAAACCATAGAAAAAAATCTGGCTATGATGAAAAATCCGGAAGATTACGATGCATATATAGTTTTATGTCCAAGCTGCGGTTTCGCTGTTAAGGATGATTTTCTGCATCATATGTCTGAGAATCCGGATATGTACAAAAAAGCTGAAAAGATATCAAAGAAGGTTATTTCGCTGGCGAACTTCCTAGAGAAAGAGGGCGTGAAGATTAGCGCAGAAAGTGCTGAAAAGGTGACATATCATTCCCCGTGCCACCAGAAGAGAGGGCTGGGCACAAATGCGGAAGAACTTCTTAAAGGTATTTTTGGTGATAATTTTGTACCTTTGACAGATGCGGATGTATGCTGCGGATTTGGCGGAAGCTGGTCTGTTGATTTTCCGGGGATGTCAAAAGGTATACTTGGCAAAAAGATAGAAAATATAGAAGCAACGGGTGCTGACATAGTTCTTACAGATTGCCCCGGATGTGTTATCCAGATAAAAGGCGGGATAGACAAATACGGGCGGAAGCAGAAGGTGATGCATCTGGCGGAGATGATAAAAGGATTATAATTACCGATAAGCGCAGTCAAAAGGCTGCGCTTTTTTTTGTTCTGTTTTTGTAAATTGTTCTGAACACTCATCAACTTTTTTCTCGAAAATTAATAATGTATTTAACATTTTATTGAGGTATTTTTTCTGTATAATTGGTACTAGACACGTCTAATCATATATGCAAGAGGTGACATCTGTGGATAAAAAAACCGTCCTATTCCAGAAACATACGGATTTGAAAGCGAAGATGGTTCCTTTTGGCGGATGGGAAATGCCCATTCAGTACGAAGGGATTATTGCAGAGACCGAGCAGTGTCGCAAGAGTGTTTCAGTCTTCGACACTTGCCACATTGGAGAATTCAGATTTAAAGGCAATATTGCGACTTCCGGCATAGAAAAAGCAGTATCTTTTTATATAGAGAAAATACCTGTGGGCAGATGCAAGTATGGATTTCTCATGAATGAAGACGGCGGCGTTGTTGATGACCTTATAGTTTATCGTCTGGCAGAGGATGAGCTTATGATTGTTGTGAACGCTGCAACTTGTGAAAACGATTTTAACTACATGAACTCACTCCTTGACGGCTCATCAGAATTTGTAAATATTTCAGAAAAGATATCAAAGATAGACGTTCAGGGACCTTTTGCCAAAGATGTAATGAAAGACATCTTTGATGCTGATTTTGACAACATGAAGTATTTTGGCTTTTCACACGTCACATTTGATGATAAGGAGATACTTATCAGCCGGACGGGCTACACAGGCGAGCTTGGCTATGAGATATACTCTGATGTCTCACAAGCTGAAAAGATATGGGACAGCCTGCTTGCAGACGAGAGGGTGAAGCCTGCCGGACTTGGTGCAAGGGACATTCTACGGTTAGAGGTCGGGCTCTCTCTTTACGGTCAGGAGCTGGACGAAAACATAACACCTGTGGAGGCCGGATTGCCGTTTTTTGTCACTTTTGACAAAGACTTTATCGGTGCAGATGTTTTAAGAAAGCAGAACGAGAATGGAACAGACAGGGTAAAGATAGCATTTGAGGCCGCAACCAGACGTTCACCCAGACACGGGTACGAGATACATGCAGATGGAAAAATCATAGGCGAAGTTACCAGTGGTGTCTTCTCTACTATGTTGAAAAAAGGTATTGGGCTTGGTCTTGTGGAGACAGATTTCAGCAAGACAGGCCAGCAGATAAAGATTGTCAGCGGTAAAACGCAGATAGATGCAAAAATATGTGAACTCCCCTTTTACAAAGGCGGCACAGCCAGAAAAAAATAACTTTGCGGAGATTTTAGATGAAGATTTTTTACACAAAAGAGCATGAGTGGGTCAAGATCGAAGGTACAACAGGAACAATAGGTATCTCTGTTTATGCGGCAGAGCAGCTTGGTGATATAACCTATGTAGAGGTTCCGGATGTTGGTGAAGACCTTGTTAAAGGCGAGACTTTCTGCAGCGTAGAATCAGTGAAAGCTGCAAGTGACATTTATGCCCCAGTTTCCGGCGTTGTTACAGCCACAAACGACGAACTTATGGAAACACCTGAAATAGTAAATGAAAGTGCTGAAGACGAAGGCTGGATAGTCACTCTTGAGATCACCGATACTGATAGAGAAGGGCTTTTGACAGCTGAAGAATACGATGCATACCTCGAAACACTAGACTAGGAAAAATTATGAAATTCACACCACACACTATCGAGGAGACTGCTGAGATGCTTGAAACCATTGGTGTTTCGCAGGTCAGTGATCTATTCTCACCTATTCCGGACGAGCTGAAAACAGAGAAGTTTGACCTTCCTGTAGGTATCAGTGAGTCAGAGACAATGAAGATAATGAAAAAACTTGCCGGCAAGAATGATGCAGACATGGTCTGTTTTCTGGGTGGAGGAGTATACGAACACTTTATCCCCGCCGCAGTGGACGCTCTTTCGTCCCGACCGGAATTTTACACAGCATACACACCTTACCAGCCAGAGGCGTCACAAGGCACTTTGCAGGTTCTTTACGAATTCCAGACCATGATGTGCGAGCTTACAGGGATGGAAGCATCAAACGCATCCATGTACGACGGCGGAACGGCACTGGCAGAAGCTGCTCTTATGGCGCTGCGTATATCAAAAAAACGCAGCAGAATAGTTTTAGATGGCTCTGTGAATCCAGTGCAGAAAGAGATAGTTAAAACCTATCTTAGTTTTCTGGAGGTGGAAGTCGCAGACATCGAATATGGTTCGGACGATTCAATAAACAACTATCTGGACGGGCAAACAGCAGGATTTATTTTTCAGAACCCAGCTTTTGACGGAACAGTGAAAGACTATACAGAGATAAACGAAAAGATACACGCAGATAAAGCCGTATCTGTGGTTTCTGTTTATCCTATCTCTCTCGGCCTCATAAAAACCCCCGGCGATATGGGATTCGACATTGCTGTAGGTGACGGCCAGTCACTCGGAAATCCGCTCAGTTTCGGCGGTCCATATTTTGGTTTTATGACCACAACGATGAAACACATAAGAAATCTGCCGGGCAGGATTGTGGGCAAGACCGTGGACACAAAAGGGCGTGACGGATATGTTCTTACTCTTCAGGCCAGAGAGCAGCATATCAGAAGACAAAAGGCCACATCAAACATTTGCAGTAACCAGTCACTTTGCGCCATGAACGGGCTTTTTTACATGTCGCTCATGGGTGAGAAAGGGCTTATGGATGCTGCCTCCCTCTGCAAGAGTAAGGCGGAATATGCCAAATCTGAGCTTGCAAAAGTGAAAGGCGTGAAAGTGGCTGATGGTGAGACCTTTAACGAGTTTGTTGTTGAACTTTCGGCAAAAGCGGAAGATGTTTGCCTAAAGCTTGCTGATAAAGGGATACTGGCGGGAATTCCAATGAATAACTATATAAACGATGCTGAAAACAAGCTTCTTGTAGCTGTTACAGAGCTTCGGACAAAGCAGGATATCGATACACTGGTAAGTGAGATAGGGGGTGCTTTATGAGCGAACTTCTTTTTACAAAATCAGTGAAGGGCAGATGTGGTGCATCGCTTCCTGTAATGGATGTTTCAAAGGCTGAGATGTCAGATTCGCTCAGACGGGCTAAACCCGCAGAGATAGGCGAATATTCGGAGCTTGACGTAGTGCGTCACTACACAAACCTCTCACTGAAAAACTTTTCAGTGGATACTCATTTTTATCCGCTAGGCTCCTGTACCATGAAATATAACCCTAAGGTGTGTGAAAAAGCTGCAAGGCTGGACGGCTTTGGCTCTTTGCACCCTATGATGCCAGTGTCCGGTGCGCTTGACAGATGTCAGGGCGCTTTGGAGATGATATTCGAGCTGGAAAAACATCTGGCAGAGGTGACTGGTATGGATGCTGTGACCACACAGCCTCTTGCCGGAGCACACGGTGAGATGCTTGGTATTATGCTGATAGCTAGCTACCACAGAGCAAAAGGGAACAAAAAGAGATATGTGATAGTTCCTGATTCGTCCCATGGAACAAACCCGGCAACAGCGTCCATGATGGGGTACGAAATAATAACTGTCCCTACAGCGGACTATGGCGATATGGATCTGGACATATTCAGAGAGAAGATGAACGATGAGGTTGCGGCGGTTATGATGACCAATCCGAACACCCTCGGCGTTTTCAACCCATACATTAAAGAGATCAGCGATATAGCACATTCATACGATGCACTGCTTTATTATGACGGCGCAAACCTTAATGCCATACTTGGAAAGGTTCGCCCGGGCGACCTTGGTTTTGACGTGGTTCATGTGAACCTCCATAAAACCTACGCCACACCTCACGGTTCTGGCGGTCCCGGTTCCGGACCTGTCGGCTGTAAAGAGAAACTTATTCCGTTTCTGCCTAAACCGGCTGTTGTTAAAAACGGCGAAAAGTTTGAGCTGAACACGAAAGGTGTGGATTCTGCACGCATAACATCATACTTCGGCAACTACGGAGTACTGGTGAAGGCGTATGCTTATGCGCTAATGATGGGCTCAGACGGGCTTCGCGATGTGGCTGAAAAGGCTGTGCTGAATGCTAACTATATGATGCACAGGCTGAAGCCGTACTATCACCTCCCATACGACAAAACATGCATGCACGAATGTGTCTTTTCTGCTTCGAAACAGGCGGAAAAAGGTGTTCACGCTCTTGATATAGCAAAAGCTTTGATAGACAGAGGTTTTCATCCGCCGACAGTCTATTTTCCGCTTATAGTTCCAGAAGCTATGATGGTGGAGCCCACAGAAACAGAAAGCAAACAGACAATGGATATTTTTTGTGAAGCTATGATAGAGATTGCTGAAATGACAGAGAAAGATCCTGACAGCCTTCATGAGGCGCCTGTCACCAGACCTGTAACAAGGCTTGATGAAACACTTGCTGCCAGACAAGTGGATGTCAGATACAGTCGATGACTAAATGGCGGCTTATTGATACTGGCTTTTTGAACGGATATGAAAACATGGCACTGGATGAGGCTCTTCTTATTAATTTCAAAGAGGGCAGCAGTCCTGTGCTTCGTCTTTATGGCTGGGAACCTGCCGCAGTTTCTATAGGGCGGTTTCAAAAAATAAGTGACTTTTTGAACGCTGCTGAATGCACTGCCAGAAACATTCCGATAGTTCGACGTATAACAGGCGGGGGGATGATATACCACCACAAAGAGCTAACGTACAGCATAGTGGCAACGCCTGAACACCTCGGAGTTTCTAAAAAACCTGCTGATGCTTACCGGAAAATATGTGGTTTTCTTCTGGAATTTTACCGCAGACTTTGGATGGAAGCTGATTTCGCTATGGATACTAAAGGCTGGCAGTTTGGCGGAAGGGAAAACTTTTGTTTTGCAGCAAACGAACAGTACGACATTGTTATTAATGGTAAAAAAATAGGCGGGAACGCGCAGAGGTGGCTCAAAAATGCTGTATTTCAGCACGGCTCAATCCCTGTTGAGAACTGCATAGAGCAAGCATCCAGTCTGCTTATTTCTAAACCGGATAATATTTTAGAGAGTTCAACATCACTAAAAGAGCAGGGCGTTGATGAAACTTACAGGTATTTGTTTACCCTTATGAAAGACTCATTTTTAGCCAAAACTTATGATGATGCGCTCACTGATGCTGAAAAAGCTACAATGAACGAGCTGCTGGAAACTAAATATAAACCAGATTCATGGAAAAATTATGAAGATCAGTAGAAAACCTGAATGGCTGAATAAAAAGATAGATTTTAGAGCTCATCAGGAGATGAGCGTTATGCTGAAAGGGTTCAAACTGAATACTATATGCAGTGAAGCTGCATGCCCTAATATATCTGAGTGTTTTTCATGCGGCCGTGCGACCTTCCTCATCATGGGCACAAAGTGCACAAGGGAATGCTCATTTTGTAATGTGTCAAAAGAGAAACCGGGCGAGCTTGATAAAGAAGAACCTGCCAATGTAGCAGAGGCTGTGAAAAAGCTTGGGCTTGCGCATGTTGTAATAACCAGCCCCACAAGGGATGACCTGTGTGATTATGGCGCAGGGCATTTTGCTTATACAGTTAAAGCTGTCAGAGAAGTTTCGCCGGAGACAAGGGTAGAACTGCTTGTACCGGATTTCAGAGGAGACTTAAAATCACTTGAAACAGTGGCTGAGGTGAAGCCGGATATATTCGGCCATAACCTTGAAACAGTAAGCAGGCTTTACCATATCAGAAAAGGTGCAGACTATCAGCTATCACTGAAACTGCTTAAAAATGCCTCAGAGATGGGCATGCTTACAAAATCAGGCATCATGGCGGGACTCGGTGAAAAAGAAGATGAGGTCGCAGAGCTTATGGATGACCTTCGGGAAGCTGGGGTGGATTATTTTAGTATTGGCCAGTACCTGCAGCCGTCCAGAAATCACTACGATGTTGCTGAATTTGTAAGACCAGAAATATTTGATAGATATAAAACACTTGCCATTGAAAAAGGTTTTAAGCATGTTGAGTCTGCTCCCTATGTGAGGAGTTCCTACATGGCGGAGGAGTACAAATGAATAAATATGATGTGATTGTAATAGGCGGCGGCCCGGCAGGCTACAAGTCTGCTCTTAAGCTGGCAGGTATGGACAAAAAAGTCTGCATTATTGATAAAAGCAGCAAACACCTTGGTGGAACCTGTTTGAACCAGGGGTGTATCCCGGTAAAATCACTACTGAAGTCAGCAGAAGTTTATAAAACAGCAATGAATGCAGCGGAATATGGTGTTCAGACAGGCGAAGTGTCTTTCAGCCTGAGCGCAGTAAAACAGAAGATGCTGAAAAACATTGAACTCCTCAATAACGGTCTTGCAGGAACAATAAAGCGTGCGAAGATAGAGTTTGTTGAAGGGTATGGAAGTTTTGTAGATAAAAACACTGTGGCAGTAGGTGAAAAGCAGCTGCAGGCTGATTATATAATAATAGCAGCAGGTTCTGTTGCTTCTGAACTGCCTGATATAAAGCCAGACGGAGACAGGATTCTTACCAGCAGAGAACTGCTTATGAACGAGGAATTTCAAGAAAAACTACTTATAATAGGCGGGGGAGTTATCGGATGTGAGTTTGCAACATTTTATAACAGACTTGGGACTGCTGTAACTATAGTTGAGCCTATGGCTGAACTTCTGCCGAATGAAGAAGAGGAGACAGGGAAAGCTGTTAAGCGTGAATTCAAAAAAGCAGGCATAGTCTCTGAGACCAGTTCTCTGGTTAAGTCGCTCACATATGAAGAAGGCCGTGTTAGAGCGGTCATTTCCGGTAAAAAAGTTCGAGAGGACAGCTTTGATCTTGTTCTGCTTGCTGTTGGACGAAAACCGAATCTGAGCGGGCTAGAGCTTTCAAAAGCTGGTGTACAGACAGAAAGAGGGCATATAAAGGTTAATAAATATATGCAGACCACTGCGGAAAATATATATAGCGCCGGTGATGCGGCAGATGGCTGGATGCTTGCTCATTCTGCATATGATGAGGGTATGTGTGCGGCTAAGAACATTGTATACGGCAATAAATACATGCCTGAACGCACTGCTGTACCGAGGGTTGTTTATTGCAGTCCGGAAGTTGGAGCGGCAGGACTCACAGAAGAACAGGCTGCAGATAAATATGAGATAGAAGTTTATAAAACTCTCTTTAAACCTAACGCAAAAGCTCTTATAGAGGGAGCAGGCGAGGGGTTTGTAAAGGTGATCTCAGATAAAAAATCAGGGGTTGTTCTTGGTGCTTGTGTTGTGGGCAAATCTGCAACGGAGCTCATTCATGAGTTCATACCTGTGATAAAAAACAAACTCACCGTAAGTGACCTTGCAGGCTGTGTGCATGGTCATCCAACTCTCAGCGAGACAGTATGGGAAACTTTGTTAAGCTGATTTTTGTTTATGAAAAACTGGCGAGACAGTGTGTAAATCATTTTTACATCTTAACATTTTCCAGCAAAGTAATAATAATATCTATAGTCAATTGATTTTAATTTAAAGTATGTTAACATACTTTAAACAGAATTAATTTGTCTGCAACATAAGTATTTTAATTATAGTTATTCATGGTTTGCATATAATGGTAGCGGTATACCGCCTTATTTGTAAAAAATATTTTATAACAAAAAAGCCCAAACTAAAGCTAGTATAGTAGAGCCAACAGTGAGTGGCGCTGTTTTTCTATTAATATGTGAAGGTGTTTATGTTTGTTATTAGTCTGCGAAAAGCATTCAGTGTGTTGTTATTAGCTCTGTTTGTTTTTCATTTTAATATAAAAGTGTACTCAGAAACTTTATCCCTCCAGCCTCGTACGCTTAGCGATGTTATGGCGGATGTAGCTGCTACTAACCCGGAAATACTCGAAGCAATTCAGGTTTATGAAGGGGTTGTTCATGAGGTGGCTGCCGCCGAAAGTGGTTACAAGCCTAAAGTGGTCACCGATTTGTCCATAGGGAAACAGGTGACAGACGGTGTGGCATCCAACGAGGTTCGTCGCGATCTGACGGCAAGTTCAGCTTCATTATATGTTAGACAAAACCTTTTCAACGGAAACGGAACAGACAACCATGTAAATGAAACCAAAGCCCGTGTGAAAGCAGCCGCATATGAAGTGCTTAATGTTGCTAATAAGGTTTTTGAAGGGGTTGTAGAATCATACATAAACATTTTGAAAGAGCTTGCACTGCTGCAACTGAGTGAGAATAATATTTATACTCAAGCTCAGATACTGGAGCAGATAAAAGAGAAGACAGAAGCTGGTTTCGGCAGAGCCTCTGACCTTCTGAACGCTCAATCCAAGCTGGCGCTGGCCAGAGCAAACTTCATTTCACAACAGCAGAACCTTAAACAGGCATCAGTTAAATTTCATAAATATTACGGCAAGTTTTTAGACCCAAAACAGCTTGTGGAACCGACGGATTTATTCCCGTTTCCTGACAGAGAGGACGAAGTTGTTGATATGGCATTTAAAAGTTATCCGGCCATACAAGTGTCTAAGTATAATGTCATCGCAAGAAAATACACCATGAAAAGAACTGAATCGCTTTATTTTCCAAAGATAGATGCTGAGCTGAAAGCTAATTATTCTAACAACACAAGCGGAGACGTTGGCGACACCACCAGTTATAGCGCTATGCTTTATTTCAACTATGAATTGTATGACGGTGGTCTGAAAAAAGCGGAAAAGCAGAAGAACTATTCACAGGTGCTGAAAGAGCATGAGAGAAGCTATATAGAAAGAAGAAATCTTAATGAATCTGTACGTCTCGCGTGGAATATAAAAGAGGCGGAAGACAGAAAATATGAATTTCTTCAGGAGCATATCGATTTAACTGAAAAAACCCTCGACGCTTTTAAGCAGGAATACGAGCTAGGGCGCAGAACTCTTCTGGAGCTTCTGGACATGGAAAATGAATACCAGAGAGCTCTTGAGGCTCTTACAGAATCAAAATATACATCCATGATAGCCCATTACAGGGTTATGTTTGTTACTGGTGTGCTGCTTCAGAAATACAAAATGGATATTTTTGACAAGGTAGGCCTGAGTGACGAAGAAGTAGATTTCGCAACACTGGAAAAATACAGAGAGCTTGGCACAGACAGGGACATGGACAAGGTTAATGACAACTACGACAAATGTGATAATTCTATTTTAAACTCTAAAGCCGGTACTTACGGCTGTTTTGAAAAGTCTAACATAAAAGTTGGTTACACCAGACCGGACAAGATAGAACCTTACATTAAGCCTAAAGGTGCGCAGACTCTGGAAAGCTCAGAAGGTCTTGGCGAACCTTTATCACTTGGTGAACCGGAAGGTCTTGGCGAGCCGTTATCACTTGGTGAGCCGGAAAGCCTTGGCGAGCCACTGGTTGCCGAGGAAGCACCTGAGCCTCAGGTTATGGAAATAGAAAATACAAAAGAAGCACAGAGTTTTAATTTTGACAACGTCACTTTTTTGCTGAATTCCAGCAGGCTTACCAAATCTTCTGAGAAGATAGTGAAAAAGGTAGCCGCTCAGCTTAAAACTATAGACAATTTTTCTCTGGAGATTATAGGCCATACTGACACATCCGGCAGAGCATCTTTTAACAGAGAGTTGTCTGCCGAGAGAGCTGACACAGTTTTGAAAAAACTAGCTAAAATGGGAGTAGACCCGGCCAAGATGAAGGCATATGGTAAAGGGGAGAACGAGCCTCTATACTCAAATGCCACCAGAGAAGGCAGGAAAAAGAACAGAAGGATTGAGTTTAGGCTTCAGCTAATAAACTATCAAAAATGATATGTCAAAAATTAAGTTTTACGCCCTTGCCGCTGCGATTTTTTTACTGAGTATCGCGGGAATCAGTGCTCAGCTCAAGTTTTATATACCTGAGACGGAGATGAATGCGTACAGCAGTAAATATGGAGATATGGCGGTCAGAAGGGCTGAAGGACTTTTGACGTTGATGGACAGTATCATAGACGAAAAAGAGGACGTTAAGGTCATAAAAGTAAACAGCTTTTATAACCAGATTCCATATAAGTCGGACATGAAGACATGGGGTAAAAGTGATTACTGGGCGAGCCGTCTGGAGTTTCTTGGGGTTGGTCAAGGTGACTGCGAGGATTATGCGGTTTCAAAATTCCTGACGCTGCTTCAGCTTGGAGTTCCGGAGGAGAAGCTTTTTCTGACCTATGTTAAGGCGAAAGGTTATGCCGATGAAGCTCATATGGTAGTCACTTATTACAAGAAAAAGGGCACCGTACCCTTTGTGCTTGATAATTATATAAAAAAGATAATGCCCGCAACACAGCGGAAGGACTTGTTTCCGGTATATAGCTTTACTGCGAACGATCTTTTCCTTCAGAAGCAAAAGGGGCTTGGTAAAAGAGTAGACCCGTCTCAGTCTAAAAATGTCAGCAAACTTAAGTCTGTTGACCTTGAGATAATGAAGAGGTAGCAAATGACTTTATTGAAGCAGATTCAGATATTCGTGGCTATACTGCTTGTCGCAACCCTTGCGATCGTTTTGAAAATTAATTTCGATAATACAAAAGAGTTTGTAAGAACCCAGCTATACTCTAACGCCAAAAATACTGCAAATTCACTCTCGCTTTCTCTCAGTTCCGTGACTGATGATAAGGCCACTATGACTACAATGATAAGAGCGATGTTTGACGGTGGATACTTCGAAGAGATCAGCCTTGTTGATGCCGAAGGTGAGGTTGTAGAAAAAATATATCAGGAGCCAAAAATAGAGGGAGTACCTCAGATCTTTGTAGATTTTGTAAATTTTGAAAATGTACCTGCTGATGCACAGATATCCAGCGGCTGGTCGATATTCGGCACGCTTTATGTAAAAGGACATCCGGGGCTCTCATACATCAGACTTTACAACACTTTCAAATATCTTAGTATCTCCTTCATTGTGATAGGTGTGGTTGCGCTCATTGTAACCTTTTGGGTGCTGAAGCTTATATTCAGACCTTTGAATGCTGTTCAGCGACAGGCAGAGGCCATAGAGAATAACGAGTTCATTATAAACGAAAACATCCCAAAAACACCTGAGATGAAGCAGGTGGTAACCACCATGAACTCTATGGTGGAGAAGGCACAGACAATTTACAACAGAGAGATAGAAGCTCTGAAGAATTATCAGGAGCTTTTATATAAAGATCAGCAGACCGGGCTTTATAACCGAAAATACTTTATAAAACAGCTTAGCTTTTTTCTAGGATCAGATGACGCCAACGCAAACGGCGAAGTATCCATATTTTCATTTGAAGGGCTGGAGGATGCTATATCCGAGGCGGGGCATCAGGTTGTGAACGGATTTTTTAATAGCTGCAAAGATATTATTACGGATAAAACCAGCAGCTTCGGCAGAGCTGTGCCTGCCTTTTTGAACGGAAAAGAGTTTGCGCTCATCCTTCCGGGGGTTGAAGCGGAGAGTGCACTTAAATGTACAGAAGAAATTACCAGCGGTATTAATGAACTGATAGAGCAAAATGAAGAGCTGAGTGGTGTTCTGAAGATTTGCTGCGGAACAGTCCCATACAGGTATGACGAAAAGATGGGGAATGTGCTTTCAAAAGCAGACTATGCTGTCACTGTAGCAAAAACCCGTGATTCCGGTTATGTGGAGAGGTTCAAAGATGATGGCAGCCAGGTTGTGATGGGCAAAATGGAGTGGAAAAACATGATAGAGGATGCGCTGGAGAACGGCAGGTTTATCCTTACATCCCAGTCTGTTGTGTCTGATATCGGCGAGCTTCATCAGGAAATCTATGTCAATATGCTGGACGAGGAAGGGGTTGTACAGAAGGCGGGCTTCTTTATGCCTATGGTTGTCAGCCTGAACCTTGCCAACAGCCTGGACAGGTATGTTCTGGAAAGAACAGTTGAGTTTCTCAGCACCCATAAAGATGACACTCTTGCCATAAATATAACTGATATGTTTCTGAATGACAGGGAATCATTTTCGTGGTTCAGAAAGCTTCTGGTATCTGCCAAGCATCTTGTGGACAGGCTTACTTTTGAAATATCAGACAGTGCTATAAAAAACCATCTTGAGATATGTCTTGACTTCGCCGGTCTAATAAAAGGGCTTGGGTTCACATTTGGCGTGGACAGGTTCGAGATGAGCCAGACTTCTCTGGAGAATCTTCAGCAGCTTAAACCTAACTATCTCAAGGTTGATTACGATTATCTGATAGACGCTGAGGCCGGAAAGGCAGCAGGATCACTAAAATCGCTTCAGACTATAACCGAAAGCCTCGGCATAAAGCTTATCGCGACTAAGATTGACAACGACGATCTTAAACGTAAGCTTGAGGATAACAATATTAAATATTTTCAGGGCAGAGGTGTATCAGGCATCAACCCTCTGGTAAAAGACAATGAGTGAAAAGGTAAATGTTGACCCTTTAATGCAGTGTCTGGTTATTCTGACCAAACTGAATAACAGTCCAGCAACAGCTGAAGCACTTTCGCACGGACTACCTCTTGATCCGTCCGATATCAGGCGAAAGCTTTTTACGATGGAAGGTGGGAAAGCTAACTTTTCCAGAGCAGCAGCCAGAGCAGGCTTTAATGCCACGTTGGTGAAGCGAAAATTGAGCGCCATCCCAAACGTGGTTCTTCCGGCTATACTGCTTTTAAAGGATGATTCCGCATGTGTGCTGACTGCTCTTGATTCGGAATCCGGCAAGGCGGAGATCATTGTTCCTCAGATAGATGAATTTCCTCAGGAGATAGAACTTGAAAAGCTTGAGCAGGAATTTCTCGGCTATGCATTTTTCCTGAAAAAAATATATATAGACAACAGACCAGAATACGAAAAAGAGGGAGCAGAGCACAATGAGAATTGGTTTTTTGGCACTCTCTGGCGCTTTAAAGGTATTTATACAAATGTGATAATAGCATCACTGGTTATAAATATTTTTGTAGTTGTGGGGCCGATTTTTACTATGAACGTGTATGACAGAATAATCCCGCACAACGCAGTAGACACTCTTTGGGTGCTGGCGGTGGGGATGTTTGTTATATACTCATTTGATCTGCTTCTGAAGTTTATACGGACTTATTTTCTGGAAGTCATCGCCAAAAAGAGTGATGTCATTCTTTCCTCTATGATATTTGAGCAGGCGCTGAATATTAAAATGAGTGAGAAACCTCGTTCAGTAGGTTCTTTTGCGAATAATATAAGAGACTTCGACAGTATAAGGTCTTTTTATGCTTCGAGTGCTCTTGTGGCTTTTATAGACTTCCCTTTTGTGGTGATATTTCTGATGGTAATATTTTATGTGGCCGGCTATCTCGTGTTTGTGCCGGTTGTTATCATATTTGCAATCATAGCTTACGGGCTTCTGGTGCGGGGACCACTTCAAAGAAGCATCGAAAGCACTTACGAATCATCATCACGTCGAAACGGTCTCCTCATTGAGTCGCTTTCTAATTTGGAAAACATAAAGTCTTTTAACGCCAGCAGTTCTGTTCAGTGTGGGTGGGAGGAGCGAACCGGGGACATAGCTGTTAAAAGTCTTAAATCAAGAATACTCTCGAGTTCGCTATCTACTGTTTCAGTATTTTTCACACAGCTTTCAACAGTGGCAATAGTCGTAACCGGCGTTTATCTTATACGTGCCGGAGACCTCACCATGGGGGGGCTGATAGCAACAGTTATACTCTCTTCGAGAACCATAGCGCCAATGTCGCAGGTGGCTTCGCTGCTCTCTAACTACCAGCAGATGAAGACATCTCTCACAGCTTTGAACGACCTTATGAACAAAGATGTTGAAAGACCAGAACAGAAAAGTTTTCTGCGAAGACCTGTTTTTAAAGGTGCAATATAGTTAAAGAACGTATCATTCAGCTATCCCGACGAGACCAATCAGGCTCTTCGTGACATAAACCTTAAAATAGAACCGAAGGAGCGAGTGGGTATTGTAGGGCAGGTAGGCTCCGGTAAGTCAACACTCAGCAAGCTTCTGTTAGGTCTTTACGAGCCCACCGAGGGTTCAGTTTTTGTAGACGGCATAGATATTCAGCAGATGGACCCCGCTGACCTGCGTCATAATATCGGCTATGTGCCTCAGGACGTAACACTTTTTTCCGGCACTGTGCGGGAGAATATCGTTTTTAAAGCACCTCATTCTGATGACGAGGCGATACTTGATGCGGTAAATATTGGAAACGTAAACGTCTTTACAGACAAACACCCTATGGGGTTGGATCTTTTTGTGGGAGAACGTGGAGCTAATTTATCAGGCGGTCAGAGACAGGCTGTTGCTGTTGCCAGAGCAATGCTCGTAGACAGTCCTATTGTTCTTATGGATGAGCCGACAAACTCTATGGATTTTACCACTGAGGCGAAAGTCATTCAGAACCTAAGAAAGGCTACAGAGGGTAAAACAACAATAGTTATAACACATAAACCTTCTATCCTTGCCATTGTTGACAGGCTTATTGTGATGGAGGGCGGCCATATTGTTATGGATGGGCCAAAGAACGAAGTGCTCCAGAAGCTGGGGAAAAACAGATGACAGGCGATAACAGATCAAAATTCAAACGAAACAAAAATGTTCGCAAGCAGGACGTGGCTTATATGAAGAGCCTTAATGCTGCCGTGGTGCAGAAAAGTCCGGTGCGTATGTCGCTGGTTTTATATATTATAGCCGGGCTTACTTTTGCATTTATCTTCTGGGCAAATGTGGCAGAAGTGGATGAGATGACGAGAGGGATGGGGCGTGTTATCCCTTCACGCCAGATACAGGTGGTTCAGAACCTTGAATGCGGCATTGTCGAAGATATCCTTGTAAGAGAGGGTGAACACGTCAACAAGGGTCAGGTGATGATCGTAATTGACGACACAGGTTTTGGCAGCTCATTCGAAGAGAGTAAAACCAGAGTAGTGGAATTGAAAGCAAAGCTTGTAAGGCTGCGTGCAGAGGCAGATGAAAAACCTTTCAAACCTGACAAAGAGCTTTTGGAAGAATTTCCTGAGCTGGTGGGTGAAGAGATGAATCTGTACAATCTTAACCAGTCCAAACTGAAGAGTGAGCTTGAAGTGCTTCAGCAGCGTCTGAAACAAAGACAGATAGAGCTTCAAGACACAAGGGCAAGGATAAAAAGCCTTAAAGAAAGTGTAGCACTCATTCAGAAAGAATATAAAATCACTAAGCCGCTTTTTGACAGAGGGCTAGTGTCAGAGGTTGAGTTTCTCCAGCTTCAGCAGAAGGAGATAGAAAACAAGAAAGAGCTGGATTCTATGGAAAATTCTATAGGTTCGGTCATCTCAAAGATAGAAGAGACAAGGAATATGATAAGTGAGACCAGACTGAAATTTCAAAGCCTTGCTCAGGAAGAGATTAATAAAACGCTGGCAGAGCTGAAAAGACTTAGCAACACTCAGGTTGCCATAGAGGACAGGGTGCAAAGAGCAAATGTAAGAAGCCCTGTGGACGGTACCGTTAACCAGCTTCTTGTAAACACCATAGGCGGAGTGGTTAAGCCGGGCATGGACATTCTGGAGATAGTTCCGGATGATGATGCTCTTTTAGTCGAGGCGAAGATAAAACCTTCGGATATAGCGTTTATATATCCCGGACTGAAAGCTATTGTTAAACTCACAGCGTATGATTATGCAATATATGGCGGTCTTGAAGGGAAGGTGGTGCACATAAGTGCTGACACTATTGTGGACGAAAAACAGGAGCACTATTATCTGGTTCGTATCAAAACAGATAAAAGCTACCTTGGCAATGAATCAGAAGAGAAGGACATTATGGTGGGAATGACTGTAATGGTGGACATTTTGACTGGCAAAAAGACCGTTATGCAGTATTTGATGAAGCCTATACTTCGTGCGAAATACAATGCATTGCGAGAGAGATGATGATTATAATATTCAGCAGGGATAAATTCCTGTGCGACAACCTTATTAAAACTTTCGAATCTGAGGCAGTCTTTTGCTCTGCAGGATTTGACGAGTTTAGGAAAAAAATGAAGGAGAAGTCTGGTGATGTGGTTATTGTAGATATAGCTAATACTGCTCCTTTTGATATTACAAAGCTTAAGTGCGGTTCAATTGTTCTTTCGGGTGTGCCTAAGTTTAATGAGGCTGTAAAGCTTATGCGGTTTGGAGTAAGAGGTTATGGAAACAGAGCTATGATGCCTGACAACATGAGACAGGTGGTGAACTCTGTGCGCTCCGGTCAGGTCTGGATGCCGCCATTCATAATAAGCAAACTAATATCAAACATGCCTGTGGGGGATTTGTCTGAGAATCAAACAGATGATGTTGAGTTTTCTGAAAGGGAATCGCAGGTTGTGAAGCATGTATCTTCCGGACTCAGCAACAAAGAGATTGCACAGGAGATGGGGATAACAGTCCGCACTGTTAAGGCTCATCTTACATCAATATTTACAAAAACTGGTCTGAGAGACAGGGTTGCACTTGCTCTGAAATATAAGCAAGCCTGACAGGTAAAATTTTCATTTTATATTACAAGATGTTGGGAATGCGTCAATTTTCTATGGAAACCTAAGCTTCCGTTTTTTTACTTCCAAAATATTCTAATTAAAATCTCTGTTGCTTCTTTAATTCACTGCGTACTTATAAATATGTAAGCATATCGATATATAATATTAAACAGAAGTTAACTATGTATATAGAGCTGCGGGTTAAGACAATGGTAATACCATTTGGAATAGGAGTGTATTAATGTTAAGCATGAACATTTAATAAACAAAAATTTGTTATTAGTTCAATTGCAATGTACTGGTATCTATAAAAATATGTCGTCACATAGGTTTAGGGGCCAATATTAAAACAGTTGTTGACAACTCATAAAAGTCATGCCAATAATGGTCATACCAATTAAGCATAGTTGGTTTCAATCAGCTTAACTGACATAACTGTGGGGATTAAAGAGTTAGTCAGGAAGTTGTGAGTAAAACAGACTATGTGTTCAGGTCACACTATGGAGGTTTCTATGACTAGTTTTAAAACAATGATCAGATTTGCAGCAATAATAGTATTCGCTGTAGCGCTTACAGCGGGCTCAGCTGTAGCAAAAGAGAAGAAAATCCTTCTCAAAATGCCGCTTGCTCTCCCATCTTCACTCCCTATTCTAGGTGAAGGCGCAGTTTATTTTCAGGACATGGTAAACGCCATGGACGAAACTATTAAGGTGAAACTCTACGAGCCTGGCAAACTTATGCCAGCTTTCGAGATCCACGACGCTGTTTCAACAGGAAAAGTTAACGCCGGCTACTCTATCTCTGGTTATATTCAGGGTAAAGTTCCCGCTGCTTCTCTTTTTGCAGCACTCCCTTTCGGCCCTACAGCAGAAGTTTTTGCTTCATGGTTCAGAGAGGGCAACGGTGGTAAACTGTATCAGGAAATGTATGAAAAAAACGGATACGACATTAAAGTTTTCCCTGTAGCTCCATACGCAGCAGAGACAGCTGGATGGTTCCGTAAGCCTATCGAAAGCGCAGAGGACTTCAAAGGTCTTAAGATTCGCTTCTTCGGACTCGGTGGAAAAGCTATGGCAAAACTTGGAGCATCTGTTGCTCTTCTTCCAGGCGCAGAGATTTTTCCTGCTCTTGAAAAAGGCGCACTTGATGCGACAGAGTTCTCAATGCCTATCGTAGATAAAAAACTCGGTTTTTACAAAATCGCAAAATACAACTACTTCCCGGGCTGGCATCAGCCTTCCTCAACATTTGAGCTTCTTATAAACAAAAAGACATGGGATTCTATGAGCCCTCGTCAGCAGAAAGTTATTCAGGCTGCTGTTGAGGCCACTAGCTTCCATATTCTTACAAAATCAGTTGCTGTTCAGGGTAAAGTTATGATAGAGAACGAGAAAAACGGCGTTCATAACATGACATTCAAGCCTGAGGTTCTCAGTGCTATAGAGAAAGCATGGAACGAGGTTGCCGCTGAAGAATCTGCTAAAGATCCTTTTTTCAAGCAGGTTCTTGAAGATCAGCAGCAATACTTCAAAGAAGTCAGCACATTCGTAAAAAGAAGCACAATTTCTGACTAATACTATTTAAACGTATTTACGTGTCGGGGCATACTTTGTATGCCCCTTTTTATGACTGTTTAAACAGAATAATAAATATAAGGATGTTCAGATGCAGTCTGATACTAATACAAATACATTATCTGTACCTGTCGCTGACAGTATAGATAATTTTTTGCTTACTACTGGCAGGTGGTTCAGTTGGGCAAATTTCATACTGATACTTGTGACAATTTTACAGGTTGTTCTCAGGTATGGCTTTAGGAATGGTCTTGTAACACTTGAGGAGCTCGAATGGCACCTCTACGGCTTTGCCTTTATGATGGGGCTTTCTTATGCGCTGATAACGAATTCTCATGTTAGAGTTGACGTTATCCAGAGCAGATTTTCCAGAAAAACGAGGGAATGGATAGACATTATCGGTCACATTTTCCTCCTGCTTCCGTTTATAGTTACGGTAATTTACTTCGGTTGGGAGTTTACATATAAGTCTTTTGTGCTGTCAGAGCATTCTAATGCTCCGATGGGGCTTCCTTACAGGTGGATAATAAAAAGCGTAGTTCCTATAAGTTTCGCATTTTTAGGTCTTGCTACAATATCCAGAATAATTCGTTCATTTGCAATAATAAGGAGTGAAAAACATGGAAGTAATTAATGATGTTCTTGTTGCTGCGATGTTCTTCACCTTTATAGGGTTTCTGCTTACAGGATATCCTGTGGCTCTCTGCCTTGGCGGAACGGCCATACTTTTTGTTGGTGTAGGTTATTTTGCAGATATATATTTTGATGCTTTTACCGGGATGGATCTTAACTATTTCGGTATAGTTGTGACACGTATATATAAGACCATGACAAACTGGGTACTGGTTTCATTGCCCATATTTATTTTTATGGGGCTAATGCTTGACAAGTCTGGAATAGCAGAGCGGCTTATGTATTCTGCTCAGGAGCTTTTCGGTAAAGTAAGGGGTGGTCTTGCCATCACTGTTACGCTCATAGGCGTTCTTCTTGCCGCATCAACAGGTATCGTTGGTGCTTCAGTTGTGCTTTTGGGGCTTTTGTCTCTTCCCGCCATGCTGAATCAGGGGTATTCAAAGACTCTTGCTCTCGGTACGGTGGCCTCTGCCGGTACTCTTGGTATACTCATTCCGCCATCCATTATGCTGGTGGTTATGGGCGATCAGCTCTCGCTGTCCGTTGGAGACCTCTTTCTGGGCGCGGTTTTTCCGGGACTTGTTCTTGCGGGGATGTACCTTGTTTTTCTGCTGCTGTTTGCTTATCTAAAACCTAGTGCAGCACCCCTTGCAGACGACAGACAGCCAATATCAATAAAGACTGTTTTGCGTGTTCTTATGAATGTTATACCCCCTGCACTGCTTATTATAGCGGTTCTGGGATCGATATTTGCAGGTATAGCTACAGTGACCGAGGCATCAGCAGTTGGTGCTGTCGGTTCAATGATACTCGCAGCAAGTTTCAAAAGACTTAATTTTAAAGTGCTGAAAGAAGTAGTTTACGGCACATATAACACTACAGCATATATTTTCGGAATATTTGTGGGTGCCACAGCATTTGCACTTGTTCTCAGGGGACTTGGCGGTGACGAGGTTATTGAAAGTGCGCTTACATCTCTGCCATTTGGCCCCACAGGAATTATCATATTTATCCTTTTTATGGTATTTCTCCTCGGGTTTTTCCTTGACTGTGTAGAGATAACACTTATTGTCCTTCCGCTTCTGGCTCCTGTTATCACTAGCCTAGGGGTAGAGATCAATGGTTACGGAGTTATCGAAAACCCATCTCTTGTATGGTTTGTGATGCTTGTTGCTATGGCGCTTCAGACATCGTTTTTGACGCCGCCCGTTGGTTTCTCGCTGTTTTATCTGAAAGGTGTCGCTCCGCCTAATGTTACGCTTGGCGATATATATAAGGGTGTTATCCCGTTTATTATAATACAGCTTATAGCTTTGACTGCGCTAATTATTTGGCCAGAGCTTGTTACATGGCTTCCGGCTAAAGTATACGGCTAAGGGGTGACGTTATGAATAAAAAAGTTGCAGTAGTGACAGGTGGTGCCAGCGGCATCGGACTTAGCGTTGCCCGTACGCTTGCAGACAACAACTACAACGTAGTTATTGCAGATATAAACGAAGAACAGGGCTCTGCGATAGCCTCAGAGGCGGGTGCTTTCTTTGTGAAGGCTGACCTTTCAAAACCGTCAGATTGTAAAAAGCTTATAGATGCCTCTGTAGCTCATTTTGGCTCAGTTGATGTTCTGGTAAATAACGCAGGTGTGCAGCATGTATGCCCAATAGAAGATTTTCCAGAGGAAAAGTGGAATTTTATCATTTCTCTTATGCTTACCGCCCCATTTCTGCTTACAAAATACGCGTGGCCGTATATGAAAGCGAAAGGCTGGGGAAGGGTAATTAACATAAGCTCTGTGCACGGTTTAAGAGCATCTGAGTTTAAAGCGGCTTATGTCTCTGCTAAGCATGGCTTGATGGGTATGACAAAAGTTGCAGCACTCGAGGGGGGGAAAGACGGCATAACAGTAAACACTATATGTCCTGCTTATGTCCGCACACCTTTGGTGGATGGTCAGATAGATGATCAGGCGAAGGCACACGGCATTCCCCGCGAGGAAGTGATAGAGAAAATAATGCTGAAAAAGGCTGCCGTAAAGCGAATGATAGAGCCGGACGAGATAGGCAACATTGTTATGTATCTTTGTTCGGATGCGGCTGGGTGCATGACTGGAGTGGACTTCACCATAGACTGTGGATGGACAGCCCAGTAATTATACTTTTACGAAAGGTCACTTGCGAGCTGGAAATGAATAATTACTGAAAAAACACGGTTTAGATTTTTAAAGCAATATATTATTTTAGCCTTATAATTAGTTATGTACCAAATGCAATGACTGTTCAAAAACAGATTTGGTTAACGCAAACATTTTAAAAGGTGCAATTATGAAGAACGTATATATAGTCGAAGCTCTCAGAACTCCATTTGGCTCATTTGGCGGCTCATTGTCAGATGTTCCTGCCACATTGCTTGCAGCAACTGCCATGAAGAGTGTGCTCGAAAAATCAGGCATGCCTCCGGAAGCAGTAGATGAGGTTATACTCGGACAGGTTATTCAGGGGGGTGTCGGTCAGGCTCCCGCACGTATAGCTATGCGAAGCGCCGGTCTTCCTGACAAAACTCATGCAATAACAATTAATAAAGTTTGCGGAAGCGGATTAAAATCTGTCATGCTCGGAGTGCAGTCTATACTGCTTGGTGACAGCTCTGTTGTGATGGCTGGCTGTATGGAAAATATGTCTGCGGCTCCATATGCTATGTTCAGAGCGAGAGACGGATTCCGTATGGGCAACGGCGAGGTTGTGGACCTTATGCTGCATGATGCCCTCCTTGACCCTTATTCAGGTTTGCATATGGGTGTTATCACTGAGGCTGCAAACGAAAAGTACGGCATAACCAGAGAGGAACAGGACGAATACGCCGTAAGATCATACACGCTTGCTTCGAAAGCGGTTTCCGAAGGCATATTTGACTACGAGGTGTCCCCTGTGGTGAAAAAAACCAGAAAGGGTGACGTGGTTGTTGATAAAGATGAGGAACCAGGTCGAGGGAAGATCGAAAAAATCACTACACTCAGTCCAGTTTTCAAAAAGGACGGGGGGATAACAGCTGGAAACGCTTCCAGTATAAACGACGGCGCATGTGCTGTGCTTGTAGCTGATGATGCGAGTGTTCAGAAATACGGCTTAACTCCGAAAGCAAAAATTATCGCTTACACCACCAACAGTATTCACCCAGACGACTTTGGTCAGGCTCCCGTGGGAGCTATCAAAAAGCTTCTTGAAAAAGCGGAGATGAGTGTAAACGACATAGATTTATTTGAGATAAACGAGGCTTTCTCCTCTGTGCCTGTCATAGCTGCACGTGAGTGCGGATTAAACATAGACAGGCTGAATGTGAACGGAGGTGCTGTAGCACTGGGGCATCCTGTAGGAGCCAGCGGTGCAAGGCTTATTACAACTCTTGTCCGTGAGCTGAAGCTAAGAAATAAAAAGTACGGTGTGGCTAGCCTGTGTATAGGCGGTGGTGAAGCTGTTGCCATGTTAATAGAAAGAGTATAGGTGGAAATGATGAGCAAAATTTATAAAGATGCACTCAGTGCACTGGAAGGTGCTGTAAAGGACGGAATGACCATAGCAGCAGGAGGATTTGGACTCTGCGGCATTCCCTAAAACCTTATCCTTGCACTCCGTGACAGCGGCGCAAAGGATCTTACATTTGTCAGCAACAACGCAGGGGTGGACGATTTCGGCATCGGACTTCTGCTTCAGACAAAACAGGTAAAAAAGATGATTTCATCATATGTTTGTGAAAATGCAATATTTGAGCGTCAGTTCCTTGACGGAGAGCTGGAGGTCACACTCACTCCTCAGGGGACACTGGCAGAAAAGCTTCGTGCCGGCGGTGCGTGGATTCCGGCTTTTTATACAAGGACAGGCTTTGGTACAATGCTCACCGAAGGCAAGGAAGAGCGTGATTTTGACGGTAAAGGCTATGTTCTGGAGGAGAGTATTACAACGGATCTGGCTATAGTAAAGGCTTGGAAAGCGGATACAACAGGCAACGTTATATTTCGCTATACTGCTAATAACTTTAATGAAGCCTGCGCAAAGGCGGGTAGGTTAACGATAGTCGAGGTGGAAGAGATAGTAGAGGCGGGGGAGCTTGATCCTCATGCTGTTCATCTGCCGGGTGTTTATGTTGACAGGATAATCAAAGGCGAAAACTACGAAAAACGAATTGAACAGCGCACAATAAATACAGGAAAAATAGAGGCTAAGGGTTACAACGAAAAACGTGAGTGGATGGCAAAGCGTATCGCAAAAGAGCTTGAAGCGAACATGTATGTAAACCTCGGGATAGGCATGCCGACTCTGGTTGCAAATTTTGCACCGAACGACTTGGACATAACACTCCACTCAGAAAATGGTCTGCTTGGTATCGGCCCTTTTCCCACAGAAGATGTTATAGATGCTGATCTTATAAACGCTGGGAAACAGACAATTACCTACACCAAAGGAGCAGCGTTCTTTGACTCATCAGAATCTTTCGCTATGGTCAGGGGCGGTCACATAGACATCTCAGTGCTAGGCGGAATGCAGGTGAGCAGAACAGGCGATCTTGCGAACTGGATGATACCCGGTAAGATGGTGAAAGGGCCTGGCGGCGCTATGGATCTTGTTGCAGGAGTTAAAAAACTTGTTGTAATGATGGAGCACTGCGCTAAAGACGGCAGTCCGAAGATACTGGAAGAGTGCGATCTGCCTGTTACAGGGAGAGCTGTTGTTGACATGCTGGTCACTGATAAAGCAGTTTTTGAGGTGGGTGAAAATGGTCTGAAACTAGTAGAGATTTCGCCATTTTCTTCACTTGATGATATAAAAGAGACTACTGGATGCGATTTCGAGGTAGCACTATAGACCTCATTCTCTCATAATCTTCTCTGGGGAGTGCTGCTGCACTCCCTTTTTTATTGAAAAAACATTATTTATCGCTATTCTTAAGATGAGGTAGTTGATTTGAAAAAAATGCTTGAACACATCCTGCTTGAGATGGAAGAGTTCCTTCAGGGTTGGGCTCTTTATATGGAGCGTGCGGGATATCTCGAACACACAACAGCGAAAAGAGAAGACTGCATCCTTAGTATTGAGGGTGTTATCCATCCTATTTTGGAAAATATCGAAAACGGAACTCCTCTTGATTTCTCTCATATTCTTAAAAACACACGTTAAATAGCAAAGTTTGTGCTGATGACGGCAAACAGGCACAAGGCCAGAGGTATAAATGCAGAGATGTTTTTCGGCTGTTTCAAAACGCTTATTCACTCTGTGGAAGACATAATTCTAGCTTATGACATGCCGTCAGATGAAAAACTGTCAAAATATATTGAACTTCGAAGAATTTTGGATGCTATGGAGACAATGGCTGTTAATGACTGGGAATGCAAAGGGCTGGATGAGGAGCTAGAGCTTCTGTCCGGAAAAAACCGCGAGCTAACTCTGGATAAAAATAAATATGAAAACATTTTCGAGGCGACTTCAGATATTGTTTTGGTAATAGATCAGGCCGGAGCTGTTTTAGAGATGAATACCGCTGCGAAAACTGCTCTTAAAGAGGATGCGCTCAGTGAGGGTCTGCTGGCGTATATGGGATTGTCGGATTACACTGTGGACGAGTTCCTAGAGAGTTTTCCATACGGTCAGATGCATGAGATACGCATGCCTAATGACAATGCGATATATTCTATGGTGGTCGTGCCTCTGAAAAAAGTATCGCTGGCATCGGCCGGGTATGTCATTATCCTTAACGACATTACGTTAATGGTTGATCAGCGGGTAAAGCTTGAACAGGTGGTCTCAGAAAGAACCGCAGCTCTGCGTAAATCTGAAAAACTTTTCCGCTCACTTTTCACATCTGCGGGTGAAGGGATAATACTTGTGGACAAAGAATTGAAGATTATGCAGGTCAACGAGAAGGGTGCAGATATTTTCGGCAGGAAGGTTTCGGAGCTGGAAGGTCACAATTGCATCAGCTTCATCCACCCAGACAGTATAGATAACCTGTTGGCGGCATCAGCCATAAAAGAGGGGGATGTCTGGCACGGAACTGTTAACGGTATCACCGGAAGCGGAGATGCATTTCCTGCCAGCATAACAGTTAACAAATTCCATCTTGGCGGGGAAAATGTTCTCCACCTTATCATAAGAAACATAACTCAGCAGATGGCGATGGAGGAATATCTTCGGCAGGAGAAAACCAAAGCCGAAGAGATGAACGTGACCCTCAGAAATGTCATGAAAGCCATAGATCAGGAGAAAGAGGAACTCCAGCTAACAATAGCTCAGAAAGTAACTACAAGCATAATACCCTCACTTCAAAAGCTGGCATCAGAGAAGAACAGCGATGTACGTACAATGTATATGAATATTCTGCGTGATCAGCTGACAGGGCTTTCGCACTCCACAGGCTCTATAAACAATCAGGACATGATGAAGCTGACCAAATCAGAGATTCAGGTCTGCCAGATGATACAGTCCGGCTCTTCCAGTAAAGATATAGCTGACTGTATGAATATCTCATTCGAAACTGTTCAGACACATAGAAAAAACATACGCAAAAAACTAGGTCTGTCCGGCAAAGACGTAAATCTGTTCGCATATCTGAACAAGTAAACCTTCCATCGGGTATATAAACATACCCGAAAATTACCCTTTATCCCCCATTTCTACCCTATTAATACCCGACTATAGTTAACATAAGTTAAAAAGGAACAGGTGAGTAATGGACAAGGTTCAGTTGATTGAAGCTATCAGAGACTTTTTTTATTATGGAAGATCAGAAGAGATGAGAGAATCCTATTCAAAAATTCATAATATCACCGGTGTGGGCACTCCCCCCGAAAAGATTAACTGGGAAGAGGCAGAGTTCTTGTTTAACAAGCTCTTTGTTGGTCCCGCAAAACCTATTGCACCTCCAATAGCATCTGTTTATCTAGACCCGGAAGAGATCGTTCAGGGGCGTGTAACAGCCTCTGTTCGTGAGTTTTATAATACCATTGGGCTCAGCCTTGAAGAGGCGGGTTCCAGACCGGAAGACAGTATAGAATATGAGCTTGACGCATGCAGATATCTTCTTCTTTTAGGAGAACAAGTACCAGAGGCGTTAGATGCTTATGAAGGATTTATAAATGAGCACATGAATATGTGGGTGGGCGAATTTGCAGAAAAAGGTATGAACCACTGCGAAGACGGATCACCTGTAAAGGATGTGCTGCGGCTTCTTGCTAGTTTTATTGAGCAGGAGTCGAAAATGACTGTTAAGTCTAAGGAGATGTCATGAAAAGGGAGCAAAGTTTATTAAAAGATGGGACATTATGTCCTTTCAGCAGACGTACCTTTCTGAAAGGTGCCATTGCTGCAGGTGCTCTTGCAACACTGCCCGCAGGAATTCTGCGTGCAGAGGCGTGGGAACGCACAAAGTATGAAGGGGGCTATCAGACATTTAGAAATGCGTGCCCTAGAAACTGCTACGACACATGCAGTATCAAGTCTTATGTAAAAGACGGTGTGCTTGAGTTTGTAGAAGGCGCAACAGAATCAACATTTACAGACGGCGCGCTCTGCGTGAAAGGATTCAGTTATCCAAGACGTGTTTACAGCCCTGACAGGATAAAGTATCCGATGAAGCAGATAGGCAGAGGCACAGGTAACTGGAAAAGAATAAGCTGGGATGAGGCTCTCACTGAGATAGCCGAAAAGCTTCAGGAAATGAAAAAGAAAGACGGCTCACTGCTGGGTATGGCACTCGACAAATACTCAGGAAACTTTGGCATCACACATTACGGAGTAGAGGGGATGATGTCCTCACTCGGCTATACCACACGTTTCGGCGGAACACCCTGCTGGCCTGCCGGTATAGATGCTCAGAACTTCGATACCGGAAACATGTGGTGTAACGATCCTGAAGATATAGTAAAAGCAAAATACATTATACTGTGGGGCGGTAACGCAGCCTGGAACTCTGTGCACTCCATGAAATTCATATACGAAGCTCGTGAAAAAGGCGCAAAGGTAGTTGTGATAGATCCTGTTATGACTGCAACAGCAGCAAAAGCTGACATGTATATCAGAGTAAAGACTTCTCAGGACGGAGCTCTTGCACTTGGTATGGCAAGACATATAGTTGATAAAAAACTTTACGACACAAACTTTGTCGACAACCACGCACTCGGTTTTTATGAGTATGTTCAGTATCTGCTGGCCAACGTCACTCTCGACTGGGCGGCTGAAACAAGCGGCGTACCTGTAGATGTTATCAAGCAGCTTGCTGAAGATTTTGCAAAAGCAGATCCTGCTACAATCTGGATCGGTTATGGTATGCAGCGTCACACTAACGGTGGTGCAAACGTCCGCGCAATAGATGCTCTTGTTGCCATGACTGGCAACGTTGGTAAAGAGGGCGGCGGTGCTAGATACGGCCATCTTCAGACATGGGGATTCAACTACAACGCGCTCATTCAGAAACAGCCTGAAGGCTCTGTGGGATTCCTCGGCGCAAGCTCAGTAAAAAGCGAATTCGCAAACGATGAGACAAAGAAAGCCGCTTACACTGACAGATCAGTAAACATTAATAAAATAGCGGAAGTTATTCTTACAACAAATGAGCCTCCGATAAGATTTCTGTGGGTAGCCTGCAAGAATCCATTTGCGCAGGACTTCGACAGACCAAAGCTCAAGAAGGCATTTGACAAGCTTGAGATGGTTGTAACTGTTGACCAGTTTTTCAACGAAACAGTGGAAAACTCCGACATAGTTCTTCCATGTACAACACTTTTCGAAGAGTACACAGTAAACGTGTCCTACTGGCACTACTGGCTCAGCCTGAACGAAAAAGCTATCCCTGAGCAGTACGAGGCCAAGAGTGATCTTCAGATAGCAGCTATGCTTTCTAAAAAGATGAACGAGCTTGAGCCGGGTTCCTGCACATTTCCTCAGATAACAGACACAAAGGTCTGGATGGAGAAGGAATTCAACGATGGCATTCATAAATTCTTCGGCATAAACAGCTGGGAAGACCTCAAGAAAGGACCTAGAAAAGCAAAACTTGCATCTAGCGCATCCTGGAGTGATAAAAAGTTCAGCACACCTTCCGGACTCTACGAGTTCAGCTCTGAGCTGGCTGCTGAATACGGTCACACTAAGCTGCCTGAGTACAAAGGGCGCAGAAAAGCATACGACAAATTCCGTCTGCTGACTCCGCACACTCAGTTCGGACTTCACTCACAGTTTATGAACCTCGACTATATGGAAGAATTTAATCCTCAGCCGTTTGTATACATCAACCCTGCTGCGGCAGATAAGAAAGGTATCAAAGACGGCGATATGGTGAAGGTCTCCAACAAAGTCGGAAATCTTGAGCTGAGAGCTAAGCTTACCGAAAATGTTGCAGAAGATGTGCTTTTAATGTATGAGGCATGGTTTAAAAAAGGTAATTTTAACGTTCAGAATCTGGTGGATGACGAATCATCCGATATGGGTACATTTAAGACCGGAGCTCCCGGTGTTGCCATACACGACCAGTTCGCAGACATAGTTAAGGCTTAAGGGGGCAATGATGAAAAAACAGCTGGCCTTTATGGTCAATTCTAAAAAATGTGTTGGGTGCTATTCATGTGCAATGGCATGCAAGAATCAGTACCATCAGGAAGTAGGGGTAACATGGAGAACTCTGACACCCCTTTCAAAGAAGGACTATCCTTTCGAGGATCGTGCTTATTACTCATTGGCGTGCAACCACTGTGAATCTCCAGTTTGTGTGGAAGTATGCCCGGTAAATGCTCATGTGAAAAGGGATAAAGACGGTATTGTTGTTCAATCCGCTGATAAGTGCATTTACTGTAAACAGTGTATAGAAGAGTGCTCATACGGTGCTTCCAAGGACAACAAAGTTCTGGGTAGAGCTGAAAAATGCAGCATGTGTGTGGAACGCATTGATGCGGGATTGACTCCTGCATGCGTTATGGGGTGTCCCACAAAAGCTCTTACACTTGTGGAACTGTCTGATGTGAAAGATGCAGTACAGTATCCTGCCGGATTTGCTAAGCACGAAGAACTGAATCCTTCAACAAGATTTGTTGAGGCTTCAGTACCTGAGCTGGTGCTTGCGAAAAAGGACTCCTAAATACATAGGCCCGGGTATCTGCGGATGCCCGGGTTTTTTTAATTATATGAAAAAATTGCTTATAATATTAATTTTTATAGTTACTGCAACAGCCATGGCCGATACCTTCAAAGCTAAAGCTGGCGAAAGTATCTTTGTAGGTGCTGAGGTTCCGGCAGGCAAAATTGGCGGCGGAGATTTTTATAACCTGAACCTTGTACCCGAAAATGGAGACTACAGCAGTTTTTCATATGTTGAAACTGACGGCGGGATGA
>PKTM01000005.1 GCA_002869145.1 Denitrovibrio sp.
ACTGTTCTACCACCCTCACGGATAGCGAAACGAAGACCTGCATCCATTGCGATTGGAGTGATAAGCTCCACGTCACAGGAAATGTTGTCACCAGGCATTACCATCTCTACACCTTCGGGAAGAGAGATGATACCTGTAACGTCGGTTGTTCTGAAATAGAACTGTGGACGGTAACCGGTAAAGAATGGTGTGTGACGACCACCCTCTTCCTTAGTGAGTATGTAAGCTTCTGCCTTGAATTTTCTATGTGGTTTTATCGAACCCGGCTTGGCAAGTACCTGACCGCGCTCTACGTCATCTTTCTTGATTCCTCTAAGAAGAACANNNGCCCGTTACTACTGTCTTTACTGTGTCTTTGATTCCAACTATCTCGATCTCTTCAGATACTTTTACTACACCACGCTCGATACGGCCGGTTACAACTGTTCCACGACCGGATATTGAGAAAACGTCCTCAATTGGCATAATAAAAGGCTTGTCGATGTCACGCTCTGGCTCGGGAATGAAGTCATCAAGTGCTTTTACAAGCTCCACTATCTTCTCTTCGTAAGCTGCGTCACCTTCAAGTGCCTTAAGTGCTGAACCCTGAATTATAGGGGTGTCATCACCAGGGAACTCGTAAGCGGAAAGAAGATCTCTGATCTCAAGCTCTACAAGCTCAAGAAGCTCTTCGTCATCTACCATGTCACATTTGTTCATGAACACTACTATGTAAGGTACTCCTACCTGACGAGCAAGAAGGATGTGCTCACGGGTCTGAGGCATTGGGCCGTCAGATGCACTTACAACAAGGATAGCGCCGTCCATCTGGGCTGCTCCGGTGATCATGTTCTTTACGTAGTCAGCGTGACCAGGACAGTCAACGTGTGCGTAGTGACGAACATCTGATTCGTACTCTACGTGCGCTGTCGCAATTGTGATTCCACGCTCGCGCTCTTCTGGGGCCTTGTCGATGTTTGCGAAATCTACTGCATCGCAATAACCTTTTTTACTCAATACAGATGTCATTGCTGCTGTAAGAGTTGTTTTACCGTGGTCTACGTGACCGATTGTGCCAACGTTTACGTGTGGCTTCTTTCTTTCAAATTTTGCCTTGGCCATCTTGATCTGTCCTCCTCAAGTCAAAGCCCACGACCGGACTTGAACCGGTGACCTCGTCCTTACCAAGGACGCGCTCTAGCCGCCTGAGCCACGTGGGCAATATAAAAAAAACTAGACGTAACAGTATCGTCCGTCCAGGTTTCTATATAACCACTTTAAAAAAAGAGCGGGTAACGGGACTCGAACCCGTGACCCTCAGCTTGGAAGGCTGATGCTCTAGCCAACTGAGCTACACCCGCTTTAAAGTATGGGGAGAGAAGGATTCGAACCTTCGAAGTCATACGACAACAGGTTTACAGCCTGCCCCCTTTGGCCACTTGGGTATCTCCCCTACACGTGCTCCGGCGTATTCACCGGATTACATTTTTCGCTTAAAACAAAAAAGCTGGTGATAGGACTTGAACCTACAACCTACTGATTACAAGTCAGTTGCTCTACCGTTTGAGCTACACCAGCTTACCCGATTCAAACGGAGGCAAATATTATAATCTAACAGAACATATGTCAAGCTTTTTGTTCTTTTTTTTTTCAACTTCCTAAAAGTATATTCAATACTGAAAAATCTGTTTCAGATCAGACATAAAACTCGCTAACAGTCCTGCACACCAGCTCGATTTCTTCCGGCTCCTTGTATGCGCACATAGGCAGGCTTATAACCTTTTTGCTCATGGCTTCGGTGACAGGAAAATCACCCTCTTTATAGCCTAAATCTGCAAACGCCTCCTGCATGTGGAGAGGTTTCGCGTAATGGATTGCGCATGGTATGCTGTTCTTCTGAAGATGAGCCATAAGTCCATCACGGTCTTCGGCCTGAAGAGTGAACTGCGCCCATACATGCACACTGTCCGGCATGATATAAGGCAAAACAATGTTGCCTGCTTCTGCCAAAGGCTTAAGCAGCTGAATGTACTTATCTGCAGCTTTATTTCTGTTTTTTATCTCTGTATTTACGAATCGGTCAAACTTGGCGTTCAGCACAGCGCACTGCATGCTGTCCAGCCTTCCGTTCATACCTATTATTTTATGATTATACATTTCGTTTTGTCCATGGTTGCGCAGCCAGTTAAGCTTAAGGTCTAGCTCTGCATCAGATGTAAAAACCATACCGCCGTCACCGTAGCAGCCTAAAGGTTTAGCTGGGAAAAATGATGTTGTTGAGATATCGCCCTGCGAACACGCATTAGCACCCTTGTATGCAGCTCCGAAAGATTGCGCAGCATCCTGAATAAGAAACATGTCACGGCCTTTCATAACATCTCTTATTGAGTCATAGTCAGCGCACTGACCGTAAAGGTCAACGGTGATAACTCCACGAAGCTTCTCTTTTGGAATGTCTGTGGTTTCGAGAAGTTCTGCAAATTTCTTCGGACATATATTGTATGTATCAGGGTCAATGTCAACAAATACAGTTTTTGCGCCAACAAGGGCTATAGCCTCTGCTGTAGCTATGAACGTGAAAGGTGTGGTTACAACATAATCTCCCAGACCCACATCGTAGGCCATCAGAGCAAGAACAAGCGCATCAGTACCGGAACTGCACGCCTTTGCAAATTTCGCACCAGTAAATTCTGTGCACTTTTTTTCGAGCTCAGAAACTTCCGGGCCTCCCACATAAAACCCATGCTCAAGCACCTTGGCAATGGCATTATCTATATCTGGTTTAAGATCACTATATTGTTTTTTTAGATTACAAAATTGCATATACCTTATTCTCCGGTTATGTACTGTTTTAAATAACTATTAAATGACATGTCGCTTAAGATTTGGTTCATTAGTCATTAAGGAATCTATATTTGAAGCAAATCCTCCAGTCAAACAAAGGAAATAAAAATGGATCAGCTCACAATATGCTCTTCAGCGGTCAAAAACCTATCTGTCGGAATGCTCCATCCCCTTTTCAATAAGAGCACGGACGGCTTCTGAGTTCAAGCTGTAAAAGACCTGTTTACCGGCCTTCTTCCAGTTAACCAGTCTGGAGTTACGCAGAATGCGGAGCTGGTGTGAAACAGCGGACTGTGAAACACCTGTAAGTTCAGATATATCCTGCACGCAAAGCTCTGAGAGCGACAACACATAAAGTATCTTGACTCTGGTGAAATCGGACAGCAGCTTAAAAGTATCCGCAAGCCCCTTAAGCGAGTCGTCAGAAAGCATTTTTCCTCTTAACTCTGATAAAAGATCCTCGTGCGGTTCAGAAAGTTGAAAAATATCATCAGTCATGACATACCCTCACATGTACAGTTATTCAATTATTTATATTATATATGTCAACTAACCCTGTCAACGATATATTGCTTATTGACTTATATTATCAATACTCCATAATAGAAAGTTGGTGCTGGTGCACTGCTTTATTGGCAAACGGCAGTTTAAGACTGCCCTTACTGCCTTTTTAAACGATAGCAAAGCGTAATTATTTTTGTCATGGCGAAAGCCAAAGGATTAACGAAGCAACCATATGGTCTATTAACGGCACAATGTCTGCTTCCAAAAGCTCGCAGTGACTGAAAAACCGCTTTAAAGAATATATAATAGATTTGGAGTATTATTTATGAACATTCAGCAAATGATGAAACAGGCTCAGAAGATGCAGAAAAAGATGGAAGAAGCTCAGGAAGAGGCTGCCAGAGAAGTGGTTGAGGCCACAGCAGGCGGCGGAATGGTTGCTGTTAAAGTAAACGGCAAACAGGAACTGGTAAGCATCACCATCGAAAAGGATGTGGTAGACCCCGAAGATGTCGAAATGCTTCAGGATCTTGTCCTTGCCGCTGTTAACGAGGGGCTTAAAAAATCTCAGGAAGTTGTACAGGAAAAAGTATCATCCGTCACAGGCGGAATGGGTCTTAACATACCCGGCTTATTCTAGCAAACTATCATGAAAAACAGGATTTTTGAGCGCTGCGTTGGCGAGCTCTCAAAACTTCCGGGTATAGGCAGGAAAACAGCAGCACGATTAGCCCTTCATATTCTGAAGACAGATGCTGAGCATGTTAAATCTCTCGCCGAAAGCCTTGTGGAGCTAAAAGAGAAGACCGTCTTCTGTAAAATCTGCGGAAACATGTCAGAAACCGAAACATGCCACATATGCACGGACGATTACCGAAACCGTTCCCAGCTTTGTGTGGTGGAAGAGGCGAAGGATATTTACATCCTTGAGGCTACAGGTTTTTTTCGTGGTTTATACCACGTGCTCGGCGGGCGGATTTCCCCTCTGGACGGCATTGGACCAGATGAACTTCGCATTGAAGAGCTTCTTCAGCGCACAAAAGACGGCAGTGTCACAGAAGTTATACTTGCCACCAACCCGGACATAGAGGGCGAAACAACAGCCATATACCTCTCGAAACTCCTGAAAAAAAATAATCTGAAAATAACTAAGATTGCCAGTGGAATACCAATAGGTACCAATCTGGAATACACCGACGAGATAACATTGCTCAAAGCAATGGAGCAGCGCAAAGACTTTTAACAGCCGTAAAACTTCGGGTGACGGCAGGTAAAAACGCTGCAGGGTTAAAAAATGTCTAAAGAGATAATAGTAAATTCGACTTTAAATGAAGTGAGGGTAGCCATACTGGAAAACGGCAACCCATCAGAGATATATGTAGAACGTGCTCATAGTAAAAATGTAGCAGGCAATATATATAAAGGGCGTGTCATAAAGGTACTCCCGGGGATACAGTCTGCATTTGTTGATGTGGGGCTGCCTAAAGCGGCATTCCTGCCTGCTGCGGACGTTTATGTGGAGAAAGGCGAGCGGGTAAGCTTCCTCGAATCAAGCATAGACGGCGGCGAACGTGAGGTGGCAGATATCGAGCTTAACGGCGAAGAACCTCAGGAGATTCCACCCATAGAGGATATGATCAAAGAGGGTCAGGATATCGTCGTTCAGGTAGCCAAAGAATCTATAGGACAAAAAGGTGCAAGACTTACAACTCATCTCACCGTTCCGGGGCGATATATCGTTCTTATGCCCGGCTACGAACATGTGGGAGTCTCCAGAAAGATAGAAGACGATCAGGAGAGAGACCGCCTCAGAGATGTGCTTAAAAAGATAAAAACAGATAACATGGGGCTCATTGCAAGAACAGTCTCTGCCGGACACGACGAAGAGGAACTGCGGTCAGACTTCGACTATCTCTCCAGACTCTGGACAAAGATACGCGACAAGATGACCAACAAAGCACCGCATCTCATATACGAAGACCACGGGCTTATCTTTCGCATCCTGCGTGATGCGGCAACAGCAGATGTCAGTAATATAGTTATAGACAACAAAGCTGATTTTTTAAAAATAAAATCTTTTCTGAGGGAATTTCTTCCGGATATGAACATGGAAGTAACACTCTTCACCAACGACATACCCATTTTTGACTACTATAATATAGAGATAGAGATAGGCCGCATACTGGATAAAAAAGTCTGGCTGAAATCTGGCGGGTACATCATTATCGATCAGGCGGAAGCACTTACTGTCATTGATGTAAATACTGGCAAATTTGTTGGAAAACGAAACTTTGAAGATACAATCCTTAAAACAAATCTGGAGGCATCCAAAGAGATAGCCTGGCAGCTTAAACTAAGAAACATCGGCGGTATCATAATTGTCGATTTCATAGACATGGCAAAAGAGGAAAACAAGCAAAAGGTTCTGAAGGCTCTGGAACACGAGATGAAAAACGACCGTGCAAAAGCATCTGTGGTAAACATCTCCCCCCTCGGTCTGGTGGAGATAACCAGAAAGCGTGTTCAGGAATCCCTTTCACGGGTGCTCTCAGAAGCATGCCCTTACTGTGAAGGCCGTGGACTGGTTAAAAGCAAGCTTACCATATGCTACGATATTCTGCGTGAAGTGAGGCGTATAGCACCTTTCTTCCGAAATAGAAAAATAATCATAGAGGCACACCCTGATGTGGTTGATCTCTTACTTGACGAAGAGAAGGAATCACTGGACGAGATAGAGCTTATGATGAGTGTCTCAGCTGAGGTTACTCCGAACGAAAACCTTCACATTCACGACTACGAAGTAAGCCCGGCTACCTAAAACACATAAGAAGATTCATAGTGACTAACAGGAATAGATGTAATGTATGATAGAAAAGATGCCTTTTACAAAAAGGCAAAAATGGAAGGTTTTAAGTCGAGAGCGGCTTATAAACTGCTTGAACTAAATAAAAAACATGCCCTTTTCAGAAGCGGCGACACTGTGCTCGATATAGGCTGTGCACCTGGCGGCTGGGTGCAGGTAGTGCTTCAACAGAAAAAATCTATAGTTGTAGGCGTTGACCTGCTTGAGGTGATGAACCTCGAAGATACCCGTTTCACATTTATACAAGGGGATATCACTGAACAGGCAACTGTGGAACAAGTGCTTGAGGCTGCTCCGGTCTATGACTGTGTTGTTTCTGATGCTGCTCCGAACACATCCGGTTCAAAACTGCTTGACCACGTAAACTCGGTTGATTTAGTGCGTTTAATATACTCCTTCACAAAAAAAGTGCTTAAAAAAGGGGGCAACTTCACATTTAAAGTCTTTGAAGGGGAGGACAGGTCAGATCTGGTAAAAGATATTAAGAAAGATTTCGATTTTTGCAAAATGCTGAGACCTGAGGCCACCAGAAAGAAATCATTCGAAATGTATATAGTACTGAAAGGTTTTAAAGGGAATAATGAATAATAACGATGTAAAAAAAATGCTCGAACAGCTTCAAAATGGCGAAATACAAATAGATGAGGCCACTGAAAGCCTATGCTCGTTTATGGATTTTGGCCATGTCAAACCGGACACATCCAGAAACAAAAGACTGGGGTTTGACGAGGTAATATACGGTAAAGCGAAAACTGTACAGCAAATTTCAGATATAGCTGAGAAATATATAGAGAACAACCTTAACTTTGTATGCACCGGACTGGACGAAAAAAAGATATCAGAGCTTGAAAAAAAATTCCCTGAGTTCATCTTTAACTTTGAAGCGGGAATCATGAAACGCATACTAAAGCCGGCTGTAAGAAAAACCGGAAGCGTTGCTGTGATAACCGCTGGTACATCTGACATGAAAACAGCTCTTGAAGCATCTGAGATACTGGACATATGCGGTGTGGATTCAAAACTTTACGCCGACATAGGTGTGGCAGGAATCCATAGATTCTTTAGCGCCAGCAAAAACATCAAAGATGCAGATGTAATAATTGTCATCGCCGGTATGGAGGGCGCGCTCCAATCCATCACAGGTGGACTTTTCCGCAAACCGGTAATAGCAGTACCCACCTCCACAGGCTACGGAGCAGCTCTGTCAGGTTTTACAGCACTCTTTGCTATGCTCTCAAGCTGTGCAAACGGGATAACAGTTGTAAACATAGACAACGGATTCGGTGCCGCTATGGCGGCTCTGCGTATAATCAACCTTCTTCAGGAGGAAGCTGATGGAACTGAAACAGGCGATTGAACAAAGACGCTCCATAAACTTTTTTGACACAGAAAAGAAGATAGACACTGACACTATAAACAAAATTCTGGAGCTGGCATCACTTGCCCCTTCCAGCATGAACCTTCAGCCGTGGAAAGTGCTTACAGTTGTGTCGGATGAAAAGAAAGAACTGCTTAAAAGTGCTGCTTTCAACCAGCCGAAAGTAACAGAAGCCTCTGCTGTTTTTGTTTTGCTTGGAGATCTGGATTATATGGAAAAAAACATAGACGCAACTCTGGGAAGTATGGTTGAACTTGGGTATATGGATAAAGATGCTGCTGAAGTCATGGCTGGGAAAGCTCTTGGTGCACACGGCGCGCCTGATTCAGAAAAAAGATACAAAAACGCAATATTAAACACCTCAATTTTCGGGATGAATCTCATGTATGCCTGTTTAGCATATGGTGTGGAAACTCACCCTATGGGAGGATTTGACCCGAAAGAGCTAAAAGCTAAATTTGGTTTATCTAACAGACTTATACCTGTCATGCTCATTGCAGCTGGTTACCTTAGCCCTGAAAAAACTTTAAAACCGCGTGTAAAAAGATTGTTACCGAAAGACTTTAATCATATATTATGATATTATATTTATAGATTCATTTTTATTATAAGCAGAAAGAGACAAATATTTTATTGGTGACAAACACTTTATTGGCTTAAAATTGCAGCCATATATTTGCCCTTCTGCCGAAGGAGAAACAATATGCCTAGACCTTCAAAGCCGAGAACAATCGGCGTAAGGCCTGAAATCTGCAACTTCAAACCGCGCGGCATACCTACAAAAAAACTCAAAAGCGTAAATATTGCTCTTGATGAATTCGAAGCCATAAGGCTTGCTGATTACGAGGGGCTATCTCACGAAGATGCTTCTGTTCTCATGAATATATCAAGGCCAACATTTTCGAGACTGGTTGAAAAGGCTCGCATCAATATTGCAAACTTTCTAGTGGAAGGTGCCGAGCTCGTTATTGAAGGCGGAAACGTTGAGTTCCGTGAATGCGGGTGCAAGAACTGCAAAGAGGGACTCCCTACAAGCAGGATCGAACGTAGAAACCACGAGTGCCCAACAACGCTTAAAGAAGAACCTGTTTAATTATCAGTCTTCTTTGAAACGTTTTTTTGATACGACCAAAACAAATGGAGCTTTCATATCTTCGGGGATGGTCTTTAAAATATCCTTAGCCTTACCTCTGTATGTTGCTTCATCCTGCATACCCAGATTAACCGAAAGGCTCATCTGCTTATCTATAAAAACAACATCATTCAGAAGCTGATGCACTACATAAGGGCGTTCCATGATAACAACTGTGTCTCTGTTGTTATCCACTCTGTCGAAAAATTTCTTTCGTTTATCTTTCTCTTTTGGCGGAAAACCCATAAAGTGAAAACTCTCAGCGAAATAGCCTGAAACCGATAGAGCCGCTGTTATGGATGATGGTCCGGGGATTGACACTATTTTGTATCCCGCTTTCCACGCCATATTTATAAAATCATACCCCGGGTCAGCCACACATGGTGTCCCCGCATCAGATATCAGTAAAACCTGTTCGAATTCTGCGCATACTTCGATCAGAAAGTCTTTTTCTCTTTTCAGCGAGTGTTCGTTCAGAAACATCTGTTCAGCACTGCGAATGTCAGCAGCTGCCACAAAACGTCCGAGGTTTTTTCTGTCTTCACCTATAACCAGTCCGCATGATGATGCGATCTCACGAAGGTGAGAAGGAAGATTTGAGTAATCGCCGGTAATATCTGTTCCGGCTACATATATAACAGGCATCTAGCTTATTACCTCCAGCCCACCAAGATATGGTCGAAGGGCTTCTGGCACAGTCACTGTTCCATCTTCATTCTGATAGTTTTCTAAAACAGCAAGAAATGTTCGTCCAACTGCAAGTCCGGAACCGTTTATAGTATGTGCAAACTCCACCTTTTTCTCGCCTTTTCTGCGGAAACGGATGGATGCTCTTCTCGCCTGATAGTCTGTAAATGTGGAACAGGATGATATCTCACGGTAGGCTCCTTGTGAAGGAAGCCACACTTCTATGTCAAAAGTTTTCGCAGATGAAAAGCCGATATCGCCGCTGCAAAGGGTCATTACCCTGTATGGAAGATTAAGTTTTTGAAGGATGATCTCTGCTGATTCCAGCAGCTCCATAAGCTCTGTCTCAGAATCCTCCGGTCTTGTCACCTTCACCAGCTCTACTTTATTAAACTGATGCTGGCGTATAAGCCCACGCACATCTTTGCCGTGTGACCCGGCTTCACGTCTGAAACATGCAGAGTAGGAGCAGTGCTTCACAGGCAAGTTCTCTTCATCAAGAATCTCCTGAGCGTAAAGGTTTGTTACTGAGACTTCCGCAGTAGGTATAAGGTATAGCTCGTCCCTCTCACACTTGAAAAGATCCTCTTCAAATTTCGGAAGCTGACCAGTCCCTTTCATCGCCTCTGCATTTACCAGATAAGGCGCAATAACCTCTTTGTATCCACGCTCAGCATGAGTGTCGAGCATAAAGTTTATTAGTGCACGCTCGAGTTTTGCGCCCAGACCCATATAAGCGGTAAATCTTGACTTTGAGACTTTAACTCCACGCTCAAAATCTAATATACCGAGTCCGTCAGCTATATCCCAGTGAGGTTTCGCTTCAAAGTTAAAATCTTTCGCTGTGCCCCACTCTTTATATAAAGTATTTTCGTTTTCGTCTTTTCCAACAGGCACGTCTTCAAGGTGCAGATTTGGCAAATTCAGCAGCATGTCGTTCATCTTTTCCGCTGCCTCATTAAGCTCTGCGTCAATGGCGGCTATCCTGTCGCCGGCTTCACGCATCTTTGCCTGTATCTCAGATATATCACCGCCGGACTTTTTTATGGCGCCTATCTCTTTACTAACTTTATTTCTCTCAGCTTTCAGCTGGTCATTTTCTGCCTGAAGTGATTTGCGTTTATCATCAAGGGATATAAGCAGATCAAAGTCAAACTCAGCACCCCTGTTTGCAGTTTTTCTTTTCGCCTCGTCCAGATTTGCAATGATATATTTTATATCAAGCATTTAGTTCTCCTTTGTTTCCTCAAGTTTCACGGTTATCTTTGCCAGCAGGCTTGTAAGCTCCCTGGCTACATCAAGCACGTATGGAGAATCAGGTCTCTCCTTTATCAGTTTTTGATAATATTTTACAGCTTCTGCCTCACGCCCTTCTTTGTCAGCCAGCCAGTTCGCATAAAGGTAAAGTGCTTCACCGTATGCTTCGGTATCTTCGTAGTTATTGATAAGATACAGCAGTCTCCCCTCAGCAGAATCAGGCTCTTTTATGCGGAAATAAAATTTTGCCACATAAAGTTCGCGTTCTGCAAGAAGGCTGCGAAGTTCTACTATCTTTTTGTTTACTTCAAACTCACGGGCCGAAGAAGGTGATATGTCACGCAGCTGTGTGAAAGCATAAAGAGCCCCCTCAACAGCGCCCATATCTCTGTCTATGGTATCTATAAGTGCATAGTGTGAAAGACCAAGTCTGAGCAATGCTGTCACAGCATCGTCAGTCTCGCCATATATCTCTATAAACAATTCATAGGCGGGTATGGCTTCGGCATATTTCTTATCTAAAAAGTAGGAATCTGCCAGAAAAAGCTGTGCTTTTGCAGCCATTTCAGGATTTTCCGCCTCCATCAAAGTATTTTCAAACATTGTAATGGCTTTGTCATAATTTCTGTTCTTAAAATGATTAAGACCCATCTTCATGCTTTCATCAGCCTTTATCGTCCTGTCGGTTTTTGTGGAGCAGGAGGCAAAGGCAAGAAGAGCAACTATAAGTAATAAAATTATCTTTCTCATGTATCACCTTGGTTAGTTAAAATTTCGCAATATATATCAGGATAAATTATCCGTTTGATTCTGCATTTATATGGGCCGTAGCCCTCTGCGGCAACACCGTCTATAAAGTAGGCTTTACCGTCTATCTCCGGAGCCTGAAACTCAGCACGCCCTTCTAAGATAAGGTCGGACTGATCACTGACCCCTTCGACAAAGCAGATTATGTCGTTTTTTTTCAGTATTTTCAAGCGGTTGTTGGTATTTGTCTTCTGGAGTTTCTGCAAGGCTTTGATACGCTTATTAGTCTCACGTTTCCCCACAGGTTCACCAAAACTATATGCGGCTGTACCAACCTCTTTGGAATAAGGGAAAAAGCCAGCAAAGTCAGGTTTGTGCCGAGTGAGGAATTTCTCCAGCTCAGCAAAATCATCAGCCTCTTCACCCGGGAATCCGACTATACCTGTTGTTCTTATAAAGCTTTCAGGATCAGCCTTTCTAATACTGTCAAACACTCTGTCTATTGTTTTGGAATCAGATTTTCTTTTCATCAGCTTCAGCATTTTATCCGAATAGTGCTGAACCGGGATGTCGAAATAGCTCAGTATCTTAGAGCTTTCGCATATAGTCTGTACAAGTTCGCTGGTGACTCCGTCTGGGTTCATATACATAACTCTAATACGGAAGTCGCCTTCTATCTGTTCGAGTTTTTTCAAAAGCTCAACTATCTTTGTTTCACCATATATGTCCGTACCGTACTTTGTGTTATCCTGAGAGATGACAATCAGCTCTTTGATTCCGCCTTTTACAAGGCTTGCTGCCTCATCTATAACCTCTTCAATTTTGCGGCTTACCAGTCCGCCTCTAATGCCGGGGATGGCGCAGTAGCTGCACTTGTTGTTGCATCCTTCAGATATTTTCAGATAGGCGTAGTAGTGCGCATTTGTTATTACCCTCGAAGAGCCGTAATGCTCCACAGGGGCATCTGTACCATTCAGATAATTTATAACCTTATGAAGCTCGCCTACACCTGTATAGAAATCTATTTCGGGTATCTCTTTTGTAATCTCACCGCCATACCTCTCGCTCATGCACCCTGTCACAATAAGCTTCGCGCCATCTTTTTTTCGGGAGTTCATCTCCAGAATATTCTCTATGGCCTCCTCAACTGCGGGAGCTATAAAGCCGCAGGTATTAATTACTATTGCATCTGATTCTTCGGGTATATTTGTTATGGTAAAATCCTCGGCCTGAACAGCTCCTATCAGGTATTCGAGATCAACCTGATTTTTTGAGCAGCCGAGACTGACAAAAGATATCTTTTTATTTTCCTTCAAGGAGCACCTTTATTTTTTTGCAATCTTCCTGTATCTGAGCTACAAGCTCTTCCATATTGTCAAACTTCTTGTCGCCTCGGATGAAATCCACTATCTCAACATCTATCTCTTTTCCGTAGAGGTTTTTTGCAAAGTCGAAAATGTTAACCTCCACCCTTTTATTTCCGGCATCAGCCACAGTAGGTCTGTCGCCAATGTATAGTGCGCCTTTAAATGTTTCGCCATCCACATGCACTATGCTTGAATAGATGCCGTTTGCAGGAATAAGTTCGTTATTTACTTTAATATTAGCCGTCGGGAAACCCATTCTGGAAGCCAGTCCATCACCACGAACAACCTCCCCTCTTATGCAGTAGTTTCTTCCGAGCAGTTTTGCCGCATCTTCAGGAAGTCCGTCATCCAGAGCTTTGCGTATGTTTGTGCTGGAGGCTGTAACACCGTCCACTATTATCTTTGGAACACGCAGGGCTGTAAAACCGTGTTTTTCGGCCATTGTTTGCAGAAACTCATAAGTTCCACGCCTGTTGCGGCCAAACTTATAGTCATAACCAACCACAACAAAACTGGCCTTCATCTTTTTCAGCAGATATTCACGCACAAAGACAGATGGGTTGATGCGTGCCATCTCCATGTTGAAATCCAGCAGAAACACTTTATCCACGCCCAATTTTTCAAGCTGCGCGACCTTCATTTCGGTGGTCTGGAGCAGTCTAATATCTGCACCGAAAAACCTCATCGGATGTGGGTCAAAGGTCACCAGACCAGATGCAAACCCACGGTCGGAAGCTATGGATACTATTCTCTTCACTATCTCGGCGTGCCCAAGATGAACTCCGTCGAAGTTACCTATGCTGACAGCCATGTTCTTTTCAGCCTGAAAGTGTCTCAGGTCACGTACGATTTCCATTGAGCTTAAAATATGACAAACATGCATTACAAATCAACACATTTATTTAATCTCTTAAAAGTAAGCGATTTTAAATTAGAAAAATTATTATCTATAAGGTATATAACGTTAAGTTTTGTAAATTTTACCGATTAAATTAATATTTATGATATTTTATTTGACAAAGCACGCATGCAATATATATAAATATATAGATAGTATTTAAAGCTTTTTTTGAATTTTTATTTATTTTAACGGAGGATTAAAAGATTATGGAAGAATGGTTTAACACTTACTCGGAAAAGATTAAGGCACTCGGACATCCCATCAGACTTAAGCTGGTCATAGGGCTTATGGGCAACGAATGTAACGTCTCAAAAATCTGCAAAGGACTTGCTATCCCGCAGGCAACCACAAGCCAGCATCTGGCGATACTGAAAAACAAAGGTATCATTGTGGGTAAAAGAACAGGGACAAGCATCTGCTACAGTGTATGTGACGAAGGCGTTAAGGATATGATAAAAACTCTTATGGAGAGTACTGGATGCGAATCACCCTGCGAAGAGCACTAATAATTATTACGGTAACAGCTTTCACAGCCGTTACAGCTTACGCAAAACCTATGGACTTTAATGAGGCTAAAAACACAGCTCTCACAAATTCTAATATGATAAAATCTTACCAGTCTAAAGAGAAGGCAGCCTCCTATCGCCATATGCAGGCGGTGGGCGGCTATCTTCCGAAAGTATCATTCAATCAGACATATATGAAAACAGACGAACCTGCTAATGCCGCTTTTAGCAAAATGGCACAGGGGCGTTTCGATATGGCCTATTTCGGCTCGGAACTTCCGGATCCTGAATATGTTTCCAACCATCAAAGCAAAATCCAGATAATGCAGCCTATCTTTATGAACGGACAGATTGTGTTTGGCATAAAGCAGGCAAAAGAGGCGTACAAGGCCAGCAAATTTGAAACTGAGCGGGTCAGACAGTTTACTCTTTTTAATCTGCACAGAGCATTTTACGGTCTGGCGCTTGCTGAAAAAGCCCTTGATGTTGTCAGGCACTCATATGACAGAACAGAGAGATATTACAAAGCAGCTCAGGACTTTTACAAAAACGGCCTTATAGTAAAAAGCGACCTGCTGGTCTCTGAGACCTACCTGCTCATTAACGAACAGGCTGTAAAAGATGCTGAGAAGCAGCACGCTGTGGCAATGAGTCATCTTCAAAGAATACTCGGCACCGACGAACCCATAGAGATAATTTGGACAGACCCAAAACTAACTTTCGAAGATAACTTATCGCACTATACCCAGATAGGACTTTCAAAAAGACAGGATCTTGCAGCTATGAAAAGGTATGCAAACATGTCAAACCTTGAAAATACAAAATCTAAAGTAGCTTTTCTCCCCTCGTTGTCAGTCTTTGCTGACTATCAGAGGAACGACAATAAGATGTTCGGCGAAAACGGTGAGGGTTATACCTTCGGCGCACAATTTGAGCTGAACCTTTTCAACGGTTTTACGGACTACAACAAAGTTCGGGAATCAAAAAGTAACCACTACTCTATGCTTCACCAGATATCTGATAAGAAGCTGGAGATAAAGTCAGAAATAAAAAATTCCTTTTACGGAGTTATAGCCGCATCAAAACAGATCGAAGCGTCAAAGAAACGTGTGGAAGCCGCTCAAAAAGCTCTGGAGATAACAGAGAACAGGTTCAACGAAGGGCTGAGCAAGGTTACAGAGCTTCTGGATCGCGAAGTAGATGTGAAACAGGCCGAACTTAAACTCTATATATCTGAACATCAGCAGATAGTTGAGAAGGCAGGACTCCACCTTGCAGCGGGCACTCTAAACTGACATTTTCTGTCAGACGCTATTTTTAAATATACATATTTGTGAGTTTATTCCGTTAGGTTTGAGAAACCGATAAACACGGAGTACAATAAGTAATACAAAAGTGAAATTTATTTAAATTTTACACTTGCAATAAACTATCAATATTATAATATATGAATATATTCATGTGTATTAATGAGAGGGAATATGATGCTTCGCAAATTTGTAGTTTCAATGGCAGCCGCAGCCATCCTTGTAGCCTGCGGTACAGAAGATAAAAAGCAGGAAACAATAGATACTCCTAAAAGCGTGACAGTAACCACTATGACAGTTGAAAAAACTGATGCAGCTTCTTCCAGAAGCTTTACAGCAAAGGTTTCAAGTGAAAAAACAGCTTTCATTATCCCAAAAGTTGTTGGTTATGTTGAAAACATACTGGTTTCACCCGGACAAAAAATCACAAAAGGACAGCTTCTGGTCACCATTAAAAGCGGTGAGCTTGAGGATAAATACAAATACGCTCAGTCTAGTGTAAAAGAGGCTGAAAACGGACTTAAGCAGGCTGAAATTGGTTTAAAAATGGCTGAAGCACAGCATAATCAGGCACAGTCCCAGTATGATCTGGCTGAAAAAACATATAAAAGATTTTCCAACCTTATAAAAAACAACAGCGTATCAAGGCAGGAGTTCGATCAGGTTGAATCAAATTATGACCTTGCAAAACAGTCTCTTAAAATATCAGAGGAAAATGTAAGCCTTGCCCGTGAAAAGGTTGAACAGGTAAAACTGAAGAAACAGCAGGCTGAATCTATGATGAGCGAGGTTAAAACATACCTTTCATACACACAGATAAAATCTCCTTTTGACGGAGTTGTTCTGGAAAATAGTATGGATGCAGGAAACCTTGCAGCGCCCGGCAACCCCATAATGAAAATTGGCAACAACTCAACTGTAGTTGAGACATTCATTAGCCAGTCACTGATAAAAGATATCGAAACCGGGATGCCCGCTATGATATCCATCGAATCAATAAAGGGTGATTTTGAAAGCAAAGTTCTTGAGATAAGCCCTGATGTTGATGTTTTCACTGGAAGCTTCAAAGTTAAGCTAAGCGGATATGAAAAACTCTACCCCGGAATGTTTGCTAAAGTACGTTTCATAACAGGTTCAGAAAAGATTATCTCCATACCCGAGTCAGCCCTTGTGAAACGAGGACAGCTTAATATAGTTTTTGTAGACGATAACGGCAAAGCTGATATGCGTGTTATAAAGGTTGGACGTGAACTAGACGGAAGAATTGAAGTGCTATCAGGACTTGATGTCGGAGACAAAATAGTTATGGAGAACGCTAAACTTCTTAAATCCGGTGACATACTAGAGGCCAGATAATGAGTGACAATCAGGAAAAAAGAAACTTAGCCGAAAAGATAGCCTCGGCCTTCATAACTTCAAAAATAACCCCTCTTCTGGTTATAGCCACGCTTTTCATAGGTATGGTCTCAATAGTATTGACACCAAAAGAGGAAGAGCCCCAGATAATTGTCCCTATGGTAGACATATTTGTTCCATATCCCGGTGCGACATCAGGAGATGTGGAAAAATCTGTCACAGAGCCTTTGGAACAGATAATCTGGGAGATACCCGGTGTTGAGTATGTCTACAGCACAGCCATGAACGACATGGGCATGGTTATTGTGCGCTTTAAAGTAGGCGAAGATGAAATTGACTCCATATCAAAACTGAAAGACAAGATAGACTTCAACATACAGCGCCTCCCCTACGGCGTTGAAAAACCAATTATACAATCAAGATCCATCTCAGATGTGCCTCAGGTGGCATTCACATTCTGGTCGAAAAATCACAGTTCATATCAACTGAGAAGGATAGCCACAGAGGTTGAAAAACGCCTCAAAGAGACTGAAGACATTTCAAAAACAAATATTATAGGCGGCTACAAAAGAGTTATCCGCATAGAACCAAATATAGAAAAACTACGTGCATACAACCTAGACCTTTTCCTTCTTATGAAAGCAGTAGAGAGTTCGAACATATCTCTGAACACAGGCGAAATAACAAAATCAAATAGAGTTTACTACGTCTCTGCTGGAGTATTTTACCACGACACAGAAAGCGTTAGATCTATGGTTGTGGGCGCACACCATGGCAAGGCTGTTTATCTGAAAGATGTGGCAGAAATCTATGACGGACCTGAAGTGCCTGATGACTATGTTCTTATGGGTTTCAGCAACGACGAATCTCTTGAAAAATATCAGGCAGTAACACTATCCATTTCCAAAAGGAAAGGGAGTGATTCTGTTGTGGTAGCGGACGCTCTTATGGAGAAGATGAACTCTCTGAAAGGATATGTCATACCAGAAGATATAAATGTAACCGTAACCAGAAACTACGGGGAAACAGCATATACCAAAGTAATGCTTCTGATAGAACATCTTGTCGGTGCTATCATCGCTGTTATGCTTGTTATGGGTCTCAGCATGGGCTGGCGTGCCGGTGCTGTTGTTTTTGTGGCACTGCCTGTAACATTTGCGCTTACGCTTTTTGTCTACTACATGTTCGACTACACTCTCAACAGAGTAACGCTTTTCGCACTCATCTTTGTGGCGGGGCTTGTTGTGGACGATGCCATCATTGTGGTGGAAAACATGGAGCGGCACTTCAAGATGGGCGCCAAGAACCTTAAAGAGAAGGCAATCAGAGCAGTTGGGGAAGTGGGCAGCCCCACCATACTTGCTACCATTACAGTTATAGTGGCCATATACCCTATGGCTTTTGTCCGCGGGCTTATGGGACCATACATGAAGCCAATGCCTATAGGTGCTTCTCTTGCCATGATATTCTCCCTTTTTGTGGCACTGATGATAACTCCGTGGCTCTCTTTCAAGCTGCTGGCCCGTCATGCTGAAAAGCACTCCAAAGAAGAGGTGGACGAGGAAGTCTACATTAAGCAGACTAAACTTTATAAGATATATAATACTCTTTTCGGAGCACTTATAGACAACTGGAAAAAAAGGTTTGCAGTAATTGCGCTTCTTCTTGTTATGTTCTTCGGAGCATTCCTTTTTATCCCTACCAAGCTTGTTGTTATGAAGATGCTCCCCTTTGACAACAAAAACGAGATACAGATAATTATAGACACCCCTGAGGGGACACCCCTTGAAAGAACAACTTTTGTAGCCGGCGAAGTGGGCAAATATCTTGCAACCCTCGAAGAAGTGGATAATTACCAGATATACTCCGGTACATCAGCCCCTTATAATTTCAACGGACTCGTGCGCCATTATTTTCTGAGAGAAGGTCACAATGTGGCAGATGTTCAGGTAAATCTGGTGGATAAAACACTCAGAGACAAGGACAGCCATGCGCTTTCCAAAATGATGCGGGGACCAATACAAAAGATCGGCACAAAACTTGTGGCAAACATAAAAATTGCAGAAGTTCCGCCTGGACCTCCGGTTCTTGCTACTATTGTAGCGGAAATCTATGGCCCTGATGAAAAATCAAGAAGCGAAGTAGCGTCTCAGGTAATGGATATTTTCAACGAAACAGAAGGTGTTGTGGATGTTGACACATACGAAGAGGCGAACATGGTTCAGCTTGACCTGGATGTGGACAAACAGAAAGCTGCAGTTATGGGTGTTTCATCAGAGATGATATCAAAGACTCTGTACATGGCACTACAGGGCATGAAAGCGGGCATTCTGCACACGTCAGAAGACCGGGAATCGGTGGATATAATAATAAAACTTCCGGAAAGCAGAAGGAACATGATAGACGCTCTGTCTGATATACACCTTATCTCGAAAAACGGGCACCCTGTCAGCCTCGGCGAACTGGTTGTCTTAAAAGAGAAGATTAAAGATAAATCCATTTATCATAAAAACATGAAACCTGTGACCTACATCACTGCCGATGTCTCCGGTAAGGCGGAAAGCCCTGTCTACCGTATTTTGGAGATGAAAGATAAAATAGCAGAACTGAGCTGGCAGGGTGTCCCTGTGAAACAGCACTGGATAGATGCACCCACTAACTACGATACACCTAGCATCAAATGGGATGGTGAGTGGCAGATAACATACGAGGTTTTTCGTGACCTTGGTCTCGCCTTTGCTGCTGTTCTTGTGCTTATGTATTTTGTGCTTGTGGGGTGGTTCAGGTCTTTCATAACACCGCTTATGATGATGGTTCCTATCCCGCTCTCGCTTCTGGGAATCATTCCGGGGCATTTTATATTTGGCAAATTTTTCACCGCCACCAGTATGATAGGTTTCATAGCACTTGCAGGGATTATGGTTCGAAACGCTGTGCTTCTTATAGACTTCATAGAGCAGGGGCTGGCTAAAGGCAAACCTCTCAGAGACGCAGTGATAGAATCAGGCGCAATAAGAACAAGACCGATCCTGCTGACTACAGTGTCAGTTATTGCAGGAGCCCTGTTTATGCTTCCGGATCCGATATTTGCCGGACTGGGCGTGTCACTTATAACAGGCGCTTTAGTTTCAACAATACTCACTCTGCTAATCATACCGCTTATGTACTACTTTCATCATAAGTTCTGGGATGGCAGACTTAAAAAAGGAGAACAGATATGAGCATTAAAGATATTTTAAGACTGGTTCCGGGGATATTAATACTTTTCAGTGTAGCAATGGGTGTTTATGTCAACATGTGGTGGCTTGCACTGGCTGTTTTTGTTGGGCTGAACCTTATTCAGTCATCACTCACCAAATGGTGTCTGCTGGAAGATATACTCCGAAAAATGGGCATCAGAGAACAATAAGTAACACTTATAAATTTTAATGAGCGCGGCGAAAGATTTGTTTTTAAGATTATACGCTGCGCTCAAAATGACAAAACCTTCTTATATAAAATGATATAGCACTTAAAACCTTTCTGGGTTATTATAAGTCCATGAGTGTGTTCAAGCTTGACATAAACTATAAAAACATAGCCGTCCTTACACTATGCGCCTTTGTTCTTTTAATGCTTTATAAGGTGCAGACTATCATATCCGTTTTTGCGGTATCGTTTTTTATCGCCTACCTCCTTGACCCTGTTATAGACAGGATGGAGAAAGCAAAGATACCAAGAGCACTGGGCATCCTTATACTTATGGTTGTTTTAATAATTGTAATAGGTCTTTTTCTGCTTGCTATAATCCCTCAGCTATACACAGAGATGCAGTATCTCACAAAAGCACTCCCCAAAGCCGTCATCTCTCTGGCGGGCACAGCAGAGACTTTTGCAGAAAGGCTTGGTTTTGACACATCCATAGCTAACCTGAAACAACAGCTTGCACCGAAAGCGGGGGAGATAACCAGCAGAGCACTAGGAGCAATTAGTGAAATTGTAGCCTCTGCAACATCAGCACTCTCCAACCTCATAAGCTTCGCAGTTATCCCGATACTTGTATTTTATTTTCTTAAGGATTTTGACAGGCTTAATACAAAGGTTTTTGACCTTATTGATAAAAGAACCGAAAAAGACTACAAAAAATATTTTATAGAGTTTGACAAGATTCTCTCTAGCTATTTCAGAGGCATGTTCATAGTTGCAGGATGCCTTGCTGTTTTATATACCACTGTGCTTCTGGTCTCTGGAGTAAAACCTGCCATACTTATAGGGCTTATTGCCGGTATACTGAGCATTGTCCCCTATCTAGGATTCATAGTCGGTTTCGGAACATCTATGATACTCGCTATAGTTCAGTTTCAGGATTTTCTGCACCCTTTTATGATAATAGCCGGTTTTTCCATTGCTCAGGCTATCGAAAGCAACATAATAACCCCGAAGGTTGTTGGAGGCACTCTGGGACTTCACCCCACTGCTGTCATTTTTGCTCTGCTCGCCGGCGGGACTCTTTTTGGCATAGGCGGGATGATACTTGCACTCCCCATAGCTGCATTTGCTAAAATAGTGATAAGGGAAAAACTGCTGTGAAGATAGACGGCAAACTCTGGATAGATATAAACGGACAGGGTACAGCCAGCCACGGAAGGATAAAGTTGCTTGAACTGGTAGGTGAAACAGGCAGTATAAAAAAAGCCGCAGAAACACTAGGCATGAGCTACAAAGCTGCGTGGGAAACCATAAACACCCTTAACAGCATATACGGGAAAAATCTCGTAGAGCGCAAGACTGGGGGCCGAGGCGGCGGAGGCACAACTCTCACCGAACAAGGCCGTACACTCATAAAAACCTACAATCACTATGCTACCATCCACGAACTGTATCTCACCGATATAACACAGATGAACTGTATCGAAGCTGTCATAACCAACATAACTGAAGGCTACTCAACAGCCAGAACGCTTAAAGGCGATATCATCACCTGCGTGAGGCTGGACAAAGAGATAAAAGCCGGAGACAGTGTAAGCCTATTCATAAAGCCGTCTGACATAATACTTATGAAGGGGCGGGATTTTGAGACCAGTGCCAGAAACGTCCTGAAGACAAGTGTAAAATCTATAATAGAAAATGACGGTAAAAGCGAAATTATCCTCAAAACAGAAAGAGACGAAACCTTTACTACAAAAATAACTTCAACTTCTGCTGAAAAACTTAAAATTGTTAAAAATGCAGAAGTATATGCGCTATTCAAAACCACCTCTGTCCTTGCAACACTCAAATAACAGAGCATTTCAGCTTATTTAACAGTATAATTAATAGTCACACATCTTTTTATGCGAGGTCGCCATGAAAAACATCTATATATTTATAGTGATTATCACATCTTTACTTACTTCATCCTGTATGCCTCTTCTGCAAAACAGCAGTGAAAAAGATACAACCGTTTTGACAATAAGAAGCCTTACTGCAGCACCGTCATCTGTAGCCTCAGGTACAGATACTGAGATAACACTCACATGGAGCTACTCAGAGGCTGTTTCTCAAAATGTTGAATGTGTGAATATTGACACCCTTGAAGTGGTAGAAAACGGCGGAGCAGTCACAGTAAATACATCAGATTCACAAACCATAGGGATAGAGTGCACAGACGATGGCAAAGCGGCGGCAGCTTTCATAGATATACCTAGTGCTGAAGCTCCTGTCATTTCAAAACTGCGGATTTTTCCTAACATAATGAATGTAGGCACATCCGGCGAGGCTCATGTCACATGGGAGCTTGCAGGCTCAGAATCAGACTGCACTGTAAATAATGCAGCAGCATCAGGCAGAAGTTTTATAACACAGGCTGAAGCGAGCGATTCCTTTGTGCTCAGCTGTACAAACCCAGCAGGAACAGACACGCAGACAATTTCAGTAAACTCCGCTGTAATGTCAGACGAAGGTGTGACAAAGACAGCACCCGCAGCCGGCGGAACTCTCACTTGGGGACACGTCCAGATGGATATCCCCGCTGATGCTCTGGATGTTGACACAGAGATTACGCTCAGCGCATCAGACCCATACGAAGGCGCTGACCACCTGATACACTTCCCTATAACTTTTGCTCCTGCAGGACTTCAGTTCAAAAATCCTGTGACAGTTACAGTCTCTTATGACGACTCACTCTTTCATGAAGATATAAACGAAAGCAGCATCTCCATGGCCTATTTTGACGAAAACGGCTGGCGAAATGTAATGACCACTGTGGACACAGATTCAGACACCATGACCTTTATGCTAGGTCATTTTTCTACCCTCGCAGCATCATCAAACCCTGATGCAAACACTCAGCCTTTTAAAACCCGCATAACAGACCTCATAAAAACTGAAGAGGCAATCACAATGTCTCCATACCGTAAATTCAAATACACCGATGACGGAAATACCAGCTACGACAAATCTGACATTACAGTGCAAAATGAAGTAATAGATATTTTAGACACCACAGCCTGCGATCTGGATGCTGACGGACAGGAAGAAGCTGTTATGCTGAAACATACCGCAGGCGAAACTGTTCAGATACTTGTTGGAAAAACAGGAACCTCTGGTGCATTTGTGATAACAGATAATTTCTATATGTCTGAAATAGTTGCTTACGACTGGCAGTATGCAGATATCGCATGCGGTGATGTTGACGGAGGCAATGACGAGGAGCTTATTGTTGCAGTTTCTGACAATGCAGGCCACTCAAAGCTCTTTGTCTTTTCACTGGAGCCAGTCAACAATTCTGCATCCCACTCCATTGTGAATCTTGAGCTTGATGACAGCATCCTGACCACCAGAAACATCCGAGGCAGAATAAAGGTGGATGTGGGCAATCTGGACGATGATGACAACCTTGAGATCGCTCTTTTAGGTCTCAAATATCACGATTCCGGACATTATTCTGTAAACAGATATGAGCGCTGGACTCCAACTATCATAACATTTGATGACAGTGATGCAGGTTTTGCAAAGACGGCAGAGATCACAAGCTCATCAAGCAGTGATATACTTGCTACGTCTTTCAAAAAACAGGGCTCTGTTATAGGTACAAGAGGTGTTTACCAGACATTCGACACTTATGATGCTATCAATATAATTCTCGGTAATTTTGAAAATGATGATAACGATGAAATAGCCGTTGTGGGATATAACTTTCCTGACAACCAAACCCGAAGCAGCGGAGGATTTTCGTCAAATCAATACATATATCTTAATGACCCTGTACATAAAACGGAGGTCTTTGACAGCAGTCCTGATTCTCCATCTATATTTACAGTGAAAAGGAATCTCGACTTCAGACATGGATCAGGCTTTGTTCATTCCGGCCTGAATGGATATTATCAGGGTAATAACGTCAGGCAAGCACCTTACGATGAATACCCGCTTCGCAAAGGCGACTTCAACGGTGATGGTCTGGACGAAATTGTATCTGTAATGGGGCTTTCAGGGTCGAACTCAATGCCTTCTAACGCCAGACGGAATATGGAAATATCTCCTATGATAATCTCTCCGGTAAATAACAGTCTGACCGCCAGCTTCAGATTCAGAGATGTGTACAACCTGATACAGACCTCAGCTGAAGACAAGACGTATAATCTTTACCCGGATGACAGCGATAATTTTACATTCAGCTTCCACACTGCTGATGTGGATAGTGACGGCTTTTCAGAGCTGGTAACACTCTTCGATACTGCATACGGCTATAGTACATCTGTCGACTTAAGCTATTTTCAGGCTGTAAGGAACAGAAACTACAGCTACAGCAGCACTTATTACTACGATTTCACTTATCTGAAATATTACGCAATCAAAGACAGCTATTATCAAGCATTAGGTAATTCTGCTCTTGTGGTAGGCGACTTCGATGCTGATAATGTAAAAGTGGCATACACAGGCGAGCACAGGCTCATCGATATTGATCCTGTTCCGCTTATGATAGTAGCAGCCTCTCCTAACTATCATGACTCAAATGCGCAGACTCTGGGCTCAAGCACTCTGACCAACAAAACAAGCACATCGAGCACAAATTCGTCCTTCAAATCATACTCGATGTCGCTGGGCTACGGCTTAAAATTTGAAGTGCCGGAGGCATTCTCCACAGAACTGACAGCAAGCATTCAGACAAGCTCAAAAGCTACTAAAGGAACCACAGTGCTGACAGGCAGCGGAAGCTTTTACCAGACAAATGAAGACGATAATGTAGTATATGTGAGTTCGGTGGTTGATTCGTATCTTTACGAAGTACTGGCAAGCCCTAACCTCGAAAATATCACGGTTCAGGATGACGGTAAAAGATATATGACTATAAACCTGCCGTACGACCACCATAGGTATATGAAAAATTTCAGCAGCTACAATGCAAACAACGGCAATGCGGAAGATATTATCGCGGAAGATTTTCTGTTTCACACGGAAGGAGACCCGACAACATATCCAAGCGCAGGACAGATGACTGCACTTATTCCACATTCTAATCTCTGCAGTTCAGATTATCTGCCGCCTGACTGCTATCTTGTGTCTGAGGAGATGTCCACTCCAGAAGGTAGTAACTCCGCTTTTGGAACTAATCTTACTTTCTCTCAGAGTAATAATTTTGAAACTAGTTTCGAAGTTGCGCTGGTTCTTAACGGAAGTACTTGCGTAGGTTCTGTGTGTGAGAAATACAGTTCTTCTCAGGGAAACGGCATCAGCTTCTCTTTTACTGCAAATAAAAATATGGAGGCAACAGGCAGCCTCGGCGCATTATCAGAAGATATCGAGCCGGGAACATCAAGCACTTACTACGACAACAGACAGTATTTCGCTAATATGTTTCTATATTTTGACAGTTTATCAAACGGAAACCCTATACAGATACTGAATTATTCAGTTAATCCTGCATGGGACTAGAAATTAAAATAATGATTTTAAAACTCTATGATTCCCCTTGAAAAAGGGGGGTTGGGATTATACAGGCTTGATAAATGATATACGTATCTTTTTCAGGCCTGATCCTTTAAAAAAGACATCGGCGTTTGCGGTATCACCTGTGCCGGATATAGCAACGACCATACCCTCGCCGAATTTATCATGTACAACTTTGCTGCCGTTTTTGATACCGTTAATCTCTATAACCTTTTTTGTGGGTCTTGCGGATGCGGGTCTTGATGTACTTACAGGTTTTGCCTTGCTGTAGCCTACTATCCCCATCTCTTCCAGAAAGACCGATCTTTGCTGAGGCATAAATTTGCCGTAAACCATTCTGGTTTGAGCATATGACATGTGCAGATTTTGTTTCGCACGTGTAACTCCCACATAACACAGTCTTCGTTCCTCCTCCATCTCGTCAGGCTCGTCCAGCGAACCGTGGAGCGGGAAAAGACCGTTTTCAAGCCCTGTCAGAAAGACAGATTCAAACTCAAGCCCTTTTGCGGAGTGTATGGTCATAAGCTGAACACAGTTTTCAGCAGGTTCATCTGTGGAAGTGCTGATGGCTGTTGCTGCCAGAAAATCGGAGACAATGGCGTCACCTGCACTCATCTGGAAAGCTACAGCTGCGTTGAAAAGCTCGTTAACGTTTTCGATGCGCTTTTCAGCCTCGTGCTCATCCTCGTACTTCTTTATGTATTCTTTATATTCGGTGAACTCTATCACAAGCTTCACCATCTCAGATATCTTTAAGCATTTTGAAAGCTCAGCAAACAGTGCAAGGTATTTTCTGAAAGCCTCTTTCTGCGCCCCTCTTATCTGGTCGTTCATGGCATAGATCGCCTCCAGAATACTAACGCCGTTGTTTGACGCGTACTCTGAGACTCTGTTGATAGTGGTATCACCTATCCCTCTGGGGGGAGCTTTCACACTTCTGCGGAACGAAACCGAATCGTAAGGGTTATCAAAAAGCCGCAGATAGCTGAGGATGTCTTTTATCTCCCGGCGCTGATAAAACCCAGTGCCGCCTATGATCTTATATGCTATCTGCTCTCTGTTAAGCAGAACTTCAAAATTTCTCGACTGGGCGTTTGTGCGGTAAAGAACGGCTATCTCGTCACCTTTAATACCCTCTTCCAGATACTTTTTGACGTTATCCATGACAAAGTCAGCCTCGTCACGGTCGGAAGACACAGGCATTACCTGCACCATACCGCCCTCCTCACGAAAAGCTCTCAGGTCTTTACCTTTTCTTAGCTTATTATTTCTTATAAGGTCGTTTGCGGCCTTTAATATAGACTGACGGCTACGGTAATTCTCCACAAGCCGTATTATCTTTGTACCTTCAAAAACCGTGTCAAACTCAAGGATATTACGTATATCTGCGCCCCGCCAGCCATATATAGACTGGTCATCGTCACCCACAACGCATAAATTGCCGTTAGCGCCTGAAAGCAAACGTAAAAACAAGAACTGTATGTCGTTAGTGTCCTGATATTCGTCCACCAGTATGTATTGAAAAAGTGACTTGTAATATTGAGTGGTTTGGGGATGCTTCTGAAACATCCTTATAGTAAGTGCCAGCATATCGTCAAAATCTATAAGATTCTGTTCCTTAAGACGTTTCTGATAATGATCAAAAACTTCTGCAAACATATGCATAAGCTCTTCGGGTGTTTTACCGTCCACATAAGCACGTGTGTTTTTATACGAAGATATCTTGTTCATGTACTGTTTTGGGGGGTATTTTTTATGGTCTATGTTGAGAGATTTCACAACGTCCCGAAATGTGGCGAGTCTGTCGTCCTGATCAAGTATCCCAAATCCTGCAGGAAGCTCCACAAGGTGACCATCTCGGCGAAGCAGTCTCAGGCATATAGAGTGGAATGTCCCTATCCATATGTCAGCATCTTCATAGCTTACAAGCTTTAAAAGCCTCTCCTTCATCTCGCCTGCTGCCTTGTTTGTAAAGGTAACTGCGAGAATATTTCTGGGCGGCACGCCGACATTGTTTATAAGATGTGCGATACGGTAGGTGATCACCCGTGTTTTTCCTGTGCCCGCACCGGCTAATACTAATAATGGGCCTTCTGTGGTTTTAACAGCATCGTACTGGTCAGCGTTCAGTTCAGATTTATAATCAGGCATCTTGAACCCTCATGCTTGCAATAGCCTTGTTGTACTGCATAATAATATCCCCTCTGCGCAGAAGCCCTGCAAATATGAGCATGTCGTCTTTCTGTATACAAACAGGAAGTGCGCCAAGGTCTTTTATACCAAGTCTCTCTGTTGCCTTCAAGAGAGTATCTCCCGGTTCAACGTATATAATGTTGTCTCTGGTGCATATCTCACCAGCCACAACAATATCTTCCAGCCCCTCTTCAAACATTATCTCCCGGATGTTGTCCAGAGATATCATGCCTGTGAGCTCGCCTTTGCTGCCCAGAACAGGGAAATATGTATGATTAGCAAGCTTTACACCCTCAAGTATCTCGCGAAAATGAGTATCCTCACGGAAGGTTATAACATCTTTCATCATCACATCACCAACAAGAAGCTTCTCCAGAACAGATTCCTCCGCCCCTTTTCTGATTCTCACGCCCTGTTTGGTAAGTATCCATGTAAAAATAGATTCTTTTTCAAGCCATCCGGCAAATATATTCGCAACTATAGCCGCTAGCATAAGCGGAAGTATGACTGTGTAGCTCTGGGTTATTTCGAAAATGATAAGTATCGCGGTGAGCGGCGCTCTTATGGTGGCTGCCAGCATTGCGCTCATAGCCACAAGCCCGTATGCACCCGGACCGCCTGTCATGGAAGGGAAAAGCAGATTTACAAACCAGCCGAAAAATCCGCCAGTGGCAGCACCTATGTATAAAGAAGGAACAAAAAGACCACCAGAACCTCCGGAACCAAGGGTAAGCGAAGTCGCTATTATCTTTAGTAAAACAAGCAGTATAAGTATAAGTCCTGTTTCGTGCTTTAAAATTGCATCAATAGTGTCGTAACCCACACCCATAACATCGCGGGAAAAAAGAGCCACAACACCCATCAAAAGTCCGCCGATAGCAGGTTTTGACCAGCTTGGTATTTGGAGCGATTCAAACTTTTCCTCGAAACGGTAAAAAGTCCTTATAAACAAAATTCCTACAAGGGCGCATATAATGCCCAAAATAGTGTAAAGCGGCAGCTCGAAAATGCTTTTCAAAACATAGTCCGGCGCCTCAAAAGTCACATGGTCGCCAAGGTATGCTCTGGAAACTACTGTCGCTATTACGGATGATATTATTATAGGACTGAATGTTTTCAGACCAAACTCTCCAAGCAGAACCTCAGCGGCAAACATAGCACCGCCAATAGGCGCGTTAAATGTGGCAGCCAAGCCTCCGGCAGCACCGCATGCTATAACAGTCTTCATTCTGGCTGAGGAGAACCTAAATATTTTCCCTACCCCGGAACCTATAGCTGCACCAATCTGTACAATAGGGCCTTCACGTCCGGCAGAGCCTCCGGAACCTAGGGTTATAGCGGAAGATACTGATTTGACTATAGCTATCTGGGGTGAAATACTTCTGTTCAAGGCTATCGCTTTCATAACATCAGGCACACCATGCCCTTTTGCGAACTTGAACATAATGGAGATAAGACCCACAAGAAGACCACCCACAGCTGGTATTAAAAGTATTTTATAAAATGGAGTATTATTAAGTGTATCAAGAACATATTCGCTCTTTGTACCATAGAAAAGATCCTGAAAAAAACCTATCAGATATCTGAAAAGCAGGTTGCCGTATCCGGCAAGAACACCCACAAGCCCAGCGATCAAAACCATATAAAGGTCATCATGCCTATTCATAAAAGCATTCAGTCTGGCTTTGCTCTCGTTTACTTTCATTTTAACTCTTTTAAGTGCAGTATTTTGGAAGAGTTCCGGTTTAAACCATTCGGACGGGTATGTCAACCCATGAAAGATATTAACATGAATATGATTATTTTTGCGTTAGAAATGCTCTGTATGCACCGTATGCGGCTATGGAAATGCTGTGAACTATCCTGCCGTCCAGTATCATTTGCTCTACCTCAGAAACATCAAATTCCACAGGTTCCAGATCCTCAAAAGGGTCGAGCAGAAGCTCTGAAGTTTTTTCACATTTTTCAGCCAGATAAAGGTAGCAGAAATTGTCCATAAAAGCAGGGTTTGGACGCATTTTAGAAAGAAATGTCAGCTCGCCTTCGTAACCTGTCTCCTCCGAAAGCTCTCTGGCTGAACCACTGGTCGGGTCTTCGCCCACTTCCAGCGCGCCTCCGGGAAACTCATATGCCGCATCGCACGAACCCACACGGTACTGCTTCACAAGCACCATCTTCCCTTCAATGGTCACAGGAACAACAACACCCCAGTCTTTCATGGATATCACCGTGAACGTCCCGTGAGAATCATTACGCTTATAATAAAATTCCCTGTGCTCCACACGAAGCACAGGGTCTTTAAATTTTTCTTCTGATTTTATTAAACGCCAGTTATCTTCCATTAAAGGATAAGTCCAGAGCCGCCCTGACCGCCCTGACCGCCTTGCGGGTTTCCGCCGAGGCCGCCCATGTTGGAAGCTCTCATAATGTTTGACTTTGTTTCGACATATTTATCTGTAAGGTCAGTAGGCACTTCCTTGAACTGAAAAAGAACATTATTCATGCTTATCTCGCCTCTAACCTCTTCTTCGAAAGGGAATCCGTAAGGCACGATAGCTATCTGCATGGAGCCTGACTGTGTAGGCATTACCTGAACCAGACATATATTTTTAATGTTGTTATTCTCATCATCTTTTTCGCCGAGAACCATCTCGCCAGTAACCAGTTTTCCAAAAATTATGTTTTCACTCATATATAATATACTCCTTTTTTTGATACACTCTTTTAAATATAATAAAAAATATATAAGTTCAATATGTTTCTCTAAACATTTGATAAACTAATCTTTTTGATTTGGCTTTAATAAAATTCCTCTGATGAGTTCATATAATAGGAATTTTTTATTGACTTTAAGGAGATAAGGTCTTATTAAACCAAGAGTAAGAATAACGGAGGTGCTATTATGGCTTACACAATTAACGATGCCTGCACAAACTGCGGCGTATGCGAAGACGAGTGCCCGGTTGGCGCTATCTCAGAAGCTAACGATGCTAGAGTAATCGATCCTGACACATGCACAGACTGCGGCGCTTGCGCTGAAGTATGTCCTGTTGACGCTATTGATGCTTAATTAGTTTGGCAAAAAGGAAACTTTAAATATAAGCCCTGTGCTTGCAGGGCTTTTATTTTAAATATAATTACTACAAGGATACTAGGATATGGGCATACTAAAAACACTTAAACAAGAGATAGAGACTGTTTTCGAGCGTGACCCTGCTGCTAAGAGCAAGGCAGAGGTCATCTTCTGCTACCCAGGTTTTCACGCTATTATCTTTTACCGTGTTGCTCACTGGTTCTGGACCCATAAACTGTTTTTTCTCGGCCGGTTCACTTCGCATCTCGGCAGGTTTTTCACCGGCATAGAGATACACCCCGGCGCCACCATAGGTAAAAGGTTTTTTATAGACCACGGTATGGGAGTTGTCATAGGTGAAACAGCAGAGATCGGCAATGACGTCACAATCTATCACGGAGTCACTCTGGGCGGTGTCAGCCTGCAAAAAGTGAAGAGACACCCCACACTGGAAGACGGTGTTGTTATTGGTGCCGGTGCTAAAGTTCTCGGCCCTTTCACAGTAAAAAAGAATGCAAAAATAGGTTCCAACTCTGTTGTAGTCAAAGAGGTTCCGGAAGATGCAACAGTGGTTGGCATCCCCGGTAAGATCGTTAAAAAAGGTGATGACGAAAAACGCTTCGAACACAACAGACTTCCAGACCCGGTAGCTAGAACCATCACTGACATGGCGACCAGAATGTGCCACATGGAAGCAGAGATAAATGACCTTCGAAAAAAAGTTAAGAAACATGAAAATAACAACTAAAAGCAGATATGCCATCCGCTCCATCTTTGCACTTGTGCTGATGGGTGGAGACAAACAGCCGATAGCACTCACACAGATAGCAGAACACGAAGATATCAGCCGAAAGTACCTTGAGCAGATATTTATGAAGCTTAAAAAGTCAAAAATCGTGGAAGGCTCCAGAGGCGCACAGGGCGGCTATATGCTGGGCAAACCAGCCAAAAGCATCAGCCTGAAAGAGGTTATATATGCTATGGACGGCCCTGTGAAAATTGCAGACTGCCATCAGGAGGAGACCTGTGACAACTTCTCTTCATGCGGTATAAACTGGCTATGGAGCGGGCTTAAAGAAACTGTTGATAATTACCTGGATAATATTACTATAGATGACTTAAAACGTCAGGCTTTTGGAGGAAAAGATGCCGATATATCTTGACTACAGTGCGACAACACCTATGGATCCTGAAGTATTTGAAGCGATGAAACCTTACTTTATGGAAAAATATGCAAATCCTTCAAGCATACATTCACTAGGGCGCATCGTCAGGGAAGATCTGGAGAAAGCACGCGAGAAAGTTGCAGGTGCAATTGGTGCTGAAGCACACGAAATAATCTTCACCGCAAGCGGAACAGCCGCAGACAACATGGCCATTCGCGGTACTGCGGAGATGTTTAAAAATAAAGGGAAACACATAATCACATCATCCATTGAGCATAAGGCTATTATAGAAAGCTGTAATGTGCTTGCGAAACAAGGGTTCGAGATAACTTATCTCCCTGTAGACAAAGGGGGCGTAGTCCCTTTGGAAGAAGTGAAAAAAGCCATCAGAGAAGACACAATCCTAATATCTGTGATGCTTGTAAACAATGAAATAGGAACTATTCAGCCTATCCGTGAGATAGCGGAAATGGCTAAAGACAAAGGCATTATTGTACACACTGACGCAGTACAGGCAATGGGCAAAATGAAGGTGGATGTGAGTGACCTTGGGGTTGACCTGCTCACAATCTCTGCTCACAAACTCTGCGGTCCTAAAGGGATAGGTGTGCTTTACATAGACGAAAATCTAAAGCAGGACTTCAGACCGCTTGTAGTTGGCGGTGCGCAGGAATTCGGACTGAGAGCCGGAACAGAATCTGTTCCTAACATAGTCGGGCTCGCCAAAGCATGTGAAATAATCTCTGAAAACCTTCAAAATGAGATAAAGCACATAACACATCTGCGTGATCTTTTTGAAAACAGATTAGTAAATGAGCTTGGTGATGTTAATATCAACGGCAACAAAGACAAACGAGTCTGCTCAGTATCAAACCTCGGTTTTCGCTATATTGAAGCGGAGGCGCTTATGATATACGCCGAAGAGGTATGCTGTTCCACCGGAAGCGCATGTTCATCCGAAAGCATAGATGCATCCCACGTCCTTTACGCCATAGGGGTTGACCCTATAGATCTGCACGGAGCCATAAGATTCAGCTTCGGCAGGTTCAACACAGAAGAAGAGATAAACAAGGCTGTGGATATCATAAAAGAGAGTGTTATTAAACTCAGAGCAATGTCACCGCTTAGCAATAAATAACAATGACCAATAATATATTAAAGGGCAGGAGTGCAGCTTTTGCCCTTTCTTTTTTTTACTTCTGCCACTACGCCACACTGGGGATTATCTTCCCTTTCGCCGGATATTTTTTCAAGGAATCCGGTTTTACAGGTACAGAGATAGGCTTTTATCTTGCCATTTTCCCAATAGCAAAATTCACCATCACAAACCACTGGACAAACCTGTTCGCAAGAGCAAAGAACAAACATCTGTTTATAGCCATATGTATACTTATCAGCTCCACATCTCTGGTTCCGCTCGCCTTCACAAACAACAGGCTTATGGTAGGGATACTGCTGGTTCTTTTTGCATTCTCCAGAGCAGGGATCATACCCGTTATGGATAGCATAGCCATATCTATGGACGAAAAGATCCCATACGGCAGACTAAGACTTTTCGGCTCAATCGGTTTTATTATAACATCTATAACCGCAGGCTACATGATGGACACATTCGGCATATATGCCTTTATCTGGACGTTCATGACTGCGGGACTTCTCTCTATACTCCCTTCTCTGATGATGGATTTTTCCGTGGAAGCGCTTAAACCAACTGCAAGAGCTGACAGAAAACTGACACCTGAGCTGGTTGTTTTCTTTACCGGACTCACAATATACCTTGCATCCATGGCATTTCTCAGCAATTTCTTTAACATAAAGGTGGCAGAAGCGGGCTTTTCACAAAGCTGGGCAGGCTACATGTGGGCTATCGGCGTTGTTTCAGAGATATTCTTTTTGTATAATCAGGAAAAAGTTTTAAAAATATTCAGCGTAAAAACACTGATAACAGTATCTATGCTGCTTGGAGGGATCAGATATCTGGTAACCGGATACACGGATTCGCTTGTGGTTCTGTGTGTTTTTTCAGCCTTTCACGGCTTTGCATACGGCACGTTTCACACAGGTGTAATGCGCTATATCCGATTGTATGTGCCTGACAGGATAAAACTGAAAGCACAAAGCATGTACTCTGGAGTAGGTTTCGGACTTGGTTCTATAGCAGGTTCTGCTGTATCGGGTATAATATATGATATAGGCGGGCTGCAATCCGTTTTTACCACAGCTTTTACCATCTGCGTTTTTGCAGCTGCTGTTATATATTTATTCACCGGGAAGAAAGAGGCACACTCATGAGCACAACAAGTCAGAAGATTTCCAAACTGCTAGAAGAGCTTGAAGCAATTGCATCGAAACTAAACATTAAGCTCCGGTATGAGGTTACAAAAGCCAAAGGCGGGCTCTGCACTGTGGACGGAGAGATGATGTTTATTGTGGACAGAAAATCCACAAAGGAATATAAACTGCTGATGCTCGCCAGAACAATAAAAGAATTCGACCTGTCAGATATATATATCAGCCCAAAGCTCAGAGAGTTTCTGGATGAAGAAAGCTGATATCCATGAGGTATACCGCATTTTGGAAGATGTTTATCAAAATATGGAAGAACCCTCAGTTACAAAGATTTCCAAACAGACAAAACGTGATCCTTTCAGGGTGCTTGTAAGCTGCCTTATATCTTTGCGGACAAAAGATGAGGTGACACTGGAGGCTTCGGTCAGGTTGTTTCAGGCAGCAGACAACCCTGCCGCTATGGTGCAGATGGACGAAAAGAAAATCGCAGAATTGATATATCCGGCAGGATTTTATAAAACCAAATCAAAGACAATAAGAGACATATCCCAATTGCTTATAGACGAATACGAAGGGGAAGTTCCAGACGAGATAGACGAGCTGGTTAAGCTGAAAGGTGTTGGGCGCAAAACAGCAAATCTTGTCATTGTGGAGGGCTTCGGCAGACCTGCTGTGTGTGTAGATACCCATGTGCACCGAATTTTTAACAGACTGGGTTACCTGAAAACAAAAAACGCTGACAAGACAGAGATAGAACTTCGTAAGCATCTGCCAAAAGATTACTGGATAAGGATAAACGAAATACTTGTGGCATACGGCAGAGCAGTGTGCAGACCTGTCTCTCCATACTGTTCATCTTGCAGAATTTCACGCTACTGTGATAAAATCTCTGTAGATACACGGAGGTAGCTGATGCGCAATCAGATAGACGAAACAGACAGGCATATTCTTAACCTTCTCATGGATAACGCCAGAATATCCTATGCCGACATAGCCAAAGCTGTAGGGATGAAATCCCCGTCAGTAATAGAAAGGATAAAAAGGCTGGAACAGATTGGCATTATTAAAGGGTACTCCGCCAACATAGATTACAACGCTTTAGGAGACGACATTAACGCATTCATAGGTGTTTCTATGGATAACGCTAAGCACATAGAAGAGTTCGAGGAACACGTAAGAGATATAGACCCAGACCTTATAGGCTGCTGCCACGTTACAGGCGACTATACATTTCTCCTCAGCGTAGTGACCAGAAATACACAGTCACTCAGCAATCTCATTAAAAAAATCCGAGACATCTCAGGCGTGGACAAGACCAACACGATACTTGTCTTTGCCACTCTTATGGACAGAAAACGTAAAATATGACCTTTTCAGTTATCATTCCGGTTTATAACCGCACAGCCACATTGAAATCAGCTATTGAGTCTGTGCTGTGTCAGAGCTTTTCCGACTATGAGATAATAGTGGTTGATGACGGATCTGATGTCGCTGTGATGAAGTCCCTTCGACCATACAGACCTTTCATCAGGTACTTCAGAAACAATAAAAATATGGGAGTCAGCTTCTCCCGCAACCTGGCTGTAAAAAAAGCAAAAGGGGAATACATAGCCTTTCTGGATTCGGACGATATCTGGCTTCCGAACAAGCTTCAGAGGTCGTTCGATGAAATGGAACAATCAGGCCTGAAGGTGTGCCACACAAATGAGTTCTGGTACCGCACAGACAGGTTTGTAAACCAGGGTAAAAAACATAAAAGATACGGCGGATATATATTTGAACAGGTGCTTGACATGTGCAGGATAAGCCCGTCTTCAGCGGTTTTGCACAGGTCTGTTTTTGAAAAGACAGGACTGTTTGACGAACAGATGCGCACCTGCGAAGATTACGACCTCTGGCTGAGAGTGTGTGCCTATTTTGAGGTGAGCTATCTGGATGAAAAACTTATAGTAAAAAGAGCGGTAACAAACGACCAACTCTCTGATAACATAAAACATATTGAATACATAAGACTTGTGAGTCTGGCACGTCTTGTAAAATGTAAAAAAATTCATTCTGCATATAAACTCTCCGCCATTAGGTAGTTGAACAGAAAGTTTGGCATAGTTTTAAAAGGGATTGATAGATTTTCTACTTTAGATACTTGATTTTAGCCGATTCTCATGTAAGATGCATTTTTAATTATTACAAGGTTGGACAGATGAAAAAAATCTTTATATACATTTTTATACTCAGCACAATTTTTGCCTGCCAGAAAGAGGTAAAAAAACCACAAACAGTTATGGAACCAGTTTTAAGGGACACATTTACCTTCACAAACTTCAATTATCCGCAGTTTTCGGATAATCTCGAATCAACCTTCGACATATATAGTGTTGTCAGCAAAGAACACGAGTTCCGCTTCGGCCCCCACGACAGCGAATACGG
>PKTM01000025.1 GCA_002869145.1 Denitrovibrio sp.
GACAAACACGACAAAGGGAACGGTATACTGCATAAATATGGCTACACAGCACTGGTTGTAGCAACAGAGTACTGTTCAATGTATTGCAGACACTGCTTCAGAAAGCGTATGGTAGGGCTTCCTAACGAGCAGACAGTAAAGAATTTTGAAAAAGCATCAGAATATATTGCGGATCATCCGGAGATAACGAATGTTGTTATATCAGGCGGCGACCCTATGCTGCTTCCGACAGATGCTCTCAAGCGTATACTTGACTCACTGAGAAATATTCCTCACCTGAACTATGTAAGGATAGGCACCAGAGCTCCTGTTGTTTACCCTGTCAGGTTTTTTGAGGATGAAGTTATATACGTGCTTAGGGATTTTTGTAACGACAAAATGCTCTATATGCCTACACACTTCAACCATCCGTCAGAGATAACACCAGAGGCAACAGAAGCTATTAAGAGAGTGCGCTCGGCTGGTGTTACTGTAAACAATCAGGCAGTTTTTCTGCGCGGAGTTAATGACGATCCTGATGTTTTGGCTGAGCTTATGGGCAAGCTGACAAAAATTGGTGTAAACCCATATTACCTGTATCAGTGTATGCCTGTCTCAAGAGTGCGCCATCACTTCCAGATACCTCTGAAAGAAGGTGTAGATATTGTGGATAAAGCAAGACAAAGCATGGATGGATATGCCAAAAGGTTTAAGTTCATCATGGGGCACGACATAGGGAAGATAGAGATATGCGGACGGGCTGGCGACAAGCTGGTGCTGAAGCAGATTCACTCTAGACAGGAAGCGCCGGAAGAGGCATCAAGGATGCTTTTTTACGAACTGACAGAGAACGCCGGCTGGCTTGACGATTTAAAACAGATAGATATCTAATAAAAAAGCCCCTCTTTTGAGGGGCTTTCTCTTTTGCAGACCTATAATGCATATTTTAAGTTTGTATGGTTTTTTATAACAAGGCTTTGGCGGTTACTTCTGCTATATCCTGAACCTTAACCTTGTTTTTTCCTGTATTTTTTAGTCCGTTTTCGAACATTGTCATACAGTATGGGCATGACACACAGATGGAATCCGGTGAATTCTGAAGAGCCTGTTCCAACCTGTCTTCGTTGACTCGCGAGCCCATATCCTCTTCCATCCACATACGTCCCCCGCCTGCACCGCAGCAGAAGGACTTTTCATAGTTTCGTTCCATCTCTATGATCTCAACTCCGGTTGATGCGATAACCTCTCTAGGTTTTTCATAGACACCGTTGTGTCTGCCGAGATAACAGGAATCGTGAAAGACTATCTTCTGGTCAGCCTTGTATCGAAGCTCTAGTTTACCTTCTTTTATAAGCTTATCTATAAATTCGCTGTGGTGAATAACCTCCAGCTCAAGCCCGTATTGTCTGTAGTCGTTCTTTAGCGTAGTGAAGCAGTGTGGACATTGGGTTATAACCTTCTTTACCCCTTTTGACATTAAAAGTTCGGTATTGCTGTTTGCCATCTTTTCAAAAAGGGACTCATTCCCCAGCCGTCTGGCGCTGTCGCCGCAGCAGAGCTCGTCTTTGCCGAGTGTTCCATATGACACTCCGGCTTTGTCGAGTATCTGTGTAAGTGCAACTGTGATCTTCTTGTTTCTGGAATCAAAAGAACCAGCGCATCCGATATAAAGCAGATATTCTGTATCTTCGCTGAATTCTTTGATATTAAGCGAACTGCTCCATTTAACCCTTTCGGCAGGGTCTTTCCCCCATGGGTTGCTTTGCTGCTCCATGTTAGAGAAAAGATCCATAAGCTCCTGTGGAAATTTGGACTCAGCTTGTACTAAGTGTCTGCGGAGTTTTATAAGCTTTGGAACATGTTCTATAAAGACCGGACAGACTTCCATACATGCGCCGCAGGTTAAACATGCCCATATCTCATCTTCGGAAACAGACTCCAGTCCGCGCCCTATAAGCGGATATTTAACTTCGCCATCTTTCAGTTTTTTGCCGTTCTCGTTTAGGTTTTCCTTTATTTCAACCATTAACTCTCTTGGGTTCAAAGGTTTTTTGGTCAGATGGGCAGGGCAATTTTCCTGACACCTTCCGCAGTCTGTGCAGGTGAAGCTGTCCAGCAAATCTTTCCATGTGAACTCATTCACTTTGCTCACGCCAAATTTATTGCCGGTTTCTGAAACCTCACGCTCCATCATGACTGGTTTGTCCAGATTTTTGAAATAAACATTCGGTATCGCTGTAAGTATGTGTATGTGCCTGCTGTAGGGGAGGTAGTTTATGAATGCAAACAGAATAGCTGCGTGAGCCCACCAAGCGTTAAATGCAACAGCTTCCACGTATTCTCTTGAACTGGTTGCAAGAAAAGCGGCAACTACTCCTGAAAAGAGGCTGGCTCCTTTTGTGTATCCGAGTGCTATCTCTGCCCCATGGGAAAGAAAATAAGCAATCATAAGCCCGCCTATCATTCCTAAAATACCAAAAGCTTCAAATGTTCTGGCCTCTGGAAATGGCGGATGGAAAAGCTTTCTTTTAAGCGCAACCAATACAGAAGTGAGCACCAGCACTGAGACTATGTCAAAAACTGACATTACAAGGCTGTATATGCCCGCTGGAAGCAGGTTAAATGTGATAGAGGGGAAAAGCCCGTTCAGAAGGAATTCGGCGTTAAGAACCAAAAGCACAAGGAACGCCCAGAAAAGTATGGCGTGGTTGGACCCGTGGGGCTCTTTCATTACACGGGACTGACCAAATGCGCCCTTTAACATTGCAGCAAAGCGTTTACCGGGTCTGCTTGTTCTGTCTGTGGCGGTGCCTAGCTTCACAAGTCCTAACTTGACATAACAGCTATATGCGAAAAACAGCATAGAAGCTACGAAAAATATTATAAATACAGTGTTGTTTATATACATACAACTGCTCCTTTTGTATCTTTTTTAAGTGTATTATTTTTTTTTGTCAATATAGTAACTATTTCGATCAGATTCCCCGCTATTATTTAAACTACCATTTCGAAGATATGAGACTCAGATCTATGTTCAGCATCATCACCTTAATCAGGTATTTCCTCAAGTACTTTTGAGAAGATATTTCGATAGTTAGTTTTTGCAGACTAGTAATAAATTGTCTTTGATAAGATGTTCTGGTATAGTTAATAATAATTATTATTTTTGGTGAAAAATGGAAACTAGATACGCCTCGGCAGAGAGAACACCCGATAACCTTATTTATGAACTTTTCAGCTTAGTGAACAGTGTTCCTTTTGTACAGGAGCTTCTGGATAAAACCACAGAGATAATGTTTGTGCTTAACAAAGACAGACAGGTTGTTTTTACCAACAAAGCTTTTATGGACTTTATAGGGATCACTGACATTAAAAAAGTTTTGGGAAAAAGACCCGGTGAGGCGCTTACCTGTGAGCATGCTGAAAAGGTATCCGGCTGCGGAACTACTGAGTTCTGCATTACATGCGGAGCTGTAAACGCCATTCTAGCCTCACAGAAAAACGATTCCGAAGTGCACGAGGAGTGCCTGCTCTCTTTGAAAGGGGGAGGTTCTTTTGAACTGAGTGTTATAACAAGACCATTTGACTATAAAAATGAAAAGTTTACCTTTTTTACAGCAAAAGATATAAGCGAATCTAAAAGAAAAAATGTTCTTGAGCGGATTTTTTTCCACGACATAATGAATCTGGCCAGCGGAATATATTCTGTTATTGATCTTTTTAAAGACGGCACTATAGATGATTTGCCGGAAGAGATGCTTAAGATGCTTCACAGCAACAGTTCCGAAATGGTCAAAGAGATAGAAAGCTATCGCACACTTATGCAGGCTGAACGAAAAGAGCTGAATGTACACCCTGAGTCCGTGGGAACCGAAAAGCTCATAAGCACAGTAGTGGCACTGTATGAAAAAACATGTGAGAGGAGCGGTATCATTCTGAAAGTTATGAATAATTCTGCACAAAAAGAGCTGTACACTGATCCTTCACTGTTGAAACGCATACTTATTAACATGATAAAAAACGCAATAGAGGCATCAGGCAAAGGTGACCAGGTGTCGGTATGGTGTGAAGGTACAGGTGACGGTGTTGTTTTTAAAGTGAATAACCCGCGTGTTATGGATGATAATGTACGTACGCAGGTATTCAGAAGAACCTTCACAACAAAACCTTCCGGCTCCGGACTTGGCTCTTACAGTATGAAACTCCTTGGCGAAAGCTACCTGAAAGGAAAAGTATCGTTTAAATCCAAAAAAGAGGAAGGAACAACCTTCGAGGTATTTCTCCCTTACAGCATTTCATAAAAAACCCCGCCGCGAAGCGGGGTTTCCTTTAACCACTGGTTTAATTATATGCAGTTTCACCATGCTGTGACAGATCAAGCCCTTGAGTCTCCTCTTCCGGTGTTACTCTTAGACCTATAAGTGCATTTATTATTTTTAATATTATAAATGTCATAAGGGCAGTATAGATCAAAACTACACCTAGTGAGCCTAGCTGAACGAAAAACTGTTTTGCGTTGCCGAAAACCAGTCCTGTTCCACCCACAGAGACAAAAAGACCTGTGGCAAGAGCGCCCCATACTCCTCCCACGCCGTGGATTCCTACAACATCGAGTGAGTCGTCATATTTTAGGCTGAATTTTAAAAATACAGCCAGATAGCAAAACAGCCCGCCTGCAAAGCCTATAAGAAGGGCTATCATAGGCGTCACAAAGCCTGCTGCGTTAGTTATAGACGCTAGCCCCGCTATGATACCGGAAGAGATTCCAAGTGCTGTGGGTTTGCCTTTCTTGTATTCCATAAGTGACCAGCTTAGCCCTCCGGCACACCCGGCTATGAATGTGTTTACGAAGGCAAGGAAAGCCACATCGTTCACTGCGAGTGCGCTCCCTGCATTAAAACCGAACCATCCAAACCAGAGAAGACCTGTGCCAAATACTGTTAGCATGAGGTTGTGAGGGAGAAACTGAGTTTTCTGGAAGCCCTGCCTATTTCCAAGAACCTTTATGAAAACAAATGCCGCAACAGCAGATGAGAAGTGTACTACTATGCCGCCAGCAAAATCAAGAACGCCCCAGCTTCCGAGAAAGCCGCCGCCCCATACCCAGTGAGCCAGAGGAGCATATACAACAATTGACCACACTGCGATAAAAGCAACAAAAGCGGTGAACTTTACCCTTTCTACTATGGAACCGCTTAAAAGAGCGCATGTGATAATAGCAAACATCCCCTGAAACATTGCAAATATCGGTTCAGGTATTGTGCCCCTGACTTCTGTCATGACATTGTTGAAAAAGAAGAATTCTGTACCGCCTATAAAAGCGTTTCCGCCGGGAGCAAAAGCGAGTGAATGTCCGAAAAACACCCATAAGAGCCCGACAATGAATATGGCTACCATGCTGTAAAGCATTGTAGAAAGTGTGTTTTTTTCGCTCGACATGCCAGTGTAGAACACTGCCAGCCCAGGAAGCATGAAAAGCACAAATGTTGCGGAGATAAGAACCCAGAGCGTGTCTGTTTTGTCTATGACCGCTGCGTCTCCGGCATATACCGATACTGGCAGCAGTATAAACACTGCTAATAACTTGATCATGTGTCACCCCCAAAATGACATTTTGTATAAAACCTTACAATAGTTGCAATTAATGTGCCAATTGATCAGCTTCTGTGTGTTAATCAATAAAGCTTTTTATCACTAGAGGTATATGATGAAATTACGTGTATTTTTGTATGTGTTTAACTTGAAAAGAGCATGTGTTGGTTAAAAAATAATCACGTAAGTGGTTATGATATAACCAGTAGAGACTGTTTAGGGAAAGAAATTGTAATGTCTCTTACATTGATATTGTAATAAAGATGACAACTCTAAGATAAGCAATATTTCTCTAATATACTCATATATCTATAATAAACTGAATAATGTGCTTTTATAGTAAACTTATATGTTCTCAGAAGGTGTTGGCACGCATGATGCTATATTTTATGTATGTATGCCTAATACAGGAGACCATTATGAACAGCGAAGACACAGTTACGTATAAAGATGTACAGATACCTAAAAGGCTCGCTGGTATTGTTTCGCATATGAAAAGTCTTGAAGATTATAGGGAAGAACTTCGCATTCTTGCGGGTCAGTGGGATCTTCTGACTATCCTGGGACAGATAAGCGGGACAGGAACCAACATGACCACCACCAGAGAAGGTTTTAAAATACTTACCAGCGAACTGCTGAGCCAGCTTGGGACAGAAAACCTGAAAAAAGTAACTCAGGAGATAGGATCAAAAGCTCAGGTCGCTGTGGATATAGTTATCAGAAACCTGTTTGAAAGAACAGCTGACATAGGCTTTTTGGCAACTGACAATGATATAAGGAAATTCATTCTTGAATCTGAAAGATTAGCAAATCTTACTCAGGATGAGTGTGATGAGCAGGAGATTAATAAAACAGAGCTGAGACAATGTTTAAACTCTATGGTCATTGAGCGTTTCAATGAATATACACAGAAATATTCTGTTTATTTCGATATAATCCTACTCGATACTAAAGGCAATGTTCTGGCTCAGATGGACCAGACATCAAAAGTCACAAAATCAGATGACGACCTTATCTATGAAGCTCTCAATACAGATCAGGAATATGTAGAGGTTTTCAGAGAAACAGACCTTCTCCCTGACAGAGGGGATTCTCTTATATATGCTTACAGAGTTACAGAGACCAACTCATCAAAATCGAGAAAGCTTGGAGTTTTGTGCCTCTGCTTTCGTTTCGAAAACGAGATGGAGGGTATTTTTAAAAACCTTGCGTCTACACATGACTGGTCTGTTATTTCGCTTCTCGACAAAAATGGCTGTGTAATGGCCAGTTCAAACGCTCACCAGATACCTGTTGGAATAAATATGGAGATGGTGCTTTGTGAACAGTACGGAATTGTACGTTTTTCTGGGCGGCTCTATCTTGCTAAAACCTGTGCTACAAAGGGTTATCAGGGCTTTTACGGACTTGGATGGTATGGACATGTGATGATACCTATTGAGCATGCGTTTGATGCTTCCGCATCCACAGGCTCCATAGACAAGCAGATACTGCATGCTGTTATGGAGGATCCGAAGCTTTTTTCAAAGGAACTCCGTGACATACCTATTCAGGCAGACCGCATACAAAGTGAACTGGAACGCACCGTGTGGAACGGCAATATAACCGGAAATGATCCCAAGTCTAAAATACTGCTATGGAATATCTCCGATGCCGGAGCGAAGACTAAGAAAGTTTTTGAAGATTCCATAGGTAACCTCCATGAGACCGTTGTCGCCTCTGTTATGAACAATGTGTGGTTCTGGGCTGCACTCAGTGTGGACATTATGGACAGGAACCTCTATGAACGCGCAAACGACTGCCGCTGGTGGGCGCTTACGTCTGATTTTCGCAGTATACTGGCACAAGAACACGTCACAAAAGAAGACAGTGGAAAGATGTCAGCTGTTCTTCAATATATAAATAACCTTTACACTGTTTATACCAATCTTTTTGTTTATGACAGATATGGTGTGATACAGGCTGTCTCCAACGAGGTGGAGTCACACCTGATAGGCAGCAAGCTCTCAGAGCCATGGGTAAGGGAGACTCTTGCGCTTCGTGACACACAGAGCTACTCTGTTTCTTATTTTGAAAAGACAGCTTTATATAACGCAAGACATACATATATCTACGGCGCTTCTATAACAAATTCTGACTCACATGAGGTGGTGGGTGGCATAGGTATAGTTTTCGATAGTGAACCGCAGTTTGAAGAGATGCTTCAGGACTCGCTCCCCAGAAACGAGAAGGGGGAGGTCTTCGAAGGGTGCTTTGGTGTTTTCACAGACAGAAACAGGGTTGTTTTAAGCTCAACCTTGCCAGAGCTGAAAACAGGAGATGTACTCGAAGTGCCTTCTGGTATGTTTGCTATGGCCAATGGTGAAGGAAAATCAGAGATAATAAACTTCGAAAATGCATACTACGCAGTAGGCGCACATGCCAGCAGCGGATACAGAGAATACAAGACATGCGACAACTATAACAATGACGTAATAGGCTTTGTTTTTGTTCCTCTAGCCCAGATTACTGAAGCACCACAGGACTCAGTGCGTAAAAGAGATATTACCATAGATGTTAGGGCTGCTTCCAAAGCAGAAGACAGTATAGAAGTTGCGACATTTTTTATTGGCAGTAAATGGCTGGGTATAAAAACAGAATATGTTTTAGAAGCTGTTAAACCTGACGGGATAACATTTATCCCAGGCGCATGTCAGTTTGTAAAAGGGCAGATAATATATGATAATGTGCCTACTGTTGTGTTGGACATAAGACCCATACTTCAGGAAAAACAAAGAGATGTCTCCAAAGATTCTCAGATAATAATAATCAAAGCGGGAAAAGTTAAGATGGGACTTTTGGTGGACGGACTGGGCGAAATACCCGAGATTCCTGTGAGAAGAGTCGAAGAGCCAGACCATATCATCGAAGATACAAGATATACTGATTGTATCGTAAAGCCTGACATAAATTCATCTAATCAGGAGATGCTTGTCGTTTTGCACCCTGACGGACTTCTGGACTGCATAAAAGATATGATATAAAAACCTCTTAAGGCTTACTCTTATTTACCAAGAGCTAAAGAAGTTGTGATATATATGTATGCATGAAGATAAACCTTGAAAAAAGCCAGGGGCTTTATATCGCTTTTCTGGCGCTTCTTGCTGCGACTCCTGCGTTGTCCACCGATATGTATCTGGCTGCTATCCCTAAAATAGCAGAAGGGTGGGGCGTTGGGAAAGACACTGTAAATCTGACCCTTGTCTTGTGGTTTGCATCCTTCAGCTTTTTTATACTGGTATCAGGCTCTCTTTCTGACAAATATGGCAGGAAGCCTGTGCTGACAGCCGGGCTGTCCTTGTTTGTTATATCTTCTTTCCTGTGTGCGTTTGCCGGGGATGTCTATCAGCTTATTGTTTTCCGTATTTTGCAGGGAGCCGGAGCGGGCGCACCGTCTGCTGTGGTTATGGCCATAGTTAGGGACAAATATGACGGCAGAGACCGTCAGCGTGCCTTTGCTTATATAATGACCATCGTGGCACTTGCGCCTATGATTGCCCCTATGATAGGTGCTTTGCTTCTGAAGTTTTTCTCGTGGCGGTTTATATTTCTTTCACAGGCTCTGCTGGTAAGTTTTTCATTTGTGCTCTCCTTCAGCTTTATAGAGACCAATATAGACAAACTAGACACACCATTGCACAGACTAGTGACAAGATACACTGTGCATTTTCACAACAGAAACTTTATGTTTGCTGCACTCAGCATGGGGCTTCTGGTTGTCCCTTTTTACGGGTTCATAGCTTTTTCGCCTGTTTATTACATCTCAATGAACGGGCTCTCCGAACAGGCTTTCAGTATCCTTTTCGGGGTGAACGCTTTCGCTTTTATGATAGGTGCAAGAGCTTCCACTTTTATCGTTAGGAAAACAGGAGAGAAGAGAGCCATCACAACAGCCATAATAGGATGCATTACAGCTGGTGCTGGTGTAGTTATTTTTGCCCAGAGCCACTACTTGTTTTTCACTGTTTTTATGCTGATATTTACTTTTTCAACAGGGGTAAGCAGACCTGTGAGCGGTGCGCTTATTGTGGGACTGGTGGATACGGATGTGGGTTCCGCTTCTTCGTTTCTTGTCTTTTACCAGTTTATGTCTGGCGCTTTATGTATGGCTTTGGTGACAAGACACTGGGCTGACCCTGCGCTTTTCTATGGTGGGCTGACGTTAACTTTATCGGTTATAGTGCTTCTTCTCTGGCGGAGAGTGGCCTGTATTATTGATCCTGATCAGTAGCAACTGAAGGCATACAGACTTTGTTTCTGCCTGTTCTTTTTGCCTCGTACAGCATGTTATCTACCAGCTTTATAAGTGCATAATAATCTTTTGCTTGGCCTATGTCCGCTGCGCCGAAGCTGGAAGTTATTTTTTTCACGTATTCAAAATCGTGTGACTCAATACCCTCACGAACCTTTTCTGCTATGGTATAAGCACCTTCGATGTCGGTATGAGGGCAGATAATAAGAAACTCCTCTCCTCCCCATCTGCCGAAGATATCTGTTTCGCGCAGGTACTGAGGAACAATGTTCGCAAGTTCCTTTAAAACATAGTCACCAACAAGGTGGCCATATGTGTCATTTACTGATTTAAATTTATCAATATCCATTAATATGATTGAGTAGAGTTCGCCGTATCTTGTATATCTCTGATGCTCAGTTTGTATTACGCTGTCCAGTTTCATTCTGTTATAGACTCCGGTTAGTCTGTCTGTCACAGAAATTCTCTCCAGCTCTTTTTTCGCAGTAATGTCTTGCCTGATAGCTGCATATCCATATTTTTCGCCTGATCTGTTTATCAGCGGTGATATAGTTGTGTCAACCCAGTAGAAGGAGCCATCTTTTTTCAGGTTTTTGATCTCACCCTGCCAAGTGTCATCTGCTGTTATTGTTAGCCAAAGGTCTTCATAAAGCTCTTCCGGCATATCTGGATGTCTTATTATGTTATGGTTATTGCCCAAAAGCTCTTCTTTTGAGTAGCCGGAGATTTCACAAAAGGCCTTGCTGGCATATGTTATGTCACCTCTGGTATCTGTTTGTGAGGTAATGACATTTTCATCAACGATATTCACATATCTGTTAAGATTTTCTTCTGAATTTCTAAAATCGGTAACATCTCTTTGAACACCAAAGTGACCCGTTATCTTGCCGTCAGTGTCATGAAGACAGATGTAATCCCCCTCTATAATCATCTCTGTGCCATCAAATCTTTTTTCTGTCGTGTCCACATGGATACGATCGTTGTCGAAAAGTTCTCTCCAGATCAATCTTCCTGCTTCTATGTCATGCTGAAAGAAATCCGCAGGTGTAAGTCCAATAAAATCATCTTCCGTCGCTTTGTATTTAGTAAGCATTGCAGAATTAATCTTTGTTATCCGCTGGTGAGAAAATGCATAATCAAGAAGCTTTTCTTTGTCGGCGCTGTCGTTCCAGTCTATGGGTTCGTCAAGCATCATAAAGAAAAATCCATCCAGCGACTGGGAGAAAAAGAGGTCTAGAAGCTCCTTGTTTTTTGCAAGCTCGTTTTGTACTTTTATCCTGTCGGTGATGTTTTTATCTACCCCTCTGTAGCCAGTAAAATTATTGGCGGCATCATAAATAGGGACACCATTTGTCCGTATACATATCTCATTTCCATCTTTAGTCAGCAGCCAGTTTTCGATCTCTACAAGCGGTTTCCTCTGTTTGATCAACTCTCCTGTTACGTCAGAAGCCCGTTCTGCTTCTTTTTCTGTCATAAAAGAAAAAAGAGACTTGCCTATCATCTCCTGAGGAGTATAGCCAAGCAGATCTTTGACTTTGTCTGATGTGAAAGTGTAGAGTCCTTTATCATTCATCTCCCAAACCCAGTCAGAAGAGCTTTCGGTGAAGTCTTTGAAACGCTTTTCACTTACAGCGAGGAAGTAATCTTTCCTGAATTTGTAATAGGTGAAGTAAACAGATGTCAGCAAACCTATAAGCATTACAAGGTGAACATAAACAGAGACTGGTGTGCTTACTCGCCAGCCGTTTGAGGGCTTAGCATAAATTTGCCATACTGCGTTGGGGAGTGCTACCTCTGCTGTGAGGACTTTTTCGTTACTAAAAGCATCTTTATTTCCATAGATATGTTTATCCTGTTTTGCGATATAAAAATCTATGTAGCGGCTGTCTGCTATAGCGCGGACACTCTCCATTAGAGCTTCAAAGTTAATTGCTGATGATACAAGCCCCCAAAACTCTTTCTCGTCTCCTGTATCCACATAAACCGGTGCCCGCCCCAAAAGTCCTTCGAAACCCTGTAGAAGTTTTATCGGACCTGCTATAACCATCTCGCCTGTTTTTACTGCGAGCTCCACTTCTGGCCACTGTTTGGGCAAATTCCTATAGTCTACACCTAAAATCGTTTCATTGTTTTTCAGCGGGTAAACATAAGTGATCTTGTAATCAGGTGCTGCTGCAAGGTTCAGTATTGTGCTGTCCTTGCTTATTACTTCTGCTGCAAACCTGTCGAATTCGTCACTTGTGAGATCAGGGTTTATTGCTATGTAGGATGCTACCGAGTTTATAAGTAGAAAGTCTTTTGTGAGTTTAGATTCCAGTTCCACTCGGATGGCAGCTAAAGCACTGTTTGTACTGTTTATCTGTTCGGATTTATACTCAGCCAGAACTATCTTCTGAGCGCCAACATCGGCAAGGACAAAAGTAACTACAAGTAAAACACAGGAGATAATAAAGTTGCGCACTCGTTTCATAAAATATTCCAGTAAGTTAATGCAATAGTATATGTTGTCGTCTATGAAATGATAACCTTTGAGGGGGTAGACTTCAATGGAAATTGTTGAATTATTTAGGCTTTTAGCTTAATCTTATCAAAGACAATGTTAACCAGAAGCCCGTTTTGGTTTTCGTAGGTGATGTTCCCGCCAAGCTGTTTGACAAGAGACTTGATCACTGTAACACCAAATGTCTCTTTACCAGAGGTGTTTGTCTCTTTCATTCCAACACCGGAATCTTTCACCCATAGCTTGCTGGTTTCATCATCAGAGCGAAATCCTATCTCTATCTCTTTTTTCTCTGGCTTATCTTTGAATGCGTGTTTAAGGGCATTAGTGAAAAGTTCGGTAACAATAAGCCCGCAAGGTACTGCATAGTCCAAACTGATGGCAATGTCTTCTATATCTGTTTTGATATTCACATCATCTGAGATGGCCATCATGCTGTATAGGTCAAATACCAGTTTATCAAGATAATGTTTGAGGCTTAGTGAGCTCAGACCATTGGTCTGGTAAAGAAGTTCGTGGATTAGTGCCATCGATTTTATTCTTGCTATAGAATCCTGCATAGGGTCTTTCTCTATGTCTGGTGCCATGTAGCTTGTTTGCAGTGAAAGCAGGCTGGATATTATCTGGAGGTTGTTTTTCACTCTGTGGTGTACTTCCTGAAGAAGGACTTTGTTTTCACTGATCTGTTGTATCATTCGGGACTCATTCTCAAGCTCGTCAGTTATATCCCTGAAGATGATTATGCATTTCTTTTCATCATTAAAATAACTCAGCTGGCCTAAGCTTATTTCTACAGGGACAATCTCGCCGCTCTTTTTTACAAAGCTGTCTCTATGGCTGTCTAATTTACCTTCATTTTCCACCGCTAATGTTATCGGGCAATCTTCCCTGCTTAGTTCCCCTTCATGGTTTTTATAGTGAATGGTATTATGATGATCTTTTCCCACAATTTCATCATATTCATACCCCAAAAGTTTCATGGCGAAGGAGTTCATAAAAAAGATTTTACCTGTTTTGTCAAGTCCAGCAACCCCTTCATTCATTGATTCCAGAATGGCGCTGTGAAGGGTTGTAATGTTGTTAAGCTCTTTCTCAAAATATATTTCACTGCTCAGGTCGGTAAAGTTTAGATACAGATATTTTTCACTGCTGAACTCTATACTTGATGTGCTTATTAGGACATTTTTTATGCTGCCTGAGATATCTTTTATTACATATCTGTCAGGAGCTGTAACCTTATCAGTGCTCTGCCATAAGCTGTTCAGCTCTTGCTGAGAAGCGAATATTTCCTCCAACTTCATGGTTCTGAAGTCAGCAATGTTATACCCTAAAAATTCAGTAAGGTATTTATTAGCATCGACAATAACACCTGTAGAGCCCTTTACAAGCATTTGCATGTTGTATGATTTTTGAAAAAGAGCTTCGTACCAGTCCTGTCTGTCCATGAGAGTTTCAAAATCAAGCACGTCTTCTGTAATATCCTTCGCATAACCAACCACCCTGTCTATGCTTCCATCCACTGCGTGATATGGGGTATATGAAAACTTTAGAAGAACTTTTTTTCCTGATTTAGCAACTATTTCCTGAACATCCATAAGTTCATATGGTTTAACGTGCTGTTTGATACCACTAAGCTCTTTTGTCAGGAAATCTATAATAATCAAGTTCTGCAAACTAGCATTATCCATCACTTCCTGCATGCTGTATCCTGTAATCTTTTCCACAGAAGGGCTTATATATTGAAGTGTCAGTTCAGGATTTATATCTACGAAAAAAACTATATCTTTTGAAGTTTCCGCAATATTTCGGAAAAAATTATTACGTGATGAATTTTCCTGTTTTGATTTTTCAAAATGCATAAGAATTATTCCGCAGGCTGTCAGCATGGTAAAAATGGTTGATATCTGATAGCCGAAAGGGAGCAGCCATTCTATGTTTTTCACTATAGGGTAGTCAGCCTTGTGCAGTCCCCATATAAAAAGTGTTACCCCCGCTATTTTGCCGCCTACGGTGTGTTTGCCGGCGTAAATGTAAAGTATTACACCGCTATAAATGAAGACAACTGAACTTATTGCAAATGTAAAATATATGAGTATCTGCGGATTGGGAAATATTAGGTACATTAGTGCTATAGCGGCATAGGTGAAACCAAGTGCAATGTTTGCTTTTTTTATTCTGGAGCTGCGTATGAACATCATGGAACCAAGCAGGAGAAGCCATGTGCTGAGGAATGTCAATGTCATGCTGAAAAAAGGAATATTGAGTTCCATTAGGCCGGCTTTATTTAAAATCCGAATGGAGATGACAACCGCAAATGAAAACCAGCTTAGACCCCACAACATAAGATATTCTTTCTTTTCTATGAAATACATTAATATGAATATCATAGAAAAAATAAGATATCCCATCATCACAAAGAAAATGTCATAAGAGATTGAATGCATTTTTCTTCCTAGTGGTGCTTTTTGCAGTATTCTATAACAGCCCCCGGGATAGAGGTGAGCGGCAGAACCTTGTCGACACCTCCGTGATCAATTGCCACTTTCGGCATACCGAATACCACGCTTGTTTTTTCATCCTGTGCGAAGTTGTAAGCTCCTGCATCTTTCAGCTCTTTCATTCCGCGAGCGCCGTCATCTCCCATGCCTGTGAGTATAACTCCTACAGCATTATTTCCGACATATCTGGCTCCGGAGCGAAAAAGCACATCCACAGAAGGGCGGTGTCTGCTAACCAGAGGCCCCTCTTTTGTCTCTACGAAATATCTCGCACCACTTCTTTTAATAAGAAGATGCTTGTTGCCGGGTGCAAGAAGAACCCTGCCGGGCAGAACTGTGTCGCCATAATCTGCCTGTTTAACAGATAAAGCACACATTGAGTCCAGCCTGTTGGCAAATGAAAGTGTAAAATTTTCAGGCATGTGCTGAACAATAACCACACCTGGACTGTCAACCGGAAGACCTTGTAAAAAAACAGTTAAAGCTTCTGTTCCTCCAGTGGAGGCGCCTACCAGTATAACTTTTTCTGTGGTTTTAAGCATAGCGTGAGTTTTCATTGGAGACATTATAGCATCTGCTGTCAGTTTTGGCTGAACTTCTCCTGCTCTGGAGGAGAGTTTTTTTACTTTTACTTTTCCAGCAGCCTTGACAGCGTCACAAACAATAACTTTAGATTCTTCCAGAAAAGTCTTTGTACCCATTCTGGGTTTTTGTATTATATCAACTGCACCGTATTCCAGTGCTTTCATAGCTGTATCAGAATTTCTCTCTGTAAGGCTGGAACACATTACTACAGGTATAGGGTGCTGACTCATTATCTTTTTAAGGAAAGTGATGCCGTCCATTTTTGGCATCTCCACGTCCAGAGTGATTACATCTGGCATGTAGGTACGCATTCTGTCAGCCGCAGCATAAGGATCGCCGCAACAGACTACTTCTGATATATCTTTGTCAGCAGACAGTATTTCTGACATGGTCTGCCGAACAACGGCAGAGTCATCAACAACTAGAACTTTTAATCCCATATCCTTATACCCCCTGAAGCCTTGATATCTTGCGTACATAAACTATGCCCGTCTCAGTGGAAAAATAAAGCTTGCGGGTGAACTGACCGCCGACATCCTTTGCTAATATTTTATATTTAAGGTCGTTCAGATGCTTTACGGCTGAGGCAATGTTCTTTGCCCCTACGGTCTCTACGTTTCTGTTATATTCGAACATATCCGAACCGCCGAAGACCTTAACCTCTATTTCGTGCTGTTTAATATCTCTCTCTTCAAAGCACTCATGCATGTGAATAATGGAGCAGTCGACATATTTCATGCAGTTGTCGTCCATTCTAAATGCTTCTTTTGAGTTTGGCAGCATACCATGACAGATCATCCCGAATGCATGCTTTTTGCTGAACATGGTGACGGCTATGCAAGATCCCAAAACGGTATTGACCATTGCAGGCTCGTCTGACTGGAACACCTCGCCAGGCAGCAGATATTCACATTTGACATCTTCAAACATTTTACACCCGTATATAGACAGTCGGAGCGTAGTTCTTTATGGGGAGCGACATTCCGTGCACGGATTCCGAGTGCCCCATGAAGAGAAAACCGCCGGGTTTCAGGTAGCTGCATATCTTTTGAAGCATAGACTCCTGTGTTTGCGGGTCAAAATATATTATAACATTTCTGCAAAATACTATATCCATTTTTCCGGGTAGGATATATTTATCTTCTTTCAGGTTATTTCGACCGAATTTAACTTTTTGCCTTATCTCAGGACGGAATCTAACCAGTTTCTGAGTTCTATCTTTAGATCTCATCATATATTTCTTTTTATACTCAAACGGTATGTCTTTCGCTTTATCTTCAGTATATATAGCTTTTTGCCCTGTTGCGAGCACGCTTGTGTTTATATCTGTGGCATACACTGTGAATTTGCCGGCCGTGCCGTAAAATTCAGACAGCACCATGGCAATAGTGTATGGTTCCTCGCCAGTTGAGCTTGCACTGCTCCAGACGTTCAGGGGTGAGGTTACACCTATTCCATGAACCTGAGCAAGCTGAGGCAGTATATTGTTTTCCAGCAGTGTGAAATGGTTCGGCTCTCTGAAGAAGTCTGTTTTGTTTGTAGTGATAACGTCTATGAGGTGTACTTTTTCAACATCGTCATGATCTTCGTTAAAAACATAGTCCAGGTAATCAGCATAGTTGTTCATGCCCAGAACTTTGATACGCTTTCTGAGGCGGCCTTCGACCATATTCTTTTTTGTTTCAGAAAGCTTTATCCCACAGCTGTCTTCAATAAAATCTTTCAATACTTTGAAATCTTTACTGCTTAACTGCTGAGAAAAGATACTGTCATCTATTGGCATGGTTTACCTCAGAGTCTTATATTAGCCCCGCACTAAAAGCACAGGGCATAAAAAATATAATGTATTTAGTTTACATTTCAGCCGATACAGTTTCCTGTTTCAAAGCTTTTGCCTGCTGCATGTCTGCAGCTATGGTCGATATTTCGTTTGAAGAGAAGACTGAGTCAACATCCAGTATGATAACAAAGCCGTCATCTCTTTTGGCCATCCCTTGTATAAAAGCAGTATTAAGCTGTGTCCCAATTTTCGGAGCGTCTTCTATCTGAGCCCCATCGAAATCCACAACTTCCTGCACAGCATCCGCCAGTGCGCCAAGCACTATCGTATCCTCGTCTATGTCTACCTCGACAATGATCACACAAGTGTTCACTGTCTTTACGGTCTT
>PKTM01000017.1:0-12511 GCA_002869145.1 Denitrovibrio sp.
AAGCTTTTCTTTGGGAAAAATCAATCAAGATGCTTTGAGGCGACCATCTGCTTCCTGACACTGTCACTCGTTAGGTTTATCATTCTGAGCTATATGGAACGGATAAACGGTGATTTCCGTCACAAAGGCAGTCTGTATGAGGGTTTACGTTATGAAGTTGAAGAACTGAACATTCTGGCGTTTATGGAAAAATTCATAAACCAACTATTATCGATAATTGATGGGGCAAAAGAAACATTTGCATTTTTTATGGATAAATTAACCGGGATTCAAGAAATGGTAAGGTACTCTATAGAAAATTTACTATTTCAAAGATGCGAAACTTGAGTTAAAATGAAAATTAATTCAGCACATCTCTCATTATAAATGGTATAATAGTTAATTGAATACGCAGAAATGCAAGGTTTTATTTATGAATATTAGAAATTTATTAAGAACTATTGCCCTCATAATCCTTTCAGTATTTATCACTCATGCGGCAATGGCTCAGGATTTTGAGAATGATTTAAATCTACCAAATATCAGTAAAATAATACTCACTCCAGAAGAGCAAAAATGGTTAAATGAAAAGCATTTAGTAAAAATAAGGGTTGGCTCAGTTCCTCCTTATCAATTTTTAACTAATCCTCCAAGTGGGATTTCAGTTGACTATATAAAGTTAATTGCAGAAAAAACCGGAATTAATATTCAGTTTGACACCATACCCTACACATTGTTTGAATCTCTACAAAAGCTCAAAGATAAAAACGGCATAGATTTGATACTTTCAATAACACCAAAACCTGAGAGAGAAGAATACATCGAGTTTACAGATGCCTATCTGAGTTCACCTTGGGTAATTTTTAACGGAGAACACGACAGTTTTATTAGGGGTATTTCTGATTTGTATGGGAAAACAGTTTCAGTTCAGAAAGGCCATTCAATGCACAGGCTTCTGGAAAAAGAATATCCAGATTTAAAACTTCTTGTTGCAAAGGATACAGAGGCTGCAATTGAGGCTGTTTCAACTAAAAAAGCAGATGCGTTTATCGGAAACCTTACTCTAACGTCATACTTGATTAGTCAGCATGGCATTAGTAATTTGAAAGTTGCAGCACTAACACCGTTTGGTAATCACAATCAGGCAATGGGAATTCGTAAAGATTGGCCAGAGCTTGCCAGTATTATTACTAAAACATTACAGACACTGACACCTAAAGAACATTCTGCGATTTTTAATAAATGGATGCTTGCCAATTATGAACAAGGATTAGAATTACATGATGTTATTAAATTTGTAGCTATCTTTACTTTTGCAGTATTAGTAATAGTAATATTGATAATTTATCATTCGTACAGAAAATTACAGAACGAGATTAGAGAACGTAGAAAAAATGAAATCATTGTGGAAAAGTTTTTTAAGCAACCAATGAACATTCACTTAATACTTGAATTAGATGGAACTATTAGGCGAATTAACAATGGATGGATAAATATTTTAGGATACACAAAAGAGGAGATTGAAGGAAAATACATTTTTGATTTAATTCACCCGGATGATATTGAGATGACTCAAAAAGAAATGGTTAAGCTTGGACAGGGTGAAATGACTTCCTCTTTCGAAAATAGATATTTACATAAGGATGGTTCTTACCGTTTATTTGTTTGGTCAGCGATAGCTTCAATGGAAGACCGTCTTGTATATGCAGTTGCCAGTGACATTACGGAAAAGAAAAAAATTGAATTAGATTTGAAGGAGCTAAATGAAAAACTGCAACTAAAAGTTAAAGAAGAAGTCGAAAAGAACAATAAAAAAGAGAAGTTATTATTTGAGCATAAACGATTTGCTGATATGGGGCGAATGATAAATGCCATAGCACATCAATGGAGACAGCCTTTAAATAATATTTCTTTAGTTTCACAAATGATGGAAGAGATAGATAATGGGGATGAATTTGACTTTGATAAAAATGAATTGTACAGCCAACATCGAGACATTGTTGAACATATGTCACAAACTATCGACAATTTCAGAAACTATTTTTCAAGAGATAAAGAGAAACATAATTTTTCAATTGTTGACGAGATACAAAGCACTTTGAGTTTAGTTGATGTTAAGTTTAACTCACACGGTATAACAACAAACTTTAATATTAATGAATCAGGCAATACGCAGGATAACGAAGATACGTTTCTCTGCTATGGTTCTCCTGGTGATTTCCGTCAGGTATTACTGAATATTTTTAATAATGCTCATGATGCAATTATTGACTATAAAGAAAAGAACTCAAATCAACATAGTAAAATAACTATTACCGTAGGATGTGACTCAACTGGTTCCCATGTAACAATAGAAAATTCAGGAGATAACATACCTGATGATATTTTAGTGAGAATTTTTCAACCTTATTTCACAACTAAAGAGGAAGGCAAAGGAACAGGGATAGGACTATATATGTCACGAATTATTATTGAGCAGGAAATGAATGGTAAAATTTATGCAATGAATACGGACTCAGGTGTTGCATTTCATCTTTTACTACCAAAGGTTGTTAAAGATGAAAAAAAGTGAAATAAATATCCTATATGCTGAAGATGAAAGCCTAACAAGAATGTTTCTGTCAAAGTGCCTGGGAAGGTATGGAAGTGTTGTACAAGCAGTTGATGGACAGGATGCTTTGGAAAAATTTGAAACTGAAAAGTTTGACTTAATTGTTACTGATATTTCTATGCCTAGAATGGATGGGTTTACATTAATAAAGCAAATTAAAGAAAAATCTCCAGATATTCCTTGTATTGTCACAACCGCCTATAGAGAAGGATACGAATCGCTTAGAGACTTAGCAACTTTTCTGGAAAAGCCCATTATTTTAGAAGAATTATACAAGACAATCGAAATGTATATTAATGAATAAAGCTTCTGTTATAAGATGTTGTTGTATTACTAGTATTAGCAGGACTGCCTGAAGTTGATGTAAGCACTGATAAGCACCCGTAGTCATTTCTGAGATTGACATCAAAGACTAAAGACGTATTTTTAAAATATATTAAGTTTTGCCATTAGGCAGATATCGTACAAAGGAAAGTAAAAGAACATGGAAAAAAAGACACAAGTATATTTAAGAGAAGAAAAGCAATTTATTAATGTAAGCATAACCGGTCCAGATAAACCAATTTTACCAGGTGATATAATTAAGAGATGGCAAAAGATTATAACAACAGCTGCTAAAATTTTTAATGTTCCAGCAGGTCTCATTATGCAGATAACAACAGATAACATGGAGGTCTTTCTGTCGTCTGAGACTGAAGGAAACCCATATAATGTTAATGGCCACGACACTCTTGGTCATGGACTATATTGCGAAACAGTGATCGGCAGGAATTCATTGCTGCAAATACAAGATTCTTTAGATGATGATATCTGGAAAGATAACCCTGATGTTAGCTTGAATATGATTTCATATCTAGGGCTCCCGATAAAATGGCCTGATGGTGCAAATTTTGGAACTATTTGTGTTCTTGACAATAAAAAGAGACAATATAATGAAAATTACACTGATTTATTAGAGGACTTCAAACTTCTTCTGGAAGCAGACCTAGAGAGAGAAATTAGAAATAGAGATTTGTTTGATGTTGAAAATTTGGCATCACTACAACTAAAAGAGATCCATCATAGAATTAAAAATCAATTCAACATAATATCAACGATAGTTCAGTTAAAATCATCCAAAGCCAATGAAGATGTAAAGGCAATAATAGATGAAATTGATGCAAAACTAAGAAGCATCTCTTTGCTTCATGCAAAGATATACGAATCAGTGAATTTCAAAGCTTCGATTACTGAATACATTCAAGACGTTATCCATGCAGCAGTATCAATCTATGAATCTGATATTGAAGTTAAAATCGAAGCTAACACATCTTTGGACTATAATACAAAGTACATTCATGAGTTTGGACTGATTTTTAGTGAGCTTGTTGTCAATTCTGTCAAAAATGGATTGTCAAAAAATAACGGCATGATTCATGTAATAATTGACTCTGTGCTCATTGATGATAGTGAAAAGTATAAAATTATTTATAAAGACAATGGTCCTGGATTTTCAAAGAATCACCTTGATGGCACTGGCAGAAAAGGAATTGGCAGTTTATTGTTCGAAGGTTTCTTATCAACTTTTGACGGAACAATGAATTGCTATAATGATTCAGGGGCAGTTACTGAGTTTACCATTTCAAAAAAATAAAAACTGATGGTCTGACATGTTTAGGAATTCTAGATTCAAATAATTCTGATAGAAGTTTTTCTGCAAGAGTTAGTGTGATTTCTGGGATGGTATCATTCATCCTATACGCACAAAGTAATTAATTTAGCAACTCTAATAACAACAATATAATAGCGACGAATAAGTCATCACGAAAGTAAAACATGTAAAATCTAATCTTAACAATTGACCAAATGTATCCTATAGGCTACTACTGCACAGGACATATGAAATTATAATCTATCAGACTGAGGATTGAAAAGAGCCATTCAATACTTGGCTAAGCGGCATAGATTTTAAAGATCGCTCCCAGAATACTTAAAAGACAACTGGACAGACTAAAACTAGGCAACTTCGGAGATCACAAATCAGTCGGTGATTATGTTTATGAACTACGGTTCACTTATGGAAGTGGATACAGGACATATTACGGCATAAAAGATAACAAAGTAGTTATTCTTTTATGCGGTGGAAACAAGAAGACTCAAATCAAAGATATCGAGTCTGCTAAGCATTTTTGGAGAGATTACAATGAGAACATATAGAACGCATGATCAGATCATACAAGAAGAGCTTTCAACAACTAAAAAGAGAGCTGAGTACCTTGACATAGCAGTTGAAGATTATGTAGAAAATGGCGACGAGGCCGAACTTCTTCTAGCTATAAGACAGGTCGTACAAGCAGGGATTGGTTTTGCGAAATTATCTGAAGAAACTGGACTGTCTAGAGAGTCACTTTATAAAACGCTTTCTGGCACAGGGAATCCAAAACTGAAAACACTGAAAGAGATACTCTCTGCCCTTGGCTATACGATTACGTTTATGCGAAATATTGCTTAAGGTATTATGCTGATACCATCGCTTTATTCAAAAACATCACAGCCTCTTCCATTTCAGTAAAAATGCCAGCCTCGAACTGATCAGTTTTAAATACAGACGCAAGGTCACGTACATCATATTCAGAAGGCAGTTCCGTTATCAAGAAAGCAACTCTTCTTGTTTTGAGGATGTTTGCGGAGATTTTGAGCTTATTGAAAATCTTTTCTATATCGCTCTGTGAGTAATCATAAACATCGTCAGTGAGATCAATAAGACGACGTGGGATACCTTTTCCCATCTTAGAGACAATTGCACGCTGGATCTCATAGAGAATCTCAAGTACGTGTGATTTTGCAGTTCAATTGACCCCCCTAGCGGCAAATTTTTGCAGCTGAATTGACCCCCCATATTTGCAAGTCAATTGACCCCTCTGCGGGTCAGCTTTCGTAAAAGTTCTTGTAAAAATCTCTCCTTTGTTTAATCCCTCCATAGAAAATAACTATGGAGAAATTGAATGCGAAAGGAGTACCACATGCACGACATCCTAGATATTCTACGACGCAGAAAGCATGGCGAGGGATTCAAGACCATCGCCAAGGCTCGCAAGATGTCTAGAAACACCATAAGGAAATACATAGAACTGGCTGTCACTCTTGGTTTCGAAAGTGATGTAGAGCCACCGTTGGAGGAGATCGCATACGGTGTCTACCGCAAAGTATATGGAGATGGTTCTCGCCCAGTAAGCGAAAGCCGTAAGCCGCTCATCCCATACAAAGAGAAACTGGAACACTGGCTAAATAATGAGCGCCTCACTATGACTAAGATTCATTCTCTGCTTCAGCGTCATGGTGTTTCTGTCAGCTATGACACACTCCGCCGCTACCTTCATGAAGATCTTGGTTTCTTTAAGAACAACACAGTCCGCATGCCTGAGACTGCTCCAGGCGAATACGCAGAGGTTGATTTCGGTCGTTTGGGACTTCTATATGACCCTGAGACAGGGAGAAAGCGTGTGTTACATGCATTGATAGTGACTTTGCCTTACAGCCGATATCAGTACGTTCACCTGTGTCATAACATGAAATTGCAGGAAGTAATTACCGGCCTTGAGTCTGCATGGGAATTCATTGGTGGTGTTCCAGCAAAAGTGATTGTAGACAATATGAAGACAGCTATAAACAAGTCAGACCGTTACGAAGCTGAATTCAACCGCTACTTCTATGAGTATGCCCATTACCGAGGATTCATCATTGATCCTGCAAGGGCGGCAGCTCCCAAAGACAAGCCTAAAGTGGAAAGAAACGTCCCCTACGTCCGAGATAACTTTTTTAAAGGAGAGACATTCAGAAACCTCTCCCACGCACAGGAAGCAGCAGATGTCTGGTGCAGAACAGTCTCCGGCATGCGTCTGCACGGCACTACTAAAAAGCATCCCCGCATTGTCTTTGACATGGAAGAGCAGGCTTATCTGCTTCCTCTGGAAAAAGAGCGTTACGATGTACCTTTATGGGGAATCTGTAAAGTACACCCTGATCATCATATCCGCATTCAAAGTGCTCTTTATTCAGTTCCCACAGTATACATCGGCAAGGAGGTCTCTGTAAGGCTGGACAGCAAGCTGGTACGCATTTACCACAAAGAAGAACAGATCAAGGTTCATACCCGCATGAAAAAGGGTAAACGCTCAACAGACACCAGTGACTATCCTGAAGAGAAACGTGGGTACGCTATAAGGAGCTGTGAATATCATATCGATCAGGCTAAGAAAGTAGGTTTCTACTGCGGAGAATTTATGGAGCGTTTGCTGTCCGGTGTTTTTCCGTGGCAGAATCTAAGACAGGCTCAGAAACTCATCAGGGATGCTGACAAATACGGCTCTGTCCGTATGGAGCAGGCTTGTCAGCGGGCAGTAAGCTTCGATCTTATCAATGTGTACAGAGTAGTAAATATAATTGAGCTTTCTATGCAGGATAATGCGGCAGAAAAATCGTCCTGCAAAGTGCTGAAGTCCGCTAAATTCACACGCAATAAAAACTATTTTTACGACGGAGGTCAAGATGACACTATCAAATGAACTGAAACAGACAGTAAAAAAACTGAGGCTGTCGGGAATACTGCCGACTTTGCCGGAACGAATGGCTTATGCAAAACAGCAGCATCTGACGTATGCTGAGTTTCTTGAACTGGTAATGCAGGATGAAGTGGACAGGCGTCTTCATAATCAGGTGGATAATCAAATTAAAAAAGCTGGTATCAACCCCTTTGAGACACTGGAGAGATATGATTTCGACGCTCCGGCACAAGTTGACAGAGAAACAATCAAAGGGCTGTTCAATCTGAATTTTATTGAGGAAAAAGATAACGTGATGCTATGCGGACCTGTGGGTGTTGGTAAAACATATCTCGCAAATGCATTGGCGCACGCTGCTGTGCGCAGAGGGAAAAAAGTCCTGATGGTCAGAGCGGAGAAACTGTTTAAAAAAATGCAACAGTCCAGAGCTGACTACTCCTATGAAAAGACTCTACTAGGATTTATTACACCTGACATGCTCATTATAGACGACTTCGGACTGAAGGCATTAAATGAACAGCAGTCTACAGACTTCTATGAGATCGTTGTGGAAAGGTACGGGAGAGCGTCTACTGTAATCACAAGCAACAGAGATACGGATGAATGGTTGGAACTCTTCCATGACCCGATTCTGGCAAACTCGGCACTCGACAGACTGGTGCATAATGCATACAAAGTTGTCATTGAAGGTGAGAGCTATAGAAAAATTAAATACAAAAAAAAGTTGATTTAAAGAGCAAGATGACGTAAACAAAATTTAAGGAGAGAGGGGGTCAATTGATCTGCAAATCAGAGGGGTCAATTGAACTGCAAAATGACAGTACGCTCAGATTGCTTATTGCTTTGATTACTACCAAGCCTTTGTCTATATCAACTTTGTGTTTAAATTTCATTGTATAACTAGCAAATATATTCACGATTTTTATACAACCTTAACACTTGTAAGGCAAGATATAGTTTGCTGTCAAAGTTTATTTATAATTTTCAAACCAGAATCCGCTCTTTTTAGTATCATCTGAGGCTTGCGCAGTTTCTATGGTTTCTATTTCATAAACATAAAAATAGCTTACACTGATATCACTAAAGTCTGTTTCTTCATCACTATGACCAACTATTTCAGATATTTTTTTCTCTTCGATTTCGACTTGTTTGCCGGAGAAATTAATAGAAATAGCATCAATAATTGATTTCTCTGTAAATGACGTTACTTGCATGATTGCTAAAAGCTTTTTGTTTCTTTTGTTTATAGACATTGTTTCTACCTCACGTTTGTTTTTATCTATATAACTAAAGAAATTTAGAAACATAAATTATTTTTAAACTTGTATCAGATTAATGAAGATGATAATTTTAGAAGAACTTAATAAACTCAGAAAAAATAGAGCTGCGCTATTGATGAGAGCTCGCCAGCTCGCTTTTAAAAAGAGGTATGAATGTTTTTTTTAATGAATTTACCACCATCATCTATGGATATAGGGCAAATACTTACTGATAATATTTCAAAAGCATTAAGCCCGATATTCAACAATCTTAACAATTTTATTCAAGAAAATATCGACAAAGCTATTAATCAAAGACTACCAGAGGCCATATCTTCACAAGTATATGCACTTGCTGAATCAGTAGATGCTGAAGCTAGAAACAAGCCAAAGCAAATCAAATGGGATGTTACTGCAGATAACGTTGTTTTCACAAATACAGATGGAGCAATGCTGTATTTATCTTTAAATCAAAATAAACCTATAAAAAAAACGAAATTCTATGAAATCAAAAAAAAGTATGCTTTAAACGTTCTTTTTAACGACGGCAGTAATAATTTTGCTAAAGACGAACTAAAAAGAGTTAAAACATATTTACTTAAACATGCCGGCATTTAATAGTTATACTTATATAACTTTTCTTCTTTTTTCATCTCATATACTATACTAACTTATTGCTTTTCTGCTTATTATCTTGTATAATATAAACTTCAATAAAGAGGATTATATTATGTTTTTTTTATCATCTGACAATCATGGCAGTGTTGATCTCAGATTAAATTCTAAAAATTTTATTGCTGGCCAATATCTAAAGAGAAGTGACAAAGTTGCATTTCTAGGCGATGAAGAACTGCATTTATATAAAAACCGGGGCTTTGAGTTTCTCGCTGAGCAAAAGTGGACGAGCTTGCTAATAGAGGGTAATCACGATCATCTGCCAACATATTTTAACGCTCCCTTAGTCGAGTTTTGCGGCGGTAATGCCCGTCAGCTAGCTGAAAACATATATTATCTCCAGCGTGGCGAAGTCTATGAGATAGACAATAAGAAATTTTTCGTGATGGGCGGAGCTCTCAGTATAGATAGAAATTATAGATACCCGGAAGTAAGTTGGTTTGAAGCTGAAGTCCCTTCTGAAGCGGATTTCAAGTTTGCTGAACAAAGGCTCGAGAGCCTGAACTGGGAAGTAGACTACGTGCTTTCGCACACATGTCCACTTAATTGCATAGACTTGTTTTTTCTTCCGGTACATCCGAATGATGCTTATTACGACAAAACATGGGACAGGCTGGAAAACATACGGGAAAAGCTGAAATTCAAGCACTGGTACTTTGGTCACTGGCATAGAGATGTCAGCAAAGAAGAAGATGGAAGAAAATATACTATACTTTATAGAGAAATAAGGGCGTTAGAAAAATGAAAGAGCGTAAAAACGGCTTTGTTTGGCTCATTGGTGATACACACGGCATGATCCATGATTCTATGCGAATGTTGGATGAAATGGGCAAAGAGATCGCAAAAGAGCGTAACTATGAAAAGTACTCCATATTTAATAAGAATGACGTTGTCGGTATCTCTGGAGACGCTGGTTTTCTTTGGAAACAGAAGCAAGATGAATACGAGAGCAAAACACTCGGCAAACTCAATAAGCGCTTTGCTTTCTCCGTGGTTTTTATAGATGGCAACCATGAGAATTTTCAGCGATTAAATGCGCTCCCTGCTGTTCAAAAATATGGCTCTGAGGTAGGACAGATATCGAAAAATGTTAGCCACCTTAAACGTGGACATATTTATACAATTAATGGTCTCAAATTCTTCTGCCTTGGCGGTGGAAACTCTATGGATAAGGGCTTCCGGGTTAAAAACGAAAGCTGGTGGGGCGAAGAACTAGTTAATCTGCGTGAGAAACGCTTAGCTGAAGCAAATCTTGCTGCCAACAACTGGCAGGTTGACTATGTTCTCACTCATGTTGCGCCGAGAAACATAATTGCAGAAACTTTTCCAGATTTCGTTGAAAATCCTAGCCGGCACTCTCAATTTTACGACCCTGTTGAGCTATATCTCGAGAAGCTCTTCCCGAAAATCAGCTTCAGAGGGTGGTTCTGTGGCCATTATCACATTAATAGAGTTGTGCCAAAGCATAAGCTACGGATACTTGACCAAGATCTATTTTGCCTAAAAAGTAATCAGTTACTTAATCTCTATAACGATGCTTTTAGAGAAGAATATAAACAGTATTTAATTCAAGAGGTGCTTTGATGTCTGAACATTACAATCCGTTTTGCAACGATGATATTCTTGATGATATTGTAGAAATTACAGATACAGATGTAGATGAAGACGCTGATTGTCAAATATTAAGAGAGCGATATTACTCTGAAGAAATCGAAGAAGAAAATTTTACAGCATCTGCAAACAGTCTTGAAGCTGTAATAAATAGATTTATAAATACAAGTCAGAATATTCAAACTGCTATTAAACAAAAAACTTTAGGTGAAACTACTCAAGTAGTGGAAGATTTCAAAAAAGAGATATTCAAACTTGTTTGCAGAAAAGAAACAAAAAATATGGTCAAATCTGAGCTAGATGAAGAGTATTTCGAATTGCCTGTTTTTGAAGTTATTGATTACGTCGCTGAATGGCGAGGCCCTTCTCTTTATACTGACGGCATAGAACTTTCATATTATCTGCTTGCTAATCTTTATATAAATAGAATCACTCATCACGTTGCTCAGCAAATACATCTTCTTTACTGTAGCTCTCGCATTACTGCGAGTAGCAGTAGCAGTCGAAATCCGGCAAATCAGCGTCTTAAGCTAGCTATAGATGTATTCGTGAAAGATAACAAGAAGCTCTCGACAGACATAAGCAGTGTCTTAGACCGTTTTTCAAGCAGACTTTTTGGTTATGAGAATATTAAAGACTATCTAGATGCAGCTCTCTCGCTTTATATTAATTCAAACAATCCAGTGTTCGAGCCTCTTCTACTAATCGGACCTCCTGGAGTAGGAAAAACATGTGTCGCTGAAGCTCTCTCATATGCTCTAGAACTTGAACTTATTAATATCCCTTTGACTGCCTCTCCTAATGATGCTGTGCGCCTCACTGGCACAGCTGAGCAATGGAATCAGAGCAAAGAGGGCTTAATAATTAATAAATACAAGCAGTTAAAATACAGCAACTGTGTAATGTTACTTGATGAAATAGATAAAACTCCTGTTCTTACACAAGATATTGTCTCAAATCTTACAGATCCAAAAGCAAATTTTGAAGATGCTTTTTTTACTGCTCCTATAAATTTTACAAAACACGCATTTTTTGTCTTAACTGCGAATAGTGCTGACTTAGTGCCTGATTATCTAAAAAACAGGTGCAAAGTTCTATATATCGATGATTATACTAGTGAAGAAAAAAATAAGATTGCTAGAGATTACTTGCTGCCTCAACTTCAGTCTGAATTAGATATTAACACTGCAATAAATATTTCAGACGCTACTATCGCCGAAATTTCCAACAATATGTCTCTTAGAGAAATTAAAAGGCTACTTAAAGACGCTCTGTGTAAAGCTTTGAATAGAAAGAAGCGCAGAAAAGTAACAATAGAAATAGGTCATGCAAAAGCTTTCATGACTAAAGTGAATCGAAAAGAAGAAAAGGTAATCGGATTTTAATTTGATATAGATGCCACGATTAAACCCGGGTTTCTATTGCTTCATAAGTGTGATTGCACAGATTACAACTTCGCTGGCTCTCACAGCTCCCAATTTTAATGGATCATTCACCTACGCATAAAAAACATGTTAATCAATGTGACTAAATATTTCTTTCTCTAAATCCCGCTTACGCTTAAAGCGGGATTTCTTTTGTCCAGTTCGGAACTTTCATTTTAAAGTGTTACAAAATCGTTACAAACAGAATTAGCTTAAAAACAAAAGAAAAAGACCTTGATAGAATTTATTGTTATCTATCAAGGTCTTTTGAGTATGCCCGAAACCGGAATCGAACAGGTACAACCTATTGGTCGAGGGATTTTAAGTCCCTTGCGTCTACCAATTCCGCCATTCGGGCAATATATATTCAATTTAAAAACATCAGTTATGTCTGTAAAATCCCTTGGGAGG
>PKTM01000017.1:12557-57283 GCA_002869145.1 Denitrovibrio sp.
ATGACGAACAAGTTCGCCACTCGCAAAGCGAGTAAGCCCGCTTGCGTCTACCAATTCCGCCATTCGGGCAATATATATTCAATTTAAAAACATCAGTTACATCTGTAAAATCCCTCGGTAGGGACTTTTATTGTCACTATCGAAAACTTTGTTTTCTCAGGTGACTTTTTAACTCTAAGCTTCCTGAAGAGCTTAAAGCTCTGATAGAAGCAATTAAAGTGGGTTATGGTGACGAATCAGTTCACATCTGTTCCGTCACCCCCGGGAATAACTTAAGAAAAGCCTGCCCAGGAGGTTTTAAAACCATCTCTGAAACAAACCTGTCGGCTCATCACATCCGTTATAGTTTGACAAAGAGCGTAAAGCTAAATGTCGATTTTCTTAAGGTCTAATTTTTTAGCAGTTTTAGCACATACAGTCAATGTTAAAACTATCTTAAAAATCCAGATTCTTTGGAGTTCTTGCAAAAGGTATTACGTCTCTGATATTAGAAACACCAGTAACAAACATGAGCAGCCTCTCAAAACCAAGACCAAAGCCTGAGTGCGGTACTGTTCCGTATTTGCGAAGTTCTGCATACCACCAGTATTCATCAATAGAAAGCCCCATATTTTTAATAGCACTCTCAAGGACATCAAGCCGCTCTTCACGCTGAGAACCGCCGATAAGCTCCCCCACATGAGGCAAAAGCAAATCCATAGCGGCAACAGTCTCACCGTCATCGTTTTGACGCATATAAAAAGGTTTGATGGTTTTAGGGTAATTATAAACAAAAACTGGTTTTTTAAAGTGTTTCTCTGTCAGATATCTCTCGTGCTCTGTCTGAAGGTCTGTTCCGAAGCTGACGGGATATTCAAAATTTTCGCCTGACTGCTCAAGAATTTTAACAGCCTCACGGTACTCCAGCCTGACAAATTCACTTTCAAGAACATGTGCAAGCCTCTCTTCCAGCCATTTGTCTACAAAATTAAAGAACAGCTCAAGGTCTGCTCTGCAGTTTTCCAGCAGAAAACTTATCAGGTATTTAACAAACTCTTCTGCAAGAGTCATGTTGTCAAAAATATCTGCAAAAGCCACCTCTGGCTCTATCATCCAAAACTCTGCCGCATGTCTGGGGGTATTAGAATTTTCCGCACGAAATGTTGGACCGAAAGTGTAAACACGTACTAGTGAACATGCATAATTCTCCACGTTCAGCTGACCGGAAACTGTCAGATAAGCTGCTTTGCCGAAAAAGTCATCAGCGGCGGGTTTTTTAGTATCATCAAGCGTAGTCACACGAAACATCTGCCCGGCGCCTTCACAGTCAGAACCAGTTATGATAGGGGTATGCACATATAAAAATCCCCTTTCACGGAAAAACTGATGAACAGCGAAAGAAGCCTCTGAGCGGATGCGGGATATAGCGCCGAATTTATTGGTTCTAGTGCGCAGATGCGATATCTGACGGAGGAATTCATCAGAGTGCCGCTTCTTTTGCAGCGGATAAGACTCAGGGTCTGCAAACCCTATCATCTTCACACTATCTGCTTTCAGCTCCCACTTCTGCCCCTTACCCGGAGATTCCACCAGCTCCCCTGTAATCTCAACTGATGCTCCGGTATTTATATCTTTCATATTTTCATAAGTTTCAATAGATTCGTCAGCAATAACCTGAAGGTTTTTCAGGCACGAGCCGTCGTTTACCTCTAAAAAAGTAAAATTCTTCGAGTCTCTTTTGCTCCTAACCCAGCCGAGGAACTTAATGTCTTTCAGCTGTGTGTCAGCATTTATGAGCTCTTTAGCTCTCTTAGTATACATATAAACACCTTTATCCTTTAAAAGTAAATCCGCCCGCCCGAAGGTCGTAAACGGAGTCCTTAACTGCATTTATTATAACATCAACATCCGCTTCAGTGTGTGCAGATGAAAGATAACATATTCTCCTTTCCCATGTGTACACACCTCTTAATATCATATTAAAGAACATAAGCTCCATCTCAATTGGTTCAAGGTGAAGCGCATACTCACCGTATGATTCAAAACGAAACATTGAACCGAAATATATAAGTTTAACAGGCACTTTTTCATCTGTAAAAAATTTATTAAGAGCCTCACAAAGTCTCTCTGTGAGCTTTCCGGCTCTATTTTGATGCTCTGTCCCAGTCGCTTTCAGCTCTGTCAAAACAGCTTTTGCAGCAGCCATGCTGAGAGGATGCTTGAAATATGTACCTGCGTAAAAGATAACATCGGTCTCAGGCTTTGACATGTCACCGAACCGCCAATCACCGCCATCTATGACGTCCATAAATTTTTTTTTACCACCCACAGCGCTTATCGGCATGCCATTACCAAAAGATTTGCCATATATTACAAGGTCAGCCTTAATGTTAAATATATGCTGAGCACCGCCAGTGTGGAGCCTGAAACCGGTAACGACTTCGTCAAATATAAGAGCGGTATTGTTGTCTTGAGTAAGTTTTCGCAGCTTTTTCAGAAACCCCACAGGCCGCAGATCTGGTTTTCTGCTCTGCACAGGTTCCGCAAGTACCGCCGCACATTCACCTATGCACTCTGCGATACGTTCAAATGCCTCTTCTGTGCCGTAGTCAAGCAGCTCTATGTCGTTTGTCATGGCAGAATTTGTCCCCGGCGAGATGGGAAATGTTCCGTTCTGGTTCGTAAAACCTAAAACACCGTCGAAGGTTCCATGGAAAGAGTTCCTGAACAAAAATATCTTTTTTTTACCTGTAACAGCTCTCGCCATGCGAAGTGCAGTCATAACGGCTTCTGAACCGGAATTTAAAAATGCTGTTCGTTCAGCCCCAGTCAGTTCGCAGACCATCTCTGCCACTTCGGCGCTTAATTTTGTCTGAGGGCCCAGTTCATATCCTTTTTCAGTCTGTGCTATTATCGCTTCTTTTTGAAACTGCGGATTATGCCCCAAGAAAACAGAGCCGTAGCCCATAGCAATATCTACATATTCATTGCCGTCTATGTCGGTAAAATGTGATCCTTTTGAGCTTTCAGAAATTATAGGATAGATCATCTCTTTAATGCTGAGCTTAAAGCTGAGTGTGTTTATCCAGTCGCAGAATTTAACATAATTATCTCTTGCCCACTTTTTTGACGATGATGTCTTTGAAGAGTATCTTTTAGACAGGTCAGATATGTATATCTTCTGGGGTTCGCTGAGATCGTCCTGAGTCATTCTTAGTGCACGGAAATTTATTTTTGGCGCATTTGATCTGCTTGTCATTTACCGCCTCAAAATTAGAATTAATTAATACAAGACAAAATAGCACCTAAAAGATACTTAGGCAACATATAGGTCAGGCAACCTCGTTGATATATCCGAGCAGTTTTTCTACATTGATAGGCTTATCAACAACCACATAGTTTTCAAGCTTTTCATCATCATCACGATAAGCTGTGGTTATTATAATGTTTGCATCAGGATTAATGCTTTTTATATTTTCTATCATCTCGTGACCGTTCATAACCGGCATAGAGATATCAGTAATTACAAGATCAGGAGACAGCTCTTTATATTTCTCAAGCCCCTCAGCACCATTTGCTGCATCAAACACATCATGGAATTTAGACATTATCTGACTTTTAAGCATTAAACGTGTGAGAGCGTCATCTTCAACATAAAGAATCTTCATAGACCACCCCAAGAAAATATAACTATAAAATATACTGCTAATATTCCTATGAGCTCTCGAACTCATATGGTTTCAGTATAATTAAACTATTATATCTCTTTTTGCTAAAAATTTCCACAACCTAAAGGTATAAAGTTAATTATTTAAATTAAAAATCACTAACAACACTTCTCTTCAGCAATTGGCACATCAATAACAAAACATGCACCACCCTCGTTGTTATGTACTTTTATCTTACCCTTAAAGCTGTCTTCAACAATATTTTTCACCATATTCAGACCTATACCCGAGCCTTCGTTCTCGCCTTTAGTGGTAAAATACGGATCGAATATTTTGTCAATAACTGTCTCTGGGACACCGCCGCCGGTATCACACAGAGTAACAACATAGCTGTGCTTCTCCTCAGAAACAATAATATCTATCTCTTTCTGTGCCTCTGCATTTTCCTGAGACTGCTTGTTTAAAATATACACAGAATTCTGCAACAGATTCATTATTACCTGCTTAAACTGACCTTCGTAACCACATAAGAATGTTTCTGGAAGTTCTACAATATTGATTATCGAATCAAGTCCGTAATCATAAGAGTTTTCGCTGTTTTTGTATGTCATTCTAAAACTGATGTTATTATTGCTCAGGCTAGACTTCATTAGTCGAACCACACTGCAAACGGATTCTAATGGATTGAACTTTTTCATTTCGCCAGTATTCGTAAAGTATGACATGAAATCGCTGATCGTTATGTTCATGTGACTTGTAAGAGAGTTACAGTAACCAATATGCTCATCTATATAATTTTTATCAATATCACCGTTCTGGAAAGTTTTTTTCAGGTCATAAAAACATATTCCTAAAGTGTTAATAGGCTGCCGCCACTGGTGGGCAACAGACTGAAATATCTGGCCAATATCTGCAAATCTCTTCTGATAGACAAGTTTTCGTTCTGCCCGAACCTTGCTTTCAGACTCATCTTTCACACGTTTCTCAAGCTCAGAGTTAAGCTGTGTAAGCTGTTGAGTCTTTTCTTCTACCTTGTCCTGCAGATTATCGGTCATATCTTTCAGAGACTCAGACATGTGATTGAAAGAACTTGAAAGCACTTCAAATTCTTTACTTTTATATGTCGGCAATGTCTCCCCTATTCGCTTGTTATCCTGAGTTATATCCTTCATTTTACCTGAGAGCATTCTAATAGGTTCTATTATTGACTTTCTTACAAAAACAAGCTGTAAGACCATAGTCAAAAAGTAAATTATTATCAGATAGCCGGAGAGTTTCAGCGCAATTGTATTAGTTGCCGAGATATGCGAGCTTATTGGTATGCGAATGGATAAAATTGCTGATATATCACCCTGGTCTCTATTGAATCCGTTTTTATCGCCGTAAAAATCTATCAGGCCGGCAGGTGCGTTTTCTGGCTCACTGTGGCACCGCATGCATCCTTCAGCAAAGGTAACGTTCTTTTTGTAAACAACAAAAAAAGATTTACCGTCAATCTCTCTGACCTCTTCTTTCAGGCTATCTTCAGGGTTTGCTTTAAATTCAGCGACTATTTCACGCTCATAAGGGTCAGCCTCGCTTTCTGCAGCTCTGGCATTTATGGAAAACATTTTATAGGTATAGTCAATATTGCCTGAATCGCGGCTTGAATAATATTTGTTTATGTTTCTGGAGATATAGCCCGCAGACATCCATCTTGGATCGAAATAATCTTTATCAATATCCAGCTCTGCAAGTTTTTCATTAACTGCAGGGCGAAGCTCTTTTGCGACATATTCATGAACAGCAACAGTTCGCTCAATAATCATCTGTGCTTTCTGTGAGGTATGTTCCAGAACTTCGTCATACATGTACTGACGAACAACAATTACGATAATCATGCATTAAATAAGGTAGACTGCTGAAAAAAACAATAATACTTTTCTTGAAATACTCATATGTGTGACCTGCAAATTAATAATGTATCTATTTTTGTATCTTTATTTTTGTGTATGTATCGGCTGGCTGTGCTTGCAACCTAACCATAATATATAGATATTATATTTAAACACATTTCTTGTCAAACATATAATTATCTAATATTTAAAACAATATCATATAAATAACTGATATTTTTTGACCACAATCCACAAATTTCGTGAGGCGCATCCTGCGCCTTTACTGGGATATGATTACAAACCTTTGAACCTGCCGTCTGAGTAAATCAGTTTGCCATCAGCGTATACCTTACCATCGNTGAGGCGCATCCTGCGCCTTTACTGGGATATGATTACAGACCTTTGAACCTGCCGTCTGAGTAAATCAGTTTGCCATCAGCGTATACCTTACCGTCGTGCATTCCTTTGATCATATCTGATGAACAGAGATAATTTATCTGTCCTGATAAATTATCTAACGACAGCACCGGAATTCATCCCGGTCTGTCTTACACTGCGCTGCGCTGCGTGAGGCGCATCCTGCGCCTTTACTGGGATATGATTACAAACCTTTGAACCTGCCGTCTGAGTAAATCAGTTTGCCATCAGCGTATACCTTACCATCGTGCATTCCTTTGATCATATCCCAGTGGATACCGGATTTGTTTTTGCCGCCGGTTTCGGGATAGCTGGCACCAACCGCCATGTGAATAGTGCGGCCTATCTTCTCGTCAAAGAGAATATTTTTAGTAGGTTTGTCTATATTTTCATTCAGACCAAAGGCTATCTCGCCAATAAGTCTTGAGCCCTCATCAGTATCAAGAACGGACTGTAAAAAATCGTTCCCTTTTTCAGCGGACGCTTCCTTTATCTCGCCATTCTCTATTTTAAGAGTGATGCCGCCAGCCTCAACACCCATATATGATGTAGGCAGATCAAAATATATCTGACCATTAACGCCGTCTTCCACAGGGCTTGTGAAAACCTCTCCATCCGGCATGTTATGATGACCGTTGCAGTTCACCCATTTCCTGTCTGTAACATTAAAAGTTATGTCAGTATTCTTGCCAACAATATGTATCTCTTTTGTTCCGGTAAGTATATCCACCACCTGCTTCTGATACATGTCCACTTCGTTCCATGCTGCCACTGGGTCAGCAGCGTTCAGCTTGCAAGCGTTGTAAACAAACTCCGAATACTCATCCAGCGACATCTCGGCGTCCTGTGCCATAGCCTGTGTTGGGTAGGGGCAAAGTGACCAGCGAAACTCACCCTTCTGCTCTCTGTCCATAAGAATATCGCGCACTTTGCGCATAGACTTGGCATATGTTGATATCTTCTTTTTATCGCAATTAGTGAGCTGTTTTGTGTTGTCAGTACTGTCTATAAAGACCTGCGCAGTTATATTTTCTGCATCAGCCATAACAGAAGGCGCTATAAACTCCAGCTGTTTTTCACTGGCATATTTATAAAAAACTGACTGCTGTTCAGATATCATCACACGCAGTATAGGGTGTGCGCCCATCTCTAGTGAATGCCTCACAAACTCTTTAACCAGAGGCTCTGCAACTGTCTCTGCACGCACTAAAAAAATATCACCCTCTTTCAGACCTAGGGAATATTCGCATATCAGCTTTGCCATCTTCTTTTCTAAACTCATTTACATCTCCTCAATTGGAAAAGGGGGCACTAAGCCCCCTTATAAAATTATTACCATCACGAACGAACATTAAACAATCTCTGCTTAAACCATTTGCCAGAGGTTGATTCATCAACCTTAAGCATTCCCGCAGTGACGTTTTTTACTTTTTCAAATTGTAAAATGCACCAAGCCCTTTATAAACTGCCTGATCAAGAAGCTCCTCTTCTATGCGAAGAAGCTGGTTGTATTTGGCTATCCTGTCTGTACGACAGAGTGAACCTGTTTTGATCTGTCCGGCGTTCACTGCTACAGAGAGGTCAGCAATAGTTGTGTCCTCTGACTCGCCTGATCGGTGAGAAACAACACATGTGTAGCCCGCTTCTCTTGCAGTCTGCATAGCATCCAGTGTCTCAGTGAGAGTACCTATCTGGTTCAGCTTCACAAGAATAGAATTAGCAGTACCAGACTTGATACCTCTGACAAGCTTCTCTGTGTTTGTAACAAAAAGGTCATCGCCAACTATCTGGCATTTGTCGCCTATAGCGTCGGTAAGGAGTTTCCAGCCATCCCAGTCGTTCTCGTCCAGCCCGTCTTCTATGGAGATAATAGGATATTTTTCAACGAGATATTTATAGTATTCCACCATCTGAGCGGAAGTCTTCTCCGGCTCAGCCTCTGCTGCAAGAACATAAACACCCTTCTCTTTATTGTAAAACTCGCTGGATGCGGCATCGATAGCGATGTATATGTCAGAACCTGCCTTGTATCCTGCTTTATCAATAGCCTCAAGAATAACTTCAATAGCCTCTTCGTTAGAGCCGAGGTTCGGAGCAAAACCGCCCTCATCACCAACAGCAGTGTTTAAACCTTTAGACTTAAGAACGCCTTTGAGCGTATGAAAAACTTCAGCGCCCATCCTTAGAGCCTCACGAAAACTAGGTGCGCCCAGCGGCATGATCATAAATTCCTGAATGTCTACATTGTTATCTGCGTGGGAACCGCCGTTCAGAATGTTCATCATAGGAGCGGGGAGTGTACATGCGTATGCACCGCCAATGTATTTATAAAGCGGCAGCCCACATGATTCTGCAGCAGCTTTTGCACAAGCCAGCGACACGCCAAGTATAGCATTGGCTCCGAGTTTACCTTTGTTTTTTGTACCATCCAGTTCGATAAGCATCTCGTCTATCATCTTCTGCTCTGTAACGTCTATACCCTCAAGCTCAGGCGCAATAACCTCGTTAACATTCTGCACAGCCTGAAGAACACCTTTGCCAAGATATCTGTCTTTGTCCCCGTCACGGAGCTCAACAGCTTCGTACTCACCAGTGGAAGCACCGGAAGGGACAATAGCACGCCCTAAAACACCGCCGCTTGTCACCACCTCTACCTCTACAGTAGGGTTTCCTCTGGAATCAAGTACCTCTCTGGCAAATACATCAATAATGTCAGTCATAAAAATCTCCTTGGTTCATATATTTTATTGTTTTAAACATCTTTTACAGAGGCTCACGCCTCCATTAGCCATATCAGTATATAGTGAGAAAGAGCGAAAAAACAACATTATTTCAGCCTGAAAACAGTTATTTTGTTACAAGTTTTGTTTTTATGTATTATTATTGGAAAAATACAGTTATTAACTTACCGATTATTAGAAAGGGGAATATTATATTGAAGCTGAATAACTTTTCAAAAAATAAATATTACTTACAATTTGCAGGATATTTTTTAATATTCGGAATAATTGTAGCAATTTTTACCTCATTTATTAATTATAAACTTAAATATTCAGACATCGCTAAAGAACTCAATACTAAAGCCAATGCCGAAGCAGATTTTAAAAAAAACTATCTGGATAACTATATAAAGCAGATTGAGCTTATGCTCTCGTCCATAGTAAGAAACGAAATAACCAAAGAGTATATTGACTCGAAAAGTGATTCAGACCTTGAAAACCTGTACAACCTCTTTTACTCTCTGATCTACTCCAACAGCGACCTGATGCAGCTTCGTTTAATCGATCAGGACGGCATAGAGGCTGTGAGAATAGACAGAGAAAAACAGTCGCCAGACCTTAAAATAATCCTTAATGAAAATTTGCAGGATAAAAGCAGTAGATATTACTTCAAAGAAGCATCGCAAATAAGAGGCGGAGATTTTTGGCATTCGCGCATAGACCTGAATGTAGAGCACGGAAAGATTGAAGTACCTCTGAGACCAACTTTTAGAGTCGCAACACCCCTTATTCTGAACAACCAGTTTCAGGGGATTCTTATTGCAAATGTACTGATGGATAACCTGTTGGATGTTTTGACTAATTCAATAAATTTTAATGTTTACCTCATAGATAAAGATGGAGAGATTATAATCAGTCCTGATCATGAAGAATCATGGAGCAGGTATCTGGAAAACAGGCCGACAATTTTTGAGTATTTTCCTCAGCTTGCAGATCACTTACAAATAAACGAAGACTACAGAGACAGCAAACTGTTTATGTTCTCTTACGCCAGTCTTTTCAGAAATAACGAAGAGCTGAAAATATTATTCACACCAAAAACAGAAGTTATAGGTGAGATGGAAAAGAACAACACTTCCACTGCTGCAATAATTGCATTAATAGTCCTTATAGTTTCCATTCCACTTTCGTGGGTAGCTTCCATAATCCCTTCAAGACTTCAGGCAGCGCTGCTCACAACCTATGATGAAATATCAAAATACACAAAAATAATTGATAGAAATATTCCGACATCAAGAACAGATACAGAAGGTGTTATCACTGATGTCAGCAGCAGATTTCTGGACATAACAGGTTATGCAAAAGAAGAAATAATAGGCAAAACCCACAACCTGCTCCGGCATCCGGAAACAGATGACAAGCACTACGAAGAACTTTGGTTAACTATTTCTCAAGGTCTGGTGTGGTCTGGGGAGATGAAAGAGCTGCGTAAAGACGGAAGCAGTTTCTGGATCAAACAGACTATCACTCCTGAGTTTGACAACAAAGGCGAAATCATCGCATACACATCCATAGCTCAGGACATAACAGAGAAAAAGATGGTAGAAGAGATGTCCATAACCGACAGCCTGACTCAGATATATAACAGACACAAACTCGACGATGCAATAAAGCACGAAGTGAACCGGTTCAACAGATACCGGACAAACTTCTGCGCTATACTTATAGATATCGACCACTTCAAAATGGTGAATGATAATTATGGTCATCAGGCTGGTGATGATGTTTTGGTTAAACTCGCCTCTATGATGAAGGAAAACACAAGAGAAACTGACGTATGCGGCAGGTGGGGCGGCGAAGAATTTCTTATTATCGCTGTAGAGGCTGAGCTTGCAAATGCCCATGCTATGGCTGAAAAGCTGCGTAAAAATGTCGAAGATGAAGAGTTCCCGCCTGTAAAAAATATCACCATAAGTATTGGTGTGGCGCAGTATCAGTATGGCGAAACGATTGCTCATTTCATCAACCGTGCAGACGATGCTTTATATCAGGCCAAAGACGCAGGCCGAAACAAAGTTGTTATATCCGAAGTGTAAATATTATAACTCAATTTCGGGTATATCACCTTGACTTGTAGAATTGCACTATACTATTATTCATCAAAAGCAAACTAAGGTAAAAAATGTACGATATACCAAACCTGCTCTTTGCAGACAGGCAGGGCAACATATACGACCATCCGCACCTGAAAATGACCGTCAGGAGCGAAAATTACAACTTTGTCCCTTACGAAGTAGAGCTTATAGAGCTTCCGGAAAGCTCCAGACTCTTTTTCGTGCCGGAAACACACCCATATGCATACAATCCTGATAAGTCAGGGATGGAGGTATTCACTGGCGGATACGCTGTCAGCGCATTCCTCGACCCTGGATACCTGAGACTCTTTATGCCTGCATACCAGAAGCTGACTGACACTGTGCTTCCCATGTACGCATATACCGCAGTGGGCTGGCTGGACGGCAAATTTGTAGTTCCCGCCATAAAAGTTGACGATGACTCCAAGTGGAATCCAAAAAATTACGACTACTCAGACAATTTTCAGGGTGTTGTTAACCAGAGACTGGAACTTTCCCCGAAAAACAGAATATATAAACAGCTATCCAAGTGTGCTCTGGAATACCACTGCACAGCAGCTAAAAACGCTTTTCTAGGTCGTTGGGAATGCCCATTGCCTACAGCGCCAACATGCAACAGCAGGTGTCTTGGGTGCATATCCAAACAAGAGGATAAACGTGTGGTTTCTCCGCAGGAAAGGCTGAAATTTGTTCCGAGAGTTAACGAGATAGTAGAGGTTGCGCTAAACCATTACGAAGTGGCAGAAGAACCCATTGTCAGCTTCGGGCAGGGTTGCGAGGGTGACCCTATAATGACCGCTGATGTCATAGCAAAAGCCGTTAAAGTTATAAAAAAGAAAGCGCCCGAACTCACTGTAAACTTCAACTCAAACTGCAGTGACCCTGAAAAAATGAAGATGCTTTTTGATGCAGGCATAGACAGTATACGTGTTAGCGTGAACTCTGTGGTACACTCTACTTATGAAAGCTATTACAAACCTGTGGGATACAGTCTGGACGATGTTCTGAAAAGCATCGAACTGGCTAATAACTATAACGTTTATACAGCTTTAAACATGCTGACTATCCCAGGAGTAAACGACAGAGAGAGTGAAGCGGAGACAATGCTGGACTTTCTGAAAGCTTATGAGATAGACCTTATACAGCTTCGAAATCTGAACATAGACCCCGACCTGCTCTTTTCTACGCTGAAATTTAAAAAGGAAGAGATACTCGGCATAAAGAATCTCTTGAAACTTATAAGAAAGAAGAAAAAGAATATGAAATTCGGCTATTTCAACAGAACCAAAGCCAACTTTGACAAAGACTTTGGTCTGCCGGATTTGAAAAGGAGAAGCAAATGAAAAAGGTATTAGTGCTTTCTTTGATGATGGTTTGCAGTGTGGCTTTTGCCGGAGATTTCGGTATTCAGTCAACCATGACACAGGATCAGTTTAAGTCTTTGGCTAAAGAGATAGGACTCATTGTAACCCCTACTCCAAACAGCCCGGCTGAGCCTCTGAAAACATTCGGCTTTGACGTTGCAGTAGAAGCAGCCGTAATAAACATCAACAGTGATGAAGACTACTGGGAAAATGCGTGTGACGGAAACGATCCATCAAGCCATATAGCAGCCTACAGAGTGCACGCTCAAAAAGGTTTTCCTTTCGGGCTTGATCTCGGCCTCAGTGTTACAAAAGGCGGAAACCTTGGTTTCACAGCTATTACAGGCGAAGTAAAATACGCTATACTTAAAGGCACAGTGGTCACTCCTGCTATAAGTGTCAAAGGTTCTGTGACAAAAGTGACCGGACTCGAAGACATGAGTGTAATGACAGGTTCTATTGGCGCATACATCAGCAAAGGCTTCCTCTTTCTTACACCATATGCAGGTATCGAATCCGTTGCTGTGAAAGCATCTGACGATTCCGGCAACGACTTTGACGATGAAACTGTTGCATCCGCAAGAGGCATCGTAGGACTTCAGATATCTCCTCTTCCGCTTATATCAATAAATCTTGAAGCGGCTAAAGGGACTGTTATGCAGTATGGACTTAAGGCTGGCATTAGATTCTAGCCGAAGGTAACTGATGGAAACAAATTTTTATGACTATATAGTCTTAGGCAGCGGCGTGGCCGGTCTCCGAGCTGCTATTGAGCTCGCCGGTCACGGCCGTGTTGCCGTTGTGACAAAGCACTTTCTGGGCGAAAGCTCTTCGGAGTATGCCCAAGGCGGGGTTGCTGTTGCTCTTTCTGATGACGACGACATCTCGCTGCATATAGAAGACACTATCCGGGCAGGTGACGGGCTATGCGACCTTAAAGCGGTTTCGACACTTGTTGAGGAAGGGCCTAAATATATCAAACAACTTATCTCCTGGGGTGCAAATTTTGACATGCACGGCAGCCTTTTAGAATTTACCAGAGAAGCTGCACACTCGGTCAAAAGAATAATTAACGCCAAAGGGGACGCCACAGGACACGAGATTGTCCGCACACTTAAAGAATATTCCGGCACTTTTAAAAACATTGAAAAGCTGGAATACACCTACGCGCTTGATTTCATAAAAGACAGCCCGAAAAGTGTCGCAGGTGTCATTGCGCTGAATGAAAAGACAAGCGAGATAAGCCTTTACTATGCCAAAGCTGTTATAGTAGCAACCGGAGGCGCAGGCAGACTTTATACCCGCACAACAAACCCCGATGTTGTAACTGGCGACGGACTCGCAATGGCTTTCAGAGCAGATGCTGCCATGCGTGATATGGAGTTTTTTCAGTTTCACCCAACAGGGCTCACCATAGAGGGCGCTCCTGCGTTTCTTCTGTCTGAAGCTATGAGGGGCGAAGGCGGGGTTCTCAGGAACATCCACATGGAAAGATTCTGCACAAAGTACCACCCGGACGGAGAGCTTGCACCAAGAGATGTTGTGAGCCGCTCTATATTTTTCGAAATGCAGACTACCGATTCAAAACACGTTTTCCTCGACCTGACACACCTTGATAAAAACTTTGTAAAAAACAGATTCCCTAAAATATATTCCACATGCCTGAAGTACGGTCTGAACATATGTAAAGACCCTATCCCTGTGAGCCCTGCCGCACACTACTTTATGGGCGGTATTTTTACAGATGACTGGGGGCGTTCCAGCCTGAAAGGACTTTATGCCTGTGGAGAAGCAGCCTGTAACGGCATTCACGGAGCAAACAGACTGGCGAGCAATTCACTTCTGGAAGGCGTTGTATATGGCGGAAGAAGCGCCATAGCTGCTGTTAATGACAACAACGAAAGAGAAGTCAGACAACAGGATATTTCAATAGGCGAACCTATAAGCATCAGCGACTCTCAGGAAAAACTGGAAGTTATACAGAAGTGCATGTGGCTGAGCGCAAGCGTTTCCAGAAACGAAGAGAGGCTTGACAACGCTATAGAATTTCTCACACAATTCCTCGAACAGTTCGAAGGAAAAACACCAACAGACAGAAACACAGCAGAGCTTGAAAATCTGGCAACTGTGGGTCTGCTCATTGCAACAGCGGCAAAAGACCGGAAAGGAAGCCGAGGGGCACACTACAGAGAAGACTACCCCGACAGAATGAAGGATAACTGGCACATATATTTTGAAAATGCCCAATTTAGCTCTATTAAAAGACAAAAATAAACCACTGCCCACTGCGGACGGCTCCATATCTTTATACAGTATGGACTACCACGAAGGTTACAGGGCGAAAAGTGTGGGTGCATTTACCGAATCACTGCATAAATTCTATCACGCATCAGGTATAGAAAAGATGCTGATGCATAAAGATGTGCGCCTGCTGGACATCTGCCTGGGGGGCGGGAGCAACCTCGCCGTAACACTGGACAAGGTAGCAGAGCTGGACACACCTTACAAACTGCACATTGTCACCGTAGAGAAACAATCATCTCTTTTTGATACCATCCGCCACGCCAGATATCTTTGGCCGCAAAGGGGCTATAACACCCTCAGAAAGCTCATAGACGATGGCGACTGCGGGAACATCAGACTGGACATAGCAATAGGTGATGCAAGACCTATCTTAGAAAAGCTTCAGTGGCAGTTTGACGTTGTATATTTTGACCCTTTCGGTAAAAGAAAAAACCCTGAGATGTGGACCGTAGAAGTTTTCAGTACTGTTTATAAGCTTTTGGCACAAGGTGGAAAAGTGGCTACCTACTCATCCGGAAAAGTCATCAGGGAAGATTTTGTGAAAGCAGGATTCAGCTTTGTTTCCACTTCTAAACCGGGGGGAGCATTTCAGGAAGGAACTGTCTTTATAAAGGACTTAAAATAAGAGTTTCCTCCCCCTTTCGCAAAGGTGGACTGAGGGGGATTTTTTTGTTACCGCAGGCATAGATAAATTAAATTTTTTTTCAAATAATTTGTTGACACAGATCATATAATACGATATAAAACATCTCGCTTTGCGGGTGTAGCTCAGCTGGTAGAGCGCGACCTTGCCAAGGTTGAGGTCGCCGGTTCGAGTCCGGTCACCCGCTTTTTAAAAAAGGCCGATCTTTTGGGTCGGTCTTTTCATTTTATCAGCGCAGTAATTATGGCGACGTGGCCGAGTGGTTAGGCAGCGGCCTGCAAAGCCGTGTACCCGAGTTCGATTCTCGGCGTCGCCTTTTTAAATCTATCAATAACTTAAAAAGCCTCAAGCACAAAACTTGAGGCTTTCTTTGTATCTTCCATGTTGAAAAAATGTTGTATCATTTAAAAAATTACGTATAGAGCAGTCTATGATAATCACAAACAAGCTCACTATTGTACTAATACTTCTTCATTGTCAGCTATTAGCTTATGAGCTTTAGCTTTCATAATATAAGGCTTCATGAGCTTAGCAACTGAATCAATCACTGGAACACATACAGAATTACCAAACTGTCTGTAAGCCTGAGTATCTGATACTGGAATAATAAAATCTGATTTATCTGGTTTATCAAAGCCCATTAGCCTTGCACACTCTCTCGGTGTTAATCTTCTTGGACGATTAACCTGATTTTTTTTATCCCAAAAATCTCTTTCACCTAACTCAAAATCCCAACCCTTGTCTATAAGTATTTCAGAACCATCTTTATGATACCGTGCAGATAATGTTCTAGTTACAACGGCTTTATTACTTGGATCTACCAACCCATAGCCAAAACCATTACCTTTTGCTTGATGTTTCTTAGCATAGTTATATAGGTATTCCCAGAGTCTTTCGGTAAGTACGTATTTAGGATCAATATTTGACTGAAGAATATCTGAAAGTGTCGGCTTTACAACTGGAAAATACTGCTTAACATCTTTAAGAGTGAACCCTTTATGGATATTTAAATCCTTCCTAAAACCAACTAATATTATTCTTTCTCTATGCTGCGGAAGAAAATTCTGGGCATCTATAATTTTAGGGTCGGTTGAGTCACTGATTTCAGTATCTGCTACAAAATAACCAAGTTCATCTAGGGTTTCTAGAATAACTTTAAATGTTTTACCTTTATCATGCCCTTTAAGGTTTTTGACATTTTCTAGCATAAATGCCACAGGTTCCTTAACCTTCAGGATTCTGGCTATATCGAAAAATAATGTCCCTTGTGTCTGACATGCAAAACCGTGTGATCTGCCAAGTGCATTTTTCTTGGATACTCCTGCTAGTGAAAAAGGCTGACAAGGGAAACCAGCAAGTAACACATCATGATTTGGAATCAAACTATCTATACGTTCAAACGACTCATATTCTGAGATATTCTCTTTATTAGTTAAAGTTATATCCCTTATATCTTCATTGAAAGCATGCTCAGAGCAATTATTATAATTAGCCTTATAAGTCTTAATAGCAAACTTGTCCCACTCACTTGTGAAAACACATTTACCACCAACAGACTCAAAACCTTTTCTTATACCGCCGATACCAGCGAATAAGTCTATAAATCTAAAGTCGTGAGAGTTTGCTTCTTGATTTGGAAGTAACTTTTGAAGTGCTTCATATTCTGAAAAAGAGAATTTTGCTGTTGCCTTGCCATTAAGCCATCTGTTGATTTTCTCCCTGTTCCAGCAATCATCACCTATTTCATTTAAATACTCAGCAATGTATCTCTGTTCATATATCTCAAGTAACCTATTTAATAAAACTAAGTCATTCTTCATAGTACCCCTCCCCTCCACGAAAGTGTCAGTTTAGTGATATTATATCACAAGTTTGACCCAGAGCAATGATTAATATAACTATATTTTTAATAAATCAATTTATTCTTTTTCTTTGTAAATATTGACTAAATCATTTGACTTTACTCTAAACTGACTTCTTCTCTTCGATACATATTTACCATCTTTTTTCACAAGCTTTATGCCTGGATCATAATAAATGCTCCCTTCATTAACAGCCCTGAGAAAAAGATAAAAATCTGTATATTGAAATAGCCTAATAAAATTTCCATAATAATACTGCTTGATGTCATCTGACATTCTTGACAAAGAAGGTACATAAACAGCCTTAGCATGTTTACGCTTCCAGTGCTCTATCAGTTTTGCAAAACTCCAACTGCCAGCTATTTTATCATCGCCTGTTATTAAGCCTACAAACCCATCAGCCTCAGTTATAGAGTTAGATTCATAGTCATAACCTTGCAGTATTAGTGTTAAACCTGTTCGCACATGTCTTGAGCTACAATTATGTATTCCAGTAAAATCATATCTTTCTCCTTCGTTATTGGTGTAACCATATTCAAGAACAAAGCGTTCAACACCTTCATTGACATATACCCCTCCATTTGGCTCAGGTGTCATCAAGGTTAGTGCTTTATTTCCAATGCTTACAAAATTATTTACAGCAAATTGTTTTACTTCCCAACCTAAATAATCAGGATTAGCATCACCGTTGGGTTTTATTCCCAATTCAGCTTCAAGTGTATAACCGCCTCCATTCTGTGCTAAGTATGACTGAGGATTTCCGTCAGAATTAAGCCTTTTACTATCTATCCATTCTAACAAGTGAATACGTTTCAATTATTCAAGTAGCAAAACCTTTGAGTAATGCCCCTTTCTGATATCAATTAAAATTTCCTTAAAAATACCCGTAAGATCAATATTATCGACATCAGTTGCTTCAATTTCTCTAGATAGATTTGAATCAGGAATGGCAAGAAAAGCAATTACCCCATCATTCTTAATACCAAAAAATAATACTCTCCCTTCGTCTCTACCATGAACCATAGGATCCATCCAGCCACCTGAGCCAATAGAGCATCCCAGCAAGAAACCTGAAAGCCTGACTTCAGGATATTGAGGGTAATATATCAATTTAGTATTTGGAGCTTTAAAAAGCCGACCTTCACTATCCATCCAATTATATTCTAGATTAGCTAGATATTTAATTTTCCTTTTTGGATCTGATGTTTTCTTGGATTCTGATCTAGTTTCCTGAATTTCACCAGTAGGAATGAAAGATAAATTTGTTAAATGACTCCCCATATATGGCTGGTTTTTACTATTATCATTTGGAGATAATCTTTTATATATTATTCTATTGGCTCCATTTGATTTAAACAGAGTAACTAGCTTCTCCAATTTTATATCTTTAGATATTTGCGAATCAAAAATTGCAGGCTTCATCTTTGCCTCACATAAACTTTATACTACTTATCTAATATACTTTATTACTCTCTATAACACATTAAAATTTTCTGCTTATTAATCACTATAATCAAGTTAAGTAGAGTACTAGCGTGCCGTGAGCTACACGTAGTGGCTCCCGCAGCGGAAACAACATTTTTACATTTAATAAAATTACTCCAAACTATTTCAGTGAGCCTAGGAACTTCCTGTTCACAAACAGGACTTCTCTGCCAGACTTGATTGATTCAAGAATCCCTGTGTCCTCAAGTTTTTTTAAGTATACCATTGCTGTCTGCCGTTTGGCGATGCCCGCATCGACAATATTCTTCACTCTGCAATATGGCTGGGTAAAAATTAAGTCGTTCATCTCTTTTGCCGGGACATTCGGTGCAAGTCGCTTTATATCCTCGTAAGTCTCTTTCATCAGAGCTGAAATGCTCTCTATTCGTTTAACAGTTCCCAAAGAAGCCTCTCGGATGCCGTGCAGTATGTACAAAATCCAGTCCTGCCAGTTTTCACCCACTGTAACGCCTCTGATTAAACTGTAATAGTCAGACTTGTTTCTGATAATATATCCGCTGAGATACAGCACCGGATAGGAAAGAAGCCCCTCCTGAATCAGATAAAGCATATTCAATATTCTGCCTGTCCTGCCGTTACCGTCCAGAAAAGGGTGAATCGCCTCAAATTGATAATGCAGAACCGCCATCTTAACCAACGGGTCAAAATCCGTATTCTCATTCAGAAATCTTTCCCAGTTAGACAACAAATCCCTGATTGCTTTTTCGCCTTCAGGCGGAGTGTATAAAGCCTCACCAGTAGCAACATTCTTAATCTGCGTTCCTGACACCTTGCGTATATTCATCTCAGTATTCTTGATGATAGAGCATATTTCGCATATCATATTGTTTGTAATTGGCTTTGCCAAAAGCATCTCGCATCCAGCTTTTAACGCCTGCCGATACCTCAGAGTCTCCTTTGTGGCCGAATCAACATCTGCATTATCTGTAAAAGACGCTCTAAAAAGCTCGTCCGAAGTGGTAACGATATTCTCAATCTCAGAGCTTGCCTGAGCTTCCTGCAAAGGTATAGTGTTTATCAAAACTGTCGGGTCTGGCAACATCTTTGTTGCAAAGTTCAGCTCCGCAAGAGCCTTGTTCGCCTCAATAGCCAGTTTAAGCACAGCCTTGGTCTCTATCTGCGTTTTCGGCGGTAGCATAGGAATATCATTGTACGGTTTTTCAGGATGATTCGACATATAACACCAATATGTTTATTTCAGACTTATTTTTCGACATATTTAAAAGATATGTCGAATTGGTACATATGTCAATAAAACATGTCGATTATTAAGTCAATTTTATACATATTAACTAATCCCTAATCCGGGTACTCCGGAGACAAATCACTATTTAATTAAGGATTATGTCCCTGAAATCCAAATAACTTAAAAGAGTCTCAGCGTAAAATAAGTGATTTCAGTATCTCAGGCTGTTGATTGTATCAGGTTTTGAAACTGCGGCAAAAAAAGGGGAGCCTAAAAGCTCCCCCATTTGTAAAGCAAAGTTAATTTTTGAAATTTAAATTCCGAGATATGCTTTTTTGACATCTTCATTCGCTAAGAGGTTCGCTGCACTGTCCACCATAGTAATCTTTCCATTCTCCATAACATAACCTCTGTTGGCTACTTTGAGCGCAAGGTTCGCGTTCTGCTCCACAAGAAAGATTGTTGTGCCCTGTTCTTTGTTGATGAACTGGATAATATCAAAAATCTGTTTAACAATAAGCGGAGCAAGCCCCAGTGAAGGTTCATCAAGAAGCAGTAGCTTTGGTCTTGCCATTAGAGCTCTGGATATGGCGAGCATCTGCTGCTCACCGCCGGAGAGTGTCCCCCCCTGCTGGTTTTTTCTCTCTTTGAGCCTCGGGAAAAGGTCAAAGACATAATCGATATCTTTTCTGATAGCGGCATTGTCCTTGCGCAGGAATGCTCCAAGGTCAAGGTTTTCCATAACCGTCAGATAAGGGAATATATGGCGGCCTTCCTGAACGTGAATAAGACCTGTTTTTACTATTTCATCAGGTTTTTTATCGTTAATAGCCTCACCCATGAATGTTATCTCACCGGATTTTGGTGAAACCACATTACTGATGGACATCAAAGTAGTTGTCTTTCCAGCTCCGTTTGCACCGATAAGAGTGATTATTTCACCCTCTTCCACAGAGATGGATACATCATGCAGTGCCTGTATGTTGCCGTAATATGTATTAATATTCTTTATTTCAAGCATCAATATCCTCTCCAAGATAAGCTTTGATAACCTCTGGATTGTTCCTGATGTCAACAGGTGTACCTTCGGCGATCTTCTGACCATGATCCATAACGTAAATACGTTCAGAAAGGTTCATAACCAGTTTCATGTCGTGTTCGATAAGAAGGATGGATATATCCTCATTGTCTCTTATCTGACGTATAAGGTCCGTAAGCTCTCTGGTCTCCTGAGGGTTCATCCCAGCAGCAGGTTCATCCAGAAGCAGAAGAGAAGGCTCTGTAGCCATAGCTCTTGCTATCTCCAGTTTTCGCTGTGCTCCATATGGAAGGTTGGATGCAATCTCGTCAGAAAATTTTGCCAGACCTATCTTTTCAAGTATCTCATAACTCTCGTTAGCTGCTTTCAGCTCTTCGGCTCTTGTACGTCTGTCTCGCAGAAGCGCACCAAGCACCTTAGCCTTCATACGGCAGTGTTTCCCTATCATAACGTTCTCAAGGACTGTCATGTTTTGAAAAAGCCTGATGTTCTGAAAAGTTCTAGCCAGTCCGCGCTCTGTAACTCTGTTCGGTTTGAGACCGTTCAGTCTGGCAGCTGCACCTGAGTGTGTGATTGCTTTTATATCACCTTTTGAAGGGTTATATATCCCGGTGATGCAGTTGAAAAATGTTGTTTTACCAGCACCATTCGGACCGATAAGAGCCACTATCTCTTTTTTATCCACATAAAGATCTACAGAATCAACAGCACGAAGTCCGCCAAAATCCATAGTAAGATCTTTTACATCTAATATATGTTCCATACTACTTACCAAACCTTCCATCCGCCGAATGGAATGAGTATTTTCGCCTATAGTTGCTTATAAGTCCCTGAGGACGGAAAACCATCATAACGACCATAGCCCCGCCAAATACTAACATTCTGTATTCGGAAAAAGCTCTGAGGTACTCAGGCAGAAGTATCATTATGAGCGCACCTATTATAACCCCTGGTATTGAGCCCATACCACCCAGAACCACAACCGAAAGGATGATGGCTGATTCGAGGAAAGTAAAGCTGGCCGGGTTTATAAAAGTAGTTTTCGCTGCAAAAACAACACCCATCAGTCCGGCCCAGGTAGCACCAAGGGCAAACGCCATAAGTTTTGTTCTGGTACGCCCAACACCCATAGCCTGACACGCTATCTCGTCCTCTCGCAGGGCAAGCCATGCACGTCCGATACGGCTGTTTTGGAGTCTGTTTACAAAAAATACAGTAAAGACAGTAAACACAACCATAAGAAAATATATAAATATTGTTGCCTGTGTAAGTGTCATATCAAAACCATAAATAGTTGGTCTGTCGATATTTGCAATACCAGACGGCCCCATTGAGAATTCGTTCCAGTTCTCAAGCACCAGCCTTATTATCTCTCCGAAACCGAGAGTAACAATAGCCAGATAGTCACCTCTGAGCCTGAGCACAGGGAAACCAAGCAATATACCGAAAATGGTAGCCATAAGAGCGCCAATAGGCAGTACTACCCAGAAAGATAGACCAAAATGGTAATTCAAGAGGGCATAGGTGTAAGCACCCACAGCGTAGAACGCAACAAAACCAAGGTCTAGCAGACCTGCAAGACCCACAACTATGTTAAGCCCCAGACCAAGCACTATATACATCAGCGCTACGGTCATAATATTTATTTGGTATGAGTCTGTTACGAATGGGAATATACAAAGAATGGTCAGCACAGATATTATAAGTGTGCGGAGAATCTTTGGGTTTTCCATTATCGTCTGGGTTATATTAATTCTTTCTGCCGCCGATTTTTTACCTACTCTATCTTTTCTTTCAAGAAAATATCTCCAGAGCATAGATACAAAAAATATACCAACACCCATATAGAACATATTGTGCCATCTCCAGATGACAATGTTCTCTATAGTGTTTACTTTGATAACGACAATAGGAAAGGTTAAAAACATGAACCATACTGCTACTTTGAGTGATTTGATCATATATTCCATATCACACCTTCTTTGTCTCTGAGCGGCCGAGAAGACCCGCTGGTCTGAAGATAAGTATCAGAACAAGCAGTGCAAAAGCAAAAACGTCTTCGTAGTCACTGGAGATATAGCCTGTAGCAAAACTCTCTGTCCAGCCGAGGATCAAAGCACCAAGTACTGCACCTGGAATACTTCCGATACCGCCAAGAACAGCTGCTGTGAAAGCCTTAATTCCTGCTATAAACCCTATGTAAAAATTAAGCTGACCTATGTGGTTCGCAATTAAAACACCACCTAAAGCTGCAAGAGCGGAACCTATAATAAAGGTCACAGATATTACCATGTCCACATTGATACCTATAAGCAGAGCCATCTTCTTGTCCTGAGCTGTAGCACGCATCGCCTTGCCCATGTTTGTAAATTTGATAAAATATGTGAGTAAAAGCATTACAATTACAGTTGTAAGAACTATCGCAAGTTCTGCCGTGCTGAATATATGAGAAATCGGCTCCATAAATTCGAAGTCGGGAATTAGCTGTGGAAAAGGCAAAAAGTCAGATGTCTGGGCAAGCAGAACATAGTTCTGCAAAAAGAGCGACATACCGATAGCTGATATAAGCGGGGAAAGCCTAGGGGCGTTCCGAAGAGGCTTGTAAGCTATCTTTTCTATGGTAAAGCCGTATGCAGATGAATATACAACTGCGGCTATGGTCGCTACGATAAATATTGCAATAGTCGGCCAACCCATAATGGTCAACACACTTGCAGCAATTAATGCAGTGAAAGCACCGATCATATATATTTCGCCGTGAGCAAAGTTAATTAGTTGGATGATACCGTAAACCATGGTGTATCCAAGCGCAATGAGGGCATAGATACTCCCTCTAGTGAGCCCACTGAGAAAAAGTTCAAGGAAATATTCCATTTGATTTTATCCCATAATAAACAGAGGGGTACAAAAAATGTACCCCTCATACTGTTAATAAAGTCTGTTATAAATTACTTAACTTCTACGTATTTACCATTTTGAACTTGATAAACAGAGAAGCCTGCACCGATAGCATCGCCCCTTTCGTCAAATTTAATCTTGCCGATAGGAGTTTCTACCCACTGATTTTTAAGAACAGCAGTTACTTTATCGTAATCTGTAGTTCCAGCAGCTTTGATAGCTTCTGTAATAGCGATCATTGCTGAGTATGCTTCTGTGTAGAAGGCACCAGCTTTTTCGCTGTAAGCAGCTTCATGAGCAGCGTGTGCTTTTTTGTAAAGATCGTTTGAAGAGTTGTCTTTAGGACCTGTAGCATATCCGCCTTCTGAGTATTCGCCGGCAACTTTGATGAATGTATCATCTTTAACACCGTCGTCAGAAACGAAGAATGCATCAACCTTTTTCTTCTTCATAGCTGTGATGATTTTAGAAGCTTCTGGGTGGTAACCACCGAAAATAACTGCATTAGCTTTGCTTCTTTTAACTTTCTGAACAACAGCTGTGTAGTCAACAGCGCCAGGTGTTACACCTTCGAAAAGTACAACTTCAGCTTTTCCGCCTTCTTCGATAAACATTTTAGCGAATTCTGCAAAACCTTTACCATAGTCGCCTTTATCGTGGATAACAGCGATTTTTTTAGCATTAAGTTTGTCAGTTGTAAAGTCTACAGCAAGCTTAGCCTGAGCATCGTCAGGAGCTATTGTTCTGAAGAAGTTAGGGTAGTCTCCGCTCTTAGTAAGAGCAGGGTTTGTAGCTGATGGAGACATAACAGCGATGCCAGCATCTTTGTATGTACCAAGAGCAGCTTTTGTAGCACCGGAACAGATGTGTCCGAGAACAAAAGCAACTTTTTCAGAAACGAGTTTGTTAGCTGTGTTAACAGCGATTTCTTGCTTACAAACGTCATCAGATTTGATAATCTCTATCTGCATGCCGAGAAGTCCGCCATTTGCGTTGATCTCTTTTGCATAAAGATCAGCAGCTCTAGTTGCAGGAATACCATAGGAAGCAAGGTCACCTGAGTGAGGCCCAGCTACACCTATTTTAAGTGTTTCAGCAGTAGCGACTGATGCAACAGCCATGAGTGCTGAAAGTGCGATTGCGGAAAGAATTTTTCTCATTCTTTTTCCCCCTGTATAGTTTTCTCAAACGTAAAAGATGATAATAATCAAATTATACTGTGCAGTCAAGATTAACTTTAAATGCAAACATGCTTAAAACGCTTATGGGCAAAGGGTTTCATCTCACTTTACCTTGTTCAGCACTGTCAGTGTCTCCATATGATATGACCCCGGAAACATATCGCATATATGGACTTTTTCGATTTTATAATTATCAGAAAAGCGCGAAATGTCTCTCGCCAGTGTATTCGGGTCACATGATATCATTATCAGTTTCGATGCTCCGCTCTCATTAATATATTTACAAACCTCTTTTTCCATACCTGTTCTGGGCGGGTCGGCAACTATCAAATCGACCTTCCTTTTACCCATGCTTGCAATACTCTCGCTGAGTGCTATATGCCATTTTACATTTTTGAGTTTTGTTCTCTCTGCTAAGCGGACTGCAGGAGCATAACTCTCTATAGCTTCTATTTTTTCACATTTTCTGGCCATAGGCAGCGTCAGATAACCTGAGCCGCTGTAAAGCTCCAGTCCAAGGCGTCCTTCGGCATTTTCAAATACAAAGTCCTGCAGCATATGTGAAATGTGCCTGTTCCCCTGTAAGAAAGAGTTGAACCCTACATAAAAAGTACCATATCTTGTATCGTAGCCCAGATGTTTTCTGCCAATCGGCTTGTCACCAGTTTTTAGTCCGTCAAAGCTGTATTTTGAACTCAGTTCTACATCAGTCCTTGCCAGAGATTCCCCTTTTTCGTTTTCGGTTACATATAAATATGCTCTCTCTTCAACATCGGCAGCAAGCTCTTTTGCTTTTTCAACTATTGAGCTCTTTATTACCGGGCAATGTTCAATAGGGATAAACTCGTTCGATTTAAACTTGTAAAACCCTATCTTTTTGTCTCGAATACGAAATGTAGCCCTATTTCGGAACTCATTGTAATAGCTGCCGGTTACTTCCATCTCAGGATATTCAAGCCTGTTTCTGTCAAAGGCAGACTTTACAAAGCCCTTTTTAATCTCAAGCTGCTCTTCATATTTTATATGTCCTAAAACACAGCCGCCGCATTCGCCAATATGCGGGCAATAGATTTCACCCCGAAGCTCAGAGGGCTCTACAACCTCTTCACAAGCCCCATATACTAACTTTGCTTTGTCTTCTGTTATGCGGTATCTAACCTTATCACCTGTCACAGTGTGAGGAATAAAGATAACCCTGCCGTCCGGTAATGTGCCGACACCATAGCCGCCGTAAGCGGTATCACGAATTTCTGTTAAATTATTCAAACCATTGTCCTGTCATTATTTTTTTGTCCATTTCAGATTGTTTTCCGTTTATCTTCAGGTAAAGAGGTGCTTCAAACACCATCTCTCTTCCGACATTCTTACGGAATTCCATAAGTATTATCTTAGGCCTGAAACCTATGTCCGGGCATATAGGCATAAGCCTTTTTGCCTCGAACCCGTGCTTCTTTGAGGCCTCGAACAAGTCAGGCATCATATCAGCATCGTAGGATAAGTAAAGACTTCCTGAGTTTTTTAGAAAACTTTTACAAAAGCAAAACACATTTTCAACATTCATTGTGCTTGTAAATCTGGCGTTCAGTTCTGTTTCATCACAAGAGATTCTCCCGGCAGATGGGTCTCTGTATGGTGGATTACACACAGCTATGTCATAAGTTTTTTCAGGCCGAAAGCTTTGAATGTCGCAGCACACAGGATTTATCCTGTCTTTGAGTTCACAAGCCTCAACAGTGTTTTTTAAGCACTCGAACATAACAGGCTGATACTCGACAGCATCTATCGACTCAAAACCACGTACAACAGCCAGCAGAGCAGATATAACACCACTGCCTGAGCCTATATCTATCAAATTAGATTTTTTTTTATACTTCACAAACCATGACAGGTAAACAGAATCTATGGAAAACCTGAATCCTTTTTCCGGCTGACAAACTATAATATTTTCTTTTACGATATCATCGTATGTATTTTTCATATCTAACCATTTTCTGTAGTTTTGTTGACATACTAAGTAATACATATCATAATCTTACTAAGAGTGTAGCTTATTATTTGGGGTGGCAGCATTCTTTTATTTTTTATATACCTTTCATGAGGACGTTGTGTAGTCGTAAGATTTTGGTGTACATGAACATTTCAATAATATTGATATGGAGTCATTCAAATGAATAAGAAAAAGTCATCTCTTAATGTCAGGTTAATGGTAGTGATTCTTGCCGGCTTTATACTGTTGTCGACACTAGTAACACTAGCGGCTGTTATCCAGAGCAAAAAAGGTCTGCTTGGAGCCACAATGGGTCAGCTTAAAGCCATCCGCCAAACTCAGTCCATAGCTATTACAGACTATTTCAATAGCATAAGCAATACCCTCAAATCTATCGCAGTTCAGGAAAGCACAGCATCAGCACTAGAAGAGTTCTCTTACGCTTTTATCAACATAAATGAATACTATGAAGCCGATGCTGATAAACTAGCACCAGAACTTATAAAAATGTATGAAACAACATACCTGAACAGTGTTAACTACGAAATTCCGAGAACTCAGCCAAGAAGACCTTCCAAAGCGTATCTGCCTAAAGATCCTAACGGAATACTTCTTCAGAACCTATACATAAACACTAATCCTAACCCTGTTGGTGAGAAAGAAAAATTAGTGGAAACAGGTCAGGTCAGTCCATACAACACTGTTCATACGCTGTATCACAAATCTTTCAGATCAGTTTTAACTAACTTCGGACTTTATGACATTTTCCTTATAGATTTGGAAGGCAACATTGTTTACACCGTTTTCAAAGAGAAGGACTTTGTTACCAACCTGGATCACGGGGTATATGCATCGTCAGGACTTGGCGAAGTTTACAAAAAAGCTAGAAAGCTAAAAACAGGCGAAGTGGCATTCTCTGATTTCAAACCTTACGAACCAAGCTACAACACACCTGCGGCATTTATAGCCACTCCAGTTAGTCTCGATGGCGAGGTTATCGGATACATCTCATTTCAGCTTAACCCTACTGCGGTTAACACCACCACAAACTTCAATGGAGATTATGACTCTGTAGGCATGGGCGAAACTGGTCAGACTGTTCTTGTAGGCTCAGACATGTATATGAGAAACGATACCCGTTTTATCGATGAGATAAAGAAGACAGATAAAAACGTGGACGCTGCCGGCACAACTATTGGTGTTTTTGAAGTTGCATCACAGGCTGCAAGAAATGCTACATCCGGTCAGGACGGGACTATTATCACCGAAGGGATAATGAATAGTAAAGTGGTTGTCTCATATAGAGGGATAAAAGTTTTTGACACAATGTGGGGTATCATCGTTGAAAAAGAATACTCAGAGGCTTTAGAGGATGCGACAAAACTTCGTAACCTTATTATTGCAATATCGTTCGTAGTTACATTAATTGCGCTTATAGTAACAATATTCATTATCAGAAAGCTTGTTGTTAACAGGATAATTAAACTTACAAGCATAACAAAAAATATTGCAACTGGTGACGGCGACCTTACTCAAAGGATACCTATTGCCAGTAACGACGAGATAGGCGAACTAACACAGTACTTTAACCAGTTCATAGAAAATATTCACCATATAGTGCGTGACGTACAGCTTGCAGCAGATTCTGTAGCAAGCGGAACAACCGAGGTTTCAGCCACCACAGAAGAACTGAATATGACATTTACCGAACAATCATCAAATGTTACCAGTGTGGCAAGCGCTATGGAAGAGCTTAACGCCACTACAATAGAGATATCAGAAAGCTCTATGGGTGCACTTGATAAAGCAAGAGAATCCGGCGAAGTGACTGAGCAGGGGAAGGTGAAGATCGTTGAATCTGTTGAAAAGATTCAGGACATCATGCTCCAGACACAACTTCTCGGAAGCACTATTGAGAGTCTGTCTAAGTCATCAGCTCAGATCGCAGATATTCTTAATGTTATAGATGATATCGCAGATCAGACCAATCTTCTGGCACTGAACGCCGCCATAGAGGCCGCCAGAGCAGGAGAGGCAGGAAGAGGATTTGCCGTGGTTGCTGATGAGGTCAGAAAACTCGCAGAACGCACACAAGGAGCCACTGGCGAGATATCCGGCATTATCGCAGAATTTAAGAGCGAAACAGAATCAGCCACAAAAAATATGGCTCAGGCAGAGGCATCTGTTAACGCAGGTGTTGATATCATGAACGAAACAAGTCAGGTTTTTGAAACCATCGTAGTTTCAGTTAATGAGATTGAAGCTGCAAACAGCTCTATTAACAATGCTATCTCTGAGCAGATGACAACCATAAGCTCGGTTACATCTGAGGTTCAGGGGCTCGCATCAAGTGTTGAGCAGAGCTCAAGAGCAATAAACGAAGTGAACCAGACACTATCTGATCAGGAACAGCAGGCAGACAGCCTTAAGGAGATGGTCAATAGATTTAAAGTGTGAGCGTATCAGCACCCGCTGGCTTATCACTAGACTGAGATCATATAGACGCCGGTAGCTGCCATAACAGTGCCGGCGTTTCTGTTTGAAAGTTAGCCACAAATATTCAAATTATGCAGCTGCCGATTTATAGTTTTTTATGTAAAATCTGCCGTTTACATCTATTAAATCCATACGTACATCAGCTTTGTATAGAATTTTATTATTTTTGTCCATGTTACGGAATGCTGCTGTCCACACAATGTCAGCCTGCACAGCTACAACATCGTCAAACTCTTTGTATTGTACATTTTTTACCATATGAACCGAATCTTCAAACCCGGCTTTCAGGCTGTCGTACCAAGCTTCCACACCGTCCAGATCTTTAAATATCTCGCCGAAGTGGCTGAGCTTAGCACCATCAGTGAAATAATCTGCAACAAACTGCTTAGAAAGCACCCGGCTGTCCATGTCTGCATAAAAATCATTTATAAAATGGTCTATTCTTGATTGCATTTCACACTCAAATAATCAATGATATCGTTAAAATGCTGAGATGTAAATCTACATAATAATGTGTAAGCGTTAGCCATGCTGAGGAAACTGAATGACCTTAAAAAATATTAGTGACATATCCCTCGGTACCTGTCCCCAGTTGGATCCAGTTGGATCTCAGGATGTAGAAGGTCTGAGATTCTTATGTCAAAGCGGTGCTTCCCCTCAGAATGACTGGATTATGATAGCTCAAAAAAAAGGGCATACATTACTGTACGCCCCTTTATATTTATTTAGCTGTACTTAAACTAAAATTATCTAGCTCTGTATTTCTCAGCGATCTGCACCCTTGTAAGCTCTTTCATAAGCATGATTTCTGCTTGGTTGAAAGTTTTTGCATCAGCTTTACGGTCTGATTCGAGATTCTGCTCAGCTTTAAGTTTGCGCTCAATAGCCTCGTCAAGATTTATCTCGCGTCCGAGTTCAGCGTCATCAGCAAGGATTATAACTTTGTTGTCGTTAACCTCTAAGAAGCCTCCGCCAACAATAGCTACATAGTCCATCTGCTTACCTGTTCTATATGCAAGCTCGCCTACTCTAAGCGCTGTAAGGAGTGATGCGTGGTCCGGCAATACGCCAAGGTCACCTTCTACTCCGGGTGCTATCACTTCTTCTACATCTTCAGAGAGGATCAGCCTCTCCGGTGTAACAAGCTCAAGCTTTATAGTATCAGCCATGTTTATTTACCTGCTTTAATTTTCTCTGCCTGCTCGCTAACTTCATCAAGTCCGCCAACCATGTAGAAAGCCTGCTCAGGAAGGTCATCAACCTCGCCGTCAAGAACAGCCTTGAAAGCCTTCACTGTGTCTTTAAGAGGCACGTACTTACCAGGAGTTCCTGTGAACTGCTCTGCAACGTGGAAAGGCTGAGAGAGGAATCTCTGAATCTTTCTAGCTCTTGCAACAGTAAGTTTATCTTCCTCAGTGAGCTCTTCCATACCGAGAATAGCGATAATGTCCTGAAGTTCTTTGTATTTCTGAAGAACAGCCTGAACACCACGTGCTACATCATAGTGCTCCTGACCAACTACTTCCGGGTCGAGAATTCTTGATGTTGAATCAAGTGGGTCAACCGCAGGGTAGATACAAAGCTCTGCAATCTGACGTGAAAGAACTGTTGTCGCGTCAATGTGTGCGAATGTTGTCGCAGGAGCCGGGTCAGTAAGGTCGTCCGCAGGAACATAAACAGCCTGTACGGATGTAATGGAACCTTTGGATGTAGATGTAATCCTCTCCTGAAGCTCACCCATCTCTGTACCAAGTGTAGGCTGGTAACCAACCGCAGATGGCATACGACCGAGAAGAGCGGAAACCTCAGAACCTGCTTGGGAGAAACGGAAGATGTTGTCTACGAAAAGAAGAACGTCCTGACCTTCTTCGTCACGGAAGTATTCCGCAACTGTAAGACCAGTAAGAGCAACTCTCATACGTGCACCAGGCGGCTCGTTCATCTGGCCATACACCAGTGCCACTTTTGAAATAACTCCTTATTCTTCCATCTCGTCAAGAAGGTCTTTACCCTCTCTTGTACGCTCACCAACACCAGCGAAAACTGAAAATCCACCGTGTTCCTGAGCAATGTTGTTAATAAGCTCCATAATAAGAACTGTTTTACCAACTCCTGCACCACCGAAAAGACCGGTCTTGCCACCTTTTGTGTATGGTTCAAGAAGGTCGATAACTTTGATACCTGTTTCAAGTATCTCTGTACCTGTGTCCTGATCCTCAAGCAAAGGAGCGGGTCTGTGGATAGGCCAGCGTGTGTCATACTCTATCGGGCCTCTTTCGTCAACAGGATCCCCTGTAACGTTTATGATACGTCCCAGAACGCCTTTTCCAACAGGAGCAGCTATGGCCTGACCAGTGTCTTTAACCTCTGCACCTCTAACAAGACCTTCTGTAGAACTCATCGCAACTGTTCTTACGATATTCTCACCGAGGTGTTGCTCTACTTCGCAAACTACAACGGTTCCACGCACTTCAACTTCGAGCGCGTTGTAAATTTCGGGAAGTTGGCCAGTTTCGAATTTAACGTCGATAACCGGACCAATTACCTGAACGACTTTACCTATGTTTTCAGCCATTTCTTGATCTCCAATTTATTAAATTAGTTATTATCAATTAAGTGCCTCTGCACCGTTTACAATGTCCAGAATCTCAGTAGTAATAGCAGCCTGACGAGCTTTGTTAAACTGAAGCTCGAGCTTCTTAACAAGGTCTCCAGCGTTTCTGGAGGCGTTGTCCATTGCGATCATTCTTGCGCCATGTTCACCCGCGATGGATTCGAGCATAGCGAAGAATACTGTGAAATTTATATATCTGGGCATTATCTCTTTCAGCAGTGCATCTGCTTTCGGCTCATAGATATAATCTACTCCATCGTCAGCAGCTTTGTCCTCTTTTGCCTCAAAAGCAAGAGGAAGCACTTTTGTAACTTTACCAACTTGTACAGAAGTTGATTTGAACTCGTTGTGGATAGTGTAAATTTCATCCACATCTTCGTTCATGAAGTAGTCGACAAGCTTATCGCCTATCTCGCTAGCTTCATCAAATGTTATTCTTCCACCAAAGGTTATGTATTTTTCAAGCACTTCGTATCCGCGCTTTCCGAATGCATCATTACCTTTTTTACCTATCATCACAAATTTTATATTTTTGCCTTCATGTTCTTTTATTAAAGCCATGGTCTTCTTCAGTACGTTTGAGTTGAAAGCACCGCAAAGACCCTTGTCGCTGGTAATAATGGCAAGACATACATTTTTAACTTCTGCTTTTTGAGCGAGAAAAGGGTGGCTGTCAGACTCAACCTTCTATGCCATATTGCAGCAAAGTTCATAAATTTTATTCGCATAAGCACGAGCATCATTCATAGCATCCTCTGCCTTTCTCATTCTGGCAGCGGAAACCATTTTCATGGCTTTCGTAATATTTTGCGTGTTCTGAACGGATCTTATTTTCCGTTTTATATCCATTACACCAGGCATCTAAAGCTCCTTACGCTGTGAACATCTTTTTAAATTCTTCTACTGCTGCCTTTAACTTGCCGAGGAGTTCATCAGAAAGTTTTCCTTCTGCAACAATCTCACTAAGAATTTCAGGTTTATTACTCCTAAGGTAAGCGAGATAATCTGTCTCGAATTTACCAAGAGCTGATGTTTCAATATCGTCAAGAAGTCCGTTAACACCTGCATGAATTATAGCAACCTGCTCTTCAACTTTGGCTGGGCTGTATTGACCCTGCTTGAGGATCTCAACAAGCTTTGCACCACGTCTAAGCTGAGCCTGAGTAGCTGCGTCAAGGTCAGAACCGAACTGTGCGAATGCCGCAACTTCACGGAACTGAGCAAGCTCAAGTTTAAGACGACCGGCAACCTGCTTCATAGCTTTGATCTGAGCAGCACCACCAACTCTGGAAACCGAAATACCAACGTTTACCGCTGGGCGGATACCGGAGAGGAAGAGGTCTGACTCAAGGAATATCTGACCGTCTGTAATAGAGATAACGTTTGTCGGAATGTATGCCGAAACGTCACTCGCCTGTGTTTCGATAATAGGAAGAGCTGTAAGTGAACCAGCGCCTTCTTTATCAGAGAGTTTCGCCGCACGCTCAAGAAGTCTTGAGTGAAGGTAGAAAACGTCACCAGGGTAAGCCTCACGTCCAGGAGGTCTTCTAAGAAGAAGAGACATCTGACGATAAGCAGTAGCCTGTTTTGAAAGGTCATCGTAAACCAGAAGCGCGTGCTGGCCTCTGTCTCTGAAGTACTCACCCATTGTGGTACCTGCAAGAGGAGCGATGAACTGCATTGGAGCCGGGTCAGAAGCTGAAGCGGAAACGATAATTGTGTATTCCATAGCTCCGTGCTTCTCAAGTGTATCTACGATACGTGCCACAGTAGATCTTCTCTGACCGATAGCAACGTAAACACAAATCATATTCTGACCTTTCTGGTTGATGATAGCATCAATCGCAACAGCAGTTTTACCTGTCTGACGGTCACCAATGATAAGCTCTCTTTGTCCACGTCCAATAGGGATCATAGAGTCGATAGCTTTGATACCTGTTTGAACAGGCTCGTGTACTGGTTTTCTTTTAACGATACCGGGAGCAACTTTCTCGATAACATCAAATTCTTTTGTGTCGATAGGGCCTTTACCGTCAATAGGCTGACCAAGAGCGTTAACAACGCGTCCTACCATAGCCTCACCAACAGGAACAGAAGCAATTTTGCCTGTTCTTTTTACTGTATCCCCTTCTCGAATATGGGCATACTCACCCATAATAACGATACCTACGTTATCTTCTTCAAGGTTGAAAACGATTCCGTATACTCCGCCCGGGAGCTCCAGAAGCTCTCCAGCCATAGCCTTATCGAGACCATAAACTTTAGCAATACCGTCACCAGCAGTGAGGATAGTACCTACTTCGTCCATTTCTACTTTTTGGTCGAAGTTCTTAATCTGATCGCGTATGATCTGGCTTATCTCTTCAGCTTTGATCTGCATACAGCCAATCTCCTTAACTATTTAATATTCTTTATATCAACTGTTCTTTAATCTTATTTAGCTGGCCTTTTACACTTGCGTCGTAAAGGCTGCTCTCAACCTGAGCTATAACACCGCCGATGATGGAAGGGTCTACAGTCTCTTTCACGGTTACTTTTTTGCCTGTTATTTTATTGAGAACTTCGTTAAGTCCTTTTTTGGAAGCTTCGTCCATGCTTGCAGCAACAGTTACTATCGCCTCTGCCTCGCCTCTGTCTCTCATGTCTAAAACAAGCACCTGCTCAGCAATAAATTTGAGAAGCGAAAGTCTGTTTTTTCTAACCAGAAGAGTGATGAACTGATAAATAAATTGATCAATGGCACCATTTTCTTTAAGGCTGTCTACAACAGCTTGCTTTTCCTGCTTTGTTATGAGCGGGTTTTTAACTATAATTTTAAAATCCTCAGAAGCATCATAAAATGCACTGAGTGCTGCAATCTGGGATATTGCGTCTTTAGTTTTACCTTCTGCCTTTGCCTCTTCGAAAAGAGCATGAGCATAGCGGCCAGCTACTATATGATCCTTCACCCTGCCACCTCTATCTTGTTGATGTACTGGTCAAGTATCTTTTTCTGAGTCTTACTGTCGAGCTTAGCTCCGAGCTTGGACTCAGCAGCTTCAATAGCTGCAAGAACTGCCTCTTTCTTAAGCGTAACAACAGCTTTTTTTGTTTCAGACTCAATGAGGTTTTCCGCAAATGCTTTGAGCTTTTCAATCTGCTTGTCAGCATCTTCAAGAATCTGCTCTTTCTCTGCTTCTGCGGCTTTCAGGGATTTCTCCTTCATTGTCTCCAGATCTTTCTCAAAACCTTTCATCTTAATCTCGTAGTTTGTCAGTTCAGCTTTTGCATTCTCTGAGGCCTCATTAGCATCTGCTATGGCCTTTTCGATATCGGCTGTTCTTTTGTCCAGGAAATTAAGGAGAGGTTTTTTTGCTAGTTTCACGATAATGGCAACAAGCAGAACAAAGACTATCATTCTGTAACCGAAGTTTTTCCAGAGCTCTGCCATGTTCACGCCGTTTTCGCCGCCACCGGTTGCGGCAAATGCTGTCATAGACATCATTGCCAATGTAAGTGTTGCAAGAACCTTTTTCACTATCTGTCCCCCACGATTTATGCGGAAAGCATTATTTTGTCAACTATCATGTCAGAGATATCAGCCACCATGCTGTCCATCTCTTTTTTAGCTGTTTCAGTTTGATTTGCTATTTCAGCTCTGGCCTCGGTCACTTTCTGATCAATCTCAGCCTTCACAGCCTGCACCTTTGCAGATGCATCTTTTGTGGCTTCATCTTTAATCTTTCTGTGATACTCAGCAAGCTCTACTCTCATTTCTGCCATTTTCTCTGCATATTCTGCCTGATACTGCTCTACCTTAGCCTTAAGGCTTTCGGCGTCTTCTTTCATGCCTTCTATCTTGGAATCCCTACCCTCTATTGTTTTCAAAACAGGGTCGAGAATCATCTTTTTACCTAAGAAGATAATGACAAGAAACTGTACTATTTGAATAAGTAATGTGTAGTCTATGTACAGCATGCGGAGCTCCTCCATAAAAATTCTGAAATTTAAAACGGTATTCTGTATACAGTGTACAAGTTAGATGGATTTGTATCAAAACTAGGCTAATAAGTCAACATCAACTTTGCAAAAAACCTTTATTAAATCAGCTTTTACATGGTAACCTTGCACAGAAGATAACATAACATAATTTATAGCTTGCATCAGCAATGTTTTTATAAAATAATAGATTTAGTATTATTTAATTTTTCATCAGGATTTTATCAATGGCAAACAGAAATATCTATGTCGCATCTGAATTAGGGAAGATTTTCACACATACGTTAAAAAATATGGCTGCGTCAAAAATTAAGGTCACCTCGTCTAATGTAAAAGAAGCACTTATGGACAATGACGAATTCTTAAACCTTATTAAGCACGCTTTGGCCGGAGGTGAAAAATCAGAACTCCTTCGTTACGTCACACCTCTGAAAGGTTTTGTTCCAGACGAAAGCCTAAAGGGTGTAGAAGACGCTGTCTTTGATATGGATAAAGATTTTTCCGATACGCTTGCCACCCTGCTGACAACCCTGAGCGAACATATTATATCTATGGAAAGAAAGCAGCATAAAATGAGTAATTTTATAGAGGATGTTTTCACTAAGTTTGTAAACCTGCAGGCAGAACTAAGCAGCAGTTTCTCTAATAGTATAGACTTCGTAGAAAAAGACCTTGAGCTGGACAGACAGCTTCTTGGAGACGCAGAGGATATGCATAATGTTCTTAAAAGCGAAGAGTCCATAGACTATCTCAGGTCAAAAATGCTTGAATCTTTCTCGAACTTTGTGAACACATTCGGAACAAAGACAGACAGCAAGCAGGGGCAGCTTGACACTATATCGCAAGAATATACCACTGTTAACACTGAGCTTCAGGATTACAAAAAGCAAGTCTCAAAACTTCAAAGCGACATTAACAAATATAAGACAGAATCAATCACCGACCACCTCACCGGACTTTATAACCGTAAATACATGGACATAAAGCTGGAAGAAGAGATGGAAAGATATAAAAGAATGAACACCCCTTTCTGTATAATGCTTGTAGATATAGACGATTTTAAAAATATCAACGACTCATACGGTCACTTAATATGTGATCAGGTGCTTAAGCATCTGGCAAACCTTATTAAAGAGAATATCCGTAAAACAGACTTTGCTTTTCGCTACGGCGGAGAAGAGTTTCTTGTTATCCTGTCTAACGTTGACGAAAGAAACGCCACCCATGTAGGCGAACAGATTCGTAAAAAACTGGAAGGTACTAATTTCAACATAAAAGATAAGTCTTTCAACTGTACCGCCAGCTTCGGCATTTCTTTAATAAGCAAGGGAGACACTGTGGAGGCTGTTATTAATAAAGCAGACGACAGACTTTATAAAGCGAAAAGTTCAGGCAAGAATAAAATAGTCGCAAGCTGAAGCTTATATCTTTTACATACACCATTGTCATTCTAATCTTTCACATTCTTATATTATGTCTATGCAGAAATCTCCATCACCACCAATAAACCAACCACATCCTGAGATTTACGTTTTTTATGTTGGGGCAGGCACTTTGGAAAATGTTCCAACATGCTTTAGCCAATTTTCATAATTAACTTATTGACAAATCATATCCCTATTGTATACTATTATAGAATATTATTAAAGGAGTTCACCTATGGCAGATACGTGGGAATTTTATCAAGACTCAAAAGAATTATGGAGATGGCGCAGAACAGCATCAAACGGTAAAATTGTTGGTGCTTCGTCGCAAGGATATGTGAACAAATCAGACTGCATTGACAATGCAAGACGTAATGGCTACTCTGGATAGTTTTTCAGCTCATAATTCTACATTGAGGGACACGTACCATGATACATGTCCCCATATTTATTCTCGTAATGTCTAACCTCACCCTTTGGAAAAGGGGGATTTTCTTTTTTTCAAAGAAAGTCTTAGCTTAAAGAAATAACAAATACAAATCCGCCCTAGCCCTCCTTTCACAAAGGAGAGAACAAAACTTCGATACATAAAATAAGGAAAATTTAGATTTGCATGCCGTCGAAAGCGACAAAGGTATTTTTAAATTCGCGCCTAGCCAAAATGCCCATCTCATCCATCATGATGTCAGTGTAGTCAGGGTTATGGTGGAATAGAACCAGGTTTTTCACCCCGGCTTTTTTAACAAAATCTATACCGTAGCGAAAAGTTGAGTGCCCCCACCCGACTTTTGGCATACCGCCCCCTTCACCGGAATACTCCTCAGGGGTATAAGTAGTGTCAAAAATCATATAATCACAGTCTCTGGCGAATTCTATGAGGAAATCATCATTCTCTGAGCCGTGCTCATAATCTGAAGTAAAAAGTATGATTTTGTCTCTTAAAAACACCTTATGCATCAGAACTCCGTCAGGGTGGTTGCCGTCAGCCACATGTACTCCAACATCCCCAAACTTAAACTGATCTCCGCTGTCTATAAGGTTTATGCGGATATCCGCACGCAATTTACTTTTCGGAACAGGGAAGAAAGGTGGTTTGAAAAGCACATAAAGAATGTCAGTTGATGCCATCTCAACCTTGTTTTCCAGATATATATTAATGTTCTTGGTTGGATTGTAAAACGCCTCAAAGATAGGCATTCCAACAATGTGATCCCAGTGAAGATGGGATAGAAATATATGGTATTCTTTGAAGTTTTTATACTTATTAAGGCTGGTAAGTCCGGTTCCGCCATCGAAAATAACACAGCTCTCGTCACTGACAGTAGTCATAAGACATGTAGTATTTCCGCCGTATTTAACATAGTTCTGCCCAGACACAGGCAGTGTTCCCCTGGTTCCCAACAAGTTGAGCATCAGAACCTCTTAGAAAGTGTTACCTTGTTCCCTTTTTCGTTATAAGAAACATCGTCAAAGTACATTCTTGTGATAAGAATGCCTCTGCCGTGAAGCTTCAGAAGACTTTCGGGATCTGTAGGGTCAGGCAGTTCTTCAACATTAAACCCAGAACCTTCATCTTCTATGTCAATTATAATACCTTCTTTATCTATTTTATAGGTAAATGTCACAAGTTTTGATATATATTGTTCGCTACTTAGTCTCTGGTTTACCAAATCGTAATAACTTCCGTCCTCAGTGGCGTGCAGTTTGTCGTCACCTGTGATGCCAAGATTTCCGTGCTCTATGGCGTTTGTCAGCATTTCGGAAAGCCCTACACGAACTTTTTCAAGGTCTGAAAAATTCAGAAAATACACAAAGTCCTTTGTAAGGGCAAAAATTATCTTTTCTATGTTAAAAATATCGTTTTTGATTTTGTATATGCGGTTGGTTGAAACAGGCTCAACGGATATAGTTGCCTGCTCGAAACAACCGTTATGTGTGATAGCGTCCACAAGACAGCGCAGGTGAATATATTCGAAATCATTTCGTAGATAATGCAGCCCGGCGACATCAGCTTTCCCCTCGCCAACTATACAGACAGGAGTATCCTTCAAAGCGGGAAATAGATTTTTCTGCGGTTCATCTGTAATATATATAACAGTAGCTGCATCATAATCGAATTCATCAGGGCTTGAAATAGCATCAAGAATGAACTTTTCCTTTGTACAGAAAGACTCTACTTTCTCTAAAAGCTTGCTATCATTAATAAAACATGTTAGTTTTTTCATGAACCGATTATACCATAAAGTTTTATAACAGGTCAATAATGTTGAACAATAAAGACATTTTTAGAAAATATGATATTCGTGGAATCTACGGCGATGCACTCACTGACGGTGTTGCTGAAAATGCTGCCAAGGCGTTTGCTGGTCAGGTAATCAGTGAAACAGGAAAGAGTACACCTGTCATTTCTGTTGGAAGAGACGTAAGGTTCTCCTCGGAAACACTTTTTAAATCTGTTTGCAAAGGATTAACAGATTCCGGTGTGGATGTGGTTGATTTAGGTGTCTGTCCGTCTCCGCTCACATATTTCAGCATGTACACAGAAAACACTGATGGATATGTTATGGTTACAGGGAGCCACAACCCGCCCGAGTTCAACGGTATAAAAGTAGGCACAAAAAACACAATTTACCACTCAGAAAAAATCCAGCAGATATATCACGACATTATAGAGGGCGACTATTGCGAACCTGAAAAATCAGGTATTGTAAAAAAAGTCGATATAATCCCTGCATACATCTCTTATATGAAAAGACATTTCAGCAAGCTTAAAGAAGAGATTGCAAAACTAAACAAGATCAAGATAGTTTTGGATTCTGGAAGCGGTACAGCTTCTATGGTTGCTCCTGAAATATTCCGATGGCTTGGGGTGGAGCTTTACTCGCTTTACTGCACACCGGACGGAAGCTTCCCCGGGCATCACCCAGACCCCACTGTTGAAAAAAACATGCAGGACGCGAAAACTGTCCTGCTTGAAAACGGCGCTGCTCTGGCCATAGGATTCGATGGTGATGCTGACAGACTTGGAGCGCTCAACTGCAAAGGTGAGATGCTTTGGGGTGACCAGCTATTAGGAATATTTGCAAGCGGAATATGCGAAAATCACCCCGGTGAAAAGGTAGTCGCGGATGTTAAGGCCAGCAAAGGTCTTTACGAGTACATAGAAAATATTGGTATGAAATCTGTAATGTACCTGTCCGGTCATTCTATGATAAAAGAGAAGATGAAACAGGAGGGAGCTGTGCTCGGTGGCGAAATGAGTGCACACTTCTTTTTCGCTGACAGATATTTCGGATATGATGACGGGATATATGCATCAGTCAGGCTCCTTGAAGTTTATGTGAACAAAATAAAAAATGGCGAGATAATAAACTCCGGTCAGCTAGACAAACTGCCAGTGTATTTCAATACACCAGAAATACGAATCCCCTGCCCTGATAATGCTAAGTTTGAGCTGATAAAAAGGCTCGAATATAAATTCGCAGGATACCTGAGCAAAGGGTTGTACGGCATAAAAGAGATTATAAGCATCGACGGAATCAGGATACACTTTGAAAAAGGGTGGGCTCTTGTCCGTGCCAGCAATACTGAACAACTTATTGTAAAAAGATACGAGGCTGAAACAGAGGATGCTTTCCTGATGATAATGGACTTTATGAACAGTAAGATTAAAGAGACGGAAGATGATTTACAGAAATAAGACCAGACAGATATCAGTGGGCAGTGTAAAAGTAGGCGGTGATGCACCCATCAGCATCCAGTCCATGACAAACACAGACACGAGAGATGTTGAAAAAACCTGTGCGCAGATCGATGCTCTGACGGACGCCGGATGCGAGATAGTCCGGTGCGCTGTAGTGGATGTGGATGCGGCAAAAGCGCTTAAGTCTATTACAGACAGGTCAAAACTGCCTGTGATAGCAGACATTCACTTTGACTATAAACTGGCTATAGCCGCTATGGAAAATGGGGCTGATGCCATACGTATAAACCCTGGAAATATCGGCTCCAAAGAGAAAGTAAAAGCTGTGGTGGACGCAGCAAAGGCAAACGGCAAGGTTATAAGGGTGGGTGTAAATGCCGGGTCGCTTGAAAAAGATATTCTCAGCAAACACGGAGTTACACCGGAATCATTGGTAAAATCAGCTCAAAAGCACATTGAACATATAGAATCTCTCGGATTTTACGATATTAAAGTATCGCTGAAAGCTAGCAGCGTACCACTCACTTTTCAGGCTTATAAAATGTTTGCAGAACATTCTGAATACCCACTCCACATTGGAGTCACCGAAGCAGGTACACTGTTTGCAGGGAGTATAAAATCCTCAGCGGGTATTGGCGCACTGCTTATTTCAGGTATAGGCGACACTCTTCGTGTTTCGTTAACAGGAGACCCTGTTGAAGAGATACGTGTTGGCTGGCAGCTTCTGAATGCTCTGGAGATAAGGCGCAGAGGGCCTGAGATTATTTCGTGTCCCACATGCGGAAGAACAGAGATAGAACTGGTTCGCCTTGCAGAAGAGGTAGAAAGACGGGTAGCTTCATTCACATCCACTGTGAGCATAGCTGTTATGGGCTGTCCGGTAAATGGTCCGGGGGAAGCAAGAGAGGCTGATTACGGTATAGCCGGAGGAAAAGGAAACGGGCTCATCTTTAAAAAAGGTGTTATTGTAAAAAAAGTACCGGAAGAGATGATTATTGATGAACTTTTTGGTATCTTTAAAGAGGATGGGGTTAAATAGCTTAAACAGGGGTGCATTGTGAATCTTGCTGAACGACTGGCTGATTTAATAATTTTTGAAACAACCGAAGAGAAAGATATTGCGAGGCTTGCAAGCTTCTGCAAAGTGAAAAAATTTTTAAAAGACGAAGTAGTCTTTCATAAAGGTGATGTAGGGACAGATCTTTATGCAGTATTAAGCGGTGTTTTCCGTGTTGTTATTATAGACGACAAAGGGGACGAGATAATACTTGCATATGTTAAACCTGGCGAGATTGTCGGTGAAATGAGCATGATAGACGGCCTAGGCAGAACGGGGACGCTGATAAGTGACGGGGAATCAGAGATATCACTTATGCCAAGAAAAGCTTTCAACGAAATTATGCAGAAAGATTTCAATGTTTCTTTGTACCTGATGGAAACCCTTACAGAGCGACTCAGAAAAGCGGATGAGCTTATAGAATCTTTGGCTTTTCTAAATGTAAAAGAGCGTATCATAAAATATCTGCTGGAAAGTCTGGAAGCTGGGGCAGAACCTGTCGACAGTTATTACACAGCTAAGAAATATACACATCAGGAACTATCTAACCTTATAGGGGCTTCAAGGGAGTCAGTAACAAAATGCCTGAAGATACTCACACTGGAAGGTATTGTAAAACTGAAACAGGACTGTACACTTGTAAGGGCGCCCTCAATTATTTTTTAAAACTCTTTCTAGCAAAAAGCTGACAGGGTATGCCTGAGGTTCTAAACACCTTTATAGAAGGGAGTGTAGTCGTTTTGAACTGATAGGCTTTACATCCGTAAGGGAAATTTTCATCCCATGTTACAAAGTAATGTATACAATTTCTGCAATTTACCCTTTTCAAACCAATTTACTCCTAATATTATATCTCTATGTAATTTTATACTAGGAGACACACATGTTTGTAAACTACAGAAATGATATATTGGGTAATGCCGTTGAAAAACTGGAAGAGCTTCTCAGCTCTAACAAAAAGCAGATAAAGACGCTAGTAACACAAAAACACTCAAACTATAAAGGCTTTATTCGCCCCATAATGAGCATGAACTCAAGAATAAATGAGTTCTTCACACCTATCAGTCACCTTAATTTTGTTAACAATACTGAGCAGACTCAGGAGGTGTATAATGCTTGCCTCCCTATGCTCACTGAATATTCAACAGAGTTTGGACAAAACTCAGAGCTTTATGAAGCTGTAAAAACCGTTTATGAATCAGATAAAAACTCACTCACCCCTGCTCAGGATAAGCTGATGAAAGATATGATAAAAAGCTTTGAGCTTTCCGGTGTACACCTCCCTGCTGGTCAGAAGAAAAGGTTAATGGAGATAAATCTGGAAATAAGCAAACTAAGCACAGACTTTGCCCAGAATGTCCTGAAAGACTCAGACAGCTTCGAGCTGATAATAGACAAACCAGAGGATGTAGAAGGAATACCAGAGCCTGACCTAAAGGCGGCAAAATGCAGCGAAGGCTGGAAATTCACCCTGAAAATGCCAAGTTATCTTGCATATATGACCTACGGCAAAAATCGCGAAATTAGGGAAAAATTATATAAAGCATATTGCACAAAAGCTCCGCAGAATGCTGAGATAATAGAAAAACTTCTGAAGCTAAAAAAGGAGAGCTCTTCCATTCTCGGTTTTGAGAGGTTTTCTGACCTTTCTCTTGAAACAAAAAATGCACCAACTCCTGAAGCTGTAATAGATTTTTTAGAAGATCTGGCGTTAAAAGCTGAACATCAGGCCGAAACTGAGATAAACGAACTGAAAGAGCTTTCAGGACTAAATGATATCCAGCCATATGATACAGGATTTTACTCTGAAAAATTAAGACAGATAAAGTGCGGATACGACGAGCAGAAATACAGACCATACTTTGAGCTAAATTCTGTGGTAAACGGTCTTTTCAGCTTCATAGAAAAACTGTTTGGTATAAGTTTCGTCAGGGCTGACGTGCCGGTGTGGCACGAAAGTGTAAGGGTTTATGACCTTCGCAGAAACGGTGAGAGCTTTGCCAGAATTTACACAGACCTGACCTTTCGCAAAGGGAAGAGAGACGGCGCATGGATGAACAACTGGCAGACCAGACATATGGATAAAGATGAAAAATTTCACCCGGCAACAGCCATAATTTGCGGTAATTTCCCCCAAGAGAGTAAAGACAGCCCGTCTTTGCTTCGCCACAGCGACGTTGTTACGCTGTTTCACGAGATGGGGCACGCTCTGCATCATCTGCTGAGTGATGTGGACGAAGCGGAAGTGAGCGGTGTGAACGGCGTAGAATGGGACGTAATAGAGTTTCCATCGCAGTTTCTGGAGCTGTTTGCATATAACAAAGATGTGCTGAAAATGTTCGCAAAACACCACGAAACCGGCAAAGTTCTGCCAGATGATATGATAGAAAAACTGGACGGTGTTCGGAAATTCATGTCAGCAACAGCGCTTCTTCGCCAGATAGAATTTGGTCTGTTTTACATGAAGATACACGAAAAGCCATATACAGCTAACGAGGTTCAGATGATACTTGATGATGTGCTCAAAAAGACAGCACTCATCAAACCACCAGAATACAACAAGTTTCAGAACGGTTTCAGCCATATATTTGCAGGATGATACTCTGCCGGATACTATAGCTACAAGTGGGCGGAAAGATTATCGTGCGACGCTTACAGCATATTTCTGGACAAGGGTGTTTTCGACAG
>PKTM01000013.1 GCA_002869145.1 Denitrovibrio sp.
CGTGGAGCTTATCACTCCAATCGCAATGGATGCAGGTCTTCGTTTCGCTATCCGTGAGGGTGGTAGAACAGTAGGCGCTGGTGTTGTAACCGAGATTTCGGAGTAACATAATGAGAGATAAAGTAATTCTCGCCTGTACAGAGTGCAAAAACAGAAACTATACAACTACCAAGAATAAGAAAACTATGACTGGTAAGATTGAGCTTTCTAAGTACTGCCCTACAGACAGAAAACACACTGTCCACAAAGAAACTAAATAGTTTCGGATAGTTTGATCAGCATACGCTGTGTAGCAGAAAGGGTCAGTTTCTGATCATTTCTGAAAATATAATAAGGATTGCAGGCTAGTAGCTCAATTGGCAGAGCACCGGTCTCCAAAACCGGGGGTTGGAAGTTCGAGTCTTCTCTGGCCTGCCATTAATCCTTACAATAAAACGAGTTGATATATGGGCAAGTGGTCTGAGTTTTACAAAGAAGTCAAAGAAGAGCTCAAAAAGGTGGTTTGGCCCAGTAAAGAATCCACCATCGGCACAACGGGTATTGTTATCGCTATTTGTATAGTGATCTCAATATTCATGGGCGTTGTTGACTTCGGACTCGCGAAGATAACTCAGTTTATATACTAGGTACATAAACATGGCAAAACAGTGGTACGTAGTTCATACCTATTCAGGATTCGAGAAGCGTGTTGTAACGCTGCTTGAGGAGAAGGTAAAGAACGAGAAAATCGAGGATCAGATAGATGACGTTCTGATACCTACCGAAGATGTCATTGAGCTCAAGAAAGGGAAGAAGAAGGTCAGTAAAAAGAAGACCTTCCCCGGATATATTCTTGTGCACATGGAGATGAATACCACCAACTGGCACGTAGTTAAAAGTATTCCAAAGGTAACAGGTTTTGTGGGCGGCATTAACCCTGTCCCGATCCCTGAGCATGATGTTAAAGCGATGATAGAACTTGCCAAATCAGAATCTCCAAGAATCGCCTCCAAATATGTTGAAGGTGACACGGTGGAGGTTATCGACGGACCATTCTTAGGCTTTACCGGCCTTGTTGAAGTGGTTAATCCTGATAAAGAGAAGGTACGTGTTATCGTTAGTATCTTCTGAAGACAGACGCCAGTGGAGCTTGATTATCTGCAGGTTAAAAGAGTAGGATAAATGTTCGCCTTATGGCGGCTTCGGGAAAAACAAGCGCAAATTCGGTTTTCCGGGTTTGCCCTTTTGTGCATAAGCAAACAGAGCAAATGCTCTGATTAAAACTAAGGTTTTATAAACCGGAGGTTTACTAGATGGCCAAGAAAGTAGCAGGTCAGCTGAAACTCCAGATTCCGGCGGGAAAGGCTAACCCTTCCCCTCCTGTTGGACCAGCGCTAGGACAGCGTGGTATCAATATCATGGATTTCTGCAAGGCCTTCAACGCACAGACTCAGAATTTGGGTGACAACATCATTCCAGTGGTAATCACTGTGTTTGAGGACAGGAGCTTTTCTTTTATAACAAAAACTCCACCCGTTTCTGACCTTATCAAGAAAGAGCTGAACATCAAGAATGCGTCACAGACACCTGGAAAGGCTGTTGCAGGACATCTTTCTAAAGATCAGCTGAAAAAGATCGCGGAGATCAAACTTCCCGATCTCAACACAAACGATGTAGAGCAGGCTATGAAAGTAGTCGCTGGCTCAGCCCGCAGTATGGGCATCACAACAGAGTAGAAACCGTAATATCGGTCTAGGTTGCAGTTTACTGCAAAACCTAAGATGTTGACAAAATTTATAAATGAGCACTTCTGTGCGAACCGCGGAGGCGAGCTCCTAAAGGAGAGCGACCCGAAGTCGTATGGCTCGTAGCTTTAAGAGGCTTTTGCCTCTGAAGTCTAAAGAGCCGTTAAAAGTGTGAAACATTTTGTCATCAATCTGAAAACTAATTGAGAGGTGAATTATGGCTAGAGGAAAACAGTACCAGGCTGCCTCTGATAAGATTGACAGAACTCATTCTTATGACCTGGAAGAGGCTATTGTTCTCGCTAAAGAAGCCGCATTCGCTAAATTTGACGAATCATTGGATATAGCTATCAAGCTTGGGGTTAACCCTAAGCATGCTGACCAGATGGTTCGCGGTTCAGTGAGTCTTCCCAACGGAACAGGAAGAGACGTAAGAGTTCTTGTTTTTTGTAAAGGGGAAAAAGCGAAAGAAGCACAGGACGCTGGAGCCGACTATGTCGGTGACGACGAACTTATCAGCAAAGTCCAGGACGGCTGGACAGATTTCGACAAAGTTGTGGCAACTCCTGACATGATGGGTCAGGTAGGTAAACTGGGTAAAGTACTTGGACCAAGAGGTCTTATGCCGAACCCGAAAGTCGGAACAGTATCGCAGGATGTAGCAAAAGTTGTTAAAGAGCTTAAAGCAGGTATGATCGAATTCAGAGTCGACAAGAATGGTATTATCCATACTACAGTCGGCAAAAAAAGTTTTGAGAACGGCGCGCTTTTAGAAAACATAAAAGCTCTGCTTGACACCCTTGTCAAGATGAAGCCGGCTTCTGCCAAAGGGCAGTATGTAAGGGGCATTTACTTATCCGCATCCCAGGGCCCCAGTGTTAAACTAGACCACTCAAAAGTGGTAAACGAACTGTAATAAACAGAAACTAATTCTGGTTAAAGAAGCAGGTTTCGGAAGGCACCTTCCGTGTAAAGACCCCTGCGGAAATCGGTTGAAATATACAACCGGAAACGGAGGAACAGCGTGAAAAAAGCTGATAAAGAACAACTAGTAGCTGAGCTCACTGCTCAGGTAAAAGAGTGTGATGCGCTGTTTTTGACAAACTACAAAGGGCTGACTTTCCCTCAGATTACTGAGGTGAGAAAAGCTGTTAAAGAATCAGGAAGCGATTTTAAAGTAGTCAAGAACACGTTATTGAAGATCGCTCTTAACAACAACGAAATTGACTCCATGGACTCATACCTCGTGGAGCCTACATCTGTAGCTATCGTGAAAGGCGACGTTGCCGCTGCCGCCAAAGCGATGAAAAAATACGCAAAAGAATTTGATAAGTTTGAAATCAAAGCAGGTTACCTTGACGGTAACGCACTCACAGCAAATGATGTCAATGTACTCGCCGATCTGCCTAGCCGCGAAGAGCTGCTTGGTAAAATGCTCGGCAGCATCAATGCTCCTGTCGTTAACTTCGTATCCCTTCTTGCAAATATTCCAAGAAGCTTAGTTAATGTACTGTCCGCTGTGAAAGATAAAAAAGATAATTAACAGGAGAGACTAAAATGTCTGTAACAAAAGAACAAGTAATTGAATTTATCGAAAACATGACTGTAATCGAGCTTGCAGAGCTCGTAAAAGAACTTGAAGAGAAGTTTGGTGTATCCGCAGCAGCTCCAGTAGCTGCAGTAGCAGGCCCAGCAGCAGATGCTGAGGCTGCAGCTGTTGAGCAGACAGAGTTCACAGTTGAGCTTATGGCTGCAGGCGACAAGAAAGTACAGGTTATTAAAGTAGTTAGAGAGATCACAGGTCTTGGCCTTAAAGAGGCTAAAGCTCTTGTTGATGGCGCTCCTGCTCCTGTGAAAGAGGATGTATCAAAAGAAGAAGCCGAAGAACTTAAAGCTAAGCTTGAAGAGTCCGGCGCATCAGTCACAATAAAGTAATTTCAGCTAACTAGCTGTTATTAAAGCATTAATAGTATGGGGGAGCACCGGCTCCCCCGTCTTTCGTTTAAAAATTACCGGAAGGTGAAACGAATGAATTTGACCAGTAAACCCACCGAGAGACGTAACTTTTCTAGAATTCAGAAGGTTATAGATATTCCTGACCTCATTGAGGTTCAGAGAGATTCATATTTCGATTTCCTACAGTCAGAACTTGCTCCCGAAAACAGAGAGCAGAGAGGGCTTGAGGAGGTCTTTCAGGAGATTTTCCCAATAACCGATTTCAATGAAACTGCGGTATTGGAGTATATCAGTTATAGTATTGAGAAACATAAATATACTCCCGGTGAGGCCATTGACCGCAGCACAACATTCGCTGCGCCCCTTAAGATCAAAGTAAGGCTGGTGACATACGATGTAAGTGAGGAAACCGGAGAGAAGATGGTCGTTTCCGCAAAGGAATCTGAGGTCTATCTCTGCGACATCCCTATGATGACTGATAGGGGTACATTTGTTATCAATGGTGTGGAAAGAGTTATTGTTAACCAGCTCCACAGTTCACCAGGTATCTTCTTCGAAGACCTGACAGCATCCAAAGGTGTTATGGAAAAACACCTCTTTAGTGCGAGAATAATCCCTTACAGGGGTTCATGGATAGATTTCGACTTCGATTCCAAAAACATAATGTATGTAAGAATAGACAAGAAGCGTAAAATTCCGGCTACCGTACTTCTGAAAGCTCTTGGATATTCTGAAAAAGAAATTCTTGCCACATACTACACAAATGAAAGAGTAGTTATTGGTGATAGAGATAAACTTTACAAAGATTTTAATGAGGATATAATTCTTGGCCTCAGAAACAGCCTAGACATCAAGGATAAAGATGGAAATGTCGTTGTTAAGGCAAACCATAAAATCACAAAGGCTGCCAGAAAGAGAATGATGAAAGCAGAGATCGAAACGATACCTGTGTCATTTGAAGATATAGAGCACACATTCTTCGGCGAAGATGTGCTTACCAAAGACGGCGAAGTTCTTATTGAGGCGAATGCACCTGTTACCGAAGAGACATTCGACCTGCTCAAAGAGAACAATATTAAAGAGTTTCAGGTTCTTTTTATCGACAGGCTGACATCTGACAGCATCATGAGGGACATCCTTGCTGTTGATAAAGTGAAAACTCAGGAAGAAGCATTAATAGATATATATAAAAAGCTTCGTCCCGGAGAGCCTGCCACAGAAGAAACTGCAAAGACGCTCTTTGATAACCTCTTTTTTAATCCTAAAAGATACGACCTTTCTAAGGTTGGACGACTGAAGATAAACAAGAGGCTCGGACTTGACGTTGACCTTGACATAACTACTCTTACCAAAGAGGACATAGTGGAGACCGTACGTGTTCTTGAGAACATTCGTAAAGGTCTGGATAAGGTTGACGACATCGACCACCTTGGTCACAGAAGGGTGAGGGCAGCGGGCGAGCAGCTTCAGAACCACATCCGCATAGGCCTCTCCAGAATGGAAAAGACAGTAAAAGAGCGTATGAGTATTCAGGACTTGGAGGATCTTACTCCACAGGATCTGCTTAATGCGAAGCCTCTTTCTGCATCCATCAAAGAATTTTTCGGCTCATACCAGCTTTCACAGTTCATGGACCAGACAAACCCGCTCAGCGAGATAACTCACAAGAGAAGACTCTCGGCTCTGGGACCTGGCGGTCTGAACCGTGACAGAGCAGGCTTTGAAGTTCGAGATGTACATACATCACACTACGGACGTATCTGCCCTATTGAAACACCGGAAGGACCAAACATCGGTCTTATCACTTCGCTTACAACATTTGCGAAGGTTAACTACTTCGGTTTTATAGAGACACCTTACCGTAAGGTAGAAAACGGTATTGTTTCCAACGATGTTATTTATATGTCCGCTATCGAAGAAGAGGAATACTACATAGCTCAGGCGAACGCACCGCTTAACGAAGACGGAACGTTCATCAGAGAGTTTGTAGCTGCAAGATACGAAGGTGACTCTCTGCTCACTCCAAAGGAGAACATCCAGTACATGGACATCTCCCCAAAACAGATCGTATCTGTTTCGGCTGCACTTATCCCGTTCCTTGAGCATGACGATGCGAACCGTGCGCTCATGGGATCAAACATGCAGCGTCAGGCTGTTCCTCTTGTCCGTACAGACTCACCTATTGTGGGAACAGGTATGGAGAAGAAGGTAGCCGTGGACTCAGGTGCTGTTATAACAGCCAAGAGACCGGGTGTAGTGGAATACATAGACTCAGCTAAGGTCGCAATAAGATATCATGACGGAGACGAGTTCGGTCTTGATGTTTACGACCTTGTAAAATACAGAAGATCCAACCAGGACACATGCATCAACTTTAAGCCTATCGTTAAACCGGGCGAAACAGTTGAAAAAGGTTCCATGCTGGCAGGCGGACCAGCCACCGACAACGGTGAGCTTGCTCTCGGTCAGAACATGGTTCTCGCGTTCATGCCTTGGATGGGTTACAACTATGAGGACTCCATCCTTATCTCCGAAAGAGTGGTTAGAGAAGACAAATATACATCTATCCATATTGAGGAGTTCGAGATAGAGGCCAGAGATACCAAACTTGGGCCTGAAGAGATTACATCTGATATACCAAACGTATCTGATGAGGCTCTGAAGGATCTTGACGAATCAGGTATCATACGCATCGGTGCCAGAGTTAAACCTCGCGACATACTTGTTGGGAAGGTCACTCCTAAGGGTGAAACTCAGGCTACTCCGGAAGAGAAACTCCTCAGAGCTATCTTCGGCGAGAAGGCCGGCGATGTGAAAGATGCATCTCTGAGAGTCCCGCCCGGCATTACAGGTACTATTGTTGACGTACAGGTAATGACAAGAAGAGGTATCGAAAAAGACTCAAGAACAGAGATTATCGAAAGGGAAGAGTATAGCGAAATTCAGAAGGACTACGAGCGCGAACTGAAAGCTCTTGAGAAGTCCAGAAATGATATGATAGGCAGCTTCCTTATAGGTAAAAAACTAAAGAAAGACTACTCCAATAATGAGATAGAGATAAAGAAAGGAACAGAGATCACTTCTGAAAGCCTTAACAATCTTCTCTATACAGATCTTATCCAGATAGAGCTTGATGCTCAGTCAGATTATGAAGCACACATTCAGTCTGTGAACGGCAAATACTTCGAGAAAGTAACAGCTGCTGATGATTACTATAAAGATAAGAAGAAAAAAGTTGAAAAAGGCGACGAACTTCCGGCTGGTGTTTTGAAGTCAGTAAAAGTTTATGTTGCTATTAAAAGAAAACTTTCTGTAGGTGACAAAATGGCTGGACGACACGGTAACAAAGGTGTTGTTTCCAGAATTCTCCCTGCAGAGGATATGCCGTACCTTCCTGATGGCACACCTGTTGATGTGGTTATGAACCCGCTTGCGGTTCCTTCACGAATGAACGTTGGACAGGTTCTGGAGGTTCACCTCGGCTGGGCTGCACGTGCACTCGGTTTTAAGGTGGCCACAGAGGTATTCGACGGAGCCAGAGAATCTGATATTAAAGAGATGCTGGTTCAGGCAAATTTTCAGGAAGACGGTCAGACGATTCTTTATGACGGACGTACAGGCGAGCGTTTTGAGCAGGAAGTAACAGTAGGTATCATGTACATACTGAAGCTTCACCACCTTGTGGATACTAAGCTCCATGCCCGTTCAACCGGACCATACTCTCTTGTAACTCAACAGCCTCTGGGTGGTAAAGCTCAGTTTGGTGGTCAGAGACTTGGAGAGATGGAGGTTTGGGCTCTTGAGGCTTACGGTGCTGCAAACGTTCTACAGGAAATGCTTACTGTTAAGTCTGACGACGTCGAAGGTAGGACAACAGTTTATGAGGCAATCGTAAACGGTAACTTCAGCTTCACACCAAGCATGCCGGAATCATTTAACGTTCTTATTAAAGAACTTCAGGGTCTGGCGCTTGATATGGAACTTCTGTCTACTAACGAGGACGGAGTGCTGGAGCTCCCTGAGGGGTTACGTAATGATGAAGACGATGATAATAGGGAGGACTCATAATGGATAGAATGAGTACCTTGGACACACATAAAAAGTCCCATTTCTTTGATGCAATCAGAATAAAGATAGCATCACCGGAAAAGATCTTCTCCTGGTCATCAGGCGAGGTTACAAAACCTGAAACTATCAACTATCGTACTTTCAAACCAGAAAGAGACGGATTGTTCTGTGCTAAGATTTTTGGTCCTGTGAAGGACTGGGAATGTCTATGCGGTAAATACAAGCGTATGAAGCACAGAGGTATAGTCTGCGAGAAGTGCGGTGTTGAGGTTATACAGTCAAAGGTGCGACGTGAGAGAATGGGTCACATAGACCTTGCATCTCCTGTTTGTCACATATGGTTCTTTAAAGGTACACCAAGCCGTATCGGTTCGATACTTGACCTTTCTATCAAAGACATAGAGAGAATTATCTACTTCGAATCATACATAGTTACTGACCCTAAAAACACTCCGCTCAAAGAGTGCGAGCTTCTTACAGAGGACAGATACAGAAAACTTGTTGAAGAACTCGGAGTGGGAACTTTTGAAGCGAAGATAGGTGCTGAGGCAATCAAGAGCCTGCTGAAAAAGGTAGACCTTGACCTTCTGCTCATTGAGCTGAAGGAAGAACTCAGAGACACTACATCCATGCAGAAAAAACTGAAACTCGCTAAAAGGCTAAGAGTTGTTGAGGCTTTCCGTAAGTCCGGCAATAAGCCTGAGTGGATGATTCTGGATGTGCTTCCTGTAATTCCACCTGAGCTTAGACCTCTTGTTCCTCTGGACGGCGGACGTTTTGCCACTTCCGACCTGAACGACTTGTACAGAAGGGTTATAAACAGAAACAACAGACTTAAAAAGCTGATGGAACTCAATGCTCCTGAAATTATTATACGAAATGAAAAACGTATGCTTCAGGAAGCAGTTGACGCACTTTTTGACAATGGTAGAAGAGGAAGAGTGATACGCAGCTCAAACAAGCGTCCTCTAAAATCCCTCTCTGACATGATAAAAGGTAAGCAGGGTCGTTTCCGTCAGAACTTGCTAGGTAAAAGGGTAGACTACTCAGGCCGTTCCGTTATTGTTGCGGGACCTTCTCTGAACATGCACCAGTGCGGTATCCCAAAGATAATGGCGCTGGAACTGTTCAAACCATTCCTTTATTACAAGCTTGAAAAAGAGCGTGGAATCGCATCCACAATCAAACAGGCTAAGAAGATGGTTGAAGAGCAGAGACCTGAGGTTTGGGACGTGCTGGAAGAGGTTATTAAAGAACATCCGGTAATGCTCAACCGTGCTCCCACACTCCACAGACTTGGTATTCAGGCATTTGAGCCTGTACTTATAGAAGGTAAAGCTATCAGACTTCACCCGTTGGTATGTCCTGCGTTCAACGCTGACTTCGACGGTGACCAGATGGCTGTACACGTGCCTCTGTCATATGAGGCTCAGCTTGAGGCGCGCACACTTATGCTCGCATCATACAACATCCTCTCCCCTGCCCACGGAAAGCCTCTGGCTGTCCCTACACAGGATATGGTTCTCGGTATCTACTATCTCACACGTGAGATGAGAAATGCCAAGGGCTCCGGCAAGACTTTCTCCGGCACAGAAGAGGTTATGATAGCTCTTGATCACGGAAAAGTGGATATCCACGCTGAGATCAAAGTGCGTATCAACGGTCAGTACTACGACACAATCCCGGGAAGGATAATCCTTTACAGCATCATTCCGGAAGGCATTGAGTTTGATGTTGTGAACAGAATGTTTGGAAAGAAAGACCTTGTGACACTTGTAGATACAGTTTACAAGCGACTTGGAAACTTCCACACTGTTCAGTTTCTTGATGCACTGAAAAACCTCGGTTTCAAATTTGCTGCAACCGCTGGTTTCTCTATATGTATTGATGACCTTATAATACCGGCTGAAAAACCTGAACTCGTAGAGCAGGCCAATGCAAAAGTTCGTGAGATTGATGAGCATTATCGTGAGGGTGCGCTTACATCCGGTGAGCGTTACAACCAGATAATCGATACATGGTCAACAACTAACGATACTATTTCTGAAAAACTTATGAAAACCATCCAGAACGTGGGTGGAGATAAATCTAAAACTGCGAAACGTGAGCGTTTCTATAACCCTATCTATGTAATGGCACACTCAGGTGCGAGGGGTTCAAAGGCTCAGATTTCACAGCTTGCCGGTATGAGAGGCCTTATGGCTAAACCTTCTGGTGAGATTATTGAAACTCCTATTATTGCGAACTTCCGCGAAGGTCTGACAGTACTCCAGTACTTCATATCTACTCACGGTGCTCGTAAAGGTCTGGCGGATACAGCTCTTAAGACTGCGAACTCAGGTTACCTTACAAGACGTCTTGTTGACGTTGCTCAGGACGTTATCGTCTCCATTGATGACTGTCACACTATCAAAGGTATTGAGATTACAGCTCTTATGGAGGGTTCAGAAGTTGTTGAATCCCTCGGTGAGCGTATCTACGGACGTTATACTCTGGAAGACATATACGACTCTGTTTCCGATGAACTCATTGTTGAAGGCAGCTCACTTATTACAGGTGATATTGTTAAGAAAATTGAGAGAGCCGGAATCGACAGAGTAAAGGTTCGCTCCGTACTTACATGTGAAGCGAAGCATGGAGCTTGCCGCTCATGTTACGGACTTGACCTTGCTACCCGTAGAGAAGTGGAGACTGGAGAGGCAGTTGGTATTATCGCTGCTCAGTCTATCGGTGAGCCGGGTACACAGCTTACCATGAGAACTTTCCACATTGGTGGTGCCGCATCATCATCCGCAGAGCAGTCATCATTGAACGCTAAAATAGGCGGTACAATTAAGACTGAAGAGATGAAGATATTTGATAACAGATATGGAGAGCCGACAGTCCTTAACAGAAACGGTGTGCTTAAACTCATCGGACCAGAAGGACGTGTACTTGAAAGATACAACATATCATACGGTACAAAGCTTCACGTAAGAGACGGCGACGTTGTGAAGCAGGGCGCGCTCCTTGCTGAGTGGGATCCATACGCAGCTGTTATTATGACAGAGTTCAAAGGCCGTGTTGCATTTGGTGATATCGTAGAAGGTGAGACACTGAAAGAGGACATCGACTCCATTACAGGTCTATCCCAGAAAGTTATTATCAGCAGCAGCACAAGAGGCAAAAAACAGCCACGTGTATCTGTGAAGGATGAGAATAACAAAACCATCCAGCGATACATACTGCCTGTTGGTGCGAACATAATGGTTGAGGAGCATGACGAGCTCATGCCTGGTGATATCGTTGCTAAGATACCTCGTGATACCCAGAAGACAAAAGATATTACTGTTGGTCTTCCTAGGGTTGCTGAGCTTTTCGAGGCGAGGAAGCCGAAAGATCCTGCTGTTATTGCAGAGATCGACGGTACAGTCTCTATCGAAAACACTGCAAGAGGTCTTAGAAAGCTTACTATCACTAACGAAGAGACCAATGTTAAAAAGAGCTATAACATATCTATACAGAGATACATTAACGTACACGAGGGCGACAGGGTAAAAGCTGGAGAGGCTCTTATAGACGGACTTATCAATCCGCACGATATACTTGCTGTACTCGGTGAAGAGGCACTGCAAAGATACCTCGTAGACGAGATTCAGGAAGTTTACCGTAAGCAGGGTGTACATATTAATGATAAACACATCGAAGTAATAGTAAGGCAGATGCTTAAGAAGATTATCATCGAAGATCCTGGTGATTCTAACTTCATGCCTAACGAAGAAGTTTATAAAGCAGAATTTGTGAAGGTTTATAAAGAGGTCTACGATAAAGGTCTCAGACCTCCTCAGGGGCGTGCTATCCTTCAGGGTATCACAAAGGCTGCTCTGAATACCCAGTCGTTCATATCCGCAGCATCATTCCAGGAGACAACACGTGTCCTGACAGATGCAGCATGTTCCGGAAAGCTCGACGAGCTGAGAGGACTTAAAGAGAACGTTATCATGGGTAAACTTATACCAGCGGGAACAGGTTCGAAACATATCTGTGCCACAAAGTATAAGTTTCAAAGACCAGCATCAGATACCGGAGCTGCTGAAGAATTGGCAGCAGAGTAATTAACTAACGAGGGGGGCTTAATAAGCCCCCTTTTTTTTGGCTTTTCTAAACTCATGACCCCTATGCTATTTTTTTAAATGATACATTTGCATCTCGCATATCTATTTATGTCCAGTTTTAAAAGTATTGGTTGAGCGGGATGTTAATATAGTTTTTCTCAGTTAGACTTATCTGACAAATATTTACATGAAAAATAAAAACTTGCCCTATACATTATATATATGTTGCACTTTATGCGTTAAAAATGTATAGTCACAACTCCAAAACCCGCTGTGGACAATAATTTGGTTTGAATTTACTAATCTAAATATAGTTCTTGACTTTACCTCACATCATTGATAGTATTTTTGCTCTTTCGCCCTAATGATGGGAGAGTTACGTCTTGTCAAAGAGCGGAAGAAATAATACGGAGGTGCGACGTTGCCTACACTGAATCAGTTGGTAAGAAAAGGCAGAAAAATGCAGGTTGAAAAAACCAAGTCGCCCGCCCTTCAGGGAAATCCTCAGAGAAGAGGAGTTTGTACAAGGGTATACACAACTACACCTAAGAAGCCTAACTCGGCTCTTAGAAAAGTTGCAAGGGTAAGACTTACTTCTGGAATAGAAGTGACAGCCTACATCCCGGGAATCGGTCACAACCTTCAGGAACACTCAGTTGTTCTTGTTAGTGGTGGCAGGGTAAAAGACCTTCCAGGTGTTCGTTATAAGATCGTCAGAGGCGCTCTTGACACAGAAGGTGTTAAAAACAGGAAACAAAGCCGTTCAAAATACGGCGTAAAAAGACCTAAGTAAGAAGGTGAATTAAGATGGCAAGGAGAAGAGTAGCTAAGAAACGTGAGGTCCTCGGCGATCCCGTTTACAGCGACACTCTAGTGACAAAGTTTATCAACAGCCTGATGTTTGATGGTAAAAAATCTGTCGCTGAGAGAGTATTCTACAAGACGCTCGACAATATTAAAGAGCGTACCGGTAAGGAAGGTATCGAAGTCTTCCGCCAGGCTGTTGAAAATGTGAAACCATCCCTTGAAGTTAAGTCTAGAAGAGTTGGTGGTGCAACATATCAAGTACCAATCGAAGTAAGACCTGTTAGAAAGCAGGCACTTAGTATTCGTTGGCTAATAGCAGCAGCAAGAGGCAAGAAAGAGAGAACAATGGTTGATCGTCTCTCTGGAGAGCTTATGGACGCTGCTGAAAGTAAAGGTATTGCTTTCAAAAAGAAAGAAGATACACATAAAATGGCAGAAGCTAACAGAGCTTTTGCGCACTTCAGATGGTAACGGGGGATCCACGTGGCTAGAAAAGTAGCTCTCAATATGCAGAGAAACATAGGCATCATGGCACATATTGATGCTGGTAAAACAACCACAACCGAAAGGATTCTTTTTTACACAGGTGTAAACTATAAAATCGGCGAAGTGCACGAAGGTAATGCGACTATGGACTGGATGGAGCAGGAGCAGGAGCGGGGTATTACTATTACCTCAGCTACAACTCAGTGTTTCTGGAAAGACCACCGCATTAATATCATCGATACTCCGGGGCACGTTGACTTCACTATCGAAGTTGAGCGTTCTCTGAAAGTTCTCGACAGTGCGTGTGCAGTTTTCTGTGCTGTTGGTGGGGTTCAGCCTCAGTCAGAAACAGTGTGGAGACAAGCTGATAAATATAAAGTCCAAAGAATTGCGTTTGTAAACAAGATGGACAGAACAGGTGCTGATTTCTTTAAAGTAATCAAGCAGCTTAAAGAAAAACTTGCTGCAAACCCGGTTGCTATTCAGCTCCCTATCGGTGCTGAAGAAAAATTCGAAGGTGTTATTGACCTTGTAGAGATGAAAGCTATCATCTGGAACGGTGAAGAGCTTGGTGCTTCTTTTGAAACAACAGAAATCCCTGCTGAATACGCTGAACAGGCTGAAGAATACAGAGGTATTCTCCTTGAAGCTGTAGCAGAGACTGATGATGCGCTTATGGAGAAATACTTCGAAGGTGAGGAACTCACAAAAGAAGAGATCAAAGCTGCTATCAGAAAAGCTGTTATCAACATTAAGTTCATCCCTGTAATGTGCGGTACAGCATTCAAGAACAAAGGTGTTCAGCCTCTTCTTGACGCTGTTGCAGATTACATGCCATCTCCGCTTGACGTTGTTCCTATCAAGGGTATTATCCCTGGTACAGAAGACGAAGAGGTTAGACCGGCAGAAGATGATGCACCTTTCGCAGCTCTCGCTTTTAAAATTATGACAGACCCGTACATGGGTCAGCTCACATACTTCAGGGTTTACTCCGGTAGCCTCGAAGCTGGAAGCTATGTTGTAAACTCTACAAAAGATAAGAAAGAGCGTATCGGCCGTCTTCTTAAGATGCACGCTGATAAACGCGAAGAGATCAAAGAGATCTATGCTGGTGACATTTGTGCCACTGTAGGTCTTAAGTATACAACAACAGGTGACACTCTATGTGACCCTGATAAACCTGTAATCCTTGAATCTATGACTTTCCCTGAGCCGGTTATATCCGTTGCAGTGGAGCCAAAGTCAAAAAGTGATCAGGAGAAGCTTTCACAAGCGCTTCAGAAACTTGCTCAGGAAGACCCGTCTTTCAGAGTTAAAGTTGATGATGAGACAGGACAGACAATTATCTCCGGTATGGGTGAGCTTCACCTCGAAATCCTCGTAGACAGGATGAAGAGAGAGTTCAAAGTAGAGGCTAATGTTGGTAACCCACAGGTTGCTTACCGTGAGGCTATTACTAAATCCGTTTCCGGTGAAGGGAAATACATTAAGCAGTCCGGTGGTCGTGGTCAGTATGGTCACGTATGCCTCGAGCTTCACCCTCTTAAACCAGGCGAAGGTTTTATTTTCGAAAATAAAATCGTCGGTGGTTCTGTTCCAAGGGAATACATTCCTGCGGTTGAAAAGGGTATTTCTGAAGCTCTGGAGAACGGCTGTCTCGCAGGTTATCCTGTGGAAGACGTAAAAGCTGTTCTTTACGATGGTTCATACCACGATGTGGACTCTAACGAGATGGCGTTCAAAATCGCTGCTTCCATGGCATTCAAAGACCTTTCCAAAAAGGCAGGCCCAGTTATTCTTGAGCCTGTTATGAAAGTTGAGGTTGTTACCCCAGACGATTACACTGGTGACGTTATGGGTGACCTCTCCTCTAGAAGAGGGAAGGTTGAAGGTATGGATGTTGCAGGCGGCGCACAGATCGTCAACTGTATGGTTCCGCTTAAGGAGATGTTCGGTTACTCCACTCAGCTCAGATCGATCACACAGGGTAGGGCAACCTACACTATGCACTTTGATCACTATGAGCAGGTGCCTAACAACATCGCCGAAGAGATAATGAAAACAAGCTAATAAAACATAAATTTTAATTTTCGGAGGACCTATAATGGCCAAGGCAAAATTTGAAAGAAAGAAGCCACACGTAAACGTTGGCACAATCGGTCACGTAGACCACGGTAAAACAACTCTTACAGCAGCAATGACA
>PKTM01000001.1 GCA_002869145.1 Denitrovibrio sp.
AGCATTCGGCAGAACTGCCGAAATGTGTGGTGAATACATCACAAAAGGTATGCCGATACTTATAGAGGGCAGGCTATCATACAACACTTGGGAGCATGAAGGACAGAAAAGGAGCAAACACGAGGTGGTGGCTGAAAACATTCAGTTCGTTTCCAGAAGAAACGACAGTGGTGATTCCGGCAGCTCATATAAAGAACCTTCTGCTGACAGCATAGATGAAGACGACATACCATTCTAGGTGATAAATATTTGGCGGGTGCGGATTGGCTCCCACCTTTAAAACAGGAGAGAGTTTATGAAAAAGATATATCTGGCTATTCCATACACACATGAAGACGCATCCGTCAGAGAGTTTCGTTTCGAGCTTGCGAATCAGGTCACTGCGAAGCTGATAAACGAGGGGAATATTGTTTATTCGCCGATATCCTCCAGCCATCCGCTTGTGAAATACGGTCTTCCTGGACACTGGGATTACTGGAAAGAGTTCGATGAATTTTTTATCGGCGTGTGCGACGAGCTGCACGTTGTTAAAGCGGACGGTTGGAAGCAGTCAACAGGCGTACAGGCAGAGATTAAGATCGCCGAAACCCTCGGAAAACCAGTCATATTTATCGACGTTTTAGACGGCGATATGGTGGGCGTATGAAAGTAGCCCTTTTTGACTGCGATAAAAATAACAGATGGGAGGATGCTGTATGAGCGATAAAATGGCAGTCCATTATTCAGCTAAAACAACCATATGGGAAACACCGCAGGATCTTTTTGATCAGCTTAATGCAGAGTTTCAGTTCAATCTTGACCCGTGTGCTCTGGCTGAGAATGCGAAGTGTGAGCGTTATTTTACACCGGAAGAGGACGGGCTTTCTAAGAGCTGGGACGGATGCCGTGTATTTATGAATCCGCCATATGGCCGTGAGATACCAGTGTTGATTGAAAAAGCTGCGAGTTCAAAAGCTCTTATTGTCTGTTTGCTTCCGGCTCGCACAGATACACGCTGGTTTCACGATTATGTTTATGGAAAGGCTGAAATACGTTTCATTAAAGGTCGTCTCAAGTTCGGTAACGCCGTTCATAACTGCCCGTTTCCATGCATGATAGTGGTGTTTAATAACCTTAAAAAAGGTGCGGAGGCAGCCTAAAATGCCTCCAAACAAATCTTTTGATATCTGCTGCTGAGTATCATAGTGAAAGGAAAAACATTTAATATCGCATTTGCGGTCAGAGCGACCGCATTTGCGGTAGTTAGCGCAAAAACAATAACTTAATAATATTTTCCTAGACTGGAGGATGATATGGACGAAAGACTTCTACACGAAGGACAACCGCTTGCAGGGAAAGGATTCACACTGCAGGACTGTGTTGTAACTGAAAAATTCTGGATGGTTCTTCAGGAAGGATCCACCTATACGAAAGTGAAGCACGATTCATACGAAAAAGCCAGGGATGAAGCAAAGAGACTCGCAAAGAAAGAAGCCGGAAAAAAGTTTTATGTTCTCGGCTGTGAGGCCCTGGTGCAAGTTGAGATGCCTGAACCGACAGTAATAAAGGCTTTCCCTATGCCAACGATTGCGCCTGAAATGCCTGATCAGACAGCAGGAAAACTCTGTCTTTGTGAAGCCTGTACTCGCGAAAGACAAAAGTAACATAAATGTTGGTTGGTATGATAGACATCGGATATATAGCACTACATCGCAAGTTTAATCAGTGGGAGTGGAAGAGCGATCCAAACATGGTAGCTCTATTTATACATCTGCTTGTAAATGCGAATTATGTGCCTAAGAGTTGGCAAGGTCAAATTATAGAAAGAGGGCAGGTAGTTATAGGACGTAAACAGCTATCTTTGGACACTGGCATTTCAGAGCAAACCATACGAACTTGCCTGAATAAGCTAAAATCAACCAGCGAAATAACCATCAAACCAACCAACAAATTTTCCATATTAACTATTGTCAATTATGATAAATATCAGGGCGGACAAACAGAATCAACCAGCAGATCAACCAGCAAACTAACCAACAATCAACCAACAACTAACCAACAACTAACCACAATGGAAGAAGTAAATAAAGAAATAAATAAGAAGAAGAAGAAGTATATTACGCGCGAGAAGATCGATTTTGATTTTGATAGCTCAGAATGGATCAATATCACTCCTGAGAAAATCGAACTTTGGGAGAAAGCATATCCAGCATGTGATATCCAACTTTGTCTTAACCAGATGGCTACATGGTTAGTCGCAAATCCTACAAAAGTTAAATCCGCATATGATCGCTTTATTACCAACTGGCTTAAAAAAGAACAGGATCGCGGAGGAAACAAATCAAAAACAACAGTCAAAAAAGGCAAGCTTCGCACATACAAAGAGATATACGGCGAGGACGGCTTGACTGACGCTCAAAGGGAGTTTGAAAAATGTTAAGTAAAAAGACTTTCAACCAGGGTTTAAGAGTCTTGTCAGCTCTGAAACAAGGCAAGCAGCCTGTAGATCTATCAGATCAGTTTACACTGACAGTCTGGTATGAAGCTCTTAAGGATCTTACAGACGAATCATTCACAAAAGCTTGTATCTACATGCTTAAGACATCTATCTGGCATCCGTCACCAGTTGAGATCCGTGAAGCGGCAGGATTCTCTGTTGAAGTAGCAGAGCAGAGCCAAAACAGTACAGCAGAGGATCAGTGGGATATCTTTAGTACAAAGATCCTGGCGTATGGAATAAATAAGTTTCAGAAGATGTGCTTAGATAACCAGGACCTATTCAGCCATAAGACTACTCAGCATGTGGCAGAGATCATTGCAGAAGACTTTTGTAAATCGAACATCTCAGAGTCAGGAAACTGGAGAGCCAGGTTTATAAGTACATTCAACAACATGAAAGAACACGGCAAGAAATCAGCAGAGATGAAAGCTATTAATAATCTCATGGATCTTGTGAGCATACCCGGTCAAACAAAGAAGGAGCTGCAGCAATGAAACAAGACGCAAAGAACATAGAAGAGATGATCCATATCTGTAAGAAATGCAGCGACGGAGATAAGCAGATCAAATACACGTCTGATAAAACTCAAGCAGCGTATAGTTGTGACGCGACATACTGTCCAAATTTCTTTGATAGACCACAATTCACACTATTAACGAAAGAACAGGCCGAGGATATCCTTTTAAAACCTGTAGACAATAGATTTTGATAGGGTAGAGCGAACAAATGAATAAAAAGAATACCTCCGCCTTGTGCGGGAATAAAACGCTCTTTAAAACGCAAATAAACGCGTCTGTGGTGAGTACGAATAAATATAATCGGCTGCACTGGTCGAAGAAGCATAAACTGGCTAAAGATTATGGCTGGCTGGTAGCTATCGCTATCGTTCAAGGCAACATCCAGCCCGTCACTGTACCGGCAAAGATTAAGTTTACACTGCTTAAGCCAAACAAGGCCGGAGTGCGAGATCACATGAACCTGTCTGCCGTCGAAAAGATTATTACAGATTGGTTTGTCAAAAAGAGGGTGTTTAAAGATGATTCGCCGGATTATATCGCAAGCACAGAGTTAGAGATCAAGATAGATCCAGAGATCAAAGAACAAGTGATCATATACGAAGCACTGGAGGCGTGAATGGTTATTACATTGGAACAGCAGATTAGCGACTTATCACACAAATATCGCTTTAAAACTCTCCTGGGAGTTCGCGATATCTGTAACATACTCGATTGGTCGCGCAAGACATTCTATCGCAGACATGCGGAAGGCGTGTTTCATGAGTACGGAGACATTCCAGAAACACCTGATGGTAAAAGAGGAATTAAGATTCCAAAGCAAATTGTATTCGCATACTTCAAAACGTTATACAAGTAGCATCTGTAAGTTACTGATAAATAGGAAATACTAGGAAATGGAGGTAAGTTTATGAAGGTAGTAGAGAAAACACTGAGAGAAGAGATAGACGAGCAAATAGATAAGCTCCAGAAGCAAGGGAAGACGATCGGCTGTATCGAAATGACAAATGCAGAGTTCCGTAAGCTTATTAACGAGGTAAGCCCTTGTGAGAATGGCACATTTAAGCCAATCAACACGGCTACAGGTATAAGTATTCTGAATAAAACATATCGCGGCCACGAAATCAAGATCACAGACGGCAAGCACTGGACAGATCGCATTGTTCCTGTCTCTCCGCCAATAAAAGATGTGCCGAAATGGCAGCAAGAACTTGAATCTAAAAAGTGCACTGACGCGCTTAATTTTATTGAGACTTTTCTTATAGACGAGTTTTCCGGCCATATCTCCGGCGTGAAGCTTAGAGAGTCAGTTAAAGAGAGAGAAGACTTTCTCAGCACGATTGGCCCATTTTCTTTCTATGTCGGTGTGGATCCTGCGGCCAAGAAAGATGAGACTGTTGTTGTAGATATCTCACCTAGACAGTGCGGTAAGACCTGCGAAGCACTCAAGAAAGTCAGTAAAAAGCTGGATGAGTCAAACAGAGTGATTGCAAAACAAGAGCGCGAAATCAACAATGTAGCAGAAGAACTCTCATACATGCAGGACAAATGCGCAGGACTTGAAAACGTCAACAAGCACATGAGGGCCAGAATTGAAAAGATCAGCCAAACGATAAACGTTTTGCGCGAAATAAAAGCGCGGCTTTCGCGTCAGCCTATAACGGAATATACCCATGAAAATATAATCGTGCTTATTACTCAGACTCTTGAGGCGGTGAAGCCATGAAAGAATACATCTACAAGGTAACATCAGAGATCATTATAACCAGTAACGAGGATCTGCCGAAGGAACTGCTGGAAGACGCAGAGAGAATGTCGCTGCCTGATACTCCAAGCGTTAAGCTGCTCAAAATGGCTTTCCAGGCAAAAGATGTTGAGTTCGCCGCGAGAGTGAGCAAAGAGGAAAGGGAGGTGGGGGATTAAACTTATACAAGATAGTCTTGATTATAAGATTTACGAAACCATTACGCCATTCAATGAAGGATTAGAAGCTGGTATTAAACTGATAGCTGTCATAACTTTGCTAGATGGCACAGAGATAAGAACATCATGTAGTGGTTATGCAGTGTTAGAGAGAGTCGAAGAAGGTAAAAGGATTTATGGGTTAAGAGGTATACCGTCGAGTGGTGATGAAATGATTGAACAGGTTATGAAACAGGCTGACGAGTTAGTAAAAGAACATTTCAAGGAGGTGTAGTAATGCTAACTGATCATAAAGGAAAGTTCCTTGTCCAAAACAAAGTGAGATACGACGAGCAAGCAGTGATAGAGCTTAGAGAAGCATTTAAGGAGCTTGAGTTCGTACCAATGGTGATAGAACATAAATGGGATCAGAATATGGTTTTGTATTACGGATACTCTCCGCACTTCAAAGAGATAGATAAAGGTACAGAGATCCCTGAGTATAAGTTGCAAGTCACAAAGTCTACAATCGCGCAGATGGTCCGCTGTGAGAACTGTAGAGAGTGTACTTTTGGTATTACTGATGAAGCCGTTTTTGGTAATACTCACTACTGCAATAAACACGGTGAAGTGGAGCCTGATCACCAGTGCGAGGATTTTCATCCGAAGGCCGGAATAGGCGAAACTGAGTACAAGTTTGTGGAGATGTAGGGTGTATTTTACATCTTACACGAATCAAGAGTTATTGAGTCTTAAAGAGTACGGTGTTAAAGAAATACATATTACTCCGAATATGTCTGAGTATTTAGAAGATGTGCTTATTGTTTTAACGACAGGAGAAAATGTTAGAGCCAAATGGGATTTAATGTACGAAATGGATAAATATAGACGTAATCACCCTGTATGGCTTATTTGTCCACCACTTAAAGTACTATTACCCACGTTTAAGCAGGTTGTTGTAGAAGCAATAAGAGAGTTCAGATTGAAGGAGATAGGTTATGGCAAGGATTGACGCAGGTATGGCACTGCAAAAAATAATAAAGCTTTATAGTCAAGAGCTTCAATGTGTACCGTTTGAACCCCCAACAGCTTATTTTTTCCCCGGATCAATGCGCTTAGGTGTCAGAGTGGCGAGTTATCTTAAATGGGAGAGAGTGAGCCACGGCAGGTATAAGACTCATGATGGTGAGATTGTTCAGATTGTTACCCGTACTGAGCAGCTTCGAGGACTTCCTGATGGGACAAGGCTCTATTTAGGCACGCTTTATAGACTTGAACTGAGTGATGATGAGATAAATTATCTTCATTTTAAATTCGACTGCGTACCGTTGGGGATTAGTAATGGCCGTTGAGATATATAACCCGGTCTATAATCAGTATATCTATTTTCTGCATAAAGATAAGCAAGGCAAATGGAAACAGGATGAAGTGTACAAAGGCATGGTTGAAATTGTCGGAGAGCTTGATAGCCTCGCAGGTGTTTGTCACAGTAGAGATGATGGCTATATCTTGATTGTTGCCGACAAGAAGGATATTCCCGTACTTGCTCACGAGTGTCTACATGCTGTCTGCCGCATGTTGGAGTTTAAAGGTATCACTGATATCGAGTCAAACGATAATGAGCCATTTGCTTATGCTCTTGATTGGCTCCTGCGAGAAATACTTAAAGCAAAGTAAAGGTTTTGTGTCATAAGGGTACTGACGTGACACGCGTTTTTTTTATTCAACATATGCTTTGTGTATGGCCAGAAAAAAGAAAGACGACGTGTTATCAGAGGACAAGCCTCTAACACAGCAAGAAAAGCTATTTGTTGACGCATACATCCAAACAGCCAATATCCAGGAAGCTGGAAGAATGGCTAAGTATAAGATGGTCGATAAACAAGCTTATGCTGTCTTTCATCGTCCACGCGTTCAAAAGGCTATTGAGGCCAGACGCGAGGAAATGATGTTCAGGCTCGGCATCAATCCAGAGCGTGTTCTTGCTGAATGGTCTAAAATGGCTTTCAGCGATCTTTCAGAGCTAGTTGAAATCAAAGGCCCGTTAGTATTACTCAAACCAGACGCAGATCTATCCAAACTATCAGAAATCATATGCAATTCAGAAGGCATCAAGTACAAACTCCATGACAAAAAAGCGGCACTCGACGCGATCTCTAAGCATCTAGGTCTATTTGATAAAGATAACGATCAACAGGTTAAAGGCATTGCGGACGCGATCCGCGAAGCTGCAGCAGCCAGAAAGAAAGGATCAGAGCAATGAGCGCGGCAGTAGAAATCATCAACGATTACGATGCTGCAAAGTACATTGCATCAACATACTTCGATGATCCTGTTGGATATATGCGTGACATTATCGGCGCGGATCCTGATGAGTGGCAGATAGAGGGATTAAATTCTATAGCGAATAATCCTAGAACAGCCGTCAAGTCAGGTCACGGTGTAGGTAAGACATGCTTATCGTCTAGCACTGTTAAGTGGTTTATGGCTACAAGGCCAAACCCTCAGATTATAGTTACAGCAAACACCAAGAATCAGCTCGATACAAAGACATGGAGAGAGCTATCAAAGTGGAATCAAGTATCTCTTGACGGAAATTTCTACAAGCATACAGCTACAAGGTTTTTCTTAAAAGACTCACCAGAAACATCATTCGCATCATCTATCCCCTGGTCGGAAAACAACTCGGAAGCATTCGCAGGAACACACGAAGAATATGTTCTCATGCTCTTCGATGAGGCCAGCGCGATTGCAGACATTATTTGGGATGTTGCAGAGGGAGCAATGACTACTCCTGGGGCCAAGTGGTTAGCACTCGGAAACCCTACCAGAAACAGCGGTAAATTCCATTCGTGTTTCAATTCTATGCGACATCGTTGGAATTGCATAACAGTCGATTCTCGTACCGCAAAAATGGCAGACAAAGCCATTATAGACCAGTGGATCGAGGATTACGGTGAAGACAGTGACTTCGTAAGAGTCCGTGTGAAGGGCGAATTACCACGCGCAGGATCAAACCAGCTTATACCTACAGACGTTGTGGAGAAGGCAATACGTCGCGTCCTCATTAAAGCAAGATATGAACAGAACCATTTTAGAATTGGTGTTGACGTAGCTCGTTTTGGTGACGACAGATCCGTTATTATTCGCAGACGCGGAAACAAGGTTTATGAGCCTATCGTATTTCGTGGCCTGGATACTATGGAACTGGCCTCAAAGGTTGTCGAGGAATACAGAAATATTCCTGCAGAAGCAATCTTTGTGGACGGTGTAGGCATAGGTGCAGGTGTCATAGATCGTTTAAGACAGCTCGGACTTCCTGCAGTAGATGTACAGGCCGGAGCTGCTGCCAAAGATTCCACTAAATATTCAAACAAAAGATCTGAGATATGGGGCCGCATGGCTGATTGGTTCAAGACCAGCGAACCCGACATACCAGATCATCCAGAACTATACACAGACTTGATATCCCCTGAATACGGATACAACGCTCAGATGCGGATTCAGCTTGAAAAGAAAGACGACATGAAGCGCAGAGGCCTTGCATCGCCGGATATAGGCGACGCTCTCGCGCTTACCTTTGAGGACAACATAATCATCAAAGGATCTGCATCTCGTCGCAACAAAACCATAAGGAAATTTGCATGAGAGATTATACAGAGAACAATGATACTGGTGTTGGTATCGGCGATTCAGTTGGTGTTGTAGTTATCGGAGAGGAATAGCTTCGTAGACGCGAGAAAGCGACACAGGAAGCTAATCAAGCTTTTCAGAATATACCATATATCACACAGCTTGCAGCGCATATCCGCAGATGTTGGGAAGATGCCAAGAACGCAAGAACAACACTCGATCAGCGGCTTAGTAAATGCAAGCAGCAGAGAGATGGACAATACTCACCTGAGAAACTTGCACTCATAGAGCAGCGCGGCGGTACAGCAATTTACATGATGCTGACAGAAGAGAAGTGCGCGGCTGCAGAAGGCTGGATCGAAGACCTTCTTTTTAACCAGGGAAATAAACCATATGACGTTAAAGCAACCGTCATTCCTGATATACATCCAAAACAAATAGAGGCTGTCAGACAGTCTACATTCGGCATTATGCGCAATGAGCTAATGGCTGGAGTAGTCTCACCTCAAGAAGTTAATCAAGCGGCTGAACAGCTCATAGACGAGCTTAAAGAGCGTTTCAAGCAGTTTGCAGATGAGCAGATAGAGTTACTTAAAGATGAGCTTGAAGATCATATCGTTGAATCGAATTGGAAACCAGCGATTCTTGAATTTATTCAGGATTTCTGTACTTACCCGGTCGCATACCTGAAAGGCCCTTACGTCACATTAGATAAAAAGATCAAGTGGGGGTACGGCGGTGTACCTACTATTGAAGAAAACCTCCAGTTTGCTTTTGATCGCGTATCCCCATTTGACATCTATTTCCAGCCAGGATCATCAAGACTTGACGAAGGCTACACTATTGAACGTCACAGGCTCACTCGTGAAGAGATATACAGCTTTATTGGACTAGAAGGCTTTAATGAAGATGCTCTCAGGTCTGTACTCAGAGAGTATGAGTCCGGGCTGCTTACTGATTGGCTGTTTGATATTGAAAAATATGAGCGTCGCGGAATAGATAGCGGCGACAATGTTATTGGTGCAACAAATGAGCTTAAGAACGAGATCCAGGCGATCCAGTTTTGGGGGCCGGTACAGGGATCAAAGCTTATTGATTGGGGCATCGAAGAAGAAATAGACGACGAATTAAAAGACTATCACATAGAGGCATGGCTGATAGGCAGCTATGTCATTAAAGCTATCATCAATACAGATCCACTCGGACGCGCACCTTATCACTCATCATGTTTCAGGAAGAGAAACGGCAGCATACCAGGAATAGCACTACCTGAGATCCTTAATGATGCGCAGGACGCTTGCAACGCTGCAGCGCGCAACATGGTTGATAACATGTCAATCGCCTCCGGCCCTCAAGTTGGAGTTGATACGAACAGCATACCACCGGGTGAAGATGTCACAAACATCTACCCCTGGAAAGTATGGGAGTTTGAAGATACAGGAGGGAAGACTCCTTTATGGTTCTTCCAGCCTAACAGCATGGTTAACGATCTCATGAAGGTATACGAGTTCTTTAGCCTGGAAGCAGACAACAAGTCAGGTATCCCGAAGTATTCATATGGGCAAGGCAGCCAATCAGGTGCGCTCTCAACAGCTACAGGCTTCTCTATGATGATGAACAACGTCACTAAAGGGGTACGCAAGCTAATCACCACTATCGACGGCGACATCATAGAAAAATCAATCCCTATGCTTTATGAAAAGCTCTTGTTCGCCGGTATGCTCGAATATAAAGGCGACATCAAAATCATAGCAACAGGATCAGGATCCATACTTCTTAAAGAGCAAGCTCAGATGAGAAGAAACGAGTTCCTGCAGGTAATCAACTCTAATCCAATCTTTATAAACCTTATCGGCGAGGCCGGTCTTGCTGAGATCCTTCGTAAGATCGCTCACGGCCTAGATATCGACATAGAGCGTTTCATACCAGACGCGAATGAACTCAAAGCAAAACAGCAAATGATGATGCAAATACAGGCCGCTCAAGCTGCACAGATGCAACAGCAAGGCGGACAACAACAAATACCATCACGCGAGGGTAACGCTGCAGGACAGCCAGCCTCCGGTGGTGATGTGAGCATGTACTAATGAAACTTACGAACGAAGAATATGCGGTTTTAAACCAGCTCAGAACGCAGGTTCCAGCTTTCGCCAACATGGTGACAAGACTCCTGGAAGTAGACGTTACAGAGCTGATCAAGGAAGGAGATCCAGAGAAAATCAGGATCTTGCAGGGCCGCACACGAACATTGGGAGAGTTACTTAGCGAGATCAACAGATCTGGCGAGGTTTTAAACAAAATAAGAACACAACAAGAACACCAGCGCAATAAATGACGCTGGCTCAAGGAGTTGTAACAAATGTCAGGATTACAATCAGCCGTTGAAAACATGGAAAGAGAAATCGACTCCATGCTCAATGCGAACAGCAAAAAAGATTCCTCACTAAACGACGATCAGGACGCTGGAGAGTCGCAGGGAGAAGGCAACGGCGCAGAATTAAAAGCAGCCGACGCAGGAGTAGAGGTAGAGAAAGATTCCGTTAAAAAGGAAGACGATACTATACCAGGTCAAAACAACGAAGATGATCCAGATGAAGACACATGGAAGCACAAATACAACGTGCTTCAGGGGAAGTATGAGGCGGAAGTTCCTCGGCTAAGTGCCGAACTTAAAACGCTTAAGAGGCAGTTCAATGAGCTGCATAGCGTAAATCAGGAGCTTACTGCAAAGCTTGAAGCAAAGCCTGAGATAGAACTTAACCCGGAAGAATACGGCGAATACGGCGACGAGATGAAAAAACTCGCGCAGTACACTGTAGACCAGGCAAAGACTATCGCAGCTCTTAATGCAAAGCTTGAAAATACTTCAAGACAGGTGTCGCAAAGCTCTGAGGCAACAAAACAGCAAAATACGACTTATATGCTTTCACAGCTTAAAGCTGTTGTTCCTGATTGGGAAACGATTAATGACTCGCAAGAGTTTAAATCTTGGCTTGCAGAAGTCAATCCATATACCAGGGCGCAAAGGCAAGTCAGTATCAACGCTGCTGTTGATGAGTACGATCATGAGGCATTGATCCTCATTTTCAAAGACTACATGAAAGAGAAAGGATTATCAGATGAAAAGGCTAATCAGGAAGCTGATTCAAGACGCAAAAATCTTGAGAAGCAGATTCAGCCTAAGAAAAGACCTGGTGACGCTCCAACGACTGAGAAGATTTTTACAACCTCTGAGATTGACAAGTTTTATACCGAGTCAGCTCAGGGAAAATACACAGATGAAGAGTTTGAAAAGCTTAACGCAGAGATCAATAAGGCCGTCACAGACGGTAGGATCCGCAAAGGTTAATAATACTCTTTAGCTATGCTGTAGATCCTTTTGAGCGGTTCGGAAGATTTGAACAAAATCGGAGGAACCCTAAATGGGAGTAGCAGTAGATTCAGGGCTTACAGCTCTTAGCAATAACTATATACCGCAGATTTACGCGGGGAAACTTCTTGTAAAGTTTTACCGTTCATCTGTTTTCGGTGCAATCGCCTCCACCGAGTACGAAGGCGAAATTAAAAAGTACGGCGACAAAGTGATCATCAGGACAACTCCTGATATCACAATCAGAGACTACACAATCGGCGCAGGTATCACATCCGAGAGACTTGAGCCAGGTAAAGTAGAACTCGACATCGACAATGCTAAATACTTCAACTTTGGAATGAACATCGTTGAAGAAAAGCAGATGGATGTAAACGCCGTAGAGAAATGGTCTGCAGACGGCGCAGAGCAGATGAAAAACGCAATCGACGTATCTATTCTCGCGAATATTTACGCTGATGTTGCAGCTGCTAACAAAGGCGCAACTGCTGGAGCTATCTCAGCAAACATCAATCTCGGTACAACCGCAGCTGATGGATCAAACGCAGTAGCAATTACAAAGGCAAACGTAATAGACAAAATCGTTGAATGCGGCCAGATCCTTGACGAGCAGGATGTTCCAGATACAGGCAGATGGATTGTAATCCCTGCTTGGATGGCTACAAAGCTTAAGACTTCTGACCTTAAAGACGCTTCTATCACTGGTGACGGAAAGTCTCCTCTTAGAAACTGTCGCATCGGTATGATCGACAGATTCGAGGTCTTCGTGTCTAACAACGTAGCTAAGACTACAGAGACAGCAGTTGCATGTTTCAACGTAGTTTTCGGCGTGAAGCAGGGCCTTCTTTTAGCTTCTCAGTTTACTGAGAGCAGAATGGTTGACGATCCTAAAGAGTTCCAGAAACTCATCCAGGGTCTGCAGGTATACGGATATAAGGTTGCAAAACCTGATTCTCTCGGCCTTCTGTACTGCAAGTACGGTACTGAAGCATAAGAACCAATAATAACGGGAGCGGGTGTTTAGCGTCCGCTCCTGTTTTTTAAATCACTGGAGGTAAGTGAAATGGCTGAAACGAGATACTTAAGAAAAAGAGGAACAAACGAGATCTTCGTCTGGACTCCTACTTTGGAAAAACGAACAGACATGGTTGAGGTAAAGGATCCATTCGGTAAGTGCGTTGAAGTCGAAGAGACTGTAGAAACAGCAGCACCTGCGGACAATACCCCTGAAAAAGAAGTAAAAGACTCTACTGTTGTTACCGGGACAGCTCTTCCAGCAGCAGAAGTCTTAGAAACTCTCACAAACGCAGAACTTAAAACTATTCTGGATCCGTTTGTAGAGACAAAAAACCTGAAAAACAAGGCTGCACTTCTCAATGCTGCTGAATCAGTAAGAGAACAGCTTAAATAATACGAGGTAAAGACAGATGCAAGCGCAAGATATTATAACAAAAGTACAAGGCATTTTGCTTGATTCAAGCGGTGATCGCTGGCTTGATACTGAGCTTCTAGGATACCTTAATATGGCTATCAAGCAGACTATCATATTGAAGCCTGATGCAAGCACAAAAACCGAAGCAGTACAGCTTGTATCTGGAACAAGACAGTCTTTGCCGGCAACAGGATATCAGCTCATAGATGTTATCCGTAACATGGGAGCTGATGGAAATACACCAGGCAGGATAGTTAGACTTCTTAGGCGACAAACTCTCGATAACAGTGATCCTGATTGGCACACAACAGAAAATGCTGTTGTGCAGCATTACACATATGATGAGCGTGAACCTAGAAACTTTTATGTTTACCCTGGCCAACCAGCAACACCATCATATGTAGAACTTGGATACTCATACTTTCCTGCAGAGCTTACAGCTACTACAGATAGTGTTCCTCTTGGTGCTGAATATGAGGGCTGCTTGCTGGATTATATGCTTGCAAGAGCGTTTATGAAAGACGCAGACAATCCTTCATACCAGCAGAGAGCTATTACACATATCAACTCTTTTACTCAGGCTCTTGGAGCGCAGGATAAGGTTGAGCAGATCAATAGTCCTAACATCATAGAAAGGACAATCGGAGCATAACAGTGATAGATTTAACAACGTACAGACCGGATATATACAACGAAGTAAACGGATGCTCTGACATTGCTATAGACCGTTCCGTTGTTGAAGCTGTCAAAACCTTCTGTCTTGATACATGGATCTGGACAGATGAAATACTTATAAACGTCACGGCTGGCACAGATGAATATAGTCTTGCCAGCTCTGACGATACAGTTATTATCCATGCGATCAGAGAAGTGAAAGACGAAAACAACAGGTCATTTGCAGCATACGACTACTCAAGAACCAGTGAGACTATCACACTTGATTCAGTTCCTACTCAGGATTACACACTTAAATTTACTTGTGTTTACATTCCAAAGATAACAGCGACAGCGATCCCTGATTTCTTTGAAGAGTGGCGTGATGCAATAACCTTAAAAGCAAAACAAAAGCTTTATATGCAGCCTAATACAGCATGGTTTAACCCTGGTAATGCTCAAGCTATGGAGATCTTATATGTTCCATATAAAACAATAGCAAAGCGGCTGATCAGTAAAGGATACAATACGCGTCCGCATATGGTTAGTATGCCGCGTTTCATATGATGAGAGGGTAAAACATGGCAAAGAATACAGTTGTTGTAACCAGGGCCTATGGTGACAGCGCAAAGAACGATAAGCTTAATACCGCAGAACACGACGCAAATATAAACAATCTTAAGGCGACGGCTGATGAGGCACACGATATAGCATCTGCGGCAGTTCCTAAAGTCACATCCACAGACAATGCTATTGTGCGGTTTGACGGCACAACAGGTGCGGTGAAGAACTCGGCTCATACAATTAGTGATTTAGGCGAGTTATACATTAATTGTGCAGGTGGCGATGCTATAACTATCGAAAAAACAACAACCGAGCCAACAGTAAGATTGAAAGGTGACGCAGATACCGACTTTGTAATAGGCATACAAGGCACTGAATTTGTAATTTCACCTAATGACGGTTTGGCTAAACTGCTTGTTATTAATCAAAACGGGGATATTGGCTGTGGCATGTCGCCTAATTATAACTTACACCTGTTAGATACCACAGATGTAGGTATACAGTTAACGAAAGCCGGTGTTTTAGCATCAAGAATATCACAGAAATCGTCTGGTCTTGTTTTAGGCTGTGACACTGGAGACGGGGACTCTGATTCTTTTATTTTAGACTCAACAGGAAATCAGAGAGTTATTGGGGGCATAGACGCAGGGTTTAACGGAACGGATTTTGCGACTGCGGCTAAAGCTATTTCAGTATGGAATGGAGATGCAACAACTTATGTGCAGATTGTATCAAGAGATACAAATTCAACTGCGTCAGTTTTTGAGCATACAGCTTTAGGGTCTGCTCGCTCAAAAATTCTTTCTAATGGAAGTTTTCAATCAGCGACAAATTCATATGGGGCTCTGTCCGATGAAAGACTCAAAGAGAATATAACAGACACGTCACCAAAACTTGATAAATTAATGCAAGTTAAGGTGCGTAATTTTAATTTTATAGGCGATGATCTAAAACAGCTTGGCGTTATCGCTCAGGAAATCGAGCAAGTGTTTCCATCTTTAGTTTACGAGACAGAAGACACTATAAAGACCGAAGTCAAAAAGACTCGTGAAGTCGGCGGGAAAATAGAAGAGTACACCGAAGTCGAAGAGCAAAAAACGGGTGAAACAACAAAGAATGTTAAATACTCCGTGCTCTATATGATGATGTTAAAAGGTATGCAAGAACAGCAAGAGATTATTAATGCACAAGAAGAGAGGCTGAAAAAACTTGAAGCTAGGCTTGACGCTCTTGAGGGTGGTGCTTAATGAAACTCAGATTCGTATACGGGATACTGCCTGTATTAATATTCGCTATCAAGCGGAACATCCACATGGATGCTATGACTAAGTGGTTTATCATTCCATATATCATCATAGAAGACGAGGATTACAACAATAAAGATCTACTCGTCCACGAACTTACCCATGCCAAGCAAATGTACAAAGGTCTAGTTCTCTTTTATTTCATACGCAGATGGGCATCCCACAACTTCATACTCAAGTGTGAACGTGAAGCATATAAAGCTCAAGGGCTTTCAGATAAAGATATCAGTATGAAACTACTAAAATATTAACGAGGACAATTATGCCAGAGTCAATAGAGCGAATATCTGACAGAGTAAGCGATTTAGAAAGCAATATGGGCGAACTAATAACTCTAGTTAAAAAGATTGAGCAAAGAGATGAAAAAAGAATAAGTGCTATATCTGAACTGCTTTCCGATCAGAAGGTTCAAACAGAGGTTATGAACGGTATTAAACGCTCAATCGATGCGCTCGTAAGCTCACAGGAAGCGATATTCAAGGTCGGTCTGCCGATATGCGGTGTCAGAGGCGTACAGATAGAAAACATGGCAAGCAAAATAATAGATATGGAAAAAAAGCTTGAAGCAAACGAGAAGTCACACGGACACATTTACGGCTACATCAATAACCGTATTTATTGGATAGTCGGCGGAGCGTTTGCTATAGGCAGTGGTCTGCTTATCTATTTCCTCACACACGGGTGCGCGAAATGATAAAGAAACTCAGAGATTTTATAATACTTAACGAAGGATTCAAGCTTAAACCATACAGATGCACTGCTGGTAAAATGACTATCGGAGTGGGGTACAACTACGAAGATAGAGGATTTACCACAGAGGTACTTACAGCCATTCTTAATGAAGGCTTCACTGAGGCCCTAGCGTACTCTCTCCTTGAAGATGATATGGATATGTGTATCTCGGCATTGCGTGATACTTACGTTTGGTACAGCCAGCTTGATGAAGTCAGGATGATAGCTGTAACAGATATGTTTTACAATCTTGGTGCTGATAGGTTCAGCAGGTTTAAGAAAATGATAAAAGCTTTTGAAGAGAGAAACTACCAAGAGGCAGCAAACCAGGCTATTGATTCTGCTTGGTATCACCAGGTAGGAGATCGCAGTAAGCGTATTGTCTATATGATAAGAACAGGTAAGTGGGGTGAATGAATGGACTTTAAAGATGTTGCAATAAAAGCAGGACTCGGATTCGTTACTGGCGGTCCTTTCGGTGCTATAGCTGGCGCGCTATCAGAAGCATTACCCGGTATAGCAGGAAAAGTAACAGAAAGCAGCAAGGACTCTATACTTGAGAAGGCTGTTGATATCGGTCGCAATGTAATTGGAATTAAAGATGCAAGCGTGAGTGATATTGCTACAGCTCTAGTCGGTAATCCTGAGTTTGCTCATAAATACAAGCTTGCTTTAATAGAGCAGCAGACATAATTTGAGCGGATCCAACTTGAAAGAGAAAAATTAAATGTAGAGAATACGAAAGACGCAAGATCTATGCAGAAAGAAGCACTTAACCAGAATGACGGGTTTAGTAAACGTTTTATATATTATTTCGCTACAGCATGGTCTGCATTTTGCATGACCTATATAGCATTTATAACATTTGCTCCAATACCAGAAGCAAACCAACGTTTCGCAGACACAATACTTGGCTTTCTGCTCGGAACAGCTATGGCAGGTATTCTAACTTATTTTTTTGGAAGTTCTCACGATACAGCGAAAACTACTGACGCAATGTTAAAGAGGTGATGCATGGGATTACAAAACGCTAATGGTGATTGGGTTGACGACATAACCGACTCTATGCTTACTACAGATCATGCTCATCATGAAATACATACCGGCAACCACTGGTTTTCTAATGTTGTAGATAAAGCATTAGCAAACGGAGGGAAGATTAACCTTGTTTTCAGTGTTGATGAAACTACAGATCTTACCCATATGATAATGTATGCTCGATCTCTCGGAACATGCGAGATTGAGTTTTACGAAAATCCAACTGTTGGTGGAGATGGAACGCCTGTTGAGGTTCAAAACAGACGTAGAGATATGCACGGAGTAATTACTGGAGCAATAACAGCGACAACCGGGCATACTTCTATCACAGGCGGGACTTGGCTTGATACTTCATGGGTAGGATCTAATGGAGTAGCAGGATCTACTGGCGCAGGTAATGATAGAGCCTCATTAGAGATACTTTTAAAGCCAGGATTTAAATACGCAATCATTCTTGAGAATATTTCAGGATCATCCGCAAGAGCACTTGTTGGTGGAGATTATTACAAACACAACACGGATTGGCACAATAAAATACAAGGTAAATAAGAATGAAAATAGCAGTATCAGCGTTTGCAGCAGCAAGACCAAAGATAGCAGAACATCTTATCGCTAATAATGCGTCTACTGAGGCTATAAATTGCGATTTAAGGCGCGGTTTACTTGAGGCAATGAAAACCATTGCGAACGCAGCAAACTTGTCTAATTCGGCCGCTGTGACTGTATATGATATGGGTGCAGCCTATATCAGCTTTAATGGCGATGTTGATATTGTAGATTCATTCGTTTATGACACAAATGGAAGAATATACTATACAGGCGACGGGATCCCGAAGCAGACAGACGCAAGTTTGGCATTATCTGGTGGAGATCCTGCTGCTTATCCTGGTGACTATTATAAGCTTGGGCTTCCGAAACCTTCTACTCCGCTCACAATATCTTTACAAGGCACACCTGCGGCAGATGCAGACATAAGCCATACAACAGCCTATACCTACACTTATGTAACTGGATGGGGTGAAGAGTCGGAGCCGGCAGACGCTACTGCGGCTATTGATGTGTATGTCGGCCATGATGTTTGGCTTAGTAATTTTGCTACTACAGACACTACAGACTTGAATATTACTCATTTCAGGATATACAGGGTAGCTAATGGTAATCTAAACGCAGAGTTCCAATTAGTTGCAGATGTAGGTTATCAGGCCTCGCAGTCTTACCATGACCAGGTATCTGACTCAGATCTTGGTGAAGTATTGCCAACAGAAGGTTGGACAGCTCCGCCGACAGATCTTCAAGGTCTTCGTCAGTTTGCAAATGGTATTCTTATTGGTTTCAGAGATAACGAGCTTTACTTATCAAAACCATTTATTCCGTATGCTTTTCCAGAAGAATACATACAGAAGATTAATCATACTATCGTTGGTCTTGGATCATACGGTAACGCAACTATCGTACTTACAGACGAGCTTCCATATATCGCTTCCGGTACAGATCCTGAGTCAGTAATTATTTACCCTATGCAGTTTAATCAAGGCTGTGTATCAAAGAAAAGCATCGTTGACTCTCCTATGGGTGTTGTTTTCGCATCACCAGACGGCCTTTGCTTGGCTACTGATGGAACAGTGACAAAGATAACAGAAGGCTTTTTAACTAAGGAACAGTGGCAAGCATACGATATCAGCAATCTTATAGGCTTCTACCATGAACAGCGTTACTACGGTTTTTTTAGCGGCTCTAACGAAGGGATAATAATAGATCAGAGTGGTGTTGTAGAGTTTACAATATCTGGCATAACTGCAGTATATGGCGGATACGTTGATACTGCATCTGACACCATAAAACTTGTATGTGATGTAGATGGAACAAGGAAAATAGTAGATTTTAATTCAGGAACAACTCCATTGTCTTATACGTGGAAGTCAAAGCACTTCATCATGCCTGATGATATAAGCTTCTCGTGTTGACAGGTGCTTGGTGATTTCAGCACATACACATCAACATTGAAGATATATGCAGATGAAACTTTAGTGAAAAGTTTATCTGTTACAGGCGCAAGCATATTTAGGATACCAGCTAAAAGAGGCAAGACTTGGCGTTTTGAGATAACAGGACAGGCTCCTATCAAAACCGCAACAATCGCAACATCTATAAGCGAGTTATGATATGGCTAAAACTACATTACCAAATGTACCTTCAAATATTACAGATCAGCAGTTAAGACAGTTTCTAACATCATTAAGAAACCTGGTAGAGCTGCGCGAAGGCCAGAGAGGAACAGGTGATGAACAGTTTATAACAGCAGGTAGACTTAGAGAGCTTGGGATAAACCCTAACAACGTATATGATCTTACAGAGATACAGACAACATGTTCAGCATGTACAAAAGTTCCGCAGCCTCCACGTAATCTTGTTATTCAAAATAGAATATTTTCTAACTATCTTACTTGGGATCTGCCAGACGACGATACTGTTGTTGCTACTGAAATATGGAGATCAGCAACATCAAGTAGATCTGACGCAAAAATGATAGGACTTGCAACTATCCCTGTCTCTGAATTTCCAGACAAAGGAATAGATCTTCGTGTTGCTTACTATTATTGGATAAGGACAGTAACAAAGAACGGGTGTTATTCTGTTTGGGAACCGTCAGACGCTAAAGGCGGATATCTTGTTGATTCATCCGAGGGTATAAGCATTCAAGAAATGCTTACATTGCTTACAGGTAATATATCAGAAGATCAGCTTGTGCAGACGCTTCTTGATCGTATAAACATTATAGACACTTCAAGTCTTATTTTTAGCGAAGATATCATGGAAGAAGATATATATGGCGGAGCAATAACAAATGTAATAGATATTGGTCGTTACACTCTTTATAACATAAACAATATTGAAGAGTTATTCGGCTTGAACAATGACAGGATACTTGACTTACAGGCTCTTGAGGCCGCAGTAAGTGAGTTTGCTGCAAATGATTATTATCCAGGACAAACATATATTGAAGGAAAGTATGTTAGGTATGGCGGCATAGTCTACAAGGCTAAGATAGATGTTCCAATAAATACTCCACCACCAAACGCAACATATTGGGAAGAGTCTCCAGATATCGTTACTCTCGTTTCTAACGTTGAAAGCCGTGTTGATACTCTTGAAGGAGAGATAGTAAATAATGTAGATCAGATTGATTACGATACATTGAACAATACTGTAATAGCACATGGAACATCTATTACCCAAAATGCAAACTCGATAACCAGTAAGGCCTCTCAAACAGACCTGTTGCTTGTAGAGGGTATTGTATCTGATCACACAACAGCTATTGAGCAAAATGCCACAAGTATTTCTCTGTCTGCAAATGCTATCACAGGTCCTATTACTTTTCTTGAAGATATTTATGATGATGAAGTCTTTGTTTTAAACCCTAGTGATGTTGTTGGTGTTGATACAAGAGTCACACGCGCTCAGATAGTTATAGATGAGCATGAAGGGATACTTCTGCAGCACACCGATACTTTAATAAATCTCGATGGCGACATAAGATCTGCTGAGTCAAGCATACAGGTTCTTTCTAATGCAGATGATGTTTTGCAGTCACAAATTAATCTTAAAGCGACAATAGAAGATCTTAACGGTTTAGATATTAGAGTTGGCGGAGCAGAAACAACTATATCTACCTGGAACGATCCAGCAACAGGCTTGCAAGCTCAAATAAACGACAAGGTTGCTATAGCTACTTATAATGGCCTAGACGCCAGGGTTGGCGCAGCGGAGTCAACTATCACAGCTTGGGATGATCCGTCAACAGGTTTAGGTGCGCAGATACAGGATCGCGTTGAGATACAGACTTATACTGACGATCAAGAAGCTCTTGATACACGAATTGGACAGGCAGAGACAACTCTTGACACTCACGAAACAGAGCTAGTAACCATACAGTCAGAATGGACTGTAAAGCTTAACGCAAATGGACAGGTGGCCGGAGTAGGGCTTATAAGCGACGAAGTGATCGGATCTGAGTTTGTTGTACTTGCAGATAAATTTCTTGTCGTAAAGCCAGATGGAACCGGAACAGCGACACCTATGTTTGTTGTTGGTGATATCGACGGAGTAACAGCAGTCGGAGTACACGGTAATTTAATTATAGACGGAACCATTGCTACAAGACATATCGACGCGCAGAGTATTACAGCAACGCATATAGGAACCAATGAGATTATCGCAAACTCAGCGAATATAAAGGATGGTATAGTTACAAATGCAAAAATTACAAATCTTGATGCTACTAAAATAACAACCGGAACTCTTGACGCTGGAAGGATCGGAGCTACATCTATAACCGCAGACAAGCTAGATGTTGACGGCGCAACCTTCAATAACGTTACTGTTAAAGGAACTGTCGATTCAGCTCAAATTAAGTCCTCATATTTCGATGTAGGCGATCTTAAGATACTAACGGAATCTGGAGGCGGTCGATACTGCTCTATTATTGCTAGTAATAATACCGACTTCTCTTTATCTGGAACCTCGTTTACTGTTACGGTTGATACAGATGCTTTTTATGCATCAGGAGAAGGATCTGGATACAACTCAAAAAGGGTCGCAAGGACTTCTCAGGTTTACAATATTTCCATATTAGGAAGCAATAATAATGTTAATCAACTCAGGGTCAAAACCTACTACTCTATCAATAACGGTTCAACATGGAATCTTATAGACACAAAAACGGCTACAAGTATTTTTATTAATAGAATATTTAATTATACCCTGAACGCATCAAGCGGACTGATAAAGTTCAGGGCTGTTTTTGATACAGTTCCTGGCAATGTGCTTGGTAATGGTGACTATTCTATTAGCGTAAAGGCTATAAACCTTTAAAACCAAGACTTACAATATTGTCAATATACAGGAGGCTACGATGCCTAAATTTGACATAATATTACACACAGACAAAACACCAGAAAGAGTCCTTGTGGAAACATATGAGAGAATGATTGCAGATAGATCCCTTGATGCGTTCTTTTTCAATGGAACTGGCCGAACATATGAAGAGTTTTATAAAATGCTTAACGATATAAATAATATCGTTTATTTCGGGTTTATAGATCACAAGCTTTCAGGTATGTGTTGGCTGAATAGTTTCAGGCAAAAATCAGCATACTTACACCCTGTGGTATTTTCTGATGCCTGGGGAAAGAACTCTGTAGAGTTAGGCAAGAGATCTCTTAAAACTATATTTGAATTGAAAAATAAGAACGGAGAATATATACTAGAGTTGCTTCAAGGCTTGGCTCCAAGCGACAATAAGCTCGCTGTCAAATACCTTCAGAAGTGCGGTATGAATATTCTTGGCGAACTGCCAAATGCTTTTGTAAAGCATGACGGATCGGTAGTTTCAGTAATACTAGGCTATTGCACAAGACAGGAGGTATTAATATGCCAGGCGGCGGCGGATCAACAACATCAACATCAATAGACTACGAGTATAATGACAGGCTGGCTTCAATCTATGAAGCGCAGCAAGCAATGGCGGATAAGTATTTCCAGTTTTGGGAATCAGATTATAAGCCATTTGAACAAGCACAAATAGAGGCCAACCAACAGCTCTTGCAGGAGCAGACGGGCTTACAGCTTGATTCTATCAAGTCTGCGTCAACACTTCTACCATATCAAACAACCAATGAGATTGCAGGGTTAAACTATACTACAGGGGCAGCTCAAGACAAACTGAACCAGCTTAAGATCAGTGAGCCTGTTGTCCAGGAATACTACACTCAAGCACTTAAAGGCGTTGACGTTGGTGGAGAGATGAATAGAGCGCAAGCAGATATCCAGCAGCAGATCTCAAACCAGAAGGACCAAAGCATAAGAGACGCATCCAGAATGGGTATCAACGTCAATTCAGGATCTTTCCAGAAGAACCTTACAAACACACTTGATAACGCGAAGGCCACAGCCGGAGCTAGAAACCAGGCATACAGAACTACAAAAACCGATAACTTTAACAAGCTTAACTCTGCTATGCAGATGAGGGGGTAATTAATGCAGTACGGTATAGATATTAATAGACTTAACCAGGTTGAGAACCCATTCAGTAAAGCATCAGCTACTATGCAAGGTGCAGGTGGCACAGCAGGTAACATGATGAGGGCAGAGAAAACAACCACAACACCTCCGGGGAAAACTATAGGCGGTGGGATAATGTCTGCTGCTGGAATGGGAATGTCTGGAGCGATGATAGGCGCGCAGATAGGATCAGTAGGTGGCCCTATGGGTGCTGCGATAGGTGCAGGTGTAGGTACGCTTGCATATTTCTTATCATAACGGAGGATTAGACAATGCCAGATAAATGGGGAAGACCTACAATAGACGACGGCCTGGACATGGCTTTAAAGTCAATGAGCCTGAAAAACTCAATGCAGAAAAATGAAGAGTACGGGATCAAGAAGCAGGATCGTGAAGACTATAACACTGCAATGCAAGCAAACGCAGATATTTATGCTGTTACTTCAAACGGTGGCGAAGCTCCCTCTATGAAAAAACAATATGAGGGCGTTCTAAATACTCCACAAGGCATAAAAGCCTCTAAGGACTATACGGACTTTCAGTCAAGCAAAATAGATCTCAAAAACAAGCAGCAGGTGCAGCAGAACGCAGCAGATCTTAGAGAGATAGACGAGATCGGAGCGCAGATGTTCCAGAACTCACAATCAGGAAATGAACTGCTTGCAGGGATAGATAATTGGAAGAATCTTTCAGCTCTAAAGCGTACTCAAGCTCAAGCTCAATATGCGAAATACAAGCTTGGAGATGTTGAAACTCAGAATGCTGTTGGTGAACAGAGAGCAAAGGCAGCTAAAGTTTATGTTAAAAACATAACTGACGGTGTTGCCGCAGCTCGGAATATGTACTCGCAAGGTAATATAGATGGCGCAAACAAGGCAATCGTCAATGTTACAAAACAAAATAATTCTCAGTATTATGCAGATATAAACCCTGACAATCCTAGAAAGTTAGATGTGTATTTTGATAATCCGTATGATAACGAACCTCCGAAATTAATGCAGACTTCTGACACAAACGAAGCTCTTAAGTATCTTGAGAACATAACAGAGGAACAACATGCTAAAGAGTTTTTCAATACTCAGCAGTTGGCAATAGAATTTAACACTAAAAACGCACTTAATCCAACAGTCTGGAAGAACGGAAAGAACCAGATTGACGTTGTTAAGCAGATTAATCCAGAGACTCATGCTCAGGAGTTTCATGTCTACTCAGGTAATGAACACCAAGTTTTTGGTAGTATCGATAAGATCAGAGAGAGTTACAAAGGCTTTAAACCTGAGAATCTCGAAAGAGAAAAGAAGGTTGCGGACGTTTCAAAAGAGGAAGCAGACGCAAGGCTTAAGGGCTCACAGGCAGACTATTACGAAGCTAATAAGCGCACGTCTGCTGCAGCTGGCAAAAAGGAAGATCCGGTATCTAAACAGGTTGCTGAATTGATTAAAGATTTCAGAAGTAAAGATGATACTTACGACATGTTAAGCGAAGCTGAGATTATGGGTATGATAAAGAAAGATCCTATATTCAAGGTTAGATATCGCGACATTCTGAAACAGATCAAAACTGGAGAAGTTAATAATCCTGAAAAACCTAAACCGGACGAAAAAAAAAGACCTTCTGAAAGCCCGACTTCTTCTGAACTGAAAAAGCAGATCGATGATGCAAAGAAAGGCGGTATAGATATCGCAGCTCAACGCAGAGCAAATGGCAATCAGCGGATGAAAAATAGAATAACAGAACTTGAGGAAGAAGAGAATAGACTTAACAATATCGGATTAGCAAGATAATACAGGAGTGTTAAATGGCTGGCATAGATCAAGAGATAACAGAACTTGAGGCAGAATTAGGGTTTAACGAAACAACTCAGGACGATATAGACGCTGACATAGAAAACCTTGAAAACCAGCTCGGCATATCCGCTCAGAATGAACCGGAGTATGGTATTAAAACTCCTGTACCTGTAGAGGATGGAGGCTTCTGGAAAACTGCCGGAGATATCGGCGCATCACTTGCAAGAGTTCCTGAACAAGCGGCCGCGACGCTTTACAAAGCCGGAGATGAACTTATCGGCGGTATCGAATACGAAGATTTTATTAACGGTGATTTCGCATCAAAAACCGCAGAATCATACGCCAAGATGATAGATGAACGCGGAAGCAACGTGTTTACCCGCGCCGGACAAAACTTAGGTTATTCAGCTTCAACAATGGGAATATCTCTTCCAGCAGGTATAGCTGGCGGCATAGTAGCCGGCCCTGCAGGTGGCGCAGCTGCATCGGCAGCAACAGCAGGTGGCATATCGTATAACGCATCCAAAAACGACTTTATGCGCATGACTCTTGACGCGCTTAATGATGAGTTTAAAGAGATCGACGGCCGCAATATGGATCGTCAGTAGTTTGAAAACGCAAAAGCACTTATAGAAGACAAAGCATCGTCATATGGATTATGGGAAGCTCTTCCTGAGGCTATGGGTGGCGCATTCTTTAACTCTATTGTGTTTAATAAACTCGGATCTATCTTTGGCGAAGGACTTAAAGCAAGGATCGCAAAGAAAGCCGCATCTCTTTACGGTGAAGAGTTTGCAACAGAAACAATCACTCAGGTTGGGCAGCATAATGTTGAGGCAACAGTCGGCGATAAGCGTTCAGAAGACATGAAGCAAATGTCTTTCACATCTCCATCTGATTTGTTTGAAGCATTTAAAGAGATAGCTCCCGACACAGCAATTACTACAACATTTCTCGCCGGTCTTGGTGGTGCGACAAGCAAGCTGCACGACTATTATGTTGATAAAAGACAAAAGAAAAGAGACAAGATACTCCAGGATAAGAAAGACGCTATTGCAAGCGACATTCGTTCAGCTGTGGACAATGGCAGCCTGGATCCGCAGACTATCCCTCAAGATATAATTGATGAATTTGGCCTGGAAGAATACAGAGACATGAACCTGTTTGATAACAGCGATGATGATTCCGGTGATAATCCTGGAGGCGGCACTACTGCACCTAAAGACGAAGAAACAATGATAACCAGGGCTGATGATGTTTCAATGCCCGGTTTACGCCGTGACCTTGAATCAAGATTAACAAATACAGACGAAATGCGAACAGATGTTTCCCGTGAAACAGATAAAGCCATAGAGAGTCCTGTAGCAGCAGATAATCCGCAGAACATGGAAACACCAACGGAGCAGACCAAAGAGCCAGTTGAAGCCGATACTGCTGCTATAGACACAGTAAACGACGATATGCCGACAGGCGATATTGAAGCAGAGATAGAACAACTTGAACAGGATCCTGAGGTACAGGCAGCACTTGGTATTCAAGACCAAAACGTTGACGGCAACAAAATGGTTGACAATGAAGTTGTCAAAGAAACTGGAAAAGTTGACAATGCAGAAGCGACAAGTACAAAAAATCAGGAAATTTATACAGATCAGCAAGAAGGCAGGTACAAGGTTGGATCTACAATGCCTGTTAAGGGCTACGCTGACGACGTTACTATAGAGAAATATAACGGAGATCAAACGTATGAGACAGTAAATCCAAACGGAGCAAGAAAGACAGTACATGAGTCTGAGTTTGCTCCAAATCTTGCAGAAATGTCACCGCAGGAGCTTGCTGATCATTACAAGGAAGGTTACGGCGAAGAAGCAGAATCAATGCTTAAGTATGATGCCGGAGGCTTTAAGACTCAAAACAGATTCGCAAAAAACAATAAACGTCCACGCTTTGAAGAAGCGATAGATCTGTTCAAGACACAGCCAACTACCGAGGATTCCTCTGCGGCTCCAACAGTCAACGATGATTTGACAGTTGAAACTAATATAATAAGTGACGATCTGAAAGAGGGTGACAGAGTTAAGATAGCCGACGGCCGAATAGGTGTTATAGATAAAGATGTCGGTGTTTTTGATGAAAAGAAACTCCACACTGGAGAAACACGTCGATTCAATATGTATGATATCAAGCTTGATGATGGAGCCAGGACAAGTCTTTCTGGCGCGATGATGGTTAAGCTCGATGATATCGCAACTGATAACAACAAGACGGAACAAGATACTTCACAACCAGAGCTGACTATCGAAGATTACAGCGAAAAGTCTATTATCGTTCGCGGTAACACAAAAGACCACATGGACAGGATTAAAGCTGTAGGCGGCGCACTCTGGAATAAGAAGGCCGGAGGCTGGATATTCTCGAAAAAACGCAAAGACAAAGTTGAAGATGATCTCTGGGATCTTGTTCATGGCCCCGTTAAGCCTATAGAGGATATGAACGAGCTTATATTTGCCGGTCTGCCTGAAAGGTATCCTGTACTTAAAAAGACAGATATACCTAAACGTATTGATCGCCTTGATCAGCTTGAGCGTGATCTGCAAAACGCAGAGCTTAAGGAAGAGACAGCAAGAGTAATGCTTGGTGCTATTGATGCTGTTGAGAATGGACTCACGGCGCAAAAGATTAAAAATTCACCTGACTATGAGCAGATCAAGAAAGAGGCGAAAGTTTTTCTTGATGAATATAGAGAAACAGCGGAAGCGCACATTAAGCCGGAACGCAAAGGCCCCGATATAGAAGTGGCCTATGTGGGCGATAAAAAGGGCGCAGAAGCAGAAAAGGTCAAAAAGAATATCGAAGATAAGATACAGGAAAAAGTCTCCGGAGAGCGCGATATTTCTGATCCTATCGGTAAGAATATAAAGGGAAAAGACATATATGAGGATGAGCGCGGAGTGCGTTCATATAAAGAAGATAGGTTCCTTGTGAGTGAGTCTGTTGCAGTTATACCTGGTCGTGGATATGCCGCCAAAACACAGGATGAAAGGATCAGTGAGCAAAGTTTTGATTATCTCACAACTGATGAAGTTGAGGCGGCCGGACTAAATAAGACAGAAGAACAAAAGGAAGCTGAACAGGATGAATTTATACGTTCAATATTCGGCTTTAAGAAAGGCGCAAAGTCTACTCAGTTTAAGATTGGCGACAAGTCTGTAGAGTTACACATAAAAGAGCCTGGTAAAATCTCATATTTCAAGACTGCACCAAAAAGAGCTGATAGAAGCTGGATTGATACCGATCTTGCTGATGAAAACTTCCATGTGGGGTTAGGTCGAATAGAAAGAGCGGCCGGCCTGCAGATGGGAGAACTGTACGGTCATGTTCTTGAGAAGGCATACGAACTCGGCCAGTTTGACAGGCTTAATTTCAGGTCAGAAGAAGACAAGCAGAAATGGCTTGATAGAGTTGTAAAAAACATTGCAGAAAAGCCTGAAACGTCCGATAATAAAGATATAAAGGAGAATGAAGATGAGCTTTTACAACGAAGCACTGGATCACATGAGAAAGTATCAGCCGAACAAGTATCAGATACTCAAGAGACAGGGGAAACTGGAAGAGTATCTGGAGAACGTGGAGCAGGAAGTATACGAGATGATGGATACGATAGAGGATCAGATGATACAGAACTTCGGGGGACACAAAGCACTGAATCAACTTCCGTTCATGGAGAAAGCGCAGAAGAGAGGGGAGTTTCATCAGGTAGCACTGGAGACAGCCAGACACGATCTGATACTACTTCCGGAAGAAACGGACTGGACGGACGGTCCGGAAACTACCGAATAACCGAATCAGACGAAATAGGCTCCGGCGGGGCCATCACTAAAGCCAAAAACAATCTTGCAGCAATCAGACTTATTAAACAGCTTGATGAAGAGAACCGTCAAGCTACGCCAGAAGAGCAAGCTATCCTTGTTAAATATGTTGGGTGGGGCGGTCTGGTTAACATGTTTCCATCTACAGGAACCTATAAAGACGGATGGGAGAAATACGGCGAAGAGCTGAAAGAGCTACTCACTAAAGAAGAGTACGAGGCTGCAAGACGAAGCACTATAAATGCACATTATACCAGCGAAGACGTTATAAGCTGGATATGGGATACACTCGGACAGATAGGCATAAGCAAACCTAATGGTAAAGTGCTTGAGCCAGCTATGGGGGTAGGCCATTTCTATGGACTGAATCCTAATAGTAATCAAAAGTTATTCGGGGTTGAGCTTGATCCGATATCCGGAAAGATATCACAGCAGCTTTATCCTGATGCAGATATCAGAATATCTGGTTTTGAAAACGTAACATTTCCTGAAAATTTCTTTGATATTGCAGTCGGTAACGTGCCATTCGCAGATATAAAACCATATGACAAGAAATATAACAAGGGCAGCCGCCTTTCATTACATGACTATTTCTTTAACAAGACACTCGCGCTAACAAAGCCGAATGGTGTTGTGGCCTTTATTACAAGCCGCTATACGATGGATAAGCTTGATACTAAATTCAGAGAGGCTTTGTCAAAAGAAGCTGATATTGTTGGGGCCGTGAGACTACCAAACACAGCTTTTAAAGGTATTGCTAACACCGAAGTAACAACAGATCTTATTATCCTTAAGAAACGTCCACGCAATACAGAGCCGTCAGACATCACAAAGAAGTTTATAGAAACCGGCCAAGATCCAAGTGGAATAACAATCAATAAATACTATCTCGCGCACCCTGACCATATGGCCGGAAACATGACGCTGACAGGCAGCATGTATGGAGCAAACGAACCGACGCTTGAGCCATTCAGAGACAGATCACTTGTCGATGTTTTAAGCGAGATCACCGGACGAATCAAAGATAATAATGCGACAGACGTAAATACAGAAGAAGACACAGAGACTTTTACAGATCGTCTGCAGCCTGACTATTCCACGGAAGATGTAACAGTGCCTCATGGTACGGTTATGGATGCTTATTTCGTTGATAACGGCAAGCTTTATCAGCTTAAAGACGGTATGCCAGTTCTTATTCGTAAAAGGCTGCCAAAACAGAAAGTGTCCGAGACTGAAAAGAAATTTGTATTTACCAGTAATGACTATGATAGAATCGTCGGTCTCACAAAGATCAAGGCTGCAATGAAAGAAGTAATGCGTACTCAGCTTCAGGAAGCGTCTGAGACAGATAAGAAGGCAGCCAGGAAAGAGCTGAATAAGCTCTATGATGAGTTTGTCAAAAAGCATGGTTTTATCAACACTACAAAAATAAATGTAAGGCCACATCCTGAGAAAGAAGGTCAAGAGATCGTAACTAAAAGGTATCCGAACCTTAGTCCTTTTGGAGCAGATCCAGATCAACTGCTTGTTTCTTCAATAGAAGAGTACGACGAGGAAACCGGAAAAGGTGTGAAAGGGTCAATCTTTCACGAGGACATAGTAAAGCAGCATAGAGAAGTTCAGAACGTGTCTAGTGCTGCTGATGCGCTCATTGCATCGCTTAATAAGTCTGGTGAAGTAGATATTGATTATATGTCTAATATCTACAATAAGCCGCAGGACGAAATTATTGAAAAGCTTTATGGCGAAAGCATATTTTTTGATCCTGTTCAAAACAAATACGTTGCATCAGACGAATACCTTTCTGGTGATGTAAAACAGAAACTTGCTGATGCTAAGAATGAGGATCTGCAAGCTATATACCCTGATTCGTCTTTTATTGATAGAAATATTATAGCCATGGAAGCTGTTCAGCCGGCCGACATTCAGCCTGGTGATATCACAGCGAGACTTGGTGCTTCATGGATTCCTGAGAAAGATATACAGGACTTTATAAACGAGCTGATAGGCAGTAGCAGAGTGAAAGTCACTCATAATGCCAAGAGTGGCAAATGGACAATTAAGCTTGATGATTATTCTGCTAAAAACTCTCCTGCAAATATAAACGAGTGGGGAACTGAGGATGTAAACGCTCATAAACTTATAGACCTTGCCTTAAACCTTAAACAGCCAACTGTTAGGCGTAATATATATGTGGACGGAAATAGGACGAGTGTTGTTGATTCAGAGCGTACTGAGATGGCTACTGATAAACAAGCGAGGATAAAGGATAAGTTTGAACAGTGGATCTGGTCTAATACAAAAAGAGCGCAAAGATTAGCAAGGCTATACAATGATAAATTCAATAATACGGTAGTCAGGGAGTTTAATGGATCTCATTTGACATTCCCAGGTATGCGGCCTGTAGGTGATTGGTTTAAAGGGCTTAGACCTCACCAGGCTAATGTTGTTTGGAGAATATTACAGCAAGGTAATACTCTCATGGCTCATACAGTAGGGGCAGGAAAGACTATTGCAATGGTGACTGCAGGCATGGAGCTGAAACGTCTAGGACTTGTTAATAAGCCTACATATGTAGTTCCGAACCATATGCTTGAGCAATTCAGCAGGGAGCTGCTTCAACTATATCCTACTGCCAAAATACTGGTGGCAGATAAAAACAATCTTGATCGCAAGTCTCGCAAGGGATTTGTGAGTAAAGCAGCCACAGGTAATTGGGATGCAATCGTTGTTACACATTCATCTTTTGAGCTTCTTCCTGTACATCCTGATACAGAATCAGTATTTATCCAAAACGAGATAGATAATTATGAAGATCTCATCAGAGAGGCAAAAGCAGATAACAACAGAAACATTACTAAGGAGCTGGAAAAAGCAAAAGAGAAGATGAAATCAAAGCTCTCAAAGCTATCTAATAGGGACAAGAAAGATACTGGAATATACTTTGAAGAGACAGGAATAGACTTTCTTTTTGTTGACGAAGCGCACCTTTATAAAAATCTCGCAACACCTACAAAGATGAAAGGGAAAAACCTTCCAGGTTCAGGTAAACCATCACAGAGAGCTACTGATATGCATATGAAAGTACAGTATCTTAACCAGAAGAACCCTGGCAGGGCCGCCGTATTTGCTACTGGAACACCTGTTGCAAACAGTATGTCTGAGTTATTTACAATGCAGAGATATTTACAGCCAGATATTCTTGAAAAGAACAGCATAGAGCATTTTGACTCATGGGCCGGAACCTTCGGGGAAATTGTTACTAACCTTGAACTGGATCCTACAGGAGCAGGATTAAAGATAGAAAACAGATTTGCTAAGTTTGTAAATTTACCAGAGCTGATGCAAATGTTCAGACAGGTTTCAGACATAAAAACTGCAGCAGATCTCAAATTGCCTGTGCCTAAACTTAAGGGGGGCAAGGCTCAAATTGTAGAGGCGAAACCTAGTCCTGAACAGGTTGCATACGTTGAGCATCTTGCAGATAGATTAAAAAACATCAAAGGCAAACGCGCCGAGAAAGGTGGCGACAATGCTCTTAGAATCGTAAATGAAGGTCGTTCCGCAGCATTGGATATGCGGACAATAGATCCAGATACTTATGATTTTGAAGATAGCAAGGTAAATAAAGCTGTAGATAAGATCTATCAGGTATGGAAGGAAACTAAAAAGAATAAGTCTGTTCAGGTCATTTTTCTTGATAGGTCAATGCCCAATAAGGGCGTTTTCTCTGTCTATGAGGATATGCGAGAAAAGCTTGTTAAAGCTGGCATACCTTTAAGAGAGATTGCATTCATACATGACTATGCTACAGATCAGAAGAAAGCAAGACTATTCGAGGATGCAAGGTCTGGCAAGGTTAGAATTGTATTCGGCTCAACAGAAAAAATGGGAGTTGGAACAAATATCCAGAAGCGTCTATACGCAATGCACCACATGGATGCACCCTGGAGGCCAGCGGATGTTGAACAAAGAGATGGGCGCATACTTCGCCAGGGTAACGAGAATGAAGAGATTGAGATATTCAGATATGTTACCAGCGGCACTTTTGACGCTTATATGTGGCAGACTCTTGAAGTTAAACATAACTTCATAACTCAGGTTATGCGCGGAGACACCAGCATAAGAGAAATGGAAGATCTTGACGGCGAAAGCAATCTTGATCCGGCAACGGTAAAAGCTATTGCGTCTGGCAATCCTAGGATACTTGATCTTGCTAAAATGAAAGCAGACTATAAAAAGCTATAAAGACTGCAATCAGCTCATGTTAATGAGCAAGTCAGTATAGACCGTAATATAAATAACGAGAAACATTACAGGGATAATACCAGGAAGCATTTGCAGCTGTTGCAAGATACTAAAAAGAACGCTGTTATTCCGGAAGAGTTCAAGATCGAGATAGATAAAAAGAAATATGACAAGAAGGATAAAGCAGGAAAGGCTCTTCTTGACTTAGCCGAAAAGAAAACCAAAGGGAAAGGCAGGGATCATATAGTTAATATAGGCTCTTATGCAGGTATAAAGATTTCTGCTCGGCCTATTTTTGGAGGCACAAGTATACTTGTTGGAGATATCCGGAGCATTAACACAGATGATAGGACCAGTCCTTCTGGTATTATACAGTCTATAGAAAACACGTTAAAAAACATAGATAGATATATAAACGATACAAAAGATAAGATCGAGAAACAAAGCAGTAATATTGAGAAATATGAGAGCTTACAGGGGAAGCCTTTTGATAAACTTAATGAGATGGAGCAGCTTAAACAGGAAATAGCAGAGCTTGAAAAAGAGCTGAAGGCTGCTACAGAAAAAGCAGATAGTGATCAACAAGAGGGCGAGCAAGACCAGGATGCTCCATCATATCTTGCGCGTTGCTTTAAAAGTGGTAAGATAAAGAATGCTGGAAAGATTGATCCGGAGACTGAAAGACTTCGCGTCGCCGTCGAGAAAGACATTGGATCAGAACTCCCAAGAGGAACATTCCGAAGGGTATCACTGCTGGACAATACGGTTAAGGCGGTTAGACGAGGATTTGGAGTCGAAGTTGTCTTCTTCAAAAACACAAACCCTGATAAATTCTCATTCGCCGGAGCGCATGTCGGAGACACACTCTTCATCGATGCAGACGGAGGATACTCCTACAAGCAAATAGTAGGACATGAACTGCTTCATCATCTCAGAAGAACACGGCCAGACCTTTATGACGAGCTTTCATATTTCGCATATTACGAGAGCGGAGTTGTCGCTGCTGAAATGGACAAGCTTAGAACAAGGCTCGACAGCTTAACTACAAGAAAGTATTCAAACGCTCAAGTCATTGAAGAGGCCCTTGCCGATTTCGTCGGCGAGATGTTCGCAGATCCTAACATACTTCACAGATTCTGACTCCAGAAACCGAACATATTCTATAGGCTGATCGAAGCTATACAGCAATTTTTTAGAAAAGCACTGAAACGGATGAAGGTTCGCAAACTCGAAGGATCTCAGTATTTCAACGAGACTGCTGAGCTTTACGAAGTCACAGAAGACGTTTTAAAGCGATTTAAAAACGATGGTAAGGCAAAGACCTTTGACGAATACACATCGTTCTCTCCGAATACCAGAATAAGCCCTTACACGAACAATCTCGGCCTATATTCTGCTCTTGAGAAAGCCGTCGGCGAGATGGATTTTAAAATGATACCACCGAAGATGCTCATTAATAGGATCAACTCGGCTCAGGGTGTTAAAGCAGAAGAACTGGAATGGAGCGGCCTGATTGAATGGCTTGAGACTCAGGAAGGTAAAGTATCTAAAGCACAGGTTATGGACTTTATAAAGGCTGGCGGTGTTAAACTGGAGGAAATTGTAAAGAAAGATGTCAAGTACGACAAATATACTCTCGGTGCGGAACCGGATAATTACCGTGAAGTGCTGCTAACTATGCCAAATAAACCAGCATATACAGTGAGAAAAACAGACAGAGGATATGAGGTATTTGTAAATGGTGAGCTAGTTAGCAATAGTCTTGTGTTGGATACTAGGGAAAAAGCGCAGGAGATGATGGAGTTAATGTACCTAAGTGGAACTATAACCCCTAAAAATGTAAGTGATACAAATTTTACATCCGGCCATTGGAGCGAGTCTAATGTACTGGTCCATTTCCGCTTACAGGACATGGTATCGAAAGACGGCAAGAAGACTCTCCTTGTGGAAGAGATACAGTCTGATTGGCATCAGGACGGACGAAAGAAGGGGTATAGTAAACCTGTTGATAAAGAAGTTGAGAAGAAACTCGAAATAATCAATAGAAAAAAAGATGAACTGTATATGAAGTTTCAGCAATTCCTTCACGATAATGAATATCTTGGTCATGATAAATTGAGTGATGCAATGATTGGCACATGGAATAAGCCGAAAGATTTTCTTATTAAACATTATGGCGAGATAATGCCTGCAGATATTGCTGCGATACCAGACGAGTTTAATAAGTTAAGATCAGAAGGACTTGAATATCATATGCAGATTGCAGATAATAAGGCAGGTGTTCCTAACGCACCTTTCAAAAACTCTGACGCATGGGCGATGTTGGCATTCAAACGTATCTTGAATATGGCAGTCAGTGAGGGATACGATTCTGTCTCCTGGACACCAGGCGATATACAAGCCGAAAGGTACGATCTGAGCAAGCAGGTCAGTAATCTTGTATATACTAAGGACAAGGATGAATTAATGTTCTGGATAGGAGGAAGAGCGCGTGAGGCTTTAACAGTTACTACAGATAAACTTTCAGATTATGTAGGTAAAGAGATCGCGGATAAAATCAGCAAGTCTACAGATAATGTTGTAGCTCTTTCTGGCCTTGATCTCAAAGTCGGCGGCGAGGGCATGAAAGGTTTCTATGACAAGATCCTACGTGACGCAGTTGCAAAGTATGTCAAAAAGCTGGACAAGAATGCGAAAGTAACCACTAAGGAAATAAGAACACCAGAAGGCAACGGCGGAGCAACTAGAGACGAACTTTCAGCGGCAGGCTATGATAGTAATCCAGTAACTCTTGAGCATCTCGAAGACGGCAAAGTCCGCGTTGTAAATAACGTGACAGGCGAAGTTGTCGGCGAATACGGCAATTACATACATGCCGATAATGCAGCAAAAGACTATCTGGATGATCTGCTTAATCGTGGAAAAGCCGAAGTTTGGACAGTTGATCTCACTCCTAAGATGAAAGACGAGATCATGGAAGGCCAGCCGATGTTCCTCCGTCAATCTAACCGCCAGACATTCAAAGAGTGGATCAAAGATAGCGTCGTAAAAGAACCAGTGTATCATGTGTCAAAAGTTGCAGGTTTTGGAGGAAAATTTAAGCTATTCAGTCATTTTGGTTCTCAGAAAGCAGCAAGAGATAGATTTAGACGCATTCAAGAGATAGATGCAAACACATATAAGGTTTTTCTCAATATAAAAAAACCTATCGAAATACACGATGATACACTGCTTGAGAATGCCAAAGATTTAGCTATGGCTCTTTCAAAATCAAAGAGTGACAAGAAGATACTTACGATGAATCAGTTAAATGAAATCTATTATTCATCCGAAAAAAGAGCAGAGGAGATATTGTTCCAGGCTCTTGATGCAAAAGGGTATGATGGTTTTGTTTATAAAAATAGAGTTGAAGACATGGGAAGCATTTCTTACGTGCCGCTGAGAGCTAACCAAATCAAATCAGCTTATAATCCGGCTATGGTAGATGAGAACGCGACTCTCGATCCTGATAATGAAAACATCATGTATCTTGGCAATCGTCCGGAAGACGAACAGCTCTCTAACTATGAGGATGTAGAGCAGCAGATAAAAGACAGCTACGGCCTTAAAACAATAGGTCTTATGACAAAGATTAAAGATTGGCTGCAGTCAGTTAAAGATGGCTTTGCACGCCATTTTGAACACCTTGACACAAGGAAGTATGGCGAGCTGGCGGATATCCTTAGAGTGTATGAAAGCACTCCTGAACGGGCAAAAATAAAAGCTACTGAGCTTATCAGTAAGGCTATAGAGAACCTTGAAAAGCCTGAGTTTAATATCTTTCAGAGATACATAATCCTGAAAGATATGATGAGCGATATAGATAAGGGCCTGATTGGTGACGGAAATCTGCCATTCGGTTTTGGGACTGTTGAGCAGGTTATGGCCGATTGGGATTCAATCCAGACGAAGATTACTCCGAAGATCCAGACGGCTCTCGATACAAGATACCGGATGATGGAAAGTGTGAGAGATGCACTTATTGATGCCGGACTTCTTCCTGAAACTGTGCGCGATAATGATTCATACTATCGACACCAGGTACTTGCTTATATGAACCTTGACGATAAGTATGCGACAAAGCCCGGAACATCTTCAAGCGATATCCGTAAGAAGAAAAAAGGCTGGATGAAATCGAGAACCGGTTCAGATCTTAACTATAATACAAACTACTTTGAAGCAGAGTTTGAGTATATAGCACAGGCGATAGCACAGCTGGAAACAGTAAAAACTCTTAAGAGAGTGCGCGGCCTTGTTGATATATCAGACGATCTTAAGGCTCAAGCTAAAGAGCAGAGAGAAGATACCGGCGACGACACTATAACATGGCAAAGTCTCATACCGGAAGGCTATGTTAAGTGGCAGCCAGAAAAAGGAAACAGCTTCTATCCAGTATTGACAATGCCGGAAGATCAGGTTGCTGCACTGCTTGATGGAGATGTACTTACACCAGAAGAGATCACTATTGTTGAAAAGTTGGCCCTGGGTAAGAAGAAACTCGAATGGGTAATACCAGCAGAAGTGGCCGAAACGTTTGATAACTTCCGCGAGTTTAAGGATCAGAACAGCCTGTTTGCCTTTTATCGTCATTTAATCGGAACATGGAAACAGTGGATCCTTCTGAACCCTATTCGCTGGATCAAGTATAATCTTAACAACATGTCCGGTGACTTGGATATCGTACTCGGCTATAACCCGAAGATACTCAAATATGGCCGCGAAGCATGGAAAGAACTTTGGGAATATAGCAAGACCGGCAAAATGTCCGCAGATATGAAAGAGGCCATAGAGATGAATGTTGTCGGGTCCGGTATCTCGATCGCAGAGATTCCAGATATTAACAAGGTTGGACTCTTTAAAGATCTGGCTGGTGGATCTGAGAATATAATTAGAAAATATGTTCTTGATTGTTACTGGAATAAAGCTAAAGGCGCGTCGAACTTCCGCGAAAACTGGCTCAGATATGCTTCATACAAACATTTCAAATCTGAACTTGCACAAGGTAAGCCGGTATATGGAGCATCAAAACAATATGAGATAGACCAGCTCCGCAACAGTAAAGAGAAAGCCGCCAAGCTCGCAAGGGAACTCCTGGGGGATTACGGAAACATTTCACATATTGGTTGAAGCTTAAGGCAGCACATTATACCTTTCTGGTCCTGGATGGAGATTAACTTTCCTCGCTATATCAGGCTGTTTAAAAACGTGAAGGCAGAGCAGGGCGGCGCGGCCGGCGGCCGTTTCGTTGCAGCCAAAACTATAGGTGGTACAGCCAGACTGACAGCACAGGTAGCTTTACTTTATGCTGGCGTTTCATTATGGAACGCACTGTTTTTCTCTGATGAGGATGATGAACTGCGTAAATCAGGAAGAGGACAATTACAACTTATACTCGGCCGCCGAGAAGACGGAACAATTAGATCTATTCGAATCCAGGGTGCGCTTTCTGATGCACTAGCGTGGTTCGGAATGGAAGATGCCGGGAAAGATATTAGAGATCTTGCAGAAGGCAAAAAGACAATTATGGATCAAGTCAAAGAAGCTGTAGTAGCTCCGGTTCAGAGAATGGCAAATTCAATGTTGCCTATGACAAAGGCTGTAGGCGAAGCCCTTACAGGCTTTACTATCTATCCTGACGTGGCTAATCCTCGCGCCATAAATGACCGTGTGGAACACTTTGCAAGGTTATTCAGCCTTGATATGATTTATCGTTATGCTGCCGGAAAACCGCAACCAGAGCTTAGTAAAAACCTGTTTAATCTTGTAGGTTATACGACAGATCCAGACATGAGTTACTATTACAAGACATATGAGATGATAGATCGGTTTAACCGCAAGCATAACATTGATGAAACCGGCGCACATAAACCAAACAAACGCGGAGTGGTTCTGATGGAACTTAAACGCGCTCTTAGATATGGAGATGAAGATGCGGCCAAGAGATATCTTGAGAAGTATGTTACAACATACGGTGGTAACATCAAAAATGCATACAGAGGCTTAAAGCAGTCAATCAAGATGTCAGATCCTCTTATGAAGATCAAAAAAGATTATCGCAGACAATTCCTTGATGAGCTGGATCCAAAAGACCTGGAAGCGTTTAACAAGGCGCGTGAATGGTATAAGAAGACATATAAAGATTATATGAAAGGGATCAAGTGGAGTGACTTCAAAGCTCTTGAGTAAATCGTACAATATAGTATAATTACATAAGAAGACTGTTTGCTGACTGCTCTGGCTCCCGCCAGAGAACATTCTTAAAGTACCCCTGCTGAGAAATCGGCGGGGGTGTTTTTTGTGACAGAACTATGACACCTGGCTGTAAATATTTAATACAAAAATAAATCTTTTTATTTGAAACAAAAGTAATTGTCTACATATAAGTCATTGCTGAATAGTATGTTTTTATATCTATCAATAATTTACCGAATATCAAGGAAAATCAAATAGAGTCAAATAGAGTCGAAAATGCCACTATTTGAGTGACACTTTGAGTGACACTTTTTTCTTTGTAATTTTATGAATTATAAGGAAGTTTATCGACTGCCGCGTCAAGATGTCCGCGATAAAAGCGCGCATAATCTCTGATGAGGGAGTTGATGTGTGTGTGACCGACGATCTCCGCTACTGCTGATATATCTACTCCGGCCATAAGAAGGTTTGATATAAATGTCTTTCTGAGCAGGTGTGCCGCTCCTGGTATGCCTTGTTTGTCTAACAAGCTGCTTATCGCTATACTTGCTGTTGTCTGGCTCATCTTAAATAACGTAGGTATCCTGTTGGGGATCTCTTTTAATATATCATCCAGCTGCGCGTTAATCTTAACATACCTGCGCCTGGTTCCTTTGCCTTGTACAGAGATATATCCGTTTTGAATGTCTGTTACTTTCAGATTCAGGACCTCTGTAATTCTCATACCAGTATTCAGGATGATATTAACAATGTAGTAAAGGTCGATGTTCCGGTTCTTTGCATCTTCCAGTAGACGGCCTATTTGTTTTTTACTGAGCGGCTGAAACTCATTTTGCATCACCTTTATAGCCTTAAGGTACTGGAACTGATTCTTGTCGATATATTCATCCTGCATAGCCCAATTAAACATTACTTTAGCTCTGATGATATGACTGTTTACTGATCTCGGTTTATACCTGTCCTTAAGGTATCCCATATACTTAATGCCGTCGTTCTTCGTTATCTGTTTGATCCGTTTCTGTCCACCGAGAAAGTCTATAAGACAGTTTATATTGTACTCTGTGATCGTAATGGTACGATCTGATGCGTAGGTGTTTAGATACGCCATGAATAATTCTTTCAGCTCTTCAAGAGTGATGCCATATTCAAGACGAGTGACACGATCTTTGAGTATCTCGCGCTCTCTGATAGCGGCCCTGTTGTTAGCTACACGCTTATTGTCAGTCTTTAGCGATTCCTCGTAAACGATACCGTCTAGCTTGTATCTGAGACTGTAAAACTTACGATCCTTGCGCTTTATGACATTGAAATTCATCTTTGACATATGTTACCTACTGACACAGTATAAATCTAACTGCATGAAGTTATCAATATCATCTTTAATAAAGAAGACTTGTTTGCCGATCTCCTTCTGCTTAAGATGATCCCTGACATGCTCTTTAAAGGTGTTCACTGACACGCCGATATACTGAGCAGCTTCTTTTTGGTTCATGTATGGTTTTGTTTCCATATCCTCAGCTCCTGGCGATCCCAAAGACCGCACAGATTAGAAATTTATAAAGGTAGTTGAAAAACACCTATGATGTTTAACGCAGGATCCTCTGCCATCATCTTTAAAAAACGGCCTGTTTCTATTCGATGTATTATTATATTTGGATCTACATCGGTAAACCTTATCGCGTATAATTCAGAATTTTCGATATATTCTTCTTTATACTCACGCCAGCGGAGAGCTTCTTTAAGGTTTCCACTCAGGAAAACATTAAAATCTATCCCATAACGATCTGATATTTTGGTTAAGATTGAAATTTTTGGGGGGTTCATATTTTGCTCATATTTATGTACTTGCTGTGCACTAACTCCAATAATTTTTCCTAACTGCTTCTGAGTATGGTTTTTTTTCTTTCTGATTTCCCGTATCATGTTGCCTATATGCTTCTCACTCACCGGACACCTCCAATAGTTCAGGGTTTTGAAATACGTTACCGATTACTTCAAAAAAATGAGTGCTATTATGATTTTCATTCGTTCCCCAATAAGGCACATTAAATGCACCGTCCTCAAATTTAACCAAATAATTGCCCCAGTTCCAGCCGTGACCATTTATAGAGCCATTAACACCTGCTAATATATCCCCTTCATATATCTCCACACCGTTTTTATCTTTGAGTCCCACGCATTCAAGAGGTAATGCCTGATCTATAAAATAGCCATCTTCTACATAGCCCTTGGGAAAATTACGCCCTTCAGACGGGTAGCACATCACTTCGTTAAACTTATCCCATACTCGGTATTTGTGATCTCTAAGCATCTACTCATTCCCCTCGAAGTCAGCAACAGCAATTTCGATGTGATCCAGATTGATCTGATACGCCTCAAACAGGGCGTTGCGTGCTTCGTCCGGTGATACATGGGTTCCGGCTACAACGATCTCGGTCTTGTGCTGCACTTTGGCAGCGTAGAGGTCTATAGTCTCGGTGGATTGCTCGTCAAAGTTCTTGCCTGTTATCTTGAGCTTTCCTGCGAAGTTGTCTTTAAGGACTACTCTTATAAAGTCTCTGACAAGCTTTTTATCAAGTGAACCTTTTGATCTTCCCATGCTGATCTTGATATCCGCTGAAAGTCCTTTGAGCATATCCAAACCTTTGAACATATCTCCGTGTTCCGAATCAAGGATAGCATGTACGAAGTCCATCGCCGGAGCTTCCGCTTTGATCTCTACAGAGCGGTACACCTCCCACTGAGTAACCGTATCGTAAGCGTTTTGCTTAAAGATAGGACTTACCCCTGCGGACTGATCGTCTGTCAGCCAGCGCATGAAATCTGCGAAGCCGGAGGCCATGTTTCCGAAAGTTACAAGGCACTGCTTGAAAGGATCTATCAGCGCATATGCTATGTCGCAGAGTGCTGGTTCCGGCTCCATGACGTTACCTTCATTATCGAAGCGTACCGGGTAAAACTTCTTTTCTTTGATCAGACTAACTATGAAGAGTCTGCGATCGGAAAGCTCAATCCCTTCGTGTATCTTGAAAGTAAGTTCCTGTGATCTGCCGTCGAATGTGCCGTAGTCCATGCCTCCTTCTTCGAGTGATGTGAGTTTATCTGCGAGGCCGTGATAGAAGACCTCTTCGGCTGCTTCCATCCTGTAGTAGTTGATTGTTACTGGTTTGCGTTCTGACATAATTATTCTCCTATATGATTAATATTCACTATTATTGTTTGTTTTAGTAACTGTCTGAGGCGAAGAAACAGCCATAAAAAGCCCCAAATAGCTATTGATATAGCATCACCCCAATGGAGAAATGTTTTACCGTAAATAACTTCTTCTGCGACCATGAAAAAGCCGTTTGTTATTATCCATCCACCGACACAGATTATTAGTTCTGACATGTGTGTTCTCCTTGTATTTTGTTCCACTGATCTCTAGCAGCAGAATTTGTCTTATGTTTATCTGTAGATATTCCGCACTGACAAAAAAGCTTTACGAGTCCATCCTCTTTACGCCACTTAAAACCTTTGCTTCCACACTTACAGGCTTTAATAGTTCTAATCAGCGCATTTGACGGTTTATTATTCATCTGACGTTTTTTACGGAACAGGTTTTTATTGCCTGTCATCTCAATCATAGTTTGACGATATTGCGCCCACCAATAAGCCTCTTCTTTTTTTGTTTCAGCTTCATTAGCCATTTCCACACAGTATTCAGCGTGTTCGGCTAAGCTCTGGCCACTGAGGAAGCTCATACATCACCTCTTGCTTCAGCAAGTGCTTGCTCCATTTTATTAATAGCAATAGTTTTCTTTTCCATTATTGTTTTAAACCAATCTGCATCTAGATCAAGGTCATTTGGTCTAGCATTTTCTTCTGTATGTAAATAAGCCCTAAAAGCGTCCAACGACTCCACAAGCTCAGTGTTGACTTCTTCCGAATCGCTCAATTTCTCAGCATTTTTACAAGCCAGCTTATGCCATTTGTCACAATCCGCTTTCAGTTTGCCAATCTCGGATAACAGTTCGTTAACATCATATCTCCATTCACTTATATGGGAGCGATAGTTACAATTGCCACATTTGACATACAGTCCTAAACAGTCGTCTTGTCGTCCTCTATCTTCTTTACATTCTGGGCACGGTTTCAATTTATCGCTCATTACTCACCTCCTGTGTCTTTGCCTAGAAAGTCAGAATGAGTTTCTTTAAAGTCAGAGATAAATTCATCAAATTCACCGTATAAGAAATCTCTATTGCAAACAGGGCAACCATTATCTTCCTCCATTAAAAGCATCTGAATATTTGGGTCTGAGACAGCACATTTGACTATTTCTTTCTGACACTCGGTACATAAGGTTGTACTTGTGTTTGCATGGCTTAGCCTTAACCATATCTCAGCTTCTTTTCCGCACATGACACATATTTCTTTATTCTCGCTCACTTTTCTTTCCTCCTTAAACACGGGGCTGACTGTCTGCCAGCCCCTAAGTGCGCCAACACTCCGGAACTATTATTCCAACTACTTTCTAGCCCCATGCGAGGGCTAAAGGGTGGATGGAATTAACATCCGTGTTACTTATTTTCCGCTAACTAACGTTTTTGCGGAATTATGTTAGTTATCCATACATCGCCACACCATAAGACGTGCTGTATCTTGCTCTATCTGCATCTATTCTCATCTGATTAGCTTGTTAGTCTGTCTTAGCCTCTTTAGCTATCTTCAAAGACAAATCCCTATCAACAAAATAAGTGTGCTGTACATGGTGCTGGACCTCTTTCGGTAAACCTTCTAAAAGCTCTGGCGGAACATCAACGCCTCTGTTTTGTGCGTTTACAAAATAGTTAGGCCTTGCTTTAACCTTGCGTACTCTCTCAGCTTCTCCGCAAGGCTGGCAGTATCCATATTTGCCGCCTGTACCGTAGTACTCAGTTCCACACTTCTCACATGTCCGGAGGCGTGCAAGACACTTTATTCCGCATCGGGTACAGTTTGCTGATGTTCTATTAGGAGAATCAAAGACACGTCCGCATTTGCATTTAAATTTGTGCATAGTTAAGCTCCATGAACATATGTAGGTATTGCTGTTTGATTCATAATCTCGTTAAGAAACCGTTGCTCGTCTGAATTGTCATTTGACAGGTGAAGCAAATGGATCGCCCTTACTTTTGATAGATCATTTGCATCTAGCATCTTCTTAAGAGTCTGTAAACTCATGTGTGTTTGCAGAAGTCTTTCTCGTCTGGTGGGATCCAGATAGTCTATAAGATCCTCACTGTAATTACATTCGATAGCTATGATGCTGAGATTCTTGAATGTGTATCTGAGATAATGCGTGTCAGTAACGAACAAGAGCTGCTGGCCGTCGTGTGTGCTGTGAATAAGGTATCCGACAGGCTCCTTGCAGTCATGCTCTATATAGAATGGCATAATTTTGAATGTGCCTATAGTGAAAGATTTCAGCGGCTGGATCTTGTGTAGTCTATGATTGTTAGGAAGTCCGAGAGCCTCCGCTGTTCCCACGGACATGTAAACATCAACTCCCATCTTCAAAAGGTCCTTTGCGGCGAAAGAATGATCTTTATGTTCGTGTGTAATTAAACAGCCGTCGAAATCTGATAGCTTGTAGCCAAGATTCTTCTTGACGTTATTTATACTTACTCCGGCTTCCAGCAACAGCTTTGTCTTGCCGTCGGTTACACAATACATATTGCCTTTTGAGCCTGACGCGAATTGATAAAAGTTCATTACTTATCGTCCTCTGCGTTCTCTGCGTCAAGTCCGGCCATGAAATCAACTATACTTTCGCCTTCTGGTACGTGTATATTTTCTGTCTCTGTGACCTCTCCGGTTTCTTCATTGACTTCTGAATATTCAGCGTCCTCTGCTTCATCGTCAAAGCTGATAGTACCGCCAGCGTTCGCGTTCTGCGCTTCGTCTGCAGTAGTATTATTTGCCTCTTCTGCTTCTATAGCCTGGGCAAACTCTATTGTCATGATTCCGTACTTGCTGATCAAGTGACGCAGGACCGTCTTTATAGCCATATAATCAAACTGCTTCTGCCAAGGTGAGTAAGAGCTACTGAAAGCAGCACTATACTTTTTACCGTGAGCCTCGCACTGTTCTTTTGTCCAGTAAATAGTCTTTTTGAAGCCGTATATGGTTTCAATATATGCGAAGTATCCGACAACCTTGTCAGATGTCTTAGTGCCTGTTATATCGACTGCTCCTGAGAGCTTATCGAAGCTTTTAAACTCGCCTTCATACACTACATCAGCATTGATGTATTTATATTGTCCTGTCCGCTGTGCGAGCTGGATTAGGCCTTTGTATCCGATAATGAATGTCGGAACGTTTTTATATGGAACCACATAAGCGAAACCGAGAGACTTGTCTATCGGCAGTTTAAGTGTTGCAGCTTTAAATGCTTCCATTGCAACAGCTACAGGATCGCACTTTTGCAGATTCTTATCATTACTAAACAGAGAGATCATTGAAGCGGCGAAGGAGTCTTTGTTATTACCAAGCGCGCGCTCCAGGTTTTCCTTCATTTTGTCTGAGCTGATAACCTGCTTGTATTTGTCAACAGGTGTAATAGCTTTGTTTGTAGGCTTTTCAGCTACGGCTGTATTCGTACTCATATGACTTTACCTCCAGTTCTTTTGCATCTTCATCTACCACAAGCCTGATAAGCTGTGATCCTATTTCGATTGGTTTTGTTACTGCTTCTGCGTTGTCAATCCAGACCTGAGCATAAACGCGGTAATGTTCTGAAAGTGCATTCACAATATCCAGACCGATGTTCATCTCCGCGCCCCGGTTCAGCCCGTAACCACATTTCACACCTGACATATCAGTAGTTACACAAATCTCTTTGATGCCGCCGTTTACCTGATTCTCAAAAAGTTTGAAACGTGCAAGCTTGAATTTGGAGTTAATCTTGCCTTCCATCAGGTCTACTTTGGCTTTAATGAATGTCTCAAGTATTAATAGTTGACGTTCAAGTTCTTCATACTCTGCCGCCAGTTCTTTTTCTTCTCCGGCAAGCTCTTTGATGCGCTCACGGGTTTTGATAGATGCAATGTATTCTGATTCCTGAGTGCGAAGGTTTGCCAGTTCTGTTTGCAATTCTGATACGTCAGTATTGGAGCTGGCTTTTGCGATCAAGGAACAGATGGACTCGATCTCTTCTTTGCGTTTAACTACATCATTAAACTTGTCAACGTCAGGATCCATGATCTCAAGTATCTGGCGATCAAGAATTTCTATCTTGTCTGCGAGATCTGCGTTATCTTGCTGAAACTGTTTGAGCTGTTCTTCATGCTCTGCTATCTGAGTTTTCAGTTTATCGTATTGTTCTCTGGCGGCCTTGCCGTTGTCCTGGATCTCTTTCAGCTTATTAGCGTGAGCAAGTTTGATCTTGTCTTCGGGGATATCCTGTCCGCATGTCCGGCATGTTTCTCCCTGAGGGCCTTCTTCTACAAGCTTCTTGTAACAGCTGCCGTGATATTGAATATCTTTCAGCTTTGCGCCGATATAGTTTTGTAACTCTGTGATCTTGTTATTGTGATGCTCGGCTTCAGATTTGGTCGAACGCAGCTTTTTGACAAGATCATCTTTCTGATCTTCCAGTTTGCTGCGCTTTTCGCGTGTTTCTTTTGTGGCCTGAGATACGATTTTATCTATCTCGTTTTCCAGCTCTGAGCGTTTCTTTCTCAGATCGGAAGTATCTGCGCCGGCTTTCTTGTTCTCTATCTTTTCATCAAGCTTTTTAATGTCGGCTCTGATCTGGTCGATATCATACTTGGCGGTGTCTACAAGTGAGTTCTGTAGCTCATCTATCCTGGCAGGGATTTCTTTAAGAGAATCATTGAGCTTGCGCTTTGATGCCGCCGTCTTTGTTTTGTGATCGTCAACGCTTGCACCTTTCAGTATGTCTGGAAGTTCCTGAAGCTCTTTATTTGACTTGATAACATCTTCGTCAGTTATGCCGCCGGAGACTTCCATCAGAATGTTTCTGCGCTCCTGCCATGACAAAACATTATTGAAGTATGCCGGATTAGACACGAGAGCAAAGATTTTCTGATCTACCATCTCAGCTATATACTTGTCATAATCTTTCTGTTTGACCGGAACCTCATTAACCCAATACTCTGTTTCGTGACCTGTGAGGGTTTTCTGTGGTGCGCCTTTCTGTTTAGTCCATTTCTCCTGATAAACTTTCTCAAGTATGGTTTCTTTGCCGTCTACCACAAGGATAGCCTTTACAGCATGTTCCACACCCGACATTTCTTTTTTATTCTCAATAGTCTTGATCTGGAAGTCTGCCTTATTGTTACTGTCTTTATTAAAGAGCAGCCAAGTAAACGCATCAAAAAGAGTTGTTTTACCTGTTCCGTTGTCGCCGTTAATCGCTGTTGTATGAGGATTAAAATCTACCTTATACGAGCGAATCCCTTTGAAGTTTTTCAGCTCCATGCTTTTGAGCCGTATGTCCATATAGATACCTCCGTTTGTTTTACTGTTCTCTGTGAAGCACCGGGGAATAGTGTTTGATGTATACTAATGAGGAGTATATGAGAGTATGCTCTTCAGCCTTCCCGATGCTTTACAGAGGGGCGGCAATCAGTCCGCCCGTTCTGTATTAATTTTTTCAGATCTAATTATATTTATATGTGTTACTTCCCTTTCGGGGCATGTGCTTTCACACATAAGGCCTATCGAAAACACCGTCAAACCTCCTTTTGATTTATTTGATCCAGTGTCGCTTTAAGTTTTTCGAGTCTGTGCGCCTGGATATCTTCCTCTGTTATTATTTCGCCGCCTTCGAGGCGATGAAGCCCGTGTTTTTTCATCATGCTTTCTACAAGCATTGAGTAATTACATTGCTGATATCTTGCTTTATAGCCGTCCGCTTCCGCGGAAACTGTCATATAGCTCATGCGGCCTCCTTAAATGTCGTAGACTAATGCGAAACCTGGGTTGTACCACTCTGCATACAGGCCATGCTTCGCGAGTGCGTCTACTATCGATCTATGGATCCCGAAGACGAAATCCCCAGGGTACTCTTCGTAATAATCCAGAAGGCCGTCGCCTTCTTCTCCGGAGATCACGAAGTGACCGCCGTCGTCCTGGCGGTCATAACATGTACAACCAAGCTCTACTAGCTCATTAAAAGCCAAAAGTACGTTGTCACTCATGCGGCTCCTCCAGTTCGTGAAGAGTAATTCTTATTCTCATGTCTGTTTCAGGCTTACCAAAGATCAGAACGTCTGTTTCTGCGTCTGCTACTTGCCAGCCTTTGTTATCAACGCCGAACTCTTCTTTAGCGTACAGAGCTGCGTCGTGCAGGGCCTCGCCGAAAGTCTTAAAGTATGATGTGTTGCTTATCCGAGCTTCCGGGTGTATTTCGAGTTTCCATGTCATTCTGATCATAGTGAAGCCTCCTTAAAGCCCGTAAGGACAAGTAAAGTCGTACGAGTCCAGTGTTTTGATGGTGTTGTTTAAGAAGTCAATACAGACGATCACGCCGCACAGCTCGTAAACAGCCTGAGCGTTATAGATGTTGAATGTGTCTAAGCCGAGCTTTGACATAATGTTGTACCAGTAATCTCTCATAATCCCCTCCGGTGGTTAGTTACAGACATAAGATAACCTTTAAGGTTATTAATGTCAACAACAATCTTAACCTATAAGGTTATTTATTATCATAAAAAGAAAGTTTATACTTTTGATAGATATTCTGAGGGTTGATATGAAAAAGATACCAGGCTATTTGTTTATGGTTCTTATTATTGCCATGTGGGTGTCGATGGCTTTTGTGTCCTGGTATATACTGGGTGATGTTATTTTTGGTTTATTTATGCAAGCCACCAGTCTTGCTTTTCCAGTAAATGCTTACATGTTTATAGGGTTGATTGTTTCAATATGGATATTGTTTGGTTTCGCAAAAGAACCGGCTATAGACGCTATTAGAGAGCGTGAATTTATAAATATAACAATCGGTAGTGCCATGTTCTTATCCATGTCGCTACTATTCATCCCACTAATAACAATAAGCTACCCTGCAATATTGTATTATTATTTCGACTCTAAAAAACAAAAAGCATAATATTATTTATACTTCTGTATAGCCTCGTATAGGTTTGCGAGTTCAACAATAGACAGATCACAAAGACTGTCAAACTCCATACTGAGATAGTTTTTTGCAAATGTCGAAACCCAGCTCAATGTTTGATTGTTCTTTTTAATGAACGATTCAATTTCGCCTGTATAGTGTTCACGGCAAAACGATTTAGAAGGGGTGTGGTTCTTTAGCTTTTGTGACTTATGAATAAGAGTGCTGTCTGAAATAGTGCTGTTGATTATAATGATATTGTTGTTTCCGGTGATAATAGGCATAGCACACATCTAAATAAATAATATTCATATAGTGCACTTGAAAATAACTACATGTAAAGCCTATTTACGGAACCGTCCTTTCGCATCTTTAATCTGAGTGAGCGCATCTATTATATTTTCCATCATCTCATCATCCGCATATGGCAGCAGATCAATAATCTCTATCATAACTGGGTCAGTTACAATTCGTCTTTCTTCTCTCAGTATATTTCCATCATCGTCATGTCTGACAAATGCAGCCTTTATGGTGGAATTGTTAATATTTGAGCCGCTAACAATTTGGTTATTATTTCCGGCTTTAATCTTAATATCGCCTGTTTGGGTGTTCTGACTGTTGTCTGTGATTGAAGTTTCGCCAAAGAAATGTGTGATAGGCACATCAAGTTTTTTAGCGATAAGATCAAGTGTACCCAGTGGCATACTTTCGGCCACCTTGCCACGCACAATATTAGATACATGTTTTGGCGTGAAACCAATCATTTCTGCGAAATCTACTTGCTTAATTCCTCTTTCTTTTAAAATCTGTTCGATTTTTATTCCAATATTCATATGACAATTTACCTCTTAGGTAATGTTTAATCAATAACCTTGTAGGTTTATGAAAAGTATTGACATAACCTTAAAGGTTAATTATTATCGGTCTAGGAGGTACGAATGCACATTTTAGCAAAATACCTAGAAGATAATAAAATTAAACATGCTGATTTTGCGGACAAAGTAGGCATCTCTACTAAGCATCTCTCTCAGATTGTAAACTACAAAACCGGAGTATCTTTCACTCTGGCTGGAACAATCAGAGAAGCCACAGGCGGAGTAGTGACTGCGGATATGCTTCTTGACGAGTGCGCTAACAAAGCCACAGCCTAATCCTCATTACAATAGATCAGGTCCGCTACTGCTATCCAGAGCTGACCTTGATCATCTGTGTGAGAGATTATCACGCTTTCGCCGGTTCCCATATCTACGTGGTAGGCCGCTGTAATTTTTGTAACCATAAGAAATGCCTCCTGATGCTTATTATCAGAGGATTTGACAAGAAAATAAATGAACTTTTGGGGGAACTTAGTTGTGAAAAAAAGTTACAAGATACTATCAAATATCCGCTCTCATACCGGGATACATTTTATTGCGGACACTTTCAGGGTGTCACCTGAGACTGTTAAGCCTTGGTGTTTAGACCCTGAGAGCGAAACAGGCAAGCCGAGCCACCTTGACAGGTTTAAACGCTTTATTGACGAGCTGAGGGAGCTTGGGCTTTACGGTGCTGTAAACGACATCCGCTATATGCTTTTTCCGGACGTAATTGCAGCTACGGATAAAGATCTTAAAGGCACTGGTGTTGAATACACCACGCACGCACAGATCCTTTTCACTGACCTTATGAAATCAATGGAAGACAAAGAAATAGACGACAAAGAAAGAGAGCAGCTTTTGAACGATATAGAGCTGTTAAAGTTGCAGATCGCGAAGCTTGAAGGGTTGATCAAATGACAACGTATAAATGCCCTGATTGCGGAGCTGTCTACTGCTGGAACGGTAAAGGCGAAAGACCGGGGAAATGTACTCAGAAGCGTGGATGGAAAGCCGGACATTTTAAGTCTTGCGGCCATACGCTTATTAGACAGCACGAGATTGAAGACGTTAAAACAGTGAAGGTAAGGAAATGATTTCAATAATCTTAAACATGCTCGGCTTTATATCGCTGGCTCTGCTTGTGATGATCGTGTTTATAGGGCTGTCAGTCCGTCAAGTGATGTTTAAGGGAGGTAAATGTGAAAATTAAGTTTAAGAAACTGCATCCGGACTCACAACTGCCAGCTTTTAAGAGCGCAGACGCGGCCTGTGCTGACGTATATGCAACTAAAGATGAAGTAGTTCCGAAAGGTGTTACTCGCGTTATAAAATCTGGCCTGGCAGCTGAGATCCCGCAAGGTCACAGTTTTATCATTCGTGGCAGATCCGGCCTGTCAGTTAATCATAACTATCATGTCAAAACGGGCATAGTGGATGCTGACTACAGGGGAGATATCGGCGTAATCATATCTAACCCTGATCAGTGGGATGATCTCAAGATCAAGAAAGGTGAGCGCATCGGTCAGATTATGCTGACACCTTGTCTGCAATTCGAGCCAGAAGAGGCTGACGCATTGAATGAAACAGAGCGCGGATCCGGCGGCTTTGGACATACAGGAAGGTTTTAATATGGGATTTTTAAATAAAGTAATGCTGCTTGGTAACGTAACAAGAAATCCGGAAGTTCGCTACATACCAGGACGTGACCTTCCAGTAGCTAAATTCGGCCTAGCGGTTAACAGAAAAACAAGAGACAAAGAAGAAACCTGCTTTATCGACATAGTAGCATTCGGCAGAACT
>PKTM01000011.1 GCA_002869145.1 Denitrovibrio sp.
CAAACTCTCCATCCAAACTCTTTATTGTTACTAACCACCGAAGCAGTTAGCCCAAAAACATCACTGTTTCCTTATAACATATCGACCTTATTCAAATGTCAAACAGCTGAAATCAGGATTAATATCTTTCGTCCTGAAGTTTTTTTCGCCGCTCAGTTATTTGAGCAACGAGGGATAGTTATACAGAAGTTGTTTACCTGTGTCAACAGGTTATTTAAAGTTTTTTTTAACTCCCTTCTGACAACTTTTTTTGCCTTTTAAAAGGCTTTTCAAACAACCCGTTCATTACTGAGCGGAAGGAAGTTATACCTAATCCGAACACTTGAGTCAACCACTTTCTTTGCTTTTTTTAAAAAAATATTTTTATGCGATTTATCATGCGTTTACAATAAACGAAAGCCCCTTTAAAAAGGGGCTTTCGCTATAGTGTCATTATATATTGTGCAGTAGATATGCAGAAGCTTCTAAGGTGCATCAAGCACCTTAATATATCAGGCTCTGTTAGCTGAGCCCACAACGTTCATATTCTTAGCCTTATACATCTCTACCAGTTCTGCTCTTGCAGGTTTCAGGTATTGGCGAGGGTCAAAGTGGCCAGGGTTTTTCGCAAGATACTCACGAATCTTTGCAGTGAACACCAGTCGACCGTCTGAATCTATATTTATCTTGCACACCGCAGATGCAGCCGCCTTTCTAAGCTGCTCCTCAGGAACACCAAGCGCTCCTTCAAGATTTCCGCCATACTGGTTGATCATCTCTACATAGTCCTGAAGGACACTGGATGCCCCGTGAAGGACAATAGGGAAACCCGGTATACGTTTCTCGCACTCTTCGAGTATGTCGAACCTAAGGGGCGGCACAGGCTGTCCAGCCTTGAACTTGAAAGCACCGTGTGATGTACCTATAGATATAGCAAGAGAATCAACTCCTGTTTTCTCTACAAACTCTACCACCTGATCAGGGTCTGTGTAGCTGGATTTCTCTGCGACAACGTCATCTTCTATCCCTGCAAGTATTCCAAGCTCCCCCTCAACTGTTACATCGTGGGCATGAGCATATTCCACAACCTTTTTGGTTACAGCAATATTTTCTTCAAATGAATGATGTGAGCCGTCGATCATTACGCTTGAAAATCCGAAATCAACACAGCTTTTACATGTTTCAAATGAATCGCCGTGATCAAGGTGAAGGGCTATAGGCAGAGGGTATCCAAGCTCTTTTGCGTATTCAACTGCACCCATTGCCATGTAACGGAGCATTGTTTGGTTCGCATACTCTCTGGCTCCCTTCGAAACCTGCAGGATAACTGGTGACTTTGTGGCAACACAGGCAGAAATTATTGCCTGAAGCTGCTCAAGATTATTAAAATTGTATGCAGGGATAGCGTATTTCCCCTCCATAGCTTTCGCAAACATTTCTCTGGTGTTTACCAGACCGAGTTCTTTATAGCTGACTCCCATTTAAAAATACCTCCGTTGAATTGGTTATACTTATTATGTAAACATGTTCAGTGACATGGATATCTCGTCTATCTTCATCTTCGCCGCTTCCGGTTCACGGCCCTTGCAGTTTGGTATGGTCATGCCAAAGAATTTCATTTTAAATATCCCTGCAAAGTGCTTCATCCAATCCTGAGTTGACTGCCCGTGGCTTCTGTTTGGAGAGCCTTGCGTAAGGATAAAAAAGAACTTCTTATTCTCTTTGTTCGGGAACGTAGGCATACCGCTGAAATTTTGGAAAACACAAAACCTGTCTAAAAACATTTTGGCCATGCCAGAAATAAAGCTGAAGTAGTTCGGGGCTATGAAAATAATGAGATCCGCAACATTAACCGCAGACATTGCATCTCTGAGGCTCTCTTCTACTAGTTCAGGCTTAAAACCGCTGTCATCCTTCCTTACGGGGTGAGAAACATCGAACTTCAGACTGCAAAGATCAAATCTATTGCAGCCTTCATATTTTTCTGCCAGCTTATCTGCGATAAAACCGGAGTTCACATCAGAACTGGCAGCAGCATTTATAAGCACCACTTCCATACAGACCTCCAATGTGGTTATTTTAGCTTCACAACTGGTCACTTTCAACAAGTATTTATGAGTATAATACTATAGATAATATATTGACATATTAACATGAATGCAGTGATAATCTGCACATGAATGAGTTGATGAATAATATTGAAAAGTCAGGCGCAAAAATCAGTACGGAGATTCTCTGCAAAACTGTAACAATCTATCCTCATTTCAGAGGAAACTACGGATTTTTTCATTTAGAAGACGCTGAATGGCAGGTAGTATTTGTCAAAGGTGTGTACAAAGACAACATCAGGCATTTACATGGCAAAACGCTTTTAGACGACAAAAAACTGAACGAGCTTGCACAGACATGCGCCGAAACGGAACGTACACTAAGGAAACCAGTAGTCCTTACTATAACTCTGAATGAGAGTAATGAACATTATATATACGATGCGCAAGCCTGTGAGACAACACCCGCAAAATCAGACAGACGTGATTCGCAGATAGAATCACCGCTTACTAAAGTGGAGAAATCACTGGGTAAAGGCGATTTTATAGAAGCCAAGCACCTATTCAACCGCAATCCATTCAGTGAAATATTTCCTGACACACTCTCCCCCTTGATGATGTCGTTGGTCTCCGGTGTGCCTGATATAATGAATCCGCTTTTCTCAAGCTGCAGCATTAAAACTCACTCACCGTCCATTAAGCTTCTTTTCGGGCGAATATATATGAACACTTCGAATGTGGAAACAATCATACCGGCTTTCAGACAGCCGTCAGACTTTTTTTTGCTAAACTTCGCGCCGTCAATATTTAAAAAGGTAAAAAAGCCTTTCTTTGGAATTCCTGACGATTCTGACCTTAAAATCAAAGATTCTGAAATCACAGAAACGCTGGATGATATAAAACAGTCAGTAAAAAAACTGGATTCTCAAGATATTCACACAGACGAGTTTGTAGAACTTACGGCACTTTGTGTCATGGCGTGGGAAATGGTCTATATAAGACTATGGACTGCTTTTACATCTTTCCATAAATTAACAGGCAAAAAATTAAACGACACCCTGACACAAATCTATCAAACACGCTCAGACAGCATATTAAACAAAGATATTCAAGCCGTTCACTCCTGCTTTGACCCTGCTGTTGCTCCTTGTGATATAAAGTCACTCGGTTTAGAACATCTCACCCCAGATGAGATGTTTAAAACGCTCCCTAGCTCTAAAAGGCTGACTCTGAGTAAATCTAAATACATTGAAAAACTCAACAAATGTCACGAGTATCTAAGGATGAGGGATGAGCTTTTCCTTTTGTGCTCATCGCTCACTGGAAAGCTTCGCAGCATACTCATTGAAACTGGTGAAAGCTTCGTGAAGGATCAAATGATCACCAATACCAATGACATTTTCTTTTTTGAACTGAGTGAAATAAACAAGATACTTCAGGATGATTTTTTCGGAAACATCCCGTTCACCTTAAACTTTCGAAAGTGGCAGAATGAAAGATTTTCGGCTCTGTGCTTGCCTAACATGCTTTATGAAAAAGACATTGTAAACGCAGAAGAGTTTGCATCGGCACAGATAAACAAATCAATAACAGAGAAGCATCTCCCCTGTCTGGACTTTAACCACAAAGAGCTTGCAACGGAAAACTATGCAGCATCTTTGGCGTTCAGGCTTTCTGATCTGCAAAACATCTCAGACAAGGATGTCCTCATAAGTGAATCTGCCAGTCTCCTCTCTTTTACAGCGGAATATGCTTTCGCCTCAGAAACACCTCTTTACACAGGAGCAAAATTTGCAGGGCTGATTCTGAAAGATAAAAAGATATCCACAAAAGACAATGGCATATGCTATGAATGAAAATGCTGAGAAAGTCGCCGACTGCATTTGCAGCCCAAAGACAAGAAAGATTCTGGAAGATATGAAAGAAGAGGCAACATTAAACAATCAAAATACGAAAACTAAATTAACACCAACAAAAAAGGCCGGAGAAACCCCGGCCTCAGTTGATCTATCAAAATAATATCTGTTTTATTTAAACTTGATGTTTATATTCACAATACCTGTTGCATAATCTATCTGCTCCTCAGTATCTGGTTTTACATCTGGGTCAGTATAGAAATCTTCTGCATCGCTTACAGTATCAGCCAAATCGTCTGACACATCTCCAACATCCGGTGTATCATCAGCTTGTGCACCTGGTACATCTGGCACACCTCCAGAGGCAGGGTCATTGTTTCCAGACGGAATACCCATATCTGCAAGAGCACCACCCAAATCGCCACCAGTGTCTGCACCTTCACCAGCACCACCTGTATCTCCTAGACCTCCACCGCCAAAAAGGTCAAGCCCTTCGTCTCCGCCGCCAGCATTTGACTCTTCCACAAGGCCGATGCTAGCAAATGCAGCATTATCTGCATCACCACCGCCATCACCTACGCCGCCTGCACCGTCATCGCCTGAACTGTCTGCGCCACCTGCAGCGACATTACCTGCTGCGCCTTCGTCTGCTGCGCCATCGTCTGCTCCGCCATCATCAGCTGTGCCCTCGTCTGCTGTGCCCTCGTCTGCGGTACCTTCGTCTGCTGTACCATCATCTGCTGTGCTGTCGTCGTCACCGCTATCATCAGTTTTGCCGTCGTCGCCGTCTTCGCCGCCTTCATCAGCGCTTTCACCTTCAGATTTATCCTCACCGGTAGCAACTTCACCCTCGAAAATAAGTGACTTGCTGTCGCCATCATTGCTAAACTCGTAAACCTGTACATCACCGCTGGAAGAGAGAACCATCCCCTGACCGGAGCTTAGGTTTGCCACTACTGTGCCCTTGTTAGCCACTGCATCGCCACCTTTGCCTGTGCCTTCAATAGCACCTACATCAACTTTGCCTGCTTCGAAATCTCCCCTGCTAACAGTAGCAATGACTTCAACGTTACCATTGTAAACTTCAACAATAGTAACTAGACCGCCGGAAACAACACCAAAAGTTGTACCTTTAACACCGATGATAGAGTTTGTTGTCTTAACACGAAAATCGCCTGCGACATCTTCCATCTTTTCAACATTAAAAAGTACCTTTCCTTTCTGTATCTCAGCGTTATAACCGTCAGTCAAACGCTCGAGACCATTTATTGTAAGTCTTGATTTTTCAAAGACTTTTACATTTGTCCCATCGATAAAGCCAACTTCAGCGTATCCCCTTCTTTTTGTACGGAGTATATCCTTAAAAATCAGCTCAGAGCCCTTTTCAGCTCTCTTACCCATAACAGCGTCACCGTGGACTATCTCCACTCTCCCTTTGGAAGCAGTCACTTCTGCTGCTTTCTCCAAAGCGAGTGCTGGTATTGCAACCGCTGTTGCCAGAATTATTATAATAAGTCTTTTAAACATAACCTTTCTCCTTAGAATGAGTAACTTATAGACATTTCCGTAACAGTTTTGGAATAGTCGTAAGTGTTTTCATTAGAGTCTGTTGTTGTATAAGTAACACCACCGCCAATAAAAATGTTTGGTGTTACGATATACATCCCTTTCAGAGAATAGCTGTAAAACTCATCCTCTCTATCTATGTCGTCATAGTCATAGTTTGCATAGTTAAAAGCTAGGGTCGGTGTAAACTTTTTAGTCAATCTTGCGCTGAGTGAAGCTTTAAAAGTTGTATCTCTCTTTTGTTTAAGATAACCAGCTACATCGTCAATAGCATAGCCACCGGAAATACTTGCAGTATATTTCTGAGCAAATGTCTTAGCGATATTAAGCGAGGCTTGATATTTGTAGCCGTCTTTGCTTATCTCTTCTAAACCCTCATCACCTTCATATTCGCTTTTAGTTACAACAACAGGAACTGTGAACCTCCATGTATCGGTCTTAAAGGTAAAAGATCCTTCTGCAGATAATGATGTAGAGAACTTCTCACCATTGAAATAGGTTATCCCTGCAGATATCTTAGGCAGTGTCACTTCGAAATTATCATAACCATGTTTCATCAGAAAGTATAATTTGTGCATATTCATATCATAAGAGTGCAGCTCATGGTTCCATGTTTTATAGTGCATTGTCCCGATGGAAACAGTGTCTGCGAAAGATGGGTAAAAATTAAGTTTTATATCAGCTACAGCATAATTTCTCACACTGCTGACCTCACTGGCACCTGGAATCTCATTTGCATCAATTGAGGTAACGTTTGTATCATACTGCTCGCCAATACTAAGGAAACCGGTAAACAGCTTCTGAGACTCTTTCAGTTTCTCTATCTTATTCAGCCCTGTGTCATAATATTCTTCAGTGGCTGCCGCAGCAGCATATTCTCTTTCTGCACAGATATATCTTTTAGAACTTGCACATATTTCACCAATAAGCATTTTAGCACTTGGAAATACTTTTTCGTCCTGAGTTGTTATCATGCGGAGGTTGTTCAGTGCTGTTACAGTCTTTCCTGTGCGAAGAGCGATGCGGCCTTTTCTATAATAATAGCGTCCGTTTTTATCAGGAGCTTTCTCCAGTGTTGCAGAGGCTCGGTCAAAAGATTTGAGTGAAACATAAATATCTACAAGACTAAAAAGAACATCTTCATCCATGTATTGAGAGAGGTAAAGCTCAAGGTCAGTCATTGCATTATCAAAAGCGCCAATATTAAAATACGCTAACCCTCTGTATTTGATAAATCTAGGATCACTGTCTGCTTCGTTCATTTTTGACTCAGAAATATACAGAACCTCGTCGTATTCCTGATTAACCAGCATACCGTCAAGAACTTTGAATCCTTTGTCACTTTGACTGGTCTCAAAATAACAGATTGCCAAATAAATATTAGAAGAGACTCCTTCGGCCTCATTGAGAGCTTTCAGCTCGTCTTTCATGTTATCACATCTGCCCTCTTTTATTGCGCTAAAAACCTTTGCATAATTAGCATTATATTCGCCAACCACAGGGTATTCATAAGCGTATGAAAAAGAAGTGCAGGATAGCATAAAAATTATAAGTAGTGTTTTAACAAAATCCTTTGAAAGGCGCATCCGTCCCCTCCTAAATGTATATTAAAAAATCTTAGCATTTTTTATGTGTCTTCAAAGTATAAAAGTATATTAGTTTAACATAAAAATAATCATTTTTCATTTTATTTATTATAGAACCTTTTTATATTTCTCAATACAGTAGTTTATTAAAAGTATCAAAGCTGCACGTTTCTTCTATACATAAGTTAACTGTTGACCAGCTTCTATTCATCCAATGATAAAAACGTCTGAAAGTTAATGTGATTTTTTTCGCCATGCTGCAAAAAGAAAGCCCGCGCCAACAAATATCATGATAATGCTAATGAGGTGTGGCGCTCTGAACGGACCTGCCATAAGATCATCAGCACGAAAAAAAGTGACAAAGCTTCTGATAAAAGCGTAAAAGATAAGGTAGAGTCCGACCAGTTTACCTGTCCCTATGTTTCTGTCTTTTCTCCAAAGGATATATAGCGGTATGAAAAATATAAAATTGAGCAGCATTTCATATATAAATGTAGGATGCACAGGAAGTCGTCCGAATTCCTGAAATGCCGGAGTGTTATATTTGCCAGAAAAACTGATGCCCCATGGGAAATATTCCTTTAACGTAAGCACTTGACCTTTAAAATTCACGTCTAACGGTATTCTGCTCGTCAGCTTAGTTATTGACTGTGGCGCATCTATAAGGCCTTCCTGATTCAGAACTGTCTTCCAGAATTCCTGAAAGCCGTTTTTCATCTGAAAAATTACTGACGGCGGGGTGATGGTTGGCACGCCGTGAGCTTCGCCATTAGCAAGGTTTCCTATACGACCTAAACCCTGTGCAAAAAGAAGCCAGGGAACAATAGAGTCACCAAGTTTTATAGGGTTTATATTTTTTATCCTGCAGTAAACAAGTATGGTAAGTATGCCTGCAATAATACCGCCGTGGATAGCAAGACCGCCATGCCAAACAGCTATCATCTCAAAAAAGTTTCCGTCGTAATAGTCCCATCGGAAAAGGACATAGTACATCCTTGCCCCTAATATGGACATGAGGAACGTAACTATCACTGCGTTTTCCACGCTCTCCTTTTTAGTATCTAAAAGTTCAGCTTTTCTGCGTACCATATATATACATAAAAGCAGTCCGATGATGTACATAAGACTGTAGACCCGCAGCTCAAAAAAGCCTATCTTGAAAAGATAAGGAAACATCACATACCTCTGACATTTATCTGAAATAACAAAACTCAATGACATAATACACGCAATAAGTTTTTTTTGTATCAGAAATTTCTTGATTTTTTACCTTGCCATTGCTATAAGTATAGCCCCATTACACACGCCCTAATTGCGTGCAATTCCGACAAGTGCCTGAAACTCTTTCGGGTGGCGGAATGCAGGGGCGGAGGAATAACAAAATAAATGATATCTTTGGGAGATATCGTAAATTGGAGGAGCAATGTCTTACATTTCCATTAAAAACCTGCTTGAGGCGGGTGTACACTTCGGTCACCAGACAAAACGCTGGAACCCGAAAATGTCCAAATATGTTTTCGGCGCTAGAAACGGGATATACATCCTTGACCTGCAGAAAACTGTTCAGTGTTTCAACACTGCTTATGAGTTTACAAGAGATGCATCACGCAAAGGGAGCAACTTTCTTTTCGTAGGTACAAAAAAGCAAGCTCAGGAAGCTATCAGAGATGCTGATAAAAAGTGCGAAGCATTCTATATGAATGAGCGCTGGCTAGGCGGTACACTTACAAACTTTCAGACAATAAAAACTCGTATACAGAGACTGAAAGAGCTCGAAGAGATGTTCGAGTCCGGGTACATAAACAAATATACTAAAAAGGAAGCTTCCAAACTCAAAAGAGAGATGGACAAACTTTCTAAAAACCTCGGCGGCATCAAAGACATGCCAGGCATCCCTGATGTTATATTCATCATAGATATTAAGATGGAGCAAAACGCAGTGGCTGAGGCTAAAAAACTTGATATACCAATAATCGCTATCGTAGACACAAACTGCGATCCAGATCTTGTTGACCTTCCTATCCCAGGTAACGACGATGCTATCCGTGCGTGCCAGCTTATCTCTGGCCGTATTGCTGATGCCATCATCGAAGGCCGTCAGATGAGAGAAGAAGATATGGCCGGCGAACAGGAACAAGCTGCTGCTGCAGAAGCTGAAGATGTTCCTGTTGAAGAGATCGTAGAAGAAGAGGCTGCAGCAGAAGCTGCTGAAGCCAAAGAAGAAGTAAAAGAAGAGGAGAAGTAATCAATGGCACAGATTACAGCCGCAATGGTTAAAGAGCTTCGTGAGAAAACCGGAGCTGGTATGATGGATTGTAAAAAGGCTCTTGGCGAAGTTGACGGAGATATGGAGGGAGCAATAGATTTCCTGCGTACAAAAGGTCTCGCAGCGGCAGCTAAGAAATCTGGCAGAATAGCAGCAGAAGGTGCTGTTGTAGCCAGCCTTAAAGATAATAAATCAGGAGTTATCATAGAAGTTAACTCCGAAACTGACTTTGTTGCTAAAAACGAAGATTTCAAAAACTTCGCTCAGGAGATCGCTGATCTCGTACTTGAGAAATCTCCTGCTGATGTTGACGCTCTTATGGCTGAAACAACAAAAGGCGGTCAGACTGTAGAAGAGTACCTTAACAGCAAGGTAGCTACAATCGGAGAGAAACTCAGCCTTAGAAGATTTGCTAAAGTTGACGGCGAAAACGTATCTACATACATCCACATGGGTGGAAAAATCGGTGTTATCGTTAATCTTGAAGGCGGCGACGAAGAACTCTCCAAAGACCTCTGCCTGCACATAGCTGCAAGCAACCCAAAATATCTCGACGAGAGCTTTGTAGACGCGGACTATATAGAAAAAGAGAAAGAGATCTTCGCTGCAAAACTCGCTGAGCAGGGCAAGCCTGAAAAGATGATACCAAACATCATCAAAGGTCAGGTTGCAAAACTTCTCAAAGAGGTGTGCCTTGTGAGCCAGCCTTTCGTAAAAAACCCCGATGTGACAATAGCGCAGCTTCTTAAAGAAAAAGACGCTAAAATAATCTCATATACAAGATATGAACTGGGGGAAGGACTCGAAAAAAAGTCCGAGAATTTTGCGGAGGAAGTAGCGAAGCAGCTTCAGAAATAAATGCATGCTGCTCTGTCTCAGTAGCCTTTAAGGCACTCAGCAGAATAAAACAAAACTAATCATAAAGCCCTGTCTTAACGGCAGGGCTTTTTTATGTAGCATAATTCATACAAACTTCACGAAGATTAAATAGTTTTGATTAATTTCTAAATTCAGTAACCCTACTTCACCTTTTTGCTTCTAACCTCAGGCTTAAATTTGTGCCTGAAATAATACTTGTTTATTAATTTTTTGTTTTCGGTTTGCAGTAATTCGCCATGAACATTGTTTATAAGGTCAAAAGGTTTTGAATACCTGAAGAAGTCTGCAAAAACTAGCTTTGCCCCTGCCTCATCACGTTTTAAATCAGGACAGCTGTTTATCATATTGTTCATAACCGTAAACAGTATATACTCAAATCCAAGCATGTTATGTATAAATGATAAGCTGCTTAACAATACTTTATAAAATTCGAAACTTGAATTACCGCTTATATCAGAGAAGTTTTTACGTTCTTTAAGCTCTTCGACAAAACTCGCTGTATCAGCTTCTGGGATAGATTGCGCAAATGCAATCAATAGAGGGAGAAAATATCTACCTGCGCTTTTACTTAGCCTATAGATTGTAAGAAATGTGATAAATATCTCTTCTATATTGTATTTTTCATATTCGCTCACATCAAGTCGTAAATCTCTGTAGTCATAAAACAATTTTTGCCCGACTTTATCTTGATAAATATTATATAAATGCTCACTGTTTTCAGCATCACCATCAAGGACATTCTTAAAACATATCCCTATTCCCTTAAAACTATAGTGATTTTTGATCATTAGCGATTCGACACCCTCAAGGCTTGCACCAATATGAATTATGTTACCATCTTTTGTCTGACTACTTTGCAGGATGCTGTTGATATCTTGAAGATCTCTTGTCTCTTCTTTCATCACAGTAGCTCTAATAAAGACTGATTCCCGAAGAGTCTTCTTTCTAACCTCTTTTGCAAAATCAACAACTGCTTCGATTGACTTACTTATTACAAATGCTGAATCCAAACCTATAAACAGAAACGAATCTGTTAAATATTTTGATTAATTTGTAAGTGTACTCTTAAAAACATTTAGAGACGTTTCCATATAACCGTCATCTATCATCGCCATCTCTTTGTGGCCAATTATATCCATAGTTAAACAGTAAAGAGGTATCACTTTTGTACCGTTCTCAATAGTTTCATTTTTCTCTTTTGCAGACATTTGAATCTCCTTTTTATTTTAGTATAAAAGGATAAATTGTAATCAGACCCCTAACGCCTCTCCATTTATACAGATTATCGTATGAGTCTATGTACCAGTTTTTATTTCCAAAATTTCTTTTAAGCACTTCCACATTGTTTAGAGGTTTTTTTGCAGTTAAATACATAAAAACATAACTCCCAGGGTCTGCAACATTCAACCAACCCTTAACATCTGATACTGGGGGTTGGGGGCCTTTATAGTCGCGAAAAACAACAGAATAATCTCTAGAGGATGATTTTGTAAAAACTGGCACTTTCGCACCACTCAAAATAAGCGACCAAGCATTAACATAGCCTTCAGCGTCAAAAGTCTCATTTTTCCAAAATGCACTGGCGATAGGTATGTATATACTATCAGCATGCAGAGGCAATTTTACCCCTATTCCAACAAGAAATTGTCTTTTGTTATTGAAAATACGCATGTTTTCAGCGTCAGAGATATTATCTGGTATTTCAAAAAATGACTTCGTGGTCATTACGTCTAGCATAGTATCATGAATAGCCCTGATTATGTCCTTTACGTCATTTCCCACATATTGAAGACAACCGGCTATATTATCATAATCAGTATTATCTCCATTCTGCATGCATACCTTAGTAAGAACTTTTGTAGGATCATTGAAAGCCCAAGGGGATAAATGATCTGAATTTGATAAATTTCTTGCATCTACAATTACCCGGACTTTATTTTTGAAAACTGAATTATTAGCAAGAATCTGCTGTGAATCGTTATTAGGGTTTGCAGTATTAACCATACATGACGTTCTTGGCTCAATAATTCCCATTATCTCAACAATTTGCTTTTTAGTTTTATTGATTAGCCTGTTTACCTCTCGATCTACTTCGACCTCGTTGAAAAGCTCATCATGTACTAGAATGAAGTTCCTGCAAAATGAATTACCAATACTTTTTTTAAATCCTTCTGTCATAGTGTTTACCTCGTAAAAATTCTTGGATTTTTATTTGAAATCTTTATACGTAAATCAGACTTCAACGTCGCTCCTCTCAGAGACCTCGCCTGAGATAATATATCTACCAAAAAGTCTCCTGTAATGTCTTCAAGATTACACTCTGAAAGGTCAGCGCCTACAAAGCATGTTCGGGCATCAAATGATGCAGATCTCAGCGATCCACCTGAAACATTTAGTTCAGAAAAGTCACATCCTCTAAAGTCACCCCCCGCAAGATCAAGTGCAGTAAAACCTAAAGAGTTCAGATCTATCAATGTCTCCTTAAAAACAAGAGGGTCTCTTGCCGCCAGATTTTTTTTCATTGCTTGCACTCTTCTTTTTAAGAAGGATTTTCTATCTTTCGACATAAAATAATAGACAACCATGAAAGCCATTATTAAGTCTAAAACAAAACCGTTTGCTTCAACCAGCAAGTCATTAAACTTGGAGCTGTATATTCCCAAGCTTAGCGAAAGCAGTACTATTACAAGGACTATAATTAGGATAACCAACCGAATATTATTCATTCACAAACCCCATGAGATTACCTAAAGACGTCACATTTAGGCAACAATATGCATTATTATACACGCAAAGATTAGTTTTACAATAAAGAAATTAATACACGAAGCGAAACAAGTAGATACTATAGGATTAAGCATAAAGAAGTCAGTATGATATGGGATTAACGGGTTCTTGTTATCTTATTTGCATTTAACCTGATGAAGCTTAAGTAGTGTTTTTTTATCCCGAAAAAGGCATAGTGAACAAAATAGTAAAGGCTTCTAACAAAAGAATAACCAAGATGATCTCTGTATACACGCCACTGCTTAGCAGCAGCTTTTAGCTTGTTAGAAGATACTGATCTGCCTCTTACTCTGTATTTCGCAAGGGGCTCCAGAATGCCATATACGACTTTTAGTTCCTTAACTATACTCAGCCAAAGGAGATAATCCTCTCTCATATGAACGAGTTCGAACGGTCTCTTCCCTATCTTTTCAGCATCATACACAACAGTAAGCATACCGATGCTGCACGTCTTTAAAATGTCTTTGTAAGTGAGACTTCGCTTAGTGATAAACTTACCAATATCATCCCCTAAAGAATCTATCAGAAAATATGAACTATAGTTGAATGGAAGATTATTCTCTTTCATAAAATCTATCTGTCTTTCTAGTTTTTCCGGAAGCCAAAGATCATCCGAGTCAAGAAATGCAATATATTTCCCTCCGGCTTCCTCAATTGCTTTGTTTCTGGCTTCACTAAGTCCTTTGTTTTTGTCAAAGCTGAAAACCCTTATCCTGCTGTCATTACTAGCAAAGTCTTCAATGATCTCTAATGAGTTTTCCGTGGAGGCATCATCAATGATGATCATTTCCCAGTTTTCATATGTCTGCGACAACACTGAACTGACTGCTTCTTTAATAAATTTTTCATCATTATACATAGGCAGTATAATAGAAACCAGTTCATCCATCTTTGTTCTCCTGCCTCAGTACATAACTTTAAAAACTCTTACATAGGGTGCTTCATTGTACACTTGCCTGAACTTCCCGAAGTCAAATCTGCCAAGAACAAACATCTGGTTGAAATTAGACTGAAATATCTCTTTGTTCATAATCAGAGCACCAGCGAATCTTTTATCCTGAAACATAATCTCCAGATAGATGCCTTCTTCATTTTGAAACGTGCGGTCTTTTGTGACATGACCGTTTTCGATAAACAGAAATCTTTTTATAGGGACACTCTCGTTCTGGTAGCCTTTATTTAAATCAAACGCACCTGCATCGCAATGAAGCTTGCCAAACTCAAGCTTATAACAATTAGTAAAAGTGAAGCCCTTCAGCTCTCCCGACTGTTTCTCAAAATCCCAGTTTCCAAGCATGTTAAACGCCGGATATTTGGCTATCATGTCATTAGAAAACAACAGATATGCTTTGCTCTTTTGTCTACTTTCATAATTTACCACATCGTCTATAATTTCTTGCGGAGGCTCTCCGGCCTCTGTCATCTTTTTTATCTCTGCGTACCCTTTCTCTTCCAGATATTTAATTGTTGCATGCAGTTCTTCCTGACTGTTTGAAACAAAACTTCTAGCGATAAAGTAAGTCTTTGCTGTCTGTTGAATACCGCCATCGTGAAAAGTAGCCCTGTCTGCTATGTTTGCTATTTTGTACCCATCATCCCACCATGTATATACAGGCGAATCTTCAGGTATTTTTGATTTAAGTTCTTCGTAAGCTTTTGCTAATTTTGACTTCGAAGAACTTGGAAGCCTCATCTTGTCATAAGCTGTCATAGGCAGTACACTTAAGAAGAAAACAGCGGCTAAACCAACCGCAAGATATTGATGATAAACTTCGCTGACCCTCCCCTTTAAGAAACGGCTGACCAGAAAATGGATACTCATGCCATAACCAATTCCTATGAAAGCAGCCAGATAGTATGAAAATCGTATCGAACTCACAAAAGCCATCATCCCTAATAATATAATCGGAGCTAGCGGTATCATCCGTCTCCAATGCCTTACAAAGAAAATAATAAACAGCAGTAAACCAGCCAGTGCAACAGCCTGCGATGACAACAACCCCCCCAGAACTTTTTTAATACCAAGACTCTGAAACTCAGATATTGTCTGTAAAGCGTTAGGAAAATATGTCCCTACAGCACTGCTCCCTGTAAGATATTTTATCAGTAAATCTTTCAGGTTAATAAGCCCACCTAACAGATTGAAAGGGTTTGAGCAGACCACAAAAGCCACAACACCATATAATACAAGCTTCGGTTCATCCCTTTTTGCAATGAGCATGGCAAGTATATAAACTGCTAAAAAAACAACGGTTATCCCCGGTTTAAAATACCACCAGTAAAAGAAGAACTGGGTGAGCCCGGCTAAAGCTGAAAAGAGTATGACTTTTTTTCTGTCAGCATCTTCGGTTGCCATAAGAATAAATAGAGAAGTTGTATAAAGGAAAAAAAGGTTCAGAATATCTGTATCAACATACCCAAAAGAGGTTCTTATGTAATAATAAAATGAAAAAGTCCCCAATAGCCCGCCTAAAACACCTGCTGCAGGCATACCCAAAAAATAAAAATAACAAAACAGCGGGATAATAAACAGGCCTGCCAATACCGGTGACATATATATGCCTGCCCACTCAACACTTACGTTTAAAAGTGATGCGCCTTTCGCAAGCATCACACTCAGAAGAGGAACAGGACGCAGACTCCCCTCACCATCAGGGAAAAATCTCATATGGTCAGCACCCGGTTCGTCATCAATACCTTTTATATATTCTTTAGCTAATCTGTTCCAGTAGTGTGCATCATCAGTCATTGCAGAGAGATAGGCTATTCGTTCATTTTCGTGAGGGAGCTTCTTCCAAGCTTCATACTGAGCAACTCTGAAATGTGTAGACACAGCAAAGACCACAGAGATACAGACCATAATAAATATAATACTTTTCATTTGCGGGGAAATATTCATGTATAATTATAACACAGCCGTAGCGGGTTGTACGCTTAAGGACTTAGCTGCATTTTATGTTATTGACATAAATTCTGAAAAAGCTATTATAGCCCTACCTACCCCTAGTTTAAATCTTTACAATTATATAGTCGGAGTACGTCAATGTTTAGCAATGAGCTCGTTATAGACGGAAGAAAATTTCGCAGCAGACTTATGGTAGGGACAGGAAAATTCGCAAACTCAGACCTTATGGCCAGCGCAGCAGAGGCCTCCGGCGCAGAGATAGTCACTGTTGCCATGAGACGTGTTGACATAAACAACCAGTCAGATGATATTTTAAAACACATCACACCAGACAAATATCTGCTTTTACCAAACACATCCGGTGCAAGAGATGCAGAAGAGGCAGTAAGGCTTGCCCGCATAGCACGTGCCGCAGGGTGCGAGCCGTGGATAAAACTGGAGGTCACACCAGACCCATACTATCTGCTTCCTGACCCCATAGAGACCTTTAAGGCGGCTCAGATCCTTGTAAAAGAAGGATTTAAGGTGCTCCCGTATATAAACGCAGACCCTATCCTGTGTAAAAGGTTAGAAGAGATCGGCACCGTAACTGTTATGCCCCTAGGCTCTCCAATCGGCAGCAATAAAGGGATTTCGACAATAGAAAATCTGCGGATAATCATAGAACAGGCAAACGTGCCTGTTGTTGTAGATGCAGGGATAGGTGCTCCTTCCCACGCCGCATTGGCCATAGAGATGGGCGCTGATTCTGTACTGGTGAACACTGCTATAGCCACAGCGAAAGACCCTGTGAAAATGGCCACAGCATTCAAACTCGCCGTGGAAGCAGCAGTAACAGCAAGAGATGCCGGAATGCCCTGTCAAAAAGAGAAGGCATCCGCATCAAGCCCGCTTACAGGGTTTTTGAGGAATTAAATGTTTCAAAACCTATTAGACACTTACAAGTTAAAAGAAGTACAGGATTTCATACATTCCAGAAGCGAAAAGGACGTGGAGTTGGCTCTTGGCGCATCAAAGATGACCGAAGAGGATTTCGCTGCCCTGCTTTCGCCTGCTGCGGAGAAATTTGTCGAACCCATGGCAGAAGAGGCTCATCGAATAACCAAGCAGAGATTCGGGAATACTATCAAAATATACGCACCGCTCTACCTTTCAAACGAATGCACAAACTCATGTGTTTACTGCGGATTTAACACTCATAATCAGATACCCAGGGTAACGCTGACCAAGGAAGAGATTATTCAGGAGGCGCAGCACATAGCAGGACTGGGCATCAAGCATCTGCTGCTTGTGACAGGCGAATCGCCGAAACAGGTGGGAATAGATTATATGGTCGAAGCTCTTGAACTGATTAACAAACATTTCTCTTCTATGGCTATAGAGGTATTCCCTATGTCTACAGAAGAATACAAGATAATGTATGACAATGGAGTGGACGGGCTGACTCTTTATCAGGAGACGTACTGCCGTGAAAAATATGCAGAGGTACACCCTGCCGGCAAAAAACGTGACTTCGACTGGAGACTGCATGGGCCTGAAAGGGGTGCTGAGGCTGGATTCCGTTTTGTTGGTGTGGGCTCTTTGATGGGGCTGAAAGACTTTCGTACTGAGCAGTTTTTCACAGGTCTCCACGCAAGCTATCTTATTAAAAACTACTGGAAAACACATATAACAATCTCTTTCCCCCGCATACGTAAAGCCGAAGGAAATTTTAAACCATATGAAATAATTTCAGACACAAACCTTGTCCAGTCGATGCTGGCGCACAGAATGTTCCAGTCGGATGTGGGACTCGTTATCTCCACCAGAGAACCTGCACAGATGCGTGAAAACCTTCTCCCTCTTGGCGTAACCCAGATGAGCGCAGGGTCAAAAACCGAACCCGGCGGCTACTCAAAGGAGCACGATGGTAAGCAGTTTGAGGTAGAAGACAAAAGGAGTGTCGAAGAATTTTGTAATATGATACGCTCTAAGGGTTATGATCCTGTTATGAAGGACTGGGACAGATCGTTTCTTTTAGGAGCATAAAATGAAAAGGTGGACTTGTGTAAAAAACATTGCAGGTCTTGATATCTATCTGATCTGCGACGACAACATAGTTTATGAGCTTACCACAACACAGCCGCAAATGCTTGAACCTGGAGAACTTCCTGAGAAATTACAATACATTGCCGACTTCTTAAGCGATCATACAAAAAAAGCCACCATTGCAGAAGCCCTGAAAGATTTTGATCTTTCGTGGGCAACAAGTTTTCAAAAAAACATATATAAGGCTCTGGCAGAAATCCCATGCGGCAGAACCATTAGCTACGGAAAACTGGCGGAACTTGCCGGGCATCCGAAGGCATACAGAGCAGTAGGTTCTGCAATGAATAAAAATAGGTTTATGATAGCACTCCCCTGCCACAGAGTTATTGCAGCAGGCGGAAAGATCGGCGGTTTCGCCAGCGGTACTGAAAACAAAAAACTTCTTCTTAAAACAGAGGGGATATATGATCTTCGATAAACTTCCGGATACTGTCAGATGGGAAGATGATACTTTTTACATCATTGACCAGACAAAACTCCCAAACGAATTCACCGAAATAGAACTTAACAGCAGAAAAGATGTTTATGAAGCTATAAAAATGCTAAAAGTACTAGGTGCTCCAGCCATTGGGATAGCAGGTGCTTACGGACTTTGCATATGTGCAAAGGCTCATCTTGACCTTTAGCACAGCTCTTTTGTTTCCGAGCTGAAAGATGACGCTAACTACCTGAACAGCTCAAGACCAACCGCTGTTAATCTGAGCTGGGCCATTAAACGTGTGATGAAAAAGGTATATGCCTCTGGTGAGACAAGCCCAAAAAATATATACGAAAAGATGGTGGCTGAAGCCATTAATATACACAAACAAGACATAGCCATCTGTGAAGGGATAGGCAGTCACGGCAAAGAGCTTATTAAAAAAGACTTCGGAGTGCTTACTCATTGCAATGCGGGTTCACTGGCAACTTCCAGACTTGGAACAGCTACAGCTCCTATGTATATGGCAGCGGCTGACGGAGTGAAGTTTCAGGTATATGCAGACGAGACAAGACCGCTTTGTCAGGGCTCACGGCTAACCGCGTGGGAACTGCAAAAAGCAGGGCTGAATGTCACCCTGATCTGCGATAATATGGCAGCAAGCATGATGGCACAAGGCAAGATAGATCTTGTTATAGTAGGCACAGACAGGGTTGCTGCAAATGGCGATGTTGCAAACAAAATAGGCACACTTGGCGTTGCTATTTTGGCAAAGCATTTCGGTATACCATTTTATGTGGCATGTCCATCTTCTACTTTTGACCCGGGAACAGAAACCGGCAAAGATATAGTGATAGAACAAAGAGGTGCAGACGAGGTCTGCCATTTCGGAGACAAACGCACCGCCCCAGTTGGCATAAAGGTTGAAAACCCGGCTTTTGATGTAACCCCAAACAATCTTGTGACAGGGTTTATCACCGAAAAAGGGATCATAACCGCTCCATATGATAAAAATCTGAAAAAACTTGGTGTTAAATGAAAACGATTGGCCTAATAGGCGGTATGAGCTGGGTTTCCACTGTAGAATACTACAGAATGATAAACCAGGAAGTGAACAGAAGACTAGGGAGGCATAACTCCGCTAAAATCATTCTTAATTCTGTTAATTTTGATGAAATTGAAAGAAATATGTCTAAGGAGAGATGGGACAAGACAGCGGCTATACTGAATTCTGCGGCGGCGAGGCTTATGAGCTCCGGCGCTGACTGCATTCTGCTGTGCACTAATACTCTTCACATGAATGCTAAGGACGTTAAGCGTTCAGTATCAATCCCTTTTCTTCACATCGCTGATGCTGTATCTGCTGAAGTGAAAGACGCTGGTTACAAAAAAGCTCTTCTGCTGGGCACTAAGTTCACCATGGAGGAAAACTTCATGAAGGATGTATATATTCACAACGGAATAGAGATAACTATCCCTGGTAAAGATGAGCGAGAATTCATCCAAAGAGTCATTTTTGATGAACTGGTAAAAGGCATTGTACGTGAAGAATCCAGAGACATGATGCTTCAGATGCTGGACACCCAGAGCGAAGAAGGTGCACAGTGTGCCATTTTAGGATGTACTGAGCTCGGGCTTATACTGAAAGACGATGATTCCCCTATTACCCTTTTTGACACTACTGCCTGCCACTGTAAAGCGGCTGTCGATTTTGCTCTGAGCAAATAATATTTGGACATAAATGAAATGTGATTTGTAAGAACAAGAGTTTTACATTATCATTTGTTTAACATGAGCAACTACAAAGACGTCTTGCTATATGCTGACGAAAATTTATGCGGACAAATCACAGATACCGTAAGTATCTCCGGTGTGAGGATAAACACCGTGAGCAATAGTGCTGACTTCTCTCTTATGCTTACAAAAGATCCAGATGGAGTTATCATATCTTCAGATACAGCAGATGAGTATACGCTTGCTTCACTGTCCGCGTCCGGGGTGAATGCACTGGTAGCTGCTGTTGTGGACCCTGATGATGCTGTTAAAGTCTCTGAAATGATGAAGTATGGGATAACCCGTTTTATCCCAAAAACAAACCTTGAAATACACCTTTGCAAATTTGTAGAAGATGTACTTCTTTTCGACAAAAAGAATGTTGTGCTGATAAACGCTCTAAAAAGGCTGAGAAACCTAGCGGGAAACGTGAGCGAAGGGATAATCATTCTGGATGACGATGCCAAGATAAACTATACCAACAAAGCGGCAGAAGATCTGCTTGAGATGGACAAAAAAGAGATCCTGCGCCAAACTCTGGACGATATTTTCACTTTTCACCCATACCCTATAGAAGAATTCACTGAGCAGCCTGTTTACATAGATAATTATGACATTGAGACCTTTAAAGGGAAGCGTATATCAATAAACTCCACCTGCTCGGCAAACATAGAAAACGGCGTATTTGCAGGTGCAGTCATAATTTTCAGTGAGGTCTCGTCTTATTATATGGATAAGCAGAAAGAGCTGGAGCTTCTGAAATATCAACAGAGATACCACTCCTCTCAACAAAGCATGGCGTTTAAAAAACAAATGCTTGTGATAAAAGACGAGGTGTCAAACATTGTTGCCGGAGACTTCAACATAGAGACATATTTCAAACCGCTGGATGTTCTCAGCGGAGACATATACGGAAGCATAAACATAAAAGACGGCAGATATCTTTTCTATATCATCGATGCTATGGGTAAAGGGCTCTCCGCTTCTGTCACAGCACTTCAGTCTACATCTTTCATAAACCACTCACTCGAGCTTTCCATAATAAAGTTTGACTTTGACCTGAACAGAACTATAGCATCATTTTTACACTACATAAGAGACAGGCTGATGGAGGAGGAGGCGCTTTGTGTTGTTTTTGCCCTTCTGGACACTAACGGCAATAAGCTCACTGTTTCAAACTACGGCATGCCTCCAATTCTGCTGGCGGACAAGAATGGTGACATTAAGTCCATAAGACCAAACAATCTGCCCATAATGAGATGCATTGCCAGCAAAAACATAGAAATAGTAGACCTTACCGATGTGGAAAAGATAATGATAATGTCCGACGGACTTATAGAGACCACAACAAAAGACGATAACCTCTACATGGATTACCTGAAAGAGGATTTTACGGCTTCATACTCAAAGAAACATCTGCTTTCGAAAATGGTACCTCGTATCAACCAGAACGAGGACGATATGACATTCTTTTTTATAAGAAAGTCCAACCTGAACCACGATTTTGACGAAGAATATATTATAAATTCTGATCTTGAAGAGATAATGCATCTTTCACAAAAGCTTACAGAAAAGATGATCAGTGACGGGGTTAACCAGCAGGATCTGAACACGGTTGAGTACGCTGTTTCTGAGATATTGATGAACGCCGTTGAGCATGGCAGTTTGGGGCTGGGCTACGATGCAAAGCAAAACCTTATAGCTGACGGCATATATGATGAGTACATGATTAAAAACGCTGATAAGGATATTCTGGCTAATGATAAAATTATCTCTTTGCGGTATAAATACACTAAAGATGAAACCAGTGATAAAAGTGTAATTATGATCAGTATCAAAGATCAGGGGAAGGGTTTTGCACCTGCTAATATTTTCAAATATCACAGTTTTGATGGAAATCTTTGCCACATAGACAAAAAAGACTACAACGGCAGAGGGATATTTATAGCTGACAATCTGGTGGATGGATTATATTATAATGAAAATGGAAACTGCGCATATCTTATTAAGCTGGTAGAAAACTAGGCAATCAGTTCCACTTCAAGCAAACGGCAGATTTCGCCCAAAAGCTCACTTCTATCCACAGGTTTGTATAAGACTGTGTATCCTTCAATACCCATAGCCTCTTCACGATATGCGGTAACAATGATAACAGGAGTATCTTTGAGGTTTTTCTGAAGCTCTTTCAGCATTCGGAAACCGTCCAAAACAGGCATGGCAAGGTCAGCTATGATAAGGTCAGGCTTGAACTGCTTTGAAAGCTCCAGGCCTACCTGCCCGTTATCAGCCGTGATTATCTCTTTGAAATACTTACGCAGAGTAAGATCTAAAACATCTCTTGCGATATTATCGTCTTCAACTATGAGAATTTTCTTATCAACCTTTTCCATTAAACCACCAGAATAAAAATATTAATCACTGCACTAAGCCGCTCAGACAAAATCAATAATATGATAAATACTCAATCAAAGCTTAATATATCACATTTTTTTAGTTTTTTCCTAGGTTTTATTCTTTAACAATTATTACAGCATCAATCCCTACACTTCTCACCTTTGGTCAGCCTTCCTCGTCCTTCTGTAGTGGCAATAAATCTATTGCATTACAAAACACATCAAAATAATGATTCGACTATTAAAGCTTTGGAATTTGTCTTCACAAATGAATGTTTTATGCTAAACTAATAATTATTATTATCCGTGGTGGGCTATGTATATCTTCAATCTTTTTAAGAGTTCAAGATACTTCTTTACTCTTATGGCGTGCATGTTTGCAGTTTTTATCATTATTATCCTTCTGGTCGGGCGCAGTATTTACGACAATCAGAGAGAAAAACTCTACTCTTCAAAAACAAATGAGCTCTCCATAACAAAAACAAATTTTGAGCATAGACTCGAGGATATTGAGCTGGAAATGCGCCGGCTTGTTAATGTTATGAAACAGATGAACCTTTTCGAAAATCCCAACGAAGTTGACATAGAATCTTTTGCAAGTGATTTTCTTTTTGACCATAACTACTTGAGTGTAATCATCGATAACAAAGACGTACCTGACTTAAAAATGGACAGCCAGACTTTTCAGCCGCAATTTAAAGACTTCATTCAAGCAAAACCAGAGAATATACTGAAGAGCATAGATGCTAAAAATGCTGTCATGAACAAGATAACCATCAACAGTGAACTCAACGTGGTATTCTTGGTTAAAAGCATACACAGCGCCACAGGTATAAAAGACAAAAATATTATTTTCTTCTTTTCACCGGAGCTTTTGCTGAAATATCTACCGAAAAACTACGCTTTTCTTATGAGTGACGGGAACGTTAAATGGGCTCCTGACGGCAGCGATTTCCCGCAGAACCTGCCAACTGAAACATACAATCAGGACTCTGGGCAAACTAGATTAAACGATACTCACACTGTCTTTTACACTTCACTAAGCGGCAAAGGCAACCCTTCATATTTAGCTTCTATAGTAGACACTTCCGAGATTAAACAAGCGCTGCTTTACTATACTTTAGTTACAGTAGTCTTATTCTCTCTGTTTTTTGCACTGATCATCTTTATTATTTACATTCGAAATCAGCAGATAACTCAGCTAATTAACACTCAAAAGGCGACAGTAGTCTGCCTGGCTAATCTGGCCGAGTTCAAAGACAACGAAACCGCTGACCATTTGGAACGCACCAGACACTATGGCAATCTGCTTTCTAATTACCTCCGCAAAGACCCTAAATATAAACAAAAGATCAACAAGGAATATATAGACAACATAGGCTTTGCCTCTGTTTTGCACGACATAGGAAAGGTCGGAGTGCCTGATTCCATACTTAAAAAACCCGGTAAACTTACAGCAGAGGAATTTGATATAATAAAACAACACACTGTTTTCGCTAAAAAGATATTAAGCGAGCTTGTGGATAAACATAAAATAAATGATATCTTCTTCACTCTCAGCTACAACATAGCCACATATCACCACGAAAAATGGGATGGTACAGGCTATCCGGAAGGTCTGAAAGGTGAAGAAATACCTTTGGAGGCTAGAATATTCGGTCTTTGTGATGTTTATGATGCACTACGCTCAGAAAGAGTATATAAAGCTCCTTTTTCCCATGAAAAATCAGTAGCCATCATAAATAGCGGTGCAGGAACGCATTTTGACTCCGACATAGTAGACGCTTTTAACGCCTGTGCAGAGCAGTTCCGACACATCCACGACACCTATATTTTATTTTATAATGGAATATCCTACTCGTCATTTGGCAACAACAGACGCGAACTGAAGGTTGAATGGAACAGCAGCCTATCCGTGGGTATTGATTCCATAGACGAACAGCACAAAATTCTTCTTGGAAAAATTAATTTTCTTATCAAATCCATACTCGATGGAAAAGGCGATGAAAACGTACTTTCAATACTTAACTTTCTCAGAGACTATTCAGAAAACCACTTTAGAGCAGAAGAAAAGATAATGCTTGAACTTAATGATCCTTATCTGAAAGAACACGTTCAGGAACACGATATTTTCAGACAGAATTTCAAAAAAATAATAGATCAGGTCACCCAGGAAGGTGTTCAGGAAGGAACCTTATTTGTAATAGAGAGAGACCTCATATCTTGGCTGCTTGATCACATAGCAAATATGGACACTCAAATAAGTAAAAGTTCGGCTCAGTACTCGTAAATACTGAGCCGCTCATTTTTATTCCGCTTTTCCAGCAGGTGCAATGGCTGCCACAGCCTCCATCTCTTTTTGACTGAAAACTGCTTCCAGTTTAAGGATTATCACAAATCCCTCATCGGTCTTAGCCATACCATGTATAAACTCTGTGTTGAGCTGTGTGCCTATTCTGGGAGCTGCTTCTATATCTGCAGCACTGAAAGTCACTACCTCTCTCACAGAATCAACAAGTGCGCCTATACTGGCTCTATCTCCGTCAAGCTCAGTGTCTATTACCACCACACAGGTGTTTACAGTTCTCTCGCCCTTTTTCAGCCCAAACTTTACCCGCATATCAACCACAGGAAGCACATGCCCCCTTATGTTTATAACACCTGACATAAAATCAGGCATCTTCGGGATCTTTGTCTGACCGTCATACTCCAGAACTTCCTTAACAGAGTTTATATCTACACCGTAAACCTCTCCGGCAAGTTCAAAAGTAAGTACCTGAAGGCTAGCCGAAGGAACACTGCTTTTTTCAATGTTATCACTCATATTCACACCTATTACCCTAACCTGAAAAATGATATTGTGCTCTGGAGCAGATTAGACTGCCCAGAAAGCTCTTCTGCTGTTGCAGCCATCTCTTCAGACGCGCCTGCATTCTTCTGTATAACCTGATCAAGCTGCTGTATCGCAGTATTAATCTGATCTGCGCCTGTTCTCATTTCACTGTTCGATGCCGACATCTCCTGAACCAGCTCTGCTGTTTTTTGGATTTCCGGCAATATCTGATCGAGCAGTCCGCCGGCTTTTTCAGCTATCTCTACACTGTTCGAGGAGAGTTCGCTGATCTCTGCTGCTGCTTCCTGTGAGCGCTCTGCAAGCTTGCGCACTTCAGATGCCACCACGGCAAATCCTTTTCCATGCTCACCGGCTCTGGCTGCCTCAATAGCAGCGTTAAGTGCTAACAGGTTAGTCTGTCTGGCGATCTCTTCTATAATGGATATCTTTTCTGCAATATCCTTCATAGCACCCACTGTCTGACCAACTGCTTCACCGCTGGATTTTGCATCAGCTGATACTTTAATAGCTATTTTTTCTGTCTGGAGGGCGTTGTCTGCATTCTGGTTTATGTTAGAGGTCATCTCTTCCATAGAGGAAGACGCCTCTTCTGCGCTGGCTGCCTGCTCTGTTGCTCCGGCTGACATGTCCTGTGCTGCACTGCTTAGTTCATTAGACCCCATAGACACATTATCAGATGCTTGTGTTACGTCTGATATTACCTGAGTAATCTTCTCGGTCATGTTTGCCATAGCCATAACAACACTGTCGCTTGCAGCACCTTTTTTGTTAATGTTGAACCCAAGATTGCCTTCGGAAAGCTCTGTTGCTATCTGAGCAATATATATCGGCTCTCCGCCCAGCCTCTTTATTATAGATGCTATAACCATACCACTGAAAAAGAGACCAATAAAAGTGGCAACAAGCATAAATATGCTCAGCAGTTTGAATGCGTTCTTTTCGTCATGTTCCGCATTGATAAGTGACTGCTGAGTAAATTCCTCTATCTCTTCCATCAAACCAACTAGCTTTTCATCAAGCTCACTAATTGCTTCTTCAAGCTCTTCTGTCTTCTCAACAGCTTCCCGTGACTCTCCTGCTGCGGCTAGATGAAAAATCTCTGTGACGTGTTCAGTAATCTCTGTCTGCTCCTCGCCTATATTCTCAAGATTTCTTTCTATCTTTTCAAACTCTTCTATAATCTCTGGGTTTTCTGAGCTTTCTATAGCTTTTTTTGTAAAGATTATTGCCTGTTTAAGTATCATGTCAAAGTTTTTATCAAGCTCGTAAAAGTGTATCTCGCTCTCTACAAAATCATCCATATGCCCCATAGATGACTGGAGTATAGCAGTTATAAAAGCTATCTCCGTTTCAGACATATGCACAGCTAGCTCTGAGGCTGCCTTGGATAGAGGCATATCCTTCTCAGCTACATTTACAAGTTCTGTTCCTATATTCCCCATCTTTACTATGCCTACTGCTGAACTTGCCACTACAAATATTATAAGCACACCGGTAAGCAGGTACACTTTAGCCTTTAAACTCATATTATGAATGAATCCAGGTGTCAGCTGTTTATTGACCATAAACACACCTATTAAAGCACCAATGACAAATACTGCTGCAAGTGATATCCATAATAATATTTTCGACTTCGCTTTCTCTGGTACAGCACTTAGAGATTCAAGTAATTTTTTATCACTAGCACTCAGATTTGCTTTTATGGTATCAGGATTAATTTTCTTAACATTTGCCGAAGCAGAGTGCCCTGAGCTTTTTTCGCCATGAGATGGCTGTGCGCCGTGCCCACTCGCTTCTTGTTTAATAGTGGCTACAGCAGCACCTTTTGAAAGTGATGCGCCGGCTCCATCAGTACTCACATCCACCTTCAGCACCATGCGTGCATTAACAGGATTAATAGGCCGTTCGTTATGCGAAATTATTTTAGAAGTAAATTTGTCTACTGCAGCTTTCGACACACTCACAGCGTTCTGCATAACAAACCAGTTCACACCCTCGGTGCAGGGTGGAGTAGTGAGTGAACCATTATAGTTGTAAAATGATCTGTTAGCAGGCAAAACATCTGCGCCGTTGTAAACGATATTCTTGTGCACTTCCATAGTGCCAGTTTTTGCAGGAAGGTTGTTAAATATCTTTTCCAGAACAGGGTTTGCAGCACCAGCATTTATCATAACACCTACAACAGCCAGTTCGCCATCGCTGCTCTTATGAACAAAGTGTGCTTCCATATCGGAATATTTGCCGTTTATAGTGTGCTCACTTGGACTGTGCAGGTGAAACTGCAAAAGGTTAAACCGCTTGCCTTTCGCAACTATATAACTCCCTTCTCCATAGTTCATCTGGAGGGCATGACCGTTATTAACGATTCCAAGCTCTGTAAGACCATAATAAAATTGAATTTTTTCAAGACTGCCTTTTACAGCCTTTGACGTTTCTATGTTTATTGGTGACTGAGACTGACCTGTGGAGCAGACTTGATAATCATCTGAAAGTGTTCCCCAGTTTGCTGGCCCAGTTCTTCCGTCATAAGTCCACTGTACGCCAGAAGAGGCATAAGCATAAGCACTGCTCAGCATAAAAACTGATATCAATAGTACCTTAAGTAAATTTTTCATCATTTGCTCCTTAAAGCGGATTGCTTAAAACATTTCTAGCATTAACTGGCTGTGTTGGTCGTTCGTTATGCTTTATTATGTTGGTTGTAAAAGCCTCGACTTGCTTTTTTGAAACACTCACAGGATTTTGTAAAACAAACCAGTGAACACCCTCTGAACATGGAGGTGTAGTTAGCGAACCGTCAAAATGGTAATAAGATTGATTTGTTGGCAAAAAGTCCATCACACTGAACTTGATGTTAAGTACTCTAGTGACGCCTGACTTGTCAGGCATAGCTGACCAGAACTGCTTAAGAAACTGATTCTCAGCCCTCCCTTTCAAAAGCACTGATACCACTGCAAGCTCACCTTTTGCACTTTTATGCACCAGATGCGCCTCCATATCGAAATAATTTGAATTTACAGTGTTCTCGCTTGGAGAGTGAAAATGGAACTGCAAAAGTTCAAACTTTTGGCCTTTTATAGTAATGTAGCTCCCTCTGTCATAATTAGCCTGAAGTGTATGCCCGTTATTAACGAGTGTTACGCCCGAAGTTTTGTAGCTGAAAGAGATTGGCTCCATAGACACCTTGATAACATCTCCGGTATCAATATTAATAGGGGATTGGGAAACACCTGATTTGCATACATGAAAATCCTCTGACAAATCGCCCCAGTTAGCAGGCCCTTCATGTCCTTCGTAACCCCAGTGAACATTCTCTGATGCGAAACAAGCTGAATAAATCATCACCAGAATAAAAATTAATAATACATTTTTCATGATATCTCCGTTTAGAAAAAGTCTGGATTACACTTTTCTGTTTCATTTGTATATTTTAACAATGTTTTAAAACTAATCATATATAAAGCAATAGCTGTGCCATTCTTCTAAAACTAAAATCAATCACTTTCCAGTATTTTCTTATTGTGTCTCTTAAAACCACTCATTAAGGCTAAAGCCCATAAGTAACTGTCAGAATTGTTTTTAAACATTATTAGTAACACTATAAGCTATTGACATGTCGTGATTAATTTAAAATATGATATCATTTTTATTTTGATTAAATTTATTGTCGTCAGAGGCATGGAGGTTAACTTTTATTGACACAAGTAAATCACTTCTCTTATAAACATATATTGTTTAATGAATAAACTAATTGCGTCAACAATAATTGACATTGACAAAAAACAGCTATGTAATTTTACAACAACTACACTTTATGGCACTATAAACCAAAAAAAAGCCCTCTAGAGAGGGCTTAAAGTGTTTATTTAAGTTTCCATTCCGGCTTCCGCTTTTCCACAAAAGCACGAACGCCCTCTTTAGCATCGTCACTGGCACAAAGCTCGGCGAAGCGCTCAGAGCCGAAATCTATAGATTCACTATAGCTTGAATCTGCGGCTGCAGCCAAACCTACTTTCCCGGCAGCAACAGCGAGCGGGCTCTTTTTAGCAAGCTTTTCAGCTATCTCGTCAGTTTTTGCAGCAAGCTGATCATCGGGCACAACCCAGTTCACAAGCCCGAGCTCCAGTGCCTGCTGAGCTGTTATCATCTCGCCCAGAAGAACCATCTCCATAGCTTTTTTCCTTCCGACATTAGCCAGCAGAGGTATCCCAGGTCCAGTGCATATAAGACCCACATTAACAGCTGTTGTTCCGAATTTCGAACTTTCAGCGGCAACAGTCATGTCCGCAGCGAAGCTAAGTCCGGCTCCGTTTGCCAAACAATACCCCTGCACTGAGGATATGACAGGTTTTTTCATTTTTGCTATTGTGTGGTTATGCCTATCCATCAGACAGATAAAACCTTTATAAGCTTCCAGCCCTCTATCATCAAACTCTTTCAGATCAATCCCTGTTGAGAAATTCTTTCCATTTGCATTAATAACAACCACACGGATATCTTCATCAGCATCAAAATCCAAAAGAGCATCATTAAGAAGCTCTGCATACTCTGATGTAAATGTATTGTAGTGTTCCGGCCTGTTAAGTGTAATATAACCAACACGCCCATTTACGCTTTTCAGTATTACAGATTCTGCCATTACTACCTCCAGATATAGAACTATATTTTATAATAACATCATACACTATATAGCCTCAATTATCTAATGATAATTATGAAATTTTAACTCTAATTTTGCTGATTATTAATAGACGTTTATGATTAAGACACAGCTCTTCACTGCAATAAAAAGCCGTCCTCTATGTGAGAACGGCTCTTACTTTTTCAAAATAAAATACAGTAGAAATAACTTTTTAAAAAGCGATCTCCGCTACTTTTAATCCTTTAGTGAGTGTGGTTGTAATTATCAAGCATCTCTTGATGACATGCTCTAACATACTTAGTCTTAAGAGTTTTATATGCAGCATCTTTTGCTGAATACTTCTCATTTAACACTACACTTGGAAATATCTCACCCTGATCTTGTGAACAGTATACTATATCATTTTTCTTGCTCATAGTTAACTCCTGATCAATATTATTAACATTAATATGAACTTTAACTAAAATTTGTCAACAGTAAATACACTCGTTTTAAAACAAAACTGAAATCTGTTTAAATCAAGCTTTTTTTACCTATTTGACCCGGAATTGCATAAAAAGCCATATCGAAGTGATGCCTTATTATGTTTTTTATAAAATTTATTGGAAAGAGATCCTGTCTTATTGTAAACTTTAATAATTAAATCTAATTATGTGTGGTGTACTATGAAAAAATTTGCTTATTTTCTTTTGATACTTCTTTTAACCTTCCTTTATTCGTGCGGAAGCTCAAGCAGTGATAAAACATTATCCAGTGATCAGTCAACATCAGAAGATGTGCAGACAGATACTGTCGTTATACAAGGCGTTGCAGCGTCAGGTCTTCCTGTTATCGGTAAAGCCTACATTAAAGATGGTGAAGGCAATGAGTATTCAGCTGATACAGACAGATTTGGCAAATACTATTTCGACCCTATACATTTCAGACCTCCATATATTGTAAAAGCGGAAGGCTTGACAGGGGATAGATTTGTAACTCTCTACTCTGTCAGTGATGGTAAAGATAAGATAGTAAACACCAACCCTTATACCAACCTTGCAGCGTCTCTGGTTGTTGGTGGAGAGAATTTGGACGATGTATATAAATCACCCGAAAACCATAAAGATAAAGTATCAAAAGAAAAAATAGATGAGTCTGTGAACAAAGTTAAAGAGATGCTGAAGCCTGTTCTTGATGAAATGAAAATAGGAGATTTCGATCCTTTTAATAAAGAGTATGCCGCAGATGGGAAAGACATTGACGGAATTCTGGACAATATAGATATAAAAGTAGACGGTTCAAATTTCCGAGTAGTAGACAGCAGCACAGGTACAATGCTTATAGATTCGGATATTGGTGATATTGACTCACAAAAAATAGATGATGAAAAAGCTAAAGATATTGCAGAATATGTTGAAAAAGGCTCTGATCAGCTTAGTGAGATAAATACCTTTCTGAAGGATTTATATTTCGACAGAAGCCGCGAGGATTTTTCATCTTATATAAGCGACAATTTTCAATGGTACAATGGTGTCAGCCGCACAGATATTCTCTCAACAGGTTTCTCATATTTCGCAGGCGTAACCACTATTAACAATATCTTTGTTACCAAAAGAATCAGCCTTGAAAGCGTAGTGGTCTCTCTTGCCGAAAAAATGAAAGACGGCAACATACATCAGCAATACTATAAACTTACCAAAATTGACGGCAAGTGGTTTCTGGATGGAAACGGCAAAAAATTTGCAAGCACAATCAACCCTGTAACTATGCTTACAGATGCTGATGGCGAGGAGACCTATACCTACGGTCTTGATTTAAGTTTCGCCGATCCTGCTGATTTAGGTGTAAGCATGGTTGTGGTGGAAGGAGCAGGACTTCCCGACGGTGGACTGAAATTCTTTAAAAACAGCTCTGGCAAATACATCGCTCTTTTGCCTGATTCTGTTAATACTTTCGGCGGAAACTCCATCTATATGGAGGATTTTGACGCAGAAATGTTAGATGCAGATATCTTTATGGAAGATTATGACGGAGAAATGCGTGATACAGAAAATTATATGGAAGACTATGACTGGGAGATGCTTGACACCTCAAAAACTCTGTTAAGTGCTGATTCGACACAGATAGACATTGAAACAGTCTTTGAAGACTTTGACGCTGAGCTTAATGTTCCAGACATATACCTGCTGGATTACGACGCCGAACTTTACGGATTTGATATATTTATGCTCGACTACGAAGAAGAGCTGCAGAACAAGCAATATTTTCTCGATTATGATGCTGAACTTCTCGGTTCTGATGTAAGCAGATTCGGAGATGGAACCATTGTAATGGAAGACTTCGATGCAGAATTACTCGGAGCAGATATCAGTAAATACGGATTTTCAGAATATACTGTCACAGGCTATAACGGCTTTGACAGTGAGACACTGCTCCCTACAGGAGCTCCCGTACAGGAACAGACCATCATGCTGAAGACGGGCTTTCAGAGCACTGCTGAACTTTCTAAAAATAAATCAGAGTTGTTCCTTGCTGAAGCAAATACTCCTGACTATGCTTTATCAGCAGGCAGCCTTACAGCTAGTATTGACTTTTCAAACTTCGAGGCTCCCTATGCAGCAATTGCAGAATTTGTTTGCTCAGATGCAGATCACTCCACATCACAGGCGCAGGAAATCACGACAACTTCCCCTGTATTCGAGTTTGATATTGATAAAACATTCGATACTGCAAGCCTAAGAAACTGCTATATAGATTTCAGATATCAGCTCAGTTCAGGAATGATATACACCACACAGAGGGCTTTCTCTCATAACAGCGACAATGCACGCACTCTCGCCAGAGCGGGACTAGAAAATATAATACAGCAGCTCGCAGAAAACGGCATAGTTAACGGCACAGAGATACTGTCTAGTTCTATAGACCTTCCGGAACTACAGCCTGCTGACGAAAGAATTACTATTAGATATAACAGCAGTAATTCAGATTATCTTCTCCCAGAAGGAACTGTTCACAGACCAGACTATTTTGAAGAAGATGAGCATGCATTACTTCATGTAATATCAGCGGTCGATTATGGCGGAGCATTTCCGGCAAGAGCTTCCAGCAGTGTTTCCCTTATAATAATGGCGCTAGGGGCTACTGAATATGAAAGATCTTACTATGATGATACAAATTTAGATTTTGATGCAATTAGAACAAGCAAAAACACATCCGAAGATGAAATACGATACGATCTTAATCTCTATACTGAGGGCGAACTAGGCACAGATATAAGCTGGGAAAGCAGTAACGCAGATGTCATATCAACAGACGGTACTGTAAACCGCCCTGCACATAAAACAGATGATGAAGCTGTTACGCTCACTGCATCTATCCAATATCCAGGCTTCAGAATTCATACACTCTTCGAGCTCACTGTAAAGGCTGAAAGCGGAGATACTGACGGAGACGGCCAGCCTGATGACGAAGATCTTGACGATGACGGAGACGGCTATAATGACGCTATAGACGCATTCCCTCTTATCGCAGGCGAATGGGACGATACTGACGAGGACGGATTAGGCAACAATACAGATTTGGACGACGATGACGACGGTATTTTAGATATATATGATGCTGCTCCTTTGACAGCTTCCAGATTTAATAGACAGCCCCTTAAAACTGGACAGGCTGCAATATTCACAGCAAAAGATGACGGTTATTATAAACTTGGTGCTGATTCTGCATTCAGCAGAGACAGCGCAACGGGTTTGGTTACTGATAGTTCAACCGAACTTATATGGCAGGATACTGCTGCTGTTGCAGCTGATACTTATGGCTGGGAAGAAGCAGTGACTTACTGCGAAGAGCTTGAAATTGAAGGCTTAACAGCATGGAGACTGCCGACTATAGAAGAACTGAAAACAATTCTGCAACCTGGTTTTTACAGAGGTAAAGACGAGACAATCTTTACACAAGGATCTCTTAAAAGATTTTGGTCACAAGATGAGTTTGTTTCTGACAGCTCAAGTGCATGGTTCTCAGGTACATCTGGGTACATAAATCATACAGATAAAACAGAAGCTATTAATGTAAGGTGTGTTACCGGAGCTGATTTTGTAGAAGAACGTGAGTTTTATCGTAATGACGATACTTCAATAGTTATGGACAACTCCTCCGGTCTCATGTGGCAGGACAATGCAGCTGTCACTGAAAGCCTTTACTCATGGGAGGAAGCTGTCGAACATTGTGAAAACCTTGAGTTTGGAGGATATAAAGATTGGCATCTGCCCAATTATAATCAACTGAACACTTTGGTGAATTATTCTGCTGTGTCACCTGCTATATTCAATGTATTCCAAAATATGATTACTGCAGCATTCTGGAATTCTACAACATCTCCTACCGACCCTAATGCTATTATGACTACACAATTCAGCAGCGGGGCTAACTGGATATTCGGCAAAGATCTGCATACATATGCAAGGTGTGTCAGAACAATTTTTGTGGAAGAGGAGCAGCCGGCTTTTATCAAACAAACTGGTCAAACAGCAATTTACAAGGATAAAGATGACGGTTACTACCAGTCTGGAACACCGAACAGCTATACCAGAGACGATGAGAAAGAAATAGTCACAGACAATGTTACCGGACTGGAGTGGCAGGACAATGATATCGACTCTCCAGGTGCAGTTACATGGACCGGTGCTTTAGTAAGATGCGAAAATCTGGAGCTTGGCGGTTACAGCGACTGGAGACTTCCATCCAGAGAAGAAGTTATTTCCATTTTTGACTATGGTATACACGGCTATGCAGACTCAGCTTTCCAGAACGGGTCAGGTTCAAGTAATTTGTGGACTTCCAGTACCTTTGTAAGCAACTCAGATTTCGCATGGTATACAAGAATATACCTTGGCTTGCTTGACTATGACGATAAGTCTGAGCAGCATGATGTGAGATGTGTCAGAGGAGGCAGTCTGCCTGTCCGCAATTTTGTGCGCGAAGAGTATGTAGAAGCAGTGACAGACAGTTCTGCAAAAACTATGTGGCAGGACGATCAATCAGTTATAGCAAACACATATACCTGGCCTGATGCTATTAATCACTGCGAAAACCTTACAGAAGGCGGATATAACGACTGGAGACTACCAAATATTCTTGAGCTTTTAACTATAGCTGATCCATGGGCAGAAAATCCTTCGTTAGTACCGGAATTTGAAAATTTTAACTCAGATTATTTCTGGTCATCTTCCACTTCTGTATCAGGCGCGAGTTCAGCTTATGCAATTCACAACTTTTACAGCACAGTCATCTACAGAGATGTGAGTGAATCGTACTATGTAAGGTGTATCAGAGACGTCAGTTACGATGCTATCCCAGAGGTTGCTATTAAACAGACAGGGCAGAATGCATCCTATGCTGTGCTTGATGACGGGTACTACCTGAATGGGGAAGAGCCTGATTACACCCGCAGCGATAACGCTATTGTTACAGACAGCGTAACAGGACTTGACTGGCAGGACACAATAGATGTTCAGGAAGATACTTACACATGGAGCGAAGCTCTCAATAATTGTGAAGATATGACTCTGGGAGGATATCAGGACTGGAGACTGCCTTCATATCATGAGCTTATGTCTATCGTCAAATACGGAAACACCAGAAATATAGATGACACTTTCGAATATCTTTTTAGTTCAGGATATTGGACTGCTACATCAACTACAGATACTCCTTACAGCTCTGCCAGATATGTTGGTTTCTCAAACGGTTATAGTGATATTTATGACAAAGACCTGACAATGTCTGCCAGATGTGTACGTGGAGAGAAACTGCCTGAGCATGAATTCTTCCGTGATGATTATTAAGAGATTGTAACTGACAATACCACAATGCTTATGTGGCAGGATAACATTGCTATTGATAGCCAGTACACATGGGAAGATGCTATTACAGTTTGCGAGTCTCTTACACACGGCGGATATGATGACTGGCGCATGCCGAACATTAATGAACTGAGAACCATAGTAGACATAGGCAGCACATATAACTACATAGACAGTGCTTTCTACTATTTTCCTTATAGCAGCTCCACATGGAGCTCAACCAGCTTTACCAGTGCCGACGGTGACAGAGCTTATGTAATATCCAGTCTTAGCAGAGATGTAAGATTTACTGATAAATCCTTTTTAAACTCTGTCAGATGTGTAAGAGATATGGGCGGTTATGTGGATGAAGTAGAAGAACTGCCAGTAAAGATGACTATACAGTTCGACTCATACGCAGATTATGATGATGGGTATTATCGAACAGGTGAAATAACACACTATGAACGTAATATTGCCCAGGAAATTGTCATAGACAGAGTTACCGGACTTACCTGGCAGGATAGTGAAGTACCTGTAGGCGGCACATGGATGGAAGCAATCAACACATGTGAAGATTTGTCTATGGCTGGTTATGATGACTGGCGCTTGCCTACTTACAGAGAACTCATGACAATACTGGAATATCAAACTAGGGATAACGGTCTATATATATCCGATATTTTTGAAAGTTCAGCATCCAGGATGTGGAGCTCAAACTCACATGGCAGCAACAGCGAGCTTGCATGGACTGTTAGTGGCCAATCCGCAAGCTCATTTTATATCGACAAGACTACAAACTATTCAATCAGGTGTGTCAGAGGCGAAAGGCTTCCTGAACCTGATCTTGTAAGATATGATGCTGATGAAAAAGTAGTGGATGACGCTACAGGACTTGTTTGGCAGGATAACAACGATGCCGCATCGCTAACGCTAACATGGGCAGAAGCACTGCAGTACTGCGAAAACCTTGAAGTAAGCGGAAGCACCCAGTGGCGTCTGCCAAATATTAATGAGCTTCAAACCATTATAGACATAAGCAGAAACAGTAATAAGTTTATGGCGGAATTTGCTAATACTGACAGCGGAGACTACTGGAGTTCGACTACTTACCTGGCAGATACAGATAGCGCAAAAACTATATGGTTCTATGCCGGAATGCTTAGGGATAAAAACAAGGCTGAAGCGCACAACGTCAGATGTGTTCATAATAAGAGCGATTAGAAACCTAATACAAATAAAAAAGGCCTTCGCTATGAAGGCCTTTTTAAACTCCCCGAGTAGGACTTGAACCTACAACCTATTGATTAACAGTCAACCGCTCTGCCGATTGAGCTATCGGGGACTATGTAACAGGGAGAGAATATATCAATTACTCCCCCCCTTGTCAACAATTTATCATGAAAATTTCATTGAAATTATTTCTCCAGTGAAAACTCCATAGCATCGAACCAAAAACCATCTTTCTGCATATAGCTAAGTTCTGCAGAAAGTATGTCGTAATGTTTCTGCTCAACACCAGCCAGCTTTTCAAAAAATTCCTTCACAACATTATCAGTTGTTTTGGCTGCTTCTGCCAGATAAAACTCTTTCGCCTTCAATTCCTGCTCCATCCCTACTTTAAGTGCTTTTTCGTCACTTACAGAGCCTTTTTCTATGGGCTGACGTGAAGCATCGTCCAGATCAGGCATTATTTTAGAAAGTCTTCCAGCAGGAACCTCTACAGGTGTAAATGTCTCACCTTTGAGTGTTTTTTCCATGAAACTCTGAATCATCTCCATGTGGTCTACTTCGTCAAGGGCAAGCTGAACAAACATATCCTTACCGCCTGCAACATTAGTTTCCTTTGCAAAATGCAGATATGCTCTCATCCCTTCTTTCTCAGCCTCGTATGCTGTTTTCAGTGCAGCAATCAGTTCAAAATTCATATATACCTCCTCATTTTAGTCACTATAATAGTATTAGCACGAGTTAATAATATTTACCTTTTAAATTTTAATTCAACACTATAAAACTTTAATAAGCCATTTAACGAGAAGGCAGGGGTAAGCTCGCAGATTTCTATGGACAAGCCAAATGCATTGTTCTATTAATAGGGGTACTTTTGCCTTTTATATGGAGGTGCATAGTGAATGCATTAGCGAAAGAGCTAAATGAGATTATTGCAAAAGAAAACCCAGTGGTTCTGGACATGCTTTCAGACCTTGGTAAAAACCTGTTTATGCCTAAGGGCATCGTGACACAATCAGCAGAAGCTAAGGAAAAAGCTCATAAATATAATGTGACGATCGGTATCGCTACGGACAAGGACGGCCCTATGTTCCTAGACAGCGTTTATCAGTGTTTCACAGATATGAAACCGGCAGATATATTCCCTTACGCTCCTTCCTCCGGCAAACCGGAGCTGAGAAAAAGATGGAAAGAGAAGATTGCAGACGATACGCCTTCTCTTAATGCAGGCTTCAGTCTCCCTGTTGTCACCAACGCACTTACTCATGGGCTTAAAATTGTCTCTGACATGTTTATGAACAAAGGGGACACACTTGTCCTTCCTAACATGTTTTGGGGCAACTACAGGCTGACTTTTTCCGTTATAGGCGGAGCAGAGATTGCAACTTACAACACCTTCAACGAGCAGGGCGGCTTCGATGTTGACGCGCTTCTTGACAAGTGCCGTGAGTCCGCACAGATAAACGGTAAGATAACAGTCATTCTGAACTTCCCAAACAACCCATCAGGCTACTCTCCTACAAACTCATAAGCTAAAGCCATAGCAGAAGGGCTTATAAGCATAGCAAACAATGGTACAAAAGTTATAGCAATAACAGACGATGCATATTTCGGTCTTTTTTATGAAGACGACATCTACCCTGAATCACTTTTCGGGCTGCTCGCAGGTAAAAGCGACAACCTGTTAGCAGTGAAACTGGATGGCTCCACAAAAGAGCATTTCGTATGGGGTCTGCGTGTGGGTTTTATCACTTTCGGAGCTACAAACTCAGGTGACCAGTCAGCTATGATGGGTGCACTGGAAAAAAAGGTGACAGGACTCATCAGAGGAACCATCTCTAACTGTCATCACTCATCCCAGTCTATAATGCTGAAAGCTCTGAACAACACAGAGTTCGATGCTGAGCGTGCAGGAAAAGTACAGATAATGAAAGGTAGAGCTGTAAGCTTCAAAAAAGCTCTCACCCAAAACAACTTCACAGACCAGTTCGAGTTTTACCCATTCAACTCAGGGTACTTTATGTGCCTTAAGCTGAAAAAGGTTGACGCAGAAGAGCTCCGCATTTATCTGCTTGAAAAGTATGGAGTGGGCGGCATCTCTATTAACAAAACAGATTTCCGTCTCGCTTTCTCATGTTTGGATGAAAATGACACAGAAGACCTCTTCAAGATCATCTATCAGGCGTGCGGCGAACTTAGCAAATAAAAATTTCAGACGATAAGTTAAGGGCGTACTAAGTGCGCCATTTTTTTATATGCAAGGAGAACAGATGAAGCGTCCATTGACATCATACGCAAAAGCAGCCGGCTGAGCCGCTAAAATGGGTCCGGCGGACCTAGCTGCAACACTTAAAGGGCTTTCTATGTTTCGCCCTGATGAGCTCCTTGTGGGCTTTGAAACGGGTGACGATGGAAGTGTGTACGACATTGGCGGTGGTGTTTATCTTGTTCAGACGGTGGACTTCATTACTCCTGTGGTAAACGACCCGCACACCTTTGGCCGTATCTCTGCGCTTAATTCCATGAGTGATGTATATGCCATGGGCGGCACACCAGTAACGGCTCTCAGTGTGCTCCTTTATAACTGCGCTGTCGGCAGCGATGCTGTAAGGGCTATGATGCAGGGCGCAGCAGATGAGTTTGCAGAGGCGAATTGTGCACTTTCCGGCGGACATACCGTAGAAGACCCTGAGGTCAAAATGGGCTTTTCTGTCACTGGAACCATAACAGACGGACGTGTATATAAGAATGTTGGACTCAGAGAAGGCGATCTACTTGTATACACCAAAAAGTTAGGCATCGGACTTATGACCACAGCTATAAAAGCTGGAGAATCCTCCGAAGAAGATGCTTCTGAGGTAACTAAGATGATGCTCCAGTCTAACGGCAAAGCTGCACTGACCATGAAAAGCTTTGATGTTTCAGCATGTACAGATATTACAGGCTTTGGGCTAGCTGGACATGCTTTTGAGATGGCGTCCGGTTCCGGTGTGACAGTTCAGATAGATTCAGAAAAAGTCCCTGTCATGACGGGTGCTTACGATTATGCAAAAGACTTCATAATCCCTGCTGGCGCATATTCAAATTTGGATTTTCTAGGCGATAAATGCTCATATCAAAATGGCGAAAACAATTCTCATATGGTCTTTTTCGACCCGCAGACATCCGGCGGTTTGCTCATTGGCGTTTCTGAGAAAGATTCCCAGTCACTGTTGGCGGCTCTCGCTGACGAAGGGGTTGAATCAGCTGTAATAGGTCAGGCCCTGCAAAAATCAGACAAAGATATTATTATCAGATAAGTCCTTCTAATATTCCGCCCTTTGCACCCATCTCCATAACACGCTTTTCTACAGCTTTATCCATCTCAAGTGCAGGTGCGTGGTGCTTTTTTACACGGGCATCTATAACTAGTGAGCACTCACAGCCAAAGTGCTTACATTTAATATATGAGCTTATACCGTAAATATCTGTTGCAGGGTTAGAGCGTGTAAAACTCACCCATAAGAAGTTGTCAATGTTCGCTGATGCAAATTCCGAATCGTCCACCAAAACTATTAATGGAAATTTGTTAATAGGATTTTTACTATCGAATGATTTACAGAAGTCTTCTATTAGCGAATCAGACTCACCACGTTCAGAATCAGACCTCGGCGCACTTATAGCGAGAACTCCGTCCATAACCACCATCGGCTTATCAAATCCCGCAGGCAGTTCTAAGCTTTCCGGTATCTTTGATGTCAGCTCTCTTATTTTATCCCCTGCTGCGGCTATAACTACCTTAGAGCCTTTGTTAAGTCCGTGGCCGGTATAGTCCAGAGTGTCTATGGTGACAGATGTCTGAAAGTGAAGATCACGCCTCCAGTCCACACGCTCCAACATATGCTTCATAAAAACTTCCGGCTTATGTATATCGAGTGATTTATCATCAAAGTTGTTCGCTATAAAGAGATATTTTGCTAACGAAAGCTGTCCCTGCCCTAGCACAGCGTTAGCCTGAGTTAAAATCTCTTTCGGCTCTGCCTGTTTCTCATAAGGGGTGTACCTCTCTGAGCCTATCGCAAACAGAAGCGGATGAACACCCGCCGCATCAACAGCGTGCACAGCCTTGATGCCCGGCAGAACATCCGGAATAAGCTCCCCTGTAAGCTCATGTATGAACTCACCAAAACTTGTATCCTCCTGTGGAGGTCTGCCAACAGACGTAAAGGGGAAAATAGCATCTTTCCTGTGGTAAACATTATCAACCTTCATCACAGGAAAATCGTGTTTCAGACTGTAGTAACCCACATGGTCGCCAAAAGGTCCTTCCGGCTTTACAGCGTTCGGTTCTATAGTGCCTGATATGACAAAGTCAGACTCTGCGGCCATCGGAAGCATGCCTGAACGCTTCACTAAAGGGATTCTGTGACCTGCCAGCACACCGGCGAAAGACACCTCCGGCATCCCCTCCGGCAGCGGCATAACAGCTGCAAGTGTCATGGAAGGCGCACCGCCTATAAAAACATTAACACGCAGTTTTTCACCCTGTTGCTCTGCCTGTCTGTGGTGGACGCCTATCCCTCTATGTATCTGATAATGCACTCCGCATTCATCGCTTTCATAATCGTTTCCGGATATCTGAACTCTATACATGCCAAGATTGCTGTTTTTGTACCCACCTTCAAGAGACTCCGTATATACCTGTGGCAAAGTGATAAAAGCACCGCCGTCTAAAGGCCAGCTTATCAGCTGCGGCAGGTCTGAAAGTGAACAGGTGCAGTCCATCACTGGACCTGTGGATACAGATTTTGGAAGAAGATTGTATGCACCTTTTGGCAGTTTAAGCAGTGAAGATGGTTTTTTGAAAAGCTCAGCCGGACTCAGCTTAGCCTTAACAAGGGTCTCGATAACGGGGAGAGCATCACGAAATATAAAACGAGTGCGTTCAATAGTTCCAAATATATTTCCGGCCATAGGAAATTTGCTCCCTTTCACGTTGGTGAAAAGGAGTGCCGGTCCACCATTACGATAGACAAGCCGCTGGATAAGACCCATTTCAAGAAACGGATCAATCTGAGCATCTATTCTTTTTAACTGTCCGTGTTTTTCAAGATCATCCAGACATGTCCGCAGATTTCTATATCCCATTTGCTCACCTCTTTTGAGTAATTAAAAGGATATCAGAAAATGAATTTAATTCCTATAACAGCAAGTACAAAAGAACCGAAATATTCAGCGTAGTGACCAATATATTTTTCGCTGCTTCGTCCAAAATGTACACCTGCGAAGGAGAAAAACATGCAGACAACGCCTATTACGGCGGAGGCAAAAACGATCCCTCCATCCCAAAGCGCAAGAGATATCCCCGCACCCAGAGCATCCATGCTTGTTGCAAGCGATAACAAGAGAAGCGGAACACCTACAGTAGGGTCATTAAAATACACATTACACTCTTTGTTTTTAATCCCTTCCCTCACCATATTAAAGGCTACAAAAAAGAGGATGAATGCTGCCAGATATTTTAAGTTGTCAGTGTAGGAAAGCATGACCCGCCCGGCAAAAGCCCCAAGCACAGGCATGAGAAACTGGAAAAAACCGAACGACGCGCCAAGTCTCAGATAGTGTTTTGGTTGATGGTATTTCACCCCAATACATACAGAAACGCAGAAAGCATCTATGCTCATAGCCACTGCAATAGCCAGAATATCTAAAAAACTTATCATTACGATCCTCTCATTTGAGAGGTATAATACTCATTCACTTTCGAAAAATCAAGATTCTTTGGAGTCTTTGAATTTTATAGTTACCATGGCTCCGTCTTTATAATTTTTAATGCTTAAAGTCCCGTTCATATACTCTTCTAATATATTTCTGGAAATATAAAGTCCAAGCCCCATACCTATAGAAACACTTTTAGTGGTAAAATACTGATCAAAGACCTTGTCCAGCACTTCTTCTTTAATACCGCCGCCGTTGTCAATGATAACTATACTGAACTCAGCATCAGCCCGCAGTATCCCCAGCCTGATTTCGCCTTTACTTATTTCTCCACTGCGGAGCCGCTTCTGAACAGCCTCTCTGGAGTTTTGCAGACAGCTTAGAATAATCTGCTTTAAAACATCAGGGTATACCTTGGCATCAAAAAAAACACTTTTTCTAATTTGGAGTGTGCCGTCTTCATCGAACTTCAGATTAATATTAAGTGATTCAAACTGCTCTTGCAAAAGAGAAACTATTTGCTTTGTAAAAGAATAAAGGTTGAGTTCCGTAAGCTGCTCATTAGGAGTATAAAATGTACTGAAGTTGTCTATGGTTCTGGAGAGTAGCTCTAAGCTTTTCATTGTTTTATCAACTGTTTCAGCAATATACTTTTCTGTTATCTCATTGTGTCTATAAGTATCTTCAATATCCTGCACGCACAAGCCAATAATATTCAACGGCTGTCTCCACTGGTGAGCAATGGTATTGAGTGTTTCGCCCATACTGTAAAAACGTGCCTGTTGGAGCATTACCTTTTCCTGCTGCTGCCTCTTGTCCATTTCAAAAGCCACTCTTTTTTCAAGCTCTTTGTTTAATTTTTGCAGATTAAAGTCTTTTATTATGGTGTATCCGAAAAATATCAGCACAGCGAAAAGCACAACAGTAGCAAAAATCATCTTCTTATAAAAACTCTGATACTCGCTATATATCTCGCTTTCCGGTGTTGCCACTGCTATAGACCATAGGTTGTCAAAAACGTTGACTGGATAATATGCTGCGTGTTTTGTGATGGTTTCAGTTATTTTTGATCTGATCTTATTATACTGGTATGTCGTTGTGCCCGAGTGCCCCTTTTGCATCTCTTCAGCCATTGCAAGGGCTGATGGAAACTGAGCAGAAGTTTCTGATATATTAGCACCTGTGTGTCCGGGCACAGGACAATACAGCTCTGTACCGTCTCTGCTGATAACCCAGGCGTAGCCGTCATCACCGACCTGAATACTTTCTATGTAGGTCTTTGCTATATGTTTAAAATCTATAAGAAATGCTACAACACCAACAAATTCGCCATCCTCAAACATAGGTTCAGATAAAGCTACAGCCTGAAAGCCCTGAATAGCGTTGAAAACATCACTAACATTTGCCTTATGCTCTCTGAGTATCTTTTTAACATGGGCTTGTGACGATATGTCTTTCCCTATGACTTTCTCTGGATTTGGATATGAATATTTAATAATGCCTTTTTTATCATATATTGTGACGGCTTTGACGAATTCTCTGTGGTCATTAATCTCTTCTTGAATGACATCTTTCCCTACTTTTGAGAGCTCAAGAAAAGCTGGCGAATGTGCAAAGTGGCGAAGAAGGTTGCGCTGCTCTTTGAAAAAACTTTCAATACCAAATGATGCCTGTTTTGCAAGAAGCATTTGCCTTTGATTAAGTGATTCTGTTGCAGCAGTTTTTACCTCCCTGTAGGGCAGGTGAAACATTAATATAGACACAACTGCAATGGCAAAAAACGATACAGCCCTCAACCCCATTCTAATAATAATACCTTTTCTATCTTGTTTAAATAAATGTAAGTATGCTCTCGTATTTAATTATAACAATTGTAAAATAGTTTTACATGTAGACTTACAAAAATTTACAAATGCTCTTTATCGTTTTTTACATAATTTTTGTGGTTCTTACTAAATAACTAAAAAAGTTACTACATAAAAGACTTAATATAGAACTAATTAGCCTTCTTATGTCTATTTTTAATATAAAAATTAACATCTTATAAGTTACTGAATAAAAAAGTCTTTTTATAAAAATATTTGCACTTTACTATTGACATTAACCCTATAAAAACGTATTAATCTCTGGTTTTACTATAATATGCTCAAAAATTTCAGCATTAGAAATAGCGGTTATATTATGATATAATCCCAATGACAAAATAACGGAGTACTGCATTATGTGGAGAGACCCTGAAAAGATAAAAAACTGGACTTCTGCGGATGCCAGCGAGCTATACGGCATAAATAAATGGGGAGCCGACTATTTCTCTGTAAACCAGAAAGGTGACGTTGTAGTGACACCCCTTGGCAAAGACAAAGGGCCGCAGATAAGCCTACACGAAATAGCGAAGGAAGTAGAGGATAGAGGACTGTCTATGCCTGTCATCCTTCGTATTGAGAATATACTGGGATCTCAGATAAAGCTTCTGAATGAGACCTTTCGCAATGTTATAAAAGAAACCGGTTATCAGGGTGAGTACAAAGGGGTTTTCCCTATTAAGGTAAACCAGCAGGAACAGGTTATAGAAACCATCACAAAATACGGCAAAAAATATAATCATGGCCTTGAGGCTGGCAGCAAGCCTGAGCTGATAGCTGCCATCTCTATGCTGGACAACCGTGAAGCATACATTATCTGCAATGGATACAAAGACGAGGAGTTCATAGACCTCGGACTGAACGCTGTGAAGATGGGCTTCAAATGCTACTTTGTTGTTGAGGTTCCTGGCGAAATAGACGTAATACTTGATCGTGCTAAAAAACTGAGAGTTAAACCGATGCTTGGGCTCAGGACAAAACTAACCACACAGGCGGAAGGGCAATGGTCAGAATCTGGCGGTGATAACAGCGTTTTCGGACTTACCATCAGCCAGATGATAGACGTCATAGATAAGTTAAAAGAGGAGAAGATGCTTGATTGCCTGCACATGCTCCACTATCACATAGGCTCTCAGATAGCAAACATCAGAGACATCAGAGCTGGCGCTATGGAGGCTTGCCGTGTTTATGAGGAGCTTGTCAAAGAGGGCGCAGACATGCAGATTATGGATTTCGGTGGTGGTCTGGCTGTGGATTATGACGGATCAAACACCAACTACCACTCCAGCCGTAACTACTCCACAGAAGAATACTGCTATGACATAGTTGAATCTATAATCACCGTGCTGGATAAAAATAATATCCCTCACCCGACAATCATAACTGAATCTGGACGTGCTATTGTAGCATACTACTCAGTGCTTCTTTTTAATGTACTTGATATCTCTTCTTTTGTCCCCCACCCTATACCTGAAGTATTACCGGAAACAACTAATGATCTTATAGAAAACCTTATTGCTACATACAATATGGTCGCTCCGAAAACTATACAGGAGTGCTGTAACGACGTCCTTTTTTACCGTAACCAGTCCCGCCAGCTTTTCAAGCACGGGCAGATATCTCTGCGGGAAAAAGCTCTGGCTGAAAACATTGTCAGACACATCCTGATAAAAATATCAAAACTTGCTGTGACACTGAAACATGTTCCAAGGGATGTTCACTACATAGACATGCTTCTGCATAATATCTATTACGGAAACTTCAGTCTGTTTCAGTCGCTGCCTGACGTTTGGGCTATTGATCAGATATTCCCTGTAATGCCTATTCACAGGCTTGCCGAGCCTCCCCTTAATCCTGCAATAATATCAGACATCACATGTGACTGTGACGGCAAAATAGACAACTTCCCAGACTATGACCATGACAAAAAACTGCTTATGCTTCACGACCTGAAAGAGAACGAAGAGTATTATCTGGGCGTTTTCCTTGTAGGCGCATATCAGGAAACTCTGGGGGACTTGCACAATCTTTTTGGTGACACAAACGTAGTGTCTGTTTATGTTAACGATGACGGCACTTATGAAGTAGCTCAGGAGCTGGAGGGTGATTATGTGGCCGATGTTCTGGAATATGTTGAATACGACGTGAAAGCTATGAAAAACAGGCTGAAAGCTCTGGCAGAAGATTCTATTAAAAAAGAGTTCATAACTCCGAAGGAGCGCAAGCAGATCCTCGACAGCTTCAATGAAGGGCTTCGGGGTTACACATACTACGAAAAGGAGTAGGAGGGTCTACAGCCTTATCCTGAGAGAAAGATTAACTAACGAACCTGTTGTCAGGGCAGCTTTGTGTTTAAACAAATATATACTGTTTCATCCCAGCTTTCTCCCTTTTTAAGGAGGGCTGGGGTGGGTTCAAAAAGGAGATAGATGATATGAGCAAGGTTTTAATTATTGGAGCAGGCGGAGTTGGAAATGTTGTGGCGAAGAAATGCGCACAGAATCCAGACGTTTTCACACACATAGAACTCGCAAGCCGCACTAAGAGCAAATGCGACGACATCGCTAAGCAGGTAAAAGATTTATATAACATAGAGATAAAGACCCATGCTGTAGACGCAGACAATGTTCCGGAGCTTGTCGAGCTCCTTAACGAAATAAAGCCTTTTATGGTTATCAATGTGGCGCTTCCATATCAGGATCTAACCATTATGGACGCATGTCTTGAGGCTAATGTGCACTACATGGACACAGCTAACTACGAGCCTAAAGACGATGCCCATTTCGAATACAGCTGGCAGTGGGCTTATCAGGACAAATTCAAAGAGAAGGGGCTAATGGCTCTTCTCGGCTGCGGGTTCGACCCGGGCGTTACAAACATATTCTGCGCCTACGCACAAAAACACATGTACGACACCATCAAAACCATCGACATACTCGACTGCAACGCAGGGGATCACGGACACCCTTTCGCCACTAATTTTAACCCGGAGATAAACATTCGTGAGGTAACACAGGTGGTGCGTCACTGGAAAAACGGTGAATGGATTGAGACACCCCCTGTAATGGATGACAACTGTGTGCATTTCACATTTGACTATCCTGAGGCGGGTCCTCGTGAGAGCTACATGCTTTATCACGAAGAGATGGAATCTCTGGTCAAAAACATTAAAGGGCTTGAACGTATCAGATTCTGGATGACTTTCGGTCAGCCATACATAACTCACCTGAAAGTGCTCGAAAATGTAGGGATGACACGTATTGACGAAGTTGATTTTAACGGATGCAAAATCGTACCACTGCAATTTCTGAAGGCACTTCTGCCTGACCCCGGCTCTCTTGGGCATAACTACACAGGAAAAGCAGTTATTGGCTGTGTCTTTGACGGCGAAAAAGGGGGCGAACAGCAGAAAAAATATATATACAACGTTTGCGACCATGCAGAGTGTTTTAAAGAAGTTCAGGCACAGGCTGTGTCCTACACCACAGGTGTACCGGCTATGATAGGCGCTATGATGATGGTGAAGGGTATATGGAGCGGCGCTGGAGTCTGGAACGTAGAGCAGCTCGACCCTGATGCTTTCATGGATGAGCTTAACAGATGCGGCCTCCCCTGGCAGGTGGTAGATTTCGATGGAGAGCTTCCAGCGTGACCGATAAACAGCATCTAGCAGATTTTCCGAAAAAGATAACAGACAGGGTCAAAACGCCCTGTTACCTGATAAGTGAGGCGGTTATAAGACGCAACTGCGAGCTTTTAGACTCAGTTCAAAAACGCACAGGTGCAAAAATCTTACTCGCTTTGAAAGCGTTTGCAATGCCTGCGGTGTTCCCCATTATAAAAAAATACCTGCACGGTGTTTGTGCCAGCGGCCCCATAGAGGCACAGTTAGGCAGAGAAGAATTCGGACGTGAGGTACACACTTACAGCCCGGCTTTCACTGATGAGCAGTTCGAAAGAACATTACAGTTTTCTGACCACATTATCTTTAACTCCGTGTCCTAATGGCAGTACCATAAACAAAAAATACCAAAAGACAAAGAGGTGGGACTAAGGGTTAATCCCGGTTATGCAGAAGTGGAAGTTGCTCTTTATAACCCATGCATACCCGGTTCACGTTTTGGTGTAAACACATCAGATCTGGACGGAGTTGACCTTACCGGCATTGATGGACTGCATTTCCACGCTATGTGCGAGCAAAACTCAGATGTTCTGGTGCGGATTATAGAATCGTTTGAAAAAAGATTCGGACACCTTATTGACCAAATGAAATGGATAAATTTCGGCGGAGGACATCACATCACACAAGAAGACTATGATGTGGAGCTTCTGGTTAAAACCATTAAGGACTTCAGGAAGCGACATAATAACATTAATGTATATCTGGAACCAGGAGAAGCTGTTGTTCTCAATGCGGGAGTGTTTGTAACATCTGTGCTGGACACAATTAGAAATGGCACAGACATAGCAATAACAGACTGCTCAGCAGAAACTCACATGCCTGATGTGCTCGCTATGCCATACAGGCCTCATCTTATAGGCTCTGAAGTAGCTGAGGCTCGTGAATTTACCTATAAACTTGGCGGGATATCATGCCTTGCCGGCGATTTCATTGATTTCTACTCTTTCAAAAATCCCCTGAAACGAGGTGACAAGCTGGTCTTTACAGATATGGCGCTATATTCCTTTGTTAAAAACACCACTTTTAACGGAGTGGAGCTGCCTGACTTAGCTCTGCTCAAAGAAGACGGTTCCGTTGAAGTTGTCCGAACATTTGGGTATGATGACTACATAGGCAGGTTGTCATGAGCGAAATTATATACTTTCACGGCGATGATGTTAGACCTTCTGCACCTGAAGATGCTTTTTTTCATGTTATACCTGTGCCTTATGAACGCACAGTCTCTTACGGAGGCGGAACTTCCAGCGGACCAAAAGCTATACTAGAGGCATCCTGCCAGCTTGAGCTTTTTGATACCAAGTCTATCCCTGCTGATCTTGGCATATACACAGCCTTGCCTGTGGACTGCTCAGGAACCATAAAAGAGACACTGCAAAACGTCCGTAATGAGGTAAGTGATACTCTTGATATGGAAAAAATCCCCGTTATAATTGGCGGCGAACACACTGTTACATATGGCGCTATTGAGGCTCTTTACGACAAGTACGGCAAGGATTTCTGTGTTGTGCAGTTTGATGCTCACGCAGATCTCCGCGATGAATATGATGGAACAAAATTCAGTCATGCATGTGTAATGAAACGCATATTTGATCTGGATATCCCATTTTTTCAGCTAGGTACAAGAAGCTACAGCATGGAGGAGCATAATCTCCGCATTCGTCACAACATCCAGTTTCTCGACGGGGAAGAGATCTGTCGAAACGGCGTAGACGGGTTCGAACTCCCCCCTTATTTCCCTGAAAATGTCTTTATAACCTTCGACATAGATGGTCTGGATTCTGCCATTATGCCAGCCACAGGGACACCCGTTCCTGGCGGTCTTTTGTGGTTTGATGCCCTTGATCTGGTTGCAAAATCAATAGCAGGGCGCAACTGCATCGGCTTTGACGTTGTGGAGTATTCCCCTATCAAAGGCTTTCACGGATACGACTTCACCGCAGCCCAGCTTGTGTATAACATAATGGGAATTATTCAGCGCAATTCATAAAGTTTTGAAAATTCAGATAAAATAATTTATTATTAAGCATAAACCTAAGCGAGGTGCTCTATGACTATTGGCTGGATGTATTTCAGAGGCGGCTGAACTTCGTGCAAGAAAGCTCAGGAGGTTCTTGAGCGTAAAAATGCAGAATCTGCAAAGACTGTAGATGCTAGAAAGATAAAAATTGAATCTGACGAGGCGTGGGATCTTTTATCATCAGGGAAAAAGATACTGGTGGCAAAAGGGAGCAAACTCATTGAGTTCAGCACAGACGATGCTAACAGATTTGAAGTGTTGAAGATCGCTATTGGAAGAAGCGGCACACTTCGGGCGCCCACCATAAAAGTCGGAGACACATGGTTGGTAGGCTTCAACAAAGATGCTTACGAAAACATACTGAAATAAATTAATGCTCCTCTTTTCGAGGGGCATTTTTTTTCATTTTAAAACAACAAGCCAACTTATTCTTAAAAATAAATATTTATTCAACTAAACTAAACACTTGCTCATAATACTCATTATTATCAGCATTATCATGTCTTCTTGTTTGATAATATCAAAACTTAGTGCTAAAATTCAAAGTTGTTTGCCAAAAATAATTAAACTCTAGGCAAACATTTTTTCATTCATACTAATTTTTGGGAGGTTTTTATTATGGAAAAGTTCTAACAGATTCTTGGAGCCATGAGCGGCTTCGTATGGGGCGTTCCACTTCTGGTGCTTCTTGTGGGTACAGGCATCTGGCTTACAATTTCACTAAAAGGCATTCAATTTACTAAGCTTTTCTACGCTTTATGGCTTGCACTTGTTAAGAGAAAAGAAGATTCCGATGAACCTGGAGATATCACACACTTTCAGGCACTCATGACAGCCATGTCTGCCACTGTAGGTACAGGTAACATAGCGGGTGTGGCAACAGCTATCGCTATCGGCGGCCCGGGTGCTATGTTCTGGATGTGGGTTACTGGTCTTGTCGGCATGGCCACCAAATATGCTGAGGCGGTGCTTGCTGTTAAGTATCGTGTGAAAGAGGAAGACGGCACAATGAGCGGCGGACCTATGTATTACATATCTAAAGGACTCGGCTGGCCTAAATTAGGCGCACTTTTTGCCATTTTTGCTGCTGTTGCTGCTTTTGGTATAGGAAACATGGTTCAGTCAAACTCAGTGGCTGATGCCCTTAATGCCACATTTAACGTTCCTACTTATGCCACAGGTATAGCTCTTATGGTGCTCTCTGCACTTGTTATCCTGGGCGGTATCAAGAGCATAGGTAAAGTCACAAGCGTGCTTGTGCCTATAATGATAGTTTTTTACATCATTTCCGCACTTGTTATCCTCGCGATAAATGCCGCAGCCATCCCTGCTGCTTTTGGTCTTATTTTCAAATATGCTTTTAACCCTGCTGCTGCCACTGGCGGTTTTACTGGTGCGGCTATTATGCTTGCTATCCGTATGGGTGTAGCCAGAGGTGTATTCTCTAACGAATCCGGTCTAGGCTCCGCACCTATTGCAGCTGCTGCTGCACAAACAAAGCACCCTGTAACACAGGCTCTTGTATCTATGACACAGACATTCATAGACACACTTATTGTTTGTACAATGACTGGTCTTGTGCTTATTACAACTGGAGCATGGAACAGCGGAAAGAACGGCGCAGAACTTACATCCTACGCTTTTGATTTAGGTTTTTCCGGCGGTTCTGTTGTGGTTGCCGTTGGTCTGGCACTTTTTGCATATTCAACCATCCTTGGATGGAGCTACTACGGTGAAAAATCTATAGAGTATCTCTTCGGTATAAAAGCTGTAAAACCTTACAGATATGTTTTTATCCTTTTCATTGGCGTAGGAGCAATATCTAAGCTGAGCATAGTCTGGACTGTCTCAGATATTTTCAACGGTCTGATGGCATTCCCGAACCTTATCGGTCTGCTTGCTCTGACACCTGTTATTGTGTCTGAAACAAAAGAATATTTCGCGAACCTGAAATAACACTATGCGGAGGGGTCACCCCCCTCCGCTTCTTCAATATCCTTTGCAACGGCTGTAAATATCAGATAGACTAATCATTAATAGGGTAAAGTCATGAAAAAACATATTTACATCATCGCCGAAGCGGGTGTTAACCACAACGGCTCCATAGATACAGCCAAAAAGCTAATAGAGAAAGCATCTGAAGCGGGTGCCGATGCCGTAAAATTTCAGGCTTTCAAAGCTGAACATCTACTAACAGAATCAGCTAATAAAGCGGAATATCAAAAAAAGACCAAAAGCGACATCGAGACACAGTTTCAGATGATAAAAAAACTGGAACTAAGCACAGACGACCACGTAAAGCTCATAGAGCACGCTGCTAAACTGGGAATAGACTTCTTATCATCACCTTTTGACCTTCAAAGTATAGATGAACTTCATAAGCTTGGTCTAACAACTTTTAAAATTCCGTCAGGAGAGATAACAAACCTGCCGTATCTCCGCAAGCTTGCCTCACTGAACTGTCAATACATTATATCCACCGGAATGTGCAGTATGTCAGAGATAGTAGAGTGCGTTCATGTATTTACAGAGGCAGGGTGTCTGCTCACAAACATCTGTCTGCTTCATGTAAACAGCCAATACCCAACACCATACGAAGATGTGAACCTGAACGCTATGCTGACCATAGGCAAAACCGTTGGCGTCAGATACGGATACTCCGACCACACCATCGGTATTGAAGTACCAGTCGCGGCCGTAGCACTGGGAGCTAGCATCATAGAGAAGCACTTCACTCTGGATAAAAATATGCAAGGGCCAGACCACTCATCTTCGCTGGATCCAAAAGAACTAAAAAACATGATCAGTGCAATAAGAAACATAGAAAAAGCAATGGGTGACGGGATAAAACGCCCAAGCCCAAGCGAAATGCTGAATATTGACGTGGTTCGCAAATCTATTGTGGCTTCCAGACCTATAAAAGCCGGAGAGATATTCACAAATGACAACATCACGGCCAAAAGACCCGGTACTGGCATTTCACCAATGAGCTGGGATGAAATTATCGGTAAAACCGCTGTTAAAGACTATAAAAAAGACGAATTTATAGAGTTTTAAATGTGCCTCATACTCTTTTCTTACAAATCACACCCAAAATATAAACTCATAATAGCGGCCAACAGAGACGAGTTCTACAGCCGGCCAACCAAAGAAGCTCACTGGCGAGGTGTCTCTCCAGACATCCTTGCGGGTAAAGATATGCACGCGGGCGGAACATGGATGGGCATTGCTGAAAATGGGCGCATTGCGGCTCTGACAAACTACCGCAGCCCTGAAGACATGCAAAACCACTGCAAATCAAGAGGTAAACTGGTTTTTTCATATCTGAAAGGCGAAATGTCACCTGAAGTATGCTCTGAGGCACTGTCAGAAACCGCAGGAAGATATAACGGATATAACCTGCTCTTTGGCGATGTGAACAATCTTTACTGGTATTCCAACAAAACAGACAGCCTGCAAAGACTTGATGCTGGTGTACATGGGCTTAGTAACCATCTGCTTAACACCCCCTGGCCAAAAGTAGAGAGGGGTAAAAAGCTGTTCAGAGAAACCATCAAAAAAGACTTCAGCAGTGAAGACCTTCTAAAAATATTAAAAGATGACATAAGATCAAAAGATGCCGAGCTCCCCGAAACAGGCGTCGGCGTTGAGCTGGAGCGTATACTTTCACCTATGTTTATAGTCAGCCCTGAATACGGCACAAGATCATCTACGATAATCACTGTTAGCAACGACAACAAAGTAACATTTGTGGAACGAACTTATAACAGTGAGCCAAAAAACACAGATGTCAAATTTGAGTTTAAGATATTATGATGACAATAGACAAACCCTCCGTTGCGAAGGTTGAGATAAAAAAATCACAGTTCATAGCACATCTTATCCCGATTAAAATATTCGACCAGTACATGCAGCAGTTAAAGGAACAAAATCCAAAAGCCAGACATTTTGTTTGGGCAACAAGAACCTTAAACGAGCACAAGCAGATCGAAGAGTACTGCTCCGACGACGGCGAGCCGAAGAACACTTCGGGGAAACCAACTCTGAAAGTTTTGCAGGGGGGCGACCTTATAGAGACTGCGCTGATTACTGTACGTTATTTTGGCGGGGTAAAGCTTGGAACCGGAGGCCTTGTGCGTGCCTATAACCAAGCTGGACAAGAAGCAGTTTCAGCCGCCAGCCTGATAGACACAGACAGCCTGAACACCCGAACAATAAACATCCCGTACAATCAGACACGGCAGATAGATTATCATATAGAAAAACTGGAGCTGTCTGTTTTGTCAAAAGACTTTGACGCTGAAACTGTAACCATAAAAATACAGGGTGAAAGCGCTAGACTTGAAGAACTTCATGAAAAGTTAAAATGAAAAAAATCCTCTTTTAAAGACAAACTATTACATGGCTTTTTCATTTTTCACTCCAGACTACAAAAAAATATAAAATTGACATTGAATACCTTATAAAAAAGGGCACAAGGTTATTATAAGAAAACTGGATCTTCCCCATTTGGAAAAATTTACTAAATGGCAACATAAGCTGTTGTAAAGATTCTTATATTACCTATCTTATAAGATAAGGAGTAAATTAATGATTTATTTTACAAGCAAACTGAAACCGTTAAGCATAATTATGATACTAATCATGATTATGACTGCTGCTCCATACCAGGCAGCGTATGCAAGCATGATCTCAACAGGAACAGCTGTTGACACTCACAGAGCTCTTGAAGCCAGAGATTTTATGAATGACTACATGGCAAGAGCTGATGTAAGGCAGGAACTGGTAAACATGGGCGTATCGCCCCAAGAGGCTGAGATGAGAGTAGCCGCTCTCAGCGATGCAGAGATTATCTCGCTTTCCGACACCATAAAAGATTCTCCAGCAGGAGCAGGAGCAATTGGTGCTGTTGTCGGAGCCGCATTGATCATTTTTCTGGTTCTGCTGATAACTGACATAACCGGACACACAAACGTTTACAACTTTACACGCTAAAAATTGAAAAAGATTAAAATCACAATGACCTTGCTCACCCTGCTTATTCTGGCAGGGTGCGCTCGTGTCAGCTCAGAATGGACAAAGCTTCAGGAAAATATCCCCTCACAAATAAGGTTGGATGTACCTTTTTATCCTCAGGAAAAATATCAATGCGGACCTGCTGTAATGTCGATGCTTCTGGAACACACAGGTAAGCATGTCTCACCTGAAACCCTGCGCCCGATAATATACACCCCTTCAAAAAAAGGATCACTTCAGTCTGCGATGGTAGCAGGCGCCAGAAGGTATGACAGAATACCTTATGTTTTTTACGGCCCTGAAACACTCCTTAAAGAGCTTGAAAACGGCAGACCAGCAGGTGTTCTTTTAAATCTTGGACTGAAATCAGCACCATACTGGCATTATGCCGTTGTAACTGGGGCTGATTTTAATAATGATAAAATGATACTCCACTCCGGAACTGTGAAAAACAGTACAATGCGCATGGCCACTTTCGAACATACATGGCGAAGGGCGGACTACTGGGGGCTCTTTGTGCTGAGTCCGAATGATATCCCTGAAACTGCTGATCCTATAAAATATGTTCAGACTGTTTCTGCATTTGAAAAGATGGGAAGATTTGACATTACAAAAACTGCCTATTCAAAAGCTTATGAAAGATGGAAGGACAACCTTTTTGTTATACTTGGTCTTGCCAATGCATATTATGCCGAAAAAGATCTGGATGCTGCCAAAGAGCTTCTCGCAAAAGCGACACGGCTGCACCCGAAAAGCGCTGAAGCTCAAAACAACTACGCTTACCTGCTTTTTGTAACCGGTGAAGCGGAAAAAGCACTCCTTCATGCTGAAAAAGCTGTTAAAATAGGCGGCTCAAATACTGAGCTTTACAAAGAGACACTGGATGAAATAAAGAGTGCCCTAAGCCTTACGAATCAAGAAACACTACAGCGTTCCGGCCACTAGCTTTAGCTTTATAAAGAGCCTTGTCTGCACGTGCAGTCATATTTTCTTCTGCATCTGTAACCATATAAGACGAAACCCCAAAACTTGCAGTAATCTTGCCAGTAAGCCCAAAAGAGTGAGATTCAATTTTTTTTCTAAGCTTCTCTGCAAGCAGCATAGCCTCCTCAGAAGTTGTTTTCGGACAAAGTATGAGAAATTCTTCGCCACCCCAGCGCCCCACAGTATCTGTTGAGCGAATATTATCCAACAATATCTCTGCGAAAATCTTTAGGGTAAGGTCACCCGACTGATGGCCATAAGTGTCGTTGACCGCTTTAAAGTGATCAATATCCAGCATTACCACAGAAAATGGCATACTGTAGCGTTCTGCCTGCCTTATCTCATAGCTAAAAACCTCATCAAGCTTCAGCCTGTTATAAAGCCCTGTGAGCTTATCTTTTATTGAAAGTTCTTCTACACGCTTTTTATCAGTAACATCTGCCCGGATGCTTCGGTAGCCCACCTTTTCACCATCTTTATTGAAAATAGGGTTCATAATAGCATCCACCCAGAAAAAGCCGCCATCTTTTGTTACGTTCTTTAACTCTCCACGCCATGTTTTGTTTTTTGTAATTGTAGCCCACATTTCATCATACAAAGAAAGCGGGGTGTCTTCATGCCGTATTTTTCTGTGGTTTTGACCTATGAGCTCTTCTTTCTCATAGCCCGCAGCTTCGCAAAACGCCTGAGAGGTATAAATTATTGTTCCGTCTAGATCTGTCTCTGAAAATATAATATATTCGTCTATCATAGCTTGCTGGTTTGTGAGCTTTTCATTCACATCCATCAAAGCGCTGTTTCTATCGTCTATTGTGTCTCCCATAGAGTTATATTCATGCACCATATCGCCTAGCTCGTCTTCGTAACAAGCCTCCAGATGCTTCACATTCAGCCTGTCGGATTTATTCTTTTTAATATCATCTGTCAGCTTAACAATGACCCTGATAACCCTTTTGTGTAAAATATAGATGGTAAATATATTTATAGTAATAAACAAAACCAGAAACACCAGAAAGAAATATTGGCTTTGCTTGGATGCTTTTTCAAATTGTTGAATCATTCCATATGTTCGCTCATTAAGCATAAGAGTAAATTCGTCTATCGGCTGCATTATATTCTGTTTTGCCAGCAAATATTCTTCTGAATGCATCATATCGATGGCCAGCTGCTGGTCTGGTTCGCCCTGCACACTGAAGACACCTTCCGGACCTCTATACCTGCCTTGCATGGCGGCAAAAGCTTCAACCTCGATATTAACCAGTTCATCAGAATTTTCATGTGCAGCAGACAGCTTATCCAGTTCGCTCTGAGTGAATGGGAGTGCCCTCATAATCTCCTGTAGAGATATAGGCTCCTCGTCTGGATGAAGCTGTGTACGTCGCGGTTCAAAATAGTCCCAGTAAACACTTTGATAGTTTTTGGGTCTTGGCGCGACTCCATTTCGGATATCCAGCACTCTAAAATAGTTATCTTTATAAACATGGTTGGAGGTTACGACATAAAGACGTGCAAAGCGTGTAAGATCGTCTGAACTCTGCCTGAGTTCGTCTGCTGTCTGGTTCATGGAAAAACGCTGCTTTTGAGCATCAGTGAGTTTGTCTTTCTGGGCTATGCTTGCTTGAAGAAAATAAACACAAAAAACCATCACTGCAATTTCGAGAATAACAATAAGAAGAAATAACTCTTTCAGCCTCATCTTTGCAAGCATATTAAATTCCTAGTCATATTGGGTATATAAAGCTCAAAAGCCATACACAAAACTACCATATATAAAGGAAAACTCAAAGCCGGATCAAATTTACCGAAATCACTCTGGTTTGACCGCCTTATGAGTGTGTATAACTCTGAGGATCCTCTCTATGTCCATGTGTGACGTCCCTATCTTTTCACAGCACGTCTCGGCATAGGTATTGTAATCCAAAACCATAAATATAAGCTTTTCTAAAAGATTCGGCACAGAGCTGTAAAGTTCTATGTTATCAGCTATCTCTATTACCTGAACAGCCAGATAATCAGGAAATTCCTCTTCCCGCTGAGATGTCTCAACTGCTATTTTAAGTCTGTCTGTTGTTTCTTTCATACATTTATAATATCTCATCGAAAAAAGTTGTCAAATATTCTGGAGCAGAATGTTAACAAAGCTAATATAGTTCACAAAAAATACCGAATTGTTGACAGTAGTGTCTATCAACTTATCTTATGTAGCAAACAATGCTTTTAACGGAGGCAGAACTTATGAATGAACATGTAGAAGTAACCACGCTTGGAAGAGGAACCATCGAAGTAAGCAGAGTCTGCTTGGGCACATGGGCAATAGGCGGATGGATGTGGGGCGGTACTGATGTAAATCAAGCCGTAAAAACAATAAGAACTGCCATAGACAAAGGTATTACTTTTATAGACACAGCACCTGTGTACGGTTTCGGGAAATCAGAAAAGGTTGTCGGAGAAGCCCTGAAAGGATACGTAAACAGATCAGATATTGTACTTGCCACAAAGGTAGGGCTTGACTGGAAAGATGGCAAAGTATTTAGAAATTCCACTCCGGAAAGAATACACAACGAGATAGATGATTCACTAAGAAGACTCCAGACAGACTATATTGATTTGTATCAGGTGCACTGGCCTGACCCAAATGTTCGTTTTGAAGAAACAGCAGAAGCACTGGCTGAGCTGGTGCAAAAAGGGAAGGTACGCACAGTAGGCGTGAGCAACTATTCAACATCTCAGATGGACAGCTTTATGAATAAGGCGATTATAACGAGTGTTCAGCCGCCATATAACATTTTTGAAAGAGATATAGAGACAGACATTCTGCCTTATGCGAAAGAAAATAGTATGTCTGTGTTGGCATATGGTTCCATATCCAGATGACTTCTGTCAGGCAAAATGGATAAAGAAACTAAGTTCGAGGGGGACGACCTGAGACAACACGACCCAAAATTCAAAGAGCCGAGATTCTCCCAGTATCTCAAAGCTGTCTCACAGCTTGATAAGCTGGCTAAAGAAAATTACGGAAAAACAGTTCTTGAGCTTGCTGTGCGCTGGGTTATGGATAGCGGTGCAATACCCTTATGGGGAGCAAGACATCCCGATCAGCTTGCAGATATTGAAAATGTTTTCGGCTGGAACATATCAGATGAAGATATGCTGAAAATTGACGAAATTGTAATTGAATGCATAAAAGAACCGGTAGGGCCAGAGTTTATGGCGCCGCCTGCACGTAAGTAGTACATAATCCGTAAATACTGCTGACAAAAAGCACAGATATCTTTGAAGCCTGTTTGTTGCTTATAGGGTACAATATACAGCATGAAAAAATATAATATAAACCAGAAAGAGAAATGGAATAAAAGAGCACATTCATATCCGTCGTTTTCAGAGGAGACCTCTGGGGTAGAGGAGCGGGTAATATCTCTTGCCGAATCAGCAGGAGTAGCTATTAGAGACAAAACCCTGCTTGACATAGGCTGCGGGACAGGGCGATTCACCATCAGAATATCCAAAAAAGCATCACAGGTAACAGCAGTGGATATCTCTGAAAATATGCTGAACATCCTAGAAGAAGATGCACGTGCTGAAGGGCTGACAAACATAAAAACTCTATGTGCAGACTGGAAGGATACCAGCCCGGCCAAATGTGAAATAGTAATGGCAACCCTTACTCCAGCTCTCCGCACAGAGCATGATTTCCAGAGAATGCTGGACACAGCAGAAGAACATGTTATCTATCTCGGCTGGGTGCAACGCAAAGAATGCCCAATGATAAGAGATATCTATAAAACACACAATGTCGATCCCACTGGATTTGATTTTCCCGGCAAATTTTCTGATCTTCTGGAAAAGCGCACATACGATGTACAGTTTTTTCCGGTCAAAGACGAGTGGGAGCGCACAGGGAGTATAACTGAGATGACAGAGAGACTTGCACAGAGCATTAAAGAATACGGCGGCGAACCTGACCTGAACTCCATCAGGCAAAAACTGCTGGAAAACTCAACAGACGGCATAAACATCACCTATATCACTGATGTTGAACTTAAACTTGCAATAATATCCAAAACGGTTCACTGAAAAGATGGAAACCCACATAGACCATCTGGTTATAGCAGCAAAGACACTGGAACAGGGCGTTGAGTATATAAAAGACACTCTGGGCGTCAATATACCTTTCGGCGGAGTCCATCCTAAAATGGGCACACACAATCATCTGATGCAGCTAGGTTCTGATATATTTCTGGAGATAATCAGTATCAATCCCGAGGCCCCGGCTCCAGAAAGACCGAGATGGTTCGGGCTAGACAGTCCACACATAAAAACGCAGCTCGCAGACAGCCCGAGACTCCTCACTTGGGTTGTAAACACTACGGATATCAACAGCCTTGTAAAAAACGCATCATTCGATGCAGGCACACCGGAGATTATCACAAGGGGCGCTCTGAGCTGGTATTTTGCCCTGCCGGAAAACGGCAGTCTGCTTTTCGGCGGCGCAGTCCCATACGCAATACAGTGGCTAACAGAGGAACACACCTCAAAAAAGATGGCAGATATGAACTGCCGATTAGAATCGCTTGAAATTTTTCATCCCCAGCCTGATAATCTGAGAACACAGCTAGGTTCGGTAGGCGCAGACAAACTTGTTAAAATAAAAGCATCTAATGAAAATTCAGAGCCTCACCTTAAAGCTCATATAAAAACACCAAAAGGTATAAAACAGCTCTAGACCTGTTTCTTTGACGAATAATGCCTGTACAATCTGAAACCTAAAAGCACCAGAACAAAAACAGAAGCCACAAGCGGCAGACGTATATCTTTTTTAACGACAGTAAGGTAATGCAAAGCAGCGAAAATTGATGCTGGATATATCATGGAGTGCACCCTTCTCCACTTCACATGCCCCAGCTTCTTTATCATATAGTGTCCGGTGGTCGCCATCATCGGTATCAGCATAAGCAGAGCTATTAGGCCAAATATTATAGGTTTTGATTTTTTGATAGAGAGTATAATGTCTGATGGATTAAAAGTGTTTGCCAGTGCAATGAAAACAACAGCATGGCAAAACACATATAAGAAAAAGATACGCCCGAATATAGCCCTGTATGGAAATAGCCACTGTTTCCGCGTTATCTTACGCAAAGGGGTAATACTAAGTGTCAGCAACATAAAAACAATTGCCCAGACCCCTGTCTGCTTGGTGAGGAATTTGACCGGATCAGCAATCTCATAATTATAAAAAACCTGATAGACCGCATCCCCCAGCGGAACAAAACATAAAAGCGTAACAACCCACCTTATAATACCCATCAGAAGAACCTGCTTAAGTCCATACCTTTGTAAAGGTGCGCTACCTGATCTGCATAACCGTTGAACGGCTTAGTGTCTATCTTGCCGAAACTGCCTATGCGCCTCTCTCTGGCCTGTGACCATCTGGGGTGGTCTACCTGCGGATTAACGTTGGCATAAAAACCGTATTCGTCGGGAGCCGCTATGTTCCAAGATGTTGACGGCTGTTTATCTGTAAAGACTATTCGGACGATGGATTTTATGCTTTTAAAGCCGTATTTCCATGGGACAATAACCCTTACAGGCGCGCCGTTCTGGTTGGGCAGTTCTCCGCCGTACATACCGAAAACAAGCATTGCAAGAGGGTTCATAGCCTCATCCATCCGAAGACCTTCCATGTATGGCCATTCAAGAACATTAGAGCGTGCGCCAGGCATGTGTTCCTTATCAAGCTTGGTTACAAACTGAATGTATTTGGCACTGCTGAGAGGTTCGCACTTTTTGACTAGTTCGCTCAGCGAAAAACCGTTCCAGGGTATAACCATGCTCCACCCTTCCACACAGCGAAGCCGATATATACGCTCTTGTGTCCCTGCGAATCTCTTTACTTCATCCACAGAAAATTTAAGAGGTTTTTTCACTAATCCTGTGACCTCTATCTCCCACGGGTCTGTAGGAAAATCAGCCGCCAAGTCTTTCACGTCACCCTTGCTGGTAGTGAACTCATAGAAATTATTATAGGATTTTGCGGCTATCTCTTTGGTTATTTTTTCGCCGCCGGTGGTGTCTGTCTTTTTTACTATATCGAACCCGCCATGAGCATTCGGCACAAAAACGAACCCTGCAGACAAAGCCGCCGCCGTAAGGGTTGTTTTCTTTATAAAATCTCTTCTGGAGAGATACAGACTTTTCTCAGTTACTTCGTTTTCACTTATATCGGACTTATCTTTGATAATCATCGGAGTCACCTCCATTTATAGTTAAGCAGCTATACCTTAAACATAAGACTTATAAATATATATGCAACCGAAATGGTCTTCTTAATGAATAGACAAAAAATGATGGCAGTAATCTGCTTTGTCATTACTACATTTTGGGTTTATGAATAATAAACATTTTGTTGATGACAGATCGTTGTTTTGGTAAAATGTAGTCATGTTTTTTGCCCGGAGGCATACATGCAAAATCGTGCTTTTACAAAAATAAAATATAAGCTTTTTGCTCTTTTTATTATTTCTTCTTTTCTTGTTTCCTGTAACTTTATATTAGTGGAAGACAGCAATGACAGCACAGTTGTCTGGGGCTCCGTGGCTATGGATAGCCCTGCAGATGAGGCTAATATCACCATTGAGCAGAGGGGCTCTATCGTATGGCAAGGCACCTGCACAAAAGGCCATTTTCAGGGGTACACAAGCCAACTTTCAGGCGGAGAACTTCGGGCTATCGCAGATAATATCACAATAAACAGCGTACCTTATAGCGTTGAAATAAGCGCATATGTTTCTGATTATGATACAGGCTACCATATTGACATCAACCTTTTTACTACTCTTGTGGATAGATATATCCGCTATTACTACTCATCTTATGACGAAGCTGTGAGCGCTGTTGAGCGCAACCTGCACCTTCAGGCGGGACTGGACTATTCAGCACCAATAATGTCTGAAGCGTTGAAGGCGTATTTTGACCCAAAAATTTTGATGGCAGAAGCGGCAGAATACGGTGGGCTAGATGCATATCTCGATCATCTTGTGATAGATGTGATGAGCATAGAAACCCCAACTCTGAAGCTGAATGCACTTTATAGCCCGGCAGAGGATAGTCTGATGAAAGACCTGCCTATTTCAGCAGCAGAGGCAGCAGCGGTGGCTCTGGGCAAAGAGACAGCAGGAGAGCTGCTTAAAAACTATGGGGTTGTTGTGTCTGACCCTGCCAACCAGACCTTTCTGGATACTCTGAATGCTCAGAATGCAAAGCTGACTCAGATAGAAAATCAGATATCCGCTCTCAACGAGGATGTCGTTAATCTGGAAAATGAGTTAGGGAGTGCCATTGTCGATATGCTTTTTGACAACAGTGACCAAAATATACTAGATGCGGTAAATAATCTTCAGAATCTGGCAACAAGGCTTAAAACAAACTATACATCTGCGGCGGCGCAGGGAGCGACACCTCTCAATCAGCATGATTTTGCAATCAGCATGATAGGTAACAACGCTTTAGCGGAAAACAATGTACCTGGTATGATCTCGACTATACATATTAATGTTGTTCCTGACGGAGCTTCCGATAGCAAAGGTTCGCTGGGGGACTATGCCCTCTCCGTTCAGTCGAAGGGCGGACATGGTAATCTGTTGCAGAAATATATGGTACTCGAGGCCTATTTTGCCAAAATACTCTCCCTGCAGCACAGGGGGCTAATCTTGGTGACAGAGGCTATTAACGCACTTGAATCTGGAGATACAAATGTCCAATATAATAGTAACGAAACCTATATCAACAGCGTATTTCAGCCTTTAATAAATGAAGAGATTGATGAATTTATGCGTTGGGTTGACTATCTGGTGATAGCAAACTCAGACTTTGATACAGACCTTGTGAAACCAGTACAATTTGCTCCTGACAATTCGGGTGCGGTTTATGAAAGAGCAGATTTTATAGCACAAATGTTTTCCACCGAGCACAGAGCAAGTGCAGATGATAAAAGCGGATTTGTGATCAGACTGATAGGGCAGCCGAAAGAGATAGATGACTTTGTCTCCGCAGGTGGATATGAGGCTATGCAGATGCAGAACGGCACAAATATGTCATATGACCTGAAGCTCGTTTACCATACCGTTTACGATCTGGAAAGCAGCGATTTTTATGTAAGCGATAAGCCCAGCTGGGCAAAACCATACATACAGTGGAGCTATGCTGAAACAGACGAACATCCATCTGTTAAGGATTATATAAGCGGGACTAGTACCACAAAATATAGTGTAGCAAAATTTGTCGGTCAGGACATAGGGAACAGCAATACTTTGAGCGCACCAACTGAGTGGGGCACAGGCTGGGGGCTGGTTTCTGGAGGGAACTTCTTCGATCAGGCTGTCCACTGGAGCGGAATAGTCTCTGATATGATCAAGTATTACGTTTTTGATGAAAATAACGCTGACGGAGCACAATTTGACGTTGCTACAGCAAACACTTCCGGTTCATTGTCATATGGCTCTCACCTGTATGTTGTGCGACACTTTCCGAATATGTCAAAGTTTGGGACAATCAAACACAGTACCATTACAGCCCCACCATGGAACCAAGTGAGCAGTACTTTTGATAATGGTTCAATGAAGTTTTCATTTTTAGCTGATATCAAGAATATAAATTACTCAACTTCCAGCCATGATGAAGATGGACATCAACGTACTTTATATGTATATAGTGAAAATCACCATATCGATCGAACCATTGGAGTTACATTTTATTTCGAGCAACCAGCAGGTGAGGATTGGGAACTTTTGATAAATAGCTCTATCAGTACTAAGTATACAGGTTCAAAATGGCCGATGGACGGCTTTGCAGAATTAAATCTTTTGGATGTACCATATCCAAGACCTCACGAAATACTCGTAGATGTCACGATTCACAAGCTTCGCAGTCATTATGGCTACTCTGTAGCTGATCAACACTTTGGAGAATATGATTATGCCTATCCGTTTCGTACAGACGGCAACTCTAAGCATACTCTGAAATTTGAGGCAACAATGGATGGGAGCATTGACAAGAGCTCTCCCTCCCATCTGAATCTGCCAAAATATGTGCAGGAGGCCAACGTGCAGATTACAAAAATGCTGTTTCACCTGAAAAGCAAAGATGACCCTTACATACCATATGGACCTAGAGAGAGGATTTCGGGGACATAATGCTTAATTAAATAGTGATCTGTCGCCGTACTTTAAATCGTTAACTTGTCTTTAGGGTTTTATTAAGGTTTTTTAATGTAAAATTATTTAGACTTATTTTAATGCAGAAAGCTGTTTTGCCGCCTCTATACCTGCAAGACGAGCAGCCGGTTCAACGGGGGATTTGGCATCTCTGTCTACCTTATAGTCTATGAAACCCGATCTGGTCACTCCAAACATACTTCCGTTAACAGCTGCAGTAGCTATCTTTGCCGAAAGGACTATAAGATCAAAAAATGACCCGGCGCTTATCGGAGCATGCTTTATCTGACCTTTTCCAATAATTGGTGTAAAAATGTATTCTCTGCCGTTTTTGTAAGCTATAAGAGCAAAATCAGTTTCAGCTTCCCAAAAATCACCTGCTGATCCGAATCCTCCGAATCCGTTGTCATATATACCTATTCTGATTTTTGTAATATTACACTTAAGCCTGATGCTGTCTATTTCGGGTATAACGTCTACAGTGAGCAGCCTGACAGAGGCTCCCGAGTCCTGAAGCTGCTGAAAAAAAGCAAGCGCAGCTGACTGCACGGAAAGCTGGATCATTTCATCTCTTTGAGATTTAGGAAATCCGCCGATAAATGAGGGCTGAGGAATCCTGAAAAGTCCCTGATAGTGCGAAACCTTAAGATTTGCACCTTCGTATGTGCAACCTTCGGAATATATCACTTTGCCTGCAAGCCCATCTCGTAAAACCATGTCTGTGGGCGGAACTACAGTATCTTTAATATTTGCACATGCGGAGATAATAAGCATCAAAGGTATTATGAGCAATTTCTTCATAAAAAGCTCCTTGGGTATATAGCTTATTATACACCCGCAGAGACTTTGGCGCTTATGAACTAATCAGTGATTCATAAGGGATGTCTAAATAATTATGAAGATTTTTGATCATACGGATGGTAAGGCTTCGTTTTCTGTTCAGAATTTCGCTGGCTCTGTTTGCACCGTCCAGTGTTTTTGCTATGTCTTTGTTGGAAAGCCCCATCTGCTCCATACGAAATTTTATCGCCTCCACAGGGTCTGGGCTGTCTATTGGGAAATGCTCTTCTTAGTTATGGTGACGTGATACTTTAGTTATGGTGACGTGATACTTAATTATCCCTTTTAGGTCCCGGCTTGTTCTTCTTTATTTTTCTGCCAAGCTCAAACTCTAACATGTCAACAAAGCATTCATCTCCGCATGGGCGACCTGTTCTTGTGCTGGAGATGATAAGATCATCTTGTCCGTCAATGGATAGAAAATTTTTCCAGTCAGTTATTTCTGCAGTAAACGGATGTTTATCAACAAGTTTATCTTTGCTTCGTTCACCAGTAAAAAATTTCGCACTTGACCATTCATAATCCCACGCATTCTTAACAATTGATGCCTTCACAGGATTTCGCTCTACATACCTGATAGCAGAATAAAAATGTGACTCCGACAATGTGCAAGAAAAGAATCTGTCCTGAAAAAGATGTCCCCTGACACCTGCTTTAGAGTTCTTGTATCTTGTGTATAAACGGTGTGCTTCTCCGATTCCTTTTGCAAGACTGTCTGGTTCGGAAGGTATTACAATGAAATGTACATGGTTATCCATCAGACAATAAGATAAAAATTTCAGACCTTTTTTTCCAGCCGATTCTTTAAGAAATGTCAGATATTCAACTCTGTCTTCGTCACTGTGAAATATGTCCATAGAGCGCACACCACGCTGGGTAACGTGGTGAGGGTGATTTGGTAAAACAATTCTTGGTAATCTAGCCATTCCTGATTATACACTACTTCATAACTGAAACAATAATTAAGTATCCCGTCCCCAGAATTCTACTTGCAACTTCATGAAATCTTGTCATAAAAGAATATCGTGTTATAATGAGTGTAATCGAGTTACTAAATGTGTAGGAGAGTACTATGAAAAGAGTGATAAATATTAGTGCGGTTAATATTAAATTCGTAAAATCTAGCATGCATAAGCCTCATAACTATGTAAAGCTATTGAAATACGTTTCACAAAATCATTTTATAGGTAAAATACGAAAACATTCTATTGGCATGCTAGGAGAATTAAACACAATAACAAATGCTAATGGTGTATGCATTAGTGGAATGATATATCGGTTCACTGATATTGATGACACCTGCCCATGGTTTAACACAAAAACAAATCAACTTATTCTTGATGACAAAGGCGAACCAATACCGCTTGTAGACAAAAATAATAAACCTAATACTGAGACAACGCGTTTTGTTTTCTTCTCAAATGGGCATAGATTTCTATTTGATAATAAAATAATAGCTCCTCGCTCTTTGCAAAAACTACTAGATAGCATTTTTAGCATAAATGAAGTTAGAAAAATGTTTGGCAATATAGAAGTTGAGGTCGAAACATCTCAGGATAAAGTAAAAGAGATTGTAAAAATAAAAAATAAGCGAAGTTTATTTCTAGAATTTACTGTACCGAACCCAGACGATCTATCGGCAGAAAAAGCAAAAGTTGCGAAAAGAATTGAAATGCTGAATCTCAGAAAGTACAACGAATTGTATGTATCAGATGATTCAATAAAATTAGATGATGAAGCAAAAGCAAAGATTGATATTGCAAGTTCGAATGGTAAAATTATTGTTAAAACATTAGGAAAAGATGGTAAGATACATACAATGTCAACCGATGAATACCCATTAGATGAAAAAACTTATTATGACGGTAAAAAGACCAGTAATTATTTTAATGCTTTTATGTCAAAATCTGAGGAAATATGGAAAATCTTGAAAAAAAGGGGATAAGAAAAGTTTTTGATCCAATAAAGACTAATTTTTGTTTTTACTGGAAAATATATGGTGGCAAAAAAGCACTGTTCTCAAGTCCGTATTTATATATCGCTTTAGGGCTTGCTTTAATTTCACCTAAGTTTGTGAGTGGTCAATGGCATAATCTTGCAATAACTATCATTCCCAATATGCTAGGATTTACACTTGGCGGGTATGCAATTCTTCTTTCTTTTGGAGGAGAGCGTTTTTTTAAAATATTATGTATAAGATGCGCAGATGAATCTACACCAACACCTTTTATGATTTTCAATGGTGCTTTTGTACATTTTATTATTGTTCAAATAACTACCCTATTGCTTTCAGTATTATGTAGTCAGTATGAAAAAACATGGATATTAGTTGGTTTCATTGGAACGTTCTTATTATATTACACTCTCACTACAGCATTAGCAGCTGTATTCGCAATAATGAATATGGCAGACTGGTATGAAGATCAAGCAAACAATGAGTTGTAAAACATATAGTATTTGCAAAGCAAGCTATTACATCATTTCTACATCATACAGAACACTACTCACCCTTTAAAACCAAGCATCACTACAAATAAACCACCATAAACCACTGATAATATTATTGGCGGAGGCGCACAGGAATCGAACCTGCCTCTCGGGGAGTACCCGAGACAATCGGTTTTGAAGACCGTGGGGTGCACCAGCATCCCAAACGCCCCCGAATAAGTTAGATTATTTTTTCGTCATGAAAAAATAATTCGGTCGTTCACCTTGTTAAAAGCAAGGTTCACTTACACTTCGCTGGATGCAAAGCATCGCTCCGTGAGGCACATCCTGTGCCTTTAGGTTAGATTATTTTTTCGTCATGAAAAAATAATTCGGTCGTTTCTCTTCTCATAATGACCAGCAAAAGTGACTACAATGCTTCTTTTACTTTCTCGGCCATCTCGCCCATCTCGTCTAAGCTGTCGTACTCCTTATGAATAGAGGCGAAGCGGAGTTTGTCGTTGTCATATCTGTGGATAATATGCAGGTGCGAGTGAAAAACCTCCTGCCCTGCGGCGGCGTTATTGTTCTGAACAATATTTATCCCGTCACAGCCGGATGCCTTCATAACAGCACCAGAAATCTTTTTTGCCACCTTGTAAATAGCTTCCGCCTCTTCGTCTGGAGTGTCGAAGACATTCAGAAAATGCTTCTTAGGCACAATAAGAACATGCCCCTTATGCACAGGACGAATGTCCAGAAAAGCTATGAAGAGTGCATCTTCGTAAACCTTTGAGCAGTGTATATCTCCTGCAATAATTTTGCAAAATATACAATCCATAAAAAACCTCAACACATGATTTCTTTAACTAATTCTATACATGAACAAAATGGAAAACAAGTTTTAAATATAAAGTATTGAAAATATAGAAAAATCTTTTTATAATTAAAAGATTAGAGGTGGTGCAGATGAATACGCATGCAGGGCATGAAAAAAGGCTGGAGACAGTATACAAATACTTCTCCCACCACATGCGAACCAACACTGCTGTAATTGTCGCTATGCTGGAAGCTATCGAAGATGGTTTGTCCGACGAATCAATAACGCAAATGGTTATGGAATCAGGCTATCTTCTGGATGTTTTCGACAGAGGCATGAGTGTCAGCTTCAACTATCTTTTCGGCAAAGACGAGAGCTCTGAACCGGAAGAGATAGAGATTGCGCTTCTTGTTGAGGTTTTTGCTACAAACGCAGTTACAAAAGACGGAAGCTGCGAAGTAGATATAGACATCCCGGAAAACATAAAAGTCAATTGCGAGCCATACTCATTCAAAAGTATAGTCCAGATTTTTCTCCATGAAGCGGCCCTAGCTGCAAAAAGTGGCTTCAGCGTTGTTTTCAGTAAAAACACACTGGAGATTACACCGGATAAAAGTTTTTATGAAAATCCGCCTGTGTTTGCCATTTTCAGTGACCTTTTGGCTAAGCACGGCATCACTTTAGATTATGACAAAATTTCGATCAAACTGAGGTTCCCAGATGAAAGTATTAATAGCTGACGACGAGCTGAGGCTGAGAAAAGTTGTCTCGCTGCACCTGAAAAAAAGCGGTTTTGAGGTTATAGAAGCCGGAAACGGGAAGCAGGCGATTGATATAGCTCAGGAGTGCATGCCGGATGTCATTGTTCTGGACGTGATGATGCCGGAGATGACAGGGCTTGAGGCTTGTAAAGCTTTAAAGGCTTTACCGGAACTTACTTCTGTTCCAATAATTCTGCTCACCGCTATGGCAGATTCGGAAGATGTTAAAAAAGGCCACGAAGCGGGTGCTGACGCATACCTTACTAAACCTTTCAGCCCGAAAGAACTCATTGATATAATAAAAAAGAAGTCACAGTAATGAAAATACTCTACATTGGCTCAGCAAAAAGCAAAGAGCTTTTCGAAGAAGCTTTGGGTAACACAGCTCAGCTAACCACCGAAAAAAATGCGGACGCATGCCTCATAGAGGTGAATGATACCGCCACTCTTTTCAAACTTCCAAAACAATTCGGCGTGCCTACATATTTTTATATAACCGTTAAAGACAAAAAGATTATCGAAGTACTGAAAGATTTCAAAATATCTGGAATTTTCTTCCCTCCGCTGAAACCAGACGAGGTCAGAAGAAAATTTACAATCAAAAAACCTGAAAAATCAGCAAAGACAGGCGGCAACGAATTCGACACCTTAAAGGCGAAAATTATAGCCAAAGCGGAAAACATTCCGCCTCTCCCTGCACTAGCCAGAGAGTTGGTGCGCCTTACCAGAAGTGACAAAACGCAGATGAAGGACTTCATCAATAAAATAAAACGTGACCAGGGGCTCAGCTCCCGGATAATAAAGCTGGTGAATTCCCCTTTTTACGGACTCCGCCAGGACGTGGCCAGCATAGACAGAGCCACTGTTCTTTTGGGGCTGAACACTGTAAAGAATCTTGCTCTTGCTATATCCACATCACAGTTTTACGACAAAAACTTCAGCATGTACAAATCAAACGGAACCGCCATGTGGGAGCACTCCTTTCTAGTGGCCAGACTTTGCGAATCACTAGGCAAGGCATGCAGTCTTGACGAAGATTCACTTTATCTGGCAGGGCTCATGCACGACATAGGTAAAACAGTTCTGGTTGATTTTCTTGTGAAAGAAGTCGATTCCACAGAAGATGAGATAAAACTTCTCGGCACTGACCACACTTCTGTGGGCGAGTTGGTGCTGTCGAAATGGTCTGTGGTTCAGGTGATAACAGAAGCGGTAAGAGGTCACCACTCTAACTCTCCGGACAAGTTTAAGGCAGTGCTTTATTTTGCCAATATCTTTGCTCATGAAGAGGACTACTCAGAAGCAGCAGAAGATGCTTCCATGGCGCTTGAGCTTCCTCATAGCGAGATAATGGAGATTGTCAGACCATTGCTGGAAGCTGTAGACGACAAAGAGGAGGGTGAGGATGAAGCTTCAGAAGAAACTACTTGATACTCTCTTTACCAACAGCTTAAGCGACTTTTTCCATACACTTTCGTCCCATCTGGAACATTCATGGTTTACTCCTTTTACCTTATGGAGGGTTGAAAACAACATCTGTGAAGCTGTTGCAGGCAAATACAAAGATGCAGAAGGCCGTTACGACCTTTACGATCTGGGCTACTGCGAAGAAAATACCTGCAAAGAAGAGAAAACGCTTGAGTTCTTTGACGAGCAGATAAACATAAAATCATCAGTATTTTTCAGGTACTTAGATACGGTTCACGGTGTTGTCACATTCCACACTGAGCCTGATGTTGTCATACTGGAGATGGAGACATACTGCGAGTATCTTGGTCAACGGATGAACGAGATTATCGCCCGTGAAAGGAATATAAATGTTTATGTGGACTACCAGAAAAAACTGGAATTCGTTAAACAAAGCAGCCGCATCCTGAAAGCTGTCGAATCCGATGAAGTTATGGCTGTTGCACTTAATTTTTTCATGGATACTTTCAGCGCTGAAGCTGGCGGAACCATTCTTAATGAAGAGTTTCAGGGGTTTGGAATAGAGCTTTCAGACGTGCAGAGCGCTATAACCATAAACGACAAACCGGCTTTTGAAACATTTTTGAAGATGGAAGCCACAGAGTTCGTAGACAACATGATAGAATGCACTAAATTCAACATAGACAACATCTTTTTCATATACGAAGAGAGTCTGGATATTAGAATTATTCTTTTTAACATACATTTTGATGTTATCCCTGATAAAGAGTTTTCGGAACTGGTGTCTTCCATTGTAAGCACCGCAGTTGAAAACGCCCAATATCACCAGAGAATGACACAAATCAAAGTTCAGGAATCTGAAATGAAGGTGACTGGCAACATCCTGAACAAGTTTGTACGTAAAAACCTCAGCGTGGAAAGCGGTGTAAAAATCACAGGGATAAACTATCCGGCAAGGGATGCCGGAGGCGACTTTTTAATGGTTAAAGAGACTGAAAACGGAATATTTTTCACTGTGGCTGATGTCTGCGGAAAGGGTTACTCCGCCGCAGTATTTACGGTTGTGCTGTCTGTTTTCACAGAAAACACCACACTGTTTGACCAGCAGGGCTCACTGCAAAAGCTTGTAACAGCCCTTAACACCTACCTTCTTTCGAAGGGCTTCGCCGACAGGTTCATCACTGCTTTTTTTGGTTACATAGATAACGACGGAAAAAAGATGCGCTACATATCATGCGGGCACGAACCTGCAGCCGTTTTCAGAGACGATGACAACAAAGAGGATATTGTTATCACATCCGATTTTCTCCCTATAGGGCTTTTCGAAGAGGAACATTTTGAGAAATCTGTTGATCTGGAGAAGAATGACACAATCTTTATATACACTGACGGGCTTGTGGAATACACCACGGATGAAGAACTCAGAGAAGATGTCAAACAGCTTGCAAAATCCGGCAAAGGCAATATACTTGATACCCTGTATGACGAAATGGTGAAGGATAAAAACACCCAGAAGGACGACTTCACCTGTATGATTATCAGGATATAGAGGTAAGGTTTGGAACAGAAATCCCGTGAAATTCAAGCAATGTTTGACGACATCGCTCATAAATATGACCTTTTAAATAGGCTGCTCAGCTTCCGTACAGATGTTCGCTGGCGCAAAAAAGCTATCAAACTTGCCAAAATCAGTTCCGGTCAAACTATTTTAGATCTGGCATGCGGCACTGCTGATATGATGATAGAGATGGACACCAGAGTGCAGGGTGTAAAGCTCATCGGCGGCGACTTCAGTTATAACATGCTGAAGCTTGGCAAAGAGAAATTCCCTGCCGGCTCATTCAGCGTATCAGATGCCCATATGCTCCCTTTTAAAACCGACAGCTTCGACCGCATCACAATATCCTTCGGGTTCAGAAATGTTACTGACAAACCCAAAGGGCTTAAAGAGATGCATCGAGTGCTGAAACCGGGCGGCAGACTCTGTATTCTGGAGTTTTCCCAGCCGGAGGGTTTTATTTTCAGCAAGCTTTACAGGCTTTATTTCACTAAAATACTTCCATTCATAGGCGGTATGATATCAGGCAACAAAAGCGCATATGAATACCTTCCGGAATCAGTATATAAGTTTCCAAAAAAAGACCTCTACCGACAAATGGTGCTTGAAGCCGGATTTGAAAAGGTAGACTTCAACCCCATGACTTTTGGAATAAGCGATGCCACTATCTGCTACAAATCAGAAGGATAATTACTCCTTCACCTCCTTTCTCCAAAAACTCACAGAAAGCAATTACCTTGAAATATTTGATGGCGACAAAAGCGGCTTTGAAATAGCCAGCCAAGCCTCTGACATATGCAAATCCGGAGGAAAAGCACTGCTTTTTGATGGAGATATCCCCATTGCAGTGAACCTTATGGCATCAAACAAACGGATAGAACAGGCACTCGGAATGAGCATACAAAGTGCCGCAGACAAGGCACGCCAATACATAGACAATAAGACTGAAACACAGCTCAGCTTTACTAAATCCCCTGAATATGAGGAGATTAAGCTGACCAGCCTCCCTATCAAAAAACATTACAAGGGGGATGTCTCCGGCTCAGTAAACATGGGTTGTGTGATAAGTGAGGGCTACAGCTGCGGCATATACCGTATTCAGCCCTTATCAGACAGCAAAGCCGTTATCAATTGCCACTCTGATTCCGACCTGGCTGCACAGCTTACAAAGGATACACCTGTCACAATAGCACTCGGCACATCGCCTCATCTTATATATACCGCTGCCGCTTCACTCCCCGCAGGTATAGACGAACTGCTTATGGCATCATACATACATCCAGAAACCATGCTGTTCATCAGTACAGACCGTTTTCCTGTCCCTATAGACACACAGGTGATAATTCAGGCGACAGTGTCCGCCACAGAAAAGCATCCCGAAGGGCCTTTTTTCAATTATACTGATAACTATTCTAAGGTGTCGGATTTTCCAGTGATGAGTTTAGAATCGGTAAAAATGATAAGAGGCGGCATCTACCACACAACCATTACGGGCAAAATGCCCACAGAGACGACTTATATTTTAAATGCAGTAAGTATTATTTAGTCACAAGCAGAAGCACGGCAAAAATCAGTATCACAACAGAGACCAGCCTTTTCAAAAAGACATCGCTAACCTTTACGCTCATTCCAGAGGCGATAACAGCAGACAGCGACATCCCTGCACCCATGGCGAGAGCTGGCAGTATCAGCACTTTTCCGGCATAAAAGAAAATTATAAGCGAGATGGTAGCCGCTGATAAATTAAGAAACATCTTCACAGCATTAGCCCTCACCATTCCGAGCCCCGATATGACCGATGCGGCGATTATCATAAACCCTACACCCGCCTGAATGAAACCTATGTATATTCCTATAAAAAAGTAGATAAAGTAATTTACAGCCAGAGATTTGCCTGTAAAACCCACATCAGTTTGCTGTATTTTTGATGCAGGTTTAAAAAAGGTAACAAGAGTCATCAGCACCATAAAAAAAGCAAAATATTTACGAAATGTCTCATCAGGGATCACGGTCAGCAGATAAGCTCCAATAAGTGTTCCGGCAAGCATAGGCCAAACTACTTTAAAGCAATAATTTTTCGGAAAATATCCCATCATGTAAAGCTTTCTGGTTCCGAAAAAACACTGGATCCAAACCGCAAGCCTGTTTGTAGCGTTGGCTACCGTTGGCTCCAGACCAGTAAAAATAAGCAGAGGGACAGTCATAAAAGAGCCGCCGCCTGCAAGGGCATTTATAACACCTGCTCCAAGGCCTGCGAAAAAAAGCAGTGTAAGCTGAACAAAATTTATATCCATAAGATATCTTATCTCAAAAAATGATTTATGCATAACCATTAAAGTGATATATATGTGCATGAACAGAAAGGAACGAGCTGCTGTTTTTAAGCAGTATTTAACAGAAAAATATCCTGTAGTAGTCTGCTCTTTGAGATATGAGACAGACTTTCAGCTTCTGACTGCAACCATTTTAAGCGCCCAGTGCACCGATGCACGTGTTAATATTGTCACAAAAGAGCTGTTTGAAAAATATCCTGACGCTTTTGCGCTGGCAAATGCAGACCCTGAGAATGTGGCTAAAATCATAAAAAGCACCGGCATGTATAACATGAAAACAAAAAACATTATAGCTATGGCAAAGGCTCTTGTGGAAAATCACGGCGGTGAAGTTCCCAAAGGGATGCAGGAGCTGCTGGCTCTTTCTGGTGTTGGACGAAAAACAGCTAATGTTGTCAGAGGCAACCTCTGGAAAATGCCCGGGGTCGTTGTTGACACACATGTTAAAAGGATAAGCAGACGGGTAGGACTAACAGACAGCACTGAGCCTGAAAAGGTTGAAAAAGATCTAGAAAAACTTATAGACGGCGCGGAACACTGCGATTTCTGCCACAGAATAATATATTTCGGGCGAGAAATATGCACCGCCAGAAAACCAAAATGCGAAAACTGCGGAGTAAATCATGCATGCAGATACTACACTTCACTTTGACATATTATCAGGGATAGCCGGGGACATGTCTCTGGCAATTTTGCACGGACTGGGGCTGAACCTGTCCGAAGTGGCCGATATTATCTCTGAAATGACTGGGAAAGAGATAAAAATTGAGCCTGTCACAGTATCCATAAGCGGCATAGAAAGCTTCAGGCTGAAAATAACCATCCCCCACGAACATGCTCACAGAAGACTGGGTGACATAAAAGAGCTGATTTCTAAAGCAAAGCTTCCAGCCGAGGCTGCTAAGGACGCTTTGGGGATATTCTCTATTGTTGCTGAGGCAGAAGGTATCGTTCATGGCAAGCCCGCAGACGAGGTTCACTTCCACGAGGTAGGTGCTATCGATTCCATACTGGATATTGTAGGGTTCGCATATGGAAAACATAAACTGGGAATTAAAAATATCTCTTCCTCAAAGCCTGTGCTTGGGAGTGGCTTTGTTAAGTGTGCACACGGAAAGGTTCCCGTACCTGCTCCTGCCACGCTGAAGATACTGGAGGGTTGCGAAGTGATCCGCACTGATGAGCCAAATGAGCTTACAACCCCCACTGGTGCAGCCATACTTAAATATTATATAAAAGATTTCTCTACAGCATACACAGGAAAAGTACTCAACTCTGCATACTCCACAGGCACAATGACACTGAAGACCATGCCTAATATACTTCGAGGTACGCTGATAGAATCAGCAATCAAAAATGATCCTGTTACAGTTATTGAAACAAACATAGATGACAGTACAGGGGAGATGATAGGCGAGCTTTTCAGCAAGCTTAACGGTGAATGCATAGACGTTTTCTGCACTTCGGCTATAGGGAAAAAGAACCGTCCTTCAACGCAGGTGAGTGTACTTTGCCAAAGGGCAAAAGTGGAAAAGATTGCTGAAATACTTTTTGCAAACAGCTCCACAGCAGGGATAAGATATTACAATACCGACAGGATAATAATGCAAAGAGAATTCATCACTGTCAAAGTAAAGGGTTTTGATGTCGTGGTAAAAAAACTCACTTACAAAGGGGTGACAAAGTTCAGCCCTGAGTGGGATGAGTGCGTCAGCTGTGCAAAAAAAACAGGCGCTACCCCAATGGAGATATATGACAATGCTAAAGCTCTGGCTATTAAAACTGAGCTTTAAACTCCTCCACGCTCCTTTTAATGTTTGATAAGAGAGTATTTACCATCTCTCTGTCTGCTTTATCAGCGTTCTGGAGTTCGCTTGAGTATAACCTGATATCTTCAGCCATCATGTTGGCTGCTGCACCTTTCATTTTGTGTGCATAGTGAGTTATATTTTCCCGATCATCCTCTTTAACAGATTTTTCCAGGTTTACAACCTCTTCGTCCATAACAGAAATAAATTCATCAAGCAGCATCAGTATTGTGTCTTTATCAAGTCCTATGACCGATGCAACCTCTTCAATATCGTACTTTTTAATTTCAATCCTCCTTTAAATGAGCGGAAAGTATTTTCTTTATTTTCTCTACCTGAAAAGGCTTTGAAAGAAAAGTGTCAAAAGCCTTGTTGTTCCCGTGTTCATCATCAGCGGAAACACCCACGATGAAAGGTCGTTCTGCCTCTTTTTCCTTAAACCATTCTTTGATCTTTTGTGCACACTCCACACCAGTGTACCCTGGCATGTTATAGTCCAGCATAACAATGTCGAATTCTTCTGCGAAGCACTTCTCTAGTGCTACACTGCCGTCTTCCGCTGTCACACACGAAGCGCCGTATTTCTCTAGAAGCTTACATATCAATACTCTGTTCAGCTTATCGTCTTCTGCAATAAGTACTTTTATTTTCTGCATAATAATCTCATTTAAAATAACTCCAACTGACCTTAAGCGCTTTTTGAGAGCTCTTTCAGCTCTGCATCATTCCTACCCTGAGTAAACTCTTCACTGGATAAAATCACATCATCAAGTTTATCATTAAACTGGACAAAAACATGCTGAATAGATTCATTGAATTGCTCTAAAAATTCTATTAGTTCTGATGTTTTGCAGTCTAAAAGACCTATATATTTATCAGTGCTGAATGTCTCACATAAATTTGCTAACTGACTGTCAAGAGACTTTATATCTTCCAGTATTTTCTTACCAACTTTATTTATACTTATATTGTTAAGTTTTTCCAATTCCTTTTCTGCGCTGGTGAAAACATTCATAAACTCGTCACGCAGAGACTCCCATATGCTTACATTGCTATATAGCTTTTCAATTAGTCCATTCAGTTCCTTTTCAGTCTCAGTCATGGACGCCACAACGCTGCGAAGTGAGTCGTCGTTAATTCTGGCAACTTCAACAGCAGTTATCACAACAAGATTTCTGAATGTCTTTGACTGTTTAGACAGAAAATCTATACTCCCACGTGTAGAGTGTAGCACATCTCTGGTTTCTTCCACACTGCCTTTTAGAGCTGTAATGTTTGATTTTAAATTTTGGGAAGCATCGCTGGCACTGGCAATACCTTTATGCAGAGCATTTGTTGCACTGGCTGTATGTTGCAAATCACTAGAGAAAGCTTTCAAAAAATCATTCACAACACTCTTCATTGACTCTAAATGGTCCATAAGTGAGTACTTAACCTGGTCCATTTTAGACATAGATTTTTCGTAAATGCCAAACACCTGTCCTGCCTCGTATGGATTTGAAAAATCAGTCACTGATACAGCGTTGTTTATGTTCTCTATATCACTTACAAAGGTTTCATAAACCTGTAAGCTTTCTTCAAGTGCTGATACATCCGAAGATACCGTCAATTCCTGTATGTTCTCAATTTTTAAGTTTCCCTTATCTGATATGAGCTGATTGTCCGTAAGGTTGTCTGCGACATGTTTGAATTTAGAGAACATTTCGCTGAAGTTCTTTGATATGACTTCCAGCAGGTCTTTCACTGTGGTGGAATATTTCTTAATCTCTTTACTTATATGCGTAATACTAGCTCCCTTTTCGCCTAGGGCCATTGTCCTGCATATCGTGTTATAAGAGAGAAGTTCCAGCTCTTCGGTAATCTCAATGAAAGTTCTGGTGGCCTCAGCTATCTCATCTTTCATCTTTTCCATACTGAGGTTTTCAATTTTTTCATTTATATCCTTTGATATAGCATCAGTAATAACGCTATTCTCACGTAACAGCTCATCAGAACTCTCATTTATACTTTCATGAGTTTCAAGCATCTCTGGAAAAGTCGCAGTTCTGCAATCTATTATATCTCTGATAATACTAGATATGTCATTTAACCTTTCATAGATCTCTTCGTACATGATGTTGTTTTTTACACTCATTTAAATAATTATCTCTCTTGTCTAATCTCTCAGATAGGTTAAAAATACATCTAGGAATTTTTCATATTGGAGCCTGCCTAACCTATACCTGAGAAATCATACAATGAAGATTTCATCATAAACAACCAATACCATTAGAAAAATATACATGTCTAATATTGATTTATAGTTCCACCTCTACTATTCTACTTCTAATAGAGTTTTTTTTCATCGCAAATATTACATAAACCGTATTATTTACTCTATAAGCTTTAGCTGCACAACATCACCTAAGAGGCCTTTATAAAATGATAAAAGCATTATTTCTGGATCGAGACGGGATAATTAACGAAGATAAAGGATATATCTACAAAGCTGAACAAGTAACATTCACTGAAGGTATCTTCCGGTTTATGAAAACAGCTGCCTCTCTGGGTTTTGAACTTTTCGTTGTGACCAACCAGTCTGGCTTAGCCAGAGGCATGTACCAGCAGGCAGACGTTCTTGAGCTTCATAAGTTGATGAACAAGGAACTGGAGAAAGAAGACATCAGCATCAGAAAATTCTACATCTGTCCTCACCACCCTTCGCTAACAGGCAGGTGCGAATGCAGAAAACCAGAGTAAGGGATGTTTAAAGCCGCTGAAAAAGAATTTGATATAGATATGAATTCTTCAGTAATGATAGGTGACAAAAAATCAGACGTGCAGGCAGTAAAAAACGCCGGAGTTGCGTTTAACATACTGGTAAAAAGCAAATATGCAAGTGAACCTTTACCCGAAGCTGACTTCTTTGCCGCTGATTTGCATGAGGCAGAGCAGGCTCTTAGAAACTATTGCGAAGCTTGACATGCGCCTGAACAACCTTATTACGACCGCTCTGTTTACCCTGATATAACGCATCGTCCGCTTTTTTAATACTTTTTTCTATCCCAAGGTCTTGCTCATACACTGCTACGCCAAAGGTCATAGTTATACTGAACTTGTGTTCCTCGTACTCCATAGTGTCTTTCTCTATACTTTCACGGAGCTTTTCGGAAACCCGTACACCGTCTTCTATCATTGTTTCGGGCAGCACAATAAGGAACTCTTCGCCACCCCATCTTGCTATAATGTCCTGTTGGCGAAGATTTTTCTGAATGATATCTGCAACTCTCTTTAAAACAAAGTCCCCGGTGTCATGCCCATATGTATCATTAACTTTTTTAAAAAAGTCAATATCACACATTATCATGGAGAACGTGCCTCCATTTCTACGGCATCTGGATGCTTCCTTGTTCATCATATTTGTTATGTTTCTTCTGTTAGGTATCCCGGTGAGCATATCAGTCAAAGCCAGATATTCTATCTTGTCATAGGCTTCTTTAAGCTCTTTGTTCTTCTGTTCAAGCATATCCCGGGATTTTTTCATCTCAACATGAGTGTTTATCCTCACAAGAAGCTCTGCGTCGTTGAAAGGCTTAGTGACATAATCCACTCCACCAGCTTCAAAACCTTTTATAATGTCCTCTGTCTCACTTTTTGCTGTAATGAATATTATCGGGATATCAGATGTTTGTTCGTTTTTGCTTAGTTCACTGCAAACGGTAAAACCATCCATACCGGGCATCATAACGTCCAGAAGCACCATGTCAGGCAGAGATTTGTTTATATAAGCAAAAGCCTCTTCACCGCTGATAGCAAATGCAAGGTTATAGTCAGTGTTTTCTTTCAGAACATTACCGAGAACCTTAAGATTCTGCTTGTTGTCGTCAACGATTAATACGAGGGTTTTATCCTTTTTCATCTTTTATACCTTTGTCAATGTTTGTGATGTGCTCAGCAAGGGTGCTGAGTAATTTCTTAATATTTTCAATCTCAAGGTTCTCAATAAAATAATCGAATGTTAAAGCAAGCTGTTTCATGTCATCATTTTTGGTCTTCTCCCCCTGCTTCTTCAGCTTATTTGATAGATTATTAACCTGCTCGAAATCAACAGCTCCACTATATAACATTATAAGCTCTGCTGTCTCTTTATCCAGCTTTATCTTATTAAGGTCATATATTGGTTTACCAGTTTCAGCGCTTTTTACCTGGGATGTATCATCTGCAGTCCGCTTTTTCACTTTTAAGAACTTTGAAAGTGTCCCCATTAACTTGCCGGATGTTACAGGCTTCATCAGCACTTCGTCAAACATCTTGCTTTCATCATCGGTCAGCAAGCCTGTGGTCAGTGCTATCAGACGCTGTTTGTTTGAAGGCAGCCTTTCTTTTATACTGCCTGCAATCTGAGACAGGTTTAGATCCGGCAGATTGTCAGATATAATAATCATATCAGGCTGCACTTCAGAAGCTATGAGTTCTGCCGCATGTCCATTCTGAGCCTCCAGAGCAAAAAGTCCTGTATTATCCAACATTTCCCTCAAGATTCTCCGGCTCTGATCTTCATCAACTATCAGCACTCTAGCAGGTTCAAATTTAACCCAGACCCCGTCTAAGGAATCATCATGAACTATTTGCTCACTCTTAATAACTTTCGGCAGACACACGGTAAACCTACTTCCCTCGTTTAATCTGCTTTCAAGAGTAATTTCACCGCCCATCATTTCCACAAGTTTTTTAGAAATAGACAACCCAAGTCCTGTGCCGCCATATTTGTTCTGATTTTGTCCCGTTCTTTGCCTGAAAGGTTCGAAAATATCTGAAAACTCACTTTCTGGGATGCCGACACCAGTATCTGCCACTGATATCTCAAGTTTTACATGTTTATCGTCAACTTCGGAGCTCCGCAGTGATATTTGCACATGTCCTTTCTCGGTAAACTTTACAGCGTTGCCGATTATATTCAGCAAAACTTGTCTCAGCCTAGAAACATCTATCATAAGGGATCTCGGAATATTGTCATCTATGTCATATTTTATCTCTATGTTGCGGCTTTCCATTTTATAGTTGAATATTTTAACCATATCCTCAACAAGCATCTTTACATCAGCAGGCCCCAGATTTGGGTTTGACTGGACATACTCCAGTTTGGAAATATCCAGAATATCGTTGATAAGTGTAAGCAGAGCCTTGCCGCTTGCTTTTATAGAGGAGAGGTATGATAACGCTTTTGAGTCGTGAACTTTGGATGTAAGAAGTTCGCTGAAGCCTATCACAGAGTTCAAAGGTGTCCTTATCTCGTGGCTTATGTTTGCAAGAAATTCACTTTTTGCTCTGTCGGCCTTTTCCGCATAATCCTTTGCCTTCTTTAGGCTTTCTTCGTAAAGCTTTCGTTCGGTTATGTCCCTGCCGATTGAGTAAACCCTGTCGTTGGAATTGTCCACAGTGAAAGACCAGGATATCCAGCACACGCGACCTTCAGGAAGAAGATGACGTGTCTCTGTCTCATGTATGGCGTCCACATCCCTCAGTCTTGAGTATATGCTGATTATTTGCTCTTTATCACCATCTCTAAGGAAATCTTTAAATTTGACGCCATTGATGTTATCTGTTTCATATTCGAGAAGCTTGCCAAACGCTGAGTTTAAATAATATATATAACCTTTTTTATCTGTAATGCCTATAATCTCTCTGCTCAGCTCAAATATCCTGTCGCGCTCTTTTCTGGTGAGTTCTGCCTCTGTGATATTCACAACATTCGATACGATATACTGTGGTTTTTCATTACTCTCTTTCACAACAGAAGAGTTTACGGTACAAAAAATCTCACTGCCGCTTTTGTGGATATATCTTTTGATAATCTCTAAATGCCCTACGTCGCCGTTAATCAGTCTATAGAAATTCTCTGAAGTAATACTGACATCTTCCGGGTGGGTTATGGAGCAGATATCTGAACCGATAAGTTCGCTTTCGTCATAACCGAGCATCTCTGCAAAAGAGTTGTTTACCTGAAGTATCTCTCTGGATAGCGAGACAATCATCATCCCATGCACTGTTGATTCAAATGCAGTTCGAAACCTTATTTCGCTTTCACGAAGCTGTGCTGTACGAAGGTTAACCTTCATCTCCAGCTCTTCGTTAAGCTTGTTTATTGTCTTCTCCACTTCACTCCGTTCACGGAGACGCCAGACACCTTCCAAAAAATGGTTCAGAGCTACAACCTCAACTTTAGAGAAGTTCATAGTGCTGCGAAACAAACACAACAGCAGCCTTATCTCACCCTGCACCATAAGCGGAACTGTGGCACCGAGCACCTTCTCGTTTATAATACCGCCAGAGTGCGTGGGGAGAGTTATCTCCCCTGTCGGATTTATATAATACTCTTTAGAATCTATAACCTTCATTATGTCTGGAAACTTGCTGCTTTCCAGGACTACATTATCACAAACTTTTACAAAAGCATCATCTGTATTTTTAACCGCTAGCAGGGTAAGCTTCTCATATTCTTCACTATATTCCGCTATAAAGCCACCATCTCCGTCTACTTGCTCCATGGCGCTCTCTAGGGAATAGTCAAGAATGTCCTCGAAATCCGCTTCATACATCTGTCCAAGTATAGCCAAAGACTTATATCGAAGTTCATTTATTTTCTCAAACCGCTCTGCTTTCTTATCTGATGTTATATTGTTAGCAAAAACAACAACCCTGTCTACGTAACCTTCGTCTGTGGTCACAGGAGTCATGCTTACTTCGTAGCACTCATTTACACCCATATCTTCGAAAACATCAGGCTCTCCGGTCTCAAGAACCTTCATGAAATTTTCTCTTCTCATGCTCTTTTTTGAAGAGCTTTTCATTAGCGGCCATATACTTTTGCCTTTCAAATCAGACACATCATGTCCGAGGCCTGCTGCAAAATGCATGTTACAGTCTAAGATATTACCTTCTTTGTCTAAAAGCAGGATATTGCTGTCTGAAGCATCAAGTATTGTCCGCAACGAGGTTTCACTCTTGCTCAGGGCTTCCTCTGCCGTCTGCTTTTCAGTGATATCTTTTGCTATGCTGTTAATAAAGAGGACATTGCCATCATCGCCGTAGTGGACAAGAACTGTCCAAAGCAAGTAAAAAACAGAGCCGTCTGAACTTATCTGTCTGTTTATCAGAGAATCAGTCTTTATACCCTTTTCAACCCACTCAGAGAACTTTTTCAGAGTATATTCTTTGTCGTCAGGGTGTATAAAGTCAAAAGCTTTCATCCCTATGAGGTTCTCTCTGCTAATACCGAAAATCTTCTCACAGCCGGAGTTTACATAGGTAAAACGTCCTTCATAATCTACTCTTGTAGCGATATTCTCAGTGTTTTCCACAAAAAGCTCATAAAGTTCCCTGTCAGATACACTGTTTTTTTGATCAGCAGAAAACTTTGCCATAGATTTCAGCTCTGAAAAACTAACAGGCTTCACTGCAAAAAAAGGATTTATATCACGGGTAAGCTGCTCTTTTAATTCCAGATCGAAACTATCAGCTACAAACACAACAGTATAATCTGATAAATATTTTTTAATTAATAAATAAGGTTGGTCACCTGCGCACAAATCTACAATCACAAGATCGTAACCTTGAGTTTTGAAACCAGTAAAGTCTTTAAATGGGTAAATGGTAACAGAGTGTTTGATTTCTGCTGAAAGCAGGTCTTCCGGATTGTCAGAGATAAGAGCAAAGCTTATACTGTTAGTCATAATCACCTTCTGATAGAGAAGAGTACTTTACAACAAAAGATAACCCGTCTGGCGAATATGTGCAAATAATAAATAATTATTATAAAGAGCTAAGATTTCTTGAAAAGCTTCATGGTCATTACTGCACCGTCTCCGGTGTTGGAAGCATCAAGCTCCCCCTCCATGTGTTCCTCAATAAAGACTTTTGCCATATAAAGTCCTATCCCAGTTCCTTTTTTCTCTTCTTTTGTGGTGAAGTAGGGTTCAAATATCCTTTCTATGACATTTTCAGGTATCCCGCCGCCGTTGTCTTTAACATTTACAGTGATACATCTCTCTACGCTCTTTACATCTATTTTAATAGAGCCTCGGGATATCTTTGCTACTTCCAGCCTTTCAACTATGGCGTCTTTTGAGTTAGAAAGAATGTTCATCAACACCTGATTAAAAACGCTCTGATCACCATTTACAACAAGCTCTTCGCAGTTTTCAGTATCGGAACTGCATAAAACATCTATAAATATTCCTGATTCGCCGTAGTGCTCCTCCAGAAGAGATGCAACCTCGCTAACAGCTTTAAAAACATTAAAGTACCCGGAATCTCCATCTTTGGAAACCATATTGGAGAAATCGTCTATTGTGGATGACATGTGAAGAATAAGTTTCACTGCTTTATTTATCGAATCTGAAAGGTAGTCTCTGGACATTCCGTTTTCATCGAATTCGTCCATAATATCCTGAACAACCATTCCGAGAGAATTAAGAGGCTGACGCCACTGGTGCGATATTGCGTTCAGCATCTGCCCCATGGCAGCCAGCTTGCTTTGCTCGTGAAGCACCTGTTCGCTCTTGCGCCTGTTTTCAGTCTCGATTGCTACTCTGTTTTCCAGCGTTGCATTAAGATTTTCCAAAGCTTCTTTTTGCTGAACCAAGAGCTTTTCTATCTTTTTCCGTTCACTTATTTCATTTTCCAGAAGCTCGTTCGTGGCCTTCAGCTCTTTTGTACGTGACTCCACTTCTGCTTCCAGTTTTTCGTTGAAGCTCTTAAGATGGATTTCAGACTGCTCCAGCCTTTTTACACTCTCGCTAAGCAGATTATTCGCTTCTCTGTTTCTGGTGTAAAGCTCAAAGCTCTCCAGCAGGTGTGCAGTGGTATTCATTACTATAGTAATGAGAGAAAAGACTGCATCAGGGACTTCGTCCTTTTCAATATCCAAAAGACCTACGAACATTCCTCTTGTTCTGGAAACTGTAGACAGGGTATGTATAAGCAGCATACCTTTCATCTCTTTACTTTTCACTGTGATGCATTTATTAGCTTTGACAGCGAGAGCAAAAGTATTATCCATGATAAGATGGTCTGTTTCAGCAAGAATGCTTTCCCTACAGTCCTCAGGGTGAAACCAGGCCGGTGAGAAAAGCCCGCTGCTTTCTTCAACAAGCATAAAGCCGGCACACCTGAGCTGTACCAGTTTAGATAATTTTCTAAAGGCTCTCTCTATAATAATGTCTGTATTTTCCAACTGGTTCAGGCTGATAGCCAAATCATCCACATCAGTAACGTTTTCGAGCGCTTTTAAAGTCTCGTTCTTTTCCTGGCTAAGATACTCAAGTTTGTTTTCAAGAAAATTTACTCTCTCTTTCTCGTTCATCTATTTCACCAAAAAGAAGACGTCTTCTATCTCGTCTATCTGTCTTTTTGACTGATTTACAATAGGTTGTATGACGGAAGGTGACAGCTTCATGGATTCCCATATTTTGAAATTAATAGAAGGCACTATATTCGATTTAGAAATAGGTGAGCCAAAAGCGATGGACAGACAGTCTGCAATGTTTATTATGGATGGTTCCAGCTCAACTGCTACATCAGCGTGGTGAAATCTTACGTTTCTCACCAGTTTTGTTGGAAATTTCCATTTTTCCATGAGCGCGCTTCCAACTTCCGCATGTTCAAAGCCGAATATCTCCCTCTCCACATCACAAAGCGGTCTGTTCTCCGATATGCTTGCGTATAGTGAGTAGGCCGAGTGGTCGGGCAGAGATCTGAAAATAACCAGACGTCCTACGTCATGAAGAAGCCCTGAAACAAAAAGACGCTCAGTTGAGACCCCATCAAGATAAGTACCCAGCAGTCTGGCAAAAACTCCGCAGGCTATTGAATGACGCAAGAAAAGCTTCATATTCGTAAGCTCAGCAGGAATACCCTTGAAAGCCTCAATGGCAGAGACACCAACTGCAAGTGTCGCCAGCTCTTTAGTACCTATTATGGTTATGGCTCGTCTGATAGAATCTATTCTGGAAGGAAAACTGTAAAATGCGCTGTTAACTATTTTAAGGAGTTTAGCCGATAAGCTTGTGTCTTTCTCAACAACATCTGCCATATGAGATGCAGAACTTTTGGGCGAATTCAGAACTTCGTTAATCTTATAGTAAATGTCAGGAAAGGACGCCAGACCCACTTCTTTATCAATAAGCCATTTGGCAGATATATTATTTTTGTTAAGTCCTTCCGGTGTTTCCGGCCTGTCCATCTTGATCTCGCTCAGGGCATCCTCTTTAGTGAGCTTACCTGTGGCGAGTTGTTTGGCTATGTGCAGCTTGTCCAGACGGTAAATCTCCTGCATAACAGGGACATGGTGGTCAACATTACTGAACCTGTTTCTCTGAGCTTGCTCGGCAATGTCGAGTATCTCCTGCGGATACTCTGACTCAGCAGCATCGTCCAGAGTTTTTTTGTCTACACCTTCTATATACGCTTCTGTAATCCCCCATGAGCGGGCTATTTTAAGATGCTTTACTTCAAAAACTGCACCAGCACTAAGAAGGAAGCGACCGTTTGGGCAAACAAGGTTTTTTTCAAGAACCATACCCGGCTTTATGTCGTCAATGTAAACTAATCCCATCACCCATCCTCATTTATACATATGTATATAACACACAGAAGTCCTCAAAACAATAATTACCTACCTGTCATAATGTATTGTGATTGTAAATTTCGCACCGTTATCAATATTTTCAGCCATCAAAAGACCTCCAATATGATCCTCTATCATAATCTTTGACATATAAAGGCCTATCCCCGTACCTTCGCCCTCGGGTTTTGTGGTGAAATAAGGGTCAAATATTCTCGCAAGAGCCGCATCAGCTATCCTGCCGCCATCGTTGCTAAAGGCTAATGATACGTTATCGACATTATATTCTATATTTATGTGAATATTACCATCTTTTATATTTGAATTCTTTCGTTTTTCTGTAATGGCATACCTGGCATTATGTATTATGTTCAGTATCACCTGTTTCATTTCACTCGGATAGATGGAGATGTTCCGGCCATACACATCTACTTCCTGCGGTGTACTGTTAAAAAAAACATCTTCTTTTTCAGAGTTCTTTATTGTCAGCTTATAATTGATCCCCTGGCTTCGAAGCTGAGTATCTACAAGCTCTAAAGTGTTCTTCAGCACCTGAACAATATTCACCTGTTCTGTAACATTCGACGAGTGAAAAAAGTTTCTGAAGTCGTCTATAGTGCAGGACATATGGTCTATAAGGCTCATGGAGTTTTCCACAAAGTTTTTCAAATAGCCATCGTCTACTTCGTTTGCTTGATAGGCGTCTTCTATGTCCTGAGTAAACAGAGCAAGTGCATTCAGCGGCTGCCTCCACTGATGGGCTATAGCGCTTATCATCTGCCCCATTGCAGCGAATTTTGCCTGTTCAAAGAGCATCTGCTCGTTTTTCCTTCTCTTCTCCGCTTCATCAGTGACTCTTATTTCCAGATTTCTATTTATCTCTTCAAGCTGTATTTTTCTATTCATCAGCTCTTTCTCTATCTTAATTTTTTCTGTTATATCTCGAAAGACATAAACAAAACCGATTACATCGCCGTCTGAGTGCAGCATTGCAGATGCCGTAAGAACTACTGTAACTGGTTCAGATTGTTCAGAAATTATGTTTGCGCGCATGGTTCTTTTAGACAAATCAGAAACAGATGTCAAAACCATTGAAAGATCTTCACCACTATCATAATCATAGATTCGAAGAATATCTTTGATATTGTTTCCAACCATAAAATCATATTGCTGCCCTATAACCGTTTCAGCACTGCTGTTAACCAAAGTAATGCGCCCAGCTTTATCAGTGGCTACAACTCCTTCCCCTATACTCTTCAAAGTAACATCCAATCTCTCCTTTTCACTCTCCAGAGCGGACTGAACTCGTTTTATCTCTGTAATATCTATAAAGACAACAATAAGCAGGTTTTGATATGTGTTGCCTTTTATAAGCGGGTGGGCTGTGCAAAGTACTGAGATATTCTCACCATTCTTTTTAGTCATGTCAAACTGAGCGGTGACCATAGCTTCGAGAGCCTGAGCTTCTTCCTGCATTCTTCCGATATCTTCCCCGATATACCTCACAAGAGCATCAGGCGGTAGCCCTATCAGCTCTGTAGGCTTGTACCCTAGTATTAACTGAGCGCCCATGTTTGTATCTGTTATAACAGGCTCACCTTCGGTATCAACAACAAGGATACCGGTGTTGGTGGTGGAATCGAATATGGTTCTTACATATTCTTCCTTCTCCATGAGTGCCTGCTCTCGCTCGTCAATCTTTATTGTCATGTGCTCAAAGCTTTCATAGAGTTTTGTCAGCTCACTGAACCCGCCTTCCTGAAAATCTACAAATTTAGGTTTCTCACCTTTTGAAAGCTGCTGGCTGTATTTCGTAAGCTGGGTTATAGGGTTTATAAGCCTTTTTTTAATAAGTATGAGTACTACCAATATAAAACAAAGAGTCATAAGAACAGCGAAAGCCGTTAAATCAAGAATATTATAAAATAAAGAGAAAGCTTCTTTCTGTTTCTGTTCATATACTATATACCAGTCCACAATAGGAATCTTGAAACCTGCGGCGGTGTAGTCTTCCCCGTCATAAGTATAATCCAAAAGTATGTGATTGCCCTGATATGACTGCTGAACAGCGGGGTGGGTAAACATGTTTGTATAATGAACAGCATTATCAAATCCTACAGCAGATATTATATCTCCTTTGGAATCCACTATGAATATATTCGTTTTGTCATTTTCTGCATCGATAATAAGAGCATCTGAAAGAAACTTAAGGTTTATGTCACCCACAACATAACCTTGCGGATACTTTACTGACAGCCTTACTATATAGTTACTTGTTAAAAGAGAGTTGAAGGGTCTGCTCCAGTTGGGAAGGAAATCGTCAAATGTCTTCACTTCGTTCAGCTTTATCCGCCTGAAATCTTCGTTGCTGTATCTGTTAAAATCGCTATAAGAGACAGCATTTATCTTCTTCTCTTCGTCAAGCACATAAATATTATCCAACAGCTCAAAATTCTTTATGCTGGAAGCCAGAAGCTTATCTATACTTATCTTATCTCTGTCAGCTGCCAGAGTATCGGCGGTAGAAACAAGATGCATGGCTGTACCTTTCAGGCTTGCATTAACCTTATCAGCAGTAGAGTGACTAAGAACCTGAAGGTCTGCCGCAATCTTCTCTTTACTCGAATAGTAAATACTAACCAGAAAAAACAGAAGAACTACTCCCATCGGAACTATAAGAAAGAATGTAAAAGCAACAATAAACAATCTACTCAGGCTTAATGCCCTTTTCATTCAGCCAGACCTTTATAAATTGTTTCGCCGTTTGAAATTGTAAAAAAGTGAAGCGGCAGTTGTGCGTCCCCATATTCGTCAAATTCGAAACCAGAAAGCAAAACATTATTTTCAGTAGCTTTTGAAACTGCCTTCAGCATGTTTTCACCTTTTAAAAGCTCGGGGAGAGCATCAATAAGTATTCTTGCGGCCTCAAAACCGTAAACACTCATCCATGCCGGTTCTTTATGAAATATCTTCTTATACTCTCTTTCGAAATGTTTATACCTTGAAGTGCTTTTGTCCAGATAGTAATCAAAGAGCATCACACCTTCAACAGCGTCCCCGCCAAGCCTGTAAAACTCGTTTGAAGCTGCCCACTTTCTTATAAGCACACGAGAGTCAAACCCGTTCTTTTTGATCTGCCAAATGATCAGCGAGGTATCCATTGCTGAACCTATGATGTAATAAAGCGAAGGCGGATTGTCGCTGTCATTATCAAGCAATCCTTTAAGACTTTCACCAGAATCAGGACTAAAAGAACGCACATCTTTAACCTCGCCGCCCATCCTGATATAGGATTCGCTGAACTTCTTTACTAAGTCATTTGAATATGAGGCATTCCTTGAATCGTAAATAACGACAATATCTTTTATTTTGAGTTTATTTATAAGGTATCCTGAAATAGCTTCAGACTGATGGGAACTGTTATGGGGCATAGTTCTTACAAAGTTGTCCCTTTTACCAGCCAGATCAGATGTGCTGACAGTAGGGCTTATCATCTTTATATCATATTTTTCAAGCAGAGGAACAACAGCAGCAGCCACACTGCTTATACTCGGGCCTATCACAAAATTGACACCCTGTTCGCTGAACTCGCGTATAATACTCTCAGCTTCTGCAGGTTTTCCGAAATCGTCTTTAACTATGAGATTAATATTAGAATCAGAGCCAGTTCTATCCAGAGCTAGCATGACGCCTTGAAGCGAGGCCTGCCCAAGGTCAGAATATCTTCCAGATAACGTCCCGATAAATCCAATGTCAGTTTTTTCTACTTTCTTCTCGCACCCGCCAAAAGCAAGTAAAGCGAGCAATAATAATAGTGTAAGCCGCAACAATGTAATCACCCCTATTCAGTCCGAAATTATATCATGCTAAATAGGCTTACACAACATAAAGATGACATAAAAAAGGCCGCAGTCAGCGGCCTTAAAAAATTATTTTATTTATGCCAGCTCGTCGAGATTGACACCTTTGTTTTCTGCTCTGTTTCTGGCCTCAGCCCTGCTTTCTTCCTGAGCTCTGACATCCTCTTCTACCGCTTCTTTGGTGCGTGCCTCGTTGTCTCGTGCTGCCTGCTGATTATCCAGTGCACGAAGCTCCTGTGAACGCTCTATCCTTTGCTGTGACTGGTCTGAATAGTTACTCTCTTGTACTGTAGCCATATCGTCCTCCATCTCGTTTGATTATTACGAAAAAATTCCTAAAAGATTCAGCACTCTGTTAGGCATAAGGTTAGCCTGAGCCACCATAGCAGCAGCAGAATCTCTCAGAGCGGAATTATCGTAGTAACTTCTTGTCTCTTCAACAAAATCTGCATCCTCATGCTGCGAAAGGTTCGCCTCATACTCGTACTGGGTGCTGTCCAGATAGTTCAAATGATTGTCCAGGCTGTTCAGCACACTGCCTATCTTTGCCGATTCGCTGCTTACCGTATCTGCTATGCTGTCTAAAAGTCCGAGGGCACTTTCTGCTCCGGCAGATGTTGTGACGTCTACGCCGTAGCTGCCGTCAGCTCTTATAAGCCCAAGCCCGGAAGCTGAAAGATCTCTTATAAAAACAGAGATACCATCTGTACCGCCGTTAATATTTGTGGGCTGAGTATATGTTTTGTCGCTGACATTTACATATCCGGAATTTATATCTGCATCGTTGGCTACCTCTATAACAACCTTATCTGCTATGTCATAAAAATAACCTGTTGCAGATTCATACGTCTGACCGTTATAAACAACAGAAGCATCTGTTCATGTTGCAGTATCCTCAGTAAGACCCAGAGTTGAAACAAAATCCCCTGTACTGTCGTACATACTTATCCTCGCCTCTTTGCCATAATCTTCAGCTTTAATATTTAATATACTGCTTCCAGAAGATGTATCAAGCTCAGCTGAGGCTACGCCGCCGCCATTAGAATTTATAGAAGCGACTACATCACTCAGTTTATCTTCACCCGTATAGCTTACAGAGAAAGAATCTGTAGCGTTGCTGACAACTATTGTACCGCCGGCTGACTGAAGGCCAGTGTAATTAGCAAACTGAACACGACATGTATCTCCTGTCCCGGCATCAGCAGAGGTAAAGGTAAATGTGCTGCCGTCAAGTTTTGAAGAGTCGTAGGCAGTAAATTCTGAGCCAGAAGCCACCCATGAACCCATCCGGTTGCCGTCAGGGTCATATGCTGCATACTTAAGTGTACCGCTGTCGAACTGAAACTTTATGTCGAAATAGGAGTTCATCATTGCGTCCGAGCCCCATTCCGCGTTTGTAATAGAGGTGTTTGCGCTGAGGCCTCTGTTACCATCTTCAACGGTTGTCAGGGTGTTGTTTCCATTGGTGAGAGAAAAATTAAGCTTATAACCATCTGCAAATGTTCCGTCTGATTCAATGGTTATTCCTACGCTGTTCACCGTGAATTCGCTATCAACAGAACCTGAGGCAGTAACTACGCCTGTGCTGTTGTTGTAAACGTCAAATGCAGTACCGCTTGAAAAAACCACTTCGAAATTACCATCGGCACTAGCATTTGTTCCATCCAGAGTTATTGTTCCTGTGGTTCCCAGGCTCTCAGTATAGTCGTAATCCGAACCTGTAATATCTGTTGTTCCGCTTGGTGCATTGTCTGCATCATAAACATGCTGAGTCGCACCAACGATATTTTCGAAATGATAAGAGGCTGAATCAACAGTATCGGTAACGTAACCCGCAAGTCCTGAATCAGTACCGGTAACCTTAGCCCCCATCTCGCCGTTTAATAGTTTTTTGGTATTAAACTCGGTGTTTGCAATAACACTGTTAAGCTCATCGATAAGATCCTCTACCTCCTGCTGCAGGTTCTGTTTGTCCTGAGAGGTTAGGGTAGAGTTTTGCGCTGAGATTGCTCTCTCTCTGATGCTCTGTAAAATATTAGATATTCCGCCTGATCCTGAGATCGCGCTGTCCGCTGTCTGAAGAAGGCTCATGTTATCCTGAAGATTATCGTTGAGTTTTTTGTATGACATGATCGCAGCACGAAATCTGTTTATATAACCTGTTTCGCCCGGCGAGTCGCTGGCAGAATTGAACTTCTTACCTGATGAAAGTCTTTCTACAGACTTGTTCACTGCTTCCTGATACTGGTTAAGGTAAAGACCTGATCTGGATGCAACGGTATTGGATGCGAATGTTATCCCGCTCATGGAGCACCTTTCCTGGTACTTCCCTGTGTTTTATTGCGCATCCTTGCTATTATCGTATCGACTACTATTCTCAATACTTTAGTTTTTTTTATAAAAAAGTTCTTAAAATTTTAATTACTTGGATATTGCTGGCATTTGCTTCATTGGTCTTAAGGTTTTTTTATTTGACTGACAAAGAGATGGAACGATTATCAGGATATGAATTAAATTGAGCGAGTATTCAATTTTATATTTATTTTGACCAGCAATGCGGTACTGAGAGGTCTAAAATTCCGATTCTTCTTTTTTAGATGCCTGACGTTTGCGCAATACTTTATTATAAGTGGAGATAATGTCTCTTCTGGTGATAATCCCGACAAGTTTTGAATTATCCTCTTCATCCACCACAGGCAGAAGTTCGACATTTTTGAAACCTATACTCTCAATGGCATCTGCCAGTGAATTGGTTGTCAAAATAGTCGGAACCTCTTTTTCGCAAACTTCACCCGCGACAACAATGTCTTCCAACCCTTCCTCAAAAACGAATTCTCTGATTTCTTCAAAGAGAAGCACACCAACAAGTGTTCCATCCTCTTTCACCACAGGAAAGTTGTTGTGCTTGGTGCTGGGAATAAAATGCATAAAGTCGTAAAAACGCATGTCTTCTTTTATGATGATAGGGTCAGGGCGCATAACATCCTTTACTTTTATATCCTGAAGCACTTGGACAAAGAATTCACCCTTATGTATAGGGGAGTCGCTTCTGACCTGCACCTGATTCACATACATAGTCGTATTTCTCAAAAGCAGGAATGCGAGTGTACTCACCCACATAGAGGGAACAAGAAGATGATAGTTACCCGTCATCTCACTCACCATTATTATGGTGGAAAGCGGCGCACTTGCAATACCGCTGAAAAATCCTGCCATCCCCACTATGACATAAGCACCCGGCTCTGGAGCTAAAACAGGAAAAACAGCATTCAGCGCAAGCCCCACAAAACCGCCCACAGATGCACCTATCACCATGGAAGGCCCAAATATTCCCGCTGAACCTCCGGAACCTATGCTAAAAGAAGTGGTCAGTATCTTTGCAAATATCAAAATGAATATAAACCCTATTGTAAGGTGACCGTGCATTCCAAGCTCTATCTGCGCATAACCGCCAGCGAGTGCCTGAGGGATAAAAAAACCGATACAGCCGGTTAAAAGACCACCTATTGCCGGCTTCAAATAATTAGAAATACTCAATTTTTTGAAATATCTGTGGATACCGTAAAATGTATTAACATAAAGCCAGCCGAAAATAGCACAAGCAAATCCAAGCACAGAATACCCGATCAGCTCTACCGGATTTTCAAAATTAAAATCAGGAGTCGCAAAAAGAGGCTCCCACCCAAAAACAGAGCAGAATACCGAATATGCGATGATAGATGTTATGGTGGAAGGTAAAAGCGCCTCATATTCCATATCGGAACTGGCATAGAGAACTTCTGCGGCAAAGATGGCTCCGGCAAGGGGAGAACGGAATATTGCCCCAACACCTGCACCCATACCTGCTGCTGTCAGAATACGTTTTTCTCTATCAGAAAGCTTTAAAGAACGCCCCAGAAAAGATGCAAAACCAGCGCCAATCTGTGCAATAGGCCCCTCTCGACCGCCTGAACCGCCCGTACCTATGGTGATAGCACTTGCAATGGTCTTGATGATGGGTACCTGCCAGCGTATGTAGCCATTTTTACGGTGAATAGACTCGATGGCGGCATCTGTGCCGTGTCCTTCTGCCTCTGGTGCAAATTTATAAACAAGAAAACCTGACAAAAGACCGCCAAGCGCAGGAATGAGGAATATCGTCCATCGGCGAAGCTCTGTTGCAGCGTGTCCGAAAATCGCAGGTTCCCCGGCGGTCTCCTCTACACGCATCCCCATCAGATAGTCCATAAAGAAGTAAGCACTCCCTTGAAGGAGAAAAAAGAAGACTATAGCCCCCAAACCGGAGACCAGTCCCACTATCGACCCCAAAATGAACCAGCGCCCTATCACAGGAAGGTTGAATCTTTTACCAGTTATCATTTAATACCTTTTTATTTCGAACAACTCACCATAAAACAATCAGCAGAAATTTTCAAACATAGATACCGGGTTTCACACTTTTTTAAAGACAAATAAAGCTTTTTTGTCGGTGTATGAAATAACTTTGTCACCTTCGGTTTCGAGGCGGAGTTCTTTTTTCATCTTTGCCGACAGCTCCAGAAAAGCCTGTACTATGCTCTGATAGTGCTCTTCGGAAGGGTTCAGCCTGCGTGCCCACTCATCAAAATCATGACGTTTAAGAAACACCTGAGCCGTCTCCAGCAAAAAGCCTTCTGCTTCTGCGAGAGCGATGATCTCTTCCATCCGCAAGCTTCTGCGGTGAGTACTGTCACGTATCAGCTCCAGTCTGTTAAGCTCCGCGTCCTCAAAATCCACAACAGAATCTATCAGCACAAAATATCCGCTGTTTTTCAGAACCCGAAACGCTTCATATATGAACATGCACGGGCTCATGAAATGATGCATAGCTATTCTGCACCCAACAAGGTCAAAAACTTCATCCAGATAAGGCAGAAATTCACCTCTGGACAGAACAGGCATGTCAAAACCCATAGAGTCTCTGGCGGTTTTAAGCATATTAAAGCTGAGGTCTGTGGTGTAAATTTTATCTGCTGAAAAGGTTTTCGCAAAATGACCCGCAGCACATGCCACGTCTAAAGCTTTCTAGAATTTTTTGTTTTTGAAGTATTTGATGAAAAAATCCAGATCGGAACCAACAGCATGGTCACTGCTTTTTAAGTAGTTTGATACACTCTTGTCAAAACTCACTTTACCTTTTCCAAAAAGTCTCTCACTATGCCCGTCTGAACCTCAAACTCCAGAAGGAAAGCGTCATGACCATAATCGGATTGAATATTTTCCCACTGAGGATTCTGGCCTATCTCTTTCATAAGATTCACAATCTCTTCCGTCTGGTATGGCGGAAATAGAAAATCCGACGTGAAAGTAATAAAAAGCGATTGCGCTGTAACAAGTCTCAGCGCATCTTTAAGGCTGTTTCTGCCGTATGACAGATCGAATATGTCCATAGCTTTCAACACATAAAGATATGTGTTTGCATCGTAAAACTCAGTAAATTTATAACCATTATAGCGAAGATAGTTTTCCACCTCGAAAAAACCCTGAAAATCATAAATCCCTTCATAGGCTGAATATCTGCGGCCGAATTTGCCGTGAAACGATTCATCGGACATATATGTAATGTGCCCCGCCATCCTTGCTATAGCCAGCCCGTCTGTGGGCATAACATCATCGTAGTAGTCACCGCCCCGCCAATTCGGATCTTTCATAATGGCAAACTTAGCGATAGCGTTAAATGATATCGCCATAGGTGTTATGGCTGCTGAGGCAGCTATGGGGATAATACTCTTTGTGGCGTATGGGAAAGTAACTCCCCACTCCAGTGCCTGCATTCCGCCCATGGATCCTCCGGCAACGCTATGCAGCACCTCTATGCCCAGATGATCTACCAGCTTTTTCTGAAGCTTCACCATATCCCTTACTGTTACCACAGGAAATTTCAGGGCATACCTTTTTTTGCTATGAGGGTCTATGGAGCTTGGACCTGTTGTTCCAAAACAACTACCCAGAAAGTTTGAGCATATTACAAAATATTTATTAGTATCAAAAGCTTTGCCCGGCCCTATCATGGAGTCCCACCAGCCGGGTTTCTGCTCATCTTCTCTGTTAAATCCTGCAGCGTGGGCGCTCCCAGTTAGAGCATGACAGACCAATATTGCGTTATCCTTCTTCTCGTTCAGGGTGCCGTATGTCTCATACGCCACTGTCACCTGCGAGATAACCCGTCCGCTTTCAAAAAAGAAATCGTCCTTAAAGGTCACAAATTTGGTTTTTACTACGCCTACAGAATCTGACATATATTTAAGCCTCCATAGCCTGCTGGAAGTCTTCTATAATATCGTCTATGTTTTCTATTCCAACACTCACCCTGATAAGTTCCTGCGGAATACCAGCAGATTCTAGCTGCTCTTTTGTAAGCTGCCTGTGAGTTGTGCTGGCGGGGTGTGTTACAATAGTTCTAACATCGCCAAGGTTTGTTGCGTGTATTGCCAGCTGAATGCTCTCTATAAACTTCTTACCAGATTCGAATCCGCCTTTCAGTCCGAAAGACATCATTGCACCAGAGCCTTTAGGCATAAGTTCTTTTACCCGCTGATAGTTCTTATTATCCGGCAGGTCAGGGTAGTTCACCCAAGCCACCTCATCACGGCTCAGCAGCCAGCCAGCCAGCTTGTATGCGTTCTCGCAATGCCTCTCCATCCGAAGCGGAAGAGTCTCCAGACCGGTGAGCATCATAAATGCATTCGAAGGGCTGAGGCAACCGCCTACGTCTCTGAGCACCTGAACTCTCATCTTAACAGCAAGACCAACATTGCCGAAATCTTCTGCGTATTTTATTCCGTGATAGCTAGGATCCGGCTCTGTGAATGATTTAAACCTGCCGCTAGCTTTCCAGTCGAATGTACCGGCATCAACAACAATACCGCCCATGGCAGCACCATGCCCGCCAATAAATTTTGTCATGGAATGAAGCACAATATCAGCACCGTACTCTATAGGCCTGAAAAGGTAAGGGGTGGTATATGTATTATCCACTATAAGCGGAAGCCCATTAGCTTTTGCTATGGCCGATATCGACTCTATGTCAGGGATATCGCTCCCGGGGTTGCTCACTGATTCGATATATATCCCTTTGGTGTTTTCATCAATAGCCGCTTTGTAGGCATCCATATCGTCCTGATCAACGAGGCGAAGCTCTATCCCCATCTTTTTAAAAGTGTGGACAAAAAGGTTATATGTTCCGCCATAGAGTTTTCCTGAAGCGACAATATTGTCTCCGTTTTCAGCAAGTGTTGTTATTGCCATATAAGTGGCGAACTGTCCTGTAGAGGTTGCAACTGCTGCTGCGCCGCCTTCCAGCATGGCAATCCGGTTTTCGAGCACCTCTTGGGTTGGGTTTGAGAGTCTGGTATAAATGTGTCCGCTAACTTTAAGATCAAAAAGACCTGCCGCATGATCTACATCTTTGAACTGATATGCGTTAGTGTGATAGATAGGAACCTGTGTGGCACCTGTCTTTTCATCCGGCCTGTAAGCGCCGTGAATGGCGAGTGTTTCAAACCTGTGTGTGCTCATAAAAAACCTCCATATACAAAAAAAGCCTCTATCCAAGTTATTGGAAGAGGCGGTATGTGCTTTGACATATCGACTTATCTCTCCTGCTTGGGTAGGAATTAGCACCAGACATCAGCATATAATGCCGACCGGCTGCTGTAGCTTCACAGGGCCTTGTCCCTCCACTACTCTCGATAAGAATAAACATAGCCTATCTTTTATAAAAGTGTTTGTAAAGTTTTTTATATTATGGTTCATAAAATACTCTGTTTATTTACCTAAAACTTTCTGCTAAATTGTACTTAATCTTTCTGGAGGCATCTATGAATCCTAAAAATCTTAAACTCATACTGATCGTTGGGGGCTTTATCCTTATGGTTATTATCCTCAGCAAAGTGATTATCTAAGGAAAAGCTAAAGTTGACAACGATCTGGAAGCCACAAAAAATGTCACAAAGGCAGGGTGGGAGCAGAGATGGATAGGCGAAACAGGCATATCGCTTTATGCACCGGATGGCATGAAAGAGATACAAACCACACTTGATAATAACGTCAAACAGGTTTTAGAAGATTACAACGCTTATGAATACAAAGTCGGCTCTTTCCAGATGAAACTGAACCATGTCGTGGCAAAAACAAGAATTGATCCCGTGGAATACGCAGACAGACTTGCTGAAATGTTTGAAGAATCAGGCGAATATAAAGGCTACTCCCACAAAAAGATAGAAGTGCAGGAGGGGGGAGCATTCGGGATTTTCATGAAAGGTTCCGGCATGTATCAGGGTGTGGATATGGTTATTAACTCTGTGATACTCGTCAAAGATAACGATCTTTGGGAGATCACTGTAATACTCAACAGCTCCAGTCACGAACTTAAGATTCTTATGGAAAACATATTCAGTTCACCGATAATAAAATAGAGCGCAGATTAAACTGTTTTGCCCCTTTTGCTGTTTACCCAGCCCCTCATCCGCTCAAGCAGTTCATATTCTGCGGGGATAATGAGCAGGGTAAGGATGGTAGCACTGGCAAGCCCGCTTGTAAAAGCAGTAGCCATACTTGACCACTCGATGGATTTGTTAGGGAAACCTATCGCCATAGGCAGCAGGCCAAGCATTGTTGTCACTGTAGTAATAAGCACAGGACGCATACGCTCACTGCACGCAGTCATGATAGCATCACGAAGAGCCATCCCCTGCTTTCGCCTTACATTCATGAAATCAATAAGGATGAGTGAATCATTCACCGCAACACCAGCAAGACCAACAACAGCGATAAAGCTCTGAATGGTAAATGTGGAGCGGGTTATGAACATGCCGTAAACAACCCCTATAACAGCAAAAGCTATAGCTGACAAGATAAGCATCGGCTGAAAATAATCATTAAACTGAGCAGTAAGCACAAGGTATATGCCCAAAATTGCTATTATAAAAGCCAGAAAGAGTGACTTAAACGCTCGCTGAGTCTCTTCAAACTCTCCACCAAAAGCTATCACAACGCCGGGGAACTGCTCTGAAATGTCAGAAAATTCATTTTTTACAAGGTTCTGCACACGGCTTGATGACAGGCTCACCCCTTTTGGTATGTTTGCTGTTACTGTTACAGCGGGCTTGCCGTTATACCTTCGCAGCACGTTCGGCTCAAATTTATAATCCATCCTGATAACGTCTTTCATATATATAGGCCTGTCAGCATCCTCAACAACGGGAAGCATAAGTATGTCTTCCGGAGAGGATATGCCGCTTTTTGTGCTGTTATATGAGTCGGAGAGCTTTGCCAGCTTAACCTTAAGGTCGACATCTTCCTCCTGTGTGCGGTACTTCCCAGCGTAAAAGCCGTTAAGCGCACCGGAAGCAGCGGCTGTAACAAAAGTGCTGTCCAGTCCGTACTCCTTCACTTTTGCATTTTCAGCATTAATAGCGAGCGCAGTCTGAAGCTTTGCTCTGTTGTCCTGAAGCTCAAGAAGGACTTTTGTTTCAGGGTTTGATCTCATATATTCTAAAACATCGTCAGCGGCCAAGGCTGCATCTTCGAAAGAATTTGCTGTAACACGGATGTTAACGTCTTTGCCGACTGGCGGGCCTGTGTTTTCTCCAAAAAGATTTACAATGGGCTTTGCGCCCCACTTCTGATAATTATCATCTGCAAACTGCACAAGCTCCTTCCGGAGTTCGTCCAGATATACCACAACATCACAAAACTGCTTATCTTTAGCTTTCGGCAGGGTTACTATTATCGAACCATAATAGTGTCCTCTATGCCTTGAAAAATCCACGTCTTCATAAAAGCCTGCAAAACCGGATGCTGAAACAGCGTATCCTTCACCTTTGCCCATAATGTGTGCAGAATAATCCCTTACAACCTGGTCTGTTGTCTCGATGGGGGTTCCCGTAGGCAGTTCAAAAGTTACGTGATATCTGTAATAGCTGTCCGGAAAGAATTTTACTTTTATAAGCGGCACCACGCCAGATGCAGAGAGAGCAAGGATAGCTATGGCTACACAGAACACAGCTGTCATAACCACCATTGTCTTTATGGAGTTGTTCAGCAAAACAGTTACAATCTTATTATAAACACGCCAGAAAAAACCAAAAACTCCACCGGATAAATGGGCCTTCTCGTCTGGGTTATGTTGTTTGACCTTTTTCGGCCCCCACTCCAGATAGTGCACAGGGAGTATTATAAGAGCCTCAAGCAAGGAAGCTGCGAGTGCAAAAATAACTGTTAATGGAACAAATGCAAAGAAGTCGCCTGTGCTTCCTGTCATGATAAACATAGGAACAAATGCAAGTATCGTTGTAAGCGCAGAGCTGGTCACTGGCAGAAAAATCTCCGCTGTGCCGTCACGAACAGCTTTTGCCATCGGTTTTCCGTTCTGCAGATGCCTGTAAATGTTTTCGACAATAATGACCGAGTCGTCAACAATTATACCAGAGATAAGCACAAAAGAAAAAATTGTGATGGTGTTTATAGAGTACCCAAACAGAGAGTTCATCAAAACAGCAAAAAGTATCGAAAACGGAATCCCCACAGATGTGAGCATTGCGTTTCTAAAACCGAGCGCCATCCATAGGATTATCACCACAAGGATGATACCCATAAGCATGTTACCGCCAAGAACCTTTATAGAGTCCTCTATCTCTAAGGTGGAATCCTGAGTGTAAAATACACTTATCCCTTCGTCTGCGTGAATTTTTGCGAAACCGTCAGAAATCTCCCTCACGGCTCTTGCTATTGTGGATGTGTCACCTGTACGGAGCTTTTTTACCACAAGCTGAACAGTATTCTCTCCGTTCACAGATACCATTATATCCGGATCACGGTTGCTCATCCCCGCATAAACACTCAGGTCTTTTATAGTAACAAAATTGCCATCGCCATCTTTTCTGACAACAGCATCAAGTATGCCTTCCTGAGACGAAAACCTTCGTCCGGCATCAATCATATACTCGGAACTCCCTTTTCTGAATATACCTGCAGGTATTTTTGTATTGGCTAGTTTTACAGCATTTGCAGCTTCAGAAAAAGACACTCAGTGTTCGCGAAGCTTTTCCGGCGAGAGGGCCACATGGAACTCCTCCACAAAATCGCCTTGTTTCACAACATTTTGAACATCAGGAATCTTTCGCAAATCAGTCTTTAGTTCTTCCGCGAGCATTTCCAGTGTTTTGTTAGAAACATCATTACCCGCAACATTTACAGCGATAACAGGCAGAAACACTTCTGTGTCGACATAAAGAAAACTCGGTTCGTCAGCCTCTGCGGGAAGGTTGTTTTTTATGTTCAAAATACGAAGGCGCATGTCGTCGTATAGCTCTTCATAATTGGTATCGTCTATGAATTTTACCTCAACAACAGAGATGTTCCGCATTGAGCTTGACTGGGTATACTCTACATTTTCCAGACCGTCTATGGCATCTTCTATCTTTGAGGTGACCAGTTTTTCCACATCCTCGGGCGACGCTCCATAGTAGCTGGTGTAAATAAAAACTTTGCCAATATCCACAGGAGGCATGTTCTGTATAGGTGATGTCATGAAGCTTTCTATGCCCGCTATCAGAAAGATGATAAACAGGACATTGACAACAACTCTCTTTGAGATGACAAGTTCTATGAATTTTTTCACTTGGCCGCCTCAAGCTCCATTCCGGGTTTCAGCTCTGGTGTTTCAGCTATCATAACCATTCCGTCTTCTCTGCTTAGAACGCTTACACGAATTTCCTGCCCAGTGGATTTCACCTTTACTCTAGGGTTTGAATATCTGTTGATAAGTGCGTCTTCGCTTACTAGGTAACCGTCAGCTTTCAGCTTAACAGGTATCTCTGCCAGCATTCCGCCGAGTCCCTGTTTATCAAGCAGAATCTCCGCCTCACGCTTTCTGGTGCGCTCGTCAAAGGACGGGTTCACCTTGCTGAGCTTTGCGGTGAGTTCTTCGCCTTCCAGTCTGATAGGAAAAGTCTCCTTTGAGCTAAGATACTTCATCTCTTCATTACTTAAAAAAACAGGAACAATGAGCTTGTTAAAATCGCCCGCTGTGGCTATTGGCTGTCCAGCACTCACCAACTCACCAACCTCTAAAGGTTTTGAAGTGATGCTCCACCCCTCCGGAACTCGAATGTAGTGTCTTTGGAGTTTCTCTTTCAGCTCTTCCATCTGAGCCAACAGAGATTTCCTCTCTGCTTCCAGTTCATTAAGGCTCAGCTTGGCCTGCTCAAAAGCATGAAGTGCATCATCACGCCTGCTTGCCGTAGCAACATCGCTTTTGTAAAGCTCTGCCACACGGTTATAATCTTTCTGATAATAATCTACACTCTCTTTTAATCTGGCTTTTGAGGCATCAACTTTGCCTAAGGCTGCCTCTAAGGATTTGATATTAAGCTGTGTGAAGATAGGATCGATAACGACAAAAACGCCGCCTTTTGACACATGACCCATATCGGCATAAATTTCTTTAATCCTGCCCGAAACCTCTGCTGTTATGGTCATAGTGTTTACCGCACGGGTATAACCTTTAATAATATTAGTTTTTTCTGCGGGCATAATGGTGTATGCGTATGAAGTGGAAATTATCCCTATGGTTAAAAAAATAATTAAAATTAATCTGGACACAAAGCACCCCTCAAAGGCAATAGATTAAACTAGTATGGAATGTTTGCAAGCAAATTTCTACTTATTTTTTAAGCTTAGCCCTGTGCAGGAATATTTATATCAATTTTTTAGAAATTTTTTGTTAAAACTGCTCCAAAGAAACCATCAGAATCATTTTTATATGGCAGCGAGAGAAAATATTTACCATTTTTAAACTCTGCATCACAGGAAGGCTCTATAACCTGAAACGAACTGTCATGCTTCAAAAATGCTTCAATAACGTCGGTGGTCTCTTCTGGCTCCATAGAACAGACAGAGTATATAATTATCCCCCCTTTACTGATGAAGGTGGAAACTTTTTTTAACATCTCAAGCTGTAAGGCGCCGTTTTCACGCAGTGAATCAAGGTTTCTGAACCAGCGCACCTCAGGGTGTCTTTTTATGGTTCCGATGGCTGTGCAGGGTGCATCAAGCAACACAAGGTCAAACTCAGCCTCGGTTTTAAGCTCCATAATATCGCTGTTTACACAGTCCACATTACCTAGCCCCATACCTGCCATGTTCTCTTTTAGCTTTTCAAATCTGGCCGGATTTTTCTCTACTGCAAAAATTCTCGCATCTGGATATGTTTCTGATAATACGAAGGTTTTACCTCCAGGCGCAGCGCAGCAGTCCAGAACGGACATAGGGGTGCAGTCTCCTGCAAGCTTTGCAATGGCAAAAGAAGCTTTATCCATAATATAGTTATCGCTTCTCTCTTCAAGCTTTTCCAAAACCATGGTGTCTCTGTTAATACCATAAAATGATGGTTTTGTGTTCAGGTCATACAAAAATGCTTCGAGATCTTCTCCGAGCCTCTTCTCCCATCTTTTTACAAACCAGCCCGGAAAATCCTCACGAACGCTGTAGTTAGCCTGAAACTCCTCTTTTCTTCGGATAAGGTTTCGAAGCACCGCATTCACAAAGCTCTTTTTGTTTGGCTGTACCAGAGTAACAGATTCATTAACTGCTGCATAATCCGGTATATCATCCATAAAAAGTATCTGGGACGCACCAAGAGCCAGTGCAGCTCTCAGGTCAGGTCCAGGCAACTCTTTGTATAACTGTCTCAGACATTTTTCTATAAATCCGAGATGCCTGAACGTCTCAAAATATATCTTTCTGTAAAGCCTCTGTTCAGCAGAATCTTCGAAATAATCTTCCGCCAGAACTCCCATATAAAATGATCTCAGAAGCTCATATAGCCTTCGCCTGTATCTATCAGCCATTAGCCGATCTTCGATGCAAGAGCATTAAGTCTTTTGATACGCTCCTCAACAGGAGGGTGTGTTGAAAAAAGTGACATCATCCCTTTTCCTGTGAGCGGGTTAATAATGAACATATGAGCTGTCCCTGCATTTGCATTCTTCATAGGAGCTTGTTTGACTCCGCCGGATATTTTAGCCAGTGCGCTCGCAAGAGCCTTTGGTTTGTGAGAGAGATTAGCTCCGCGCTCATCTGCACGATATTCTCCGGAACGGCTGATAGCCATCTGCACCAACATAGCGGCGATAGGGGCAAGTATGCTTACAACTATCATTACAACCATACCAACAGGGCTTCCGCCCTCATCGTCGTCACCTCTGAATCCGCCGAAAATAGCCGCAAACCTTGCCCAGTCAGCAAGCATCATTATAGCACCTGCAAATGTGGCAGCTATGGTTCCTATCAGAATATCTCTTCCGTGAATGTGAGCCAACTCGTGGGCTATAACACCCTCCAGCTCATCATCATCCAGCATCTGCATGATGCCTGTTGTTACAGCCACAACGCCGTGCTCTGGGTCTCGCCCTGTAGCAAATGCGTTAGGTGTTGGGTTATTCATTATATATACTTTCGGCATGGGCAGACTGCCTTTTGTCGAAAGGTTTCTAACTATTGAGTAGAGCGCAGGATATTCTGCCTCTGATGCCTCTTTTGCTCTGTACATCTTAAGAACTATCTTGTGACTGTACCAGTATGAAAAGAAGTTCATCACCATCGCTATTCCAAATGCAAAGATAACGCCTCCACGGCCGCCTAAAATCCCGCCGAGAGCTATAAAAAGTACTGTTAGCAGGGTCATAAGAAACGCGGTCTTGAGCGTACTGCTGGTCATATTGCCTCCTGATCGTTATATATTTTTTTTATTTCATCCTCAATTAATGACACATTTACCCTTGTGCTTCTGCACTCACCGCTTGGTCTTCTGTTGCAAAATCCGATAACAGGAAGAGGGTATGTGTCCTGAATGCCGCTTAAGAGATCTCTTTCACAGGCAACAGCCAGAATAACATCCGGCTTTGTATCTTTTACTATCCGTCTGGCGACAGTACCGCCTGTTGCGACATTTATAGCTAAATTATATTTTTCTGCGATTTCTACAAGGTCTTTTATATCACATTTTCCACAACCGACACATTTGCCTATGTCGCTGGTGAGCTTCAGTTCACAGTCTTCTAGCTGCAGACAGTGAGGGAGCAGCACAAGTATGCTCTCAGGTTTTTTACCTTTTACAAGGTTCCTGACTATCTCATTGTTAATGTTTACAAAAGCTCTTACTATCCTGTCTTTCTCTACACCAAGCATCTTTCCGGTACGAAGAACAACAGGCAGAGTCAGCCTCTGGGCAACCCTTCGAAAGCCTTTAACCTGACCAAAATTCTTCCCTGTGAGCGCAGTATATGCAAATATTGCAGAAAAGAACGTCATTGAACCCGCAAACAAGATAAAAAGCAAGGTGATGACCGCTGCCATCCAGTCAGCATAAACAGCCGCACCAATTGCCATAAAATACCATATTATAAGCCCTGCTCCAAAAAGGATGGAACCGGATAAAAAGAACAGCGCCATAAAGATAGCTCTGTCTTTTGAAATCATCTTACTCAAATTTTTCGCCGCCTGTTATTTTAGTACCTGCAAGAAAACTTCCCACAGGCATTCTTTTTTTACCTTCCGGCTGAAGCTCTTTAACCTTCAGTCCGCCTTCACCGCATTTTATACTGAAGCTTTTTTTAGTGACATCGTAAACACTGCCCGCCTCCAGATCTGACGGAGCATTGACAATTTCGGCGGCAAAAAGTTTTACTGTTTTACCACCCATCTCTGCGTAGGCTGCCGGCCAGGGCACAAAACCCCTTATCATGCACTCAATTTCTTCAGCAGGTTTTGTCCAGTCTATCTTGCCGTCCTCTTTTTTCATCATGGGTGCATATGTCATATCAGCATCGTTTTGTTTGAGCGGTGTTATCTTTTCGAAATCATTAAGGGTTTTAATTAGAAGCTTTGCGCCTGTTTCTGAAAGCTCTTCAGCTATGTCCAGCGCTGTCTTTTTTTCTATAGGGGTTTTTTCCACAAGCAGGATGTCCCCTGTGTCGAGCCCAGCATCCATAAGCATGGTAGCAACGCCTGTCTCTTTTTCACCGTTTATCACAGCCCAGTTCACAGGTGCTGCGCCTCTATATTTAGGTAAAAGCGAGAAATGCACATTTACTGGGGCAAACTTAGGAGTGTCAAGAACTGCCTGCGGGAGAATCTTTCCATATGCTGCAACAACAAGGAAATCCGGATCAATATCTTTCAGCCTCGCTAGCACTTCAGCATTTTCTTTTAGGGTTTTCGGCTGGATAACCTCTACCCCCTTGCTCTCGGCAAACTCTTTCACAGGCGGTGCCTGCATCTTTTTCCCACGCCCTTTCGGTTTGTCTGTCTGGGTGATGACCAGCGCCACTTCTATATTATTATCTATAAGCTCTCTGAGCGTAGGAACAGCCATCTCTGGCGTTCCCATAAATACAACTTTCATTAAAGCCCTCTTGCAGTTTTATCCAGTATATTAATAATACAAAACATAACTTTTTACAAGAAACTTAGGAATAGACTGAAAAATGTGAAAAATATGCACACGTGTTTGCAATATTTGCCAATGTAAAAATATCACATATATATTATTATCATACTATGGAAAAAACATTTACAAACAGACTTAAAAAAATACTTATACTGGCTGTAGTGCTTAACCTGTTCATCATCGTTATGCAGGGGCTCAACACAAAAAAAACTATTCAAAACTCAAAAAACAGCCTGATACTTATCGGAAAAACCGCCCTGTCCTCTTTTGAAGGCGGCCGGAGGGCTCAGCTGCTTTTAAACCCTGAAGGCGGACAGAGATTCCGCACCTTTGTAGACATGATAGGAGAAAACTCAGGAGTGCTTTCGCTTTATCTTTTCGATCAAAGCGGTGAAGTTCTCTTTAACTCCAAAGAGATAACGCCCCCTCAAATATCACCAATAGAGTTGCCCCACGGCATGGTGGAAACCGATGCAGGCATGCTGCTTTATCAGACACTGCCGCCGCCACGTCCTATGATGGGCAGAATGATGGGGCAGAATGCACCAAGGTGGATGCAGGATGACAGAAACCTTGTTGCTGGTGTTATGCTTGACACAACCGAATATAAAAACATGGTGCGAACCGAGGTGATATTTCTCGCCTGGATGTTTTTTCTGGAACTGATCCTTATAGCAGTCTACGTATATACTGCACGAATGATAAGGGTTCAGACAGAACAGTCTAAAAGGCTTTCGGCTGCGGAACACGAGGCGGAGCTTGGAAAGATGTCACGTGTTATGGCGCACGAGCTCAAAAATCCGCTCAGCTCTGTTAAAGGCTTGATGGAGTTTTCAGCAAAGAAACTGGAAGGCGACCTTAAGGATATTTCAGATAGGTGTGTCGAAGAGCTTTCACGGCTGGACAGGATTATCAACGATTATCTGGCATACGGTAAAGATATTACGCTGAATGTCAAAGACACAGACCTCAAAGCTGTCAGCGAAAACATTGCTAAACTCCTTGAGATAGATGCTGACGAAAAAGATATCGCTGTTAAATTAGAAGGCAGCGGGCAAATAAAGGCAGACACTGAGAAGATGAAGCAGGTCATCTTTAACCTGATGCTGAATGCCATTCAGGGCGCACCAGCAAATTCAGAGATTCAAATGACTATAAGTGAAAAATCGATTATCATAAAAAATGAGGTTTCAGACACTAGCTTTGAAACAGAAAACCTAGGTAAGCCTTTCTACACCACAAAAACTGTCGGGACAGGACTTGGTCTTGCCATAGTTAAAAGGATATGTAAGCTTCACAGCTTCGATGTGAAGATAGATGCAGGAAAAGTATTTTCTGTACAAATTAATTTTTAGTGATATATATGAGGCTGTATGAGAGTACTTATCGTTGATGACGAAAAGAACCACAGACTAATGCTGAAGCTCCATCTGGAGGATTCAGGCCACACTGCCGTTGAGGCTGAAAACGGGCTGAAGGCTCTTCAGACACTGGAGAATGAGCCTTTTGACGTTATCCTTCTCGACATGAAGATGGACGTAATGGACGGGCTGACATTCCTAGGGATGATGAACCGTAAAGGTTTTTCCATCCCCGTGATTGTAATCACCGCTTTCTCCACCGTAAAAACAGCAGTGGAGTCCATGAAGCTCGGTGCTCTGGATTATTTAACCAAGCCAGTTGACTTAACACAGCTTATGGAAGCTTTGTCAAATGTGAAAGAGAGCTCCTCTGACGTGCTAACCCCTGCTGATAACTATAAGTTTTCAGGTTTATACTCAGAAGATGGTCTCGGCAACACCATTGAACAGCTAAAGCTGGTAGCGCCTACTGATGCTTCCGTTTTAGTTTTAGGCGAATCAGGAACTGGCAAGGAATTAGTTGCACGCAGCATCCACGATAACTCCAAAAGGTCACAAAAACCTTATCTGGCTATAAACTGCGCCGCACTTTCGGAAAACATAATCGAAAGCGAGCTCTTTGGCCATGTGAAGGGAGCTTTTACCACTGCTGTGAAGGACAAAGCGGGACTTTTTGAAGCCGCAGACGGCGTAACGCTCTTTCTGGACGAGATTGGAGAGCTCTCTCTGAATGTTCAGGCAAAGCTGCTCCGTGTACTTCAGGAGGGATGCTTCGAGCGTGTTGGCGACACACGTACACTAAAGGCCAACGTAAGGATAGTGGCCGCCACAAACAGAGATCTGAAAAAACTCTCAGAAAAAGGTGAATTCCGTGAAGATCTTTACTTCCGTCTGGCGGTTTTCCCAGTGGATGTCCCCCCGCTGCGTGAACGTAAAGAGGAGATAGCGCCTCTGGTAAAATTTTTTATAGAGAAACATGCGGATAAGCTTGGCAAACTGATAAAGTCGGCTGACCCTGCTTTTATAAAGAAGCTTTCCCAATACAGCTTTCCGGGTAATATCAGGGAACTTGAAAACATAGTGGAGAGAAGCATTATCCTTACCACCGGAACCAAGCTGGAAGCAGCAACACTGCCGGCACTTGGCGCAGGCAAAGATGGAGGACTCAGCATCAGGAGCAACGAAAAAGACCTGATCGTAAAAGCTTTGAAAAAGACAGGCGGTAATAAAACAAAAGCTGCGCAGATACTTCAAATATCAAGAAGAACACTGCACAATAAATTAAACGAATTTGACTTGGAGGATGAATCTTGAGATTTTTAAAACTTGCTACCTTTTTAATGCTAGTGTCTGCTGCGATACCAGTTACAGCATTTGCAGCACAGCACGAGAAAGAGGGCTTCAGTGGCTACCTTGACGCCGGAATATTTGCCCTAAGCTCTACCGACACACTTATGGTGAGTGGAAACAACGAAGAGATCGACTCGCTTGATGACAACTCAGACAGCTTCGGAAAAGCTATTGCCGCATTTATGTTTGAGGTAAAGTACAAAAAAAACAGTCTGACATATCATATAGGCACACCTATTCAAACCGGTAAACCAGAGTTCGAACTTGGCATAACAAAGGCTTTTGCAGCTTCATCTGTTGATGTCTCACTGGTGCTTGATCCTATGGCAAAGGTGTGGAAAGACCCTTATGTGGCAGACAGAGATGATACTGATTCACACAGGTCCGGACTGAAGATAACCTGGAGCGAAATAGGCGGCTCGCCTCATTATGCGTATCTGAAAATCACAAGCCACGACATTGAGGACGACGAAACTGGCAAAAGGTTTGACTCTTTGGAGCGTGACGGTGTGACTAATGAGCTTGGAGTAGGATATAAATTTCGCTTGCAGAGAAGAGTTTTCACACCTGTAGTTATACTAAGACATGACCACAGAGAGGGGGATGCCGAAAGCAGTAAAGGTGCTGATTTGAAACTTATCTATACAAAGATAGGCAAAAACGGCGTGCTGATATCAGCTGCACAGCTGGGATACGACAAATATGATGAAAAAAATCCTATCTTTGGCAAAACCAGACAAGATACTAAATTTACAGCATTCGCCAGCTATAAATGGCTGAGTCCTTTCGGATGGGAAAATAAGCATTTCGCTTTCGCATTAGGGGTAACAGACAGATTTTCCAACATAGACTTTTACGATGCTATGACATATTTCGGCGGGGCTACATTCGGAATAGATTTCTGATAAGAGATTAACTGTTTATAATAAAAAATATGGGGACAAATACTTTAGTAAATGTCCCCTTTTTTATCTTTATGCGATTGTTTTTTCCAAGAAAATAAACATCACCCGCTTACTGGAAGATGGCTCCGTCAGCTATTTTGATGTATTGAAGACGCTCAAAAGTCTGAACCTGCTTCACCTTCTTTTTAGCTGCAAGACCTATCATCTCGGAAACATTCTCTATGTTTCTGTGCTTCATCCAGCTAGCAAGCCCGCTGTTCAAGTCAGAGATGACGCTCATTCCGTCCTTGTAAAGAGCAGATGCAACCTGCACTGTCTTTGCTCCTGCCAGCAGGTACTGAAGAAGCATGTCTTCGTTGTAAACACCTGTGGTGGCTGAGATATCGATATTGCACTGTCTGCTGGTTATGGCAACCCAGCGCAGTACGCTGTAGGCATCTGAAGGCTCACTAAAGGTATGTATAGGTTCAAGCTCCAGAGTTTTTGTATTTATCTTTAACTGAAAATATTTATTAAACATGGTGATACTGTCTGCTCCGGCGTCCTGAAGTTTCTGAACCATGTTAGGTATAGCTGAGAAGTTGGAACCTATCTTAACGGCAACAGGTATATCCACTTTGTTTTTTACACTTTTTACAACATCTATATATTTCTGCTCGGCTGATGTGCCGTTTATATCCTTATCAAAAGGAACAAAAGCAACATTAAGCTCTATGGCGTCCGCACCGGCCTCTTCAATGTTTGCTGCAAAATCTGTCCACCACTTTGTCCCTTCACAATTAATGCTTGCTATAACCGGGATGCTGATTTTATCAGCAGCTTTTTTCACATATTCCAGATATTCTGCGGAACCATAAACCATAGCCGCATCAGCATTCATATAGTCATATGCCTCTGGGTGGTAATCATCCTCTATCTCCCCTGCATCCTGCCTGAGTTCCTCTTCGAAAAGAGACTTTAAAACAACAGCTCCCGCCCCTGCATCCTCAGCTTTTTTCAGGCTGTCCATATCTTTTGTGAGTGTACTGCTGCCTGCAATAACAGGTGAGCCTAGTTTTAAACCCATATAGTCAATACTAATATCTGCCATTTTTATCCTCTTGATTTTGTGGTGTGCAATACACCCTTAGTCTTTAATTAGCAATTCTCTCGGCTTCGAAGTGCCGTCTGATGGTGCTACTATACCTTTCTTTTCCATAATTTCAACTATTCTTGCTGCACGGTTGTATCCTATGCGCAGATAACGCTGAATCATGGAGATAGATGCAAAGCCCTTCTGCTGAACCAGAGTGAGTGCCTCATCGTATTTTTCATCAAGTTCAGAATCATCTATCTCTTCAGGATCAAAACTCTGCTCTTTAACCAGATCCATGTTGTATTCCGGTTCGCCGAGTGATTTCAGATATTCAACTATCCTGCCCACCTCGTCATCTGAAACAAAACATCCATGAACTCGTATAGTGTCGCTCATGCCCGGCGGAATAAAGAGCGAGTCTCCCTTGCCAAGCAGAAGCTCCGCCCCGCTGGTGTCTATGATTGTTCTGGAATCAACCTTCGAGGAAACCCTGAATGAGAGCCTCGCAGGCATATTTGCCTTTATTATACCGGTGATAACATTCACCGAAGGCCTCTGCGTGGCAAGTACAAGATGTATCCCCACAGCTCTCGCCATCTGAGCAATACGTATGATGGACTGCTCCACCTCTTTTCCGGCCACAAGCATAAGGTCTGCGAACTCATCAACAATAACCACAAGATAAGGCATTACCGGAAGCTCCTTATCTTTCAAAGCTTTCTGGTTATATGAATCAAGGTTTCTGACCTTCATGGACGCCAGAACGGAGTATCTGTTCTCCATCTCTTCTACAACGTTTTTCAGCACATTTGCTGCCTTTCTTGCATCTGTCACAACAGGTGCTGCAAGGTGCGGAATGTCCTCGTATATGCTTAGCTCCACCATTTTCGGATCAACCATGATAAACTTCACAAGCTCCGGCGGAGAGTTATAAACTATGGAACAGATCAGTGTGTTCACAGCTACGGATTTTCCGCTGCCTGTTGTTCCGGCCACCAGCAGGTGCGGCATACTGGCGAGGTCGCTTACATATGCTTTGCCGGAGATGTCTTTACCCATAGCAAAAGGGAGTGCGGATTTACCGCTGACAAACTCTTTGGATTTCATCAGCTCCGCAAGAAATACCATAGCTCTGTTTTTATTCGGAAGCTCAATCCCTACAACAGATTTGCCGGGAATAGGCGCAATTATTCGAACACTGACTGCGGACATGGCAAGTGCCAGATCATCAGACAGGTTCGCTATCTTATTTATCTTTACACCGGGTGCTGGCTCAAACTCGAACTGAGTCACAACAGGTCCGGGCTGTATCTCTCTTATCTTTCCGTTTACGCCGAAATCTGCGAGTTTTGCAACAAGCATTTCACCTTTCAGTTTCAGCTCATCGTCTGATTCCATACGGTATTCTCTTATAGGCTCGTCCAGAAGTTTCAAAGGTACGCTGTATTTGCCTTTCCCCTTCTCCACCTTCGAGATTTCTTTCACGTTCGGTTCATCAAAGTCCTCATTTACCACAGGCTCCACAGCCTTCTTTTTGACAGGCGAGGGGGGAGTTACAACCTCTTCGGGTTCCGGCTCAGCCTTTATATCCGGCACTTCACCCTGATACTCATCTTCTTCGTACATGTCGGGAACTTTTTCATTGCCGCGCTTAGGCATTTTTATATCGGCACGGGCAAGCTTCATAAAAAATGCAGGAAAAAGCAGAAACAGAAGCAGTGTGCCCAGAAAACAGCAGATGATTATCCCGCCTACCATCCCCACTATAGATACAAAGAAATCAGCAGAAAAAAGCCCTGATATCCCGCCATTGGGCTTAGATGGGAAAGCGAAATCCGCTCCGCCGAAAAAACCAGTCATAGTGGCAAGAACCAAACAGAGCAAAATATACATAAAAAAACGGAAAATTGTCTTTTTCCATTTCATCTCAGGTCTTTTACGGTGCAGATGTAGTCTGATAGTCAGCCAAAGGAAGATCAGCGGAAGCATATACGCAGTCCAGCCGAAAACAGTAGCAAGCAGATCACTGAAATATGCACCCGCTTTGCCAAACAGGTTCGCCACCTGCTGCTCATAATTGCTAAAAATTATGAGACTGTATCCGGGGTCAGTTTCGGAATGAGAATATACCGACACCCCAAGAAATATTGAAAAAAACAGAACAGTCAGAAAGATAATGTCGGCCTTTAGCCCTTTTGATTCTACATCCATATTATCGCTACTATACCTACTATAAGACAGTAAAGCGCAAATGCCTTAAGGTTTGCTCTCTTTATAAAATATACCATAAAACCTATGGCAAAAAATCCGCTGATAAAAGCAGCTGCCATTCCTGCAATATAAGCTGTCATTTCACCAACAGGTATAGATGTTATGTGCTTGGACTGTAAAATGATTGCACCTATAATGGCCGGAACTGACATCAGAAAGGTAAACTCTGCCATCTCTTCACGCTTTATGCCGAGAAAAAGTCCTGTGGCTGTTGTAGAGCCTGCCCTTGATATACCGGGGATAACAGATAACCCCTGCACTATACCTATTATAAAGGCTTTCGACCCTGTTACCTCTGAATTGCCCTGAAATCTGTCAGAGACAAGCAGAAGAACTGAGGTCAGTATAAGGAAATAGCCAACATAAGAGGGCGTACCAAAAACCCCCTCCACATGGCTCTCCAGAAAAAGGCCTATTATAGCTGTGGGTACACTTGCTATAATTATCCCCCAAAAAAACCGCTTATTTTCAAAATAAACTATTTTATAATCATTGCTAATAAGCCCCACAGGGGTGATGATCAGCTCTAAAATTCTTTTTCGGAAATATACAAAGACTGCTCCCAGGGTTGCTCCGTGCAAAAGTGTGTCAAAGAGCATTCCGGGCTGTTCGAAATCCTTTATAAGTGACTGAGCAAGAACCAGATGCCCAGAACTGGACACAGGCAAAAACTCTGTCAGACCCTGTATCACTCCCAGAATAACAGCCGTTAAAATATCCATCTATTTCTCCGTTTATATCTCTGTGACCACAGGAATCACTAGCGGTCTTCTGTCGAGATTCTTTTTAAAATATCGCTTGGTCAGTCTGGAAAGACCGCCTTTCAGCTCCAGATCGTCATAGTCATCGTCCTGAAGAAGTTCTGTGAGGTGTTCTACCAGAAAACTCTGTAGCTCTGCTGTCTTGGCATTACCAAGTTCAAAACCGGCCGTTTCAAAAACAGGAGGGAGGATGAATACACCGCTCTCTTTGCGCCGCATAAGCACTACGGATACCGCTCCGTCACGGCAAAGATGCTTTCTGTCCTTCACAGAATCTTCATCCATCACAAAATGCCCACGCAGATCTATGAAGACCTTGCCAAAAGGGACATCATCTATCTTTTCCACTGAATTATCAGTAAATATTATTTTTTTGCCGTCTTCCACCATAAGGACATTCTCAGGTTCAACAAGGTTCATGTCCCTTAGTGATCTTTTCAGCGTTATCATATGCACCGGTTCACCGTGCACAGGTATAACAAACTTTGGTCTGGTGAAATTCACCATCAGCTTTATCTCTTCCTGAGAGGCATGGCCGGAGACATGTATCCTGTTTTTCCCTATGTCTACAACATTACCGCCAGCCTTATATATCAGGTTTACAAGGTTAATGAGGTTTTTCTCATTTCCGGGGATAACCCTTGCGGATATAACAAACAGGTCACCCTCCCGCACATGCAGGTCTTTGCGTTCGCCAGAGGCTATACGGTAGAGCGTGGAGTTGGTCTCACCCTGACAGCCTGTTATTATGTAGCAGACTTCATTGTCAGGCAGTTTTTTCGCCTGCCTGAGAGTTACCATAACGTCTTCCGGAAGATCTATGTATCCGAGAGATTTTGCTATGGAAACATTTCTGTCCAGCGCAGCACCTTCCAAAACAACCCTTCTTCCGCAGTCTCTGGCTATATCCAGTATCTGGCGAAATCTGTCAATATTTGAAGAGAAGCTGGTAAAAAAGATGCGCCCTTTAGCGTTTTTAAAAACTTTGCGCAGATTCTCTTTAATAGATGATTCGGACTGGGTGAAACCTTCATTCAGCGCATTAGTGGAATCCACTAAAAGAGCTGTAAGTCCTTCTTTGGCAAGCATTGTAAAGTCTGAAGGGTTGAAAGGTTCGCCCCCTGCTGGTGATTGATCGATTTTAAAATCTGAGCAGTGAAGGGCGGAAAAATCTCCGCATTTTATATAAAGTGCATAAGTATCGCTTATGGAGTGGGTGACTGGGAGAAATTGTACTGTAAAATCCCCTTCAGCAATCTCCTCTCTCGGTTTTACAGTGTTCAGCCGTGAAGCTATCTTTTTCGCGCCCCGCTTTGCCTCTAAAATACCCAGAGAGAGCTTTCCACCGTAAACGGGGATGTCATAAGCCCTTAACAGAAAAGGGACTGCACCTACATGGTCTTCATGGCCATGGGTGATAAAAAGCCCTTTGAGCTTATGTTTTATGCGGTCGAGATATTCAAAATCAGGGATAACATAGTCTATCCCCGGAAAGTTGTTATCCGCAAACATAACGCCACAGTCAATAATTATGGCGGAGTTGTCGGTCTCATAGACATACATGTTCATGCCTATCTCGCCTACACCGCCTAAAAAAGAAATAGAACAAGACATGTTACTATTCTAAATAACTATTAGAAAAAACACAATACCGTATAGTCTATGGGAACTACATCTGTGTTTTATTGAATATTTAAACAGAAGGCATGTGCACACGAAACTTATAAGTGACCATCCGTATGGCAAAAAGCAGCACAGCGGAAGCCATCATATTAATCTGCATATTCACACCTAAATAATGCATCAGACAAAATACCACACCCGATATAATACACGCAGTGGCATATATCTCCTGTTTCAGCACAAAAGGTGTCTCGCCTATGATGACATCACGCATCATGCCTCCAACAGTGCAGGTTATAACACCGAAAACTATACTTCCGAAATATCCAACACCGGAACTCAGGGCAATGGTGAGCCCTGTCACGTTGAAAAGCCCCAGCCCAACAGCATCCATCCACACAAGCTTTGTGTATGTTCTGGTCATCTGAGTTTGAAAGGTAAAAACCACTATAGCTGTTGCTATGGAGAGCAGGAAATAGCTTATTTCGGTAAAGGCGAAAGGCGGTACATGACCAAGCATAACATCACGAGTTGTTCCGCCGCCAATAGCTGTGACAATTGCCAGAAAGCATATTCCATAAAGATCAAGCTGCTTTCTAACGCCCGCAAGCGCACCGGATGCGGCAAAGGACACTGTGCCGATGAAGTCTATTATCTGGAAAAGGGTCATGAGTTCTGCTCCGAAGCGGCTATCATTAAAATGCGTCTTGTGAACATGTAGCAGGCCACTGCGGATGTAAGTACATTTACAGACATTATCATATACATTATGACTAGCTGATATATAACAGCCTTCAGAGGATCGACCCCCGCAATAAGCAGACCTGTTGCAAGTCCGGGCAGAAGAACCACTCCCAGCGATGCTATGTTATTAAGTATCGGCATCATAGCGGCCTTTATGGATGTGTTGACCGCTTCACGTGTGGCAGCTTTCATAGTGAGTCCAAGTGCCAGCATCCCCTCTATGCTTGCAAGCCTTGACTTGCTCTCTGCTCGAAGCCTGTCGAGACTGAGAGTATAGGCGTTCATAGAGTTGCCCAGAGCCATACCGGTAACAGGCAGAACCGCACTCATCTCTACAGGAACAGCACCAGACATAAACACAGGTAAAACGCCAAGCATGGAAGGGATATATATTGCAAAGAAGGCTTTCCGCAGACATGTGCAGTCTAAATCCAGTCTGGAGCTAGCGGTATAGGCAGCGAATATGGCCATAAACCCTGCAAAGTACACCACATGGTAGACGTTTTCCAGTTTAAAGATGTATTCCAAAGCAAAGCCCATGGCAAACATCTGTAAAACCGAACGTACTCCGGCAACCCCTATCTGTTTTTCCAGCTTCATCCCTCTTTTAAAGGAGAAGGCTAGAACAAACACAAAAAATATCGATATTGCCAGCGTTGAACCTATCATGTAAACCTCTTAAGTATATGTAATAATAATCTATTACTGTGTAAATAACTTATTTATTTCAAAAGCACTCTTTGGTTAAAGGCGAACAAAGGTTAATATCCTGAGCACAGGCATAGCGTTCACTGCACTCAGGATAAATTAATATTTGAATTGTTTAATTTTTCATATTTACGAACTGAACAGGAACATCCATAGATGATGTTTTCAGCATCTGTATAATCTGCTGAAGCTCGTCCAGTTTTTTACCTTCAACACGCACTCTGTCGTCCATGATGGAGGGGTTAACTTTCAGTTTCATCTCTTTGATCATCTTGACTATCTTTTTAGCGTTGTCTTTGCCAAGCCCTTCGTTGGCTTTGACTTCAAATTTCCTCTGCCCTTTGGACGTGTTCTCTGGCTCAGAAAACTCAAAAACTCTGCTGTCAATGCCTCTTTTGGAAGCGTGTTTCACCAGCATCTCTTTGATAGCCTGCACTTTCATGTCATCGCTTGTGACGATCTTCAGCACCTTATCTTTTTTATTAAGTTCGATCTCTGTGCCGCTCCCTTTGAAATCATAGCGCTGGTCTGCCTCCTTGCGCACAAGGTTTACGGTGTTGTCCAGTTCCTGAAGATCGAGTTCGTTTACTACATCAAATGACGCCATACTAAAATCCTCCAAATTCATATATACGCCCCTCCTTGTTCTTTTTTTAAGAACTCACGAGAGGTTATTAAGGGTATTTTACAGTTTTTGGCAGTAAAAATCATTGATTTTATTGATTTAAAGTAGATAATTGGCATATGAATTTTTTTTGCAGTAAAGATTGCCCTGACCTTTGCGGGATTCGGGCGGAAATAAAAGATGACGGATACTCCTTTGAAGGTATACCTGAAAAATGGTCTGAGACAGGCTTTGTCTGCTCCAAGTTCAAAGTCTTTGCAGAGCGAGAGATAAACTCCGGACTGAAATCATATCAGATGGAAAAAGGCGAAAAACGCAGCTTTGAAGATGACAGTCAGGCTATCAGCGCTCTAGCAGAAACACTCGAAGAGTACAGTGACAAAAAGATACTCTTTATGCGCGGTTCAGGCAGTCTGGGCTACAACCTGGCCTACTGGGATGTGCTTTTCTCCAGTTTTAATAACTGCTGGGGGATAACAGGCGGCCCATGCGATGAAACCGGCGGCGATGCCCACGTAGCTGATTTTGGGGCACTGACAAACCCTGATGTAAAAAATCTCGAACAACCCGACACAATAATCTTATATGGCAAAAATGCCGCAGTTTGTTCTCAGCATCTTTACGCATATCTTAAAAAACTGAAAAAACAGGGGAAAGTTATTATCTATATTGACCCTGTCAGGACAAAAACAGCTGAGCTTGCCGATAGATACATTATGATAAACCCATGCACTGACGGGCTTCTTGCCTGTGCTTTGCTAACTGAGCTTGGGCTTGAAAACGGTCACGACACTATGGCTCTTATTTCAAAAACTGGTATGTCAGCAGACGATTTCGACTTCCTCCGGTCACGCATAGAAAAGGGGAAGACTGCTCATATTCAAGGATTTGGAATACAGAGACACTCCAACGGGATGAACTCTTTCCAGTGGATAAACAGGCTGGCTGTAAAGACAGGCTGCGAAGACCTGCTATACTTCGGTCACAGCTCCAAAAGAAAGTGGAAAACCCCAAGCAGCAGTTTCAAAGCTTTTGTCCATGCTGATAAAATCGCTGAAACACTTCTCAAAGATGATTTTGATCTTTTTGTCATAGCCGGGGCTAACCCCGCAATGACATTTCCTGACACTAACATGTGGGAGAAGGCACTCTCCGGAATAAAAACCATTGTAATAGATACAAACGAATCCAAAACATCTGTCCATGCTGATTTTTTTCTGAGGGTAGGCGGGATGTTCGCTCAACAGGACTTTATGGGAAGCTACTTTTTCCCGCAGCACTACCAGCGAGGAAAGCTTACCAAAGAGATGAGCGATACAGATGCCGTTGAAAGGCTGGCAGAAAAGCTAAACATAAGCATTCGCATAAAAGATATTTCAGAAGTGAAAGAACTGCCTCAGCCAGAGAGGAAATATGCCACGCAGTCACTGGAGCTTACGATGCCGGAAACTTCCGAAAAGTTTCAGCTAATCACCTCATCACACCACTCATATCTGAATTCCCAGACACTCCCCGGAATGGAACAGGGACTTCAGGTGGTATACATAAACAGCGATGATGCAGAAAAGGCAGGGCTGAAGACTGGTGATGATGTAAAGATATCAGGCGACACTGGGCACTTCACCGCAGAAGCAGTTGTTACAGAAAACATAGCTGAAAGAAGCGTAATGTGCTGGAAAAATATCCCGATGAAAAAGGGTTATACAAACTGCGCCATACCAAACAAACTGACCGATTCCGGCAGCGGGCTTGTTTATTACACAGCTTTTGTCGATATAGAAAAAGCCTGACAAATCAGCTAAGTACGGCTTTTTTAACAGCATCTATCTCGCTGAAAAATGATATCCCGGCTACACCGGTATACCCCATTCCTTTCAGCTGTCCAACATTGTCAGCATTAATACCGCCCAGCGCATATATAACCTTGCCCAGCTCAGACACACTGCTCACACCTATCGGTTTCACCTCATAATTTTTCACCGTAAAAAAAACAGGACTTAAAGTAAAAAAATCAGCATCCTTTTCTGCTATCTCCTCTTTTGTGTGCGCTGAGTAGCCTATCTTCAGTGAGGGATATCTTCTGCGCACCTCGGCTATATCGCTCTTTCCGCTGAGCTGTACAGCCTCATATCCAAGGCCATAGGCGATGTCGGGATCCTTTGACAGACAGAGATATGCTTCGGGCAATGCCTCCCGCAGCTTTTTAGCCTGCTGATAAATGTCGTCTCTCCCTTTTATTCTAAACCAGATGATGTCCGCATAAGACGAACACATCTTAGCAGTTTTTACACAGTCGTCCTTAAAAGTGTCATAATCAATCACCTGCATTATTTTCATTTAGTTCCCTCTCAAATATTCTGTTAAAAGCAGCCCTGACTGATCTTCTGATGGTTTGATATTCATCCATCAGCATTGCAGAGCCGTCACTTCTGTATCCGTAAAAGTTTGCTATCTTGCCCCTTAGCTCGTCGCTTTTCGGCAGGTTGGATGTGTCCGAATTTTCGTAGATTCGCACAAGGTTTTCCAAATGCCTAAAAAACAGATAACCTTTGTGCAGGCTATTGAAGTCTCTCTCTTTTATAACCCCTGCCTGTTTGAAGGCATGTATCGCATCGTGGGTGTTTGGAGTGCGGAAAGAGTCGTGCTTACAGCCGTATTTAAGCTGAAGCATCTGTGCTATGAACTCTATATCCAAAAGCCCGCCATAACCGGCTTTTATATTGTTCTTCTCGTACGCTCACCCCTTCTCTTTCTCTATCCTCATCCGCATGTCATAAACCTCTTGCACACCCATGTCATCCAGTCTGCATACAAACGTCGCATTATCTTTTATGCGCTGAAAATCCTCAGCAAGGGGTGAATCTTCGTTTATAATACCGGAACGCAGAAGTGCCTGTTTCTCCCAGATCATGGCGGATTTGTTGTGATAGCTCTCAAAAGCTTTCATTGTTACCACCAAAGTTCCACTTGATCCGCTGGGTCTGAGCCGCATATCTGTTTTGTAAAGATAACCGTTTCTGGTGAACGTGTTCAGAAATGAGTTGCCGCGCTGCACCAGTCTTGAAAAGAACTCGCCGTTGGTAATAGAATTCTTTCCATCTGTGCTTCCGTGTCCTTCAAAGAGGAAGATCAGATCCAGATCAGAGCCAAAGCTCATCTCTACACTCCCCACTTTCCCCATCCCTATAAGGAGATATCTGCACTCTGAGCCGTCCTCGTTCCTCGGTTTGCCGTATTTCTCCACCAGCTTTTCATATACTGTACGGAAGCTGTAGTCCACAGTGCCTCTGGCCAGTTCTGTCAGACTTTTCATCATGTCTATTACATTTATAGTTTTATTCAGATAGGCGTAGCCTGCATTAAAAATATATGCCCTGTGCCTTATCCTTGCCGCTTCAGGTTCCAGCTCCGCATCTCCCCTGTATTTCTCTGTACGCTCCCACATGTCTTCGGCTACTTCTTTTGCGGTGTAGTCACTGTCTTTAGGGTCATACACATAATCCAGCAGGTCTATGTTTGAGAGGATCATGTTTGTCAGGTAAGAACTGTACGAAAATGTATTTGTGAGCATACTGATTATTTTCGGTGCAGAAATATACAGATCGTGCAGCATATAAAGAGTTGTATTTCTCCCCAGCAGCTTTTCAAATGTAACTATTATCTGACAGGCATCTTCTCTCTCTTTAAGTTCGTTTAAAATGGCAGGAATCAAAACTTTCAGGACTGATATCTCCCCCTGAAGCCTCGGCTTACTCTTAGGCCCGGCCATAATCCTGCGTATATGCTTCATGCATACCACAGGATCAAGTATCCCCATCTCCTTCAGAACAATAACAGATTCCTCATCTGTAAACTCATTGTCGAAAATAGCCATGATATTGTCATCCACAGATAAATCGTCGCTGAAAAGATTGGAAAACTCATGGTTAACCTGTCTGGTAACCTCGCTATATCTGAATTCGAATTCTGTAACATTTTTAAAGCCGCACCGCTCCAGATATAGGTCAAAAGTAGGTGTGTCCTCCGGCACCACATGGGTCTGGCGCTCATTCTCCAACTGTACCATATGTTCCAGTTTACGCAGAAATCTATAGTTCTCTGAGAGCATTTCGGCAGTCTGCTCATCCATTATCCCGTTTTCAAAAAGCAGCTTTATTGCTTTCAGTGTGTTTCTGCTGACTATCTGCGGATATTTAGGATAATGCAGTATCTGAAGTGTCTGCACCACAAACTCTATCTCTCTTATGCCGCCATATCCAAGCTTCACATGCTTTATAGCCTTCCCTTTTAGCTCCACACGCTTATTTATCTTCTTTTTAACGTCTTTTAATTCTGTCATAAACCTGTAGTCCAGACTTCTGCGAAACACAAAAGGCTTCATCCTTTCCTGAAAAACTCTCCCCACTTCACTGCACCCGGCAATGGTTCTTGCCTTCAGCAGCATCATTCTCTCCCAGCTTTGCCCATGTGACTCGTAGTAAAGCTCGTAACTATTCACAGGCAGACATATGGCTCCTCTGTCACCATCCGGCCTGAGCCGAAGATCCACACGAAAAACGATCCCGTCTTTTGTCCTTTCCCCTATGAGGCTTGTGAGCTTTTCCGAAAGTTTGCTGAAAAAAACATGATTGTCCACGGGATCATCACCGTCAGTAGTTCCATGATCATTGCCGTAAACGTACATGATGTCTATGTCAGAGCTGAAATTCAACTCCCAGCCGCCTAGTTTTCCGAGCCCTATTATACAGAAACCGACCTCAGCGCCCTCTTCATCCCTTGGGATGCCGTGTTCTTTTTGCAGCTCTGACTCACAGTAAAGATACGCGGCCTGACATGCAGCAGAAGCAAATGATGAGATATGGGCAGTTACATCCTCCACAGAGTTTTCAAATGCTATGTCAGATGCAGCGATATGAACATACTCACGCATTTTCACCATGCGCAGGTAAGTCATGAACTCCTCCTCTGTCATAGAGTAGATGTCGCTTTCGAGTATATCTTTCAGGATTATGTCTTTATCTCTTTTATGGTTAAAGCGGCTGCAAATGTCGTGTAGTTTATCGGTGTTGTTCGTCAGCCACATACCTAGGAATTCTGAATGTCTTGCGATACACAGCAGAGCGTCTGAATTTATCTTTTTAATATTCTGCTCTTGCGCCGCCTTAGAAATTATCTCAAATCTGCTTATCATTTTGACTCAATAAACATTAATGTAAATTTAGTCCCCTCACCTGGAGTACTCTCAACTTCTATAAACCCACCGAGTTCCATCATGGCCTGTCTCACTGCCGCAAGACCTATACCTGTTCCTTTCGACCTTTTTGTTGTAAAAAAAGGTTTATAGATATTATCAATATCCTGAGGCTTAATACCTATTCCTGTATCTGCCACAGTTATTTTAAAAAAATTCCCAAAGGGTTTCTCGTCCGCAAAAGCCTCTATAACAATCTCACCTTTTCCATCCATAGCATCAGCAGCATTCTGGCAAAGGTTTCTAAGCATCTGAGTTATCTTCACCTGACCGGCCTTTATCATCATGCCGCCGGATTTATCCTCAAACCGTATCTTTACTTCTGCTGGCAGCACCCTCTCCAGCATCACTATAGAATTTTTAACAAATTCACTACCGCTCTTCACATATATATCAGACTTAGTGTCCTTCGTATACCTGAGCACACCGGAAAGATAGCCGTTGGCTCCTTCTAGTATTTTCCTCATGTTTGCCATGTTTTTGTCACTGGAATCAGAGCTTGAACGTTCGAAAAGGCTGAACTGAAGTGATATATTCTGCAGAATATTGCTAAAATCGTGCACCATTCCTGCGGCCAATGTTCCGATAACCTCTTTTTTCTGAGTCAGAAAGTAAGCTTCCTGCATGCTTTTAAACTTCGAAATGTCAGTCATAACGGCTAAAATAGCACGTTCGCCGTCCAGCTCCACCTGACATACATTCACAGAAACTGATATGTGCTGAGTTCCCGTCTCAATTAAAAACTCGCCCATGCTTAAACTCGAATTTTCGTCTACGACATCCAGTATTTTTTTAAACCGCTCTTTCTCTCTTATCATGTCTATAAGGTTCAAATGTGAAGGTTTCTCACCATCAAACATCTCTGCAAACATACCGTTGCACTCAATAATCTCTCCTGAGTGTTTGAAAAGAACCACATGCTCAGGTATCGTCTCGAAAAGGTTCTGATATCTTTTCTGCATGTCTTCCAAGTGCCTGGTGCGGACCCGTACTTCTTTACCCAGTTTGTCATTCACAGATACAATCTCAAGTATTACCCAGAGAATAAACAGCACTACAGGGGATATAAAGATCAAGCTTTTGTATCTTTCAAGTACAGGCAATGACGATAACCCATAGTCGAACTTTACAATATCTCTGATATATACCAGACACATCTTTACATCTGAAATATAGAAATAGTAAAAACCTACTATGTTTCCATTATAAGATGCCACACCATTCAGTGCAGAAGAATTCTTCAGCTCAAGAAGCTCATACTCCTCACTCCCTCTCTCGTAAAGACTAATGTCGTCTTTAAAAATTTTTGCCTGAATCAAATCAGAGAAGAAATTTGCATATTTATGATTGTTTATATAGTCAAGCAGGTTGGAGACCTCATAGATTACCCTTTGTTTGCCGTCAGCACCTTCGAAAGAGACAGCCAGCATCATAAGTGATTCGTCACCGCCGGCATCTTTTATACAGTCTTTTGAAGCGGGGCCAATATATACTTTTCTGCTGTTCAAAATATCTGATATCTCTTTACTTATAATAGATTCCTGTGAACATACATCTTCACTGGAATTAAAACTGCTCACCACTTTAAAATCACTGTCAAGCAGGCCTATTGTAAAAGATCCTTTGTGCCCATATGTGGTGGCCACATAATCGACATAGCTAACTAGAGACGGAAGTATTTTATGAATATCTGATATATTGGCTGCCTGATAAAGCTTATCCATCCTTTCTGTTATCAGATGTTCTACGAAGTGCCCGGTAAGGACTGTTGAAGCCTTCGTGTCCTCTATGTTTCTGTTTATCTTATTTACATTAGACTCACGGCTGACCATAAGCGCAATGACACTCCCAGCAGCAATGATAAACAATACAAGTGTTACCCTTATAAAAAATCTTAACATATTTCCAACTTATTTATCTGCATCGGCATACTCTGCCCCATTGATGATTTTTAATATTTATGTCAATCTACTTGACCTTAAACATTGTTATGATTTAATTTTAGAAAGCAATATTCAAAACTGCAAGGAGTATATCATGTTCGATAAAATGAAGCCTCTGGATGCAACAAGCAAAACAGTCAAAAATGCAGATAAACTGCTCAAGCCCTCATCTTATGATATAAGAGCTTATGTCGGTGAACCGGGCGATTTCTTCGGAAGTGATGCAGTTTTCACACCTGAATCTGCTGAGACCATAGGGCGCATTCTAGGCTGTCAGGAATTTGTACTGCGTTCAGGTATACGTATGAGCATGAAAATAGGGGATAAGATAGTTATAGGCTACGACAACGGCCCTACATCAGAAGCGCTGGCCGCCGCCATGGCGAAAGGACTTATCTCTCAAGGAATAATAGTATACAACATAGGCGTTTCATCTTCGGGGCAGGTTTATCAGAACCAGTACCAGCTCGGAGCTAAAGCCCACATACAGATAACACGCTCCCACGTAGAGGTAACCACTAACGGTGCAAAGTTTGGCATAGCAACACAAGGGATACACACTTATCTGCTTGAACAGATGAATAATTTCCTGAAAGAGAACTATAAAGTGCGTGATCTGCCCAAAGGCTTACACGGCGAGATTATTGATAAAACAGAAGAAGGCCGCAAAGTTTATTATGATAAAATGAAAGACATCTACGGCGAATATTTCAGCAAAAGAGACAACTCTAAAACAGCAGTAAACCTCTTCGGCGGGACAGGACTTCAGTACGAAGAGCTGTTTTACTCAATACTTGGCAACAAGTGCACAATAATAGGTACAGATATAGATGTGAACAGCGGACAGCTTCTCGCTGACCCCACCAGAAAAGAGATGCTGGCAAAAGTTCCGGGCATGAAAGAAGCTCTTGAAAAAGGGATGAAGGTACACTCCTTTGATCTGGATGCAGATAGGGGCTCTCTCACAGAAGGTAAAGCGGCACTTGATTCTGCAGCGCCTGGGCACTACCTTGGTGACGCACTAGCATTCATCTTAGCAGACTATAAGCTAAAGGTTATGGTTCCAAAGCTTTTGGAACGTCTTAAAGCAAAAAATTTAAACGCTACAAACCTTAAAGCGATAGCGCATATTGCCAGTCAGTTTTATATAGATGCAAGATACACTGGCGCGGTGAAACAGTATGTGGAGCAGATGGGCGGGACTACGATATTCCACTCGAAAGGACACTCCCTCTGGAAAGAGACAATAACCGATAATATGAACAAAATATCCTCATTGAGCGGATATAAAAATATTGAAGCTTTAGTGACTGACACCGGCTACAGAGACCTTCAGGTTGAGGCGAGCCTACACCTCTTTTCTACAGACACCAAAGACGGTCTGCCGAGGGATGACGCTGTGGAGAACATCTTTATTCTTGAACAGGTTATGGACGAGCTAGGTATCACAAGCCTTACTAATTACTTTGAAGCTGTGCCGAAAAGATATCCAACCAAAGAGATACGCACAGTGTCTGATGACAATGAAAAGAAAGAGCTGGTCACAAATGATGCTCTTGCTGTTCTGAAACGGCTGTATGCTGACAGGAAGGGTTTTGATATTACAGAGTTTGACGGTCAAATCAGGATAGATTTCCCTGAGGGATTTATAATGTATGGGATGTCAAACACATCCCCTAAGCTGACATTTATGGCGGAAGGCAACGACCATCAAATGCGAAACAACGCTTTGGCTTTTGTTCTTGCACTTCATAATGTTCTTAAAAACAAACATGACGATAAAGCACCAATGGACACAGATGAAAATGATTTCTTTCTAACAGACAAAACTTACAGTATGAACGAGCCTGACAAAGTGGATTTTACTGATGAAAGAGCTCTGAAATTTGCAGACCACTGCGGTATTTGTCCTGCGGATTTAAACTGTTAAAAGGTAGATTTAGGAGACCTGAAATCGGAAGCGCTGCTTAACCGCTTCCGACTCAGGATATCCCCTGTGGTTTGAGTTCTAAATTATGGTTTTGAACCGGAACTGTGTCCGGTAGTTCTATTATGTCGTAGTAGTTTGCTGATTCGATAAGTGTTCTGGCAAAAAGATTGTTCAGGTTGTGTCCTGATTTGTAAGCTCTGATGTGACCAAAAATAGGGAAACCCAGAAGCGATATGTCACCGACAAGGTCAAGCATTTTATGTCTGACAAACTCATCGCGATATCTGAGACCTTCGGGATTCAAAACATCAGTGCCGTCTATTACAACAGCAGTGTCAAGGCTGCCGCCTTTTGCAAGTCCCATCTGCCAGAGCTGCTCCACCTCGTGCCTGAAACCGAAAGTTCTGGCTGAGGCCAGCTCTTTTGTAAAGGATTCGGGTGTAACATTTATGAATGACTTCTGCTGTCCTATTGATTCGTTCTCAAACTCTATATCAAATGTAACCTTAAAGAAACGTGAAGGGATTACTTCTATCCATTTCCCGTCCTTTTCAAGTCTGATCCGTTTTTTAAATTTAATGAATTTTCTTGCTTTTGCCTGCTCTGTGACCCCTGCGTTATAAACGGCGTTCACAAAAGCTGTGGAAGACCCGTCGAAAACCGGAACCTCTGGACCGCACACATCTATTTTGGCATTATCAATGCCCAGCCCGTAAAGAGCCGCCATAAGATGTTCTATGGTGCTGATAGTGTTGTTTCCGCACTGGATGGTTGTTGCAAGCTGAGTGGAGGTGACAGTATACGGGGAGACTCTGGTGTACTCACATTCTATATCAGAACGTCTGAAACATATACCTGTATCAGGATATGCGGGAGATATTACAAGGGACATCTTCTCGCCGGTGTGTAGTCCAATCCCTTCCATCTCTATAGTACTTTTTACGGTTCTCTGCTTCATTTCGCCTCCGTCAGCAGTTATATTATAAGCAATATACATGCCAAACGCAAGAAGGTTATTAACAGGGTATATGTTATAAAGTTGTAGACAAAATGTCACAGTTTTAGTTCATTCCACTGTTGTTTTTTTCATACAGCGCACTGACATATGTTTGCTAGATAATAAGATAATGCAAAGAAATTTAATTGCTAATAAATAATATTATTCATTTTCAGGCTATTGATTTTGTACTTTTGCAAAATATTGACAATGCTTAGTTATTATATATGCATTTGTGAATGTTAATTTTCACATCAAAGGGCTCAGTAAGATCCTTTTGCGATGTCTCTGAACTGCATATACTCTTTGATAAATGCCAGATCTATGTCGTCAGTGGCGCCATGTCTGTGCTTGGCAAGGATAACCTCGGCTACTCCGGGATTAAGGCATTTATCTTTTGTGTAAACCTCGTCCCTGTATAAAAATATAATAAGGTCTGCATCCTGCTCTATGGCTCCTGATTCACGCAGGTCAGATATCATCGGACGTTTGTCCTGTCTCTGTTCAACACCCCTGTTAAGCTGCGAAAGTGCCACAACCGGAATATCCAGCTCTTTAGCAAGAGCCTTCAAAGACCTTGAAATATCAGATATCTGCTGTTCCCGATTGTCTCCTTTGCTAGAGCTCATAAGCTGGAGGTAATCCACAAAAACCATATCCAGACCATTTTCCCGCTTTATACGGCGGCATTTTGCCCTTAGCTCAAGAGGGTTTATGGCTGGAGTGTCATCCAGAAAGAAATTCAGACCTGAGAGCTCGCTACCCACTGATGCAAGTTTTTGCCAGTCAGCCTGAGAAAACTGTCCGCTTCTTATCTTTGCAGATTCTATCTGTGCTGTGGAAGACAGAAGCCTCTGCACAAGCTGCTGGGATGACATCTCTAAAGTAAAAAAAGCAACAGACTTCTTCTCTTCAGTATATGCCGCATTCAATGCAACATTCAGAGCAAAAGCTGTTTTACCCATACCGGGTCTTCCTGCTACGATTATAAGGTCAGAAGGCTGAAAACCGTTTGTTATCTTATTCAAATCTTTGTAGCCGGTGGTAACGCCAGATAGGACACTTTTGTTTTTATAAAGCTTGTCCATGGCATCTATTGTGTGAGGAATAAGCGAACCGAGTGAGCGTGCGCTTGAGTTCAGCTTTTTTTCAGCCAGACTGAATATGCGCTTCTCCGCTGATTCTACGATATCCTCCACATCGCCGTCTGTGTCAAAACAGGTCTCTGCAATCTCCGCAGACATTCCTATCAGCTGTCTGAGAACAGACCTGTCACGCACTGTCTCTGCGTAGTGGCCGACATTAGCAGATGACGGCAGAATATCCACCAGAGATGAAACATAATCCACACCGCCCGCTTTTGAGAGCTCATCGTCTGTCATAGAACCGAGCAGAGTCACAACGTCAACAGGTTTGCCCATCTCCTGAAGTCTTACTATCCGGGAATAAAGGTATTGATGCCCCGGCATATAAAAGTCTTCAGCGGTAAGCTTGTCTATAACCTTGTCAATGGACTGTTCGTCTATGAGAATGGCCGCAAGCACTGCCTGCTCAGCCTCTTTGTTGTGCGGGGGAACCCTTTTAATTGACATAGTACCTTCTGCCTGCTAATCAGCTTTAACGATCACTTTTACCTGTGCGTTTATGTTCATGAATATCTTCACTTTAACACTGAATTCACCCGGTTCTTTGATAGGGTCTTTCAGAGCGATATCCTTTTTATCAATATCCAGCCCCTCTTCTGCAAGGGCTTTTGCGATTTCTGCATTTGTAATGGCACCATACAGCTTGCCTGTGTCGCCGCCTTTGCCATGGATAGTTACGCCTACTTTGTTCAGCTTTTCAGCCAAAGCTGTGGCATCTGCTATCTTTTTGTCTTCCCGAGCCTTATCTTTCTCTCTCTTCTCTTCCAGAGCCTGAAGGTTCGCAGGTGTTGCCTCGACAGCCAGTTTCTTTTTAAGAAGAAAATTTTTGGCATAACCATCCTTCACTTCTTTCATCTCGTCCTTTTTGGCAACCCCTTTCACGTTTGCCAGAAAAATAACTTTCATCTATCAAGCTCCTCGTCAATTATTCGTTTTATATCGTCAATTCTGTGCCCCTTGCGGTAAAAATGTGCAGTGCACTTTTGTTTCAGGGCATAATCATCGTCAGCCTTTTTAGTGTTCAAAAACCTGACCACATTCTCTTTTAAAATTTCGTGTCGGTCAATATGGCTCTTTTCGCAGATTTCGTCAAGGTCTGTAAGGTCGTCATTCAGCCCTTTTTCGTAAAGGTCTCCGCTGATGCGGAAAGGTCCATACCCGCTGCGTACTCTGGACGCTATGTACATCTCTCTGTACCTTTCATCATCCAGATATCCGTAGCTTTTCAGTTTTGTGATGGTCTCTTCCGCTTCTTCCTCGCCGAAATGCTCAGCAACCTTCTTTTTTAACTCACGTTCGGAGTAGTCTTTTTTAGCAAGCACTCGGGAAGCATATTCCAAACCAGTCTTACTTCGTATCTTTCGTTTATTATACATACTTGAGTATTATTCATTGCTAGGAGAAACCCTGAAGTTTCAGCTTAAGGTCGTCTGGTTTCTTTGCCCATTTCATAGCTTCTGCCTCAGTTATCATCCCTGCTTCTATATGGTCTATAAGAGACTGGTCAAAGCTTTGGGATTTATACATCTGTCTGCCTGCCTCTATAAAGTCTGTTATCTCACCTGTGCGGTTCTTGTCAGCTATGCATTCTCTTATGGTTCCGTTGGTCACCATAATCTCCACTGCTGGGAGTCTGCCCGGCTTATCTGTTCTTGGCACTAGTCTCTGAGAGATGACTGCTTTAACAACTGAGGAAAGCTGACTTCTGATCTGATCCTGTCTGTGCGGTTCGAAAACTGAAATTATTCTGTTGATTGTTTCCGGAGCGTCCAGAGTGTGAAGTGTGGACATAACAAGGTGTCCTGTCTCAGCGGCATGGAGAGCAGTCTCTATGGTCTCCACGTCACGCATCTCCCCCACAAGAATAAGGTCTGGGTCTTGCCTGAGAGCTCTTTTCAGAGCTTCGCCGAAAGAACCGGTATCTGCGCCTATCTCCCTTTGAGAGATGATGGACTGTTTGTCTTTGTGGAGAAACTCTATAGGGTCTTCCACTGTAACGATATTTATCTTTTTGGTGCGGTTGACATAGTCTATCATAGAGGCGAGGGTGGTTGATTTTCCGCTACCTGTTATCACAGTCACAAGAACCAGTCCTCTATGTCCGCAGGCTATCTCTTTGATAACCTCCGGTAAAAACAGGCCATCTATGTCAGGGATTGATTCGGGTATAACCCTCATGACCATCCCTATGAGACCACGCTGAATAAAGGCGTTCACCCTGAACCTTGCCAGCCCTTTTATGCCGTATGCAAAATCAGCCTCTTTGTTTTCTTTGAACTCTGGCTTCACAGCAGCAGGCATTATTGATGCGGCCATCCGCATTCCATCCTCAGGCGTTACAACTTCAAACCCTTCAAGGGTCTCTATGTCGCCGTTAAGGCGCACAGCAGGCTGTCGTCCTGATTTTATGTGCACATCTGAAACGCCCAGCTCCACAGCTTTTCTCAGTATGGCATCAATATCCATCTTTTACTCCGGGACTTCTACGTCCTCTAAAATAACTTCAAGCACACCAAGCTTTCTTTTGATCTTATCTTCTATCTCCTGAGCTACCTCTGGGTGTTCTTTAAGATAGGTTCTTGAGTTCTCTTTACCCTGACCAAGTTTCGCATCGTTATAACTGAACCATGCTCCCGCCTTGTTCACTATTCCTGCATCTGAGCCCATGTCAAGCAGCAGCCCTTCACGGGAAGCACCAACACCATACAAAATGTCGAATTCTGCAATTTTGAAAGGGGGTGCCACTTTGTTTTTCACAACTTTCACCACCGCATGGTTACCTACTACTTCTTCCTTCTCTTTCAGAGCCTGAGATTTTCTAATCTCAAGCCTCATTGAAGCGTAAAATTTAAGGGCATTTCCACCTGTTGTAGTCTCAGGATTACCGTAAACGATACCTATCTTTGATCTGGTCTGGTTTATAAATATGAGTGTTGTTCTTGATTTATTTACAATGCTTGTGAGCTTTCTGAGAGCCTGAGACATCAGCCTCGCCTGAAGACCCATGTGTGAATCGCCCATTTCGCCTTCTATCTCTGCTCTTGGAGTAAGAGCCGCAACAGAATCCACAACGACAATATCTACAGCTCCGCTTCTGACAAGTGTTTCTGTTATCTCAAGAGCCACCTCTCCGCTGTCGGGCTGTGAAACAATCAGGTTGTCTGTGTCGACGCCGATTGCCTTGGCATAAATAGGGTCGAGAGCATGCTCCGCGTCAACAAATGCCGCCGCTCCGCCTAGCTTCTGAGCTTCCGCTATGGCGTGAAGTGCTAACGTTGTTTTACCGGAGGATTCCGCCCCGTAAACCTCTATGATTCTTCCTCTTGGGTAACCGCCTACACCCAATGCTATATCAAGAGATAAAATGCCTGTCGGGATAACCGGAAGCTTCTCAACAGGTTTGTCGCCAAGGCGCATAACAGCACCCTTTCCAAAATCTTTCTCTATCTTACCCATAGCCATTTCTAAGGCTTTCTTTTTATCCTGATCCATATTTAGTCTCCCTCCGTATATGTCATAAAATTAAATTATGTTTTTCTTATCAAAAAGCGAAATGCACTGCCAGTAATGTTACGCTCTTGTTCAGTACTATAGATTCTACATTAAAATATTTGGTTTGAAAAGAAGACTGATGTGATTTTCTAATATTTGCAAACATATGTTTACATGAGTAACAAAAAGTTATAACCTGAGAACAACTTGTGCCAGAGCCCATTTAGGTTTGCACTTGCAGCAATGTAATAACCTGAAAAGGCGCACTCGCTGCATAAAGCTCTGCGACTCTGCTATATTTGTACTGTACATACAACCTCATTTATATTAAAATTTTTGAAATATGGAAAATGTGCAATTATCAATTGAAGAACACCTAAAATCCTCAGAGCAAATCTTTAGTCAGCCTACGCTTTCTGTTAATGACATAAACGCTTTCATTAAAAATGAAATGCAGCTCAAAGGCTATGAGAAACCTGAATACAAAGAAGATTACGCAAAAATATTCAGCATTATAAGAGACAAGATTATATTGCCTAATGCTGGAAAGCTTGAACTGCTGGAGCCTTTCGAAGACTTGTATCTTATTTTTAACAGGTTTGACATTACTCTGGATGAAAACCCTAGTTTTCAAGTAATTGCAAATTCTCTTACAGAAGCTCTGAGCACTAACACATATGACTGGCAGTTCAGGATAGTCAGGATGCTGCTCATTGTTCACTCTTTCAACTCAAAACCCTGGGAAACCGAATTCGCCAAACTGCTGTTTGACCTCCCATCTGCTGCCTGCTTCAGAAACATGGACGATGTAAGGCGCATTTCCAATGTAATCAGAACTGTTTTCAGGGATTGCAAGCATCTTTTAACTGTAATGGAACAGCATACCTTCGGCCCTGATTTCTTCGATAAAGAACTTTTTATTCAGCGGTCTAATTTTATGTGGATTTTGGAAGTTATATGGAATGCTGTTTTTGCCAACAGTACAGAACATATCATCATAATACCAAAATGGTATGAGCTATTCCGTGAGGCGATCAAGAGGAACAACAGGGAGCTTGTATTTTACATGCATACGCCTCTTAGCCATGTTTATTTAAATCTATGTGAAACACAGGAGCAGTTTAAAACTTTTAACGAAGAAGTTGAGATGCCCCTCTCAAAATATATACAAAGTAATATGAGAAAGTGGGGTTTTAAACCTGTAAAGAAAAAGATATCTTCGGAAAAAAGGAAAAATATTGCATTTCTTTTTGATAGAATAGTAGGAAACTCGCCTACAAAACTCTTAATTTCCTGGCTAATGCAGCTAAAGGAAGAAGATAACGCAAATCTATTTGTTTACGACATGGCATATATTGAAAAAGCGGTGTCTGACCCATCTATGGTTAAAGATATCACTGATTTGGGTGTCAGCTATGTCAATCTCCAATCCCTTCTGGATGATAAAGACCAGGGTCACCACTACTGTCATTTCAAAAAGGCTGCAAAAATGCGTGAAAAGGCAATAGAAGACGACATAGACACTTTAATTACTATTGGAAACAGAATGCCCAGTGGTTTTATGTTTGCCACCAGAACCGCTCCAGAGCAGATATTCTGGGACCACGGCAACCATGAATATGACATAAAAAATATTGATAAACGCATATGCCATTTTGATGACGGATATAGGAATTCTTTTACTTTTGAAAGATTTGAGCTTCGCTTGGCCGAAAGATATCTGCTGAAGGACCGAGAGGAGTCTGCCGCTAAAGCAAAGAACATCAGACAATCTTATCCTGAAAATACTATCATACTAGGCAGTATAGGCAGGCTGATGAAGCTGTCTAAAAGCTATCTTGAGTGCATTAAACAAATTCTTGATGAGACTACGGACACAATATACTTAGCGTGTGGAACCGGAAACCGGGAAGAGCTGCGGCAAAACGCGATAGAAGTCGGCATACCTCTTGACAGGTTTATCTTAGCCGGCTGGGTAGAGCCTCATTTATACAGTCAGGTTATTGACGTCTATTTTAACACTTTCCCGCTCCCAAGCGGTGAGTCAATTAACGAATACAGCTTTGCAAATAATGGTGCATGCACAGTATCTCTTAGCAAGCTTGACGAAAGCAGTACACTTGATACGGAAGCACTTAAGAGAAGGTATATCCATAGGGCGATGAATAATATTGAAATTGTCAGGGCCAAAGGGCGGGATTTCACAAGAAACCTGTATGACATCAGGAAAGGGGAGGATGGCAGCAGTTATGAACCATTCATTCCTTCCGACTCAGAAGCCCTGCAGGCTGTAAGACAGGATGCAGCGGATCTTAAAAATAACACTGGATCAGAGCATGTATATATACATATTATGGGCGATCTTATGTATATGGAAAACGACCTGCCTAATCATATTCAGAAAATACTCCTGTCATTCAGCAGTATGCTTCATTCATCAGAACTGATTTTTATAGTGCATGAGTCACAGCGAGAGCATTACCAAAAAGTTCTAAATTTCATGAATATCCCTTCTGAGAAATTTGTTTCTCTGGAATACTACCTTATGTCAACATATTGCGCTGATATCATAATAAACATCGATAATCTTACAACTAATATAGATTTTGAAGTATCTAAGCTGAAGTTATCTTTTGCAAAAAAATTAGTGTCTTTAGACTCACATGAAAAAGCTAATGAAATACTTGATGAGTTAAGTGAAAATATATTTATGGGCTCTAATGCAAATCTATGCACCGAGGTGCTGGGTTTTAAGATATCTTTAGCCAAACAGTTTGCTCGTTTAGGCTTGCTTGAAAAAGCTAGAGAAATACTTGATGAATTAAGCAAAAATAAACATCTGAACTCTAACCCAAATATTTATACTGAGGTTCTCGATGCTAAGATATCTTTATCAAAACGCCTTGCTCAATTAGGCTCTCATGAAAAAGCTAGAGAAATTCTGAATGAGTTTAGGCTGCAAACTCTTTTGAGTCCTGAAACTGACATTTCTGTAATAAAAGCTTTCTTTATGCTCCCATTAGAATCCATCAAGTATTTTTTCAAAAAAGAAGATGAAACAGCAAATATTATGAATGATCAGTTTGTTGAATTCTTAAACAGAGTTTTTCCTTTGGTCGTAAATCCAAAAAGAGCTTCGACTCTACTGCGATATATTTTGTTAAATGTAAAGATTCCTGAAGATAATGTCTATTTCAATGCATTAAAGCTGATTCACACTAATAGTCTTGATTTGGAGCAAATTTTAAATTTAAAAAAACTGGTTTCAGCAAGTTCTGACAAACCAAAAGATACTTTTTTGGATTGTGACCTAATACTCAGCACCCCATTCAACATCACGCAGGCCTTTCTTTTAGACCAGTTTTTGTATAGCGATGCCAAATCATCTGCACTTAGTTTTTACTCAGCAATAAGCTCAAAATGCGAAACCATTGAAAATGACCTTGTCATCAAAAGTTTACAGCCTTTAATAAATGAAATATTTCAACATAGAAAAAATGAATCTGTATCACCTTTGATATCTATAATTAATGAGATGCTGATTTCAGAATACAATGCGAATAATATCTCTAAAGACAATATGCTTACCTACCTGAGAACTATGGCTTCATTAGGCGATTATCACAATGCTTTAAACCTTCTGCAGGCAGAGATAGACAAAGGCAATATCGAAAAATATTATAAAATTGATTTTATCTTCACATGCACAACACATCCTAATAATGACTTCTTGCCTAAAGAATCAGAGATGGTTTTTGATGATATAATAGAGTCCTGCCCGGAAGGAACACTTCTTAGACTTGCAATTATCTACCTGTTTATGAGCAAGCACTCTGAAGCTGTTAAAACAATGAATCTTCTCCATAAAAAGAATATCAACTTTTTCACTGATAACTGGAGTTACATCTCATTTCTATCAATTGTGCATACAGGATTACAAACAGATAAATCTGACCGCTTCTATGAGTATTCAAAGAACAATGACCCATTGTTTGAAAGAAGAAAATACATATGGGATATAATCCCAAAATCCAACGAGCAATATTCTCTGTCTGATTTTAATACAGGTCTTGATTTCTGATAAATTTGAAATGGGCTGGCTCTTGTCAGTCTTAAAGAAAGAGAACCAGCCACAACTGATTATTTACTTATCTACAGGAGACCAACTGCTAGTCAAAGATATCACACTACCGTCATCCCTCTTTACATAGTCGTTATCCACTCGGGTAAGCCCGTCCATCATATACATATGCACTTGTCCTGTTTCCGGGTTGCTCAGCAGAATGTCTGACTTGCCGTCCCCGTTGTAATCTGTAACATAAGAAACACGCCAAGCGCTGCCCAGAGAGATAATACTGCCGTCTGACCTTTTTACATAATCATTAGATAGCCTGGTTAGACCATCCATCATATATATATGGAGCCTTCCAAGGGTATAGTTCGCAAGCAGAATGTCAGCCTTCCCGTCTTTGTCAAAGTCTGAGACTCCTGCTATTTCCCAGCTGGAAGATAAATTAATTACGCTGCCATCAGCTCTTTTTACGTAGTCATTTGAGAGTCTGGTGAGACCGTCCATCATGTATATGTGAAGCTGCCCGGTACTGTAGTTGGCGAGCAGTATATCAGCTTTACCGTCTCCGTCTAAATCTGCTACACCAGCAACAACCCAGCCGCTAGCAAGCGATATGACTGAGCCGTCAGCTCTTTTAACATAGTCATTTGAGAGTCTGGTAAGTCCGTCCATCATGTATATATGAAGCTGTCCGGTACTGTAGTTGGCGAGCAATATATCCGCTTTGCCGTCTCCGTCCAAATCTCCGACACCGGCAACAACCCAACCGTTAGCAAGCGATATGACTGAGCCGTCAGCTCTTTTAACATAGTCGTTTGAAAGTCTGGTCAGTCCATCCATCATATATATGTGAAGCTGTCCTGTGCTGTAATTAGTTAGAAGTATATCTGATTTTTTATCATTATCAAAATCTGCCAGTCCGGATACGCCCCAGCCAGCCGCAAGATTTATAACAGAGCCGTCTGCCCTTTTTACGTAATCGTTAGACACTCTGGTCAATCCATCCATCATATATATATGAAGCTGTCCTGTCTCGGTATTATTGAGCAGTATGTCGGCTTTGCCGTCAGCGTCAAAATCAGCACGGCTCCCTAGAATCTTGTCAGACTCGGTATATGTACCTGTCAGAGAGACTAGCTGACCGTTCGACGAAACCGTTGCAGTGAGGGACGATGGCGCCATCCATACTTTAGCATTATTCGAATGTGTGAGGGACTTGAAAGCAATCGAGTGGTCACCAAGGCTGAGCTCTGCTACTGTGGCAGCAGAATTCTGATATACTCCGCCATTCACCTTCCACTGTGCACCGTCTGCTATTGCTCCCGCTGGCAATATAGTCACTTTGACTGAGCCAGTACCAAAAGTATCAATAGCTTCATCAACATTTATTCTTGGTTTCGTCACGTTGTTTTTTGTGTCGGTAACAGAAGTGCCTGTAGTTTCCAGAGCACTCTCCACCTCTGAAACAGTTGCTGTTGTGTCAGCACTCATAACCAGTGCCCAAGCCCCCGCCACGTGAGGCGTTGCCATAGATGTTCCTGCCCAAGCGCTGTATCCGCCTCCGGGCACAGATGATGTTATGTACTGTCCGGGAGCCAGCATATCCACGAGAGATGAACTGTTGGAAAAAGAAGAGACACGGTCTGCTGTGGTTCCGTATGAACCGTCCTGAACTGAACCAACAGCTATTGCCGTTGATATACATGCCGGACCGCTTATGGAATTGGTATACCCATTGTTACCGGATGCGATAACTGTGGCTATACCTGCTGATCTAAGGTTATCTATTATTGCTTTTCTGGAGTCGTTGTCGCAGTAAGAAGAATAGCTTCCGCCTCCGAGACTCATATTCACAGATGCAATATCGTATGTGCCTCTTAAAGCATAGACCCTCTCCAGAGCTCTTGTCTGGTCAGTTGTATAAGAGAGCGCCTCTCCGCTGAAGTTTGTAAATACATTCATTGCTATTATTGTGGCATCAGGAGCAACGCCGCTTATGCCGCCTGTGCCGTTTTCGCCTGCTATTGTTCCTGCAACGTGTGTTCCGTGGTCGCATCCGTCTACTGCGGAGCTGCAGTTAACCCCTGAGCCAGATGCATATGATGTTGTGACCCCACCGGGGCAAAGACTAACACCGGAGCCAGCCCCCCCTGCATTAGAAAAGCAAGCCTCGGCCACAACTTTACCGGAAAGAAATGCATGGGTTTTCTCCACGCCTGTGTCAAGAACTGCAACGGTCTGACCTGAACCTGTAAATCCATTTGCCCAAGCTGTATCAGAACCAATAAGAACGTTGCTTTCTGACATTATCGGTTTTGCAAGTTCGTCCACCTGAACATTCGTAATCTCGTCTATATCAAGCAGATCCTGCATATCGTCTCTGGTCGCCTTCATAGTCAGATAAGGTACTGTATCGAATTTACCTATTTTTTTGTTTTTGTAATAGCTATGTTTGTCTTTAAGTTTTTTGTGAACTTTATCCTGCACAGCTTTTATGCGCGCCCTCTGGCTGGACTTAGCTGTGGAATCCAGGAAACCTTCAGGTATAAATTCACTATCCAGTTCTAATATGAGAAGAACTTCTTCTTTAGGGTCTTTATCTTTGAATATTTTACGAAATTTGTAGATTTTTTTTGCTTTTTTTTGCTCAGGGCTGTCCTTTTCTGGAGATTCTTTTGATTTATCAAAATAAGGCTTTGCCCACAAGGGAATATTCTGATTATCTGCTGAATTTGCAGTTACTGAAATAAATGTTACTACTATAGTTAATAAGATTATCCGGCTCAATTTGTGTATATTCAGATGTCTCATAACATCACCTCTCTATAGTAAAAAAATACCTTTTATATGCTTCGTTTCAAGTTAAAAATACCATTTCAATAGCTAAAGTAAAAGTAATCATGCATAAATAAGTAAAAGTCTGCTTTTCGTATATCGACAAATATTTTATAAACTTAAGCTATTTAAATATGTTATTAACAAATATTTTATTGCTGGTTTTTTTTAAAAATTTGCATATACCTGAAATCCTTCCGGACTGTATGCCCTTGACTAGGTTCTTAAAAGCAAGTAGTATAAGCAAATGTTTTAGCATAAAAGAGGTTTATTATCAGTAATATCTGTAGTTTCCAAGCCTACATTAACAGATTGCTGGGATTTGTTCCAAAGTCTCTGGTCTTCGACTTTGACGGAACCATTACCTTTAACTCCGACTTTCTCAAAAAACAAAATATCAAAAAAGCTGCCTTAATGTCTGGAGTTGAGCAATCAGACGCATGCCGCTTTGCAGATTTCTTCTTTCAAAACTCCGGACTGGGCAGAGAGGTGAAGATACAGTCACATTTCCCTCCGGAAAAAGCAAAAGAGATAATAACTAATTACAACAGACTGAATAGAGATATGTGGAGAGATCTTGAGTTTGTGGATGGTTTTGCAGAGTTTGCCGAACTTATGAAAGAACTGAACGAAACAGAGCTATACATTCTTAGCGGCGGAAAACAGAGTGAAATATGTGCATTTCTGGAGGCGCAGAAAATTTTGCCTTATTTTACCAAGATTTTTTCCGATGATATGACCAAGGCGGAACATTTTGAAAAGAACAAATTTCTTAGAGAGAACGCTCTCTTTTTCTGCGACAGCAAATACGATGTGACCACAGCGAATTTGTTTGATGTGCCCTGTATAGTTGTTTTATCTGAAGTGAGCAGAAATATAAATAAAAACGATAACTCTTGCGTTATAAAATACATAAAAGACTTCCGCCAGCTTTTAACGGAGATACACAGTGCTTAGAATAGGTATAAACGGCTTTGGCAGAATAGGCAGAGCGATCTACAGAGTGAATCAGGACAAAAAGTATTTTGAAGTAGTTGCGATAAATGATATCAATCCAGACATAGACAATATTGCATATACACTGAACTACGACACCCTTTACGGCAGGATAAAAGAGATTTTCAGCTCTGATAAAGCGACAAATACTATTTATAATACCCAAAACAGCATAAAGGTTTTTCACGAAAAACATGTGGACGAGGTAGACTGGAAGTCTGTCGGTGTAGATGTCGTGATAGACGCCTCCGGTGTTCTTGACAATGTAATGCGTGCCAGAAAAAACATGCAGAAAAACAATCTGAAAAAAGTTGTGATAACCCACTCACCGGAAAAAGGGATAGACCAGCATATTGTCATGGGGGCAAATGAGGAGAGTCTTGATCTTTCTAAGCACGATATAATATCATCCAGCATATGCGATGCCGTGGCCATTGCTCCTGTTCTGAAGCATATTGACTCCTTTTTTGGGGTTGAAAACGGATATATTACAACGCTGCACCCATGGCTGAACTACCAAAATCTTATGGACGGCAGTGCAAGCTCGTGGTCTGTGCCAGGAGAAATTTTTCATCACTATGCTCTCGGCAGATCTGTTATAGGCAACATGATACCAAAGCCAACCTCTGCAATAAATGCCACCTGTAAGGTTCTAGACAATATCACTGAGGAGATGATCGGTTCTTTCTCTTACAGAACACCCACGGCTATAGTTGGCAGTGCAGATATAACACTGAACCTGAAAAGAAAAACGAATAAAGACGAAATAATAAAAATGTTAAGTGAAGTAGAAAAAAAACAGACTCTGAACATTATACATAACAACATAGAGCCCTTGGTCTCACTGGATTTCAAAGGTTTTGACTACTCCACTGTAGTGGATCACCGCTGGACGGAAGTAGTGCAGGGTGGGGTTTTGAAACTGGTTTTATGGTATGATAACGAGTGGGGATACTCCGCTAGAGCTGTTGATCTCATAAAGCTGATAGAATCTAAAATATCCTAAAAAGAGTGCAAAATGAAAAATGTAGCTGTCATCCCTGTTAAGGAATCCTCTGAAAGAGTAAAAGATAAAAATTTCAGAGAATTTACAGACGGACTTTCCATAACTGAGCTAAAGGTCAGGCAGCTTCTGGAGTCGGGAGTCTATGACGAAATATATATATCCAGCGATTCGGAAAAGGCTCGTGAGATAGCCGAAGAAAACGGCATCATCTTTATCAAACGACCAGTAGAGCTTTGCAATAACGTAGTTAGCTTGAGTGATGTCATTTTTCATGTGGTTTCCTCGCTGCCTGTGAATGACAATACATCTGTCAGCTGGTGTCACACCACTTCTCCCATTTTTAAGAACTACAAAGATGCCGTTGAAAAGTATCACGCTCTTGACAAAAACCTTTATGATGGGCTGGTAACTGTTACTGATTTCAATGATTTTCTTTTAAATGATAAGGGGAGACCGTATAATTATAACTGGGGCGTGTGGCACGAATATTCGCAATATCTCGACAAACTTTATATGCTGACAGGTGCGCTTTTCATAGCCGAAAAAAGTGAGATGCTTAAAAACAGGTATGTTATTTCACGCAAACCTTTTATGTTCGGAGTGTCAAAAGTGGAATCAGTAGACATAGATACTGAATTCGATTTCGAAATAGCACAGATATTTTATAACAAAGTGAGAGAAGCTAATGCTGCGGACTAATTTTTTAAAATCAAAAATAGAAAAAGGCGAAGCGGTCTTGGGCACATGGTCTGTGATCCCTTCTTCTGTCACAACAGACATAATCTCTGCTGCCGGACTGGACTTTATCATCATAGATGCTGAACACGGGCCAATATCTTTTGAGACTGCTCAGGACATGGTCATGGCTTGCGAATCACGAGGTGTTTCGCCTGTTATGCGTGTGGGCGGTATAATAGAATCTGACATCCTGAAAGCTTTGGATATTGGCGTACACTGCATTCAGATACCAAATGTGAGCTGCGCAGATGAAGTGAGAGAGATTGTTCTACTGGCAAAGTTCCCACCTGCAGGCGAGAGAGGATTTTCCCCTTTTACAAGAGCGGGCGGCTATTCTGCGGCAAATGCAAAAACACTCCCATCAGAAGCAAACAAAAATGTTCTGATCGCTGTCAATCTTGAGAGTGAAGAGGCCATTTTAGATATAGAAAGCATTTTGGAGGTTAATGAGCTGGATATAATATTCATAGGGCTTTACGACCTCTCGAAAGCTTTGGGGATACCCGGAGATGTTACTAACCCGAAAATAACTAAGCATCTGGAAATACTGTCAGCAAAGATAAATGACTCAGGAAAAGTTATGGGGACTATAGCCACCAGCAAAGATGCCATGAGCAAAATGATGGATATGGGACTTAGATATATAGTTTACATGGTGGACTGTGAAGTTATTCGGGCTGCTTACTCTGACATAAAGGAAGCGTTTGATGCAAAAAGAAACGGTTAAGGCGTACATTACTGATTATATTAAAAATCCTGATATAGAAAAAGATGTTCTGAGCGAATATCTTACTGACAATCTTTGTGATGATGTAGCAGTTCTTCTGGTATGGCATGAAAATATCGACAAAGCATATATGGATAAGCTGCCAAACCTGCGCGGAATCGTCAGATACGGTGTAGGGTATGACAACATAGACTTAGAATATGCGTCAAAGCGGGGCATATACGTCTGCAACACACCTGATTACGGTACAGAAGAGGTCTCAGACTCCGCAGTGGCTATGATATTAAACGCCGCAAGAGGCATCAGCAGATATGACAGTATATGCAGAGACTTCTCTGACTGTACATGGCAGGAGAACACAATAGAGCATATCCGAAGAAACTCCGATATGACTCTTGGTGTCATCTGTGCAGGCAGAATAGGCAGCGGTGTTTTACTGAGAGCTGGTGCTCTGCGGTTTCAGACTGCTTTTTTTGATCCGTACAAAGAACGTGGCCACGAAAAAGTGCTGAACGCTAAAAGATGTGAATCCCTCTCTGAGCTTTTGTCAGAATGCGATATAATATCCGTTAACACCCCCTTGAACAAAGAGACAAAGGGGATGATAAATAAAGAAACAATAAGCTTGATGAAGCATGGAGCCTCTTTTGTTAACACTGCCAGAGGCGGTATTGTTGATTGTCTGGACGATTTCTGCACACCTTTGAAGGACGGCAGGCTATCATCAGTTTCCCTAGATGTTTTACCGGACGAACCACCTTTAGAAACCGAGTTAATAAAAGCATGGAAAAAACGTGAAGACTGGATAGACGGCAGACTGATAATTAACCCGCACACTGCATATTATTCCAGACAGGCATACGTGGAAATGCGCAGGAAAACTGCCCAGAACGCACTGAACATAATAAACAATGTCAAACCATGGAATATAATCCCACATTAACAAGCGCATAGGAGTGCCAAATGAATAAAGATGATATCCTGAAAATGCTGGAAACCAGAAGCCCTGCTAACTGGTATCACAATATAGAAGTATTGCCGGGCAGCGGTATATTTACCGACCCAACAAGAACGCATGTCAACTATATGCACAAATTCAAAAAACAGGGGCTAGATGAGAACTTCTGGAAAGGCAAGAGGATACTTGATTTAGGCTCTTTTAGCGGCGCTCTTAGCTTTTTCTTTGAAGAAGCCGGCGCGGATGTTGTAGCTGTGGATGTACAGGACCCCGAAGAAAACGGTTTTCAGCTCCTTCATGATATCAGAAAGTCTAAGGTCGAATTTCGCAGAATAAGCATTTACGACCTTGACCCGGCAGATATCGGGATGTTTGATGTGGTAAATTTTATGGGACTTTTTTATCATCTTAAGCACCCTCTTTTGGCCATGGAGCGGATAAATGCTGTATGCAAACTGGGCGGTACTCTTCTTACAGTGGGAACCACATGTGACAGATGGTTTCACAATGACGATGAATCCTGCGAAGAGGGGTTTAATCTGATGGAGATTTCCGAAGAGAGCGTTAAGGGTCTGAATGACCTTGCATGGTGCGGGTTTGCCGCAGACCATTACTATAACGACACCTCAAATTGGTTTATACCAAATCATGAATGCCTGAAAGGCTGGCACAAAGCCTGCGGTTTTGATGTTGTATGGGACGACCGCAGAGTTATCACAAAACAGATAGTGCAGGATGGCAACACGAAAACCCTTGCCAGATCGGTTTCTGAGATGATGTCTGTAAAAAAGGATGATTCTGTTGTTGAATATAAAGCAGGTGACTACCACCAGCACACCATGGGAAAAAATTCCATGAAAGGTTACGCCATACCTACAAGCTATGAGGTAGAAATGCTGAAAGATGAAAACAAAGCTCTGAAGAAGAAACTGAATGAGCTTGAAGGTCTTATTTAATAAAAGAGGAAAATACATGTTTAAAAGACACAACCTGAGCTCAGTGCTTGGACACATAAAAGAGAAAGGATTCAGCCCGAAAAGTATTATAGATGTTGGCATAGCCTACGGTACGCCAGGCCTCTATGGAGTTTTTGAAAACGCACAATATCTTCTGGTGGAGCCTCTGGAGGAATATACCGACGTAATGGAGGATATCTGTTCCAAATTCAACGCAAAGTACGTAATAGCAGCAGCAGGAGCCGAGATAACAGAAACTGTTATTAACGTTCATCCCGACATGAGCGGCTCATCTATTTTGAAAGAATCAGAAGGGGAGCACATAGACGGAGAACCAAGAACTGTAAAAGTGACCACTCTTGACTTTGAGGCAAAGAAAGCGGGACTTACAGGGCCTTACCTTATAAAACTTGATGTTAAGGGTTTTGAGCTGGAGGTGCTGAAGGGAGCCTCAGAGATAATAAAGAATACGGATGTTGTCATCATGGAAACATCACTCTTTCAGTTTTATAAAAACTCTCCAGAATTCCACGAAGTAATCGCATTTATGGCTGATATGGATTTTTCGGTTTATGACATTTTCGGTGCTTCTTACAGACCGCTTGATGACGCACTTGGACAGGTTGATATTCTATTTGTAAGAAACGGCTGTTTTCTGCGTGGAAGCGATCATTACGCCACACCTGAACAAAGAGAGAAGATGACTCAGGAGAGAGTAAAAAATCTTAATCCGAAAAAAGGAGCCAAACTCTGATGAGCCTGAAACAGTTTCATAACATCCACCATGGCAAAAGAGCGTTCATTGCAGCAACCGGCCCCAGCCTGAGAGTGGAAGACTTGGAGTTGCTGAAAGACGAAATCACTCTTTCATGCAATAAAGTCTACCTCTCTTTCGAAAAAACTCTATGGCGTCCTGATTTCTATTCCGTCATAGACCGTTTGGTGGCTGAAGGTTCGGCAGAAAAGGTAGCCAAGGTTGATTCGGTAAAGATTTTCAGCAGTGTTATAAAGCCATATATAGCAGAAGATAACGATATCTTTTGGCTGAACGATCTCCCCTCGCCCACTGTAGACGGCAAAAGGGAGAGCAGGTTCTCATGCGATATCTCACAAGGCACATACGGCGGGCATACTGTGGTGTATACACTTATGCAGATTGCTTATTACATAGGGATAAAAGAGCTTTTTCTTATAGGACTTGATTTTAATTTTGAAAATTCAAAAGAGACCGGAGAAAAAACATCAGCAAACGAAAAGATTCTGGTACAGGACAAAGAGGTTAACCACTTTCACCCGGACTACAGAAAACCAGGGGAAAAGTGGACAGTCCCAAGACTGGATATAATGTATGATGCATTTGCCTGCGCCAGAGATGCTTTTGAAAAAGACGGAAGAAAGATTTACAACGCATCAAGATTTACTAAGCTTGATGTTTTCCCTCTGGTAAATCTTGATGATGTTCTAAAAAAATAAAGGATTAAGTTATGAAATCTAAGAAACCCTTAATTAGCGTTCTTATAAACAATTACAACTATGCAGGTTTTATAAAACAGTGCATTGACAGCGTGCTTAATCAAACTTATCAGAATTTTGAAATAATCTTTGTGGACGACGGTTCTGCGGATAATTCCAAAGAGGTCGTAGAAACATACACCGACAAAAGGATAAAGAGCATTTTCAAGAAAAATGGCGGTCAGGCATCCGCATTTAATGTGGGCTTTGAAGCTTCCAAAGGGGAAATTATATGTTTTCTGGACAGTGACGACTGGTGGAAGGAGAACAAGCTTGAAACTCTTTTGAAATGGCACAACTTTCTGGATGGGGATTATGCCATGATTCAGCATGTGGTGGACATATGGTATAAAGGTGAAATTTCACCTTTCCGGCCAGCACTTTACCAGGGAGACTGCTTCACACATACTATAGAAACCGGACAGCTTGGGCTTTTTGTAGGCTCCAGCGGATTGTCTTTCACCAGAGAAATGCTGGATAAGGTTATGCCTGTGCCAGAAATTCTCAGGATTAGTGCAGACGCATACCTTACCCGTACCACATTCACATTCGGCCATGTATATTCCATACCGGACTGCCTTGGGTATTACCGGAAACATAATAATGCGGTACTCGGCAACAGCACTTACGATCACATAGACTTCACTCAGAGGCTTCTTTTTCCACTTCTTAACAGCTTTTACGAGAAGCAGGGGATTGAATACCGATTCAAAATACACAAAAAAGAAGAAGAGCCTAAACCCGAAAACCCTTCAAAAGGGCGCTCTGCAAAAGAACAGCCTGTACCAGCACGCCCTATACACGATAAAATGCTTATGCAGTTTCTGATGAAACGCAGGCTTGACGAAATAATATCAGAATACGGCAAAGTGGCTATATTCGGAGCCGGACTGCATACTGTGTGGATGTCTTCTTTTCTGGATAATTACAGATCAAAAGATGTTGTTGCGGTACTGGATGACAATCCCTCACAGGATGACGTCTTCTGGCAAAAACACCCGATACAGCCGCTGGAGCTTGATATAAACTCAGTGGGCGCAGTAATATTATCGTCTGACTGTAAACAGGAGATGATGAAAAGAAGGTGCGAGGAGATATTTGGTGATAAACTCACTCTGGTAGAACTTTATGCCGGACTGCCCGAAGGGCCTTATCGTAAATAAAACATAATACTTTGCAAGAGGATTTTTCATACGGGGGTTTGATTTACACTTCTAAAGAATATAACGAAATTAATGTCGTGTGTGTAATTCGAAAGGCAAATCCCCTCCGACTCCCCTTTGAAAAGGGGAGTGCATTATACCCCCTTTATTAAAGGGGGACTAAGGGGGATTTGTATGCGATATTTATTATTTGAAATGCTCTAAACAATGTCTTCCAGATTTACCTTTTCAAAGATATTTAGTCTGCTGCCTTTTGTAGCGTTAAATATTTTGCGGCCATCAGCCTCAAAAACTGATTTTGATATATTAAATGCTTTCTCGCACCCCTGCATATCTATCGGGAAAAATCCCTGCGGAAATTGATTACCGGAAAAATGCATTGGCTGAGATTCTGTTTCGATAATATTTTGAATACCCGCTTTATTGATGGATTCCGGTTGACCGTAGTTGTGATCCGCCCCTAGCAAATACACCTTCTTAAACCCCATATGAAAAGCAAGCTGAAGACACACAAAAAGCACTGTACCGCCCAGAGAGATCGCTTTTTCCGGATTCTTTGAAAAGAAAAATGGAGGCAGCATTTTCTGTCCGGCAATATCTTTGTATTCAGGAGGGAGTGAATTAATCCAGCTAGTAGGGACATGCGAGCTGAGTTCATTTTTGAAGCGATCTAAGATAAACCTCCGTTCACATTTTACATTTTTTATCTGCTCAGTGTGATGGTGCCAGAAAAAGTTTGATATGGTAGTGTAATAGGTGATGTTTAACCCTTCTTTATAAAAAACACCGTTAACGCCAAAAACAGGGCATTTTTTGAGCATTGAGGTGTCGACATCTTTCAGACTTGGCCCAGTCCCCACCACAAAACACGATTCGCCCTTATGCATGTCTTTGCTGTTCTGGAGCCAGCGGTCTTTTTTGCCGCCTGATGACAGTATGCTGAAACCGTATTTCTTCGGCTTTTCACTATCTATTATTTCTGAGTACTGAAAATATGAGTAATACTCCATCCTCTTCTTTTTGTAATCAAGCTCAAAATATTTTTTTGCTTTCTCAATATTTCCATCTTCAAGAGCTGCTCTTGCACAGGATGAAAAAACATCTTTAAAACGTTCTGCTGCTTCGTAGAGTTGGTTTACTTTTTCAGAGATAATGTTCGAATCAACAAATCTGCTTGCAGAGGCATAATATAGCGCAAGATTATGGATGCTTTCATCTTCAGCACTTAGCTGCTTTATTTCAGGCGGTTCTATGTTTTTTATATCAGGATGCGGCAAAAGCTCACTGTAAGCAGGCGGATAAAATATCGAATCTTTGTCCATACAGTCTTTTAGCAGTTCAAATGCTTTGTTAATTCTGCCGAACTTAGCAAGCGATCTTATATATGCAGACATATGCTCCGCAGATATTTTATCAAGGCTGAAATCCATTTCATAAAGCCTGAAAGCTTCTTCTATATTCATCTTTTCAAACTGGACAGATGCTGCTGAGCTGTAAAAATCGGAGATATCAGGAAAAGCGGAATAAAGCAACTCCCCTATTTCTGTAAGGCTGTCTGCTCTGTCGCTTTCAACCAGAAATGACGCAAGTTGGGATGCGCCGTAAGATGTCATCCTGCCAAGTTCAATGTCACGTTTATAAAGGCTGAAAATATCTTCAGATGGTGTTGTAATAGAAAGATTGGCCGCTATCAGCGAAAAACCATCTTTGGTTTCTGGGCATATGGAGTAGGTATATTCAACCATTTTTACTGAATTTTCAGCATCGTTGAGCATTGCATATGCTTTTGCCAGCAACATGCTGGACGTAGGCGAGATTCTTCCATCAGGCAAATCTTTTGATGACAATTCTATGAAAGACCTGAAATCTTTCTTTTTTAAGTATAGAATGTTAGCGATTCTGGAGTAGACGTCTTTAGTTTGATTACATATCGAGCAAGTATAATCCGCCATTTTTACTGAATTTTCCGCATCATCGAGCAATGCATATGCTTTTGCCAGCATCATGCTATAAGTAGGTGAGATCCTTCCACTAGGAAGATCTTTTGATGACATCTCTATGAAAGACCTGAAATCTTTCTTTTCGAAATATAGAATGCTTGCGATGCTGGAGTAGATGTCTTTAGTTTGATTACATATCGAGCAAGTATAATCCGCCATTTTTACTGCATTTTCCGCATCATCGAGCAATGCATATGCTTTTGCCAGCATCATACTGAACTTAGGGGAGATATCGCCATGCAACAAATCTTTTGATGACATATCTATGAAAGATCTGTGGTTCTTGTTTTCTGAGTATAGAATGCTCGCGATTCTGGAGTAGGCGTCTTTGATTACAAACCCTGAAGCATCGCAATGTGCAATCAGTGCCAAAGCTTTGTCTGTATCAGAAAGCTCCAGTGCCAGGTTAAAGTATGATTGGACAGCTCTGTCTTGAATAACACCACGGCTTAAATCAATATCATAAAGTGATGCCGCCATTTCAAGTTCATTCTCTTCACGAAAAATGTCAGCAGTGCCGGAAAATTCTAAATTTTATTTTTCTGATACGATTTTGTTTATTTCGTCTATTGCCGTCTGCCTTTCGCCTGTGCTCAGCAGAATCTTTACTATATGTTTGAGATAAAAAGAAGTGAAACGTCTCTGAAAAAGATCTTTCAGTGCGAACCTGCTCGCAGTTTCCGGATAGCCTCTGGAAAACAGAACCATAGCAGATGCCGTATAACCGTTAACGGCACCTGGATGTCTGCCGTATACTTTTTGAATAAGCTCTTCTGCCTGATTGTGTTTGTTGTTTATTGTGAGGCATTCGGCGTATTTCATGCTGTGAGACCATGCCTGATTATAATATGAGTAATCCTTCTGGAAAGCCTGCTCTGCCATGTCTGTAAATCCATGCTTCATCAAAAGCAGGGCATAACGGGAATATATAAATTTTGCATCTGGGTTGTTTGCAAAGACATCGTCTATTATGTCTGCAATACAGTCCGCAGATATACTGTGTTTGTCCAATATATCCTGAAGATTGTCAATCCAGTTACCGCCCTTACCGCTTTTATCCAGCAGCACAACCTCAAACTTTTTATATAGTGCCGATTGTTGAGTCAATATAATTTCCCTCAGTGTTTGCTAATGTTGTCTTCTTCCTGATCGGTTTTTGTGATTATTTCACTAATATATCTAAAATTACACTTTTCTAAAGAGGCATTCCCGGTGACCAGTATTCCGGTTTACTTGTCTGCTGCGCGGAAGCTAATATGAGCTTTTCAGCCAGAATAAAGTCACTCTCGACGCTTATTTTTACAGATCTCCACACTTCCATAGGCCAGAAAAGACGTTTTGTACCAAAGTATCCGCCTTTAAACTTGTTATAGTTTTCTATAAACACATCACAGTTCCATATACCAATAGCCCAGCTGCACACCTTAATTACAGGATTATCCTGAGATGGCGCAAGCGGACCTTCCGGCACAATGTTAACTGGTTCGTTTTCGCAAAATGTCTGCATCTTTGTTTCGGTGCAGGATATAAGAGTATCACAGTCTGAATTTTCATAAGCCTTTATTGCTTCTGAAATATCCTCTGATTTTACCAATGGGCAAACAGGATTTATCAATACAAGTGTATCCGGTTTTTTCTTCATTATAAAATCATAGGTAAAATCATCGCCTGAAGCTGAATCAGTCCCTAGCTCTTGCGGCCTTCTATATACTGGACATTTCATCTTTTCTGCTAAGCCGGATAATATATCTGAATCTGTGTTGACATACACCTCATCAAGTTCAGGGCAGTTCAGTCCGGCACTGATAGCATAGGATATCATTGGCCGACCGGCTAGAAGCCGAAGGTTTTTAGCAGGAACCCTTTTACTCCCGCCCCTTGCAGGGATATGCGCAATAATGTTGCCTGTCTGCATTTTTCTGCTCCTTTTTTGTATTTCTTAAAACGTTCACTAAGAACTTAAGCTAACAGTTCTCTTTCTCTTTATTGGTGGATAAACATATCGCCAAATTTTCTGTTTTTTATGAAATGTGCTGGGTGTGAGTCTATCTCTATAGGGGTTTCACAAAGATGCGTGTGCAGCAGAAAAAGGTGTCTCTTTTCATTAGCTTTACTAGTCATACTTTTAGCGGCTCCTGATTTTTTACTGAAAAGACTCTATATACATATCGTCAGGAAACACGCCTCTCTTAAGCATAATACTTTATTGCTAAAAATAACCAAATTTTTCTAATTCAATACCAAGAGCTTGGCTGAGCTGTTTGTTTGAATCTTCGAACAGTTTCTGTTTTTCAGAAAGATATTCTGTCAAATCTGGGCTCAGCTCGCTGGCCTTACTCTCTGCTTCTTTGGATGATCTGTTTATAGCAGGAATTTTTACAGCAGCTTCAGCATACACTTCCGCCTCAGCTATCCCATAAAAAGCCGCTGCCACCGTTAAACATCCGACATTATCGGTTAATAGTTTTTCATAAGGCAGAATCAGCAAAGCGCCTTTTTCGTCAAAAGGTTTTAAACTGTTATATGTGTTTAAAAAATCATATTTTTCAATATGTTCGTGACCTTTCTCAAAAATCTCAGAGATTGGCAGTTCAGGCCACAAGCCGGCTTTTACATTTTTCTGATATGTCGATTTAATAAGATCTCTCTGGTTTCTTATCATGATAAAAACCTTAACATCAACACCCATCTCCTCTTCTATTTTTAAAAGGTTTTGGGCTAAAACATCTACAGAAAAAGCTAGGCTCCCATCCGAAATGCTGATTGTGTCGTGCTTTGAAAATGATGCATCTATAATCTTTCCAAACTGCTCAACTTCAAAATCCTCTTTGCTCAGACTTTGTGTCATGTCTGTTGAATAAGTAGGTGGAAATTTATAAGAAGCAGCCGTTTCTGAATTTGGTTCGTAAAAAGTAAAAAAAGTCTCACCTATGTGTGACGTGTCTGGCATGTAAGGAAAGAAGGCACTCTGAAGCCAGGTTACGGCAGTTCCCGGAAAACCGGCATGTATTATTAATGTCTTCTTCGAAGAACCTTTATGAGTGCAGCCTTTCATTTTTAATATATTTTCAGCATAAGTTTTAAAGGGTTCAATACTTTTGCATTTCTGCAAAAATTCTATACCACGTTCGTGCTCCATCATGTCGAAAAGCACACCTGCATGATATGCACCTATTTCTGACACTTCAGGGGAAGGGTGCTGGCTCATCACTTCGTATGCTTTGCCTGCTGCGGCCATATCTTCTCTTGCTTTGTTTACGTCGTCTTCGCTTAAGGCTACTGAACGCCGCAGAGCCTGCTGTGCTGTGGTTCCCAGCCATTTATAAAAGTGTGATATAAGCGTATTGTCAATGTTTATGGCTGCAACATAACGCTGTATAGCCTGCAAGGGCTGCCCGCATGTATTTGCAATATTCCCAATACTCACATGTGCGAGTGCGGTGTTAGGGCTTAGCTGTAAAACTTTCAGGAAATAATTAATAGCTTCCTGATATTTTTTCACAGCAGCCAGCGCCATCCCTTTGTTGTAAAGAGCGTCTATATTGTGTGGAGTATCAGCAAGTACATCGTCCAAAAGGTTTATAGACTGGTTTGGGTTTGTTTTGAGCAGTTCTATAGCCTGCTTGATTTTTTCTTCTGTTGACATACGCGAGTATACAATACAGCTCCAAAGCATTCAATAGTAAGTCATATATACATTTATTCAAAAATTACCTATACAAAATTGTCTAAAATGTTTAATTATTAAGAAATGCCGTTTTGGAGATATTTATGATTTTAAAATCAGCTGAAGATGTGCTCGAGTTTGTGGCGGACTGTAAGGTTGCAATATATGGAACTGGCCGTGTAGGGAAAACTCTGGGCGAATTCCTTTCATATTCTGATATGAAATTCTGCTACATAGATGACTTTGAAAAAGGTGATAACATCTTCATGCCCAACGAAATAAAAGGGGATGTCGACAGGATTATTATCGCTACAGGCGATAAGAGCAACAGGGAAAGAATGCTTGAAACAGTTCAAAACTTTGCTCAGTGCGCTCTTCTCAGCATGGATATTATTGATGTGCTCGACAGAACAGCCTATTACGAATATTTCAGAGATAATTTCGACTCATCCCTCTTTGAGCCTAATGAGTTTTTGACTGCTCTGCAAAATGGATACTTAAAAGGCGAAACAGAATATGTGAATAGAGTTGGCCTTATGAACTGCTATTATTATGAAAACATAAGGGTCACTGGCAATGATGTCGTTGTAGATGCCGGAGCCAGCTGCTCGAAGCTGAAAGACAACACTACTTTGAAATTTGCTGAAGACACCACTGGAATGGTTCATGCCTTTGAACCAGCACCTGGGATATATGAAAACCTGCTTGAAGATGTTAAAGACATTGCGAATGTTACAGCCTATGATCTGGCTCTTTCAGACTCCACTGGCGACAGCTTTTTTATAGAATCTTCCGGCAGCAGCAGGCTTATGGATTATGGACACAGCAAATGCACAAAGGTTGACATGGTGAAGCTGGACGACACGGTATCAGGAAAGGTCGACTTTATAAAAATGGATATAGAGGGGGCAGAGCTCTCGGCGTTAAAAGGCTCAGAAAAAATACTGAAGACCTACAAACCGAAGCTTGCCATATGCATATATCATAAACCGGAAGATATGATGACCATCCCTAGGTATTTACATTCTCTGGGAGTTGGCTATCGTATTTGGATAGAAAATAACGAGGGGCATTTCTGGATGGGTGCAAAAATTTTTGCTGCCTGCGATAACAGAAACTAGCCTCTATTAACCATCATACCTATACATTAACATCTTCTTCTGCATCAGCGCCTTCAGCCTGTCTGCCGTGGCACTTTTTAAATTTCAGCCCGCTGCCGCAAGGGCAGGGGTCGTTTCGCCCGACTTTAGGCATATCTCTGGTAACAGGTTTTTTCTTGTCCTGCTTTTTATCCTCGCCAAATATATCCTTATGTTCCTCAGTTGTTTGCACCTTCTCTCTTTTGGATGCTTCCTGCACATCTGATTCAGCCTGTACCTGCACATGAAAGAGAAATTTAGTAACATCAGCATTGATGTTGTTCATCATCTCCACAAAGAGGTTAAAAGCCTCACGCTTGTATTCGTTCAAAGGGTCTTTCTGACCGTAGCCTCTGAGTCCTACTGAATCACGAAGGTAGTCCATCTGGAGCAGATTTTCCTTCCACTTTGTATCAAGTATATTTATAAACAGGAATTTCACTACATCTGCAAAGTATCCGCCGAACTGATCACGCTTTTCCTGAAGTTTTTCACTGATTTTTCCACGAAGTTTTTCCAGATCATTTTGCATCTCTTTCCTGTCTTCGCTGAATTTGAACTCTACGTCAAAAGTATCAAAAATATCTTTTTCCAAAGCTTCAATGTCAGGCTTATCAGTAGCGTTCACATAAACCTCGACCATTGTGTCAATAACGTTATCTATGGTCTCGGTGAGTATCAGGTCTGTGTTCTCGCCGGAGATAACATCTTTTCTGAGTGTGTATACAACATTTCTCTGCTGATTCATAATATTGTCGTAATCAAGCAGGTGTTTTCTTATTTCAAAATGAAATCCCTCAACCTTCTTCTGTGCGCCTTCTATGGATTTCGATATCATATTGTGCTGGATAGATTCACCCTCTTTCATGCCGAGTCTTTCCATAATTTTTGATATCTTCTCTGAACCGAAAATACGCATAAGATCATCTTCGAGAGACACATAAAACCTTGATGAACCGGGGTCACCCTGACGTCCTGCACGGCCTCGTAGCTGATTGTCTATACGCCTTGATTCGTGCCTGTCAGTACCAAGTATATGCAGACCGCCTATTTCAGCAATGCCTTCGCCAAGCTTAATATCTGTTCCACGTCCCGCCATGTTTGTGGCGATTGTCACAGCGCCTTTTTTACCTGCATCTTTGATGATCTCCGCTTCACGCTCGTGGTTTTTAGCGTTTAGCACCTCGTGCTTTATCTTCATCTTTGTAAGCATCTGGCTTATTACTTCTGTTTTTTCGATAGAACTGGTACCCACCAAGACAGGTCTCCCCTCTTTGTTCATATCGGCTATCTCGTCTATGATAGCGCTGAACTTCTCTTTCACAGTGCGGAAGATAACATCCGGATGGTCTGTTCTTATCATATTCATATGTGTAGGGATAACAGCAACCTCTAGCCCGTAAATGGATAGGAATTCCTGCGCCTCTGTCATGGCAGTACCTGTCATACCCGCAAGTTTTTCATACATACGGAAAAAATTCTGAAACGTAATAGAGGCAAGAGTCTGGTTTTCACTCTCTATTTTGACGTTCTCTTTAGCTTCCAGCGCCTGATGCATACCGTCAGCGTATCTTCTGCCCGGCTGGAGCCTTCCGGTAAACTCGTCAACAATAATAACTTCTCCGTCTTTCACCACATAATCCACGTCTTTTTTGTAAAGAGCGTGGGCCTTTATGGAGTTATTGAAGTGGTGGAGCTTATCCACATATTTGATATCGAAAAGGTTATCTATTCCCATAGCCTCTTCAATAGCGTTTATACCGTCATCGTTAAGCTGGGCTGTCTTGTTTTTTTCATCCAGTTTATAGTGGGTGTGCGGTGTAAGTTGTTTAACGATATTGTTCACTTCATAGTAGTGGTCCACCCCTTTTTCTGTGGGGCCGGAGATAATGAGCGGTGTTCTTGCTTCGTCTATCAAAATGGAGTCAACCTCATCCACTATGGCAAAATGCTGCCTGCCCTGAGCCAGAGGTTCCTGCGGCGACTTCATGTTGTCTCTAAGGTAGTCAAAACCGAATTCGTTGTTTGTTCCATATGTCACAGAAGCGGCGTATGCCTCATGTCTTTCGCATTCTACAAGCTTTGTGGTGAGCTCAGCCTCATTATCCCACTCAACCAGATAGGATTTCATATGCTGGATGATACCAACAGAAAGACCAAGAAAAAGATAAAGCGGTGACATCCACTGAGCATCACGCTTTGCCAGATAGTCGTTCACTGTTACCAGGTGTCCGCCTTTACCGCCTATACCGTTCAGATACAGCGCCAGAGTTGCCACAAGTGTTTTACCTTCACCTGTTTTCATCTCTGCTATCTTACCTTTGTGCAGAGCATACCCACCCATGAGCTGAACATCAAAATGCCTCATTTCAAGGGTTCTGATACTGGCTTCCCTCACAACAGCAAAAGCTTCGTTCAGAATATCATCTTCGGTTTTACCCGACTCAAGCAGTGCCCGAAATTCGTCAGTCTTTGCCTTCAGCTCAACGTCAGACAAAGCTTTTATCTTCGGCTCGAAAGCATTTATAGCATCAACCATAGGCTGAAGTTTTTTGGTATATCTGTCGGCATATGAGCCGAAAATCTTTTTTGCGACACTTTTTAACATTTATATCTCCATAAACTTATAATCGTATACTTAATGACATTTAAATGGACGGATGATTCAGTCCTTCGTTTCAGTTTTGACAGTCAGCCAGAATATCAGACCTAGTATAAGAATGGAACTGAGAATAAAACCATACTGGGTAATATTTCCTTTCTCATGTTTAAGGGTTATTATGAGCAGGTCTCTTATAAAGGCTATCAAGGCAACACTTATGAATACAGAGGTTTTGAACTTTCCGCCTTTTATTATCTGAATCTCGGTGTGCAGAAGCTCAACCAGAACCCAGATGATAAGCAGCGAGCCCAGAGCCGTTATAAGCATTGTCTCCGCATGACCTTTGATAAGAAGCAGTATGTCCTGAGCAAAAATCACTACCGACATAACAGTAAGCCCGATAAGAACCGCCACAAGTATTATGTGCATCAAAAGAGAAAACCTCTCTGCAATGTCCACAACAGCCTTTCTCAGACTAAAAACAGATGAGTATTTGCTCACTATTTTGTCATAAAAGGCTCCCATCATCACTTCGTTATTGATATCAAGAACCTTATGAAGACTTATCAGAACGGATTTTCGTTTAACCTGATCATCGACATTCTGGAACACACGCTCATGAAGCCACAGTCTTGTGAAGCTTATCATCGCAGTCAGGTAGTCAGGTTCAAAGTTATATTTCTGAACATCAGCACCCTCTTTATAAAGAAAGCTGTAATAAGCATTATTCATTTTGCCTTCAAAAAGCCTGTCAAACCATTCGCCAAGTTTATCTTTGTTTGTGATGAGGATATCGTGCTGTTTCTCAGTCAAACTGAACTTATTAACTAAGGCGTCATAGTACTCATTTATAAAATTATCCCGATAATTTTCCATAATAGGCTGTAGGTAAAGCATGTTTTCCATGTCTTTCTCAGACAGGTCATAATGCTTCTGCAGACTGTTCTGATATCTCAATTTGCTCTCCGTTTTTATTTAAGCCATTATAGGGAAATAGATATTTATTTTTATACTATGTTAAGATAATATAGCCTGAAAATAAAGTAAAATATATGTTCAGCGGGGTGCGAAGTGTCAGTACGAGCGGCAGATATTAAAAGAAAAACCACAGAGACAGATATAAATGTCAGTCTGAATGTGGACGGAAGCGGAAAGTATGAAATAGACACAGGTGTGGGTTTTTTAAACCATATGCTTGAGCTTTTCGCACGTCACGGTTCATTTGACCTTACAGTTAAGTGCGACGGTGACACTCACATAGACGCCCACCACACAGCGGAAGATATCGCCATTGTCATAGGAGACGCTTTCTGTAAGGCTCTGGGCGACAAACGCGGCATACGCAGATATGGATTCTTTCTGCTCCCTATGGATGAGACACTCATAGAGTGTGCGGTGGATTTCTCCGGCAGAACTTTTTTAAACTTTGATGCGGCGATACCATCTTATAAGGTAGGAGAGTTTGATACTGAACTAGTTGAAGAGTTTTTCAAAGCATTCGCAGACAGAGCGGCAATAAATCTGCACATAGTCAAACGGTATGGGCGCAACACCCACCACATAATAGAGGGTATTTTTAAGTGCGTAGCCCGTTCAATAAAAGATGCGGTAAAGATAGAATCTGACCAGATACCTTCAACCAAAGGGTCACTTTAAAATATAATTGCTGACCTCCCCCTTCATTAAAGGGGGAATAAGGGGGATTTCTTTCCTAATCATAAAAAATCCTCCCCGCCCCTCCTTTGGCAAAGGAGGGAGTTAACAGCACTAAGGAAATAAATGCATGATTGCGATACTAGATTATGAAGTAGGAAACCTGAGAAGTGTTGAAAAAGCTGTGCAGTCACTTGGACACAGTGCAAAGGTAACACCTGACCCTTCAGAGGTTTTAAAAGCTGATAAAATTATTCTGCCCGGAGTGGGGGCTTTTGCCGATTGCAGAAGAGGCTTGAAACAAAGCGGTCTGGAAGAGGCTGTTTTAGAGTTTATGGATTCGGGCAAGCCTATGCTCGGCATATGTGTCGGCATGCAGATGCTCTTTGAAAAGGACTACGAATTCGGCGAACACGACGGCTTCGGCTATTTCAAAGGGAGTGTAAGTAAATTCCCAGATGAGTTAGTAAAAGATGGATTAAAAATACCCCAGATGGGGTGGAATCAGGTTATCAAAAAGTTCGATCACCCGCTTCTGGAAGGTGTAAAAACAGGAGACTATTTCTATTTTGTACACTCATACAGGGCTCTTTCGGAAAACCCGAATGCGGAAGCACTCACATGCGATTACGGCGGAGAATTTACCGCAATGGTCATCAGGGACAACGTGGCAGCAACACAGTTTCACCCCGAAAAGAGCCAGAAACTAGGTCTGCACCTGCTCAACAACTTCTGTACGTGGAAAATATAGTCACATTAAGGAAGCAGGATGTTCCTCACTGAGTGAGCCGGAGCTACTTTGTTGTGAAGGCTTGAGCGAAGTGGAAGCGAAGCCTCTGCTTGTTGAGGCGTACCGTAACAGAAAAAGTCAAAGACGGACCTTTTTCTTAAAAATCAACTGGAGATGATAAAATGTTAATAATACCAGCTATAGATTTACTGAACGGAAAGGCTGTACGTCTGAAACAAGGCGATATGGATGATTTTACTGTTTACTACGATAACCCTCTGGATGCTGCAAAGATGTTTGCGGACATGGGTGTCAAAAGGCTTCATATAGTTGACCTTGACGGTGCAAAAAGCGGCGAGACCACAAATTTTGACCTTATCGAGAGCATCGTGTCTAAAGTTGATATGGATATTGAGGTAGGCGGCGGAATAAGAAACATGGAACGTCTGGATGCTTATTTCAATATAGGTGTAAAATACGGCATTCTCGGAACAGTTGTGGTGAAAGACCCTAAGTTTGTAATAGAAGCCATGAAAAAATACCCGTGCAGAATTATTCTCGGTGTTGATTCCAAAGACGGATGTGTGGCCACAGAAGGATGGTATGAGGCCAGCACTCTCACAGCTGTAGAACTCATCAACAGCTATAAAGGCTATGTTGCAGAATCCGTCATATACACTGATATTATGCGTGACGGCATGCTCTCGGGGATAAACATTGAAGCAACACTTAATCTGGCTGAAAATATCGACTATCCGGTCATAGCTTCCGGCGGTCTTAAAGACGTATCAGACATAAAAGCTCTGCAAGGTAAAAAAGGCATACTCGGTGCAATAACAGGCAAAGCCTTTTACGAAGGCAAAATAGACCTGAAAGAAGCACTGAAACTGCAAAAATAAAAGTTATTGCGAACGAAGTGAATATGGAAGGTAAATGATGCTACACAAACTATACATGCTGACAGCACTCGGATTCGGCTCCGGCAAAATACCAAAAGCCCCGGGAACATTCGGAACACTGGCCGCAGTTATTCCGGTAATCTTGACCTCCGCTTCCCCCTACTGGGTAAAAGCAATTGTGTTTTTCATAATGCTGGTTCTTGGAACTGCTGCATCTCAGTACCACGGCACATACACTGGGTTAAAAGACGCCTCTGAAGTGGTGATAGACGAGATAGCTGCCTACTATATGATATTCTTGTTTTTTCCGGTAAATACCTTCACATTAGTTATGGGTTTTATACTGTTTCGCATATTTGACATATTAAAGCCTTATCCTATCAAAAATTTTGAGAAACTGGATGGCGGTGTTGGTGTTATGATGGACGACATCATTGCCGGGTTTTATACTATAATATGTCTGGCAATTGTGTACTTCGCATACATAATGTTTTTTGCACATAAATAAGGTGGATATCATGGTTAAAGTTGCAATTTTTGCGATAGGAAGCGAGCTGCTTGAAGGCAGCATAGTTGACACAAACTCTTCATGGCTTGGAGCAAGACTAACTAAAGCAGGTTTTAACGTAGATGATGTCAGGCTAATACCTGATAATAAAGAAAGAATCGTAAATATTTTGAAAAAATCTCTGAAAGAGTATGACGTTATCCTAACCACAGGCGGCATCGGCCCTACTTTTGACGATTTAACAGCTGAGACTGTGGCAGAGGCGGCAGGGAAAGTCACCGTGATGAATCCTGAAGCCAGAGACCATATGATAAAATGGCTGAACAAACGCGGGGTAACCATAAAAGAGAGCCATGAACGTCAGGCGCTGCTCCCTGCTGACTGCATATTGTTTAAAAATGGCTCAGGGACAGCATTCGGCTTTGGAGTAGAAGCTGAAAACTGCATAATAATAAGCATGCCCGGTGTGCCTTATGAAATGCATAAAATGTTTGACGGATACGTAAAACCATACTTGCTTGAAAGATTTGAGCTGACAGAAAGGTTCAGCAAAGATGTACGGATAGCAGGGCTTCCTGAAAGCGACATTGACGATGTTGTTCGTGAACTTAATATTCCTAACGGGCTTGAGTGCATCATAAATGTATCCAAAGGCGAATGCCTTGTAAAATTCAGAGGATTCATCCAGTCGATAGTGGAAGAATACGCTGATAAGCTGGCAAAAAGCTTTCCTGATAATTTTGTTGGATTCGGAAATGACGGGCTCGCATATGTTTTACTCCGCCTTCTTAGAGAGAAGAAGATGACCCTCGCAGTAGCAGAGAGCTGTACTGGCGGGATGCTAGGCAAAGAGCTCACAGAAGTCTCCGGCTCCAGTGACGTTTTTATGGGCGGTATAATATCATACAGCAACGATGTAAAAGAACGTCTGCTGAGAGTGCCTAAAAACATAATGGTGAAACACGGAGCTGTGAGTGAAGAGACAGCAAAGGCTATGGCTATAGGCGCTGCAAACCAGATTCGCACCAGCTGCGCAATATCCATAACAGGTGTTGCGGGTCCAGATGGCGGCACAGAAGAGAAACCAGTTGGAACAGTGTGCATAGGCTATTGTGTTAATGGTGAAGTGACCACAAAGAGCTTTCAGTTTCCTGGCTACAGAGATGCTGTACGCACCAGAGCCTTAAAAACTGCTCTTCGTGAGATGATAGAGCTTATTAAAAATAAATGATTACTACTTTTTGTTAGTCTTGATTATTTCATCGACAATCTTATCAATATCGAAATGCATAGTGTCGAAGAGCTCTTTCGGATCATTCCTCTTACCCATGATCTTCTCTGTTTTTTCAATGAGTTCATCAACGGTATCAGTTTTTTCCATAAGATTTGCATCGATAAGCAGCTTATCATAGTGGGAAACAAATGATCTGGTGGATATAGCCGGTGTACCAAAGAAACACGCCTCGGAGTTCAGCGTTCCACCGCCGCCAATGAAAAGATCAGCAAATGCCAGCAGGTGCTGAATGATCATCTTCTCCTCAAGCACAGTAGCATAAGGGAACATAGCCTTCAGTGGTTCATGTTCGTATCTGGGTATTATGATAATATTCGGATCAAATTTATTTTTAATCAGCTTTAGACCGTCATATAGCATTGTGTACTTTTTATGAACGTAAGAGGCTTTGAATTCTTCTTCCCTTACAACTATCGTTTTCTTTTTCGGATCAAGATCGTTAGATTTTAAGAAATCATCAAAAAACTTTCTATCCGGCTCAAAATCATGCAGCCACGCCACAACATCTAGAAACTGATAGCTGTATATCTGATCAGGTTCCATAGAAAACCTTTCGAAAATAGTCTGCGGAACCATATATGGTCTGAACGCTTTTGTAGAAAGAGGCAGGGTCAGCCTAGCCTGCGGGAGTGCTTTTTTAAAGTTTGCGGTATGGTCAGAAAGAGGTATGTCGTAAAAATTTATAATATGTATACCCAGCCCAAAGGCTACTCTGTTTGCATCTACACTGCAAAGGCAGACCAGTTTTGTAATGTTATGTTTTTCAATATATTCCATCAGAGCGAGCTGTCTGTGTATAGAAGCTTTCAGTTTATCGCCAAGGTTTGCACCGCCAAAAAAACCACGGTTCACAAACTCTATCTTATAAAGATTCAGCAGATCCACAACTTCCCGATAGCCGTCACCTTCACGGGCAGTCACAAGAACGTCATTACCGCGAGCCTTTATATTCATTATAAAAGGGCGGAAAAACATAACAGATTTTGGTGTTACCAAATCAAACCAGATCAAATTATTCCCTTCTCTTTATATTCGTTATACCACCAGGGGCGTATTGGTATAACATCAATATCACTAAATATATAACCATACTTACCCTGATATTGTATCATACCCACCGCAGGAATGTGCGGGTTAATAAGATTCATCTTATTCGCACATGTGTAGAGGCATTCTGGGTGGCACACTTTATTTTCTATCATATCAAGCACATTCAGTGCCTTTTTACTCTCCAGTGCATTGTCAAAACTGCCTGATTCACGGATATTGCCCATATGAAGACTGTCCAGCCAGAGCAGGCATGGATAAAGATTTCCGTAAGGGTCTATGTCTATGTTTCTCCTTCCCATAAAACAGTCGAAGTCTATCTTTTCTCCATCATAAACAGCCTTTTGCAGCAGATATTTACTGCGGTAACGACCTTTGTCATAGCCGATTGCCACAAGCTGTTCGTCTATCCGTTTCAGCTCTTCATCAGTCCATATAAAGCTCTCACGGCTCAGTTCTTTATTTTCCAGATTTTCTTTTGCGTTTCTGTATCTCTGCGGATTATACCTTCCATAGCCGAGATATAGCCCTACCCCAAGCTTTTTAGCAAAATTGTAAACCCACTCAATAAGATGATGGTTCTCTTTGTAAATAGTAAACTGCAGTCTGAGAACAACACCTTTGAGCTTCTGAAGCTCCTCTATGGTCTTCATGGAAAGCTTGAAACCGTCCTTGCGGAGGCGTATCTTTCCATTGGTTTCCTCGTCGCCGTCCAGAGATATATCCACACGATAGATAGGGCACTTTTCAAGTACATATTTGGCAACTTCTATGTGCCGTTCGGGAAACCAGCCTGTAACAGGGGAATCGATCACCACCCCCTCGTGGTACTTGTAGAGAGAATCCACAACGTCAAAGTATGTGTCGCTCATATGAGGCTCGCCGCCAGTGAGGTGCACCTTCTTTAGATCGAGATGTTTTGACGAGAAAACAGAATCAAGCTCTGCTGGCGTAAGCTCTTCTGGTCTCCTGTCCGGAAGCTTCCATATGCTGCAGTAGCGGCATGGCCCCGGGCAGTACTCTGTAATAGTGTATGAAATATCTTCTAACTGATAAGGTAACTGCATAATTCCACCAATTTGTTAATCGTTATTATTATTTATTCGTTGATACTCTTAAATATTATCATAGCAGTGTATTCTAAATCTTTACCGCTTGCTACTATTTTTGCTCCAGATAGTTTTCAAGGAATGTCCCTACGATAAAGTTTGCACCCTTTTCGCTGACATGCCGCAGGTCGTTCTCCCATATAAGCTCACGAGAAGACATCGTAGCAAGCTCATAGCTTGGAAAATAGCTTACGTTATCGTATTTTTCCACAAATGTGTGAGCCGCAGTCAAAAGGACTGATTTTGAGAGAAGGTTTGCAGTTATTATGTCGTTATTTGTAAATGTCCTGAGCAGAGGCACCGGCGAAACTGTTACCAGCATGTTGAAATCTTTTTTGCCGTGAGTGCATAATATCTGATATATCTCCTCCAGATTTTGAAGGTTTTCGTTGTAGTCTATCAGCCTCAGGCAAAACCGGTCTTTGTTTTTCATTATCATTTTAACAGGAGGCATAGAGTTCAGATAAATCCCTAGTTCTTTGTCGTACCATGCTTCTATCAGCCCCAGTGTTACCGTCACTACATCTGAATCTATTATATACCTAGTAAGCCGGAGTAGCTCTTTTCTCCGGTTAAGAACCTCTTCAAAACTAGTAATCTTCACAGCAACCGACTGCGGGTCAAACCAGCTATCTTCCGTCTCACGATAGAGATGCTTTTCAGGAATCATCTCCTCAAGCCCCAGCGCCCATTTTATTTCATACAGCATGCTGTAGGAATTGTATTTGTTCAGATATCTGAAAGTGTCAAATATTTCCTTGTTTTCCTTTGCACTTTTAAAAGCTGGAACATTCATCCCTTGTCTGAACATTGCCAGTTCTATCCGTCTGGCAAAACATGAGCCTATGGTAAATATTGTGTTCTGTTTGCTTATTTTAAAAGCAGGACTTATGTGCAGCGACAGTTCTTCTTTTCTCAGCCTGTTGCTTGCAAGGTTTTCTACGGAGCTTATTTTTTCAGGTTCGCCTTTATGAAAATTACAATTGGGGTTTGTCTTTGATGTCCCCATAGCTTCTGTAAAACTTATTTCCTTGATCGACATATCCCACCCTTGAGTTATATTTTATTTAGTACATATCGTCTGGTTTATCTCTTTATTAAGTCATAAACCGTCATATAGTAAGTTCATAAACATTCAGCTTCTCCAGCAAGACGGTTTGAAAAAGACAGGTAGACCCTAGTGAATCAATAATGAAGTTAATGCAGGATGTCAAAGTCTACTAGCGGGAATACATCCAGTTTTGTTTTTCTGCTGGCGTTATAAATTTTGAAAGAGTCTGAAACCACATTATTCTGAACATAATCGTAAAATTCATACTGAGCATCAAGGTTTGGATGTGTCCATATTTCACCTTTCTCTCTGTAGTTCTCGGAAAAGTGATTGTTGTTATTGTCGTGTTCATAATATTTAATGTTGTTGAATATGGTTCCTTTCTCATCCGGACTGAAAGTGAAGCTGAAATCCACACCCAAAAGATATATTTCGCTGAAGCCCATATAGTAAGCCATCTGTATCTGTGAACAGACTATGGAATAACCGAGCACCATTCCGTGAGTAATATCTCTGCTGAAATTCTTATTGTCACTGTCGTGTTTAAACTCGTATATGGAAGCCTCTGAGCCGTCAAGATATTTAAGAGTCTCTTTCTCCAGAAATTTCGGTATAGAAATTTCGTTCAGTATATCGCTATTCTGCTTTGACACTAAAAGGTCCTCAACACAAAGGTAGGTAGGTCTCCATATTGTGCTTTCGAATGCCAGATAAATTTTATTTGAAGCAAAACAGAGCTCACCTGCTATCTTGTCCAGATCATCCATTTGAAGGCTGGGTCCGTTTCCTATTATGAAACAGCGCTCGCCCTTATGTTTGTTCTTATAAGAAACAAGTCTCTGCATATTCTTTTTCTGGTCGTAGGCAAACCAGTAATCTTTCAAAGATTTTTCATCTATGATTATTGCAGGTATTGATATGCCTGCTCTTTTTTCTATGTTGCCTTTCTGCCATTTGCCAAGCATCAGAGCATCCAGTCCAAACTGATATTCGAGAAATTTCTCCCAGCTGACAATGTCTATATCACAAAACGAACCTTCTCTTTGATCATCCACAAAGCAGACTACTTCAACATCATTTGCCCTGCAGAAGCTCATGGCAAACTCTGCTGATTTACCAGTTCCGAAAATTGCTGCTTTGCTTATTTTCATTTATAACCTTTCAGTCTTTAATAACTATTTTTTTCTGTTTTGATATGTAGTGTTTTGGGTCATCCACTGGTTTGGCAAATTTTATAGGCTTCGCCTCTTCTGTTCCGAATGTCTGTGCATAGTCGCTGTGGAAACCATCGCATATGCTTTTAACGCTGCACTCAGCACACTGCTCTCCGTAAACATAGCCGCAGTGTTTTTCGGCCCGAAGCCTAGCGTTCTGGCGATAGATTACCTCTTTAGGAAGTCCGGAGCTGAAAAGCCTGATTAGGTGCTCTTTGATATCAATCTCTCTCATATAATGTTCTTTGGTTCCATGTTCGGAGGCTTTACCGAAATCTACACCATTATAGCTTGGCACATCGTAAAGCAGTATGGGAATTGTTTCGTCAATTTCGTCACTGCTGGAGCGCTGATTAAACCTTGTAGTCCATGTCCATGAGTTATAGTCCCACTCGTGCTGATCGTAGGGGAGCTGCTGAAAATCGTATATGTTTTTTCTGTGCTTAGAAGCCAGCATACAAAGAGGAAGATATCTTACATTCACCTCTATCCCCGCAGTTTCCAGTAAGTCGATATATTTTGATAAAGCACTTTTGATAGTGGCATACCTTGGGACATTCTCCCGGCTTACCCCTTGCTGGTCTGCGAAAGGGTTAAATGAGATAAAATTAACAACTCTGGCTCCTGTTTCGATGGCCATCTGTGAAAGCTCCGGTATCTGTGCCAAAGCCTGCTCTGTCAAAGTACAGTTCAAGCGGAACGGGATTCCCAGTTTCTGTATGTTATAGAGTCCTTTCAGCTGTAGCTCACTGCCGCCTTTTAGTCCGACTATGTTGTCAAACACTTCGCCCAAAGCGTGTGTACTGACCAGAAAGTCAGAAATCCCCGCTTCTTTATATCTGCGGCACTTTTTTTCATCTGACAGAACTATTGCATTTGTTATAAGAGTTGGTCGAAGACCTATTGAGTTGCAGTATTAGATCAGCTCATATATTGGAGGATATATAGTTGGCTCGCCCCCCTGAATGTCTACATATTCGTTACCGTAGACAGTTTTTAGTTTGAAACAGATCTCCTTTGCCTTATCCAGTGACATGAATTTATGCTCAGGGTGGTCTTTATCATTGATTTTGTTTGTAAAATAACAGAAGAAACAGCGGAGGTTGCACGTCTGCCCCAGCCAAAGAACACCTCGTTTGTTAAGCGTGCGTTCCTTTGTGAACTCTCTTTCTGTATCCTGCTTTTGCTTACAAGTGTAAAAATTTCTAGCCCAGTCCAGTATTTCAGATTTTATATTTGTTTTCATAACCTTACCAATATTTTATAATATGTCTGACATAACAGCATCATTTTATGTGTGAGCCATAAGATATCATTACATATATACTAAATTCGACATTATTATGTTATTATTTAATAAATAATAACTCTATAAGCAATGTTTGTCATTCAGCTATGCTTCATTTATCCGATTATTTCAGACATAGTATCATATACGGAGACTAAGGGTAAGATATGAACAAAAACGAGATCCTAATTTCTGTAATTCTTAATAATTATAACTACTCCAGATATATAGCTGAGGCGATAACCTCTGTGCTTGAGCAGAGTTATGCTAATTTTGAGCTGATTATTGTTGATGACGGCTCTACTGATAACTCAAAGGAAATTATAGAGCAATTTGCCAAAAAAGATTCTCGGATAAAACTCTGCTTTAAAGAAAATGGCGGGCAGGCAAGCGCCTTTAATGCCGGATATGAAGCCGCAAAAGGCGATATTATATGCTTTCTGGACAGTGATGACTATTTTGCACCAGAGAAGCTCGCAGAAATAAAAAAAATGCACACATAAGGCTACCACTACATCTATTCCGATCATCAGGGCGTAAATTCTGACAACATGAAAATATCTGATCCTTTAAAACGATACAAATATAACGGGTTCAATACTTTTCTGGTTTATTACCTGTCTAAGTATCCGGGGGATGTCACTTCATCTCTTTCAATAACAAAAGAGCTGGCAGAAAAAATATTCCCCTTACAAAACACTGAGAACTGGCGCATTCAGGCGGATGACTGCATTGTCTTTCAGGCTGGCATGCTGACACGCGCTTTTTTTCTAGACAAGAAGCTTATCTTTTACCGTATACATGAAAACAACGGTTACTACGGCAAAAAATTAAGCTCTGATTATGTCTATGACCTGCTTATAAAAAGAAATGCACTCAAAAAACTGGCTCTGGGAAAAATGGAAATTTCGGATGCCTTCTTTAACAACACATACAACCTAATAGCAGAGTTTAAAACACATAAGCAAGTTGACACAAACCTTTTTAAGCTATACATGCATGTCTTGTGGATTGAGATGAACACAGGTCTGCTGAACAAGCTGAAAACTTCATATAAAGTTTATAAACTGTTTCAGAAAAGGAGAGCCCGGTGAGAGAGAAAGCTTTAAATTCCATACAGAATCACACTCAGGAGAAACTGAGCATAGGAAATGCAAAACTGCCTCTGGTTTCTATAATCATCACTAGCTACAACTACGAAAACTATATAAAAGAGTGCATAGAATCCTGCCTCAGCCAAAACTACCCTTTGTGCGAAGTTATTGTTGCAGATGATTGTTCCACCGATGACACTTCGTCCGTTCTGGAGCATTTTGGTGACAAGATAAAGGTTGTCCGTAATAAAAAGAATATGGGGCAGCTGGCAACATTTTTTACCGGTCTGAATAATGCATCAGGAGACTTTACAGTTTTTGTAGACGCTGACGATTTTCTTGACAATGATGCCATCTCCGCTCACCTGTATCTGCATCTTTTTCAGAAACCTCCGGTAGCTTTCACCTGCCTTAGAAACAGACAGGTATCTGCAAGTTCTGCACTTTTGAACAACTTTCATATGGATCTGCTTACTAATACTAAAAAGATAGCTTATGTCCCTCCACGTGTCATACACACCCCTACATGGAGTTGGAGCACCACCAGTGCAATGATGTTTCGTACGGATCTTTTAAGACTTATAGAGACAGAAAAGACCGAAGATTTCAGAATATGCGCTGATTATTATGTAGTACATTTTGCAAACCTGCTCGGCGGAAGCCTTCTTTACGACGAGGCAAAGGTGAACTACAGGCGTCACGGAAAGAACTCTTTTTCAAAAAACTTCATCATCGGCGGGCACAGACCAACAGGGAGCTCCTCACATCATGCACATCCGCCACATGACATGCTGCAAAAAGAGATAATAAGTCAGCTTCTCTCCAGAAGGTGCGAATTTGAGCCTTATTTCCCAACAATTGCCAGATTTATCGAAACTGTGCTTTATGTAGCGGATAAAGATTTTATAACCAACCACTTTTCATTAAACGAAAAAGATATAACAATGCTATCAGAGGCAGAATCTGCTGTGGCAAAGCTTAAAAAAGAGCAAATAGAATCAAAGAAGAAAGCGCTGGAATTTTTTGAAGATGAAAGACTCAATGATAATGTCAGAAGCATCATAGAAAACCTTAAGCAGCTGTATATAAAATAAAAGTTACTATGATTTTAAATAATCTTGTAAACAATAAATCTGCATAAAAAAAGACCGGCAGAGCATACGCTTTACCGGTCTTGCTATAAAGACAGCCGTTTCTACAAACGACCATTCATTTACATTTTACGCACTTAGGCGTTTGCACAACCCCCAGGGTAGACCCTAGTAGTATTTGTACTTTTCAGCGATCTTACGCTGGAGTTTCTGCTGTTTTCTGCGAGCTTTTAAAAGTTTCTTACGACGAACCTCAGTTGGCTTCTCGTAGTAAGTATACTTTTTAATCTCACGAATAAGACCTTCGCGTTCGATCTTTTTCTTCAGAAGTTTGAGAGCGTAGTCGACGTTTTCTCCGTCAACACGAACTACTGCGTTTACTGCCACAGTAATCACATCCTTTCTTGTTATTTAAATTATTACCAGTTCAAGCACCTCGTCAATAGTATCAACCAGATGGAACCGGAGAACTGTTTTAACATCAGCGGGGATGTCTGTCAAGTCCTTATCATTAGCCTTTGGAAGGATTATCTCTTTCACACCAGCTCTGTGAGCCGCCAGCACCTTTTCTTTCAGGCCGCCGATGGCAAGAACACGCCCTCTCAGGGTGATCTCTCCGGTCATAGCTATGTCGCATTTCACCTGTCTGCCAGACAGTGCCGACATGATAGCTGTGGCCATTGTTATACCCGCCGAAGGCCCGTCCTTCGGTACAGCGCCTTCTGGTATATGAACATGAATATCTTTTTCTGTGAACCTGTTAGCAGGCACTTGATACTTAGAAGCATGACTTTTCACAACTGTAAAAGCGGTCTTGGCAGATTCCTGCATCACGTCACCAAGCTTTCCTGTCACCTGCATTTTGCCGTTCCCTTTATACATTGCCACCTCTATCTGGAGTATGTCTCCGCCATAAGGTGTCCATGCCAGACCGGTAGCAACTCCTACTTCCCTGGAGTTTGGAATATCTTCCATTCGGAATCTTGGTATGCCTAGAAATTTCTCTATGGTCGGTTTATTCACTTTCACAGATTTAATATCGGGTTTCTGTACGATCTTTTTTACGCATTTGCGTATAACGGATGCTATCTCACGCTCAAGATTTCTGACACCCGCCTCTTTTGTATAGCCTCTTATAATTTCAAGTACAGCAGTATCTGCAATGTTAGTTCTGCCGTCTTCATCAAGCTTGTGCTCCTTCATCAGTTTAGGAATGAGGAACATCTTCGCTATCTCCAGCTTCTCTCTCTCTGTATATCCGCTTACGTTTATGACCTCCATACGGTCAAGCAGCGGTCTAGGGATGTTGTGCGCATTGTTTGCAGTGGTTATGAAAAAAACTTTTGAAAGGTCAAATTCCAGCTCAAGGTAGTGATCCATAAATGTGTTGTTCTGCTCAGGGTCAAGCACCTCAAGCAGAGCCGAAGAGGGGTCACCTCTGAAATCAGAACCTAGCTTATCTATCTCGTCCAGAAGAAACACAGGGTTGGAGCTGCCGGCTTTTTTCAGAGACTGGAGTATCTTGCCCGGCATGGAGCCGATATATGTTTTTCGGTGACCTCTTATCTCTGCCTCATCACGCATACCGCCCAGAGACATACGGACAAATTTCCTCCCCATAGCTTCTGATATGGATTTTGCCAATGAAGTTTTACCAACGCCTGGAGGCCCAGTGAAACATATGATGGGGCTTTTTATGTCACCTGCCAGCTTTTTTACCGCCAGAAATTCCAGAATCCGCTCTTTTGGCTTTTCCAAACCATAATGGTCACGGTTAAGTATTTCTTCCGCTTTATCTATCTTTAAGTCATCCTCAGTAAATATATTCCAAGGCATACTGAGCAGCCAGTCCAGATAGTTCCTGACAACCGTCGCTTCTGAGGACATCGGCGACATCATTTTAAGCTTTTTAAACTCACGCTTTGCTCGCTCAAGGACGGTTTCTGAAAGATCAGCATTATCAATCTTCTCTGCCATCTCTTCCATATCAGCTTTAAAATCGTCGTCCTTGCCAAGCTCTTCGTTAATGGCCTTCACCTGTTCGCCCAGATAGTATTCTTTCTGGGCTTTGGACATCTGGCTTTTCACCTTCTGTCTTATACGGGAGTCCATCTTTGTAAGCTCTATGTATGTCTGCACCAGTTCGATGACCTTCTCCACACGCTGGGTGGAATCATCCATCTCAAGCACAGCCTGATGCTCTACATTTTTAAGCGGCATATTGGCTGCAACGGAATAAGCGAGCCTCTCCGCTTCGTCTATCTCTTTTATAGTATCGAGTATGTTATCGCTTATCTTTTTCGAAATCTCCGCATAAGTGTTGAAAGAATCCACCAGCATTTTGAAAAGCGCTGGCTCTTCTGCCGGATTCACTCCGCTTTCATCCAAAATGCTCACATTGGCAAAAAGACAGTCGCCTTCTTCTGCAACTGAGAGCATGCGGGCTCGGTAAACACCCTCTACCAGAAGCTTAACAGTACCATCAGGGAGTTTCAGCACCTGAAGAAGTTTTGCCACAACACCTGTTGCGTGCATTTCATCCATGTCCGGTTCATCTGTTTCGTCATCTTTCTGGAGTGAGAAAAAAATATGTTTTGTAGTGTTTTGCGCAATTTCAACAGCATTAACTGACTTGCTGCGCCCTACAAAAACCGGGGAAATCATATAAGGGAAAATAACCATATCCCTCAGTGGTATTAATGTATATTGTTCAATTCTTTCCATAATTCACCTGTTTGCATAATATATCCTCTATTACTCAAAATACAAATATTTCTTTGCAAATTAATTATATTTATAATTTGGACTGACATTATATCATATCAGCCGCTGAGCTGTAGCAAGTAAAAGCTAACTAATAGACATCCATATCTGATATACCATAAATAACCCGGAGCTTTTTATCATTAACATTTTACATTTTGTATTAATGGACGATCTTATATATATTGTTTTACCCTATTTTTTAAATACAAAAAGGATGAAAAATGAATAAAGACAGAATACTTTTTGTGATTCTTCCTCAAAGCCTTATGCTGCCAACACTTGGGCCTGCATATCTAATTTCCTATCTCAGGCAGTACCATATAGCCGCAGACGTATTTGACTGCAACCTTTATAAAGAAAACTTTATCTCAGAACTAAAAAAAGTTGTCGATACCGGGTACAGGCTCATCAGCATGGGCTTTGCTATGGATCAGCTTTTTGATGCCGTCAGCCTGACAGCACTTATAAAAAATCAGTCTCCTCAGTGCACGGTCATTATAGGCGGTGCCGGACCCTCCAGCGCTCCTGAATACTGTCTGAAAAAAACAGGGGCAGACGTATTGTTCTCCGGTGAGGCTGAGTTGGCTTTAACCAAATATGCTCAGGGATTTTTACACGGACCACATAATCCTGAAAGCATTCCGGGCATATATATAAGACAGGGTGAAGATATTATATTCACTGGCAGAGAGGAGATTATTCATGACCTTGATACAATTCCTTTCCCGGATCTTGATAGTTATATTAACGACTATGTCAAACTTGAGCATCAAAGATTCAGCTATCCAGCCGGAACTCAATGGGCTCCAATCCTGACATCAAGAGGCTGCACCCATAAGTGTAACTTCTGCTTCCACACAGGCAAATTCAGGATGCGAAGCATCACTAATGTTATAGAAGAGCTGCTGTTGCTGAATGATATAAAAGAAATCGGATACGTGCAGTTTTATGATGATCTTTTCACACATTCTAAAGAGAGAGTACTTGAGTTCTGTGAAGCATATCATAAAAACAATTTCACCTTCAGACACTACGTGAAAGGACGTGCGGAGATTTTTGACAAAGAGATAGTAGATGCTTTACGTGATTCGGGATGTGATGCAATAGCTATAGGTGTCGAATCATATAATGAGAAAACTCTTGATTTCATAGGTAAAAAGGTCACCAAAGAACAGCTTAAAAACGCTTGTGACGTTGTCAAAGACGGCGGCGTAAACCTTACCCTCACTTATATTTTCGGCGAGCCGACAGACACAAAAGAGTCTCTGGATCAAACTGTTGATTTTGTAAAAGACTATATAGACGGGTATGAAAATATCCCGCGCACTCCATTTGACCTAATCCCTTACCCCGGTACTCCAATATACAGATGGGGTGTAAAAAACGGATTTATCAGAGACGAAGACGACTTTATGGAGAAGCTCAGGCTTGCCAGTAAAACGTATAAGCCGGTATTCAACTTCACAGATATTCCACAAAGCGAATTCGAAGCTCTTTTTGCAAGTACTAAAATTAAAATAATGAAATACTGGATACCAAAGCGTCTTCAGTATCTTAATAAACTGGAAAAAGCAAATACAGCATCCCACGAAAGACTTTCTGAGTGGCGAAAATCACTGAATAACTATCTTAGTCAATACAATAAGTCAAGAACAGTTTGTTTTGATTCCAGCTCTGGAGAAAGTCTCATAGACAGTCTTTTCAGCAAATTCAGTACTTTTATTAAAGACGAACATATTGAGAAACTGTCAATATTTGGTTTAGGTCCAGTCGGCTCTGTGGTGCTGGGCTTAGCCTCTGCAGCGGGCATAAAGATAACGAGACTTTATGACAGTAAAGCTAAAACAGTTCTTGATTGCAAAAGCCAAAAGTTTACACCAGACAACCATGACGGAACTCCTGTGATGATTTGTGCAGACGATCATGACGCAGCAAGCACTATCTCAATGCAGATGCTCGAGAATGAAATAGATTATTACATTGTAAAATAAGGGTGAAAAATGAATGTATTAGATATTGACCGAAGTGAAATACCTCTGCTGATAAATAACATGAAACTAAACACTGGAGTTGAGCTGGGAGTAGGCTGGGGCAGATACTCTTCTGTTCTGCTTGAAAAAAGCAGGCTGTCACTTCTTTACTCCATAGACGCGTGGCATGAGTTTCCAGTGGACGTATGGAAGCTTTCCGCACTGTATCCACAGCCAAAGCTGAATGAAATGTATAAACATTCTCTTGAAGCTCTGAACGTTTTCGGAGAACGCAGCATTGTTATGAAAATGACTTCAGATGAAGCCTCAGTTCTCTTCGAAGATGAAAGTCTGGACTTTATATACATAGATGCAAACCATGCATACGAGCATATTAAACATGACATAAATATCTGGTATCCGAAAATTCGTAAAAATGGGCTCTTCTGCGGTCATGATTTTATGAACGGGGAATATAACGGCAATAATTATATGGTAAAAAAAGCTGTTATGGAGTTCACCGAGATGAAAGAACTTGATATTTATGCCACCAATGAAGAAAATCTCCCATCATGGATGGTAACCAAAGAAAATATCGCCCTTTCGAAATATCTATAAAAAAAAGGAGATGCAAAGCATCTCCTTTTTATCTTTATTTGTAAGAAACGAACCTCTAAGCTGTTTCTTTCTTGTTCTCGTACATGAGGATCGGCTTTCCGCCTTCGTTTATAACGTCCTCGTTTATAATGCACTCTTTAATACCTTCTTCTGAAGGGATAGTGTACATAACTTCAATCATGGATTCTTCAAGGATGGAACGGAGACCTCTTGCGCCGGTTTTACGGTTTAGAGCCTTTTTTGCAATAGCTTTAAGAGCGGAATTTGTAAAAGTAAGCTTAACTTCGTCAAACTTGAACATCTGCTCGTACTGCTTTATAAGGCTGTTTTTCGGCTCTGAAAGGATGCGGACAAGTGACTCTTCGTCAAGATCCTCAAGGGCTGCAGCCATAGGAAGCCTGCCGACAAACTCTGGAATAAGTCCGTATTTTACAAGATCACCGGGCTGAAGCTCACAAAGAAGTTCAAATCTTGAAAGCTCGCCTTTTGTGGCTGTCTCTTTATTGGAAAATCCGAGAGTCTTCTTACCAACTCTCTTTTTGATAACTTCGTCCAGATAGTCAAAGGCTCCGCCAACTATAAAGAGGATGTTTGATGTATCCACCTGAATATAGTCCTGCTGAGGGTGCTTACGTCCGCCTTGTGGTGGAACGTTTGCAACCGTACCTTCGATAATTTTCAGCAGAGCCTGCTGAACACCTTCACCGGAAACATCTCTGGTTATTGAAGGTGAGTCGCCTCTTTTGGATATTTTATCTATTTCATCTATAAATATTATACCTTTCTGAGTGCGTTCAACATCGTAGTCCGCATTCTGAAGAAGCTTTAACACTACGTTCTCAACATCTTCGCCTACATAGCCGGCCTCTGTAAGGGTCGTAGCGTCTGCGATTGCGAAAGGCACGTTAAGAATTCTGGCCAATGTTCTAGCGAGAAGTGTTTTTCCTGTTCCTGTGGGTCCCAGAAGAAGGATGTTACTCTTTTCCAGTTCCACTTCTGATTTTTTGCCATGAAGAACTCTTTTGTAGTGGTTATGCACCGCAACGGAGAGTATCTTTTTGGCTTCCTGCTGACCGATGACATATTCATCGAGTTTAGCTTTTATCTCTGAAGGTGAAAGCAGGTTAAATACTTGCTCTTCACCGCCCAACTCATCAAGGTCTTCCTTTAGAATCTCATTGCAAAGTTCGATGCATTCATTACATATGAACACGTTTGGACCTGCAATAAGCTTTTTAACCTCGTCCTGGCTCTTTCCGCAGAATGAACAGGAGAGGGATTCTTTTTTCTGTTTTGCCATAAATCATCACCTCTGATATGCACAATAGGCATTATCTTACAATAAGCTTCATTTACTTTTTATCAAGCTTATTGGTGATTACATCGTCTATAATGCCGTACTCTTTAGCGTCTAATGCAGACATAAAGTAATCTCTGTCGGAATCCTTCTCTATTTTATCAAAGGTTTTCCCTGTGGCATCAGTAAGGATGTCGTTAAGTATTTTTTTAATGCGAAGAATTTCTTTCGCCTGAATCTCAATATCAGTTGCCTGACCCTGAGCACCGCCCATAACCTGATGGATCATAATACGGGCATTTGGAACAGAATATCTTTTACCTTTTGCCCCTGCCGCCAGAAGCACTGCGCCCATACTTGCTGCCTGACCTATGCATATAGTAGATACATCAGACTTTATGTAGTTCATAGTATCATATATAGCCAGCCCATCTGTAACAGAACCGCCGGGACTGTTTATGTATAGGTATATATCTTTGTCAGGATCGTCCGCTTCCAGAAAGAGCATCTGCGCCACTATAGAGTTTGCAACACCGCTGTTCACCTGAGAGCCTAAGAATATTATCCTGTCTTTCAGAAGGCGGGAATATATATCGTAAGATCTTTCCCCTCTGCCTGTCTGCTCAATAACGTATGGGACGTAATAGCTCATCTACGCTTCCTTGCCGGCCTCTTTTGCAGCTTCTGCTGCTTTTTTATCACGCTCGGCTTTAGTTACAATTTTTTCTTCAACTTTGTTTTCAGCCATCAGCATGTCATATACAAGATTAGTAAAGACAGTATTCTGAAATGACTGCATACCACCGTGCTGCTCAAGCTCTTTTTTAAGCTCATCTTTAGTTTTGTCATATCTTTCAGCAAACTCGCCCAGAGCCTTATCGAAGTCTTCGTCGGTAGTATCTATGTTTTCAAGATCGGCTATTTTATTTATAACAAGAGCGCTTTTTACCTGCTTTTCAGCTGTAGGGTAATTCTGCTCTGCAAGCACTTTTTTGTCTATGCCAAGCTGAGCTGGATCCATGCCATACATAGCATACTGACGAAGCTGCTGCTCAACAAGCCTTTCAGCCTGCTCTTTAACCATTACCATCGGTATTTCAAATGGGTTCTCTTCAATAATTTTATCGAGCATCTGGTTGTAGATGCCGTCTTTTGCAAGCTCTGCTGCTTCAAGCTCAAGGTCTTTCTTTATCTCTTCTTTGAGCTCAGCCATTGTTTCATATTTCTCATTCACACCTTTTGCGAACTCATCGTCCATCTCAGGAAGTGATTTTCTCTTTATATCTTTTATAGTAACAGCGAAAGTGACTGGCTGACCGGCCATTGAAGGTTCCTGATATTCCTCAGGAAATGTAACAACAATGTCTTTTTTCTCGCCTTTCTTTATACCTACACACTGCTCTTCGAATCCTGGAACGAACTGGCCTGAGCCTATCTCCAGCGAGAAATCATTAGCACATGCGTTCGGGATGATTTCGCCGTTCATGCTCCCTTCGAAATCCATAACAGCAGTGTCGCCTTCTGCTACAGTTGCGTCACCTTCAACAGGCTCAAGCACTGCCTGACGGTCACGGAGATTATTCAGAACAGCCTCAAGGTCCTCATCAGCAACTTCGTTCACCTCTTTGGTAAACTCGAAGCCTTTATAGTTTGCGACTTCATAAACAGGAAAAATGTCCACAAGAACATCAAATGTGATTGGCTTTTCATCATCTTCGAAGCTTACATCTTTAACTTCGGGCTGCCCCATTGCTCTGATATCGTTCTCTTCGATAGCTTTTTGTACAGATTCGTTAATCACAAGCTCCAGAGCCTGAACACGGACAGCGTGGCCTTTCTCTTTAAGAACTATGTCTTTAGGGGCTTTCCCTTCTCTGAATCCCTGAACCTTTATATTTTTGGAAACTTTTTCAAGCTCCTTGTCAAATACACTTTTAAATGTTTCAGCCGGAATTTCAATGCTAAGTATTTTCTGGGATTTCTCCCCATCTTTTACGGTAACTTTCATAATTAATCTCCTTAGGTATATAGAAAAGCGGGTGACCGGACTCGAACCGGCGACCTCAACCTTGGCAAGGTCGCGCTCTACCAGCTGAGCTACACCCGCTTGACAAACTTTTGAAAGGGCTAGATGCGAGTGAAGGGACTCGAACCCCCACGTCGTAAGACACTGGATCCTAAGTCCAGCGCGTCTACCAATTCCGCCACACTCGCAAAGCAAAAAAAAAGGTGAATGACGGGGATTGAACCCGCGACCACTGGAACCACAATCCAGAGCTCTACCAACTGAGCTACATCCACCACAAACTTATTCGAAACGCGCTCAGGAGGATTCGAACCTTCGACCTACGGATTAGAAGTCCGTTGCTCTATCCAGCTGAGCTATGAGCGCATTATATTGTATTGCTTCACGAAACACGAAATCTATCAAAAGACTCATAACAAGTCAATAGCATTTTTATATTTATTTTGCAAGTTACTGCTTGCGTTGAGAGTGAAAACAGCATATTTATTTTAACAACTGTTATAATAAAGGAAATAATAATGATTTTATATGAGGACACACCTTTTCACATAGGCACTGCCGGCTACAAATTTGACGACTGGACAGGCAACTTTTATCCACGTGGAACCCAGAACGAAAATATGCTTGGATACTACAGCAAAGACAAAGGTATCAAATTTTTAGAACTCACATTTACATTCTACACTGATCCCACAGAGGAGATAACTAAAAATATAGCTGAAAACTCAGCCGAAGATCTGGAATTCTCAGTTAGACTCCCCAAAAGGTTTCTAAAGAACCCTTCATCTTTTTTTGATGCCAGCAGATTCAAGAATGGTCTGGACCCTATTTACCCCAGAGTTAAAGCCTATTTTGCAGATTTCTTCTACGCATTTGCACCGTCCAGAGCAAACCTTGACCACATTGCAGCACTTAGAGACAGGTTTTCAGACAAGCCCTTCTTTGTTGAGCTAGCAAACAGACGCTGGTACAAAGAAAAGTATATTCAGGAGATAAAGAACCTGGGTGTGGGGATGGTTGTGTGTGATTACCCTTCATCCAGCGGACTTGCACCCTATATGGTTAATTCTTTCGAAAGAAATGCTTACTTCAGACTTTACGGCAACTCGCCTAAGTGGATATCTCACGATACACGTGACTTGGAATACAACTATAAAAAAGACGAACTGGAGAAGATAATAAAAGATGCCAGTGCACTCAGTGCGATATCAGACAATGTTTTTATATCGTTCTGCAACTCTTCTAAAGGGTGTGCGCCTAAAAACGCTATCGATCTTCGCAAAATGTTGGAAAGCAAGAAACATGGATGATATTTATAAACTTTACGAACAGAAATTCAGCAAATCAAAAGCCTTGTACGAAAAGGCGAAAAGTCTTTTTCCAAACGGTATCTGCCACGACATAAGATCCTACCCCCCTTTTCCAGTTGTAACCGACAGGTGTGAAGACATCTATATGTACGACACAAACGGCAACAGGCTTCTGGATTTGTGGATGGGACATTTCGCCTTACTGCTTGGACATGGCAGCATCACCCAGAACGCCGGAGCTGAAAGAGGGCTGGAAGCAGGCATACATCACGGGACACTGAACACAATGCAGATTGAGTTTGCAGAAACTTTAAAGAGTGCTGTCCCCGAACTGGAGCTTATGCGTTTATGTACCTCCGGCACAGAAGCCACAATGTATGTCACGCGTGTTGCAAGAGCTTTCACTCGACGGGATGTTATAGTAAAAGTTGAAGGCGGATGGCACGGAGGAAACTCTGTTCTTTCCAACGGCGTTGTCCCTCCATTTGTAAAACGTGAAAATGCTCCCGAAGGACTTAAAACTGTCTCTGTACCTTATAATAATACCGAACGCACTCTGGATATCCTAAACGAATATAAAGATGACACAGCAGCCATAATACTTGAACCTATGCTCGGTGCTGGTGGCGGGATACTGGCTGACGAAGAATATTTGAAAGCTATAAGACAGTTCTGCGATGAAACAGGCACTCTGCTCATTTTTGACGAGGTTGTCACAGGGTTCCGTTTCCGTTACGGCTCCATATGGCCCCTGCTTGGTGTTCAGCCTGATCTTTTCACCTTCGGCAAGGCAACAGCTGGCGGGATGCATGTAGGCATTTACGGGGGACGCAGAGACGTTATGGAGACTATCTCCAAACAGAAGCTTTTTGCCGGCGGCGGAACATATTCCGGCAACCCGCTTTCAATGGCAGTGGGCATCCAGACCCTTAATAAACTCAAAACAATGGACTACAACAGTCTGAACATTGCAGGTGACGGCATCCGCCAGTTCCTTGAATCAAAAGTGCAGAACCTTAAAGTTCCCGCGGCTGCAACAGGGTATGGCTCTTATTTTTGCCTGCACTTTCTCACAGACAGACCAGAGACAGTAACTCCTGCTATCCTCATGAGCTCTTCAGACAAAGATATGGAAAACCTTTTTAAAGCAGCCATGCTGGTGAACAATGTCTTCACTGTTCACTCAGGAGGTGCATTGTCGTTTATGCACATGAAATCTTCGACGATAGATACTATTAAACAGGCATACATTAAAACATTTGAAATGCTTGAGATTTAATCGGAGGACAGCTCTTGAAGTATGATCGCAAAAAAGCCGCCGCCATACGTTATGACGATAAACAGGACAAGGTACCAAAACTTGTTGCTAAGGGGCAGGGGATTATTGCGGACAAAATCATCGAAGCCGCCAAAGAACATAAAGTACATATTAAAGAGGACAAAGACCTTGTTGAGGCGCTGTCTACGCTGGATCTTTTCGACGAAATACCTGAAAATCTCTATAGGGTTGTAGCACTGCTTCTTGCTGAGCTGTACAGCATTAACGGAAAACTAAAAAACAGCCGCTGATTAAAAATAACTAATAATAAAAGCTCTGAAGCCTTAAGGTGCAAAGCACTCTCACATTTTTTATCTAGTCTTCTAAATGCTCAGCGATACGTCTCAAAAGGATATCGACCTTCTTGTCTTTGGTGAAATATTCATCTGCGTATAGTGACGCAAAATTACGCTTATACTCATCGAAAGCTGTAAGCAGAAAAACCACCTGCGCATCTTTAATCCCTTTTATCTCTTTCAGAACCTCAAGTCCTGATTTATCCGGCATGTTCACATCAAGAAGCACCAGATCAAACTCCTCATCTCTAAAAGCAGCAAGTCCGGAGGTTCCGTCCTCAGCTGATTTGACATCAAAACCCTGATCGCTTAAAAGAGCTGTATAATGAGCCCTGATATGCTCTTCATCGTCTATGATGAGTATTTTCTTTTTAGACATTTTCTATCCTCGCTTAGGCAAAATAAGTGAAAAAACTGCGCCTCTATCTGCTTCGCCCACTACAATATCCCCACCGTGGGCTGTCATTATCTTTTTACATAAAGGAAGCCCCAGACCTGTTCCGGTCTTTTTAAGAGTATAAAACGGTTCGAAGATTTTTTCACGCTTATCTGAAGGAATTCCACCTCCGGTATCTGAAACAGATATAGTAACGTGACGGTCACCCTGTGAGGCATCTATTTTCATGTCGCCCCCTTCTGTCATCTCCTGAATACTGTTAGACACCAGATTTATGATGACCTGTTTCAGCTTATCCCTGTCCGCATGAACTGTGAGCTGTTCGTCTATGTCAAGCTGCAGTTTGACCATGCCGAAGCTGAGGCACCCCGCACTCATCTCCATGATCTCCTCTACTAGCTTTCTTAGTTTAAAATCTTTAAGATCAATTTCTATCTTTCTGGAATAGATAAGAATATCACCGACAATCCTCTCCAGCCTGTGCACTTCGGATTGAACTATCTTTATATAGTTTTTTGTCTGAGGATTTACAGCGGTCTGTTCCATCCGTTTGGCAAAGCCTCCTATGGCCACCAGCGGATTTTTGAGCTCGTGAGCAACAGTGGCTGAAAGTCTGCCCATTCTAACCAGATTTTCTGAGTTCATTGCGGTCTTCCTCAGACTTGCAAGGTCTGCCGTTGTCAGCTCAAGCTGCTTGACGGTTCTGGAAAACTCTATGGAGAGTGAGCAGATATTTCCGTATAGAAGAAGAGCTTCGCTGTCGGATTTGGTATAGTTATCCTTGCATGCCATCAAAATCCCAATTGGTCTATCTCCAACCCCAAGTCCCGTGACCAGAATATCATCACAGAAATAGTCCGCCATCTTTTTCAGCCCTTCGATGCTCCCTTTTTTCACTATATCTGTTCTGTCATAGAACATAATATCCGAAAGCTGGTTTTTTGTTTCAAATGTCAGCTTTGTCTTCTTGAAAGCACCTGCATCAACCCTGCCTGTACTGTCAGCAAATATAACACCCCGTAGCTCAAGAAGAGCCTCGTTCAGAAACATTACCCCTGCACAGTAGAAACCGCCACGCCCCACAAGCATACCCATAAGCTGGTGAAGAACCTAGTCTATGGTGCTCCTGTTCGTAATGGTATCCAGTATCTCTGCACCGCAGAATATTCTGCTGGAGCTGCCTAGGTAAAGGTTGAATATCTTCTTTAGGTGCTCAATATCTTTTTTCTCAGGGGTGAGTTTTTTGTCCAGAAAAAGCTGTGCTCTGAAATCTTCTCCCAGTATTTCTAATGATTCAACGCTACTGTCCTGTCTTCCCATCTCAGACACAACCTTATCCTCATGCAAAAAGCGCATGCCGACAAGCTCACAACCGAGAGTCTCCTCTATCAGCTGATAAAGGTCTTGGGAAACAGAACTCATTTATTACTCCACAAAACATTAAAGGGCACAGTTAAAACTGTGCCCCTTTTAAGTTATTTTTTAGCCTTTAAGCACGGCATTGGCAGCAGCAAGTCTCGCAACAGGCACTCTGAAAGGTGAACAGCTGACATAGTCCAGCCCTACCTTTTGGCAGAAATCTATGGAGGCATGGTCACCGCCATGCTCACCGCATATTCCTGTTTTCAGACCCGGATGCGCTTTGCGTCCTTTTTGAACACCCATTTCAACAAGCTGACCGACACCTGATGTATCTATTGAAACAAAAGGGTCTTCTTTGTATATCCCTTTCTCCACGTAAATAGGGAGAAATCTGCTGGAATCGTCACGGCTGAGCCCAAGAGTTGTCTGAGTGAGGTCGTTAGTGCCAAATGAGAAAAAGTCAGCATATTCAGCAACTTCATCAGCAGTAAGAGCAGCTCTGGGAAGCTCGATCATGGTTCCAACAAGGTAGTCCACCTGAACACCAAGTTCATCCATAACCTCCGCCGCAACCTCTCTTGTCATCTCCTCAAGCTCTTTAAGCTCTTTGGCATGTCCAACCAGAGGTATCATTATCTCAGGCTTAACATTCTTGCCGGCTTTCTTCAGCTCACAAGCAGCCTCCATAATGGCGTAAACCTGCATCTCGTAAACTTCCGGATATGTAAGTCCCAGACGACAGCCCCTATGTCCAAGCATAGGGTTGAACTCGTGCAGTTCAAGTGCTTTCGCCTTAAGCTGGTCAAAAGGCAGGCCTGATGAATCGGCAACTTTCTGCAAATCCTCGTCAGTATGAGGTATAAATTCATGCAGAGGCGGGTCAAGCAGTCTGATAGTTACAGGCAGCCCTTCCATAGCTTCGAAAATACTAAGAAAATCTTCTTTCTGATAAGGTTTTACTTTTTTCAGTGCGCGTCTTCTGCCGTCTTCGTTTGCAGCCAAAATCATTTCGCGTACAGCATCTATCCTTTCGCCTTCGAAAAACATATGCTCTGTACGGCAAAGTCCAATCCCTTCGGCACCGAAATCTCTTGCAATTTTGGCATCAGCAGGAGTCTCTGCATTGGTACGAACGCCCAGCGTTCTGAACTCGTCTGCCCAGTTAAGTATCTCAGCGAACTCACCGGAAAGCTCCGGTTCGATAAGCTTCGCCGCACCTAGTATAACTTCTCCGGAAGTGCCGTTAATAGTGAGCATGTCACCCTCATTAACAGTTATTTCCCCGGCTGTAAATTTTTTGGCTTTTTCATCAATTTTTATAGAACCGCATCCTGCAACACAACATTTACCCATACCGCGGGCAACAACAGCAGCGTGGCTTGTCATCCCACCGGTGGCAGTAAGGATACCCTGCGCAGCGTGCATGCCGCCTATGTCTTCGGGAGATGTCTCTGCTCTCACAAGGATAACTTTCTGGCCAGCTTCAGCAGCGGCCTCTGCGGCTTCTGCGTTAAAAACCGCAGTACCAACAGCGGCTCCCGGCGATGCGGGCAAACCTTTGGCAATCACATCATATTTTACTGAAAGATCAATCATAGGGTGCAGAAGCTGGTCTATCTGATTCGGCTCAACACGAAGAACTGCAGTCTTCTTGTCTATAAGTCCTTCTGCAAACATGTCGTAGGCAATCTTTACAGCAGCACAAGCGGTACGCTTGCCTGTTCTGGTCTGAAGCATGTAAAGAACGCCTCTCTCTATGGTAAATTCTATATCCTGAATGTCCTTATAATGCTTTTCGAGCTTCTGATAAACCTCTACAAGCTGTTCGTAAACTTCAGGCATTTCGCTTTTAAGCTTCGCTATAGGCTCCGGTGTTCTGATACCAGCCACAACATCTTCACCCTGTGCGTTTACAAGGTATTCTCCGAAAAATATCTTTTCGCCTGTGGAAGGATCTCTGGTAAATGCAACGCCTGTTCCGCAGTCATCGCCCATGTTTCCGAAAACCATAGACTGAATGTTTACAGCGGTGCCCCACTCATCAGACATCTTGTTTATCTTACGGTAGGTTTTAGCTCTCTGATTGTTCCATGAATCAAACACAGCATTAACAGCGTATTCCAGCTGTGTCATAGGGTCCTGCGGGAAATCTGTTCCGAGTTCTTTGGACACAAGTGCTTTGAAAGATTCCACTACCTTTTTCATGTCATCCGCTGAAAGCTCTATGTCTTCCTTCACCCCTCTGGCATCTTTCATATCAGAAAGGATGTGTTCAAATTTGTGATGAGGAATCCCCATAACCACATCAGAAAACATCTGGATAAATCTTCTGTAACTGTCATAGGCAAATCTGTCATTCCCTGATGATTTTGCCAGACCTATCACTGTCTGGTCAGTAAGACCGAGATTCAGGACTGTGTCCATCATACCCGGCATGGATACCCTTGCGCCGGAACGCACGGAAACCAGAAGAGGGTTCTCAATGTCGCCGAATTTCTTTGACATGGCTTGCTCAAGAGTGGCAAGAGCGGCTTTCGCCTGATCCCAAAGGTTATCAGGATACTTTTTACCGTTGTTATAATATTGTACACAAGCCTCAGCCGTGATGGTGAAGCCCGGCGGCACAGGTATTCCGATGCTTGTCATCTCTGCAAGCCCTGCTCCTTTGCCTCCGAGAAGGTTTTTGTCTTTGCCGTCACCTTCAGTACGGTCTTTCCCAAAAAAATACACCCATTTGGCGCCCATAAGGATAACCCCCGATTATATAATTTTTGTCAGGTCTCCCAGCATGTTAAACACTTCTTTCAGTTTATTAAGCAAACTTAGCCTGTTGATCTTTACCTTTTCATCCTTTGCCATAACCATGACATTTCCAAAAAAGCTATCCACAGGCCCGCTGAAAGTAAGCAGCTGAGTCATCGCCAATGTGAAGTTTTCTTCACTCACCTCTTTATTTATCTGGTCAGCCTTATCAGTTATAAGTCTGTCCAGTTCCCTCTCGTCTTCAGTTTCAAAAAGTGCAGGATCATATTCTGTAGATGTATGCTCCACTTTTTTCAGTATGTTATTAATCCTTTTGAACCCGCCCGCAATACTTGCAAACTCTGCGGTTTGTTTGTACTCTGCCAGGGCTTTAGCGGCCTTTTCTATTGTAATAATATCATCAGATATCTCACACGCAGCGTCCACACAGTCTGCTGGAAGTCCATCCGATGCAAGCATCTGACGGAATCTCTGGATGATGAATTCGTAAACCAGATCAACTGTTTTTGCAGTGTCAAAAGTAATATAAAGAGCAAGATTATTCACAGCCTCAGCTATCATAAGCCTGAGCCCCATGCGGTAGCCTTTGTTCTTTATGGTTGACAAAATACCTATTGCGCCCCTTCTGAGAGCATATGGGTCCTGATTTCCTGTGGGGATCATGCCGATGGCAAAAATGCCGCACATGGTGTCGAGCTTGTCGCCCATAGAGACAAATGCACCTACGTCAGATTTTGGAAGATCATCCCCTGCGAATCTGGGCAGGTAATGCTCTTCGATAGCGGCTGCTACAGTTTCAGTCTCGCCCTGAAGCTTTGCGTATCTGCGCCCCATTATCCCTTGCAGTTCAGGAAACTCATAAACCATTTCGCTTAAAAGATCAGCCTTGCAAAGTGTTGCAGCACGCTCAGTATCAGCTTTGACAGCAGGGTTCAGCTTCTCTGCGAAAAACACAGCAAGCTTTCTAAAACGCTCCATCTTTTCATATGAGGTTCCAATTTTTTCCTGGTAAACAACCTTTTTAAGCTCATCCACACGGTTTTCCAGAGGGTACTTTTTATCATTCTCCCAAAAGAAAGCCGCATCAGCCAGTCTTGCACGAAGGACTCTCGCATAACCTGTTTTCACAAGCTCCGGGTCTTTTGGGTCTGTGTTTGAAACACCGATAAACTTATTAACCAGATTGCCTTCTTTATCAGTTACATAGAAATATTTCTGATGATATTTCATTGATGTAATAAGGACTTCCGCCGGAATATCAAGATATTTCTCTTCGAAAGTGCCCATTAAAGACACTGGGTATTCCACTAAGCCTGCAACAGTCTCAAGAAGCTCTTCATCAAGATCAACCTTATAGCCTGCCTTTTTCTCTATTTCTGCAACCTGATCGCGCATCTGCTGAACTCGCTCTGCTGTGCTTGACACAACCTTATTCGCTTTCAGCTTCGACTTATAATCTTCAAAATTCTCCACAGTAAAATATTCATTGTGGTGGATTCTGTGTCCCATGGTCCGGTTTCCGCTTTTGATTCCGTCTATTTCAAAATTGATAACTTCTCCGCCAAAAAGAGCAAGAAACCAGTGAACAGGTCTGGCATAACGAAAGTCTTTGTCGCCCCAGCGCATCGATTTACGGAATGGTATCCCTTTGATAATATCTACAAGAATACCTTCGATGAACTCTCTGGTAGGAACACCTTTGGTTTTTTTAACACCGGAGAGATAAACACCTTTGTCGGTTTCTACTTTTGTGAGGGTTTCCTCAGGCAGGCCTTTTGATTTTGCAAAGCCAGCCCCGGCTTTAGTAAGGTTGCCCTCAGCATCAAAAGCTACAGATGCAGGAGGTCCCATAATGGTCTCCTCTTTATCGTCCTGCTTTTCAGCCAGCCCAGCAATATTTACGTAAAACCTTCTGGGGGTTCCGTCTGACTCGATATTATTAAAACCGATGCCTGCATCGGTAAGTCTTTTTTCAAAATCTTTTTTAAGATACTCACACGCGCCGCTTATAAATCCGGCGGGTATCTCTTCGCTTCCTATTTCCAACAGAAAATCCGGCATTTTTACCTCAATCTAAACGATAATATTTTTTACCCATATATCCTATATATAAAAAAGCGTTATTTCAAGAAGTTTTATCAGAAAGAACAATGAATTAAGAAGCCGCTATAAGCAAAAGCTATAGCTCTGTCTTCTGTGTGAATGTGCAGAAGTCTTTATACAAAAACCACTGCGGACAGACTCAGAAGCAGTCTGCCCACAATGATATATTTGTTAGTAGTTTACGATTTGAAAGAGTATTTAAGACCCGCTTCAAGCTCTTTTACCTTGCTCATTCTAGCCAAAAGGTCAGCCAGCGAATCGTAGTTTCCGGCAAGGAATGCTGATTTTGAATTTGGCTTAATGGAAACATCATAAGAGTTTCCGTTAAAAAGCACTTTGGAAGAGGCAACATCTATCTCCATCTTCTCTGACGGGTTTTCAGCTATAGCCTTCATTAAAGAAGCCCTTACCTCATCTGATGCTTCTGCACAGACTATCCCAAGTGTTGTGCAGTTCCCAAAAAATATCTCAGCATAGCTTCCGGCGATAACAGCATCAAAACCAGCTTTTTTGATAGACTGGGGAGCGTGCTCACGGGAAGAACCGCAACCGAAGTTGTTTCCGGAAACAATAATGTTAGCACCCTTATACTGCGGCTGGTCTATTGGAAAATTCAGGCTTTTGCCATCTTCGTCAAAGCGGACATCATAAAAAAGCTGCTCGCCCAGAGCATCGAATGTCACACACTTCAGAAATCGTGCAGGAATAATCCTGTCTGTATCTATATCGTCACCCGGGATAGGCACAGCCTGACCAATGACTTTCTCTATTTTACCTAGTGCCATTTCACTTACCTCCGATATTGAAGACTTCTCTACAGTCGCTTATCTGACCTGTCACAGCAGCAGCAACAGCCATAACAGGAGAAACAAGGAGTGTCCTTCCTGTCGAAGAGCCCTGACGGCCTTTGAAGTTTCTGTTCGATGTTGAAGCGGATATCTCTCTGCCCACAAGCTTGTCAGGGTTCATAGCGAGACACATAGAGCATCCCGGTTCACGCCACTCGAAGCCAGCTTCGATAAATATCTTGTCCAGTCCCTCTGCAACAGCCTTATCGCGCACACCGAATGACCCCGGCACAGCAAGCGCTCTCACGCCTTCTGCGACCTTGCGTCCTTTTGCATATTTTGCAGCTTCACGAAAATCCTCGATACGCCCGTTGGTGCAACTTCCGATGAACACCACGTCCACCTTTTTACCCTTCATAAGGTCGCCTCCAGAGAAGCTAGTGTAATCGAGAGCTTCCTGCATAACGTCATTTTTCGGGTTTGTGATTTTTTCAGAGATACCTATTGTCTGCTCAGGGTTAATGCCCCATGTGACCTGAGGTTCTATGTCTGCAGCATCAAATTTAACGATATCATCATAGTCAGCATCTGCATCAGAGGCGATTGATTTCCAGTACTCAACCATTTCGTCCCAGTTTTCTTTCGGAGCGTAAGGTTTACCTTTGATATATGCGAAAGTAGTCTCGTCCGGGTTGATATATCCGACCCTTGCGCCGCCTTCTATAGCCATGTTGCATACGGTCATTCTGCCTTCCATGCTCATGGTGTCTATAACGTCACCTGCAAACTCATAGGCGTGCCCGATACCGCCGTTTACACCAAGTTTGCTGATTATGTAGAGGATAACATCCTTGGCATATACGCCCGGCTTAAGCTTGCCGTTTACCTCTATCCTGCGCACCTTGAAAGGTGCTATGGACATTGTCTGTGTTGCAAGAACGTCTCGCACCTGTGATGTACCTATACCAAAAGCGATAGCACCAAAAGCGCCGTGTGTTGCTGTGTGTGAATCGCCGCAAGCTATGGTGGAGCCCGGCTGTGTAAGCCCCTGCTCCGGTCCTACGATGTGCACAACACCCTGCTTTTTTGATTCAGGGTTAAAAAATGTGATACCGTTCTCGGCTGTATTTTTCTCAATAGCCTGCATCATCTCCTCTGCCAGAGGGTCAGCAAATGGCCTTGAAGTGTCGTCAGTAGGTATAATGTGGTCAACTGTAGCGAATGTCCTTTCAGGAAACGCCACCTTGACACCCAGATCTTTCAGCATGGCAAAAGCCTGTGGGCTTGTAACCTCGTGGATGAGGTGCATACCTATAAAAAGCTGAGTCTGTCCGCCTGGGAGCACATCTACAGTGTGCTTCTCCCAAACCTTGTTAAAAAGGTTTTTTCCCATATGATTCTCCTTTATATTTCTCGTGCATTTCATTCATGTTTGCGAGTTTGTAATATAATAAAAAAGATATGCAATGTAAAGAAAAAGGTTCCGGTAGATTTAAAAAAGTTAAGGCATACTAGATTAACCCAAAGAATCTCCAATGGGTAATGCAATGGTGAAAGTTGTCCCCTGACCTATTGCAGAATCAAGGGATATCTCACCATTATATTTACTAACGAGTTCCTTAACAATATACAGCCCTATACCTGTTCCTGTTGCTTTTGTAGTGTAAAACTCATTAAAAATAGTCTCTTTTATCTGTACTGGTATCCCTTTGCCGTTGTCGGTAACTTTTATAACCACTTTACCGTCTTCCCTCACAGCACTCACCCACAGCATAGGGCTTTCTGAGCCCTCCACGGCCTCAACTGCGTTTCTTATCAGATTCAGAATAATCTGTTCCAAATGAACAGGATTTGCCCTCAGCACACCCAGATTTTCCTGCACGTTCATGCTCAAAGGTATGTCTGTCCACTTCAGAATTGTCCTGTCAGCATATAGACGCACATCTGCCATAAAGCTGTTCATGTTAACATCTTTGATATTCTGCTCGTCATCAAAACGCGAAAAATTAAGTGTGTTGTCTATAATATCTTTGATACGCTCTGCATCCATCAGTATTTTATCAGAATATTCTTTGTGCTCAGGGCACTTCATAGCAAGCAGGTCAGAGTGAAGCATTATGGAGTTCAGCGGATTCTTAATCTCGTGGCTAACAGCTGCGGTCAGTGTGCCTATGGTCATAAGCCTGTCGTTGTGCATCATGTTCTTGTGAATGTTGCTTATGGTTCCAAATGATTTCCGCAGAGAATAAATCATATAGTTGAAAAGTCTGGACATCCGCCCGAACTCGTCTTCGGACAAAACTTCCATCCGCACCTCTAGGTTGTTGTTTGCAACCTCCTGCATTGCCTTTTCCAGTCTGTGCAGGGGTCTGGAAATAAGGATATTGACCAAAATGACCAGAAGAAGAAAAAGTCCGACTGATGATATTAACAGAATTTTGCGAACATTGGCTGCATCCGCCCCCAGTATGTCGGAAAGGTATGTCAGGTCTATGTTTATGTTAATGTAACCCAGAATCTCACCTTCACTTTTCAGATGACAAATGTGGCATTCCGGCGCATTAGCTATTGGGGAGTAATAAGAGATAACATTCTTACCGTCTATAACCGTCTCTCTATATCCACTATCCACCTTGTTATCCACTATGGTATCGATATATTTTTCATCGTATTTGTTCAGCAGTTCCGGCAGTGACTCTGTGAGCTTCCATTCCTGATTAAAGATGTGTACGCCCATTATATTGCTGTCTTGCTGAAGCTGAAGCACCAGCCTTTTGATAGACTGTCTATCGCCATTCAGCATAAAGTTATACATAGAGCTGTTCACAAGGTTTGGTATGGATTCTATATATTTTCCAGTTATCTGATAGGTTTCATGTTTCACGTCCCGGCTCATTTTTTCGCCCAGCCCAAGACTGAAAACCATCATCAGTATAAAGATCAGAATTGAGATTTTCACCTGAAGATTCACCTTCGGGCTTTTAAAAAATTTTCTCTTCATAATCTGATTCTGCCAGTATGCTCTGAATATGGCAATAAATTTTACATATTGCAGTAATTCTTAAAATATACTTGTATATTACCTAGCTGTTATTTATCATAAGCAAGCTTTAACGGTGGGATTTATTAAACGATGAACGAAGACATTAGCAAATCAACTCTCAGCATTGTAAAAACAATGAAAAAAGCCCTTATCAGGGACAGTATCATTGCGTTTATCTTCGGCGGAGTGATGTTCGGGATTGCAGAATACATTGATGTAGTCAATCTGATGCATAAGATAGGTTACATGTTTGAGTTTTACAGAATGGATACTGTTATCAACTTCCTTCTGTCTGCTTTTCTGGTGTATACCATCTTCTCTTTCATGCGGTTCATTGAGATGGTCAAATTCTTTCGTGTAATGCTTAACATATCAAGATATGACTTTCTAACTAGAGTATATAACAGGCGCTCACTTATAGAACTTCTAGAGATGGAATTTGCCAGAAACCAGCGTTCTGCTGACGGGTATTTCTCTTTTATACTTTTTGACATAGACGATTTCAAAGAGATAAACGATAACTTTGGACACAGCCTAGGTGATCTGGTGCTGAAAACTGTTGGTCAGAAACTTCTTTCCACAGTGCGCAAGTCCGACATTTGCGGTCGGTTCGGCGGTGACGAGTTTGCAATAATACTCCCCTACACAGAGCTTGAAAGCGCTGTTCATGTAGCAGAAAAGATTAAAAAACAGGTATCCGAGTTAAAATTTTCATCTAGCAAAACCACTATAAGCATAACGCTCAGCCTTGGAGTTATAGAGGTTTCTCACGGAAGCGAAATAGACAGCTTTGAAAAGGTTATTGCAGAAACGGATAAATACCTTTATCTGGCTAAAAAACAAGGTAAAAACGCTGTTTGCGCAAAAGAGTGCGAATGTATGAAACACGCTAATGACGAAGACAGTAGAGAGCAAAAATATTCAGCAGCCGCGAAGCCTCCTCCGTCTCAGTAACGCTATTCATTTTTACTTCAGAATCAGCTAAATTTTCTTCGATCTCTCTTATGTACCCCTTCATTATCTCTGCGTTAAACTCTGGATGAAACTGAACACCCCATGCATTCTTATATCTGAAAGCATGATGAGATTCGTGTGCGTTTTTTGCAAGACATACCGCACCGTAGGGCAGTGAAATAGTTGTTTGCGAATGTACTGTATGTGCTGGAAATTCTAAAGGCATGCTGCTGAAAAGCTCGTCACTAAGAGCCTCTCCGGTAAGGCTGACCATAACAGTTCCAATCTCTATGCCTTTCGGATGATAGCCTGCCTCGCCGCCAAGACTTTCCGCAAGAAGCTGATGACCATAGCATATGCCGAAAAACGGCAGTCCCGTCTCGACTGCTTTTTTTATCCACTCTGCTGTCTTCTCGCTCCAGTCGAGCCGTTCTGTGACCATGCTGTGGGATCCGGTCATGACAGCGCCGAGTATCTCAGAAGGCTCCGGCAGTTCTTCACCGTTTTCCACATTTATAGTTTCAATCAGGTTTTTGTCCACATTCAGACCATCAAAAACCCACTGATCAAATCTTCCAAATTTTTCAGCCATATGAGGAAAAGTGTCTCCGGCTTTTATGATTATTATCTTTTTCATGGGGGCTATTATAGACCTAACTCAGCTTTAGACAATACAAAAGCAGTCCGAAGACGCTTGTTATTTATTGTATTTTAATAAACTCCCAATTTTGGCTTGGCTCATCCTCACAATAACCCCATTGACCCTTCAGATTCCCATTAGCCTGAATTTTAAATACTGTCTTCCCCCAGTAAAATCTGCCTTGTTTTGGTTCTTCACATTTTCTTCCAGAAGCGTCCTCTATCCACACACCTGTAAGCACATCAGCTTCAACTTCACCAGTTATCAAAGCATTCTCGCTTCGGTTATACATAATCTTAACAGTGTCACCTCTCTGTACAGCAGAAGCTGTTTGACCCGAGTAGTTATATTTGCCGGACAGATCGATAGAGGGTTGCTCACTCTCGCCATACGTCATAGACAATATCTCCTGAGTATCAAACTTATGAACCTGCCCGTCTTTCATCTTAATGTTAAGAACATCCGCCATGGTGAATGATGCCAGCATTAAAACAAATGCAGTTAAGCTAAGTATTCTCATTTTAACCTCCGAAAAACTAATATTTTAAATATTAACATTCCTGACATGTAAAGGTTATAATAAATATTATGAGGATACTTATATGAAATTTTTGCGATTGATTATAATACTGTTTTTTGTTTTTGCAGGCATTTTAGGATTGAAGGAGCACTTCATAGAAGGGGTTAAAGGTGCCCTTGGCGGTGCTGTTGTCTGCTTCGGCATAGCCGGCATACTTTGGCTGATTTCATTTATAGCAAAAAAATCAAAGAAGAGGGACGCCACAAGCAACATCCACGCAGGAGCTATGGCTGCCCACATTATCGGCAGCGATATGGAAGATTTTTCAGACTCAGGGGATTGACATTCAGCCCTTATGAGTAACTGTTTTAGTATATTTTTTTTAGTTGCTGTTTTTTGGAAGCAGAAGGTGCAAAGCTACCCCAAGCTCAGTATTTTCTGCATAAATCTTACCGTTCATCTCGTTTTCGATGATCATCCGAGAAAGATACAAACCTATTCCTGTTCCTTTCCCTTCAGCTTTTGTTGTGAAGTACGGCTGAAATATCCTTGTTAAAATTTCATCGGGGATATTCTCACCAGTGTTTTCTATACTTACACGATAACCAACGGGATCATATCCAACACTAATTACGATCTTGCCATCTTCATCTGGATGATTTTTTCTGAAATCAACCACAGCATCTTTAGCATTTATTAATATGTTCAGCAGTACCTGACGAAATTCACCAGAGTAACCATGCATAACAAACAAGTCTTCTTTACCCTGCTGGTTGTTTGACCCTTCAGTTTTTATGTGAGCCATGATTGCTAGTGCGTTAAATTGAGCATTCACCAGATTCATAGTGCTGTGGATTTCATCTATTATAGAAAAATTATGTTTCTCTTTTTTATTAGAAAAATAGTTTCGAAAATCATCAATGGTTTTAGACATATATTCAATAATTTCATTTTGCTGTGTGTATAGATCCGCCTTGTTCATACTATAAACATGCCCCTTATCAATATCTCTTAGCATTTGCGAGGTTAATGAAATATTGTTTAGAGGCTGTCTCCACTGATGAGCTATGGCACTTATCATTTGCCCCATATCTACAAACCGCTTGTGTTCAAATAGGAGCTTCTCTTTGTGATTGTTTTTCTCTACTTCTTCTCTCACTCTTAACTGGAGCTGTTCATTTGTCTCCTTCAAAACTGACTCAAATTCTTTCTTTTCGGTTATGTCACTTGCAACAGCATAAACAAGCTGATCTTTTTCCTCTACTATAGCTGACCAGGCGAATAGGCGATATTTGCCATTTTTATGCCGGTATCTATTTTCGAAATAAAAAGTTATTTCACCTTGGCTCAGTTTTTCCATCTCTTTTTGGGTGATGGCGATATCATCCGGATGAACGAAATCGAAGAAATTTGTTCCTTCAAGCTCCTCTTCTGAATAACCTAAAGCACTATTCCATCCTGTGTTAAAACGGTGAATAGTACCGTCAATCCCTGCAATTAAGTGAAGATTCATTGGCTGCTGGAAAAACTTCTCCACAATAATCTCATTCTTTTTACGCTCGTTAATTTCTTTTTTTAACAGTCTGTTCCAATAAATTATAATGCCTATTATAACTAAGGCAAATACGCCGGCAACCGAAGCCCATTTAGTTACGTCTTTCCACATCATGCCTTGTTGATAATTAACATAAAGCCACCTGTTAAAAATGGAGGAATGCACCTCAGGAGAAAAAGAAATTAATGTCTTGCTGATAATACTGCTGAGCTCCGGCCAGTCTTTTCGTATCCCCATAGCTTGGTCATGGTTTCCAAAAGGTGCTGGAGCAGCGACTTTCAAATTGCTGTAGCCGTAATATTGGATTATATATGAACCAATAGTAAGGTCTCCGATAAAAGCATCTGCTTCTTTAACAGAAACAGCTCTCACAGCGTTTTCTGTGCTGTCTTTAAGAAGAAGCTTAATCTCCGGATAGTCTCTTTCCAGAATTTCATGTGTTACATAACCTTCCTGGACGGCAACTGTTTGCCCGTATAGGCTCGAAATATCTCCAACAAATCTGTCCTGATTTCTATTAAATATTACCCATGGTGATGTTAGATAGTTATCAGTGAATGATATGTATTCTTCCCGCTCAGGGGTAGGTTTGATTGTAAGCACCATATCAAGCCCGTTTTTATCTCTGAGCATTTCCAGCGCTTGAGCCCAGGGTGTTGGAGAGATATCAAATGCAATATCTATATCATGTATTTTCGCAATCAGTTTTATATAATCAACAGCAATCCCGCTTGGAGGATTGCTTCTAATCTGATAAGGAGGAGCTTCGGCTACTCTTACTTTTACAGTGTGTTTTTTATTCAGCCATTTAATTTCTGCCTCACTGAGAACAATCTCGTCGGAATTACTCACTATAGGGACATATTCCAGATCACTGGCTATGCTTGCAGCAGTAGGGACAAAAAGCAGAGAAAGGTAAATCAGTATTGTTGTGAAGCTGCGTATGTTCATTAATTAAATCCACACCTTTTTGTGTTTATGCAAGAGTTATATATATAATAACATACCTGTATGAGATTTACTGCATAATCACAATGTTAACAATTTAACAATGTAAAAAAAAAGAACCTGCACACAGCACCGGACTGATCTCTCATGTTTTTATCCATACGCATTAAGGCTAAAACGCTGTAAAGCTAAATAAGCTAGCTTTTATATAATTATAACGGTAACATATTTGATATATACATCAGTTTTATGGCAGGTTCGTTATGATTAAAAATGGGCAGATATATAAGACCCTCTTAGAAGTAACATCTGACAGTCTTTTTATAATAAATACAAAAGGCGAAATTCTCGAATTCAGCAGCGCTGCTTCCACTCTGCTCGGATATACCCGTGACGAATTATCAGGAAAAACTGTATTTGACTTCGATAAAAAGCTCAGCAAAGAAGAATTTGAAAATATTATTGCGAATTCATCTGATAAACCTGTGATTTTCGAAAGAGTGCACACCAGAAAAGACAAATCAACTTACATTTGCGAAATTACTGTAACATCTGCAAATTTTGACAATGAAATATTAATGTTTTTCTCCGTAAAAGACATTACAGAGCTGCGTAAAAGCACTGCTCAGATCAAAGAAAGCCATAAGCTCTTAAAACGGCTATCTCAGCAGGTACCTGGTGCTCTTTATCAGTTTCAATATTTCCTCGACGGCAGAAGTGCTTTTCCGTATGCATCAGACGGCATTTGGGATATTTACGAAGTTACCCCGGAAGAGGTTATGGGTGATGCGTCTTTAGCTTTTACAAGAATCCACCCCGAAGATTACCAAATGCTTGTAGACAGTATTTTAGATTCTTTTGAACACCTGACAACATGGCAATGCGACTATAGAGTTTTACTGCCTAATAAAGGACTTAGATGGCTCAGGGGCATTTCGAACCCAGAAAAACTTCACGACCAAAGTGTTCTCTGGCATGGGTATTTAAACGACATTACTGAAATAAAACAAATTGAATTAGCACTCAAAGATTCACTTAGCGACATAGAATCTAAAAACGAAAAAATAAATAACCTTCTGAAAAAACAAAAGAACTCTCTGGAAATGCAGCTTGAGAAAGTTCTGGATTCATCACTTAATGGTGTTCAGTATTTTAAATCAATCCGGAATGAACAGAACGAAATTGTGGATTTCGAGTACGTATTTAGTAACAAAGTGGCATGTGAGATTATTCAAAAAGATGAAGATGAAATCATTGGCCAGAGACTTCTGGAGGTTCTCCCAAAACATACTGAGATTATTGGAAAATATGGAAAATCACTATTCGAAATATACTGCGAAATAGTAGAGACAGGGGAAAGTCGAGACTTGTTATTCAGCTTTGAAGACAGCGCAATTAATGACTGGTTCTCTAATAAAGTAGTTAAGCTGGAAGACGGCTTTGTTGTTACATTTTTTGTTATTACAGGATTAATTGAAAACATGAAGCTGGAAAAGCTAAACATAGAGCTTAAAAAGCAGGTTGAAATAGAAGTTGCTAAAAACAGACAAAAGGACAGTNGCCGCTATGGGTGAAATGATTTCTGCTATCGCACATCAGTGGAGACAGCCCCTGAACAATATAGGGCTATCATCACAGCTGATGAAAGATATTTATCTGGGGCAGCCTTGTGAAATTGACTATATGGAGCTTTTCAGAAATCACACTGAGCTTGTCCAGTACATGTCAAAAACTATAGACGACTTCAAAAATTATTTCTCTGTTAATAAAGAAAAATCCGAGTTCTCAATAGTACAGCAGCTGATAACAACAATAGAGTTAACAAAACCTCAGCTAAGCAGCAAAGGTGTCGAAACCATCCTGCACTGCACATGCGGTTCACATAGCTTCAGCTATGGCAAACACTATACTGAAAGCTATTGTGAAATGGGCAAAGATATCATCATTGGTTTTCCAAGTGAATTCAAACAAGTCGTCATTATCATCATCAGCAATGCCAGCGATGCAATCATGGAATATGCAGGAACTGACAGCAGCGCAGACAGAACCATCCAAATTGATGTTAATGTCATGGCAGATCATATTTCTGTGGATATAAGTAACTCAGGAAACAATATACCTGCTGATATAATGCCAAGAATTTTTGAGCCTTATTTTACAACAAAAGACGAAGGCAAAGGAACCGGGCTAGGTCTTTATATGTCTAAAATGATCATAGAAAAAAGCATGAATGGTAAGCTTACTTGCAGAAACACCGAAAACGGAGTTTGTTTGAATATACATCTCCCGCGCATTACATAGCTAATCAGTAAGTAAATGAACGTCTTAAGCATCTGCCGAATTAAACCCCACCGCCATTTCACCAAATAGCAGCCCTCGCGAGTTCTGTAATTTCATGAAGTTTTTTTGCCATTATCATTTATGACGATATCTGAGGCTTACAGGTGGTGTTTTTGATATTAAAAAAAGGGAGCCCCGAAGGACTCCCTTTGTAATTTGTTTTAATTTGAGCAAGCTTTTTTGAAAAGCTAGAAGCGAGTTATGCAAGGATGTTTTTTCGAGACGCAGGGGCGCATACTTACTGGTATGTAACCCAAGCGAGAAAAAACAGACGACGCATAACGAAGCTTATAGGTTTTTCAAAATTACATCATGCCGGGCATTCCGCCCATGCCGCCCATTCCGCCCATATCTGGCATTCCGCCGCCTTTCTCTTCTTTAACATCTGTGATAATAGCTTCTGTTGTTATCATAAGTGATGCAACAGATGCAGCGTTTTGTAGTGCGGAGCGTGTTACCTTAGTAGGGTCGATAATACCTGCTTCAACCATGTCTACATATTTCTCTGTAGCTGCGTTGAATCCGTAAGAATCTGAGTCAGACTTCATAATCTCGTTTACGATTATAGAAGACTCAAATCCAGCGTTTGCAACGATCTGACGAAGAGGGTGTGTGAGTGCTTTTTTAATAAGCTCAACACCTATCTGCTGCTCGTCTTCGAGTTTCATGTCGTCAAGCACGCTAAGAGCACGAACGAAAGCTACACCACCGCCAGGGACAATCCCCTCTTCAACAGCAGCTTTTGTAGCTGAAAGAGCATCTTCTACTCTTGCCTTCTTCTCTTTCATCTCTGTTTCTGTTGTAGCGCCAACTTTAATAACAGCAACACCGCCGGAGAGCTTAGCAAGTCTTTCCTGAAGTTTTTCTTTGTCATAATCTGATGTTGAATCATCAGCTTGTTTTTTGATCATGTTTACTCTTGCCTGAATCTCTTCTATCTCGCCTGCACCCTCTACAACAGTTGTGTTCTCTTTGTCGATAACAACTTTCTTAGCGCGGCCAAGATCAGCAAGTGATACCTGGTTGATGTTCATGCCAGTCTCTTCGGATACAACAGTACCGCCAGTGAGAACAGCCAGATCCTTAAGCATCTCTTTTCTTCTGTCGCCAAAACCAGGAGCTTTAACAGCACAGCAGTTAAGTGTACCACGAAGCTTGTTCACAACGAGAGTTGCAAGAGCCTCGCCTTCGATATCTTCTGCGATGATAAGGAAAGGAGCATTCTCTTTAGCAAGCTGCTCAAGAACAGGAAGGATGTCTTTCATGTTGGACACCTTGCTCTCAAGCATAAGTATATATGGGTTTTCAAGAACTGCTTCCATGTTGTCAGGGTTTGTTACGAAGTATGGAGAGAGGTAGCCTCTGTCGAACTGCATACCTTCAACAACATCAAGAACTGTCTCAGTGGACTTGTTTTCTTCGATAGTGATAACGCCGTCTTTGCCGACCTTATCCATAGCATCAGCAATGATGTCGCCTATTTCATTATCGTTGTTAGCGGAAATTGCACCAATCTGACCTATCTCTTTTTTATCCTGAATAGGTTTTGACATGGAAGAAAGTTTTTAAACAACAGCTATAACAGCTTTGTCGATGCCTCTTTTCATCTCCATTGGTTTAGCGCCTGCTACAACGTTTTTGATACCTTCACGGTAAATAGCCTGAGCAAGAACAGTGGCTGTAGTAGTACCGTCACCAGCTACGTCGTTTGTCTTGGAAGCTACTTCCTTAACCATTTGCGCGCCGATGTTCTCAAGAGCGTCTTCAAGCTCTATCTCTTTTGCAACTGTAACACCGTCTTTAGTGATAAGCGGTGAACCAAATTTTTTCTCTATAACAACATTACGACCCTTTGGTCCCAGTGTAACTTTAACTGCGTTTGCAAGCTGATCAACACCTCTGAGTATTGCTTGTCTTGCGTCTTCGCTAAATGTAATTGTCTTAGCCATCTTATTTAACTCCTATAATCTTCTAAATTTTATTAATTTTTTACAAGTTCGGCATATGCCTCAGTACTTAGCCTTCTATAACGCCGAGGACGTCATCTTCTCTCATGATGAGATACTCTTCATTGTCGAATTTAACTTCTGTGCCTGCATATTTTGCAAAAAGAACTTTGTCCCCAGGCTTAACAGTAGGCTCTACACGAACACCGTTATCCATAACTTTGCCTGCACCAACAGAGATAACCTCACCTTCGAATGGTTTCTCTTTTGCACTGTCAGGAATAATGATTCCTGAAGCTGTCTTCTCTTCTGACTCAAACCGCTTAACAATGATTCTGTCCTGTAAAGGTTTAATAGATGCCATTGTTTCTCCTCCTGTAACTTTACGTTTATTTTATTTTAGTTGTTTCCACTTTATTAGCACTCATAAGCAACGAGTGCTAACAGTGTTATTATATATATGCCATTACTTAAAAAATCAAGATTTTTTTTAGAATTTTATCCCTTTTATTGTCAAAAATATTAGGTACTGATATATAAACATATGAGCATCATAAAAGATCTGGCAGAACTTATCAGAAGCACACCGGAAAATATTTTTTTCACAGGGGCGGGAATATCCACCAAAAGCGGAATACCCGACTACAGATCACCCAGCTCCGGGCTGTGGACAAGACCAGAGGCGGTGAAAGCTGTCGATATATCCGGATTTATGGAAAGCCCGAAAACATTCTATGAGGTTTTCTCCGGCGAGCTTTATGAACCATTTGCCGCTGCAAAGCCGAACATTGCCCATAAATATATTGCACAGATAGAGAGCGCCGGAAAGTCGATGGGAGTGATTACCCAGAACATAGACGGACTGCACAAAAAGGCCGGTTCCAGAAATATTTATGAACTGCACGGTACAATGAGCACCAGCTCCTGTCTCTCCTGTAACACTGAAATTAAGACCAGCATTGTGTTTGACAAATTCATGTTTGATAAAAAACAGCCTCAGTGCCCATGCGGAGGTATTATTAAGCCTGATATAACATTCTTTGGCGAAGCTCTGCCAGAGACTGCCCTGAACGGTGCCTTTCTGGCATCTGAAGAATGTTCTTTGATGATAGTGGTCGGCTCGTCTTTAAGTGTCATGCCTGCTGCAATGCTTCCTAAACATGCTAAAGACAACGGCTCAAAGCTTGTTATAATTAATAAGACAGAAACCCCCCTAGACTACATGGCTGATATTGTGATAAATATAGATATAGCTGAAGTCTTTTCGGAGTTGAAAGAATTATGGAAGAATCCGGCGTAAAAAAACTTTGGGCGCCCTGGCGTCTCAGATATCTTAAAGGCGAAGGGAAAGAGGACGGATGTGTCTTTTGCAATAAGCCTAGCCTTGACAAATCAAATGACAAAGAGAGCCTCATTCTGCATAGAGGTAAGCATAACTTTATAATAATGAACTTGTTCCCGTACAACAACGGCCATGTTATGGTTGTACCTTATAAGCACACAGGCGACTTTTGCGACCTTAGCGACGACGAGATGCTTGAGATGATGCAGCTGAGCCAGCTGACAATAAAAGTGTTTAAAAAAGTATTTAATACTGAAGGTTTCAACACGGGGTTCAACCTCGGAGCGGCCGCAGGGGCGGGCATTAGACAGCATCTTCACTTCCATGTGCTGCCCAGATGGACAGGAGATACAAACTTTATGCCTGTTTTAGGGGAGACAAGAGTCATTTCAGAGCATATATTTGATACATACGATAACCTAAAGAAAGTGTTCGATATGGAGGCAGGAGAATGAAATTTATTAGCGGACTGATTAAAATAGCAGCGACACTCATTATTGTCGTTTTTGCTATACTGAACACAGCACCCATGCAGGTGAATTATTTCTTTAACAAACCTCCAATGCAGCTTCCGGTGTTTATCGTTGTGCTCTCAGCAATCCTTTTCGGAGTTTTGCTTACAGGTATGCTATACTCCATGGACAGGTTCAGGCTGAAAAGACAAATAAGTGCACTTAAAAAAGAGATAAAAAAGCAGGAGGACGAAATGGTCCGCCTTAGAAATATACCTTTTGAACAGCCTCAAAATATTGAGAAGAAGGAACTGACTTGAAATACAGCATAGAGTTTATAAAAGGACTTTCTGCTCTCACCGAAGGGGACTATGAAAAAGCATCTGTCCACCTGAAAAATGCCTCTCTGGAGAGGGGAGACAGGATAGAAGCATACTTTGCCGCTGGTCTTGTCTTTCGAAAAAACAAGCAGTACGACAGAGCCACATATGTTCTGGAAAGCATTCTGCGGAGTGCCGACATCGACCCGTCAACCAAAAGAGCGCTGACTGTAGAGCTTGGCAGAGTAATGTTTGATGCGGGCAACTACACCATTGCGCATTCACTTCTGGAGATGGCCACAGACAAAGACAGCTCTATTCTCCGTGCAAAAACTCTGCGCAGATTAAACAAATTTGAAGAAGCCGCAAACACATATAAGGCCATAGCAAAAGCCGAAAAAATCAATCTTGATGATGAAATTGGCTACTGTTACTACAGATGTGCTTTAGAAACAAGCGGATCAAGACAAAGCAAATTCATCAAGAACGCACTTAAATATATACCGAAATCAAGATGCATTAATATGATGCATATAGACAACAATATTGCAGCAGGAAAGTCTTCCAAGGCTTTGGTAGACATAGAGAGATTTATGTCAGAAGAGCTTCCGGTCTCTATGGATGACATGCTGAAATTTCAAACAGTTTTCTTCGACATGAAACGCACAGAAGAGATGTTTCGGCTTGTTATGAAGCGTATTCAGGAGGGTTCTTCCAACCCATTCTTTTACATATTTGCTATGAACAGGCTCCTACAGGGTGAAAATCCAGAGAAAGCTATGGAAATCATTGACCTTTATCTGGAAAGATTCGGTTTCAACAACAGCATAGCAAAAGCTTCTCTTAAGCTCAGAGGAAACAAATTTCTTGAGCTTTTAATAGAGGATGCTAATTTTTACAGATGCTCTAATTGCGAAAGCGAATTTAAGATTTACACTGATGCTTGCACTAACTGTCAGGCATTCGAAACACTGCGCCCAATTTAATTATTATCAGCACCGAAATGAGGGAAACCTTTGATAGTGCCAATAGAGAAAACATTACCAGCCAGAAAATCACCCCCATGATGCAGCAGTTTTTTGACGTGAAGGAGAAATATCCTGATACCATCGTCTTTTTCCGTATGGTTGACTTTTATGAGATGTTTGGCGATGACGCTGTTGAAGCTTCAAAAATACTCGGAATAGCGCTCACCAGCAGAGACAAAAACAAAGACGGCGGCATGCCCATGTGCGGAGTGCCTCACCACAGCTATCAGAACTACCTGATAAAAATGCTCAAAGCTGGTAAAAACGTTGCCATATGCGACCAGCTGGAAAACCCTGCAGAAGCCAAAGGGATAGTAAAGAGAGGCGTCACAAAGGTTCATACGCCCGGAACAGTCATTGACGATGCCGCCCTGTCCGCAACAGACAACAACTTCTTATGTACAGTTTATAAATCATCATCATTTTATTATTCGGCTTTTACTGATCTTTCCACAGGGGAGCTTTTCCTTGAAAAATGCACTGCATCAGATATTGCCGATGTTATAAAACGGTATTCCCCCAAAGAGATAATAACAAGCTACCCATCAGACATGCCTAACAGCTTTGAGTTTGGCGGAAAGTTTTCTGAGACTCTTGCCGCAAGAGAGGTTATGGCGCACTACAGCGTGGGTGCAATGAAGTCTCTTGGACTTGACGAGACAAACTACGCCGCACCTTTGTATATGGCTCTGAAGTACATGCAAAGGGTTATTCTGGACATAAAACTGCTCAAACCAAAGATGGTTACAGACGACGAGCGTGTCTATTTAGACAGTGTCGCCGCTTCAACCCTTGAGCTGGTGAAAAACTCCAGAGACGGTTCTGAAAAGAACACCTTATATTCAGTGCTGAACTATACTAAAACAACAATGGGCGCAAGAACGCTCAAAAAATGGCTGCTTAACCCGCTCCGCAGCACATCAGCAATATTACGCAGACAAGAGATAATAGAGTACTTCATAAACAATCAGCCCACAGCAGACGGGCTTTGTGACCAGCTTGAAAAAGTTTATGATATCGAAAGGATAACCACCAGACTTTCTGCAAACAGGTGTAACGCCCGTGACCTTGTCTGGCTTAAAAACTCCACAGAAACTTTCCCCGCAGTAAAATATATGCTTCAAAGCTGTGAGAACCCGCAAATTCAGGAGCTTGTGGCAAATTTTGACGACTTGAAAGACATCAGCGAACTTATAGAAAATGCTATCGAGGATGAACCCCCCGTAACCATAACTGAAGGCGGGCTCATAAAAAAAGGCTACAACCCTGAAGTGGACGAACTGAAAGAGATAAAAGACAATAGCCGCGCAATACTTCTTAAAATCGAAACCGAACAGAAGCGTGACACAGGGATAAGCAACCTGAAAGTAAAGTTTAATAAGGTTTTCGGCTACTACATAGAAGTATCAAACGCACATAAAGAACGTGTGCCTGAAAACTATATCCGCAAGCAGACACTTGTTAACGCTGAGCGTTTCATAATACCCGAGTTAAAAGAGCTGGAAGAGAAAATCCTCCATGCAGACAGCCGTCTGGTTAATCTGGAGCACGAGCTTTTCAGCGAAATTCGGCGGAAAGTTGCGGAGAGTGCTGAACGCCTGCGGTCATCCGCAGCAAGTGTTTCCGAGCTGGACTGTCTGTTGTCTCTGTCCAAAGCTGCACTGGCAAACAACTACCGGAAACCTGTAATAGGGGACTTTACCAACATAACAATAAACAACGGGCGACACCCTGTTGTAGAGAAAAACATCTCAACACCTTATGTTCCAAACGACATAGAGATGGATACGGATAAGAGCAAACTTACTATAATAACCGGTCCGAACATGGCTGGTAAATCAACCTATCTAAGGATGTGCGCACTGATAACCGTCATGGCACACATTGGGTCATATGTACCTGCAACTGATGCGGAGATAGGGGTTGTTGACAGGATATTCACCCGGGTCGGCGCAAGCGACAACCTTGCAGGTGGAGAATCCACTTTTATGGTGGAGATGGTGGAGACCGCAAACATACTGAACAACGCAACAGATAAATCTCTTATAATATTAGACGAAATAGGCAGAGGCACATCAACTTTTGACGGTGTCTCAATAGCTTGGTCTGTAGCAGAATATATAGCTGACCAAATAAGCGCTAAAACACTCTTTGCCACACATTATCATGAGCTCACCGATGTATGCCTTAACACAAAAGGTATTAAAAACTGTGCAACAGAGGTTGCGGAGCAGAACGGCGAGCTTATATTCATGAGAAAGGTGAAAGCGGGGACTGCGGACAAAAGTTACGGAATACATGTGGCTTAACTTGCCGGGCTTCCAAAGGGAGTTATCAACAGGGCAAACGACATCCTGCGCAACCTTGAAAAGAATGAACTGGCTCCCGAGGGGCTGGCTAACACCCCAAAAAAAGCGAAAAAAAGCATAGAGGCGAGTGTGGTGCAGACAATGTTAGTGTTTGACGACCACCCTGTTGTGGACGAACTAAAGGCTCTTGATGTAGAATCCTTAACACCGCTTCAGGCTTTGAACCTTCTGTCTGAGCTAAAGGATAAGGCGGGACAATGAGTACATTTTTAATGTTTCTTTACTCAAAACCATTTTTTGCTGTCTGCTTTGTCTTTCAGAGCATCCCATTCTGGGTTCCGCTTCTGGCTGTTTTTGCAGGAGCAGACCCCCTGCTTATGATAGGGCTTTCCGCCCTCTCTGTCATGTCAAAGGCATATATAGATTCCGAAATTTCTTTCAAAAACCCAATAACACTCATGCTGAAATACTTTCTGGCATCACCTCTGCTTTTTACTCTTAAGCTGACATTTGCTCTCGTAATGACCGCACTTTTTATGTCTTACGGTCTGCAAGGCGTGGCGCTTGACAAGGGTATAGCAGCCGTTTTGATAGTGTATCTGATCATGAAACTTTATTTCAGAGAAAAAAACAATAACTACTGGAACGTTAAGGGGCTTGGTACATATCGGTTTTACTCAATAGCTGGAAAGCTTCTCTCCGCCCTGCTCTGGCTGGCATTTTTCACAGTAGAGCTTGGCCCCGCAGACAGCTTTGCCGTAGCATCTGCCGCCCTGTTTATCTCATTTTTAACATTTTACAAGGTTAACGAGGGACTGCTTTGAGCCTGAAATTCAGCTGTGTATCGTCAGGCAGCTCAGGAAACTGTTATTTTCTTGAAAACGGATCTAATGTCGTCTTCGTGGATATAGGGATACCCTTAAAAACAATCACGACAAATGTTGATATCTCAATTTTTCACGGTAAAAACATTCATCTCTTCATAACACATGAACACCATGACCACATAGCAGGCATCAAACCTTTTATAAACAAATTCGCCCCGAAGGTATACGTCAGCCAGGGTACTGCTGATGTCCTTTACGGCAAAGGTATAGATGTTTCGAATTTTTTCATACTTGATGGGGGGTGCGAGTATGACCTCGGCGGTTTTTCTGCCATCCCTTTCCACATAAGCCACGACTGTGCTGAGCCTTTCGGTTTCAGATTTATTTTTGGAGAAAAGGTTGTTACCTTTGCAACAGATCTGGGCACTACCACAAAGGACACTGAATTCTTCCTCTGCTGCAGCGACTTGCTGATACTGGAGTCTAACTATGAGCAGGAAATGCTTGAAAAAGGTCCTTACCCAAAGTACTTACAAGCAAGGATTTCTTCTCATAAAGGTCATCTTTCAAACCGTGACGCATTGAAACTGATCAGCTCCATCTGCGACACAGGGATACGCAAAATTTTCCTCGCACATGTAAGTGACGAAAACAACTGCTACGACCTGCTTAGCAAATACGCCGGTTTCTGCTCCATCAACTACAAGATTGAAACAGAAGTTCTCCGCAGACAAACACCTGTTATAGGTATAACGGTCTAATTAGCTCTTGTTTTAATTCGTTCGCCTCATAAATTATTCTTTATAGAGGTGATATTATGAAAAGATTTCTATTGGTTACGTTTTTAATACTATTTACTCTCACTGCATATGCCCGCCCCGATTCACTTCAAGGGGTAGACACTGCAAAATTTGTAGTTGATCTTAATCAGGCCAGAGCAAACATTTTGAAAACGAGACTCTCCCTTATTTTAGAAACCATGGACAATATAGAAGATTATGCCGTAAAAACTACTGTGGTGGTTGCAGTGCGTGGACCGGACTCAAGGTTTATGACCGTCAATGACAGTTATATCGCTCCGGGGGATATAGAGCTGAAAGCTGATATAGCAGAACTTTTAGATAAGCTTGTAAAGCGCGGAGTAAAACTGGAGCAGTGTGCTGTCGCTCTCAGAATGCTAAACATCAGCAAAAAAGATATCAACCCGCAAATTCAGGTAGTGAAAAACGGATATGTCTCTCTGATAGGTTATCAGAATAAAGGTTACGCAATTTTGCCTATGGAATAAAAATTTGCCCACTTTAAAGATACTATATTAAATTTAATCTGCACTTTAAACAGAGGTAACCAATTAATGGTAATCAGCCTTTGGTATTATAAATTTATAAAAAATACCGGAGGCAAACATGCAAATAGATTTCCATCACACAGTAACTTATGTATTGGCAAGACTAGCGGGCTTTAATCATGAAGACGCACACATCATTTCTTATTCAGCACAATATGTAGATGATGCCACTAATGGCGGAACGATACGGTTCGAAAATGACGCTACTTATACCAGAATAGCTTCAGCGCACCACATCTATAAACTTACAAAATTTAACGATGTCGAAAACCATCACGTATGGGTACCTTTTCATTTCCTCCCAGGGAATGGAGAGAAGCCTGATGGTACAAATATCAAAGGAAACTTCATTCATAAACTTGTATGCAAGCCTAACAGCACGATTGCAAAGGACATGCTCAGTTATTGTCTAGCTGATAGAAATAAACCCTATGCTCTTCATAGACTAGGTATCAGCATGCACGTATTTGCTGATACATGGGCTCACAGAGAGTTCGCTGGTATATGCGATGAGATTAATAAGATTGATCTTTATAATGCTGAACTTGCAGACAAGTTAAAAAGCTCATCTGTTGGAAGTTTTTTTCCTATGGGACATGGCCCGGCACTTACTTTTCCTGATATGCCTTTTTTGGAGTGGAGTTATCAAAACGGAAGAAATGTTATCGTAGAAAGAGATAACACAACTGAGTTTATAGATGCTGCTGAGAAAATGTATGCCTTTATGCTTGAATATAATAAACAGCCTCGGAAACAACTTCCAGAGGAAATAAAAAAAATCTTTCGCGAACTGTTCCTGTCGCTGACCGATGAAGATGGACATGAAAGACACAAGGGCTGGATTGAAGCTATCAGGAGCGGTCGATTTAAGCAAATAGGCGAGCAAGAATTAACATATATTCCAAAAGGAGCTGGCTCGTGGAAACATGTAGCCCTTGAAACAGAGAAAGAAACTGACGATTACGACGAAAGATTTGAGTTTAAATCGAGCTTTATGACAAGCAACTGGAAAATGTTCCACGATGCTCTGCAAGCGCATAGGTTTGATGTAATACATGATATTTTACCTAGATATGGAATCTGTGCAGGATAGCAAGATTAGTCGCCGTTGAAAATGCTGAGATACTCTTTAAGACCATTAAATATCCCTTCGGCTATCTTTTCACGATGTCTGCTGGTTTTAAGCATCTTTGCCTCGGACGAGTTCGTTACAAAGCCTGATTCCACAAGAACAGCAGGCATTTTTGCACCCACAAGAACATAGAATGGCGCCTGTTTCACGCCCAGGTCGTACTTCTGCGATTTATATATGTTCTTATGCAGGCTTTTCTGAACAAATGAGGCTAACTGCAGTGATTCCTCCAGTTTGGAGTTCAGCATTATATATTTCAAAATACCCTGTAGGTCTGACATAGATTTTTGTGTGGTGGAGTTCTCTTTCGCCGCAACTTCAAGAGCTTTTTTGTCATTGGTGACGTTCAGGACGTAGGTTTCAATGCCTCTGGCGTTCCTGTTCGGTGCAGCATTTATGTGCAGGGAGATGAACATATCTGCCTTTTTTCTGTTTGCAAAGGCAGTTCTGGCCTCCAGCGGAATAAACACATCACGGTTTCTGGTCAGATAAACATTTATATTCTTGTATTTATTTTTTATAAGCCTGTAAAGCTGCTTACTCACATCCAGCACCACATCCTTCTCTTTGATACCGTTATGCATTGTGCCGGGGTCTTTCCCGCCGTGTCCGGGGTCTATCACTATGGTGTTTATCTTCAGACCAAAAACGCTGGCAAGGGTTGCTGAGCCATTACCTTTTGTATTGGCTTTTGTCCCTGTTGGAACTTTTTTTGTAGAGGATTCATATTTCGCAGTCTGCATCGGCTTATTTTCAAGCGGGTTGCCGCTGACGTCTATGACTATCCTGTCCGGACCGCTCATTGCAAATACTGTAAAATCCTTTACGGCATCGCTGTCCAGAACAACTCTGGCCACACCCGGTCTGTTGTAGCCCCAGCGGATTCCACGTAAAAGCCCGTCTTTTATATTTATGTCTTTCGGTATTTCCGAAGACATAACAGCATCATGAACGTCTATAAAAAGCCTTGGAGGTTTTCCAAACTGAGGGTTGGCTTTCAGCCAGTGTTTTTCGAAATCGGTTCTTCCTGAAATATCCAGAACAACTCTGGTGTAGTCGTCTGTGGAAAAATACCTAATCCTGTGAACAACAACCTTTCCTGAAGGTGAGGCAGGGGCGGAATCAGTTCCATATGCAACTTCTTTTGAGGTCTTTGCTGTCTCTGCTGTCTCATGCTCATCTTCTGAATCTGGTTCATCTATGACTATAGGCGCAACAGGCACAGCAGGTGTTGTGCTTTTCACAACGGACTCGGCGGTTTCAGTAGGCGCAGGTGCGTCTATATATAATGATCTTTCAAATTTTTTCTCTATAGCTGCAAGCTTATCCTCTGCTGTTTTGGAATCTTCTGTGTTGGGAAATCTGTTCATCAGCTTTTTCAGCATATATCTGGCAGATGGATAATCCTTCTGTTCTTCGTATATTTTAGCTGACTGGAGGTATGCAAGGGATGCCAGCCTTGTCTGATAATTTGATGCCAGCAATTTAAGATTTTTCAGAGCGCTCATAAGGTCTGAGCTGTTATTATATCTGTGATAGCTTCTGTAGTATGTTTGAGATGTATAGTGGAGTGCATCATCAGCCAGCTTGCCGTTGGGGTCTGATTCGTATATCTTATTAAATCTGTCGGCAACGATAAGATAAGATTTTCTGGTAACTTTGCCTGAGTTTTCGATATAGTTAAGATCTTTCTTTGCAGACTGATAGTCTTCGATATTACCAAAAGCTATTCCAGCCAGCAACACCAGCATCAATGTAACAACAAGTCTTTTCATCTGTTAAGTTTGCCCTTTAAATACTTCCCTGTATACGAGGTCTTGCACTCCGCACAATCTTCCGGAGTACCTTCAAATATTATATATCCGCCCCCTTCGCCCCCTTCAGGACCAAGGTCTATAATATGGTCTGCGCACTTTATCACGTCAAGGTTATGCTCAATTATGATAACAGTATTTCCGCTATCTGTTAAGCGGGAGAATATCTTCACCAACTTGTTTATATCATCAAAATGAAGCCCTGTCGTGGGTTCATCGAAAATATATAAAGTTTTTCCTGTTGGTCTTTTCATCAGCTCCTTTGCAAGCTTCACTCGCTGAGCCTCGCCACCGGAAAGTGTTGTAGCGGGCTGACCAAGTTTAATGTATCCAAGCCCCACATCTTTTAAGACAGACAGCTTATTCTTTAATTTCGGAATATTTTCTAAAAACTCAAATGCCTGATTTACAGTCATGTCCATAACGTCAGCAATATTGTTCCCTTTGTACTTGATATCAAGGGTATCGCGGTTATATCTTTTTCCTTGGCATGCATCGCATTTCACATACATGTCCGGCAGAAAATGCATCTCTATCTTGATATACCCTTCACCTGAACACGTTTCGCAGCGGCCGCCCTTTGCCCCCTTCACGTTGAAGCTGAAACGGCTCATCTTGTACCCGCGCACCTTCGCATCCTGTGTCATGGCAAATATCTCGCGGATATCTGTGAAAACGCTTGTGTATGTTGCGGCGTTTGATCTGGGTGTGCGCCCGATTGGTGACTGGTCAATGTCGATTACTTTGTCCAAATGCTCCACACCATCTAAGGAGTCAAACTCACCTGATCTTATATTTGTCCTGAGAAGCCTCTTCTTAAGGGCTGCCTGAAGCGTATCCATTATAAGTGTTGATTTACCTGAGCCGGAAACACCTGTTACACAGATATTCAGCCCCAGCGGGATCTTTAATGTTAAATCTTTCAGATTGTTCTGTCTTGCTCCGGTCAGGCTCACAAACCTGCCATCCATTTTTTTTCTTTCAGCAGGCATCTCTATATTTTTTATACCGGACAGGTATTGCCCTGTAAGTGAAGCTTCGCAGTGTTTCAGCTCTTCGGGATGCCCTGTAAAAACAACTTCACCACCTTTACGCCCGGCACCCGGCCCCATATCTACTACAAAATCTGAAGCATATATAGTGTCCTCATCGTGTTCAACCACAATGAGCGAGTTGCCTATGTCACGCAGGTTCTTAAGTGTGGCAATCAGCATGTCGTTATCTCGCTGATGCAGTCCTATGCTCGGTTCGTCCAGCACATAAAGCACATCTGTCAGACCTGACCCTATCTGTGTAGCCAGCCTTATTCGCTGTGCTTCACCACCTGATAGTGTTGACGCTTTACGCTCAAGGGTAATGTAGCTAAGACCTACATCGTTCAGAAACTTCAGCCTGCGTTTTATCTCGTTGATTATTTTAATGGCTACGTCTTTTATAAATCCGTCAAACTTAGCTTTTTCAAAAAAGTCGAGTGTCTCACGAACATTCATGGATGATATTTCGCTTATATTTTTACCGCATATAAAAACTGATAGGCTTGTTCTTTTAAGCCTTGCGCCTTCGCAAGACGGGCAGTTTTGTGACGACATATATCTTTTTGCAAAGTCTCTGTCGGACTGAGTTCCGGTGTAAAGTTTCTCTTTCAGAAAACCGTACACACCTGTAAATTTCTTATCGTAAAAGACTTTCTTCTCGCCTTTGAAGGTGAACATTTTAATGGGCTCATCAAGACCTTCCAGAAGAATAGCCTTATGCTTATCAGCAAGTTTCCCGTATGGTTTGTTCATGTCTATGCCATATTTTTCAGACAGTGCCACAAGGGTGTTATAAAAATGAAAATTATCAAACTGCTGCCAAGGCTCTATGGCTCCTTCACGGACACTGAGTTCTTCGTTCGGCACAATGGATGCTGTGTCAAATATCTGCATTTCCCCAAGCCCTTCGCATTCGGGGCATGCTCCAAAGGGGTTGTTAAATTAAAAACTTCTCGGCTCAATCTCCTCTATACTGATATCGCAGTCCGGACAAGTAAATTTTTGTGAATAAAGTGATGTCCCCTCATCAGTAAGTATCTCCACCAGACCATCACCCAGAGTAAGTGCTGTCTCTACAGAATCTGTGAGGCGTCTTGTTATCCCCTCTTTCATCTTGATACGGTCTATCACTACCGAGATACTGTGTTTGACCTGCTTATCCAGATCTACCTGATCTTCCAGCCGTCTGAGCTCTCCGTCAATAACAGCTCTGACATACCCGTCCTTAAGCAGTTTCTCAAGCAGCTTTTTGTGTTCGCCTTTTTTCCCTCTGACCACAGGGGAGAGTATCTCCACCTTAGTCTCTTCCGGCAGAGCAAGAACTCTGTCAACTATCTGCTGAACGGAGTAACTCTGAACAAGTTTGCCGCAGACAGGGCAATGAACCGAGCCCGCTCTTGCGAAAAGCAGTCTCATATAGTCATAAACTTCAGTTATAGTCCCTACTGTTGATCTTGGGTTTCTGCTTATAGATTTTTGCTCTATGCTTATGGCCGGAGAGAGGAACTCTATAGAATCCACATCAGGCTTCTCCATCATCTCCAGAAACTGTCTGGCATAAGCGGATAGTGATTCCACATACCTTCGCTGACCTTCGGCATACAGCGTATCGAATGCCAGAGTTGATTTCCCTGAGCCTGATACTCCTGTAATAACTACAAGCCTGTTTTTTGGTATGTTAAGATTGATATTTTTAAGATTGTGCTGTCTTGCACCTTTGATGATTATGTGGTCGTTCATTCTTGCCAGTCTTGGTCTTCCAGTGAAATAAATTTGATCTGCTGATATTTATCATCGAAGTAGTAAACAACATTCTTCTGATTTTCACGCACAGCCACCTTCTCTCTGTAAATCTGAACATTCAGTCCACCGAACAAAGTACCTGTAACTTTCAGCTTCGGTTTAGGGTGGTAAGCTTCCTTTATGAGTTTCTGCATGCTTTTTTCAACATCAGCTATTTTAGCATCTATCTGTTTCCGCATAGTTATAAGCTGGCGAACCTTAGGGTTTGCGAGCACTTCTTTCTTTTTCAAATCAACACTGCCGAGGAATTCGTCAATCTTTGCCTTGTTCTCCTCATACTTCAGCTGAGTTTTTTTAAGAGCATCCATCTCTTGTGCAAAGTAGAATTTTGTACCGACATTAATGATGAATTTAGAGTTCCCGCTTGTTCCTGCCTGAACAATTCGAGCCTCTTCGAATGCGACAACACTTCCACCGGCTATAACGCCCGGCTCTTTAGTCGCCTCAAGCCTTCCTCCAGTTTTCAGATTGGAGTGGTATGCGTACTTCTGTATATCTATGTTTCCTTTGGCTTCGATATTAGCACCTTCAGCATACCCTAAAAACACATCACCAACAGCTTTTACACTCCCTTTCAGGTCGCCTTTGATGCCGAGCTTGATGATAATGTTCCCACCAGCCTCCAGATGTGCATCTTGGCAGATGCCGTCTATATATATATCCTTTTCAGCTTTTATTTTAAAATCGCTAAGGACATCGTTTTTAACATGTACCGAGCCATTAAACACTATGTTGCCCGTACTGTAATCTATATTTCCGCGAACCACATAAACAGGGCTGACCTCCAGAGTGTTTCTGCCAAAAGTTACACAGCCGTCAGTTACAGCGAAAAACTCTGTACCGTCTTTTTCAACACGAACGCCCTCACCAACACTTATGTCAGTATCTACTCCGGGCTCAGGCGGTATCTCTTGGTTTTTGACACTAAGACCTCTCACGCCTGCAGTGGCAGGTTTTTTAGTGAGAAGCAGATCTCCTTCATTAACAATCCTTATGTTATCTATGTTTTTGTAATCTACGCTTCCATTTTTAAGTATCTTTGGTTTGCTTTTGACAGGATCGAAGTTAAGCATAATTTGAGAATTTTTCCCATGGATGGGTTCAACACCTTCTGCTACTATAACTTTTTCTAAAATCCCACCTTCACTGCACTGTTTTACAGCGTTTTCTATGCTGTCCTTGTGAATGTTTACAGTAACGTCCTCTTCCTGGAGGATTGACATTATCTTTTCAGAAGTAAGAGGTTCGCCTTCATTTATGGGTGGATAAAAATCAACTGTGGCTTTAAGTCCGTCACTTGAGATCTCAAGCTCCGCATCTCCATCAACATTTATATCTGTGACTATCTTTACCAAAATCCTTTCGTCTTCATCTCTTGAAAATATAAAATCATTGAGATCAAGTCCATATCTCTTATCAAAGATTTTGGCAAGCTCGGTTTCATTCTTATTTGTGTAATTCTTTAAAAGATTCATAGTTATATGGCATCCTTACTATAAACTCTGTAAACAAGCCCTCTTCAGAGTCTACGCTTATTGTACCGTTATGAGCTTCGACAATCATTTGCACTATAGCAAGCCCAAGCCCCGTACCTTTTGCCTTCCCTGATGTAAAAAATGGCTGAAACAGCTTGCTTAGATACTCCCTTGGTATCCCTTTGCCTGTATCACGCACTTTAAACACAACACATTCACCGTCAGCTTCGCACGAAAGAACAACTTTTCCGTCGTTCTCCAGAGCATCAATAGCATTTGAAACAAGGTTAAACAGTACCCTGAATAATTTGCCTCTGTCTACCTTCATCGTTAAATCATTAATAATATTCAATTCGACACTTATATTTGTGTCCTTAGTCATAATTGTAGCATGTTTCAAGATTTCTGTAAACATCTCAGAGACTTTGAAAGTTTCCAAATTTATTGAAACTCTCTGTCTGGAAAAATCCAGCAGATCAAGCGAGAGTCCGTGAAGCCTCTTCACTTCAAGATGGATGGCATTAATGTAATCCTGCATGTCAGGATTCAGCCCCTCTTCCATATCTATAAGTTCCAGATAAGACTGAACAATGTGCAGCAGATTTTTAATATCGTGAGCTATAGAGGAGTTCAGCATGCCTATGACACGCAGGTTTTCACTTTTTCTCATATCTCTGTAGACATTAAATCTGTCAACCCCGAGAGCGCACTGGCTTGCGATATATCTCGCCACCTTAACGTCCACATCGTTAAAAAAGTCACCCTCTTTGTCTGTAAGGTTCAAAACACCGAGTATCTTGTCTTCTTTTTTCAACGGTACAGACATGAAGTAGTTCGCCTGATAACCAAGCTCTTCTCTGCTCTCATCTGTGTGATTCGCCATAACTTCAACGCCTGTTTTTGCAACTTTTCCTGCAACACCTTCGCCAAGTTTAATGTTCACCGTGGAGTAATCAACTTCAAATCACGCATGAGCATACATTTTCAGTGCGTCATCTTCGATGAGCATCAGAGATATACGCTTAACACCAAGGTATTCCTTTGCAATGTTGATAATCGCAGGAAGCAGGTTGTGTATCTCAAACATGCTGTTCATTTTTTCGGAGATCTCAACGAGAACCTCCAGAAAGTCGTTTTTCAGTCTAAATACCTCAAAATATTATATTCCATATCTCTCTGAGCCGGTCTGAAGCCCGCCTTTGATATTGTATTTCTTATCTCATCCACACTCATGCGAAAGCTGGCTCCGCATGCGGCAACAACATTCTCCTCTATCATAAGAGACCCGAAATCGTTACCTCCGAAATAAAGCGCAGTCTGACCCACTTTAGGCCCCTGTGTTACCCATGATACCTGAATGTTGGGTATATTATCAAGATAAAGCCTGGAAACTGCCAAAACACGCAGGTATTCTAAAGCGCTAACATGTGAGCCGCCCAGCTCAGTGTTGTCCGGCTGGAAGGGCCAGGGGATAAACGCTGTGAACCCGCCAGTTTTGTCCTGCAGATCTCTTACTTTTTCTAAATGCTCAATAATTTTGACGGCTTCGTCCTCTTTCTTAAACATCATAGTGGCGGTAGTTCTCATCCCTAGTCCGTGGGCTGTCTCCATTACAGATAGCCATTTCTTTGAGGATATCTTGTTCGGGCTTATCTTCTTTCGCTCCGAATCAATGAGCAGCTCAGCTCCTGCACCGGGAATACTGTCAAGCCCGGCTGTCTGAAGCCTTTTTATGGTATCCGCCACAGATAAATTCGAAAGCCCGGCAATGTGCGCCACCTCAGGTGCAGAAAAACCATGCACCCAAACTCCAAGCCCTTTCATGAACCGAAGCATATCCTCGTAAAACTCTATAGGCAAATCAGGATGAAGTCCGCCCTGTAAAAGTATTTGTGTTCCGCCGAGAGACTTAGTCTCCTCGATCTTCTGGCTAAGGGTCTGCTTATCCATGACATATGCACCCTCTGCCTCTTTTTCTCTGTAAAAAGCGCAGAATGAGCATTTGCATGTGCAGATATTTGAGTAGTTTATGTTTCTGTCGATAACAAAGGTGACGGTGTTTTGAGTATGCAACTCTCTCCTCATTTTATCAGCAGATGCTGCCAGTTCCATCAAATCAGCATTTTCAAGCAGCTGTACGCCTTCGTCAAAACTGAGTCTTTTCAACGATGCCTCCGACTAAAACACGTTTAATATTTTATTCTACATATCTCGGCTTTAAATGAAAGTATTTTCTATTTTATTGCGTTGTAATTATGCTCAACAGACAATATTATGTAGTATGTTTGAATTTCTTTTCTACCCGGACTCATTGACAAGCTTTATCCTCGTTGCCACAAGGGTTGGCAGCATACTTGCCTCTGCGCCTTTTTTCGGGAGCAGCGCTATTAAGACCCAGATAAAAGTGTTTCTTACAATCCTGGTCGCTTTGCTTATTTACCCTGGGGTAGAAAACGTAACAATAGAAAACATAGGTACTCTTTTGCTGGTATTACTCATATTCAAAGAGATTTTGATAGGCGTCTGCATCGGCATACTCTCGCATTTCCTTTTTATAGGTGTGCAGCTTTGCGGGCAGGTAGCAGGGATGCAGATGGGGCTGAACATGGCAAGAGCCTTAGACCCCTCTTCAGATCAAAGCTTGTCACTCATTTCAACTTTTCTAAACATTACAATGCTGCTGATTTTCATTGCGATAGGCGGACATTACTACGTAATCGGTGCTATATCAGAATCATTCCGCTTCATCCCGCTGGGTGGCGGACATATCGAACCAGTAGCTTTTGAATATATTGCGAAGCTTTTTACTTTCACATTTCTCACAGCAATAAAGATAATGGCACCGGTGCTGATGACTCTGCTAATGTTTTCCATCGTAATAGGTACAATAGTAAAATTTGCGCCGCAGATAAATTTGATGATAGTAGGTATACCAATAAAAATCGTAGTAGGAATAACTATGCTGCTTCTGAGCATGGACTATTTCTATATAGTTTACGAGAAAGTTCTCCTCCGGTATTTCGAGGAAACAGCAAATATAATAAGGCTTTTTTAAATGGCAGAAAATCAAGATGGAATGGAGAAGTCGGAACAGCCGACGTGGAACCGAAAATGGAAATCCCGGCGTGACGGAAATGTTGCAAAAAGCAAAGAGCTGCCGCCTGCAGTATCCATAGTTGTTCTCGCCCTGTTTTTTTACTTCTACGCACCGACAATGTTCAATGGGCTGGCTCGTTTGATGCGTGAGTTCCTTATGAATATGGATAGAGATGTAAACACTCAAAGCAGTTACGACATGCTTCAGTTCACTCTAAACGAAACCTCCGTTATAATGGCTCCATTTGCTATACTTCTGGTTATCATCGCATTTGCCGTAAACATTTACATGGTGGGGTTCCTTTTCGCCACTAAGCCTTTAGAACCAAAATTCTCCCAGTTAAACCCTTTTAAGGGATTTGGTAAATTCTTTAAAATTAAAAGCCTTGTAGAGCTTATCAAATCACTGATTAAGGTTTTTGCTATAAGTTATCTGGCGTATTTTATAATCAGAGGCAAGCTCCCTATGATAATCTCCATGGCAGATATGGACTTTATGGACATACTGCGTATGCTCTCGATGATAATCTTCGAAATACTTCTGAAGATTGGCGTTTTAGTGCTTATAATGGCTATACTGGACTATCAATATCAAAAATGGCAGCACAATAAAGACCTTATGATGACTAAGCATGAAGTGAAGGAAGAGCGTAAGCAGATGGAGGGGGATCCTCAGATAAAAAGGAAAATCAGACAGATCCAAAGAGATATGGCACGACAAAGGATGATGGATGCAGTGCCTAGTTCTGACGTTGTTGTAACTAACCCCACTCACTACGCTGTTGCACTAAAATATGACGGCAAGAACTACAAAGTGCCTGTTGTTGTGGCTAAAGGTCAAAGACTTATAGCCTTAAGGATTAAAGAGATAGCGAAAGAGCAGGGGGTTCACATTCATGAAAACGCTCCTTTGGCCAGATCACTTTTCAAAACAGTTGACATAGGTGACGAAATACCTGAAAATCTTTACAAGTCGGTAGCCGAAATTCTTGCACTTGTAGACAAATTCAAAAGACCAGCTTGATGACGGACTCTAATTGAATCTTACTTTTTTATGGAGCACAGCACATGGCGGAAGAAGACTCAGGAATCTTGAAAATTTTTAAACAGAAAGACTTGAGCTTCTCTATCTTTTTCATAGGCATTATCGTTGTAATGATCCTGCCGCTACCTTCTGCCTTAATAGATATTCTGCTTACAGCAAGTATTGCTTTATCCGTAATTATACTTATGGTTGCAATACACTCACAGAACCCTATGGATTTCTCAACTTTTCCAACGGTACTGCTTATTGTTACTCTTTTCAGACTTTCACTGAACGTTGCAACAACCAGAACCATCCTTCTGCACGGGGCGGAAGGCGAAGAAGCCGCTGGTCAGGTTATACGGGCTTTCGGACAATTTGTTGTCGGCGGTAATTACATTGTAGGTATCGTTATCTTTCTCATTCTTGTTCTTATTAACTGGATGGTTATTGTACGAGGTTCCGGGCGTATTGCTGAAGTTGCTGCAAGGTTCACACTGGACGCTATGCCTGGTAAGCAGATGGCAATAGACGCTGACCTTAACACCGGGCTTATAACAGATGAACAGGCAAAAGAAAAACGTGAGGAGATCCAGAAAGAGGCTGATTATTACGGTTCTATGGACGGTGCCAGTAAGTTTGTAAAGGGTGATGCCATGGCTGGTATCATCATAAAAGGCATAAACATTACCGGCGGACTTCTTATTGGTGTTTTTCAGCATGGGATGCCTGCTGCTGAGGCGGCAACACGTTTTACAATACTTACTATCGGTGACGGACTTGTTTCTCAGATACCTTCACTTATTATATCAACATCGGCTGGTCTGATAGTTTCCAGAGCAGGCGGCTCTGCAGACCTTTCAGGTGCGCTTTTCGAACAGCTTTTTTCCAGCTCAAAGGTTCTCGCTGTAGCCGGCGGTATTATATTTTTCTTTTCACTTGTACCGGGACTTCCGAAAGTCTCATTTATGGCTATATCCGCACTTCTTTTTTATCTGGTTTATGTGTCCAGAGGGAAACCTGAAGATCTAGAAAAGAAGGCTAAAGATGAGGCTGAAAAAAGCAGGGAGGATGTCCCTGAGGATGAAGAGGTCAAAAGTCTTCTGGAGATGGATGTCATGGAGCTGGAGATAGGTTTTGCTCTTATTCCGCTTGTTGATGCAAACCAGGGGGGAACACTCCTGAACAGGATAAAAGCTATCAGGCGTCAGTTGGCCATAGAGATGGGCTTTATAGTTCCGCCAGTTCGCATCAGAGACAACCTTCAGCTGGATGCAAACGCATATTCCGTTATGCTTAAAAGTGTTAAAATAACCAATGGAACGATATTTCCTGATAAATTTCTGGTTATGAACCCTGAAGGAGATATTGACAAGATAGATGGAATACCTACGAAAGAGCCTGCCTTTGGGCTGGAGGCCAAGTGGGTTGACGAGGCTGTGAAAGAGATGGCGGAGATGGAGGGGTATACTATTATTGACCCTTCCACAGTTGTAGCTACGCATCTCACAGAAACAATAAAGCGAAATGCTCACGAGCTGCTTGGAAGACAAGAGACTCAGGAGCTTCTGGATAAGCTGAAAGAAAAATATCCAAAGCTGGTGGATGATGTTGTACCTTCAATACTTGATCTGGGCACAGTAAACAGAGTGCTCCAGAATCTTCTGAAAGAGCGTGTTTCCATAAGAAACCTGCAGTCTATCATGGAAGTGCTGGCAACATTCGGCATGCAGAATAAACAGCCGGATTATCTGATAGAGAAAGTCAGGCTTACCCTTAAACGCCAGATTACAGAATCAATGACCGCAGCAGACGGCAACCTTTACGTGTTCACTCTGCCGTCCAAGACAGAACAGATGCTTGCCAGCAACCTACAGCAGACGGATGACGGACAGGAGATAGTTATCGACCCATCTATAGCGCAGAAGATACTCTCGGGCATAATGAAGAAATCAGAGGAATGCATTCAGAGAGGTCTGCCTCCGCTAATGATCATTTCGCCCCCGATCAGACTCCCAATGAGACGTTTTGTAGAAAAATTTGTTCCAAATGTTAATATAATGTCACATAATGAGATAAGTGAAAGTGTGAGAATTGAGAGTCTTGGTATGCTGGAGATCGACACATGAGAATCAAAAAGTACGAAGTCTTTGACATGAAAGAAGCTATGAAGCTTATAAAGGAGGAACTTGGACCTGACGCCATGATCCTCTCTTCGCGCAAAGTTGTGAAAAACAACAACTTCGGGCTCTTCTCAAGACCAATAATAGAAGTAACTGCCGCAGTCGAAAACGACGACAGGGTTAAAAACAAAAAAACAGTCGGTAAAAATTTTGATCCGGCAAAAGAAAATCATGATAAATCTGACACAACAAAAGATCTGGACAGGATCGCAGAGCTTATAAACACTCTTGGACTGAACCGGTTCGACAGCCTTATTTCCGACATTACCGACATAAAAAAGCAGATGATGGAGATGAAGTCCAGCCTGAAAGAAAACATCATGGTAGACCTCTCATGACCAATAAGAGACTTCTATAACATCATGGTAAAAAACGGTGTGGACGATGTCATCGTCTATAAGTTTCTTAAAAAAATAGAAAAGAGAACCTCACACGGACTCACCCCAAACCAGATAAAAAACCTCATAACCCAGCTAATGTCTGAGCTTGTGCCGGTGGAGAAGGACTACTTCTCGTCTATAAACAGCAAGGTGCTTGCGCTTGTGGGACCAACCGGAGTAGGCAAAACTACTACAATAGCAAAGATTGCTGCTAATTTGAGCCTGAAACTGAAAAAATCCGTTGCGCTGATTACAGTAGACAATTTCCGAATAGGTGCGGTTGAGCAGCTGCGGACTTATGCGGAGATAGTGGATATACCGCTTAGGGTTGCATCAACACCTGCGGAACTGGAACACATAATATACGAATGCCGTGACTACGAATACATTTTCGTGGACTCTATGGGGCGCAGCCAGTTCGATGACGACCAGATAGGCGATCTTATGAAATTCCTTGAGGTGAGCCCGCTTATCAAAGTTGCTTTGGTGCTCTCTATGAGCAGCAACCACTCAGAGATGATGGACACCTATGACAGATATGCAAAACTGCTTCCTGAATACCTGATATTTACCAAGCTGGACGAAACCAGATATTTTGGCCCGCTTGTCAATTTACCAATAAAGAAAAAAACGCCTCTTATGCTTTTAAGCAAAGGGCAAAATGTTCCTGATGATATGGAACTTCCGGATGGCAAGAAGATTGCTGGTATGATTCTGAACGAGATACCAGCCTTGTGGAGCGATAAATGACAGATCAGGCTCACAGCCTGCGCAGAAAGGCTTGGGAACAGCACAGGAAGGCGACTTACATCTCTGTCTCTTCTGGCAAAGGCGGAGTCGGAAAGACTAATTTTGCGGTAAACCTTGCCTGTCTGCTGGCTCAGCTAGGAAAAAAAGTTCTTGTTTTCGACGCCGATCTTGGACTGGCAAATGTAGATATCCTGCTGAATGTATCAGTATCTGCCTCCATCAGAAAATATATGACTGGTGAGGTTGGGCTGAACGACATAGTAAAGAAGGATAACTACGGGATAGATATTATCCCTGCCTCCAGCGGTTTCGTTGAGCTTTCTAACCTTTCTGACGAAGAGCACGAAAAGCTCGTAGACATATTTGTTTTGCTAGACGGACAGTATGACTACATCATTTTCGACACGGGAGCGGGGATCTCTGAAAATGTTATACGGTTCACTTCCATTGCTGATTTGGTGGTGGTCTTGACAGTGCCGGAGCCCACAGCGATAACTGATGCCTATGCATTCATGAAAGTGGTACACTTTCAGTATGGCATAGAGAATATTCAGTTTGTGCTGAACAGAGTTGACGACGTGCAGGGCGTTAAGGGGATATTTGAAAGTATGAAGAATGTCGCCAGAAAATTTCTGAACGTGGAACTTGAATTTCTCGGATACCTGAGAGAGGATAAAGCTCTTATAAAATCTGTCAAATCACAGAAACCGGCTTGTGTGCTGAGTCCGAACACTCCTTATGTTAAGGACATGCTCGCCATTGCACGCAAAATTACCGGACAACCAGAGGAATCCACCAAAGACAGGCAGAAAGGAAACATCTATTCACTGATCAAAGGGGTGTTCAAGTGAGCTGTGAACAACGGAGGCGCTGATGAATTTTTCATACAGAGAACTTGCACTTCTGCTTGCCACAATGGTATTTATCGTGTCATTTGTTGCGAAATTCCTTATTTATGATGTAAAATTGACTTATATAGCTAGGGATATTATAATGTTTCTTTCTGTTTATCTGATAGCGAAGAACCTTTTCTTCATGATAGATAAGCTCATTATAAACTATAGGAAAATCATGTGACAGGATACGGGCAAACTGCCGGCAACAGATTCAGCCGGGAAGAAAAAGATAAAATTATTGTGGAATTTATGCCCAAAATCAAGTCATGGGTTTTGCGCATTAGCACCACACTGCCAGATACTGTTGATGTTGACGATCTTTATTCATCAGCATGCTTAGGGCTTATAGAGTCTCTGGAACGCTTTGACAAAGACAGAAATGTTAACTTTTACACTTTTGGCGAAAGACGCATAAAAGGTGCCATCCTCGACACTCTGAGAAATCTCGATTACCTCCCAAGAAACGTGAGAACAAGACTAAAACAGCTAGAAAGACATATAGAAAACCACTACCGCACTGCCGGCGAAAAGCCAAACGTGAAACAGATAGTTGAAAACAGCGACTTTACTGAGCAGGAGGTCTACAGACTTCTGGAGCTCATGGAAAATGATAAAATACTCTCTCTGGATGAAACAGTCGGCCCCGAAGGTGACACAAACCTGGTAGATTTTATAAGAAGTGCCGGACTGTCTCCAGAAGATGAAACAGTTAAGATAAGGTTGATAAAAAGGCTTGGTGATGAAATAGACAGCCTTAATGAGAAAGAGAAATATGTAGTTTCGCTTTATTACTTCGAAGAACTGACAATGAAAGAGATTGCTGTGGTGCTGTGCATCACAGAATCACGAGTATCGCAAATACACTCTGCAGCAACTGCTAAGCTAAAGAAGAAGCTGCGGGAGTTTTATTAATAAAGTATTTGGCTTAATTATTTTGTGTGTTACGGCATTGAAGGGAGATATGCATGGCTAAGATCAAGCTTCTTGTGGTCGATGATTCGGCTTTTATGAGAAAAGCTATTGAAAACATGGTGAAGAAAGACCCAGATATTGAGATTGTAGGTACGGGTAAAAACGGAATTGATGCCATTGAAATGGTTAAATCGCTCAATCCTGATGTAATGACTCTGGACATTGAAATGCCCCGTATGGACGGTCTTACCGCTCTGCAAAAAATAATGTCCGAAAATCCTCTCCCCGTCATCATGGTTAGCTCACTTACAACTGAAGGTGCAGACGCTACCCTTAGAGCACTGGATCTTGGTGCAGTTGACTTTATTCCAAAAGAGAAATCATTCGCCAGTTTCGGCGTTATGAAAATAGAAGACCAGCTAATTGCAAAAATTAAAGACTTCTCCAAAAGAAAAACCTTTTTCAGAAAGCCAGTTCTTGCAAGACCCTCAGCATCTACAGCAAAACCTGCTGCTCCCGCACCAAAAAGACCAGCGCCTAAAATAACTTCTAAAAAGAAAATGGTCGTAATAGGGACATCCACGGGCGGTCCGCAATCCCTTCAAAAAGTTATCCCTATGCTTCCTGGTGATTTAGGTGTACCTATAGTTGTTGTTCAGCATATGCCGCCTAACTTTACAAAATCTCTTGCTCAAAGACTGGATTCTCTAAGCAAGCTTAAAGTGCTGGAAGCTCAGGGGAAAGAAAAGCTAGAGCCTAACCACGTATACATAGCAAAAGGCGGAACACACCTTAAGATAAAAAAAATGGGGCCGCATTTTTATACAGAAGTATCAACCGAGCCTTCCAGTACTCTGCATATCCCAAGTGTAGACGTAACGGCTGCATCTGTGGCTGAAACTATCGGGCGTGACGCTCTAGGTGTCATTATGACCGGTATGGGCAGTGATGGGATGAAAGGACTACAGCTTCTGAAACTGAAAGGCGGGAGTGTCTTAGCTCAGGACGAGCAGTCTTGTATTGTATACGGCATGCCCAGAGCTGTTGTTCAGTCCGGTTTTCAGGATGAGATCATACCTCTTGAAGAGATTTTCCAGCGCATAGTCGCTTACTGTAAATAAAGGAGCATAAATGGCTGATATTCTAAGTCAGGAAGAGATTGATGCCCTATTGTCTACTGTTTCTACAGACGAGGAGATCGCTGAAGAAAAAGTTGAACAGTTGGACTTTATTCCGAAAAAAATATCTGTCTATGATTTCCGCAGACCTGACCGAGTCAGCAAGGAACAGCTCCGTTCAATAAGAAACCTGCACGATAAATTTGCAAGAAACTTTTCATCTACACTTTCAAACTATCTGCGTACAATTACTTACATAACACTTACATCGGTTGATCAGATGACATATGGGTAATTTCTTATGTCGCTGCCTGACCCCACCAGTTTTAATATTATCAGTATGATCCCTATGGAAGGCAACACTGTTCTCGAAATAAACCCTTCGCTTGTTTTCCCTATAGTCGACAAGCTTCTGGGTGGCACTGGTAAACCGTTGTTCCAGACCAGAGAGCTTACGTCTCTGGAACAGCACATTATGGACGGGATCCTCGGTCTCATACTAAAAGATCTGGAAGAGGTCTGGAGACAGATTATTCCCAACATCAGGATGAAGAAAGAAATAAGCGAAAACAGCCCACACATTATACAGATAGTTTCTCAGAACGAAGTAGTGATACTTGTTGTGTGTGAGGTGAAGTTCGGCGAAGTCCTCGGTATGATGAACCTCTGCATCCCTGCAATAGTTCTGGAGCCTGTACTTGGCAAGATCAGCTCCAGTGACTGGCTCATCGGAGCCAAGAAAGGTCTGGAGGGCGAAAAAGAGGACGAGATTATGCATATGCTTCTTGAAACAGAAGTTCCCACAAATGTTTATCTGGGGCATAACAAACTTACAATAGAAGATATTATGGGACTTTCAAATGGCGATCTGATAATGTTTAATGTAAAACAAGACAGACCAGTTGAAATTCATTTGAATAATAAGAAGAAATTCCTCGGCGAGGTTGGCACTCTCGGGGTTAAAAAGGCAGTGAAAATCACACAATTCTTAACGGAGATAGAAGAAGATGAAAACCCCGCTGAGTGATAACAAGCATAGCACCTTCACAAGTGTTGCACAGGAAATTTTTCAGTCCACCTTAGACAGCATGTTCGATAAGGACATAAAGGTATCCTTCTCAGAAGTCTCCAGCGGCGGCCCTGACGATCTGGCCGATGGCTATGAGTCCCAGACACTTATTCTTGCAACCGAAGAGAAATCCGGGATGGAATCAGGTCTTATGTTTAAAACAACAGACATCACATACATGACAAATCTTATGATGATGATGGATGAACCGGGAAAAGACAGCTTAGAAGATGATGATAAAGATGCTGTGAAAGAGCTGGCATCACAAACTCTGGCAGCAATAGGCGTTCCGCTGGAAGAAAAAACTCAGGTAAAGGTTAGCTTCCGTGTGGACGATGTAATGATAAATGATGCTCCTGCACTCTTTCAGGCTGAAGAATACATGATTGTTGATGCCGCGCTGTCCATTGGCGACACCAACACGACTTTTCGTTTCTTTACGGACTTGAACCTTATGAGTCTTTTCGGAGACAAGGGTGATGGCGGCGAACCTGATTTCGGTTCTGCATTCACTTTCCCAGACGATGACGATGACGGCAGTGGCGGACTTGGCTTAGGAGACAGCATGGGCGGAGGCGGAGGCTCACCTTCAAACCTTGACCTTCTTCTTGATATTGATGTTCCTGTAAGTGTAAAAATGGGCTCTACAAAAATGTTTTTAAAGGATATACTTACTATGGGTTCTGGAAATATTATAGAACTAGATGAATCCGCAGATGAACCTGTTGAACTTGTAATAAACAATAAAGTCATTGCAAGAGGGGAAGTAGTTATTGTTGACGGGTATTTTGGTTTCAGAATTAAAGAAATTGTAAGCAGAGCTGAAAGAATAAAAAAATTAAAAGATTGACACAACGTACTATTTTGGAAATAATATATAATAAGACAACAATGTGGAGGACCAGCAATGGCTCACGAACACGTTATAATTACAGTTGATGACTCTTCAACTATGAGAAGGATTATCAGAAATACACTCACTAAGCTCGGATTCACCAATATTCTTGAAGCTGCAAACGGAGTGGAAGGTCTTGATGTTCTTGCAGAAAATTCTGTTGACATGATCATAACTGACTGGAATATGCCTGAAATGGATGGTCTCGCCTTTGTTAAAACCCTCCGCGCTAAAGATGAATACAAAGAAACACCGATACTTATGGTTACTACTGAAGCTGCGAAGGAAGATATTCTTACTGCGTTAAGAAGCGGCGTTAACAATTATGTTGTTAAGCCATTCACTCCAGACACTCTTCAGGAAAAGGTGAACAAACTCCTTGGTCTTTGACAATGTCTGAGTACAAAGATATAAACGAGCTTTTGGATATTGCCAGAAGTATCAACGAAGGAAAATACGACGTAGTAAGTGTAGATGTTAATTCCGAAAACGAATTATTTCATATTGCCCAGTATTTTAGTAAATCTATTGAAAAGCTTCAGACCATTTCTGACACTGTTGAAGACAGCTATGAGGACTTGCCAGGTTTCGAAGAAACTCTCAAAGCAATAATTAACGATGCTAAAACAGCATCTGAAAATGTACTTAGCTGTGTTGACAATATCAATTTCGTCACAGACGACATTAAAGAAAACCTGCAAATCCTAAAAAAACAGGCAGAAACAGGAAAGCTCGGCAAGATGGATGGTGTGCTCGACAGGCTGAGAGATAAAGCTCTGGCCGGGCAGGACACATCTTTCGATATAATAGCATCTTTGGAATTTCAGGATATTACCAAGCAAAAAATCGATAAGCTTGTTAAAATAATATACGACCTTCAAGAAAGACTTTCTCATCTGGTCATAATGTACGGCGTCAAAGAGGATAAGATTGACGTTGAAACACTTGATAAGCTTAAGATGAAACAGAAAGAAGATGTTCTTGATGACCAGAATTTAGTTGATGAACTCATGCGAGAATTCGGAAAATAAGTCTTGGGTTTAGGCAAATCCGGGATGGAGGGATATTATGAGCAACAATGACATGCAAGACCTAGTACAGGACTTTATTTTAGAAACAGAAGAGATCATAGAAGCTCTTGACCACGACCTGGTAGAACTTGAATCAAGAAAAAATGACCTTGACCTTCTTAATAAAATATTCAGAGGGGCTCACACAATGAAGGGTGCGTCCTCTTTCCTCGGTTTCGACAAAATGACCAATGTAACCCATCACGCTGAGGAAATTCTTAATAAACTTAGGAAAAATGAAATCTCAGTTAACGCAGAGATTATGGATATTCTTCTTGAGTTTGTAGATGCGACTAAAATAATTGTTTAAGATATAAAAAATGGCAGCGATAACGCTGACGTTAAAGACCTTATCAAAAGGCTGAAGCTTGCTAATGAAGGCAAACTGGCTGGTGGCGGCAATGGCGGGAAACCTAATGAAAAACAAGACGCTGCACCTCAGAAAAATGTTGAACAGGTTAAAAAGGCTGCTATGTCCATAGAGCAGACAATCCGTGTCGATGTTTCCAGACTAGATTCGCTTATGAACCTTGTTGGAGAGCTTGTTCTCTCCCGTAACCGCATCGGTCAAATTTCCGGCGATCTGGAGAAAAAATTTGAAGGCGAATTCCTCATCGAACAGCTTATGGAAACCACTTCCCAAATAGGGTTGATCACTACTGAGCTACAGCTCGCTGTGATGAAAACAAGAATGGTCCCTATAGGAAAGGTTTTTAATAAATTCCCAAGAATGGTGCGGGACCTTTGCCGTGACATGAAGAAGGATGTAGACCTTGTTATAGCAGGAGAAGAGACAGAACTGGACAAGTCTGTTGTGGAAGAGATCGGAGATCCGCTCATCCACATGATAAGAAACTCTGTGGATCACGGTGTTGAAACACCAGATATCAGACGCAAAAGAGGAAAGGCCGAAAAAGGGACAGTGAACCTTTCAGCTTACCACGAAGGCAACCATATCGTTGTAGAGATCAAAGATGACGGTGCAGGGATGGATGCTGATCTTCTGAAGGTGAAGGCTGTTGAAAAAGGCGTAATAACCGCAGACGAAGCGAAAAATATGGATCCTGAAGCTGCATACGGGCTTGTTTTCAAGCCGGGATTTTCCACTGCAGCAACGATAACAGACGTATCCGGTCGTGGGGTGGGTATGGATGTTGTTAAAACTAATATAGAAAAACTGAACGGTATCATAAACATAGAATCAGAACTGGGGCACGGAACAAGATTCAGAATGAAGCTGCCTCTTACACTTGCAATCATTCAGGCTCTTCTTGTTGATGTTTCGGGAGAAATATTTGCTATTCCGCTTGTTTCTGTTATTGAGACTGTACGCATTAAAGAGACCGAAATACATAGCTTTGAAGGCCGCGAAGTTCTTAAACTGCGCGATTCAGTTCTCAGCCTTATTAGACTGGACGAGATATACGAACTTCAGGAATCACTTGATGACGATATTTATGTCGTTGTTGTTGGACTTGCAGAAAAGAAACTAGGACTTGTTGTTAGCAAACTTGTAGGCCAGGAAGAGATTGTTATCAAGTCGCTTGGTGATTACCTGAGCGGAAACGAAGGCATTGCAGGTGCTACCATTATGGGTGATGGACGTGTTAGACTCATCATTGATGTAGCAGGTGCAATGGAGATAGCTTCCAAGATGCCGAGAAGATCTAAAAAGAAGAAGACTGTTGCTGTCACACAGAAAACCGGCAATAAGATAACTGTTCTTATTGTTGATGATTCTGCTACAGACAGAAAAATCATAACCAGGCTTCTCTCCTCTACAGGATGGATAGATGTTAAAGAAGTAACCAGCGGAAAAGATATGATAAAAATCTTTGAAAAGGTTGATCCTGATCTCATTATTACAGACATAATGATGCCTGAGATGGATGGATATGAGGTTGCGAAAAATCTCAGAGAGAAAGGGTTCGAAAAACCTATCATAGCTATCTCTGGAAGATCGGAAATATCAGAACGTAAGAAGATCTCCGCTGCAGGTATTGACGCATTCTTGCTAAAGCCTCTTAATCTGCAGACAATGCTGGACAAGATTGATGAACTTATGGCGAATTCTAGCAATAGCTAGCTGTTTTACAGTTATATCATTTAACGTCTTTGCCGATATATATGTATATGAGGTGGTAACTGAAACCAAGCGGTTCCAAACCGCCTCAAAAATGCAGCCTAGAACTTTTATCAGATATTATGGCGGCACGGATGTCATCTACGAACTGATCATAGTTGACACTATAAAAGGTGATAATTTAAATGAAGCAGCTGATAAATATAAACTTGGCCAAAATAACTACCGTGACATGGTTCCGAAAGCTGCTAATCCTAACCACGATTTTAACCGTTTTATCTGGTGGAGATAGCTTTGCTCAAGAACGCTATAAATATAAAGTCATTGTAGCCCGACCCGGGAAAAACGTCACAACACAGCTCCGTGTATATGCGGAAAATCAAGAAGAAGCCAGAGAAAATGTAGCTCTTAACGGCTGGCAAATACTCTCCATAGAAGAAATCATGGATACCACGCCCGGCGATACACTCACAAGAGGCGCAGAATCCGGCACAACATTTAATATAAATATTACAAAAGTAGGCAAGGGCGAAGTCGTGCCTACTGGAGATGTTTCTGTTGCTGACGGAGACAGCCTTCAGATAGATTTTAGCCCGGGGCCTTGTGAAAAACTGGACAAACTTCTTTATAACGGTGCCGAGCTCCAAATTACTGGTCCAAAACACACACTAGACAACATCACAAAAGATGGATATGTAGTGGCTGTCTTTAACGAAAATGGCTCACAATGTGCAGAGAACGGCATCTTCAGCGAAAACCTTAAAGAGGTCGGAGCTATTTACTTCGCTCTTGGAAAGTTCCGAAAAGACCTTACTGAAGCAGAGGCAAATGTTATAAACTCTGTCAAAGATCAGCACAATTACGTAATAATCGGCCACACTGACGATGTGCGAGTAATCCCAAATGAAAAGTTTTCTGACAATTTTCAGCTATCGGTCAAACGTGCTGAATTTGTTTTAAAACAGCTTGCAGATTCCGGATTTAACACTGAAGCGATAAAGATTGTGGGGCTTGGACCTGCCTTCCCCGCTGCACCCAATATGAAGGAGGGGCAGCCTTTAAACAGGCGCGCCGTGCTTTATGAGCGAACAAACTAGCGTAACCTATCAGGATTTCTTCAACATAAAACTTAAAAAGTTCTACGAATATGTCAGCGATGTGATGCATGATTTCTCGTACGCTATTCACAGAAACCTCAGAGAAGAAGAGGGGAAAAGACGTATAGAGGTCTGGCGGTCTTCAAAAAATGAAAATGTCAGTGCTATCGTCTGGATAGAAGTTGTGAAGGGCGGTGTTGAGCTTGATCACTACATAGCCACTGATGTTTTACGCTCCATGAACGAAGAGGGGATGACAAAACTCTTCTTCTTTACCAACACAGACATATCCACCGACACAAAAGATGTGCTTGACGGCAAGGATCACTATGTCTTCACCCCGAAAGACATTATAGAGACCATTGACGCTCTTGAAGTGAAGAAGATGTCTAAAGCTATCAAAAAACGTAAGAACGTAAAAGTTCTATCGGGTATGGTAACTATCAGAAACTATCTCAAAAATCATCCTCCAAAAGGGAGAAAGGTCTTTGTCAACACAAGTACCCTGTCTGATCTGGCTCAGAACTACATACATCTGGTAAGAGAGACGTTCAACGAAGTTGACAGACTGGATGATATAAACAACCTTGATCAGGCAACCAAAGAGAGATTCATTAGACTGCTTTCTAAACTGCTACCTGAACTCAGGAAGACACTTTATTTCAAATTTACTGAACGTTTAGACTATATCTCTGACACCATCTATAACATTATGCAGAATCTGGTGATTTACATCAGCGCACTTGCAGAGATGGAATCCGAAGAGCAGATGAATAAAGCAAGAGACGCAATTGAAACAGAAATAGACACACTTAGCAATATAGATGATAAACTTGAAGAATTCTATACTGAGCAAATGAAAACAACAGAGAAACTCAGCTACAACCTTCTATATGTTTCAATTGGTGTTATCGCTTTTATGGTAATACTTTACGTTCTCATCGTCCGCAGCATGTAAGCCTTATCTGAAACTACATTTTTTATTACTTCAAACTGTTTGATTTTTACTGAACAATGCATTAAACTTATTGTAGTAAAAAGTCTTTATAAATAGAGGCTTGGGGTGTTCATTATAAAATTCAACCGGAATGTGGCACAAAATGGAATATAGTAGCGAGATTCTAAACTATATCAGTGAAGTTGTATTCGTTGTAAACGATAAATATCAGATACAATATTGCAGCCCACAGGTGAAAAATCTTACTGGCAAAGGTCCTGAAAAGCTTATAGGCAAAAAGTGCTATATGCTTCTTTTTAACAAAATGGAGCCATGAAAAAACTGTCAGCTTTCTAAACTGCAGGAGAGTAAAATTCCAGTAGACATCGAACACGACACTATTACCCACAGAGGATTCAGAAAGCTTCTCTCTGCGAAGTTCATTCAGCTTGAAAAGGGCGCATATGCGGAGATACTCACAGACATCACCAGCACCAAAAAGCTGATCGACAAACTTACCAGGCATTCCAAAGAGCTTAAGGCATCCAACGTGGTTTTGAACCTTAAACGTAAAGAGTCTGAAAAGGAGCACAGGTTAATCCTGCGCACCATAAATTCACTTAACGACAGTGTCATGGTGGTGAACCCTGACCTGTCCATAAACGTCTCCAACTCCAGCCTTATAGACATGTGCGGACTTGAGGGGCGCAAGGTCTCCGAACTGAAATGTTTTGAGATATACGGATATACCGAGCAGTGTAAAGACTGCGCCTTTCTCGACCCTACCATTACAAGATCATTCCGAGAGGCTAATGGTAAAAAGCTCACCGTCACCATGAATCACTTTGACAGGTACATAGTAGAATCGCTACGTGACACAACCAAAGAGCTGAAACTTATAGACGAGATAAAGAAGCAGCAGGAAACTCTCCATGAAAAACAAAGGCAGATGAGCCTTCTTAATGAAGACCTGCTTCGCATGAATGAAAAACTAAAAAAGGCCCACAAGATTATAGACGAAGAGCTTACTCAGGTTGGAGAGATACAGGCCAGCCTGTTGCCGGAATCACTTCCGCAAATAGAAGGGTATGATTTTGGTGCTTTTTATGTCCCAGCAGAGCATGCAGGCGGTGACTACTACGACTGCATAGAGATGAGCAACGGATACTGGGGTCTTGGCGTTGCGGATGTTTCCGGTCACGGCATACCCGCATCTGTCATAATGGCTATAACGCGCGCAATAATGCGCTCCTACACCTATGACATAATATCACCCGCCGAAGCTGTAGCTATGGTAAATGAAATCCTTTGTGACAACATTCACACAAATGACTTTGTCACTATGTTTTATACTGTTTTCAACTCAAAAATGAATACTCTCAGATATGCAAGCGCAGGGCACAACCCGCTGCTGTTTTATGACAAATCAGAAATGCTTGTTAAAAAGATTTCAGCCCACGGAATGTTTCTAGGGGCTTTTGATATGGTAGAATATGAAGAAGGCACTCTGGAAATAGATTCCGGCGATGTCGTCTTTTTATATACTGACGGACTTAATGAGGCAATGAACAGATCCAGAGATCAGTACGGTTATGACCGTCTCATTTCAAAGATTATGATGTTTTCAAGCCTTCCTGTCAGCGAAATGATCGAAAATATTATGAATGATGTCGAAGACTTCACACAGGGTAACCCATTTGAAGACGACATAACTATACTAGCTTTTAAAAAACTATAGGGAGGCAATTATTATGCTAGAAGTACAAGACAAAGGTGGCAAAAAACTCGTATTTGTCAAAGGTGAAATCAATGCTCAGACCGGTAGCGAGCTGAAAAAAGATGTTCTCGCACTTTTTGAATCTGCTGATTCTGCTGTGCTTTCTTTCAAAGGTGTTGTTTACATGAACAGCTCAGGCCTTAGAGAGATTATCGACCTCCTTAAAAGCTCCAACAAAGCAAAAAAGAACCTTATGCTTTGTGAAATGTCCTCAGACATCAGAGAGATGTTTACTTTTACTGGGCTTGACAAAGTTTTTAAAATATACGATACACAAGCGCAAGCTTTGGGGTAAATTATGTCAGTTGAATTCGCCAAAACCGGTGATATTCTTAAAGTTATTGTCGGACAGGACGCATCCGGCAAAGAGCTTGAAGAAGCTTCCAGGAATATTTTAACGTTTAAAGATACAGCAAGGATCAGTCTTGACCTTAAGAACTGCTTTTACATCCAGAGCAAAGCTCTCGCTGCACTAATAGCTTTTAAGAAGAACTCTTACAAAATCGGCGCTGATTTTGTGATAAGCAACGTGTGTGAAAACGTCTTTCAGGTTTTTGAGATGGCTAACCTGAACATGTATTTCACTATTGTGGAAGACTTTACAACTTATAACCCAGACGAGCTTGTGGAAAAGTTTTTTGAGGCTGATTATGCCGACAGGGTCTCTGACTTCATTTCAGAAAACATGAACGAAGTGTACCGCAAAAAACTCTATGAAGTGATGGAATCAGATGAGCCTACTCTTAAGTATTACGCAATACTTACCCTCGGCAAATCTCATGATTATGCCTCTGAGGACATGATAAAAGAAGCTCTTAACAGTGATGTCCCGCAAGTGGCAAAAGCGGCTGTACTTGTACTTGGCTGGTTTGGCGATACAGACAGCAAAGAGAAGATATACTCGTTTCTGGACTGCGAAATGGAGGATCTGCGTGATGCAGCGGCTGCTTCCATCGCCTTGCTATCTGATGATTCTGATGCAGAAAGACTTGGTAAACTGCTTTCCAGTGAAAATATTTCAGTCAGAAAGGTGACAATACAGGCACTTACGCTCATTAACGATCAAAAGGCATTTGACCTTTTAGTTCAAAGCTTGAACTCTGAGAAAAATGAAGAAGTAAGCTCCGCTCTTATAAGAGCAATATCTTCATTTAATAAACCAGGTGTTTCAGACATTCTTATAAAAGCACTCGGCAGCAGCTCTATTAAAACAAGAGAGGCAGCAGCGAGCGGTCTGGCCAAGATCAAAGCGAAAGATAAAATCAATGAAATACTTGCAAGAGTGACAGACAGCGACTCATGGGTGGGCTATTTTGCTGTTAAAGCATGCGGAGACATATGCTCCGTAGCCGAAGCACAAATGCTGAAAAACAGCTACCCTGAAGTTGACGAAAATGTAAAACTTGCAATAGTCGAAGCGCTAGGAAAGATTAATGCGGATTTCAGCGAATTTTACATCTCTATTTTGAATGATGAAAATGAAGATATCCGTAAAGAGGTCTTAAGTGCACTGGCAAATGACAATAAAGAGCTGGCATCCGGAGCCGCTGTTAAACTCTTTATAGAGGACAAAAGCTGGCTAGTAAGGTATAAGGCTCTGGAAATAATTAATGCTATCAAACCAAAAGACTACGTTGAACTTTTAAAGGAAGGGCTTGAAACGGACGATAGTAAGTATGTGAAAGAAAAAATTCAGTCTATTTTGGATGCACTATGATAAATACGGGTACAATCAAAATCAAAGATGACGAATTTGTAGAACTGAAAGACATAATCTACAAAAACGCCGCCATCGCTTTTGCTGACAGTAAAAAGTATCTGATTGAGAACAGGCTGTCCAAAAGACTACAGGAACTAAACTTTTCCAGTTTTAAGGATTATATTTACTACCTTAAATATGATTCGAAAAAACGCGAAGAGATGGAAATTCTTTTAAATCATGTGACTATAAATGAAACATATTTTCTACGTGAAAGAGCGCAGATGGATCATATGATAAAAAATGTAATTCCAGAGCTGATAGCAAAAGGGAAGAGGAACATTAGAATATGGTCTGCGGCCTGCTCATCTGGTGAAGAACCTTACTCTATCGCCATTCTTTTGAACGAGGCAGGGCTTTTCGGAAAAGCAAACATAGAAATTATTGCTACTGATATTAACACAGAAGTTCTGCAAATAGCTCAGAAAGGGATTTATAGAACCATCTCTTTCAGAGGGGTTCCACCCGCAATACAGCAAAAATATTTTACCAAAGACGGCTTCACCTTTAAGCTTGATCCAAATATAATGAACAAGATCAAATTTTTTCAGGGTAATCTTTCTAACCCTATGCTCGGCTCAAAGGTTGGAAAGCTGGATGTTATCTTTTGCAGGAATGTTCTTATCTACTTTGACGTACCTAGCAAAACAAAAGTGATAGACCTTTTCCATAAATCTCTGAATGTACCGGGAGCACTTTATCTGGGCCACTCAGAAACACTCAACAAGATATCTGTCAGCTTTAAGATGGAAAATTTTGGCGGTGGTATTATTTATAGAAAGTAGAAGGAATAAGTCAATGGGGTAAACCATAACATGCAAATCGTTCTCAACAAGACATATATTGTTGAGAAACTTGCGAATGCACAAGACAGAGCTGGTGAAACACAACAGGCTAACCTGACAAATCAAGCCAAGCAGGAAAATGATAAGCGTGCAAACAGTGTAAACGAAACCGAAGAGGCTGAAGGTAAAACCATTGACACCAAAGAGAGAGAGCGCCGCAAAGAAGAAGAGAGAAAAAAGAGAGAACGGCGAAAGAAAATTGCCAAAAAACTTCAAAACGACTCTGGACACATTATAGATTTGGAAGCATAAATGAATAGTTGTAAGCTATTAGTATATTACCCTGAAGACTTCAGGATTTTTTCAGGAACACTTTTAAGTGACAAACCATCAAAGATAAAACTGCAAAATGCAGATGCTGATGAACTTATGCCCTCTCTAGCTGCAAAGCTGAAATGGTTTGAAGGGGCTAATTCGAAATATGCATTTGTGGAGCTTTCAGGCGGAGAAGATGGTGTCTTTGCAGTAGAGTTAAAGTCTGAAATAGGTACCGAAAATGATGATAGTCACTTTATAGAATACAGAGAGCACTTTGAGATTGTTAAAGCAGATGCTGCAAGAATAAACGATTACAAATACATTACTGATAAGGTTAATAACAGGTATCGAAGCACTCTTGCCACACAGATTAAAAAAATAATCACTGACGAAACCCTTACCAATCAGTATCTATTCAAACTCCTTCTTCAGATAGATGCAAAAATGGAAGAGCTGCTTGACAGTTTGAAGAAAGATGATGAGATAGAAGGGCTTCGGGAAACAAAAATGCTGAGCTTTGGCGGAGGCGGATTGTCATTTCTTTATCAGGGCAGCGACATAAGCACTGGCGACATCATATACATCCAGTCTATGCCTAAAAACGGCGCAGGAATAAATTTTGCAGCGATCTGTAAAGTTTTTAATGTTATAAACACCGGTGAAAAGCAGATATGCGAAGCTGGGTACGAATATCTGGACGAAAGTACAAAAGAGACTATTATACATTACATCTTTCAAAAAGACAGAGAACAGCTTAAAAGGAAAAGGAACTAATGGATTTATCTACACTTTTAGGTATAGCTTTTTTACTGATTTGTGTTCTTTTCATTTTTTTGCTTGTGGCAATATCTAAAATTAATTCTCTGCATAGAAAAGTGACAGACGTAAGCCCGAAAGACCTTTATCCATTCATGGAAGAGCTTCGTGAGCTTGTAATAGAGAGCGAAAGGGTAGCCGATAAACTGGAAGATTCCGTGAAACAAAAAGAAGAGATGCTTGAAGACATCTCATCAATGCTGGATGACAAGCTGCAAAGACTGGAGACCATTCAGGAGAGTGAACCAACTCCGACCTATACGCCTTCATCAGGCAGTTTCCAACAAAGAACAGCAACACGGGAAACACCCACACACCAGCCTGCTCAAAGCGCTGGGACTAACATAAGAGATAAAATATCCGAGATGGTGTCATTAGGCCTTTCAGACATTGACATAGCCGCAAAACTCGGCATTTCCACCACAGAAGTACAGATAGTCAAAAGAATGGACATAGGATAAAAAAATGAACGTCTTCTGGCCTGAGGGTCTGCAGAAACTTGCCGATAAGGGTGAGATTTCCTTCAAAGACGGAGAACGGCTTAATCTTAACCTTGTCCGGAAAATGGACAACGGTCTTTATCTTATCAGCCTTAAAGGCAAATCATTTACCGCTCAGCTTCAGTTTGAGCCGCAGGGGAACACACTTCGTGCGGAGGTTGTACGCTCTAGCACCGGCGCTATGCAGCTTAAACTTATCCCAAAAGCTGAAAACAGCGGCAACCCGATGCGTGTTATAACTCAGACAGTTCAAACACAAACGCAGGGTGCAGCACCTAGCAATGCGGCAACAGCATCTTTGCCGGGAAATACGCTTCAAAGACTTATTTTCCAGCTCCCTTCAGGCACAATAGACGTTAAACCGGGTGATCAGGTGCAGATCCAGATACTAAAGACTCTGGATAACGGAAATACTCTGGTAGCTATAAAAAATAACCTCTTTGAAGTAAAGCTTGACCACCAGCTTCTGAAAAATTTGAGCGCAGAAGTTTTGAAAAACGATGTCTTAATAGAGCTTGCGGTTACTAAAGCTCCCGTGGAGAACCTTAACCAAAACTTTGTAAAACAGGAAGTGGCCGGCTTAGACATAGTAAAACTTATGAGAGCTTTTGGTAAATTTCAAAAGCTGGACGTGTCAAACATAACAGCAGATTCTCTCAAACAGGCTGTTCGAAACTCCGGTCTTTTCATGGAAAACAAACTTTTGCATGGCGAAAACATGTCTGGCGATGAGAAGCTCAGAGCATATATTAACTCTGACATGACAGCAAAAGAAGGCATCACAAAAATACAGATAACAAACATGCTGCTTGCAGGCGGTCTGCTTGCTTTTCTGAAAACCAGCGATGAGGCTATAGATGACACTTATGTGCGCATGAAAAAAGACATGAAAGGTAAAAATACGCTTTATGTGTCTACCAGCTTCTCACAATTAGGGGAAACCCTTATGGTAATAAGAGATATTGGCGACCACCACGATGTTATAGTTAAGACCGAGGTGGATATTTCTGAAGAATTAAAAGACGTGGAGATTGAAAACGTTCGCATTCGGTGGTACAAATTTTCACACAAGGATAAGGAAGTCATGGACATAAAGAAGGATATATCCTTTAACATGGGTAATTTCGAGGTAATAATCTAATGCAGCTTAGCATCCAAACCATTAAACAGTTTTTTATAGATACATCTGAGTATTCTTTAACTTTGCTAGCAGCGGTTATCAGTTATTTTGTAGTTAAGAAGATTGTAATGAAGCTTGCACTCTCTTTGTGCGCCAGAACCAAAAACAATTTTGATAACCTGCTTGCAGACCCGAAGCTTTTCCGCCAGCTTTCTCTTATTGCGCCTGCACTTGTCATTGTTTATGCCAAAGACATAATAAATATGCCTGACGAGGCAATGCAGATAGTCTCAGCTTTTATAGCTGTTAATATTACTTTATTTTTAATAAGAATTTTTACACTTATCAACAATGTTTATAATACTTTTGCTATTTCGTCCCGACGCCCTATAAAAGGTTATCTTCAGCTGCTTCAGGTCATCATAGCTTTTCTCGGATTTATAGCTTCCGCATATATTGCCTTAGGAAAATCACCTTTCGGCTTTTTAGGCGGGCTTGGTGCTATGACCGCTGTTTTGATGTTCGTTTTCCGTGACACTATCCTCTCTTTCATAGCCGGAATGCAGATAATGTTCAACGACCTTATCCACAAAGGAGACTGGATAGAGGTTCCACGTTTCGGAGCAGACGGAGACGTCATTGACATAGCTCTTTATACTGTCACAGTTCAGAACTTTGACAAAACAATAGTCTCCATACCTACCAGTCAGCTTCTGGATGGTTCGTTTAAAAACTGGCGGGGGATGCAGGAAGCGGGAGGCCGCAGGATAATGAGATCAATCTTTCTAGATCAGTCCACCATACGCTTTCTGAACAAAGACGATATCCAAAGACTTTCAGAGATAGAACTGCTGAAGCCCTACATAGAATCAAAACTTACCGAAGGTGTGGATACCGACGGAAATATAAATAAACGTAAGCTGACAAATATAGGTACTTTTCGTGCCTACATTGCTCTATATCTTAAAAACCACCCTAAAATCAGACAGGATCTTACATTTTTAATAAGACAGCTTCAGTCAGGACCTGATGGTCTTCCAATGCAAATATACGTTTTTACTAATGATACCAATTGGATAACATATGAGGGCATACAGTCTGACATCTTTGATCATCTTTTATCTTCGGTTAGCGAGTTTGATCTTAAAATATTTCAAAACCCTTCAGGCAGCGACATTGCAAAACTATCAACAGCAGTGCAGCGGTCTGAAAATAGTTCTGATATATAATAATACGCTTAAGTGTCTGATGTTATTTCCGATTAGTATCCTGAATATCTCTGGAGTGTACAAACATGTTCGGTATAAAAAAATTTACAGTTACAGTGTCTGGGAGCGGTCGTGCCTTAGAGGTTAAAGGCGGCACAAACCTTTATGCGCTGCTTAGGGAAAACAACCTTATAGATAAAAAACTTTGCGATGGAAACGGCCAGTGCGGCAAATGCAAAGTAAAAGTCTCCGGCACTCCCGTTAATAAGCCTACAAAAAAAGAACGTCTGGTTCTTGCTGAGGCGAGTCTGGACAGCGGCATTAGGCTGGCCTGTCAGTACCCTGTGAAATCGAACATTACCGTAGACACTCATGAAGCAGCAAAAAGAGAGAACGTCAACCCTGGCATCATCAGCATGAAGGTGAAAAAAGAGGGCGGCGAAATTGAGGAAAACGAATTTAAGAGCTTTCTGACCACAGAAATGTTTATCAACGAAGCAGAGAAAAAAGATGATAAAAAGCAGGCAGAGCCTGAGGTTATCGAAGATTTCTCTGATGAGGTTATTATAGATGATTCTGTTTATGACGAGCGTCCTATAGAAGAGATTGTCGGTAATGAGAATACTGTAGAGATAACTAAATACAAAGAGCAGTCAAAAGAGGAATCGTCTTTCAGCAATGACGTACTGCTTCTCATACAGCAGCCGGGAGCCATAAGGTTTTACCATTACAGCGCAGGTATTGGTAATGTTGCAGACGATGGAACTATAAAAACAAATGAAAGGCTGGAAACAATTTTAGAAGAACAGCTTATTGCTGATTTTATTCATAACAACATAAAAATACAGGATATCGAGCGGGTTATAGTCATTCTGGACAAGCCTTATTTTGAAGGCGCTGAAATGTTCGGACTTGCAAAATACTCCTCTTTAGAACTTGGACCTTTCCTTGTTGAGGTTCTTCAGCCGAAAGAAAATCACCGCGATCTTGTTCGTTTTATGAGGTTTGTAAACCAAACACCAGGGAAAAAGCTGCTTATTCCTTTGGATAATATGGAGAAAGCGCACTTTATGGATGAGGGAAATCTTCATGACATGACAGCTAAGTCCATAGACTGCGATTCTTTTTTCGGTATGAGTGAGTTTCAGGGCAACAACCCTATTGTGAACATAAGCCCTGACCTTATAGAGACAAAAATAAAAGACGATTATCATTTGCCGGATTCAATATCTTTCCCTGTGTTTTTCCGTACAGCGGCACTGCTTATGAAAAACGGCCTCACAGACCGCAGACTTCAGCTTCTTAGCCGCTCTGAGGTTGTTGACGATTTTCCTCTGGAACTGACTGTGAAACTTAGCAAAAAAGATGATGTTGCAAGGTTTAACATTTACCGCAAGCAGGGCTGCGACCTTTATATAGACCAGAATGCTCTGGACAGCTTGAACAGTCTGAGGGTTTTTATCAGGTCTATAATAGGATACACAGAAGAACGTTTTGGCCGCATTGATGATATTGTTTTTTATACACTGACAGACAGCGAGTCACTTGCTTCTGACCTGATAGCTCTGAACGCTATCCCTAAAAAGTATGAAAAGAAAGTTAAAACATTTTTTGGTGACCCAACGCTTTATGCAGTGCAGTTTTTTCAGGAAAAAAATATAGGTACGTATTTCGAGAAAAGGTTTGGTGAGCAGGACTTTATAGAGCTAGACGAGGACGAGCTTTTTCTTGAACATCAGAAAAAGTCTGCAATATAGCAAGTATTTAATGTTCTCTAATGTTTCTACTCAGAGCTTGCTGGAAAACATTTGGTGTTCTCAAATGTTTCTACTCAGAGCTTGCTGGAAAACATTTAATGTTCCTAAATGTTTCTACTCAGAGCTTGCTGGAAAACATTTGGTGTTTTCAAATGTTTCTGAAACTAACTTGTTGGAAAACATTTAATGTTCTCAAATGTTTCTACTCAGAGCTTGCTGGAAAACATTGATAAAGAGCACTTTCCAGATCAGCAGCACGAACGGGTTTATTCAGATAGAGACATGTTCCTTTATCTGCAGTATCTTTAAATGATTTGTATGACCCAAAAGCAGTTATTACTATTTTCTTGGCGGGATGATTTTTTTCAGCCAATTCTTCAACAAGCTTTACACCGTTCATCTTTGGCATATGCAGGTCTGTTATTATGAGGTCATAATCTTTTGCTTCTGCTTTCGCCAGACCTTCCTGTCCGTCTGATGCCATATCAACTTCGTGTCCGCCCATTTTAAGTATCTCTGTGTATCCGAGTCTTGTGTGTTCTTCGTCGTCTACAACAAGTATTTTCAATTCCTGCATAATATTATCTCTCGTTATCGTACTTAATTATCTCCCCATGCTGATATATGGGAAATACTGTCGATACTGTATTTTTATAAACAAGCTGTTGCCTTCCTTCGAAAGCTGTCAGCAGTGTATAATTATCAAATCCTATTAGGCTTCCTCTGATTTTTACTCCGTTTATAAGAAAACTTACTATCGGAGATCTTGATTTTCTGACTTCATTTAAGAAGATATCCTGCATTGGCGGTCTTGTATGTTTTGGCTGCCGTCCTTGGTGTGCGTTGTAGTAAATCTTTGATATAAAGTCTATATCCACAACAGTCTTTGCTGCTGCCACAGTTGCTATATCATTTTTATTAATCATTATTTTCATTTCTGCATCGTCTATTATGATATGATATTGGTCAAAATCATCCACTCTTCCGCGAAATCTCTCTTTATTTTTCATGATAAACATGAGCGGTATTTTCTTTGTCCGAGCGTTATGCATAAAGACAAATTCTATCTGAGCGTGAAAAGTTGAAGAACTATCCATAATAAATCCTACCTGTAAAAATAAAAAAATCTGCCTCCCCTCTGAGGCAAACTCTAATAACATTGCTATTACAATATAATGTAAAAGCTAAATTGATTATAAAGTGTTTAAAAAAGTTGACAAGTCATTATTTTGTCCACGTAATTATAGCCTTATTTTGTAAGTTTTTTCAAATATGTTTACTATGTTGAAACATCACGCAAGATTTCCACAAGATTCTAAATGCAAAAATCATTGACAAATTTAGTCTAAATCGCTTGTCAACACTTTCCAAATAGCCTATTATTACTACAACTATATTTATAATATAATACTAAGAGGTCACTATGCGTTTTAAGGCTGTAAAAGATGAAATCTATCCGCTAATACAGTTTGCCAATTGCTTTACCAGTCCAAAGAACCTGAACACTGTTTTGCAAAACATTCTTATTGATGCAGAAAGTGATGGAGTTACCCTTCGTGCTACTGATATGCAGGTAGGCTTTTCAGGTAAGACCGGTGTCAGTGTTGAGCAGACTGGGACAGCTACTGTATCAGGAAAAAAACTGTTAGACATTATAAAAGAGATACCTGATGGATCAGTTATAGACTTCTCTTTTGATGGTTCAAAGATAAATATTGAATCTGGCAAATCCAGCTTTAAACTGTCTACAATAAGCCATGAAATTTTCCCAACAATGGCTGAAATAACTCCTGAGTATCACTTGAAAATCAAATCAGGACTTTTACAAAACCTTTTGAAAAAAACAAGCTTCTGTATCTCAACTGATGCATCAAAGATTGAATACACCGGATCACACATAGCTGTTTACGGTGATAAGCTTGAAATATCTGCTGCTGATTTTCAGCGCATAGCAACCTGCAGTGTAAAATTTGACGAAGAATATTCAAATGAGTTTATGATAAATATTCCACGCAAAACTGTAATGGAGCTCTTGAAGGTTCTGGATCAGGATGAATACGTTGAGATTGAAACTGATAGAAAACAGATAGTTTTTACAATCGGCGAAATACAGATATTCAGCAAACTTATTGAGAAATATATAAAAAGTATCACTAAACTCTTTACCAATGATTTCCCTTTGAAAGCTAAACTGAACAGAGCAGAGTTTCTTGATGTTATAAAAAGAGTGTCTGCTATTACAAGTGAAGTTACACACGGTGTTGTTTTATCATTTCAAGCTGCTTCATTGACAATATATTCTCTTGAAACAGAATATGGAACAGGTAATGAAACCATTGATGACTATGAATATAACGGGCAGCCTATGGACATTATCTTCAACGCAAAACACGTAGCTGAGATGGTTTCCAATGTTGATACTGATTATTTTCATCTTCAGATGATGGGTGAGCGTAATCCAGCTTTAATACTGCCTGAGAGCGGTGAATACAAATATTTAGTAGTACCTATTTCTATTAACAGGTACTGATGTTTACAGAAAGAGTCAGATTATTAAATTTTAGAAATCACTCTGACTCTATTTATGACTTTAAAAATATAAATTATTTAGAAGGGGATAACGGTGCAGGTAAGACATCTGTGCTGGAGTCCCTTTTTATTTTGTTTAATCTTAAGAGTTTCAGGCAGCAGTCAGTTAAAAAAACTAAAAAGTTTTGATCTGACAATTTTAAAATTTCAGCTAAATGCCTTTCAAACTCTGATAAACATACTTTCCATTACTTGTACGAAACATCACCCACATTAAAAGATGATAATGGCAACATCACTGATAAAGCTGAATATTTATCTATGCACCCGACTATATGCTACTCGCCAGAGTTCAAACAGATAGTCTCAGATGATCAGGATGACAGAAGGAGATTTATTGATAAGCTTTCATTCCATATAGACAGAGGTCATTTTGACCGTCTTACAGATTTAAAGAAGCTAAACACTATGAAGGTATCTGAACTTAAGAAAAATCGTTTAAATGTGCCTTATATCGACTCTGTTAATGAAAAAATAGTGGAGCTCTCAAAAAAGATATCCGGTACAAGAGAATGCACTGCACTACAGATCAATGATTTTATGACTGAGGCTTATACCAGACTCAGGTTTGATGATGGTTTTAGACTGAATTTCAAAACTAACATTTCTGATAAGTCTCTTTTAAAGCAGGAGCTGTCTGAAAGAAAACTCTTTTATGGAAGCTCCAGAGACAGATTTTACTCTGTTTCAAATGATCGTGTTTATGACCGTTTTTCCTCATTCGGACAGAAGAAAACTTTTGTGCTCATTACCCTCGCTTCTGGGCTGAAATTGCTTGAGAAAACTTCCAAAAATGATATAATCACAATGTTGGACGATTTTGAAGCCGGGCTTGATAAAAAGCGGGTTTCAGGGTTATTTCAGCTGTTTGAAAATAGTGCTCAAATCTTTGTTACAGGCGTTAACAATTTGAATTTTTCAGATCTACATACAATCAGGATACAGGTGAAAGATGAAGAAGGAACTTAACAGTTACAGTGATTACAGTATTCGCGTGCTTGAGGGACTTGAGGCGGTACGCCAAAGGCCCGGAATGTACATCGGCTCAGTGGGCCAGCGAGGACTGCATCATTTAGTTTATGAAGTTATAGATAACTCCATAGATGAGGCATCAGCAGGTTATTGCGACACTATCAGCATAATCATCCATATAGACGGCTCTGTTACAGTTGAAGACAACGGCCGAGGCATACCTGTGGGGATACACCCTAAGGTTGGCAAACCCACTGTAGAGGTTGTTATGACAACCCTTCACGCTGGTGGTAAATTTGATTCAGGTTCTTATTTTGCATCAGGCGGTTTGCATGGTGTTGGTGTTTCTGTTGTAAATGCTCTCAGTGAGTTTGCTGAGGTTACAGTGAAGCGTGACGGCGGTGTATATTATCAAAAATACGAGCGTGGTCAAGCTGTTACTGAATTTCAAAGAACAGGTAACACTAATAAAAGAGGTACTAAAGTTACCTTTAAACCTGATAATCAGATATTTGAGACTCTCGAATTTTCATACGAAACATTAACAAGACGTTTTCGCGAGCTTTCCTTTTTAAACAGCGGACTTCGTATAAAAATAACAGATTAGCGTTACGATAAAACTGATGAATATTTCGCAGAGGGCGGTATTATCAGTTATATTAAATACTTAAACAAGTCTAAGCAGCTTGTTATACCAGAACCAATAGCTCATTCAGAGATGTATGACGACTCTGTTCAGGTGGATTTTGCAATACTGTTTAATGATTCCTATACGGAAAACCTTTACTCATTTGTCAACAATATCCACACAGAAGAGGGGGGAACCCACGAGGCAGGCTTTAAGGCTGGTTATACAAAAGTTTTCAACAACTTTGTTAACAAGCACGGGTTGAATAAAGACAAGGTTAACCTCACTGGTGATGATGTTCGGGAAGGTATGTCTGCAATTATTTCTATCAGACTTAACGAGCCTGTTTTCGAAGGCCAGACCAAAACTAAACTCGGCTCTGCGGTAGCAAAAACAGCTGTTGAAAATATTATGGGTAAATTTCTTCCAGATTTCTTTGAGGAAAACCCAAGTATAATAAAACGTATACTTGATAAAGCTATGCAGGCTTTTCGTGCCAGAGAAGCAGCCAGAAAAGCGAAAGAGCTTACAAGACGTAAAAATGTACTGGAGGTTTCTACGCTTCCGGGTAAACTTGCCGACTGTCAGGAGAAAGACCCTACTCAGGCAGAGGTTTTTATAGTTGAGGGTGATTCTGCGGGTGGTTCTGCCAAGCAGTGCCGTGACAGACGTACTCAGGCGATACTCCCTTTGAGAGGTAAAATACTTAACGTTGAAAAGGCTCGTTTTGATAAACTGCTATCCAGTAACGAGATACGTAATCTTATTACAGCTCTTGGGACTGGTATTGGCAAAGACGACTTCAATATAGAAAAACTTCGTTACCATAAAGTAATCATCATGACCGATGCTGATGTTGATGGTGCTCACATATCTACTCTTATCATGACTTTCTTCTTCAGATACATGCGGGAGATAATAGAGAGGGGATACCTCTATATGGCGAGTCCGCCTCTTTACAAAGTAAAAAAAGGTAAGTTTGAGAAGTATATACAAAACGAAGAGCTTATGGTTAATTATCTTCTGGATGTAGGTCTCGAAGGCGTTGATATTGCGAATGTGCAGCCTCACAGATACAAAGAAATTCTTCAAAACCTTATAGTGCTTAACCGCATGATATTTAAATTTGAAAAGAAGGGTTTCGACAGAAAGCTCATCAAGCTTTTAGCATCCTATGACGACCTTAGTTATAAAAAACTTGAAGATGAGGCTTTTGTTAATTCTCTTTTTGCCGCTATGAATGAAGACGGGATACTTGATGGTTATATTTCTAAGGATATAGAATTCAACGAGGAATATGGACGGTATAATATAGTTCTCGCTTCTCACTCTGTTACTATTTCAGTTAACACAGAACTGCTTTCAACTCCTGAATTCAGGGAGCTGCGCAGGCTTGGGGTTTACCTGAAAGAGATAGGCAAAGCTCCTTATAAACTCAACGTTGACGGTGAAATACTTAATTTTGACAAATTAACTGAGTTTGTGGGTTATGTTGAATCAAGAGGGAAGAAAGGTCTTTCTGTGCAAAGATATAAAGGTCTTGGTGAGATGAACCCAGACCAGCTTTGGGAGACCACCGTTGATCCTGAAACCAGGAAGCTTTACAAAATACGAATAGAAGATGCAGAAGCTGCTGACGAACTATTTACCCTGTTAATGGGTGATGTTGTTGCTCCGAGACGTGAGTTCATTGAGAATAACGCTCTGAATGTAAGAAATCTGGATATCTAGGTGGAAAAATAAATGGCTGATAAAAACATTGTTGATATAAGTATTGAAGATTCGGTAAAGAACAGTTATCTGGACTATGCTATGTCCGTTATTGTGGGACGTGCGCTCCCCGATGTGCGTGATGGTCTGAAGCCTGTTCACAGACGCTGTCTTTATTCTATGAGTGAAATGGGCGTTCATTATAATAAGTCATATAAGAAATCCGCACGTATTGTCGGTGACGTTATTGGTAAGTTTCACCCACACGGTGACTCTGCAGTTTACGACACAATAGTCCGTATGGCTCAGCATTTCTCTCTGCGATACACTCTTGTGGATGGTCAGGGTAACTTCGGTTCTGTAGACGGCGATTCAGCTGCTGCCATGAGGTACACTGAGATCAGACTTTCTAAGATATCCGAAGATATGCTTATCGACCTCGACAAAGACACTGTTGATTTTGCTGAAAACTATGATGGTTCAATGGTAGAGCATGTGGTTCTGCCTACCCGTGTTCCTGCATTGCTTGTAAACGGTACCAGCGGTATCGCAGTGGGTATGGCTACAAATATACCTCCGCACAACATATCAGAAATAATCAACGCTCTTAAGTATATGATAGATAACACTGATTACACTATAGATGGTATACTTGAACATATATCAGGCCCTGACTTTCCTACTGCAGGAATTATTATGGGCGCTAAAGATATTAAAAACGCTTACCTTACTGGACGTGGTTCTATCATTGTGAGAGCACGTGTCCATATAGAAGAGACTAAGACAGGGAAACCTGTGATTATAGTTCGTGAGATACCTTATCTTGTAAACAAGGCATCTATGATCGAAAAGATCGCAGAACTTGTACATGACAAAAAAGTTACGGGCATCACAGATCTTCGTGACGAATCAGACAAAGACGGTATACGTGTTGTAATAGAGCTTAAAAAGGGTGAGAACGCAGAAGTTGTTCTGAATAGACTTTATAAGTTTACCCAGCTTCAAACATCCTTTGGCTTTAACATGGTAGCCATTGTAGACGGCAGACCTAGAACACTTAACCTTCAGCAGATACTCGAAGAGTTCTTAAAACACAGGGTGACTGTTGTCACTCGTAGAACAAGGTTCCTGCTTGCTAAAGCTGAAGCTAGACTCCACATTTTAGAGGGTCTTATAAAGGCTGTAGAGAATATCGACGAAGTTATTAAAACTATCAAAGCCTCTAGCGATACAGCCGAAGCTAAAGCGAACCTTTGCAAAAAGTTCGACTTTTCAGAGCTTCAGGCTCAGTCAATACTTGAGCTCAGACTTCAGAAGCTGACAGGACTTGAAATAGAGAAACTGAAAGAAGAGTACGAGGCCACACTGAAAAATATTGAATATTTCAAGAGTATTCTTGGAAACCGTGCAGTGATGATGTCTGTTATATCTGACGAACTGCAAGAGGTTATCGATAAATATGGTGATGAAAGAAAAACTGAGATAGCTCCTGGTCTTCAGGAATTTGAGGATGAAGACCTCATTCCTAACACAGAAAAAGTAGTAACCATGACTCGTCAGGGCTATATCAAATCTACCCTGCTTAGCAGCTACGTTGCACAAAAACGTGGAGGCAAAGGGAAGATGGGCGCAGGAAGCAAAGAGGAAGATTTTGTGGAGCGCATTATCGTAACTACCAACCATACAAGGCTGATGTTCTTTACTAACACAGGCAAAGTTCATTACCTTAAAGTATATACTCTGCCGGAAGCTCAGCGTGATGCTAAAGGTAGACACATTTCTAACCTTCTCACACTTGAGCCGGATGAATTTGTAGCATCTGTACTTGCTCTTCCAGAAGAATCAGAAGGCAAGTCACTCTTTTTTGCAACAAAAGAGGGTGTTATTAAAAAGACATATCTCGAAGAGTTTAAAAGTGGACGAAGCGGCATAGTAGCTATTAAACTTCGTGAAGGTGACGAGATAGTTACAGCGGATATCACTACCGAAAGTGATACTGTTATCCTCTCTTCTAAAGCTGGTAAGACTATTCAGTTTTCATCAACCGATGCACGGGCAATGGGCAGAAACACCAGCGGTGTGCGTGGAATCATGCTTGGAGTCAGAGACGAAGTGGTAAGCATGGAGGTTCTGACAGGAGCTCCTTATATACTCGCCGTTACTGCTGGCGGATATGGTAAATGTACTCCAGTAGAAGAGTACAGACTACAAACCAGAGGCGGCAAAGGTATTAAGCTTTGTAGAGTAAGCCCGAAAACAGGCTACGTGTGCGGCGCAAAACAAGTAACAGACAATGATGAGGTGATGATAATCACCAGATCAGGTAAAACAATAAGAACAGAGGTCAAAGGGATATCAAAAATGGGCAGAGACACTATGGGTGTTAAGCTTATGGATATCGGTGATGACGACATAATTGCATTTGCAGTAATTAAAGAGGGGCATTTTAATGGCGACATTATTGGACGGGAAGGCGCTGGCGCAGAAGGTCAGAGCCCAACTGAAGACTAAGGTAGACAAGCATAAAGTAACAACAGGCCGCGTTCCGGGGCTTGCTGTTGTACTTGTTGGCGAAGATCCTGCCAGTCAGGTTTATGTAAGGATGAAAAACAAGGCGTGTGAAGAGGCCGGCTATAAGTCTATTGTAAATAGAATGCCTGACAGCACTACAACCGAGCAGCTGCTGGCTGTTGTTAATGAATATAACAATGACGATTCTATAAACGGTATCCTTGTGCAGCTTCCACTTCCTGACCAGATCAATGAAAGTGAAGTTTTGTACGCTATCAAACCAGAAAAGGATGTTGATGGTTTTCACCCTTTTAATGTTGGCCTTATGAATATTGGTGCTGACACACTCTTTCCATGTACACCTTATGGGTGCATGAAGTTTTTTGAAGAATACGGCATAGATATAACCGGCAAATCAGCCGTTGTAATAGGAAGAAGCAATATTGTAGGGAAACCGATGGCGTCGCTTTTAATTAAGGCGAACACTACTGTTACAGTTTGCCATTCGAAGACCAAAGATATTGCGAGTGTATGCAGACAGGCTGATATAATAGTAGCTGCAATAGGCAGAGCAGAATATGTTACAGCCGATTTTGTCAAAGAGGGCGCTGTTGTTATCGATGTCGGCATGAATCGCAAAGAAGACGGAAAGCTTTGTGGTGATGTTGCATTCGATGAAGTTTATGCAAAAGCGAGCTACATAACTCCTGTTCCCGGCGGAGTAGGACCGATGACAATCGCTATGCTTCTTGCAAACACTATGAAAGCCTTTGAAGCTGCTCTTTGATAGCAGTAAGTGATATACATGGATACCATATATGCGGCACTGAACCCGCTGATACCATCAGCAGTAATTATTGTCCGCATCTCAGGTTCTGAAGCATCGAAAGTATGTGATCTGCTTGATGTGAAGGTACTTGAGGATAGAAAAGTTTTATATACCAAATATTGCGGGTCAGTTACAGATGATGTGCTGGTCACATTTTTCAAAGGACCCGCCTCTTATACCGGAGAAGATGTTATAGAGATATCTTTTCATGGCAACCCGCTGATAATCCAGTCAGTATTCTCAGATCTTGAAAAACTAGGCTTCACCGGTGCAGAACCCGGAGAGTTTACCAAGCGCGCCTTTATAAACGGCAAAATTGATCTAACTCAGGCAGAATCTGTTGCAACACTTATAGAATCAAAGACCAAGCAAGGAATAGACTACTCTTACAGCCAGTTGAAAGGTTCAATGCGCAAAGAAATTGAGTCAATCAAAGACGTATTCGTTAATATTCTCACTATAGTTGAAGCACATATAGATTTTCCAGAAGAAGACATCGAACAAGCACACGAATCAATAGTGTTTGAAAATCTTAAGCGCTTGCAAACAGCTGTTTCCGGCATACTTTTGTCATACAAAACCCATAAAGTTCTAAGGGATGGATTTCGTATAGCTATAGTAGGCAAACCTAATACCGGAAAGTCTTCACTAATGAATTATCTGCTTAAAGAAGAGCGTGCCATAGTTTCTGAAATAGCTGGCACTACAAGAGATTACATCGAATCGTCATTTGTTCTTAATGGTGTTCCTGTTTCGCTTGTGGATACCGCTGGCATGAGATTTACTGATGACGCTATAGAAAAGGCAGGCATTGAGAAGACATTAGCTCTTATTAAAGATGCAGATCTTGTTATTGCATTGCTAGACAGTTCCACTGGCCTGAATCACGAAGATGAGAATGTTCTTGATATAACTAAGGATCTCTCACGCTTGGTTGTAGTGAATAAGTCCGACATATCTGACGGCTTAGCTTACGAACATGTTGATTGCCGTATATCGGTAAAGCAGCAGATAAATATGGATGGACTCATGAGTATGTTTGCAGACAAGCTTGCAATGTCAGATTATGACTCTTATGGAAAGTCTATAATGGTTACAGAGAGACAAAAAAGATATTTTGACCGAATATTGGAATCTATAAATAAACTATTAGAATATTCTGAGGTAGACTTTGATATTTTTGAATATGAATTAAATTCTTCCCTCAGATTGTTGTCAGAGATTACAGGATTATCATATACTGAAGATATTTTGTCGAATATTTTTGATAACTTTTGTATTGGCAAATAAACTTTCCACATAATTGTTAATAAGTGGATGTTTCACGTGAAACATTACAATGATTTTTTCAGCACTATTGCAGTTTAGAGGTTTATGAGGTAAAAGCGACGTTATATGGTTAGAGGTTATTATGGGTACGTTGGTATATGACAAAAAATACGATGTGATAGTCGTTGGAGCTGGCCATGCCGGGTGCGAAGCTGCGCTTGCTTCGGCTAGAATGGGTGCAGACACACTGCTTTTTACCATATCAGTCGAATCATTAGCTCAGATGAGCTGCAATCCAGCCATCGGTGGATTAGCAAAAGGCAACATTGTCAAAGACATAGATGCACTTGGCGGAGAGATGGCTAAGTGTATAGATGCTACTGGAATACAGTTTAGAATATTGAACATGAAGAAAGGGCCGGCTGTTAGAAGCAGCCGTGCTCAAGCTGATAAAGAACTTTACCGACAACAAATGCTTGAAACTATTATGCATCAGGAAAAACTTGACCTTAAACAGGGTGTGGTGCATGGAGTTGAGGCGAAGAACGGGGAAGTTATTGGTATTGTGAGCGATACTGGAATGCTTTACCGTGCTAAAAAAGTTATATTATCTACCGGGACTTTTTTAAAAGGTTTAATCCACATTGGTGATTGCAGTTATTCCGCAGGTAGAATGAATGAGTTTGCGTCTATAGAGCTTGTTCCATCTCTGCATAAACTTGGTTTTGTGACTGAGCGCTTGAAAACAGGGACTCCTGCGAGGCTTGATGTCGGCACAATAGACTTCAGCAAGCTCGATGCACAGCCTGGAGATGACCCTCCACGTCCGTTTTCTTTTGAAACTACAAAGATAACTCTGCCGCAAGTTCCATGTTATATAACTTATACGTCTGAGGAGACTCATGAAATAATACGTGCCAATATGCACAGGTCACCTCTTTACTCAGGTGTTATTCAAGGTGTCGGACCTCGTTACTGTCCTTCTATAGAAGATAAGGTTAAAAAATTCCCTGAAAAGACACGTCATCAGATATTTTTAGAGCCGGAAGGTATTAAGTCCAGAGAGTACTATGCAAACGGATTTTCATCTTCTCTCCCTATAGATGTTCAGATTGCTATGTACCGATCTGTTCCGGGGCTTGAAAAAGTGGAATTTGTTCGCCCTGCATACGCCATAGAGTATGATTTTGTGCAACCAACTGCTTTGCATCCAACTATGGAGACAAAAAGCGTTAAGGGTTTGTATTTTACTGGGCAGCTAAACGGCACAAGCGGATACGAGGAAGCAGCTGCACAGGGATTAGTTGCTGCCGTAAATGCAGTCTTAGCCATTGATAATAAAGAGCCTTTTATACTAGGTCGTGACGAGAGCTACATTGGTGTAATGTGCGACGATCTTGTAAATAAAGGTGTTGATGAACCTTACAGAATGTTTTCATCCAGAGCAGAGTACAGGCTTTGGTTAAGAGAAGATAATGCAGAGGAGAGACTTCTTAAGAAAGGGTATGACTTCGGACTTATATCAAAGACAAGATATGATAGATTTCTTAAAGAAAAAGAAGTGTTTGATGCTGAAATTAGAAGGCTGTCTGAAACTATAATTCACCCTAATAAAGAAAATCTTGAAAAATTACAAAAGTATAATGTTGCTCCGAGAACGAGCGGTTCCGCAAAAGAAATGCTTAGAAGACCTGAGATAAGCTATAGCAATATCAAAGAGCTTTTTGGCGGTCTTGAATCAGAGAAGCTTTCAGAACAGGTTGAGATATTTGTAAAATACGAGGGTTATCTCGATAAACAACTGGAAGAGATAGAGAAATTTCGGAAACTGGAAAACCAGAAACTGCCAGAAAATATAGTGTATGAGGATATACACGGGTTACGCAGGGAATATGTGGAAAAGCTTAATGCAATAAGACCACAGACATTAGGTCAGGCAGGCAGAATAAAAGGGATGACTCCCGCTGCTGTGTCTCTCATTCATATCCATATAATGAGCAACAAATGATAGAAAATTATTATAAATTTACTGAGAAACAGTTAGAACAGATTGCATTGTTTTATGAAATGCATGAACAAGCTACGCTAAACCTTACTGCTATAAAAGACAAGAAAATGTTTTACGTGAAACATGTTTTAGATAGTTTTTTGCTGTATACTGAAAGGGTGAAACTGTTGAAAGGCGATGTTGCAGACATAGGAACGGGCGGTGGTTTTCCGGGAATGGTGCTCGCTATAATGTATCCGGAACTGAAATTTACACTTGTGGATAGTATAGCAAAAAAATGTAAGTTTCTTACTGAGTGTGCAAATGCACTGGAACTGGGCAATGTCGAAGTGATAGTATCAAGAAGTGAGGATTTGAAAGGTAAAAAGTTTTCAACCATACTCTCCCGTGGTGTTGCAAAGGTTGAGCAGATGATAAAATACACATGGCATCTGTCAGAAAGTGACTGTGTGTGGGTGCTGTATAAAGGCGAAAATGTCTCAGAAGAGCTTGAGACAGCACAAAATATAATGAAAAAGAGAAAGTTGGAGTTTATAAATGTCAGATATGAAACGCCGATTCAGAGGACTTATACTATCCTTGCTGGTAGTGGTGGTAGCAGCAGGCTGTACTGAACAGATACGCATTCAGCAGGAAGGACCTGTAAGGCTCTTCAACAGAGAGTACTATGCTGTGAAAAACCTTACAAGAAGCGATGTCAGAAAGATGAAAGAGCTTATGGCCTCATCCGATATTTCTGCCGCAAAGACAGCAGGTCTGATTTTAGGTCGGCACTACGTCAGAAATGGTGAAGTAGCAAATGGATATGCTCTTATAAAAGAAAATCTGGACGACAGTTATCTCGATAGGTTTACAAGGATATCCGGTCACCTCTGGATGTTTGATGCAGCGAAAAAATCTGATGATGCTGAAACCGCTGAAGCTGAAAGAGCATATCTGAAAGGCGTTGAGATAGATAGCGTCGCAGAAAAAGCATTCAGACACTACTGTGCGCAGGAGGGGCGGGTTGCTCTGGACAGCAGTAGCATAAAGGATTGCGCTATTGCAGAAGAACCAGTCGGAGAATCAGAGGTTGACGTAGAGATATTTGAGGAGCCTAAACTGATACAGGAAGAACCTTATGATGATTCCAGTATGCTTATGGAAAAAATAGTTGTTAAAGTAACGTCTGCAGAATCTGACCCACAGCTTATGGAGGCTATGCTTTATACTATTAGTAAGCTTGGCTTGGATGTTGAGCTTGATTTTACCGGGGAACGAACAGATTATGATTTTACTCTGGACGCAGAAACAAAGATTATCACATCAAAAACGAATATTTATGAATTTGGTATAGAGATGGATAAGGTTTTTGAAGAGACAGTGAGCCTTGCCATGCTGAACGGAGGCCTCACTCTGGTGCTTGGCTACACTCCGAAGCTTTACGAGAAAGCTCTGGAGATAGAGGATAAGTACAAAGATACCGATATAAAGATTTATAAGTTTGATATTACAGATCCTGATTTTCAAAACCAGCTGAAAACAATTAAAGAGCAGGAGGGGGAGAATGCAACCATCTCATTTGCAGTTGCAGGGACTGAAAAGCAGCTAGTGGATATAGTCCCTTTTCTGCGTTTTTATTCTGATAAACCAGACAAAACAATACTTGCATGCGGAGTGGAGGGTTTTGGAAAACTATTTTTCAATCAAGAATATATTGAGTATTTCAGAGGAGCCTATGTTGTGACAGAAGTTCTTCTGCTTGGTAATAAGATTATCGAGGAGTTCAATGAGGGTTACTTTTCAGACTATACAAAACTGCCAACAGTTAAGGATATGCTTGGTCACGACCTTATTGTATTTATGGAAAAAATCAAAAATCCATCATTTCTGGAGGATTACCTTACAGGGATAGAGAGTCTTGAAGAGGGGAGACCAGTTAGAAATATTGATGCATATAAGATAGTTAACTCTAAAAAGATTCGTAAGCTTATCAACTAAAAAAGGCTATGCCTTCGCATAGCCTGTAATACTGTTATTCCACCACTATCAGCTTGTAGTTCTGGGTGCCAATGCCCATCTTTTCTGCATGAGCAAGCTGTACATTAGAATCCACTTCTGGGTACAATTCACTGAAAGGATCTGACCCTCCGTAAGCTTTTGAGACGAGATCCAGACAAGCTTTGTCAAGTGCAACAGGGTCGAGTGATGAAGCAAACCCAATGTCTCCCACTACAGGCCTGTCGTTGCCTGGAAGGCAGTCGCAAGCAGGCGAAACGGACATGATTACGCTCAAGTAAATTATTTTTTTATTAAGTGCCTTAACGATACCAGAGGCATACTCTGCCATTTTAGTTTGTGTCGATGCCGAAGAGGCATCCCAGTTTATATAAATAGCACCTTCAGGACAGCTGCTTATACACATAGCACAGCCAGTACATTTATCATTAATCATAGCTTTTGGTGTCATGTCGATTGCATTTGAAGCGCAGAATGAAAGGCATCTGCCGCAGGAAGTGCATTTATCCTGAAAAACTGATGGCTTAGAATCAGAATGCATATCAAGTTTGCCTTGTCTGCATGAGCAGCCCATAGACAGGTTCTTTATAGCTCCGCCAAAACCATACACTTCGTGGCCTTTAAAATGAGAAACCATAAACATACCGTCAGCAGAAGCAATGTCTTTTGCAAGATTCACACTTTTAAGCATATCTCCATCGATTGAGATATTTACAGAGTTTTCACCACGAAGCCCATCTGCAATGATAGTTGGTAAGCCTAGAGTGGAAAAGTTAAATCCGTTCATCGTAGCATTATGAAGATGATCTACACTATTCGTCCTCATTCCCACGTAAAGCGTATTGGTATCAGTAAGATAAGGCTTAGTGTTCAGATGCTGAAGCTTCTCAATGACTGGTCTCAAAAATATAGGTCTAAGGTAAGCTGTGTTGCCGTATTCTCCGAAATGTGTCTTAATAGCTATAAGGTCATTTTTATTAAAGATAGATTCAGGAGAGCATCTGTTTACCAGCTTTTTTATTTTGAGCAGAGGGCTCTTGTGTTTTTTACTGTCGATACTTGAAAAAAATACTTCTGATGCCATGTTTTTCTCCTAATGATATAATACATTACTATATTATATTGACTAATGAAGTAATACAACAGGCACGGCTAAAATTTGACAGGAAATATAATTTGAAAAAGACTAAATTATGATTATTTTGTGATTTATATAAAGTAAGTAATATTATTGGGAGATACATGAGCAAGGACTTCTACATCGGCAGACAGCCGATATTAGACAAAGAGGGGAAGGTGTATGCTTACGAGCTGCTCTACAGGCAGCAGGGCGAGCATGCGGCCAGCGTGCTGGATAATTCCGCCGCAACGGCGAGGGTTCTCATAAATGCCATACAGAATATGGGTCTGGAGTGCATGCTCAGTGGAAAGAAGGGCTTTATAAATGCCGATGAAGAGATTATACTTGGCGGGCTTATAGACATTCTTCCTAAAGAAAATTTTGTTATAGAGATACTTGAGACTACAAAGGTGACACCTGAGCTTGTTGAAAAAATAAAAGAATATAAGGCATTGGTGCACAGCTTTGCACTGGACGACATGGTTCTGACAAAAGAATACTATGATATGTTCAAAAGCCTGTTTCAGGTGGTGGATATCATAAAAGTAGACTACCTTTACTGTGATAAAACAAAACTGAAAGGAAATTTACAGGTATTTAAAAAGCTGAATGTTGCAATGTTGGCTGAAAAAGTTGAAACTCAAGAGGATTTCGAATTTTGTAAAGAAGTTGGGTTTGACCTTTTTCAGGGTTACTTCTTTTCAAAACCAGTAGTGCTTACTCAAAAGTCTGTAGACCCTTCTAAAGCAGCAACAGTAAACCTTATAAACATGATAAAAAATGATGCAGAGGTTAATGAACTGGAGAGTGTTATAAAGGGGCATACTGACCTTTACATAAACCTGCTGAGGTTCATGAACTCCGCTAGCTACTTTACCAAAGGAAACATAACCTCCATCAAGCATGCAATAGCGATGCTTGGCAGAGAAAACCTTGCTAAGTGGCTGTATCTTATTTTATACGCAGGGCCAAGCAATGATAATTTCGATAACCCACTGCTTGTCACAGCTCAGGTGCGTGCGAAAATGATGGAAAAGCTGTGCAGCGAGTCTACAGTAAAGTGTGAACAAGAGGATGCTGCATATCTGGTGGGGCTGATATCGCTTATGGATGCTGTTTTCAATAGAGACATACAAGACGTCGTAAAAGAGTTCAACGTGGATCAGGCGATAAAATTAGCCGTTACAGAGAAGTCTGGAGAACTAGGCAGACTATTGACGATGGTGATGGAATATGAAAATGACGAACCGGAAGCGCTTAGCGAAAACATTAAGAGTGTGGGGATAAATTTTGAAGGATTTAACGCAATAGTTCAAGAAAGTATAGAGTATGCAGAAAAATTTACGTCAATCGGATAAAATCTTATTACCTAACAATATAGAAATAAATAGTACAAAGCACAAGTTGAACACTATTAATCTGTTAAATATATTGTTGACTAGACAGTAATTTTTTGTAAAGATACAAATAAGTAGGGATATATTAAAAACAGTGTTTTATACATAACGTTTGGGAGTAGGTATGAAGAGAGAAAAATCTGAATACGCCGTACAGGCAGTCAGTAATGCGATAGATATACTCGAACTGCTCGGAGATAAAGACAACGAACTTAGTATTACTGATATTGTCAGTGACCTCGGTCTTACAAGAAGCAATGTAAATAAGCTTCTAGCAACTCTCGAACTTCTTGGCTACGTCGAGCATAACCGTTACACAGGAAACTTCAGGCTGGGTGTTAAAACTTTCCAGATATCACAAGCCTACATAAATAAACTTAGTGTAATAGAGATATCAATTCAGGTGCTCCAGCAGCTGAAAAACGACACTAACGAGTCAGCTTACATAAGCGTACTGCGTGATGAAAATGTTGTATATTTGAATGTGATAGAGACAGAGCAGGCTGTAAGAGTTCTGCCTAGAATAGGCAATGTCGGCCCAGCATATGCTACTGCAACAGGCAAAGCGCAGCTTGCATATTATGACGCTATGGAACTCGAAAAACTCTATTCCGGTGAGTTTATGAAGATAACGCCGAATACCATCAAAAATTTTGAAGAACTAAAAGAAGAGCTTGCAGAAGCCAAAAGGCTTGGTTACGCCATTGACAATGAAGAATATGAAACAGGCGTAAGATGTATAGGGGCACCCATTAAGGATTTTATGGGGAACGTTATTGCCGGAATAAGTGTTTCCGCACCGGCAGAAAGAATGGGTCTTGATCATATCCATAATCATATTGCACCTATAGTCGTTGATGCTGCGAGACTGCTTTCGAAAAAGTTTGGATACAGAGAGTACGCTGAAAGCGCTGATTAAAATCACAATCTCTTGTAATGATGCACTCTTAGGGTTTATAGTTTGTTTATGAAACTCATAAACAGGCAGCTTATCATCTTTTTTACAGAAAACTCCTACCTATCTCATACAGTGAAGAAATATCTGGATTCAACCAATTACGGTAAATATCTTACCATCACATACAGCTTAGAAGACATGGAGCGCGTACTGCGTTCTGGCAGAGTTGTTTTAAGCCTTGCAGACCAGACTTTAGGCGCTGAAACTATCAGAGAAGTGATAAATATCCATGTGAAAATAAATGAAGACCTTCCTATAGTGCTAATCACAGACAAGAACAAGCAGGATGATGCCGCAGAGCTAATTGAAACAGGTGTTTATGATTATATCACAACAGACAATCTCAAAAGGCTGGTTCCGGTTATAAGGCGTGAGATAAAGGCTTATAATGGAATTGTTTCAGAAAAAAAGGCACGGCAGGAGATCAAAGAGCTTTTGAACATAATAGAATCTGCCGAGGACGAGATTTATATTATGGGCGGAGAAAGTTATAAGATAAAGTTTGCCAACAAAAAAGCACTGTCAAATCTTGGGTATACAATGCAGGAGCTGCACGGAAAAAACATGCAGGACATTACCGACGAGATACTGCCAATAGATATAAAAAACAAGGTAAAGACACCTGGCAGGGTAACATTCCGAACCATGTTCAAGAGGCGTGACGGGTCTAAATATCTTGGAGAATCAGTTTTCCAGATGGCGGAAACTGAAGGTAATTTAGCAGTTTTATGCATAGTTCATGATATAACCGAGAAAGAAGAGGCCAGAAAGCACGCATATGTTCTGGATAAAGCAATAGATGCCAGTGCTTCCGCAGTGACCGTAATAGACATCAAAAACAGAATAATATATATAAATAAAACACAACTGCAAGTGACTGGTAAAAAACGGGAAGAGATACTAGGAGAAGATATTACTGACGAGCAGATGTATGCTCACAGCGGGATAGAATTTTTTAATGCTATAGAGGAGTGCAAAAAAGGCGAAAGCTGGGTAGGCGAGTATCAGAAGACCAATGTAAATGGAGAGGAATATATTGTAGTAAGCTCTATGTCGCCCGTTTACGCTGACGGAATCAATATAACTAATGTTGTAATAGTAGAAGAGGACATAACCGAAAGAGTTAAGATAAAAAGCCAGCTTCTGCATGCTCAGAAAATGGAAACTGTTGGAGAGTTAACCAGCGGGATAGCTCATGACTTTACCAATATGCTCACCGCGATAGGCGGTTTTGCCTCCATTATGAAACGTAAAATGGATAAAGAGAACGCTTTTTATACATACGTAGAAAAGATATCAGAGCTCACTGTGAGAGCAAAGAGCCTTACAAAAAACCTCCTTACCTTTTCAAGAAAGCAGGTGCAGGCAGAAAGCGTGATCAGTGTTAACACGCTGGTTCAGTCCGTGGGCGAGTTTCTTGCAATGGTCATAGGCAGCAGGTTAGACCTTGAAATAAAGATGACAGATGAGGAGTTTAATATTGTTGGTGATCCTGTTCAGCTTGAGCAGGTTATAATAAACCTCGCCACTAATGCACGTGATGCCATAGAGGCGGACGGTAAAATTACTATATCTACAGGTAAAACCATGTTGAGCGATGAAACAGCGATGGGTGGTTTTAGAGATTTTGCAGTTATAAATGTTAAAGACAACGGATGTGGAATACCGCCAGAGAAGACAGCAAAGATTTTTGAGCCTTTTTACACTACAAAAGATGAGGGCAAAGGAACAGGCCTTGGACTATACATAGTTGCAGATATTATAGAAAGACACAAAGGTGATATACAGTGTAACAGCATTGTGGGTGAGGGCACAGAATTTGTAATAAAGCTGCCCATCACAGACAGGCTGATAGAGTGCAGCACAGAGGATGCCGATGCAGAAGGCGAATCCTCAGAAAATGTCTGCATACTTCTGGTTGAGGACGAAAAGGTCGTGCGGGAATCACTAGTGCATGCACTTGATATTTATGGCTACACCATACTTGAAGCTGTGAACGGGAAGGAAGCGCTGGAGATATTTAAACATAAGAGCTCTGAGATAGATGTTGTTGTGACTGACATAGTAATGCCAATTATGAGTGGCATCACAGCATATAAAGAGATGATAGCTATAAAGCCGCAGCAGAAGGTGATTTTCACTACAGGATATGTTGGAGAGGCACACAGGAAGGAAGGTTTTAATGAAAAAGACCATGTAGTGATGATAAAGCCATTGATGATAAAAGATCTGGTTAAAAATATAGAAAAAATATTACGTAATGACTAAAAAGGCGGCTTGTTGGCCGCCTTAGTTATGTTTGTAGCTTGTTTTATATACAAGTCAGGGCGCTAATAATGCGCTTTGCCTGATTCGACGTATTCCACTATCTTCGCTTTGATGGTCTTTATAGTTGTTTCAAACTTATCCACATTTTTTTCCAGCAGAGTCATTCTGAAACCAGGAGTAGATGTGAAAAATGATGTGAGCGGAACTACACATATGCCTGTTGCGCCTAGCAGATAATAAACAAAACGCTTATCCATTTCGATTCTTGTAGAGGTGAGGTCTTCAACGATGGCTTTAACCTCATTTATCTCTATGTTCAGCTTTTGATTATCAGAAAGAACAGCCTCATTGAAAACCACTGACATGTAAAAAGCCCCGTTAGAGCGGTTTACAACCACATAAGGGCAGTCTTTCAGTATGTTGTAAGCGATATTTGACAGTTTTTCATAATGCTTCAGTCTTTCATCAAGATATCCCTGATAGTTTGGGTGACCCATAATCTCAGGTATAGACAGCTGAGGGAGAGTTGTTGAACAGACCTCTGACATCTTCTGGTTTAAGATAGCGTTTACAAATCTGGCAAACTGCTCGTCTTTGTCAGCGTTATAAATCTCCATCCATCCGCATCTTGCGCCCGGCCATGGATATTCTTTAGAAATACCTTTCATGGATATACCGGGAACATCGCCAATGATGTCTGCGAGAGCAAGTGTTTTTGAGCTGTTGTAGATCATGTTCAGGTAGATCTCGTCGAAAACCAGCATAAGTTCATACTCTTTAGCAATCTCAACAATCTTTCTGAGGTCTTCTTCTGTGTGAACATATCCTGTAGGGTTATCAGGGTTTATGACCAGTATACCTACGATAGAGTTTGAGCTTCTTACCTTTCGCTCCAGTTCGTTTAAATCAGGGCGCCAGTTATTATAAGGGTTCATTCTGTATGTGTTTGGAGGATAGGAAGCGTGAAGAACTTCCGCCAGCAGGTGTGTCGAGTAGGTAGGCTCAGGAAGCATTATCCTTGCATCTACTCTTATTGAGCTATACGCTCGCGCTATTGCGTCGCCAAGTCCGTTAAAAAATATGATATCATCTTTCGTTATCTGTGCACCGCCTCTGGCATTGTTTTTCTCCGCGAGAAATTCGCGAACATGATCAACACCTTTTGTCGGGCAGTAGGCAAAAGAGAGCGGGTTATTCTTAACTATATTTCCTATAGTGTCGCTCATCCACTCAGGGATACATTCACCTTTTGCCACAGGGTCGCCTATGTTTTCAAAACATATCTCGACTCCATGCTTCTCCAGCAGCTTAGCTACTGTTACAATATTGCGGATTTCATATGTTAGTCCATTTCCGCTTTTTGCTAAATCATAGCGCATATCAACACCTTTTGTTTTTGGGGCTTTACCCCTTTATTTCCAACATCTTTTTGTTGCGACGCAAAAAGAATACAAGTTATCGGTTATATTACAACTTATCGGAGATTTCCAGTGGAAAATGAGCATATGTGTGGCAAAAAAGGGTTATTGTTTAAAGAAGTAAGGTATTAGTCCTGGTTTTCATTCTCTTTAGACATTGCACCACCTTTTCCTTCACCTCTTTTGCGCAGGTGCAGCTTAATAGGGACACCGGAAAAACCGTGGTATTCCCTGATAAGGTTCACAAGAAATCTCTGATATGAGAAGTGAACAGAATCCGGGTGGTTAACAAATACAACAAATTCAGGCGGGAGAATGCTTACCTGTGTTACAAAGTAGAATTTGATTCGCTTGTTCTTGACAACAGGCGGCTGATGCCTATAAACAGCTTCTTCTATTATGTGCTGCAGCTTATGTGTGCCTATTCTTTTAGAAGCCTCAACGTAAAGTTCTTTTGCAGCTTTGAAAATCTTAAATATATTTTTCCCTGTAATGGTTGATGTAAAAATCATAGGGGGTTTGTTCAGAAACTGAAGTTTATAGTCCACATCATTCAGAAATGCTTTTGCAGCGTCATCTTTGTCCTCTATAAGGTCCCATTTGTTGATAACAAGGATAACAGGTCTGCCAGCTTCCCAAGTGTCTGCAATAACCTTTACATCTCTCTCTGTAATCCCTTCCACAGCATCTACAAGACATACAGAGACATGGGCGTTTTCCACAGAGTCTTTCCAGCGGAAATAACCATATTTCTCGATTTTATCTTTGAACATGGATTTCTTTTTGCGAATACCGGCAGTATCAATAAGAACATATTTATCGCCGTCCAGCTCAAAAAAAGTGTCAACAGCATCACGTGTAGTACCCGGGATAGGAGTAACTATGAGCCTCTCTTCACCGAGCCATTTGTTTATCATGCTGGATTTACCGACGTTTGGACGACCGGTAATAACCAGTTTGATGCGGTCTTCGTAGGGGTCTATGTCTATCTGGTCTTCGGGGATACGCTTTACAATATCGTCAAGAACCATGTCGACGTTACGTCCGTGTGAAGCACTTATGGATATTATGTCGTTAACGCCTAAACGGTAAAAATCATACATCAGGCTTTCTCTGGCATCAGAGTCCACTTTGTTTACCACTAGCTGAAAGGGCTTATTTTTTTGTCTGAGCAGCTCTACCACTATCTCATCAAGCGAGTGCAGCCCTTCTGTTCCGTCTGTCATAAGTATAAAGAAGTCCGCCTCATCAAGTGCAGAGAAAAACTGAGCCTGCATCTCTTTTTTCAGCAGTTCCTCTTTCAGGTCAAACCCTGCGGTGTCCACTATGGTAAAACGATGGCCTTCCCAGTCACAGGTATATTCTATCCTGTCACGGGTAACACCCGCCATATCGTCCACAATTGCAAGCCTCTTGCCTGCTAGTCTGTTGAAAAGAGTTGATTTACCAACGTTTGGTCTGCCGATTATTCCGACTGTAAACATGTATTTATATCCTTATTATTTGCAAAATCTTATGGAAGACGCTTCTGAGCGTGCTCCGCCGCCTGTAGCATATACAATTATAGAGAGGCAGTTGTCAAACTCTTTCTGATAAACAGTGTAAGTAAGTGCTGTTTCGAATGTTTCACATGAATCATTTTCACAAACCTGAACCTCATAACCAGTCGCTTTTGAAGAGTCCCAGAATATCCTGAGCTCATTATCGAACTTCACTGCACTGAGCCCTTTGACTGGTTGGTTTTCAGGAAGAGTTTGTTCAGATGTCAGGTCTATGCTGTAAGCAGGACCTTTGTTTCCAAATTTATCTGTGAGCACAATGCTTAGTCTGCTGCTGAGTGACTCAAGCGGTGCAGTCATGGTGTTTTTTCCAGTCTGTATTATACTTTTATCACCAGAAAAAAGATCCATCCTCAGAAATGGTTCGGAGGTGGTAACTTTTATATGAAGGATATCTGAATTCCTTTCAAGCTCTGCTGATATCACTTTGGGAGGTTTGCTGTATGTCACCTGTTTCACCACAGAATCAGATACCATACCATAATTTATAGTTTTCGCTGTTAGCCTGTAGTTGTAAACGTTTCCTTCGCTGACATCTTTGTCAAGAAATGTCTCTTTTGGGTCTATAATCTTGAGTTTGCTGTATTCGGAGCAGACTTCATCTTTAACAACGGCTTTTTCCACCAGAAGATACATATCTTCGCTGTTTGCTATGAGCACTCCATTATCTGTGGCAGAAACCGTAAAGTTCTCGGGGCGTGAGGCACGCTCAAGTGAATCTTTAGCCACTGGGTCTGTCTTTTTACCACAGGAGAAAGCAAAAATTGTCACGAAAAGGATTAAACTAATATATTTCATTTAAAAATTTCTTTGCAGAGTTTAATTGTTCTACTACTGAGCTTTTCGCTGTACCGCCGTATGCGCTTCTGCTGTTAACGGAGGCTCTGACTGTTATAAACTGATAGATGTCTTCGGTTATCACATCGGTAAATTTTGAAAACTCATCAAGTGACAGCTCTGACAAATCTGCCCCTTTTTCTATAGCATAAGCTACAGCAGAACCCACTATATGATGACACTGGCGAAACGGAAGTCCCTTGCGCACAAGATAATCAGCAAGGTCTGTGGCAGTGGAATATCCTGCACCTGCACTCTTTTCCATCTTAGCAGGCTTCAGTTTCATCTTTCCAACCATAGGAGCAAATATCTTAAGCGATGCCTTTAGTGTGTCAAGAGCGTCAAATACCGGCTCTTTGTCTTCCTGCATGTCTTTGTTATATGCAAGAGGAAGCCCTTTCATGGTGGTAAGCATGCTTATGAGCGAGCCGTACACTCTGCCTGTTTTGCCTCTGATAAGCTCAGGCATGTCAGGATTTTTCTTCTGCGGCATAATGGATGAGCCTGTGCAGAAATCGTCTGACAACTCTATAAAGTCAAACTCCGAAGTGGAGTAAATTATTAATTCTTCTGAAAACCGGGACATATGCATCTGGCATATAGAGGCCGCTGAAAGAAACTCAATGGCAAAATCCCTGTCAGAAACAGAGTCCAGACTGTTCTCGGTGGGAGCTTTAAACCCAAGCTCTTTTGCCGTGAAATGTCTGTCTATGTCAAATGTGGTTCCCGCCAGAGCGCCAGCTCCAAGAGGACAGTAGTCCATTCTGTGCAGGCAGTCCTCAAAACGGGTGAAATCTCTCTTAAGCATTTGAAAATATGCCATCAGCCAGTGTGCAAAAAGTATTGGCTGCGCTGTTTGAAGATGTGTGAAGCCGGGCATCATGGTCTCTTTATCCATGTCAGCCTTCTCAGTGATTGCTTTTAAAAGTTCTGCAAGCAGTGCCTGTATCTCAATTATTTCAGATTTCATATACATGCGGAAATCAACAGCCACCTGATCGTTTCTGCTTCTTGCTGTGTGCAGGCGTTTACCTGCATCTCCGACTATCTCGGTAAGCCGCTTTTCGATAGCCATATGAATGTCTTCGTCTTCCGTTTTCCACTGGAATCTGCCGGATTCTATTTCGGTTAATACCTGTTCCAGACCACTTATGATATCATCTCTGTCCTTGTCAGATATTATCTTCTGTTTAGCCAGCATCTTAGCATGTGCAATGCTGCCTTTTATGTCGTATTTATAAAATCTGTTATCAAAATGAACAGAAGCGTTGAACTCTTCTACAAATTTATCTGTTGGGAGTGTGAATCTCCCCGACCACATCTTTTCAGACATAACTCTGTTTCTCCTTCATGAGGTGACTATAATGAATATACCATAAGTTCCAGCGCTGCTCACTAAAGTAAGCGGCTAATTTTGGGCTGCTTAGGCGAAAAAACCTTTCATTTTGTCCCAGATAGATTTGTGCTGAGAGTAATTATCATCTGTAGTGGCGCCGTCAAACTTCTGAAGCAGGTCTTTCTGTTCTTTTGTTAGCTTGGTCGGCAGCATAACCTTGATGTCGATATTCATATTGCCTACGCCGTATCCCTGAACATCAGGAAGACCTTTGCCTTTAAGAACTATTCTGTCTCCGGGTTGAGTGCCTGATTTAATTTCGATATTTTCGCTGCCGTCCAGTGTTGATATCTGGATATTTTTGCCCATTATGGCATCAACAAAAGAGACCGGAAGCTCCACATATATATCTCTCCCCTCTCTGCGGAAGAAATCGTGTTCTATGACATTTATTTCAACATAAAGATCACCTGAAGGTCCGCCGTTTATGCCTGCATTCCCTTTTCCTGTCACGCGAAGTGTCATTCCGGACTCTATTCCTGCAGGTATTTTTATGTTTATCTTGCTGTTGACCCTGTGTGTTCCTGCGCCCCTGCACTCAGTACAGACTTCTTTGATAACCTGTCCTGCACCGCCGCAGTTTGAGCAAGGTGTGCTTATGGCGAAAAGTCCCTGTCTTCTCTGGACTGTTCCCGAACCGTTACAGCTTGGACAAGTCTCCATTGCTCCTGGTTCTGCACCGGAGCCGTCGCATCTTTTGCAGTTTGCAGTTAAAGGGATATCCAGCTCTTTTTCACTTCCGAAAGCCGCCTCCATAAAGGTAATGTCCAGATTATACTGAACACTTTGCCCTTTCTGAGGCCTGCGTCTGCGTTTGGTGTTTCCAGTGGTTCAGAAAAAATCACCGAACACATCTCCGAAAAACTCTTCAAATATTGTGTCGCCGGAGAACCCGCCTCCGCCGCCGCCGAATCCGTTGCTTTCGTCAAAGACCCTTCCGTACTGATCGAACTGGGCACGTTTTGTGCCGTCAGACAGCACGCCGTATGCTTCATTTATTTCACGGAATTTATTTTCAGCTTCTTCGTTACCGGGGTTTCTGTCCGGATGATACTGCATAGCTAGTTTTCTATAGGCTTTTTTCAGTTCTGCATCTGTAGCGTTTTTGTTTACGCCAAGTATTTGGTAGTAGTCTTTAGACATTCTTCTAATTCCTTTTTATCTTATTATCATTCTGGCTGAATGCTATTTATACAGCATTTAGCTAGAAAGATAAAGGGCGGCACAAAGTGTACCGCCCATGTATTAACTGTTTTTATTTACTTCTTATCCTCATCGGATACTTCTTCAAACTCAGCATCTACAACATCATCAGCAGGTTTTTCCCCGGAAGCTTCTTCGGCTTGTTCGCCGCCTTCCTGAGCAGCTGCATTTTCAGCCTGAGCTGTTTTGTAGATCTCTTCTGCCAGTTTGTGAGCTGACTGAGTAAGCTTATCGATAGCAGCTTTGATGGCTTCTGCATCATCGCCTGCAGATTTTTCTTTAAGCTCTGCAAGTGCTTCCTCGATAGCTTTTTTAGTCTCTTCGTCAACCTTGTCGCCGTGCTCTGTGAGAGATTTCTCAGTGGAGTACACAAGTGTGTCAGCCTGATTTTTTGTTTCAACGAGCTCTTTCTTATTCTTGTCCGCTTCTGCATTTACTTCTGCATCTTTAACCATCTTGTCGATCTCTTCATCTGAAAGACCGCTGGAAGGTGTGATGCGGATTGACTGCTCTTTGCCTGTGCCCTGATCCTTAGCGGATACATGCAGAATACCGTTCGCATCAATGTCGAAAGATACTTCGATCTGAGGTATGCCTCTTGGAGCCGAAGGTATTCCGACAAGGTCGAAACGTCCGATAGATTTGTTATCAGCAGACATTTCACGCTCACCCTGCAGAACAGAGATGGTAACAGATGTCTGATTGTCAGCGGCAGTTGTGAAAACCTGTGACTGACGTGCAGGGATAGTTGTATTTCTGGTGATGATCTTTGTCATAACTCCGCCAAGAGTTTCTATACCGAGTGAAAGCGGTGTAACATCAAGCAGGAGTACATCCTTCACATCACCGGAAAGAACGGCACCCTGAATAGCAGCACCAACTGCAACGACTTCGTCAGGGTTGATGCCTTTGTGAGGGTCTTTGCCGAAAAATTCTTTTACTTTCTTCTGTACAAGAGGCATTCTTGTCATACCGCCAACCAGAATCACTTCTTCGATCTGGCTTGCAGAAAGCCCAGCATCTTTCAGAGCTTTTTTACATGGCTCAAGTGATGCGTCTACAAGGTCGCCTACAAGAGACTCAAACTTGCTTCTGGAAAGCTTTACCACAAGGTGCTTAGGTCCAGAGGCATCAGCAGTGATGAATGGAAGGTTTATCTCTGTGTCGCCGGTGGATGAAAGCTCATGTTTTGCTTTTTCTGCGGCTTCTTTCAGTCTCTGAAGAGCCATCTTGTCAGATTTCAAATCTACGCCCTGATCTTTCTTAAACTCATCAATGAGCCACTCAACTATGCGCATGTCAAAGTCGTCACCACCAAGGAATGTATCTCCGTTTGTGGATTTCACTTCAAAAACACCGTCGCCAAGCTCAAGAATGGAGATATCAAATGTACCGCCACCAAGGTCATAAACAGCTATCTTCTCGTCATTTTTCTTATCCAGTCCATATGCGAGAGCAGCAGCTGTCGGCTCGTTGATAATACGCTGAACGTTCAGTCCGGCAATCTTTCCAGCGTCTTTTGTTGCCTGACGCTGTGCATCGTTGAAATATGCAGGAACGGTAATAACAGCCTCTGTGACTGTTTCTCCAAGGTAGTCTTCCGCTGTTGACTTCAGTTTCTGAAGTATCATTGCAGATATCTCCTGCGGAGCGTATTTTTTACCCTTCACATCTACCCAAGCATCGTCGTTGTCAGATGCAACGATTTTGTATGGGAGGATGTCTTTAGCTTTTACAACTTCCTTTGCGCCTATCTTACGACCTATAAGTCTTTTGATAGAGAAAACTGTGTTTTCCGGATTTGTGATGGCCTGTCTTTTTGCAAGCTGACCAACAAGCTTGTCTGAGTCGGTAAAAGCAACAACTGAAGGTGTAGTAAGTGTACCTTCAGAGTTAGCAATAACCTTTGGCTTTCCACCCTCCATAATGCTTACGCAAGAGTTTGTGGTTCCAAGGTCAATACCAATTACTTTTTTTGATTTTCCAGCCATAAAATTCTCTCCTTAATCTATAGTTTTTTTGTTATACCTAATGTTGTCTATGACCTCGTTACAGACAGCTGCCTGTAATGAGGCTGTTAAAACGCACTAGCGTTTATTTACCTTTACTTTGGAAGGACGTACAACTCTTCCGTGCAGTTTGTAGCCTTTCTGCAGTATCATCAGCACTGCGTTGTTGTCGTATTTATCGTCACTGTCCACCATAAGAGCTTCGTGAAAAAGAGGGTTAAACTCGTCACCTATGTTCAGCTCTATCTCTTCCAGTCCATTTTTTTCAAGCACTTCACGCATCTGCTTAAGCGTTATGTCTACGCCCTCTTTGAGCGATTCCACAGGGTTTTCCGTGTTAATGTGCTCTAGGGCTGTTTCGAAATTGTCCATAACAGGGAAAAGCCCGGCTATGAGATTCAGGTTGGCGAACTTGAGCTTGTCGTCATACTCTTTCACCAGCCTTTTGCGGACGTTTTCCAGCTCCGCTACTTTACGAAGTTCGTTGTCTTTTGCTTCGTTCATCTGCTCAAGCAGACGCATATTTTGCTCCTGAAGAAGCTCTATGGGGTCTTTTTCTTCTGTCTCAAGATTTTCTTCCTCTAAGTTTTGGGAATCAGTTTCACGGTTTTCGCCTTTTTTCTCTTCCATCTATATCCTCACTTATGCTCTAAAAATTTTCCTAAAATGTCAGATACTATGTCTGCGGAACAGTCCACAACAGAAACAACGTCAGAATATTTCATGCGTTTAGGGCCGATAATGCCAAGCATTCCGACAACGTTTCCACCTCTGTTGTATGTTTTGGTCACAAGGCCTAGTTCGGATATCTCCTCTCTGCCTATCTCTGCACCAACAAATATATTTACACCCTTATCATTCTGGCATTTATCCAGAACATCAAAGATGAATTTTTTCTCTTCAAACGTGCCAAGCAGCCCTTTCAGTCTCGATACATCAGAAAACTCCGGAAGGTCGAGAATGCCGGAAGTACTGCTGACGATAATGTCTGAATCTTCTGAGCTTTTTTCAAACACCGCATCCGCCATAGAGGAGACTCTGCTGAAAAGATGATCCATCTTTCTTTTGTCATCCTTCATCTCTTCCACTATTTCATTTTTCAAATCCATAAGAGACTTGTTTGCAAAGTTGTGGTTCAGGTAGTTACTGACCTGTGTAAGGTCAGAATCTGTAGTGTCTGGCTGAATGTTGATCATAACGTTATGCACGATACCAGTTTTTGCCACAACAACTGCAAGCACAGTGTTTACGTTCAATCTAACAAATTCTATATGTTTCAAAAGCATTGTGTTCAGCTTCGGTGAGATAACAAATCCGACAGACCTGGTAAGTTTTCCAAGATTATCACTCACTTTTTTCAGCACACCACTTATGTTGTCTGCTGTACAGGATTCTTTAAGGCTCTTTATTATTGTTTCTTTGTCAGCGTCAAAAGTTACAAGCTTGTCTATGTAATATCTGTATCCTTCGTCTGAAGGTATGCGCCCGGATGATGTGTGTGGCTGCATTATGTAGCCTTTGTCCTCCAGATCGCTCATGATATTTCTTATGGACGCAGCACCAAGTTTTAACGGACCTGACTTTGATATATATCGAGATCCTACAGGCTCGTTATTCTGTACAAACTCTTCAATAATTGTTTTGAGGACTATCTCCTCTCTTTCGTTGAGAAAGCTCATATACTGTATCCGTTAATTTGTAAGCACCTTAAGGTGATCATTTCGTATTATTAGCACTCTGGTGTGACGAGTGCCAACAATGATAGAATAAGAATTGAGTCGGTTAGTGTCAAGGATTTTTTCAACAAGTTTTTCTATGAAGTGATATTAGACGGAAGCAATTATATCTCCAACCGTTTCAAAGGCTTGAAGAGCACCCATCTCCATAAAGATATCAGGCGGGCAGACTCTTGTGCATGACTGGTCAGGGTTTATTGTGACAACTTTGGAACCGCTGCTCTGAAGTTTTCTGGCTATGTAGTCGTTTGTAGGTATTTCGCTGCTGGAACCTACAAGAAATACGATATCCGGAACAGGGGTGTCTTCAAGAAAAGCCTGAAAATTATGGTACTGATGCATATGGTCAACATATTCCCAGTCACCGAACATCAGCACGTTTGGTCTGATAAGCGAGCCGCATTCCGGGCAGTAGGGCATCTTGGTTGCGGTCATTGTTTCGTAGTCCAGATCGCAGTAAGGAACGTCATCGTTCTCCTGATACATAAAATTACAGCTCATACCCTGCATGCACTGGATACGCCATATGGATCCGTGTACCTCTGTCACTTTTGTTTTATCCAGACCGGAAATAAGATGGTAACCGTCTGTGTTTGTGGTGTGCACAAATGCGCTGTCGAAGTATTTGTTAATCAACCTGTTTATAATGTTGTAGCCTTCGTGGGGAGAGTTTTCTCTGGCATTGCGCCTGCGCCACTCATAAAACGCCCAGCTGTGGTGTGCCTGAGTGCGGAAAGATTGCGGTGAGGCCAGCTGTTGAGGCAGAAGCCCTTTATCCCTGAATACTGGGAAATTTCTCCAGTACCCTTCACGGTCTCTGAAAGTAGGGATGCCTGAGTCTGCGCTCATACCTGCGCTGGTTAGAAAAAGAGATGTTCTGGATTTGCTCAGCAGCCGTTTTAAATCTTCCATAGTTCCCTCCGCATTATTAATGAATTATAACATAAAATAATTTTAGACGAAAAAAAGAGGCACATACTTGCATATATGTGCCTCACTTTACGTTTGAAAAACAGGGAAGTCCCTGAGAATATTTTAGTTTTGCAAAGCTTGCTGTTTGAATTCCTGCGAAGTTTTGCTGCATATCTCTATTTCACTTTCAGAGAGAGCTTCGATGACTATTGCTGATTTTGAGATGACAGAGATGCTTTGCCCTGCTTTTAAGATCAAATCAGAAAAGCCTTTGCCGGCTGTTATCCAAACTGATCCTTTTGAGCAGGATATGTTTGTGTATTTACTGCCGGAGATACTTTGTATCTCGAAACGGTTAAGCCTGATATTTCCTCTCTCAAACATAGGAGCACCTCTTATTAATATTGTGATTGTAATATATGACCTAAACAGTTACCATAACAGATACAGAAAACATAAAATGTTTACATAACAGTTGGAGTGCTTATGACGAAGCTGAAACAAGACTATAAGTTTCGACAGATAATGGATGTCATTGTCAACATGATAAAAAACGAGATACTATCGCCCGGAGACAAGGTTCCGTCACTTCGTAAAATGAGCGAAGATCAGGGAGTTAGCATATCAACTGTTATGCAAGCATACATGGAGCTGGAGTCTGTGGGGATGATAGAGGCCAGACCTCAGTCTGGATTTTATATATCCAAAGCGGATATAGGCCCAAGAGAGCAGATAACCAGAACAAAGCCGAGTCAGGAACCTGTGCAGGTAACCAAAAGCGAGCATGTCACCACTATTCTGGAGGCTATGATAGACCCGGATGTTATACCCCTTGGCTGTGCCATACCGTCATCTGATCTGCTTCCGCATAAAGAACTTACTAATATTATGAAGAAAGTGCTGAATATGGAGAATACGGATCTGATGGAGTACGGAGACACTCAGGGCGCAAAATTTTTCCGACAGCAGATAGCCTACTACATGAACATGAACGGGAATTCCGTACATGCAGACAACATTATTGCAACAAACGGCGCCGCAGAGGGGATGTCTCTCGCACTTCGTGCACTTACCAGCCCCGGTGATCTTGTGCTTATGGAGTCCCCAAGCTATTTCGGTTTTATGCACCTGCTTGAAACCAGCAAAGTTTTCGCAATGGAACTGCCCACTTGCCCGGAGGATGGCGTGGATATAGACGACCTTTATCAGGCATGTAAAAGATATGGAGTGAAGGCATTTCTTACACAGCCGAATTTTGGCAATCCGCTTGGGCACAGCTACCCTGAAGAGGCTAAAAAGGAGATAGTGGATATTTGCAGCAGGTTTAACGTGCCTATAATCGAAGACGATATAAATGGTGATTTCGCTCTGTACGGTAAGCGGGGAAGTAATCTGAAAAAATACGATAAAGACGGCAACGTAATACACATCTCCTCATTTTCCAAAACACTCTCGTCAGGGATGCGAATAGGCTGGCTTGAGGCGGGGAGATATTTTGATAAAATAATGAAACAAAAAATAGCAAGCTCACTCGCTTCCAATGTGATAACCCAGCTTACCTTTGCGCACTATTTGGCGTCAGGCAAATACCCCAGACATCTTAGAAAGCTGAACAACTCAATAAAGCACCATGTTGAATCCTACACACTGAAAGTGCTGAAATATTTCCCTGAAGGCACAAGAGTTTCCGCTCCTGATGGGGGGTTTGTCCTTTGGGTGGAGCTTCCAGAGCATATAGATACTAATGATATATTTCATGAGGCGCTGTCGAATAAAATATCCTTTACACCCGGAAGTATCTTTTCCACTCAGGAGAAATACAATAACTGTATGCGGCTGAACTGCGGGTATCCACTGGATGAACGAATAGAGAAGGGGATAGCAAAACTTGGAGAGCTCTGCAGGGCTAAAGTGTGACCTTTTTAGAAGCAAGTCCACCGGCCAGAACATTTTTCAGAGTTTCAAATGCGGGAGATTCGTCTGTGAGATAAATTTCTCTGATGCCGTTTTGAAGTGTATCAACTGAAAGCTCTTCAATGCATGCTATGATAGCCTCAGAAGAATCAACTATGCTTACATGGGGATATATCTTTGATATGACTCCTTTCAGCAGAGGGTAATGTGTGCAGCCTAGTATAAGCGTATCCACACCTTTGTTTATAAGCTCATCCAGATAATGTTTTACAACATTTTCTGCTATTTCAGTCTCTATGAGCATCTCTTCCACTATGGGCACAAACAAAGGGCAAGCTGTTTGCTGAATACTTATTCCCGGCGAAAGAGCCTGAAGAGCTTTTACGTATGACTGGCTTCTGATGGTGGCTCTAGTTCCTATGATGCCTATTTTTCTGTTTGCAGACAACATAAAGGCGCTTTTTGCACCCGGCTCCACAACCCCTATGACATTCACGCCGAACTTCTCTCTGATGTTGTCTATAGCATAAGAAGAGGCGGTGTTGCACGCGACTATTATTGTGTCTATGTCAAAGTTTTCCACAAGGAACTGTGCGCATTGAAGGCTGTATTTTATCACAGTCTCCTGAGATCTGCTTCCGTAAGGCACTCTTGCAGTGTCGCCAAGATAGTGTATATCCGCTTTAGGGAAGTGCTCGCTGATGGTTTTGTATACTGTAAGTCCGCCTACGCCGGAGTCGAAAATGCCGATAGCCAATTTTGTAACCTCGTGTGATATAGCATGGGATAATAGCTTCTATGGAATATGTTTTCAATAGCGATTATTGCCAGTCTTTAAGGAACTGGCGGAACTCTTCCAGAGGCATGGGTTTGCCGAAAAAATATCCCTGAACAATATTGCACCCCATCTGCTTCAGAAGCTCCACCTGAGCTTCAGTCTCAGCGCCCTCTGCCACAACGCTTATGCCAAGGCTTTTCGCCATAAGTATAACCGAAGATACTATGGATTCGTTCTCAGCATCGCTGTCAATATAGTCTACAAAACTTTTATCTATCTTCAATGTGCTGATAGGCATCTTTTTAAGGTAGCTTATAGAGCTGTACCCTGTTCCGAAATCATCTATGGCGAATTTGAGATTCATTTTACTCATCTCATTCATTACATAAGATATTTTGTTAAGATCTTCGGTGAATATGTTCTCTGTAATTTCAAATTCAAAGTATTTGCCGTTAAGTCCGTTTTCCTCAAGAGTCTTACTTACAATACTTATAATATCTTTTTTCATAAACTGTCTGATGCTAAGGTTAACAGCAATTTTTAGATTATTAAAACCCTCGCTGTGAAGCAAGACAGTATCTTTTATGGACTGCTCCATAACCCATTGCCCAATAGGAAGAATAAGGCCGTTCTCCTCTGCTAAAGGGATAAATGTGGAAGGCGGAACATTTCCCAGCTCAGGATTATTCCACCTGAGAAGTGCTTCCATCCCCATTACCTGCATATCAGCCAGATCAATCTTCGGCTGATAAAAGACAGTAAATTCTTCGTTTTGAATGGCTCTGTTCAGTTTTGATTCCAGCAGAAGTCTGTTCTTCAGTGCGCTGTCCATCCCTGCGGTATAGGTCTGGATGTTGTTTCGTCCTTTCTGCTTTGCCTGATACATGGCTATTTCAGCGTTTTTTATCAACTCGGAGGCGCTTCTTCCGTTTTCAGGGTAGTGGCAAAGTCCAGCGCTCATATGTATAAAAAGTTCATAGTCCTGAAGAATAATAGGTCTGTAAACGCTGTCAATCAGTCTTTTTGACTTATGAGCTGCATCCTCTTTATTTTTAAGCTCGGTGAACAGAACAGCAAACTCATCTCCGCTGAGTCTGGCACAGAAAGAGGTTGGTTTAAGCCTATTTTTAATGCGTTCTGCTATGATCTCAAGCACTCTGTCCCCAGTGGCGTGACCTAATGTGTCGTTCAGGTTTTTGAAATTATCTATATCCAGAAAAAGTATAGCGGTATGGGAGTATCCGTCGTTTTCCTCTATGGTCTCTTGTAGCTTTGACATGAAAAAATTTCTATTCGGAAGTCCAGTGAGGTTGTCGTGGGTCGCCTGATATTTTATGCGGTCTTCATATGTTTTTCGCTCGGTGATGTCGTGTGAGGAGGTAGTGAAATTTATAAGCTTACCCTCACTGTTTTTTATACCTGAAATGGTCATTATTACCGGAGTGAACTTGCCGGATTTGCTCTTCATCCAGAGCTCGCCGCTCCAGTGACTGTCTTTGATGAGATTTCTGATTATACTAGCATAAAATTCATCCGAGTGTTTTTCACAGCGAAACATATTAGCATTCTGCCCCAAAAGCTCATTTGCATTATAGCCCGTCATATTTATAAATGCCGAGTTACATGAGACAATGTAGCCGGATGGGTCTATTATAGTCATTCCGTCATGGGCGTTTTCGAAGACTTTCGATGCAAGCTCCATCTCCTGTTCTGCTTTTTTCCGCTTAGTAATGTCAACTCCCTGAAGTATTGTCCCTGAGTATTGCGAGTCGGTAAAAACATCTGTGATATTCCAGAGTATATAACGTTCTTCCCCTGTTTTGTTATTTGTAATAGTAGACTCAAACCGCGAAGACTTGTAAGTTGATGCCACTGGTACAGTAAGCTGAGGGAAAAGAGAGTAGATGCTGCTGATATGTTTACCTGTGACATCTTCCGATGAAAGCCCAGACAGTTTTTCCAGTGCATAGTTGAAAATACTTATATTGCCGTTTTTATCCCAAACAGAGATGGGGGCATAAGCGCTGTTTATAAGATTTTTCAGATATGCCTGTGTTTCAGACAGGTCTTCATTTACCGTGGATATGTGGTTTGCCAGAAGGTTAAACTCAAATATAACTGAGTCTTTGTAAATGCTGAAAGTTTCACCGGAAAGAACATCTTTTGTGTAGTCTACAAGTCTGTAAAGCGACTTTACTGTTGTCAGGTTTACTATATAGCCAAGCAGTATGGAGGTAGCTAAAACAAGGAATATTGTCAGGTATGCCATTATGCGGTACTGCCTGCTTACGTTGGAGATAAATGATTCCGGCATGCTCTGGTAAAATTTCAAGGTTATGCTGTTTCCTTTAAGAGTGATATCTGAACAGTCCAGGAGATGGTCATTGTTGAAAATGACCTTAGTTTGGTTGTAGCAGCTTTTGATTACCTCGTTCTTATCCCTTTTTATATTTCCGGTTATGACGGAATCGCCATAAATGATGGCCGCTTCGCTTATGGACGCAGTCTCTAGAATCTCATTCAAAAGTTCGTCTGAATTGTTCAGTATGGTTCCGATGTAGAAGTATCCCGCCAGTTCACCTGTTGTCTGGCTTACCCCTTTAGCAGCACCGGTGAGTGCCAGAAGAGTTCCTTTGCTAGATTCGGACTGAATTAGACTCACGTCTTGGTTCAGAAAGATGTTGTTTGCTACCATATATTTTTTTATATAACTGGTGTCAAAAAACGGTGAGCTTGCATCAAAGAGATAGTTCCCATCCACTGAGCGAAAGAAGAAGATGTCTATGTTGTCGGCAAAGGATTTATCGTATAGGTTCAGCACTTCACTTTCAAAAGAGTTGATATCGCCATTAAGCAGAAGATCAGTTTTTTGAGAAAAGATATACTGCATGTCGTGTACTGCGTTAGCTAAGATTGCTGCCTTTTTTTCTAATATCATCTGGGCAATTCGGCTGTTAGCGCTGGTAAGCTCTTCTGATTTATCCAGAAATTCATTTTTGACAAACTTGTCACCCACCAGATACATAGTTATGGATAAGATGAGTGCCATTATGACTATTGCAGACATGAAAATGGTGTAAAGTCTAAATCCCTTTCCCGAGGTTATCTTCCAGAATATCTTAGTGCCCTCTCTGTAAGTCTATTTATTATATCAGGGTTCATATCACTTGTAATGGTAGCAAATTCGCCGCTGAAAATCCTTGGAGTTTTATCAGTTTCGCCAATCATGTCCATTTTTATTGCTTCAGCAATGGCAACACCGCTGTCATCGGTCATCCTCATAATGGTGAAGTCAAGTTTACCGATTTTTATAAGCTCAAGCTCCTGTTTTGCTCCGCCCCATCCGTTTAAAGCAATTTCACCGGTGAGACCGGCATCTTCCAGAGCTTTTGCAGCACCTATGGCAATATCGGTAGAGCACGCGTATATAAAAGAGAATTTGTCACCGCGTTTTAGAGATTTCATCACAGAATCGTAAGCCTTTTCTGAACTGAAATTTGTGTAAAACTTTGCCACAGGGCTAAGTCCTTTGGAGAGTGCGTAAAGCTCAAAGCCTTTCCCCCGCTGTTCGCTGACAGTGCCGTTTGACCCGTAAAGCATAAGATATGATGCACCATCCGGAAAAAGGCTGCTGTATTTCTCAGCTATCATCCGTGCGCCTTGCAGGTGATCAAACCCAACATACATGAATGGGGGAGTGTCTTCCCATCTTTCGAACGGTGTAGTCAGATTTTGTATGAAGACTTTAGGTTTTCCGCTGGCGAGGGTTGCTGTTATCAGCCTTTTGATGTTTTCATTATCTACCGACACCGCCACATAATCCACATCGCTCTTCAAAACTTCTGAAAGCTGTAAAGCCTGTCTTCTGAAATTGCCTGAAGGTTTGCTGAAATATGTAAGGATTTCGTGCGGAATGTTTAGTTCATCAAGCCTTTTTGACATTGCCTTTACACTGCTGCGCCAGTAGTCGGATTTTTGTATTCCGGGATAAATAGCTGCAACTTTAACAGTTTTTGATGGCCGCTCTTGTATTGGGGATGCAGGGGATGAGACAATTTCTTTAAAACTATTCATAAGTCCGCTTTCAGAAGGGTGTCCTGAAATAAAAAGGTCTATAGGGATATATTTATCATTTTCGGCGCTGAAAACCGGCATGAATGAAAATAATAAAAAAACTAAAACAGTAAAAATTTTTTCAACAGGCAGCAGATATTTCATTATTAGACTATATCATAAAACTTTGCTAAAACTTTTTTTTAAAAGTCTTTTACTTTGTAATTGCCTCTGGAAAAGAACACCGCATAAAGAAAAAGCATATATATGGCTATTGTAAAGAGGGCGGCGTAAGGGTTGAAAACTGAAAATGGCGCAAGCACTCCAACTATTAGCCAGTGCAGAAATATTGCCGGGCCAGAGTGTAGCATTATAGGAAAATCTCTGAACCTGCATATAACTGCAAGCCCGCTTATGTTCCAGCCGTAAAGTGCAAGTGTCCTGTGGTAAAGCATTGTCAGATCTTTATAAAAAGGATCTGTATAGCCCGAAGCGTATATTAAAATATATGCAACACCAGAGATGGACGTCATGAGCAGAAATATTATGCCTGATGTGAGATACGCCTTTTGCTGTTCTTTGATCCCAAGTTTTATGTATAGAAAAAGCACACATGAGACGGCAAAAAAAAGTATGAGCGATATTACAAGCTCAAGATATATAGCTTCAAAAAGTATAAAAGCAAAAAAGATGATAACTCCCATAGTTATTGTCCAGAAGCATATTACCTTCAGGTTACGGTAAAAATTGCTCCCCGCCTTGTGCATGGTTGTGAACATTACGCTTAAGGATATAAGTGAAACGGGGAAGGAGAACCCAAGAAAAAAAGTGTTTAGTGTAAGTTTTTCCGATTGAATAAAAATGTAGTATTCCTGATTTATTATAGCGATGATAGATATAAGAAGCCCTGTGGATAGGCAAAGCAGAGATGCATGGTGAAATTTCTGTGCTGTTGTCACTTTTCTGGTGAAGAAGTCTTTAGGGAAGAAGTCGAACTTCATGTTTCTCACAGATTCTACAATAAAAAATAGAACTAGCGACACAGCTATAGCCGCAGCGTAATACTCAAAAAAAGCTAGAAATGCATATACAAAAGAGAGTGTGAGAAAAAGATATAGGCGCTTGGTCATTCGCCCTTTATCCATGGTGAAATAAAGTATTATGGTTCCGCCGGTGCACAGGTTAAAAAGAAAAATGTGCAGTCTTTCAAAGTTGTATCCCTGAATGAAATGATGCATAAACCCGAATGAGAGAGCTATGGTCATTATAATCATAAAAGTCAGACGCAGCCTTCCGCTCATTTTTTGCCCCCCAGAAGATGCGTAAGCGCATCGTCTAACATAGGATATCTGAAGCGGAAACCGCTTTCAAGAATCTTTTTCGGCTTTACGTTTGAGCCCGCTATAAGAACTTCTTCACCCATTTGTCCGTATTTAAGCCGGATAAGCCACTCGGGTATGCGGAAAAAACAAGGTCGTTTAAGGATGCGTGCAATATTATAGGAAAACTCTTTCATCCTCACAGGGTGCGGGGCTGTAAGATTTATCGCTCCATCCAGAGATTCTGTTTCTATTATGTGGGTGATAGCGTATAGAACATCATCTATCCCTATCCAGCTTAGGTACTGATTACCACTGCCCAGAACCATCCCTATTCCCAGCTTAAAAGGAGTCAGCATTCGCTCCAGTGCACCGCCTGCCGGACTAAGCGCAACGCCTATGCGCAGATGGACAACACGCATTCCTCTCTCCTGAGCAGACTTAGTAGCCTTTTCACAGTGGTAGCAAACATTAGATATAAAGTTTGTGCCCGCAGGACTATCCTCTGTCAGTTCTTCATCCCCTCTGTCACCGTAATAGCCTATGGCTGATGCGCTTATGAATAGCTTTGGCGGATTTTCCATAGCCGCTATACTTTTAGCAAGCAGGCTGGTGCTTTTGGTTCTGCTGTCTACAATGGAGAGTTTCTTTTCGTTGCTCCAGTTCTCGTCCCCTATAGGCTCTCCGGCCAGATGTATTACAACATCTGCGTGTCCGAACATCTCCTCAATAGTGTCAGAGTTGGGGTTCCAGCAGATATCACCTACACATAGCTGTTTTTCATTGCGGATCAGGCGTATAACCTTATGCCCCTGAGTTTGCAGGTAAGGGATAAGCTCAGACCCCACAACGCCGGTGGATCCGGATACAACTATTGTCTTTGGTTCTGGCTTGTATTCATTAAGTATCTCTATGTCGTTTTTAGAGACATTCTGCCTGTAGTTGAACATCTTTTTCAGCTTGTTATGAACAAACCTTCCTGCTATCGGTTTTGCGACAGGGTGCAGCGGAAGTCTGTATTTTACGCTGTCTGTTATAGTAGTTGTGCCGTTTTCCTCTTCGAAATCGTTGGAGTGTTCCCAAAGCGAGAACGGACCGGAGTTTTGCCTGTCTTTAAAATGCTTGTCTTTGTAATACTCAATATGCTCCGCCTGCCATGGTATGCTGAAAAAACCAGTACCAACATTCAGGTTGCATTTGGCACCAACTTGTATCCCTTCGTCCTTTTCAAGCAGTTCCACCTTTTCCCAGGGTGGAGTAAGCCGTTGGAGCGCACCTTCTCTTTCGTGCCAACCGAAGGCTGTGTTTATGTCGGATTTAATTTCTGTTGTGCATCTGAAGTATGAGTGTTTCATATAAAAGACATTTTATATCTAAAAAAGGCTCAAGGCAACTTGCAATCTTTATGTCTTCCTGCTATTAATGTATGATATCCGTAATAAAAAGATGTTTTATAAGGGTTTATCCTCAATAAAGTTCGCTTGATAAAGGTTTCAGGTACCTTTGTATTATGAAAAGGCAATACGGAAGTATATTTTATGCTGGTAATAAAAATCTCAATCTTTTGCATTGAGTTTTTTGATGATAAAATGTAAAACTTTATACATATTGAATCGGAGGTAAGACATGTCATTAATGGATAAGTTCTGGAGCTTGGCTAAGTCCAGACAGAAGACTATTGTACTCCCGGAAGGTGAGGATGAAAGGTCTATTGACGCAGCCAATGCTATTGCAGAAAATGGACTTTGCAAAGTAATCCTTCTCGGTGATGAAGCCGAAATCAGAAAAACATTTAAATCTAAAGGGTATGAGGTTAGGTGCGACATCATCGAACCTGCGAAAAGTATCTACTACGAAGATTTTTCAAATACATACTACGAAAGCAGAAAAGCAAAAGGTATGCAGCTGGAAGAGGCACAGGAAGCTATGAAAGATGTGCTTTATTTCGGCTCTATGCTTGTGCAGAAAGGTATAGCTGATGGTGCTGTTACAGGCGCTTGCCATACCACAGGTGACGTTTTGCGTGCTGCTATAAGAGTTATCGGAACTAAAAAAGGGATGAGAACAGTATCAAGCTGCTTTATTATGGTTACTCCAAAGTCAGAATTTGGTGCAGACGGCGCTGTTATTTTTGCTGATTGCGCTGTAAACCCTAACCCTGACGCTAAAACTCTCGGAGAGATAGCTGTGGCTACTGCCGCAAGCTGCAAGTCTTTTCTGGAAGTTGAACCGAAGGTAGCTATGCTCTCTTTTTCCACAAAGGGATCTGCCGAACACGATGATGTTACAAAGGTGAGGGAAGCTATGGCTGTTGCCAAAGAGCTTGACCCTTCACTCTCTATAGATGGCGAACTGCAGGCTGATGCCGCGCTGCTTGAAGCAGTTGGCGCAAAAAAAGCACCCGGCAGTGATGTTGCAGGAAAGGCCAACGTTCTTGTATTTCCTACGCTTGATGCCGGCAACATCGGCTACAAGCTGGTGGAGAGAATAGCGGGAGCTGAGGCTATAGGTCCAGTTATCCAGGGTCTTGCTAAACCTGTGAACTACCTTTCAAGAGGTTGCAAGTACATGGATATAGTTAATGTTGCAGCTATCACTGCTGTACAGGCAGATTAAGGAGTAATCAAAGATTTATCTTATTTCCATGGATGGAATTCGCCGTGCGTAGCGAAGAGCATTTAGGTGCTCGCGAGCGGCTATAAAATTTTCCATGGAGGGTAAAATTTTAAGGAGTTATCATGGTTATATTAGCACTGAACTGCGGAAGTTCATCTGTAAAATATCAGCTTTACGACTGGGAAAAAAAGCAGGTTGTAGCAAAAGGTGTTGTGGAGAGAATAGGCATAGGTGATTCGTTCATTATCCACGAGCCGGAAGGTAAAGATAATCACAGAGAAGAGTACGAGTGCCACGACCACTCCACAGCTATAAGCCTTATTGTAAAAACACTTACAAAAGGTGACGGAGCTGTTGTTGAGAGTATGGATGCTATATCTGCTGTTGGACACAGAGTTGTCCATGGCGGTGATAAGTTTGCAAGCTCAGTTCTTCTAAACGATGAAGTAATAAAGACAATAGAGGATGTTCAGCACCTCGCACCTCTGCATAACCCGCCTAACCTTGCTGGTATTAAAGCTGCGCAGGAAGTTATGCCGAATATTCCGCATGTTGCAATATTTGACACAGCTTTCCATCAGACAATGCCTGCTTACGCATACACATACCCTGTTCCATATGAATGGTATGAGGAATACGGGGTAAGGCGCTACGGATTTCACGGAACAAGCCACCTGTACGTTTCAAAACGCGCTGCGGCTATGCTTGGTAAAGATGCAAAAGACTGCAATATAATTACAATGCACATAGGTAACGGTGTTTCCCACACTGCAATCAAAAATGGTGTTTCAGTAGATACATCAATGGGTTTAACCCCTCTTGAAGGCGCGATGATGGGAACAAGATGTGGAGATATCGACCCGGCTATCCCGCTTTTCATGCAGCAGCAGCTGGATGTTGATGCGAAAACAATGGACAACATCCTGAATAAAAAATCAGGAGTACTCGGCATCACAGGCAGATATACAGACAGGCGTGACGTGCTCACATGTGATGATTCAGATTACAAACACCGCTGTTCACTGGCTGTAGAGACTGAGGCTTACAGGCTTCGTAAATACATAGGCTCCTACTATGCAGTTCTCGGCCGTGTTGATGCGATAGTTTTTACTGCCGGAGTGGGTGAAAATGCTGGTGTTATACGCCAGATGGCTCTCGAAGGTCTTGAAAATATGGGTATAGTTGTTGATAGAGATAAAAACCTTGGTACTTTCTCTAAACATGGCGAAACAGAGATATCTACACCTGAATCAAAGGTGAAGGTATATGTTATACCTACTAACGAAGAGCTTGTGTTTGTTGAGGATGTTATCGCGATTCTTAACGACAGCTACAAACCTCACACCGAGCACCCTTACTCATTTTTAAAATAATTCTGAGTAAAACAATTTAAAGATAACATAGGGGACATGTACTATTACGTGTCCCCATTTTTTTTGACTGAAGTGCTTTATTGCCTGTTATCTGATTAACTGATATTATAAAAGATAAATTATTATGGAAGGATTCATGGAAAACATCTTTTCAGATGAGAAACAGCCGGAAGATTTTGCTTCGCCAAACATTCGCCCTCAGGGCTTCGATGACTATGTCGGGCAGAAGAAGGTCAAAGAAAACCTGAAGGTCTTCGTTCAGGCGGCGAAAAAACGTGGTCAGTCACTTGACCACTGCCTGTTTCACGGCCCGCCGGGGCTTGGCAAAACTACCCTTGCTAACATCATCTCCCACGAGCTTGGAGTAAATATAAACTCAACCAGCGGACCTGTCATAGACAGGGCTGGTGACCTTGCGGCAATACTTACAAATATTCAGGAGGGGGACGTCCTCTTCATAGACGAAATACACAGACTCCACTCCAATGTGGAGGAGATACTTTATCCGGCAATGGAAGATTTTAAGCTGGACATACTCATAGGGCAGGGGCCAGCGGCAAGAACTGTAAAGATAGACCTTCCGCCGTTTACCCTCATAGGGGCTACAACCAGGGCAGGACTTCTTACATCTCCGCTTCGTTACAGATTCGGCATGATACTCAGGCTAGAGTTTTATGATGTGGATGAACTGAAAAGTATTTTGCTTCGTGGTGCAGATATTCTTGAGGCACGCATAGAAGATGCAGCAGCAGCAGAGATAGCTGGCAGAAGCAGAGGGACACCACGTATTGCCCACAGGATACTTCGCAGGGTAAGAGATTTTGCCGATATTTTAAATCAGGGACATATATCGCTTGATATGGCCAGAGAAAGCCTTAACAGACTGGAGATAGACACAGAAGGTCTGGATGCGTCCGACAGAAGCCTTTTACTGTCGGTTATCGAAAAATACGACGGAGGCCCAGTTGGTGTGGATACTCTCGCAGCAACTATGAGCGAAGAGCGTGATACAATAGAAGATGTTATCGAACCCTACCTTATATACAGAGGATTTATCAAAAAAACTCCCAGAGGCAGAATGGCAACGGCACGTGCCTACGAACATTTGAAGATGAGCGTACCCGGCAAACTGACCGTGGCTGATTTTCTGGAAGAGGAATAAATTGGCGAAGAAAAAGACCAAATACGTTTGTCAGTCATGCGGCTATATCAGCCCTGCATGGATAGGAAAATGCCCCGAATGCTCCGGTTGGAGCACCTTTGTTGAGGAAGTTGCAGAAGAAGAAACTTCTAAGGGTGCACTGGGTAAAAGAGTGCCAAAAGTGACAGCAGTGTCGCTGAAGGACGTTCGCGGGCTTGAAACTGCCCGTACTGCCACAGGTATGCCAGAGCTTGATCAGGTGCTCGGCGGAGGTCTTGTGAAGGGCTCTGTTCTGCTTGTGGGGGGTGAGCCGGGCATCGGAAAATCCACCATTATGCTTCAGGTTGCAGGACTTTTATCCAGAGACAAGCTCAAAGTTTTATATGTGTCCGGTGAGGAATCAGCCGCACAGCTTAAGCTTAGAGGTGACAGGCTTGGTGTTTCCAAAAATGAGATAGACATTTTATCTACTAACTCTTTAGAAGATGTTTTGCAGGCTTGCGATGAAGAAAAACCGGATTACATCATTCTTGATTCTATACAGACAGTTGCTTCTGATGATCTGAACTCTGCTGCAGGCACTGTGGGGCAGGTGAAGCATGTCACTTACCGCCTTGTTGAGATTGCTAAAAGCAGAGGTATAACCGTTATGATAGTTGGCCAGGTGACAAAGGATGGTTACATAGCAGGACCAAAAGTACTAGAGCACCTTGTAGACACGGTGCTTTATTTCGAAGGGGACTACAGCAGGGGAGTGCGTATACTCCGCTCAGTGAAAAACAGGTTCGGCCCCACAAACGAAGTGGGTATTTTCGAGATGACAGACAAAGGGCTTTTGGAGCTCTCCTCATACTCTTTTGTAGAAGACGCTAAAGATAACTCCGCAGGGCGTGTTTTTGTCCCTATTATGGAGGGGACCAGAGCTTTTCTTATAGAGGTGCAGGCTCTTGTTGCACCGACATTTTATCAGTTTCCAAAACGCAACTGTATGGGGTTTGATCATAACAGACTGAATATGCTTCTTGCTGTGCTTGAAAAGAAAGGTGGACTGAACCTTGCCGGAAGCGATATATATATAAACGTTGCCGGCGGTATGCGTATTACTGAGCCCAGTGCCGATTTTGCCATATGCGCAGCGATAGTTTCATCTTTCAGAGACAGGCCTATCCCGCCTGAGACAACTTTTATCGGAGAAGTAGGGCTCACCGGTGTGATACGTCCGGTGTCAAATATGGGGAGCAGATTATCTGAGAGTTATAAGATGGGTATAAGAAAATATTACCTGCCGGAGAAAGTGGAGTTTGACAAAAGTATAGAAATTGGTTTATCTATTAACATATCCAAATTTCTGGATATGTTTTAGGAGGATTTTATATGGGACTTCTTGATGGGAAGAAAGCGCTGGTATTCGGCGTTGCTAATAATAAGAGCATTGCTTATGCAATTGCTAAGAATTTTATAGAACAAGGCGCAGAAGTAGCATTCAGCTATGCTGCTGAGAAACTTTTATCCAGAGTGGAGAAGGTTTCAGCTGAGCTTGGCGGTAAATTCATCGTTCCGTGTGACGTTACAAATGACGAAGAGATCGAAAAGTGCTTCGAATATGTGAAAGAGCAGTGGGGCACATTCGACATACTTATACACTCAGTTGCATACGCTCCCGGCGAAGCACTGAAAGGCAGATATATCGATACTCGAAGAGACCACTTTGCTATGGCTCTAGACATCAGCGCATTTTCGCTAGTGGCAATGGCGAAAGCAGCAGAGCCTATTATGAATGACGGAGGCAGTGTAATCTGCATGTCATACCTTGGCGCTGAAAAAGTTATCAAAAACTATAACGTAATGGGTGTAGCCAAAGCGGCCCTGGAATCATCCACACAATATCTCGCATATGACCTTGGGGAACGTAAAATAAGAGTGAACGCAATTTCAGCAGGGCCTATCAAAACCCTGGCTGCGGCAGGCATCTCTGATTTTAAAAAGATTTTTAACCATATAGCAGATAATGCACCGCTTCGAGATAACTGCACTCAGGATGATGTTGGTAAAACAGCTACGTATCTGGCGAGTGATCTTTCATCGGCTGTGACTGGTGAGGTTATACATGTGGATTGCGGATACTCCATAATGGGGCTTTAATTCTTCCTGTAAACATCGTTTTTCGGCGTTGTTTTTTGCTCGCTCGCAACACATACTTCGTATGTATGCTTATGCTCATCTCGCAAAAAGCCGCCTTGAATAACTCGTCTACAGAAAGAATTGTTTGAACTAAGAAAAAAACTCTAGCTTACGGTTGAATAACTCGTTTGCAGAAAGAATTGTTTGAATAGATTTTATATAAAATTATATAAACCTACAGAAAGGGGGCTTCGGCTCCCTTTTTCTTATGAAAAGTAGGAATTAATATAAAAAGCTAATTAGCCTGTGAAGCGCATCCTGTATTTCTTTTCTAGGATGTCGGGGAGGTAGCTTGATTTTGCAATGCGCAGAGCCATTTTGCCCAGATCCTGTTCGAAGTTGATAAAAGCGTAGCGTTTCGGCAAAATGTTTGCAAAGTCATTGTATAGGTACTGATAAATACCTTTGTATGAAGTAAGTCCTTTCGCAAAGTGAAGCACATATGTAGTTTCGGTGAGTTCCTCGCCTATTATAAATCCCACTGGCTTATCTTCTACATAATAAATCCCGCCGCAGATGTCCAGATCTTCGTAATGTTCTATAGCCTCACAGCAGGCGAAGTAGTCTGTCTCATCTTTTTCCAGCCCCGACAGCTCCAGCCACTCTTCAAGAACAGCTTTTGTGTCTTCCAGACGATCTTTGGTCATCTCGTAAGCGACAGCTTCATAGTTGTTGGTAAACTGTTTTAAAAGATTGCGCTTTTTGTGCAGTTTGCGGCCTTTATAGGTGCTCATCTTTTCTGATGTATAGATATAGTCAGTGTCACCGTCACGGAAATCATACTCGATACCCTTGTCTTTGAAGAATTCCAGCCAGCTTTCGTGTATAGGGAAGAAAAAATCACATTCGTTTTGAAGTTTGTGAAGTTTTTCTGTGCAGCAGGTAACCATGTCTTTTGTAGGCATGATATATATTTTGTCGTCATATGTTCTGCCCCGGACATAGTACTCACCTTCAAATTCGAATATCTCATATTTGTGAATGTTACGAAATAGATATAAGTTTGGGAAACTGTACTCAGATATAGGTATATTGACTGTTTTCAGGCGGTCTTTCAGCAGATGTTTGTGTTTTAGTGATATTGGTTCATAATCCATGTAACTCTAAAATAACACAAAAAAGGTTCAAAAGTCCATTCCTATATGTTATATTAACTACCCTTTACAAAATTTATCTTCAAAAAAACTCCTTGAGTATATATACTTAAAACGGTGGGACTTTTAGAGACGGATATTGATAAACTGGAGAAGATATGTATTTTGACTTAGCATTGCTTGCATGTGTGCTTTCACTGCTTCATGTGACGCTTTTCTTTTTTATGGGGCACAAAAAACTCGAACTGACAGCAAATCTTTTTGCTCTTTTAGGCCTTGTGCTTACGACAATCCAGTACGTGATGTTATACAAAACACCTATCCCCCCTTTTGAGTCTTTGACAGGAGTGCTTCTGCTTCTTTCGATGGCGCTCTTTATAGGTTACTTTGCTATGTATATTAAATATAAGCGTCCTTCCATTGGGCTTTTTGTTTTTCCTCTTGCCATCATCTTTGTTATGTTGTCACGGTTCTCGTCCGGTGTAGAAATGGCTGGGGACAGCGTGGTGGTAACATTCTGGCTGTATATACACTTACCTTTCACAATACTTGGCACAGCATTTTTTATGCTTTCCACACTGACAGGAGTGATGTATTTCATCCAGGAGCGACAGCTTAAAAATAAGAACTTCGGTATAATATTCCGCAGATTTCCACCTCTTGACACCATAAACAATCTAAACAATACTACCCTCTACATTGGTTTTTACACATTTACCATAGGGCTTCTGGCTGGGGTGGTATGGATGTTTTACTCAAGCGGCAGGGTTAATTTTTATAGTACCAAGCTTGTTTTTGCTTTGATAACATGGATTATTTACAGTAGTATCACTTTTTATAAACAATTCAGAGGAATGTCACCAAAATACACGGCACTTTCAACTATAGTAGGTTTTATTTCAGTGCTGGTTACTTATGTCGGTGTGGCATTTTTTGTTATGGGATAATAATAGATGCAATTAGCAGTTCTCGGTCTAAATCATAATACAGCGCCTGTGGAAGTTCGGGAGACCCTTGCGGTTTCAGGGGACGAGCTGTCACAAATATATGCAGAGATCATGCAGAATGACCGTATATATGAGGCTATGATTATTTCAACCTGCAATAGAGTAGAGTACTATATAGTCACTGATGATTTTCTTTGCAATATCGAAAGTGTTTTAGGGATAGTTTCTGAACACTGCAATATGGAGAGGGATCAGCTCAGGAAATATACATATATCCACTGTGGTGAGGACTCTGTGCACCATATTTTTCGTGTGGCATCCGGTCTGGATTCCCTTGTAATGGGTGAGCCTCAGATATTTGGCCAGGTGAAGGAATCTTTCGAGGCATGCCGTGAGTTCGGCGGCGCAGGTACTTTTATCAGGAAACTGGAAGAATACACCATCAAAACTACGAAAAAGGTGCGCACGTACACAGGGATAGGCGAAAACCCCGTCTCCGTAAGTTATGCCGCTGTGGAGCTTGCTGCAAAGATTTTCGGCAATCTTAAAAGCCACAATGCGCTTATAATAGGTGCCGGTGAAATGTGTGAGCTTGCAGCAAAACACCTTGTAACATCAGATATCGGAAGCATCACAGTAACTAACAGAACAATGGAAAAAGCTGAAAAGCTGGCCTCAGAGGTTAATGGCAATGTGCTTCCTTTTGAAAATTATCGTGAAAACCTGAAAGACTACGATATAGTTATAAGCTCAACAGGAGCAACAGAACTCCTGGTTACAAAAGATGATGCGAAAAATGCTATGGCGCAGAGGAAGAAGCGCCCTATGTTTTTTATAGATATAGCTGTTCCCAGAGATATTGACCCTGCCATAAACGAAGTGGAAAATGTTTATGTGTATGACATTGATGATTTGAAAGCAGTGGTTGAGGCGAACAAAAAGCAGCGTGAAAAAGAAGCGGTGAAGGCTGAGGAATACATTCAGCAAGGGCTGGAGAACTTTTACGGCTGGCTTGATTCTATGAAGATAGTTACTGTTATAAAGTCTCTGCGTGCCTCATTCGAAGACACCATAGAGGCTGAGGTGCAGAGGTTTGCGCAGAAAAACAAAGTGGAAAGCAAGGACGAGATGGTAAAGATGCATTATCTCCTTAGCGCTTATATGAACAAGGTGCTTCACACGCCACTTAAAAACCTTAAAAATAAAAGCTCCGAAGGCGGAAAATATACGCTGGATGAAGCTATGAAAATATTATTTGAGTTAGAGGATTAGAAATATGGAAAAAGTTATTATTGCCACCAGAGGGAGCAACCTTGCACTGTGGCAGGCATATCACATTAAAGCGCTTCTGGAGAAGGAGCACGGTGCTGAGGTTGAGCTTAACATCATAAAAACCAAAGGTGACAAGATACTGGATGTTCCTCTGGCTAAAATAGGCGGTAAAGGTCTTTTTGTAAAAGAGATAGAGCAGGCTCTCATAGATGATAAAGCTGATATCGCAGTGCACAGCATGAAAGATGTGCCTATGGAGATGCCGGAAGTGCTGAAGCTTTATGCATCACCAAAAGGTGAAACACCTTATGACTGCTTTGTTTCTGTTAAGTACAATAACGTAGAAGAGCTTCCAAAGAATGCTGTTGTGGGGACTAGCAGTCTCCGCAGAAAACTTCAGCTAAAAAAATTAAGACCAGACCTTGTTATAAATGACCTTAGAGGCAATGTTAATACTAGACTTGCTAAGCTTGAAGCCGGCGATTATGACGGCATAATCCTTGCAAAAGCAGGGCTTGTCCGTTTGGAGCTGGATCACCACGTGAAAGAGACTTTCACCACTGAGCAGATGCTTCCATCATGCTGTCAGGGTATTTTAGGTATTCAGATCAGACAGGATGACAATCGCGTAATGAAAATGCTTAATTTTCTTCGTCATGATGAGACAGAGACTAGAGTTAACATGGAGCGAGCATTCCTTCGCAAGCTTGAAGGCGGATGTAAGGCTCCTATCGCAGGACACTCAGTTTTGGAAGGGGATAAAATATTCATGAGAGGTATTGTTGCCGATCTTGATGGTAAAACATTTATCGAACGTTCTATCGAAGGCCCGAGGACATATGCTGAGAGGCTGGGAATTGAGCTGGCTGATAACATTCTAGATGCCGGAGCTAAAGAGATACTCGACGAGATATATAAAAACGCTGATTAATAAGGTATATACGGGAATCTGTTAATTCCCGTGATGCCGAGAGAAGAGGTGCGGTAGGACATATGAATATATTGATTACCCGCGAAGAAGAAAAATATCAGGTTTTTGCTGACAAACTTGAATCTGTTGGCCTCACACCTTTCAGTCTTCCTATGATAGAGTGTGTTCCTGTGCCCGCTATCATTTCAGGCAGCTACGATTATGCCGTTTTCACAAGTATTAACTCTGCAAAATATTTTGTTACATATAAAAATCGTGTCCAGTTTGACAAGGTTGTATCTGTTGGGGTGTCAACCGCAGAAGCGCTTTTGGATATAGGTGTTGTAACAGATATAATACCTGACAATGCATCTGCTGAAAGTCTGAAAAAGCTCTTTGCTGATATTGATGTCGACGGAAAAAAATTTCTTTTCGCCGGAGCAGAAACAAGAGCAGGGGACTTTCACTCTTTTCTCAAAGAGAAGGGTGCAGAAGTAGACCTTGTAACCATATACCGAACTGCCCCTGTTAAGTATCCTGAAGGCTATATTGAAAAATTTCTTGAAGATAAAAACATAAACATCGTTACTTTTGCTTCCCCCTCTTCGGCTGTGTCAATGCTGGAAAACATAGACGGTTTAACGCAGCAGATTGTCTGCATAGGGAAGACTACAGCGGACGCTGTAAGAAAGATGGGGTATGATGCGAGGTATCCGGATGATTTTTCTCTGGACTGGATGGTAAAATTGATAACAGAGCTCAGTTAGGTGCTGCGCACAGACAAAATAACTGAGCGTTTATTAAATAAGTTTCTATGCTGCACTGGCATTAAGTTAAACTGGTAAAAAATAAATAACATTAGTAGGAGATAAAGACTATGGGATTTCCTGTGGATAGACCGAGAAGGCTGAGAACAAGCGAAACAATGAGAAAAATGGTGCGAGAGACAACTCTTAGCGCCAGTGATTTTATATTACCTCTTTTTGTCTGTGAAGGCGAAAATGTAAAGAAACCTGTGGGCTCTATGCCAGGCGTTTATCAGATGTCTGTGGATGTTATGGTGGAGGAGTGCAAAGAGGTGGAATCACTGGGCATTCCCGGCGTTATCCTTTTTGGTATCCCCGCTTTTAAAGATGCCATGGGTACCGAGGCATACAACGAAAACGGCATAGTGCAGAAGGCTGTTCGTGCTATTAAGGCTGCTACCACTAAGCTTTTAGTGGTGACAGATGTGTGTATGTGCGAATACACAGACCATGGTCACTGCGGAATCATCAAAGGTGAAGAAGTGGATAATGACGAAACCCTTGTGCACCTTGCAAATGAAGCTCTGACTCATGCGAAAGCTGGAGCAGACATTGTAGCTCCTAGTGATATGATGGATGGCCGGATAGATGCACTGCGTGAGATACTGGACGATAACGGTTTTGAAAATGTACCTATAATGAGCTATGCAGTGAAGTATTGTTCATCATTTTACGGCCCTTTCCGTGAGGCGGCAGAATCTGCCCCTTCGTTTGGTGATCGTAAAACTTACCAGATGGACCCGGCAAACAGACGAGAAGGCTTGAAAGAGGCTGAACTTGATGTCCTTGAAGGGGCTGACATTCTAATGGTTAAGCCGGCTCTTCCGTATCTTGATATAATAAGTGACTTAAAACAGAATTTTGACAGGCCAGTAGCCGCATATCACGTGAGTGGAGAATACTCTATGATAATAGCAGCAGACAAGATGGGCTGGCTTGACGGCCACAGGGCAATGATGGAATCACTAACTTCCATAAAAAGAGCTGGTGCAGACATAATTCTTACATACTATGCAAAAGAGGCCGCTAAAGCTCTTAAAGAGGGATAATTTTGACAATAAAGGGACACGCATATAGGTGGACAAAGGACGGACTGAGCATAATTGACCATTTGGATCATGTGAAGCGATCCGATCTGGTAGCCATAGACAGACAGATAGAAGCTGCGGAGAAGAATATTCAGGCTCTTGTTAACGGTAAACCTGCCTTAAACATGCTTTTATGGGGCGAAAGAGGGCTGGGTAAATCAACTCTGGTTAAGCTGCTTCTGCACGAATATGCAGAAAAAGGGCTGGTGGCTATTGAGTTTAGAAACGAAAATGTGCTGTCGCTCTATGACCTTTATCGCGACATAAGAAAAATGAAGGGGCGGTATGTCATGATTTATCTGGATGACATCTCCTTTGACACAGGCGACATGCTCTACCGGATGTTTAAATCTGTGCTTGAGGGCGGCCTGGAGCAGGTTCCTGAGAACTGCATCTTTGTTGCCACTTCAAACAAAAGACACATGATAACAGAAAGTGCAGCTGATTCAGGAGATCTTTACGACAGGGATGATGCAAACGAGAAGACTTCACTTTTTGCAAGATTCGGTCTTGCCATAGGATTTTACCCTATTTTAAAGAAAGACTACCTTAAAATAGTTGATAACTATATGACTATATTTAATATTCAAAAATATGCAGGCTGGGAACAGGAAGCAGAGAATTATGCTATGGACAGAGGCGGCAGAAGCGGCCGAATAGCAAAGCAGTTTGCAGTGCACAAGAGTATCTACAATTATCAATAAATATATCTTAATAATCTTTATTGCACTGAAAAAGCTCTAAAAGTATAATTTAATATTAAGTTATTTATTTCTAAGTTTACTAAAGGTTTAAAATGTTAGCTAGAAAAGATATTGTTGCCTTAGTAGTTCTTTCAGTATTGGGGCTTTTTGGTAATATACTGAAATTTGAAATATTTTTTAATGTAGATTTCCTGTTTGGCAGTATCTTTGCGGTTTTAGCTGTCAGGATATTTGGTTTTTACGGGATAATACCAGCTTTTATCGCAAGTCTTTACACATATGTTTTGTGGAACCACCCTTATGCTATAATTATTTTTACCGCAGAGGCTGTTTTTATCGCAGCTTTCAGGAAAAAGACTGGCAATTTAGTTATTTCTGATTTGCTTTACTGGCTTTTCTGCGGAGCGCCTTTAATATTGTTTTTTTATCACTTCGCTATGGAACTTCCATTGAGGCCAACTCATATCATAATGATGAAGCAGAGCATCAACGGCATATTCGGTGCACTGGTAGCTTCTATTATGTACGATTTATACAGCTACTTTATTAGCTCACGTGGCGAAGAAAAAGTAAGAATATCATTTAAACTCCTTATCTTTCAGATAATTGTTTTTATTATCATCATCCCTATGGTTTTTTATGTGATTGTAAGTGTGAGAGTAAACAGAGAATTTACATCTAAAAATATGAGAGAAAATTTTAGCGTACTTTTAGAAGCCACAACAACATCACTCGAAAGATTTACACACGACACTCTGTTAACAATAGACTATGTGAATAAAGAAGTTGTTAACCATGAAAACAAGTCAGAAGAAGAGGAAGAACTAAATACTGAGCTCAAAGACATACTGAGTTCGAACAAGGAGTTCATAAGCATAGGTGTTCTTGATAAATATTTTAATATTTTAAAGAGTGTTCGTTATGAAGATGCCGAGGTTGTAATTACCGACACCGGCAGCATTGGTAAGGTCATAAGTGAAGATTATCATTGGCGCAAAGGTGAAGTTTATGTCTCTGACATTCACAAGGTTGATAAAAAAAATGTTATATACCTAATAAAACCTATAGTAAGGGACAATGGTGATATTGATAAATACGTTTACTGCTCTTTGAACTTTGAGTTTATATCTACGCTTATTAAGCAAATGTCGAGAAGTACAAATATGTTTTTCAGCCTATACGACAGAAATGGTGACATCATAACATACACCGGCCCTGACAATGTTCATATCAACAGCCTTTCAGAAAGAACCGAGAAGGGAGTTACCGAGCTTCTTGAAGACGGGATTTCAATCTGGACACCAAAACCTTCTGAAAATATTTCGGTTATGACTCTGTGGCGTGATTCCAGATATACCAAAGCCGTCAGGTTAAGCGACCCAATGCCTTTTACACTTGTGGCGGATATGCCGCTTATAGGATTTGTGAGGTACATGGGCAAAACTGCAAATGGAGCGCTGTTTGCTATTTTCGCCATTGGATTAGTTTCTATATGTATAGCCTACTTCATAAGCAGCAGGGTAACAAAACAGATCAGTATCCTAAGCGAGCAGACCAAGAACCTTCCGGAAAGACTGCGTAAGGGTGAAAATGTAAACTGGCCAGAGACAAAGCTTACTGAAGCGAACACTCTTAGAGATAACTTTATTCATATGAGCGAGCAGCTGAACGAACGTTTCTTTGAGTTGAAAATGCAGCAGGAAGAGCTAAACATTCTGCTGGATAACATACCTTCGATGATCCTGGTGAAAGACACTCAGAACAATATACTTAGAGCAAATAAAAAAGGAGCCGAGGCATTTGGTATTAAAAAACAGGAAGTTGTGCCTCTTGGTGACATAATGCCTGATTTTGCCAAAGGTTATTATGAGAAAGACACTAAGGTCATTGCCAGCAAAAAGGGTATATATAACCAGACGACCAGATATGTATTTCCCGACGGTAACGAGATAATGGCGAGGGTGAGCAGGATACCGCTCATGAGTAAAGAAGACGAGGTTGAGAACATTATCCTGGTTATTGAGGATATTACAGAAGAGCTTAAGTCTAACGAAGAAAAACAGCAGATGCTGGACGTAATGAACCATCAGTCCAAAATGGCAGAAATGGGTGCAATGATAAACATTATTACACATCAGTGGAAACAACCACTTAATGTTACCGGACTTGTTGTCCAAAACCTGAAGGAAGCATTAGAAAGCGATGAGTTTGACAAAGAGAGCTTAAGCGAAGAAGTCATGATGCTGGAAGCAAATAATAACTTTTTGACAGAGACGATAGATGATTTCTCGGACTTTTTCAAAAAGAATAAGTCTAAGTCTGTGTTTAATGTTCATGAGGTTTTAAAGGATGTTTACTTTCTTATTGAAAAGCAGTTCATACAGTGCGGTATCTCAGTGAATGTTTATTCTAAGAATGCTTTCGAAGTGAATAGTTTAAAAAATGAATTTAAGCAGGTTATCCTGAATCTTTTTAATAATGCAAAAGATGCGATTGTTGATAAAGGTATTAAGAATGGAGCTATACATATATATTATGAGAAACACGAAGAGTTTGGCAAAATTATATTTACCGATAATGCAGGCGGAATTGCACAGGATCTTTTGCCCGAAAAACTCTTTAACCCTTATGTTTCTACAAAAGGCGGAGACGGGTCTGGTATCGGGCTTCATGTCAGCAGAACTATTGCAAGAGAGAGTATGGGTGGTGACCTGATTGCATTCAATGAGGATGGCGGAGCCAGATTCGAAATGACCATACCTTTCGCTGATTTGGAAAAGCCAGCTGTTTAGGTTTTAGCAAGAAATTCTTTTACAAAAGTGCAGTCCCCTTCTGCGAGCAGACCTCCCTCTAGTAGAGTCTTCATATCAGCCCATTTTATGTCCTGATGCTCCAAAGGGGTAAGGTTTCCCTCTGTTACAGTTGCAGAGTAAAAAAACAGGTGTATTGTACGCTCAGGATAAATGTGTATTACATCTCCAATAAGCCTGCCGGCCTCTATCACGGTAGCGAATTCCTCCATCATTTCTCTTTTCAGAGCTTTTTCAGTTGTTTCGCCCTCGTCAATCTTTCCGCCAGGAAACTCCCACTGACCACCCAGATGTTTTTTATCATTTCGCTGGGCGATGAAGTAACGATCATCAATCTTTATAACAGCTGCAACAACATCTATTTTTTTAATGACATCACCTCAAAAAAAAAGGCCGGAGTATGTCCGGCCTGTGTTTAATCTAAAATGTCAACGCCCGGTAATCTGCCGAACTCAATATATTCCAGTGAGGCGCCGCCTCCTGTGGATATGTGGTCTATGTTTGCAGAAACCCCAGCCTGATTAACAGCAGCTGCGGAATCACCTCCGCCCACTACAACAGTAGCCTTGCCTGCACCAAGAGCTTCGGCTATGGCGAAAGTCGCTTTTGCATAATCAGGGTTTTCGAAAACACCCATAGGGCCGTTCCATAAAACAGTCTTGCACTTGTTCAGCTCTTCTATGTAGAGATCTGTGCTCTTTTTTCCTATATCAAGCCCCATGAAACCGTTTGGTATGTTAACATCATCACAGTCCATTGGAGCTCCGTTGAACTCAGAAGATATAACATGGTCTACGGGGAGAAATATCTGAACCTTTTTCTTTTTGGCAGTGGTATAAATCTCTTGAACAACGCTAAGCTGATCTTCCTCAACCATAGAAGTTCCTATTGTTTTCCCTTCGTGTTTAAGGAAAGTATAGGCCATAGCGCCTCCGATAAAAATCTTATCAGCAAGCTGCATCAGTGATTCTATAACGCCTATTTTGTCAGAAACCTTTGCACCTCCCACGATAGCGCCGAAAGGCCTCGCAGTGTTTTTAAGCATCCCTTCAAAATACTTAATCTCTTTGTCAACCAGAAAGCCTGCCGCTTTCTCAGACATTATCTCTGCCATGCCATAAGTCGATGCGTGCTTTCTGTGGCAAGCGCCAAAAGCATCATTTACATATACATCAGCCAGTGAAGCAAGTTCCGCAGCGAAATCAGGTAAATTCTTCTCTTCTGCTTTGTGATAGCGGAGGTTTTCGAGAAGTACCACATCGCCATCTTCAAGTGCATCTATAGCTGATTTTGCCGGACTGCCTATGCAGTCATCAGCGAATGCACACGGGAAGAAGTTTGCACTTATATATTCGGCAACGGGCTTAAGGCTCATTTCCGGAACTCTTTCGCCCTTTGGTCTGCCCAGATGTGATGCGAGAATCACCTTTGCACCTTCATTTTTTGCAAACCTTATGGTTTTAAGAGCTTCGACAATACGGGTATCGTCTTTGACTTCGCCGTCTTTTACTGGGACATTGAAATCCACACGGATAAAGAGCTTTTTACCTTTAATATTCAGATCTTTGATACTTTTTGCCATTTCTTAAAGCACCTTGCCTACAAGTTCTGCGACTCTGTTTGAGTAACCCCATTCGTTGTCATACCAGCTAATAACTTTTGCAAGTTTACCGTCTATGACCTCTGTGAGCAGAGAATCAAAAACAGAGGAAGCTGGGTTGCCGTTTACATCTATAGAAACAATAGGGTCGGAAGTGTATTCGAGGTAGCCCTTCATAGAGCTTTCAGCTGCGGCCTTAATAGCTGCATTTATCTCTTCTTTTGTAGTTTCTTTCGCAAGGTTTACCGTTAGGTCTACCATAGAGACATTCGGAGTAGGGACGCGTACTGCAAATCCTGTCAGTTTGCCTTTCATTTCAGGCAGAACAAGACCCACAGCTTTCGCTGCGCCGGTTGATGTAGGTATCATGCTCATAGCGCACGCCCTTGTTCTTCTTAGGTCTTTATGTGGCTGATCCAGTACTGACTGGTCGTTTGTGTAGGAGTGAATTGTTGTCATAATGCCCTGATTGATGCCAAAGCTGTCGTTAAGAACTTTGGCTACAGGAGCAAGACAGTTAGTGGTACAGGAAGCGTTTGATATTATTGAATGTTTTGAAGCATCGTATTCATTATCGTTGACGCCGAGTACAAGAGTAATGTCTGAATCTGTTCCTGGGGCGGAGATTATGACTTTTTTTGCACCCGCTTTAAGGTGCAGTGCAGCCTTGTCGCGGCTGGTGAAAAGCCCTGTTGATTCGATAACAACATCTGCGCCTACAGCACCCCAAGGGAGTGCAGAAGGGTCTCTTTCTGCTGTGATCTTGATTTTTTTGCCGTTTACTATAATACCGTCTTCTGCGGCTTCAACGCTGAAAGGCGCTATTCCGTGTACTGAGTCATATTTAAGAAGATGTGCCAGTGTTTTAGTGTCAGTCAGGTCGTTAATACCTACTACTTCTGCATCTATACCTCTTTCAATGATTGCTCTGAATGTGCATCGGCCAATCCGCCCGAAACCATTGATTCCCACTTTTACAGACATTATGTTCCTCCTGAAATTGTATTTAAAAATTTAAGTTATTTATTATAACGTCAAAGGTAAAACTATTCTATTATTTTTCTAACCTAAGGCATTTTAAGATTCTTTTTGATATCTTTCATATCTTCCACAACGGTCTTAAGAAGACGTTTAACATCTTCATCAGTTATCATGCTTTTTTTATTTACAGTATTAATGAGTCTTTCAAGCTGATAAACGGTTTTTTTGCTGAGATCAGAGTATTTTTGCTGTTGAAGTTCCAGTGTGTTCTGGAAGTTTTTCAGTGCAGTAGCAGAGCGGATAAGCTTATTTTTTACGTCTCTGGTTTCCTGTCTCATCTTCACCAGCTCATTAACATTATTGTCCGCCATCAGTCTTTCCAAAGCTTTGCTCATTTTCTTGTTTTTAGAAAACATGTCGTCATAGTTACGTGACAGGTCTTTGTAGGCTCTTTTCAGTTCGCCTATTTCGTTCATTTTATCCACTTCTGCTTTCTGTATGCTTTTCACTTTCTCTTTGTACTGTTCTATTGATTCCAGATGCTTGTAGTTCTCGGAAACATCTATCATAAACTCGCCGACTTCGTCCATCTCGCCTGTCTGGGCGTATATAGGGAACATATGGTGCTCGAAATAGTAATGTTGTCCGTCGAATTCAAGCTGAATCACCTGTCCGCCTGTCTGCTCTCCGTTCACAATCTCCTGCATACGGCAAAACTCACACGGCTCTGTCCTGCCGTGAATAATTTCGAAACACTGTTTGTTTAAAATGGAGGGGATGTTAGGAGTGTCCAGCAGGTTTGCCAGTTCTTTATTAACATTAAGTATTTTATAGTCAGGGGTAATACTGAAAAGAGGCATAACAAGTCCGTCCAGAAGCTTAAGCATTTTCTGTCTGGACCTGCGGAGTATCTGGACAGATTCATTAGCTTCGTTCAGTTCCTGCTGAAGAGCTTTTTCCAGCTCACGCATATTGTCGTGCATTGCGCTGGTTACACCCTGCAGATGCTTACGTCCTTTATCCGAATTAATCATTATAACGAACTTTTCTTCGCCTACGGTCAGTCGCAGGAAATAGAAATACATGAAGGAGTCGCCCTTTTTAAACGACTGAAAAAAGACATCGTCATTATCCAAATGTTCCTTCATGTTTGCGGGAGTGGGTTTTGATTCGGGCTTATCGTTTAATACCTGATAAAAATCGTTGCTTTCGGGCATATAAATATATACTGGGAAGTTACAATCTTTAAAAAGAGAGACAACTGCATTATTAAAACTTTCCATAGTAAACGCCTCAAAAAAATTAATAATTAAGAACGCCCGCCTGTCATGGCAAAAACATCTACTTTGGATGCGCCAGACTTCTTAAGAACACGGGAACACTCCTCAATGGTGGATCCTGTAGTAATAATATCATCTACCAGCAGAATTTTCAAACCTCTAACATCTGCACAAAGGGAAAAGGCACCAAAAACATTAGATATCCGCTGACTTTTTCTTAATTTAAACTGATATTCAGTCCGTTTGCTTCTTTTAAGAACTTTTTTATATTCGCTTTTTGTATTTATTGCAATGTATTTTGCAATAACTGTTGCTGGGTGGGAAAAACGTCTGAATCTGCGGGTAAAATGTGACGGAACGTCAGTTATCAGGTCATACTGGCCTATCATCTCTGTGCTAATGATCTTATTCACTGCGTTATGTCCGGTTATCCTGAAATTAAATTTCAGATCACGAATCAGGCTTTTGATAGCACCCCGGTATTTATATGCGATAAAAATTTTGTCTCGATGCTTTTTGGATGTGCATTTTCCGCATACTTTTGCAGATACACTAGACGGATAACCGCAACTCTCGCATGCGTACGGGTATGTCTCCTGAGATTCCAGACAGTCAGAGCATATTGGAGAGCCGTCCTCGGTAGGGAGAGAACACCCAAGACACACTCTGTAAAAAATCTCGCTAAGCATTTTCTAACAGGCTTACGCCGGTCATCTCAGCAGGCTGATCTGCACCGAGAAGTTTCAGTATTGTAGGGGCGATATCCGCCAGCTTACCGGTTTTGGATTTCAGCTTGCAGTTATGGTTATATACTATAAAAGGTACAGGATTCAAAGTGTGGGCTGTGTGCGGCTGGTTTGTTTTATAGTCCCACATCTGTTCAGCATTTCCATGGTCTGCTGTAACACAAAGTATGGCATTGTGTTCATCAGCTACTTTTATAACTTCGCCGAGACACTCATCCACAGCTCTGCATGCGCTTACCGCAGCTTCAAGAACTCCAGAATGACCAACCATATCAGGGTTTGCGAAGTTCATAATGACTACATCCACAGAGTCGATCTCCTGTTTAAACCTTTCAGTTACCTTGTATATGCTCATTGAAGGCTTCAGGTCATAAGTTGCAACCTCTTTCGGGGATTCGATAAGTGCACGTTTTTCACCTTCGAAGACCTTCTCTTCTCCGCCGTTGAAGAAGTATGTTACATGGGCGTATTTCTCAGTTTCAGCTATACGGAGCTGTGTCATACCATTTTTGCTTATCACTTCGCCAAGAATGTTTGTGAGCACCTGCGGAGCAAAAGCGATATCAGAGCTGAATGATGAATCGTAAAAAGTAAGGGTGATGAAATGAACTTCGGGCTTTGCCCCGCGCTGGAACCCGTCGAAATCGTCCATTATGAAAGCTCGGGTGAGCTGCCTGGCCCTGTCTGCACGGAAATTAAAGAAGAAGACACCGTCTCCATCCTTTACATTGCCGTTTGTGTTGTCTATCACTGTGGGTTTGATGAATTCGTCTGTTTCGCCTCTGTCGTAACCGTTTTGAACGGCGGTGACGCCATCTGGTGCAGAAAGTCCAATGCCGTTGCGTACAGCATCATATCCCAGCTTTGTTCTTTCCCATCTCTGGTCTCTGTCCATAGGGTAGTAACGTCCTGATACCGTGGCAACTTTGCCATAGCCGAGCTCGCTCATAAAATTTACTATGTCTTCCATATGACCTTTGCCGCTGTTTGGAGGGGTATCACGCCCGTCCATGAAAGCGTGTAAGTACGCCTGATTTACACCTGCATTTTTTGCCGCTTTGATAAGGCCTTTTAAATGTTTTATATGGCTGTGGACTCCTCCATCTGAAAGCAGTCCGAAAAAATGTACATTACCGTTATCGTCTTTAATGCTGTTAAAGAATTTTATAAGATTTACGTTTTGCTCTATGTCTCCGGTTTCTATGGATTTGGTTATTTTCAGAAAATCCTGATAAACAATGCGTCCTGCGCCTATGTTGGTGTGTCCGACTTCAGAGTTGCCCATTTGTCCTTTAGGCAGACCGACCTCTTCTTCACTGGCATTCAGTTTAGTGTGGGGGCATTCCGCAAGCAGTCGGTGAAAATTCGGTGCTCCGCTTATCTTTATTGCGTTATTATCTTCATCGTCCCTGAGTCCCCATCCGTCTAGTATCAAAAGAATAAGTTTTTGTCTGGTCATTTGGTCACCTTTATAGTTGTTGGTTTAATACAATATTAGACATTGTACTGTTAATAGGCAAGAGCAAAGGCGTGCATGGATTTTTGGACAAAAAAAACCGGCGGTTTTTGCCGCCGGTGTTAGTTACATTTTTATAAGACCCTTTTTTTCAAGCTCAGATTTGCAGTCAGTGCAGTATCTGGCGAAAGGCACATACTCAAGGCGTTTTTCCTCGATGTCTTCTTCGCATTCGATACAAACACCGTATGTGGCTGCATCAATACGCTGAAGAGCCTGTTCAATGAGCCTTAGCTTCAGCGCATCAGTCTCTACACGACCAAGCATGAGGTTTTTATTATATAAGTTATACGCTTCATCAGCTGAGTCTTGTGTACCGTCTCCACCCAGACCCATGGCCTCATTATATCTTTCGTTCAGTTTTGTGATGAGGTTACGCCTCATCTCAAGCAGTTTTTCTCTGTTGTAGCGCAGTTTCTCTTTTTCCATACCACCCTCCTTAGCGAGTGCGGGTGTTTTATCACATCCGCTTTGCAGCAGTCTTCTGCTACTTGTGGTAGGGGTGACCGTTTATAATAGTCAGTGCCCTATATATCTGTTCAGCCAGAACAATCAGACTGATTCTATGTGCCATTGTCATGCCGGAGAGTGAAATAAACTCTGAAGCTTCTGCCTTCACATCCTTAGGCAGCCCTTCGGCTTCACCTATATAGAATGTAATATCTCCATATACTTCAACTCTTTTCCGTATCCACTCTGCAAACTCTTCGCTGGTGAATTGCTTGCCTGTGGGATCCATCCCCACAAGAAGGCCTTTTCTTTCAGCGGATTTTTTTTTCCCGCTGTCAACCTCGACCTTTACCGGCATAAAACCGGAAGCCATCTTTACGTACCTTTCGGTCAAGTTTTGAACTTCGGCTTCTTTAATTTTTGAAGCCATTACAATTTTCAGCAACATCAAGTTTGCCCGTAAAATATATAAATGCTATTAGTATGTCAACTCTTTTCAGAAAAATTATCTTTCAAAACTAAATGTTTTAACTTTTCAAAGCAAATTTTTGTTATTTTTCATACTCATAAAGTATAACAGCGGCGCTTTGAGAAACATTCAGAGAGTCGATATCTCCACTCATTGGTATTTTTATATGAATATCAGCAGACTCAAGCAGAGCCGGGCGGATTCCCTTCCCCTCAGAGCCCATTATTATCACTGATTTTTCTGCAAATTCGGCATCTTTCAGCGCGACTTTGCCGTTTATGTCTGCGGCGTATGCCTTATAGCCTTTCTCTTGAAGCATTTTTAATGCGGTGGCGGTATTAACAGCGCCCACAACGTCTGTGTGGAAAATAGTACCGCTTGATGCTTTGCATACAGCTGAGGTTACAGGTGCCTGCCTGTCCAGCCCCACCAGAACAGTTTTTATGCCAAAGCAGTTTGCAGCACGGATAATAGCGCCATAGTTCATCGGGTCAAAAATGCGATCGAGAAGGACAACAGAGCCTTTTTCGAGTATTTCGTCAAATGCTTTGTCGAATTTCTTAGGAATTATATCTTTTATCTCTGCTGCAATCACCTGCGCTTCTTTGCCGTAGTAGTGTTCAAACTCTTTAGGCCCGTAAGTGCGTGTTTCCACATCATACTTTGTAGCATCAAACGTTGAATTAACCTTCACATAGAGCATCTTTACTATGCCCATACGGAGAGCCTCTTCAACGGTGTTTCTTCCGTGTATTATCATGAAATCTCTTCTTTTATTGTTTCAGCAACTGTTTCAGGGTCAAGGCCGAGCATTTTAAAAATTTCATCAGGTTTGCCGGAGTACGCATATCCTTTAACTCCGAAACGCACTATCCTGGTTCCTGTACCTTCGTCGGAGAATTTATTAGCCAATGTAGCAGCCAGTCCAGTGTATTCATTATGGTCTTCGTAAACGAATACTGGTTTATCAAGGAAATTTTCGAAAGCCTCCATGTCAGGGTGCAGCGGACATGAACAGTTAAGCACACTTACATTGATACCTTCTTTTGCGAGGATATCTGCTACCTGCAAAGCGCGGTTTGTCATGCTGCCGTATGTGGCTAGTGCGAAATCACCCTCGGTAAGCACATCTACTTTTCCATATTCGAATGTATAGTCATCACCAAAAGCTGGCTTTTCACCTGTTATATCCGGGATAGTAGGGAGTTTTGATCTGCCCATTGCAACAAGGAAGTTGCCGGGATTTTCAGCAGCATAGCACACAGCCTTATAAGTTTGGTTAGGGTCAGCAGGAGTTATGACACGGTATCCGAAAACATTCCTGAGTGCGCCAACATAGTCGAGACACTGGTGAGTTTTACCGTCCTCGCCCACATCTATCCCCACGTGTGTGGTGCATGTTTTAAGTCCTGCGCCGTTTATGTCTGCAAGTCTCTGCTGGTTGTAAACCTCGTCCACACCGAAAACGCCGAAATCTGCGAAAAAGCTTACAACTCCGTTACAGCTTGCTGCTGCTGCTGCTGCAGCTGTGTGGTGTTCCTGAATACCTGACTGGATGAAATTCACAGGGAATTCCTTCTCCACCTTGTCAGTTTTTACAGAACCTGCCAGATCACAGTCGAAAACCGCGAAAGGTGTCATGCCGTCTTCCTGAGAGTTTTTGACAAGAGAATATATTGCATCGCCAAAAGCTGAACGGCAGTCTGTTTTAACATCTAATCCATACTCTTTGGCATCATATTTAACAGTCACCTCAGGAAGTTCCAGTTCGTGGTGAGCTGCATCAAATTTAAAATTTGCTCTTATCTTTTTGTATTTATCAAGATCGTTCTCAAGCCCAAGCTCAGTGAGGGCATTTGACAACTGGTCTTCGGTGAGCGGTTTGCCGTGATACCCGTGGATGTTCTCCATAAAGGAAACGCCTTTCCCCATAATTGTTTCTGCGAGAATAAGAACTGGTCTGTCTACGGTGTGTCCGTATTTAACAGCTCCGAAGAGCTTTTCAAAGTCGTGACCGTCCACGCAGATAACATGCCAGCCTGCTGCTGCATAGTCATCTTTTATGTTCTGGAACATTACCTCTTCTATATTGCCGCTTATTTGTAGTTTATTGTAATCGATGAATGCTGTGATGTTGTTCAAATCGTGCTGAACTGCGAACCTTCTGGCTTCGGATATCTGACCTTTTTGAGACTCACCGTCACCCATGAAGCAGTACACATTGAACTCTTCGTCCCTAATTTTGCCGGCTATAGCAGCTCCGCATGCAGCAGAAAGTCCCTGACCAAGGTTTCCTGTGGTCCACTCGACACCTTTTATCATCCGCTCAATGTGGCCTTCGTATATGCTTCCTGCCAGTCTGAACTCCCCTATTGCCTGATCCACATCGAAAAATCCGTTACGGCCGAGAGCAGAGTAAACTGCCGGTGACACATGGCCGTGTGATACGTATACTCTATCCCTTGAAGTGCTCTCCCAGTTTTCTGGGGAGATGTCTGCATATTTATATACTGTTGCAAGCATGTCTATTGTAGACATAGAACCACCGGGATGTCCGCTTGCTGCGATAGTCGTAGCTTTGAGTATGTCACCCCTGCAAAGAGTCGTCAGTTTTTCGAGCTCCGCCTTGTCCTCATTTGTAAATGCCTTATCGAAAGTCATCTGGAATACCTCTATATGAAAATTATTTGGTTATTTATGTTAGCAGGGTTATATAATGGATAGCTCCTAGTGTCAATTCATTTGACCCTGACGCTTTATCAGGGTAAAAATAATGTATGAATATTATCGATAAACTCATTGTACACACCTATGAACGTGTTGCATTCAAAAGTTATACTCTTTCAAAATTTGCTAAAGCTGACAGGTTTTTTCGTAAAATACTAGCCATAGAGCCTGACCGCACAGGCACCTGTTATAATCTGGGCATGGTCAACTATGCCATGGGCAATTTCGAAGAGGCGGAGAAATATGTCGGTCGGGAACGTGCCCGAATCGGAGATACTTACGAGATATGTCGTGGGCTGGCAGATATTTATTGGCATAAAAAAGACAGAGAGAGTGCCCACAGGTTTTTTAAACTGGCTAAAAACTGCGCTATGAATGACAAGGATAAGAACCTCATGACTAAAAAGATGGGGCTGTGCGCCAGTGACAAAAGCTTTGTGGATGCCCTGTCCGCTGCAAAAATACTTGAGGAAGCGGATTACTTAATGAGTGAAAAGCAGTATGAAAAGGCAGAAGCTAAGTATATGGAAGGGATAGAGAAGGATCCTTCGAACTTTTTTGCCTTGAATAATATCGGCGTTATTGCAATGAATATACGTATGAACTATGACATTGCTGAGAAGTATTTTGGTCTGGCGAGTGAGATTTCGTCTTTTAAACTGCTTGAAGATAACATTAGAAGTCTGAAAAAACTGAGGGAAAAAACCGGAAGATGAAAGACTATCGGAGCGACCTTACAGATATTTTTATGTCTGCTGTTTCCCATGCTGAACCCGAAGAACTGGTTAGAAGCCGTGTATTTATGGATAGAGACTGCTTAGTTATCGACTCGTCCTTTACATGTACCCCGAAAAAAATATTTATGTTTGCATTTGGCAAAGCTGCAGCTGGAATGGCTAAAGGCTTTATGTCTGTTTGCAAAGTGGATAAAGGTGTTGTCGCTTCTAATGTCATATCTGAGTTTCCTGAAAATATTAATGTCATAAAGGCAAGCCACCAAATGCCAGATGAGGGGAGCTTGACAGCTGCGGAGAAGATGCTGGAGCTTGCCGAAGAGGCCGATGAAAAAACTCTGTGCGTCTTTCTTGTCTCAGGAGGTGGGTCAGCTATTTTGTGCTCTCCAGCTTTTGGGATAACACTTCAGGATAAGATGCAGACTTTCAGTCTGTTAATACGATCTGGTGCCAGCATAGAAGATGTGAATACTGTGCGCAGACACATCTCCGGTGTGAAAGGGGGAAGGCTGCTGGAGGCCGCAAGACCCGCCCATTGTGTGACACTTGCAATATCAGACGTGATCTCAGGCTCTCCTAACGCCATAGCATCTGGTCCGACATTTTATGATGATTCCACATGGGGCGATGCACTTGAGGTCATAGAGAGATATGGGCTGCGTGATAAACTTCCGGAACGAGTCATCAGCACAGTAGAAAAAGGGTATAATCGTCAACTGCCTGATACCATGAAAAAAGGTTCTCATGAGTATAATTACTTTTTAATAGGAACAAATCTTGACGGAATGCAGGCGGCAGCTGATAAGGCTTCAGAAATGGGCTACAAGGTCAGGGTTTACTCTCAGCTTGTTTGCGATGTTTCAGAGGCGGCAGAGGCTATGGCTTCAAGTGTAGGTGAAAACCTTTACAGCGAAAAAGATCTGCGTCCTGTTTGTATGATATATGGCGGGGAGGTGACGGTGAATGTTCGTGGCTCCGGGAAAGGCGGAAGGTGTCAGCAGCTTGCTCTGGATTATCTTTTAAAGGATAAGCCGGCCCACACTTTTGCGCTTTGTGCTTCCACAGACGGCATGGATGGCCCCACAGATGCAGCAGGTGCTTACGCAGACTGTGAGCAGGATATAGAGGGTGCTGAAGCGTATCTTCTTGATAATGACGCATATGCTTTTTTCAAAAAGAACGGAGCACTTTTTAAGACTGGGCTGACAGGAACAAACATTAACGATCTTTATATAATAATTATACCAGCATCTCAGATAAAAGCCGGACTGCAAGCTCTGGCTGAAGAGCGTTCATACATTTAAAATGCCCCTCCGGACACTTGTCCAGCCCGTGCACATCACAAGGACGACAGCTCAGCTCATTATTTTCAAGAACCCTGCACGATTTAAATGACGGGTAAAACCCGAAGTGCTTTGTTGTGGAGCCGAATATTGCCACTGTTGGTTTCTTAAGTGCAATAGCGGCATGCATAGGTCCTGAATCAGAAGAGATGCAAGCTTCACAAGAGTCTATTATATCAAGCATATCGCCTACATTCCTTTGTCCTGTCTCGTTAATGACACCCGCCACATCCGGCGCTTCTCCAATCCCTGCAAAAACAGGTGTGTAGCCTTCCTTAATAAGAAGCTGGGCAAGCTCTTTTGCATAAGGGTATGCTTTTGTGTTTTTGCTGGCAAAAGGGTGTACAAATATATGCTTCTTTTTTACTTCCTGATTTCTTATCAGCACAGGTCTCAGCTCTTCGATATCAGGCATCGCAAGGTCTAAAGGTTTCTGGAGTGTTTCGAAGTATTTTTCCACCACATGCATGTTAAGCCTTGGATTATCTTTTTTGTTTTTTACAAAAACACGCCGAAGCTTCGAGTCTTTTTTATAGCAGTGATAGTCTGCCTGTGAGTGGAACTTAAGAAACTTGGACCGGAGCTTGCCGTGCAGGTCAAAAATATAATCGTGCTCTTCAAATTCGTTTTGTACTATGTAAAAATATTCCTTGAGACCTCTTGACTTGTCGTATGCGAAGACCTCGTTAACAAAAGGCAGCTTGTCAAATATTGGTGCATACTGTGAAAATGTGAGAACGTCTATTGCTGCACCTGGGAGCATACGGTTAACGTGTTTCAGCACCCCTGTGGTGAGGATAATGTCCCCTAGTGAGCTGAACCGGACAAAGAGCAGTTTCATTTAGTCAACCTTTTCGGTGACGTATTTGGGAGGGCGTATCACCTCCGGCGCAGAAACAATATCAAAAAGCGCCAGAACGTTTTCCGGTGTAATCTCTTCCATGCACCTGAAATGACCTTTCGGACATTTGTGTCCGCCATGTTTTCCACATGGACGGCAGCTCAGACCTTCTATCTCAGCTACCAGAGATTTTTCGTCATAAGGCGTGAAGCCGAGCTCTTTGACAGTAGGGCCGAATATCGCAACACAGGGAACATCTGTGGCAGCGGCTATATGCATAGGGCCGCTGTCGTTAGTTATCAAATATTTAAAGTTTGAGATAAGTGCAGGGAGTTCTTTCAGCTCTGTTTTACCGCACATGTCTATATGTTCGTGTTTTGCGGAGGCTTTTAGCCTTTCCGTATCTTCTCTGTCTTGCTCACTCCCTATTATTACAGGGGTGTAGCCTCTTTCTTTCAGATTGTCAGCAACAGCAGCGAATTTTTCAGCAGGCCATTTTTTAGTGTTCCACACGCTTCCGCAGTTTATCCCAACAGGTTTTTTGCCGAACATCGGCTTGTATTTATCAGCCAGCTCTTTGTCTACAAAGACCTCAGGCTGTATAGCCTCATCCGGGAACTCGCCAAAATAACGCTTGTAAAGGAGTATATATCGTTCTACTTCGTGGTATGTGAGATCCTTTGCGCAGCTCATAGTGTACAAAGCGGAGAAAGCACTCTCTACAAAACCGAGACGTTCAGGGATTTGTGCAAGAAAGAGTGTCAGGCTTGTGCGCAGGGACATGTGCGGAGACATAACAAGATCAAAATTCATCTTTTTTAATTTTCGTGCGAAACTTAATATCCCTTTCAGACCGGATTCGGAGCCTCTTTTATTAAAAACGATAACCTCATCTATGAAATCAAGGCCTTCGAAAAGCGGAGCGTTCTCGGGTCTCACACAGAATGTAATGCGGCTTTCAGGCATTTTTTTTCTTACTGCTTTAATAAGCGGTGTGGTGAGTACAGAATCGCCCAGATATGACGGGTTAAAAATTAGTATATTCAATGTCGACATCCTTTTATTATTATGTAATTATGTTCTAGTAAGGGAATATAGCTTAGATAGAATTTTTTGCAAACAATTATCGGGTAAAGTGGTGATATGGGATACTTTTTTGCACTTATGGCAACATTATTCTGGGCGGGAAATGCCGTTGCTGCTAGGTTTCTGGCAGAATCTGTTCCCCCGCTTGGGGTTTCGTTCTGGCGGTGGGCTGTGGCTCTGATAATATGCATTCCAGCCACTTATCCCGCATTCAGAAGGAACATTCCTGCTGTGAAAGAACACTGGAAGTACCTTTTGCTGCTTGCTTTTTTAGGAGTTGCCCTTTTTAACACCCTTCTGTATACAGCAGCGCACACAACTACCGCATTCAATCTTTCTGTGATATCTACAGTTACCCCGGTAATAATATTTGTATTTTCTTTTATTTTTACAGGAGAAAGCCTAAGCAGAACTGGTTTTGTAGGTTTTGTACTGGCAAGCTTAGGCATACTTTTTCTGATAACAGACGGTCGTCCGGCAAATATACTTGCTATGAAAACAGCATCTGGTGATCTTATTATGCTACTGGCAGCCTGTGTTTTTGCGGCATATACTGTTCTGGTGCGAAAAAAGCCTCCGGAGATTACAATAAACACTATGGTTTTTGCGACATTTGTGATGGGCTTTTTTATGCTGCTGCCCCCTTACATAATTCAGGAGATATTTTTTGTTCAGGTAAAATTCGGCATGCCTCAGATCCTTGGTTTTATATATGTAGGCGTTTTTGCATCTTTCGCTTCTTTTATGTTTTGGAACAGAGCAGTGGTAATGATAGGAGCATCGCGTTCTGCGGCTGTTTATTACAGCATTCCGGTGTTTTCAGGAACACTCGGTTTCATATTGCTTGGCGAATCGCTCACATACACTGATATAACAAGTATGTTTATGGTGGGATTCGGGGTTTATCTTACTGGGAAGCAGTAGTATTATGTTCTGAATTAAAAGGGAGTTATTTTAAGTGGTTATTGAACTGATTGGTCTTCTTGTGCTTGGCTTTGCTGCTGCTGTGATAGCTTATTTGCTTGGGGTCGGAGGCGGAGCACTGATTGTACCGATACTTGTTGTCTTTTTTGATTTCCCTGTGCATGAAGCCGTTGCGGTATCTCTTGTGGTTATAGTAGCTTCCAGTCTCAGTCTAACCTCTGTCAATCTGCTTAAAAATCTTGTTAATGTCAAACTGGCGCTTTATATGGAACTTTCAGCTATTGTGGGCGCAGTTGCCGGCGGGCTTATCAGTGTAAATATCAGCGGGGAAGCTCTCGCTTACATATTTGCATCCATAATGTTTGTTACCGCATTCATTATGTGGAAGAAATCAGAGGTGGACACCTCTACTTCAGAAAAGCCAGATGAGATGGGTGAATTTGACACATCATACGTTGATGCACAGAGTGGAAGTATCCGTTATTACAAGGTTTCATCAGTTAATAAAACCGCGGGATTTGCGTTTTTTGCAGGTATTGTGTCCGGTCTGCTTGGTCTGGGCGGCGGTGTTTTTAAAGTGCCCGCCATGAATATTATTTCAAAAGTTCCCATAAAGGCGGCAACAGCCACTAGTAATTTTATGATATGTTTTACCGCTTCAGCAGGTGCTATACCGTACATGCTGAAAGGGTATTTTCATCCGATAGCTGCGGGAGCTATGGTTATAGGTGTTTTTGCCGGATCAAAGTTCGCCACAGGGAGGCTTTCTAAAGTAGAAAGCAAGAGGATAAAGCGGCTCTTCATAATTTTTGTTCTCTTTGTTGCGTTACAGATGGTTTATAAGGCGGTGCAGGGATGATGCCCGAAAAAACTGTTTCAAAAGTCATGCGTTCAGGGCTTTCACTGGGGCTTCTGCTTATGCTTGCGGGTGTACTTCTGTCGTTAACCGGAAGCCATGAAGTTAATCTTACCATGGAGAATTTTCTGAACGGAAAGCTCATGACAAAAGGCGTTGGGCTTTTGTATCTGGGGACACTTTTAATGATCCTTACTCCTGTGGCTGTTCTTATATTTCTTGCATTTTATTATGCCTTTAGCGATACAAAAAAATATTCTGTATATTGTCTGATTATGATAGCTGTACTAATTATTGTGGTTCTTATGAGGTTTAGTTTATGAAAAACACAACAGAAACAAGTATTAAAAACCGAGCATACCATATAATCCTGAATTGCCCTGTGACAGGAAATCTTTTTTGTTCGGAGATGATGGACAGTCTGTATGAGGCTCTTTTTGAAGCGGAAGGGCTGAAAGATACTGATATGGTTATAATTAAAAGCGGTCAGGCCGGAGTTTTTTCGAAAGGGCACAACATTGAAAAGCTTGAAGGGATGGATCATATTGAGACGAGACACTACAACCTGAGAGGGCAGCGCATAATAAAGCTGATACGCAGCATGAAAAAGCCTGTAATGATGCTGGTGGACGGTGATTGTTTTGGACCCGGTTTTGAGCTGGCGCTTGCGTGCGACATGGTTTTTGCCACCGAAGGCAGCCGTTTTGCTTTTCCTGAGACAGAGTTCGGGTTTATGCCCGGTTTCGGGGGGACACAGCTTGCGTCAAAGAAGATATACGAATCATTTGTTAAATATATGGTTTTTACAGGGGACAGCGTAACTCCTTCTGAGCTTTTTGAAAAAGGGATCATCAGCAAAGTATTTGCAGATAATATTTTAATGGAGCAAAAAGCGGATGAATTTGCACTGATGATATCAAAACGAAGCTCATTTGCTATAGGACTTGCCAAAGAGACCATAAACAATACATGCAGCATGGACTTTGATAAGGGGCTGCTGCTTGAACAGAACGCCTTCACCTTCTCTTTCAGCACCTATGACAAGAACGAAGGGACAAAAGCTTTTATAGAGAAGCGTGAGGCAGATTTTAAAGACAGATGGGAAGACTACAGGTTCTGATATGATAGACATTAAAATTGATGGATTAACAGCATATATAGACCTTGTGCCGGCAGAGGGGAAGTTCACCCTTTTGGATGTGGATAACCTGAAGCTGATAATATCTGCTTTTCGCAAACTACAGGAATCGCCGGCTAAGGTGATACGAATATACGGGCACGGAGGCTGTTTTGCTGTTGGTGCAGACCTTAAAACACTGCACACCTACTCAGGTTTTGATGCAAAATGGTTTTCAAGACTTGGCAACACACTTTTCGGGCTCATGCGCACAATGCCGCAGGTTATAATAGGCGAGATAGACGGATTCTGTATGGGTGGCGGTGTGGATTTCGCTTCTGCGTGCGATCTTCGACTGGCAACAGCCGGCAGCAAATTTGCACACCCCGGTTCCAAGCTTGGCCTCATAACAGGCTTTGGCGGGACACAGTCTGTTGTTAGGCTTATGAAAAGCGGATACGCTAATAGGTTTTTTCTCTCAGGAAACGTCTATGAGGCAGATTTTATGCAGGAGGCGGGCTTTTTGAATGCTGTTTATGAAAACAGGGGCGAGATGCACAAAGGAGCCGTAAGTCTGGCGGAAAAGATTAACAGGAAGCCTAGACAGCTTTTGACAGGGTTCAAAGGCTCTCTGGATATATCAAAGAGCATATCATGACAGAAAAAGAACTAGAGTATTATGAAGAGCTAATAAAAAAACAGATTGACGAACTGCAAGTTACAATAGCTTCTATGATGCAGTCGGTGAAGCCCATCGAACCGGACACATCCATAGGCAGGCTAAGCCGGATGGAGGCTATTCAGGCCAAAAGCATCAGCGAGTCTAACCTGAGAAGTAAACGAATGAGACTGCAAAGGCTGGAAGCAGCGTTATTACGTATTCAGCGGGGGACATTCGGACTTTGCTCAGTTTGCGAAGAAGATATTCCGGAAAAACGGCTTAAAATCGCACCGGAAAGTACTGTTTGTATGGACTGTCTGACCGAAAAGTAACCTATCCTGCGAAATAGATAACTATAGGAAGCGTTATGGCAGAAAGAGCTGTTGAAAGAAGTATGGCAGCAGCCAGAAGATCGGCATTACGTCCGAACCTGATGGCGTACATAAGAGGCAGAATTGCTGAAGGCCCTGAAAGCTGGATAAGCGCTACAGAGTATGACAGCCCTTCAAAAGACATAAAGCCAAGAATGGCAGCAATAACAAAAGGCGCAGCTACAAGCTTTATGCCAACAGAAGCGAGAGCAGCCTTTATGAGTCCGGGGTTCAGCTTTATTGTGGCGAGCTGCAGACCCAGAATGAATATCATAAAAGGAAAAGCTGCCTGACCTAAAAAACCCGTGACTTTCATTATTACCTCAGGAACAGGTATCTCAAAAGAAGCGATAATAAGAGCAAGTATAGCTGCGTGAAAGATGGGTATTTTCAGGACATCCTTCACATTCCCCTTTATGGTGGGTTCTCCGCTTGCTAAATATATAGCTATTGTGACAAGGGGGAGGTTGAAAGAGATAAATGTCAGTATTGATGGGTATATACCCTCCTGCCCGTAGGTAAAAAAGATGAGTGGTACACCGAAATTGCCGATATTTATCATGGACACACTCATTACAAACAGTATGACATCGGTTTTAGACAGCCGAAGAAGTTTTGCGCCTATATACCCCAAAGCCATAAGAGCTGCTGTGACAAGCACCATAAGAACCAGATATTTGAATATTTCCGAGAAGCCGATTCCCTCTTTGATGAGTGAGTTGAAAACGACAGCGGGGGAAAAAGTGTATAGTGATATGTTCACAAGCTGCTTTATATCAGGCTGGTAAACCCTGAAATATATGTACGCCACCGCAAGAATTATAAAAATCGGCAGAACCGACTGGTTTAGAAGAACTAAAAATCCCATCAGATAATTATGCCCGGAAGTGGATAAAAATCAACATGATAAAAGCAAATACTGTTTTTTTGTGTTTACTGAAAGCTGTAGTATAACTATGCTGTGTGCGAGGTACATCTCCCGTTCAGTCAGAGACACTATAGTCTGATTGTGGTTCTTGCCTATGATAGTATCCACTTCCCAATCAACGAGTCGTTTTTTGTTATCAACCAACTTGGGGTGTTCATCAATGATAGTTCTGTCCTCTATATGATTAGACCTGCGGTCATGTTTACCGTAACGCTTTTTTTCGCTTCTTTTGGCAGCGCAGGTGTTTGTACAAACGATCTACACCCTTTTGGCGTGTTCTGCGTTTGAACAGGCTGCTGTGGCATCCACTAGTTATAAAGTTGCTTGTTATATAAATGATCAATAGTAATCAATAACGCCAGTGTATCTTTTTCCATCTCTGAATCATGCTCAGTTGGCAATAATCTTTCATTTTCATACAAAAAGGTAACCCCTTTTTTACCGGGTCTTAATATAACAACCTTATTGTCCTTTAAAAGAGCATAAGAGGTATGAAATTGCAGCAATGCCAAATTTTGCTTTTTATCACTAAATATTGAATGCCCCATAATGGGATATTCTAAATCCAGCCCGATTAAGTCCAATACTGTTGCAAGCACATCAGGCTGACTGGTGATGCCGTCATAAACCATTGGCTCTATATCTTGCCCTAGTATTAATGCAGGTATCGGAAATTGACTCACAGGAACCATGTCGTCACCCTCAAACCTGATATTATGGTCAGCGATAACGACGAAAATAGTATTTTTATAGTAATGCTCTTTTTTGGCTAATTTAATAAATTCTCCGACAGCAAAATCTGCATACTTTATTGCACTTTTTAATGAAGCTTTTTCACCTTCGTGAGGTTCTATCTTGTTATCCGGGTACTCATATGGAGAATGGCTTGACTGGGAAAACATCAAAGACGCAAACCTCTGATTTTTCGCATCCAGTTCCTTAAACTCTTCATTCGCCCTGACTACTAAATCACCGTCACACACGCCCCAGGTTCCAACAAATGTGGGATTAACAAAATCCTTTTGCTCAATAACGTTAGTGAAGCCATTTCCTATAAACCAATTCTTCATATTATCGAATCTGGCTTCTCCCCCATAAATGAATGAAGTCTTATAGCCATATGGTTTCAGAAGTGAGGCAATATTAAAGAAATTATAACTTGCCTTATTCCTTTTCAGTATTGTTTTGCCGGGTACAGAGTAGATACCTGCTGTTACTCCAACAATTCCGCGGTTACTTCTCGTGCCGTTTGAATATGTGTTTTTTAATACAATACCTTCTTTACTTAATTTGTTTATGTTAGGAGTAATGCCCTTTTCACCGCCAAAAGCTTCTACGAACCGGGCTCCCATACTTTCTTGCAGAAATATTACCAGATTTTTTGGTTGATCCGTTTTAAAGTGACTTTTTTCAAGTCTTTTAAGCGAGAATATCTCTTTTGTATTCGTAATATTTAATAATGTTTTAACTCTATTTATAGCAACTTCGACATCCATTTTTCCATATTGTCTGGCATGATTAATATCGTCACTATGATGAATATTAACGTCGATGGCGGTTCCTATGCTGTGCAATGAATTTTTAGTAATTTCATTTATTGTCCGGTTAGGAGACCACAAAGCATCTGATAAATTAGCAGGTCTGTGTCCAATGGATGACCTTGCTCCCATTACTAAAATAAAAAGAATGGGGACAAACAGTAATACACGTTTTATATATTTTGTTTCTATAACAGTCGTGATTTTATCAGTTTTAAATTTAGTGATGAAAAAGTATGAAAATATAATAATCGCTATAATAGCCGATATCAATTCAGTCAGATACTCGTTAATAACCATATTGAATATCTCTTTCGGAAAACTCAGATATTCAACGAATATAAAGTTTGGCCTAACGTCATACTGGTCAACAAATGGGATTGTTGCAATTTCTATGTAAATAACAACAGTCAGGATAACCAAGAGGTAATATTTTAAAAAAATACTGGATATTTTTTTTATTCTTTTCGGGGATAATGTCAGCACCATTAAAGGTATAGCTAAAATAATACACGCTGTCATTGTGTCCATTCTTAAGCCATGCAGGAAAGTTAGCCAATAATTAACTTCAGTATCTTTGAATTTATCAAAGTATTTTACAAATAAAAATAATCTGCCTATGAAAAAGATACTTATCATATAAAGATAGTAGCTTAGCAGCTGTTGTATGACGTTCATTTGCCTCTAATTGTGGCTACAATGGTTTAGTTCGAGCTTTATAGCCTGTCCTGAATTCAAATTCTAAGTGCAAAAGTTTCACATTGGATAATACCTGAATAGACGTCTTATATCCATTCATTTTTCTTGGTCTTGTATTCAGCCTTTCCATGATGTCTTGAATCTTGCTGTCATCTATATGATTAGACCTTCGGTCATATTTACCATAACGCTTTTTTCGCTTCTTTTGGCAGCGCAGGTGTTTGCACAAATGACCTCCAGCCTTTTTATCTGTAAGAGCATACTGATATATTGACTCTTGGCTGATACGAATATCCTTATTCAGATTAAGCCACCCACTAATCTGCTCTGGACTCCAGTCTTCTTTCAGGTATTTTTCTGCAAGTATCCATGTGGACGTTGGAATCCTTGGAGACACTTTGCCATTTCTACGGCAGAGAGCTTTCCGGTGAGCCTGACGGGGCTGATATCCATTGCCGCCTGTGTTCCTTTTAAGTTCCCTGCTTATAGTTGATTTATGAACTCACAAGAGGTTTGTTATCTCAATCTGAGAATGTCCTATTTGTTTCAAAGCAGAAATCTGGTATCTTTGACTCTGATCAAGTGCGCATAGATTCTCATTGGTGCTCCTTTTATTTGGTAGTGGAAGCTGTGCCAATGCTAGCGCGCTTGCTCAACTATTACCAACTATTAAAAGTTGCACTTAATTATTGAATTCGGGTCTGCTTAAGAGCTAAACGAGTATGCTCTGGTATGATTTATATATTAAGGGGGCTTAAGTGAGTTTCAGCTTTGTGCCGGAATACTTTTATAATCAATCCGGTGTTATCCCTTACAGAGAGAAAAAAGGGGTGCTTCAGGTGCTTTTGGTAACATCCAGAAAAAAGGGGAAGTGGATTATACCAAAAGGCGTTGTGGAGCCTTATATGACAGCCAGGGAATCCGCTGCTCAGGAAGCATATGAAGAGGCCGGGGTTTTTGGTGAGGTCTGGAGCGAGCCGGTAGGCAGCTTTGAAATGGATAAATGGGACGGGGTATGCAGTGTTGCTGTTTACCCTATGCATGTTGAGAAAATATATGAAAACTGGATGGAGTCGGGCTTTCGTAAAAGGAGATGGATGTCCCCTGAGAAAGCTCTTGATAAGTGCGGCAATAAAGAGATGAAAAAGATGATCAAGCTTTTCCTTAAGGCCTATGAAGTTCGGTCAGAAGTCTGAAATACAAAAGCGGTCTTTCGCTATACTGTCATGAGATTTATTCTATTCTAAGAGACTAATCACACTTAATTATATGTTCAAAAAAGATATTGACGAGTTAAGTTCAGCCGCTCGTGAGATATTGCGCAAATTGGACAAAAAAACGCTGATATGTTATATTTTATATTATGAATGATTTTAATAGCAATTTGTTAGTTTTCGGGGAGATACTTTACGATGTCTTTGAAGAAGAGGAAAAGTTAGGCGGAGCACCGTTTAACGTGGCTTATAATCTAAATATGTTAGGCTTCTCGCCTTTGTTTATCTCAAAAGTAGGAGATGACAAGCTAGGCAATAAGATACTCAGCTTTATGGAGAGTTCTGGTCTCAGTACAGAATACGTCTCTGTTGACAGTACACGACCCACCGGAAGGGTTATTGTGAGTGTTACAGCCGGCGAACCTTATTACAAGATTATAAAAGATCAGGCATATGACCATATAGACGGAAAACTGCCTGAAGCAGACGGACTAATCTATTACGGTACTCTGGCTGCCAGATCAAAGACATCCAAGGCTTCACTTCTGAAACTGATTGAAAAGACAACAGCGACAAAATTTTACGATGTAAATCTGCGCAAAGACTGCTGGGACATGAATACCGTGTCGCTTCTGGCCTCTTATGCGGATCACATGAAACTAAATGAGAACGAACTGATTATTCTCACTGAGGGGATATGTCCTTATGATGGCGGATACGTCTCAAGAGGTCGGGTTCTTATGGAGATGTATGGAATTAAAAATCTATATATAACCTTTGGGGCGAAGGGTGCAGCGTTTATCAGCGAAGACAAAAACATAGAAAGCAGATGCTTTTACGTTGAATCCATGAAGGACACAGTAGGAGCAGGGGACGCTTTCAGCTCGGTTATTATATCGGGTCTGTTGAACGACACAGATATTGAGAAGAGTCTGAATATGGCAGCTTATTACGCGTCAAGGATATGCACTCTTCAGGGCGCACTCACAGAGGATAAAAAGTTTTATGAAGATATCAAGGAGGAGCTAAATGCCTTCAGGTAGAGATGGACTTTATGTGATGCTTCTCAGCATCCACGGCCTTGTGCGATGGAACGAACCTGAACTGGGGCGTGATTCGGACACAGGCGGACAGGTTAAATATGTACTTGAACTGCTGGATAATCTTGCACTGCATGAAAAAGTTGACCGTGCCGAGCTTATTACCAGACAGGTTTTTGATAAAAGGGTAAGTGACGACTACTCTGTTAAAGAGGAACTCACTGACAACGGAGGCATCATATCAAGGCTGCCTTTCGGTCCCAGCAGATATCTTAAAAAAGAACGTTTCTGGCCTTATCTGGACACCTTGGTGGAGAATCTGCTGCGCCATATAAAAAGTGTCGGGCGTGTGCCGGATATCATACACGCTCACTATGCTGATGCAGGTTTTGTGGGCTCTCAGCTCTCTCATTATGTAGGTGTTCCGCTGATTTTTACCGGACACTCTTTGGGGCATGACAAGCTTCGAACCCTTCTTGAAAAGGGTGTGTCCAAAGACGAAGCCGATAAAACATATAATATTAACAGAAGGATAAAAGCCGAAGAGACAGCTCTTCGTTTCGCAAAGGCTGTCGTTACCAGCACAAAACAGGAAGCAACGGCTCAGTACGGTGATTATCAGAACTTCCGTCCAAAAAAAATACATGTAATGCCGCCGGGCGTTTATCTGGACAAATTTTTTAAATACAAAGGGCCGGTAAAAAAACTATCAGTATATGACAAGGTTGCGAGGTTTCTTGATGAGCCGGATAAGCCTGCGGTGCTTGCTATATCAAGAGCTGATGAAAAGAAAAACATAACAACACTTCTGGACGCATATGGTCAGAATAAAGCTCTTCAGGAGGCTGCAAATCTCATTATTGTGGCAGGCAACAGAGAAGATATTGCAGAGATGCCCTCTGGCGCCAGAAAGGTTCTTTCGGATATGCTCCGAAAGATAGATAAATATGACCTTTACGGCAAGGTTGCCTACCCAAAGAAGCACCAGTCTGAACAGGTAGTTGAGTTTTATCAGCTGGCAGAAAGACTGAACGGCGTATTTGTGAACCCTGCACTGGTGGAACCATTCGGGCTTACTATACTTGAGGCTACAGCAACGGGAATACCTGTTGTAGCCACTAACGACGGTGGTCCAACTGAGATTTTAGGCAATTGCAAGAACGGCCTTCTGGTGAACCCCACAGATGCTGAGGCTATGGGTAATGCAATACTGAAAGGTGTTACAGATAAAAAACTGCATAGGCAGTGGTCCAAAGCAGGACTGACAAACATTTATAAATTCTATACGTGGAAAGGGCATGTTCAGAAATATGTCCGGCTGGTTGAAAAGATAAAAAATATAGACAGGAAAGGTTATTACACAATGAAAAGCGCAAAAAGGATTACAGGTGTTAACAGAATGCTTGTAACAGATATCGATAACACACTTCTGGGCTGCGATGAAGCTCTGGAGAGATTTATACAGTTTTATAACGAATATCATGACAAGTTTGTGTTTTGTGTGGCAACAGGCAGAAGTCTAAGCAGCGCAAGAGATGTTCTGAAAGAGAAGGGTGTTCCGACACCGGACATCTTTATTACTTCTGTGGGGAGCGAGATATATTATACCAGCGAACTGAAAGATGACAGCTTATGGGCGACACATATTGGTGAGGACTGGAAACCTGAAAAGATAAAAGCTATCATGAAGGACATAGTCGGTGTTACACCTCAACCAAGCAGCGGTCAGCGAAAGCATAAGATATCCTATTTTTATGATGAAAAGAAGTTCTTGGGCACAAAAAAACTTACGAAGATATTTCAGGATGCCGACATAAAGGCTAAAATTATCATCTCACACCAGCAGTACCTGGACATACTCCCCGTAAGAGCCTCCAAAGGGCTTGCTGTGAAGGCTGTTGCTTTCAGGTGGGACATACCTTTTGAAAACATATTGGTGGCCGGAGATTCTGGTAACGACATAGACATGCTGAACGGCACTATACCGGGAGTTGCCGTTGGAAACTACAGCGAAGAGCTGGAAAAGCTGAAAGGGCGGGAGAACGTCTACTTCAGTGAAAAAGATTATGCAGACGGGATACTTGATGGAGTTAAATATTATGAATTTATCAAATAAAGAACTTGAGATAATAGGGGATGCGTTTGAGCAAGACAGGGCACAGCTCTGCTCTTTTTTAAGCAAAATAGAATCCACTGACAAGCAGCTTTTTCTTCGCACTGAGCTTCTTGAAATGTACGAGGGTGAGGATACTCCTGACTTTATCAACTCACTTCAGGAAGCTGTGAAATTTCAGGGGCAGATATTTTTTGCCGCACGTGTGGGGATAGGCGAATGGCTTTTTCTGAAGATATATTCAGACACCTTCGACTACAAAGATGTGACTCCGGTGGAATACCTTGAAGTGAAGGAGCGTATGGTGCTTGGGGATAAAGCAGGCTGGATACCAACTGTAGAGCTTGCTCCTTTCAACAGGGAATTTCCTAAACCTTCAAACCCTGACTATATAGGCAGAGGGGTGGAATACCTTAACAGGCATCAGTCCAGCCGAATCTTTATGGATCAGGAAAAAGGGATGAAGCAGCTTCTTGATTTCTTGCGTGTGCACAAATACGACGGCAGACAGCTTATGCTGAACAGCCGTGTGGACAGTGTGGAAAAACTTAGAAAGTCACTTAAGAAAGCACAGGCACTGCTGAAAGATAAAAGCGACGAAGGCGAATGGTCTGATATTGAGAATGAAATGGGTCAGCTTGGTTTTGAGCCGGGCTGGGGTAGAAAACTGGGATATGTGAAAGAATTTCTTTCGCTTTTGCGTGATGTGCTGACAGCACCGGAGCCGAATGTGCTTGAGAAATTTCTAGACCGCATACCTATGATATTTAATTTGGTAGTACTTTCACCTCACGGTTTCTTTGGTCAGGCAGGGGTTTTCGGTAAACCCGATACTGGCGGTAAGGTGGTTTATATACTTGATCAGGTGAAGGCTCTGGAGAACGAGCTGAAAAAAAGACTCGATGAAAAAGGGCTGGATATAACACCTAAGATTCTTGTGGTGAGCAGGCTCCTTCCTGAGGCGGAGGGGACTACTTGCGATCAGGAAGAGGAACTTATCAGAGGGACGGACAACTGCTACATAATAAGAGTACCATTCAGAGACGAAAACGGAGAAATTGTTCGTCATTGGATATCCAGATTTCGCATATGGCCTTATCTGGAAAGGTTCAGCACGGAAGCCCAGAATGTTATCCTCTCTAAGCTGGAGGGGAGACCGGATCTTATCATAGGCAACTATTCTGACGGAAATATTGTGGCATCGCTAATGTCGACAAGACTCGGTGTGACACAGTGTACAATTGCACACGCTCTTGAAAAGACAAAGTACCTTTATTCCGATCTTTACTGGCATGAAAATGATGACAAATATCATTTCGCTTGTCAGTATACTGCTGACTTGATCAGCATGAATTATTCGGATTTTATCATAACAAGTACATATCAAGAGATAGCAGGCACTGCCGACAGTGTTGGTCAGTATGAAAGTTATATGAACTATACTCTGCCGGGGCTTTACCGGGTGGTGAACGGCATAGATACATTCGACACAAAGTTTAACGTTGTTTCTCCTGGCGCTGCACCTGATATCTTTTTCAGCTATACAAGTTCGGAGAGATTTACTGAGCATCACCAAGAGATAGAGTCTGTGTTGTTCGAAGAAAACCTGGAAGGCAGCAGAGGGAATTTTGAGGATAAGGAAAAACCGCTGCTTTTCACAATGGCAAGGCTAGACAAAATAAAAAATCTGACCGGACTTGTCAGGTGGTTTGGCGAAAATGAAGAATTACGCAAATCTGCAAACTTACTTGTGATAGGCGGTTTTACTAATGAGACTTTAAGCGGTGATGATGAGGAACGCGAACAGATACGAATTATGCACGAGGTAATGCACGAATTTCAGCTTGATGGCAGCGTTCGCTGGGTTGGCGCACATCTGGGGAAAAGGACAACAGGCGAGCTCTACAGGTATATTGCAGACAGACGTGGAGCATTTGTTCAACCGGCATTATTTGAGGCTTTCGGGCTTACCATCATAGAGGCGATGAGCTCAGGTCTACCTGTTTTTGCTACAGCATACGGCGGCCCTTCCGAGATTATAGAGGATGGTAAATCAGGGTTTATCATCGATACTACAAAAGGGGACAAAGCGTCCGCTAAACTTCTTGATTTTGTGAAAAAATGCGAAAAAAATCCAGACTACTGGGTCGAAATATCTAATAATGCTCTGAAAAGGGTGGAAGAGAGATATAACTGGTCTCTTTATGCTAATAAGCTGATGACGTATGCCAGAGTTTACGGATTCTGGAAGTTTGTTACAGATTTGGAGCGGGAAGAGACAGAAAGGTATCTCGAGATGCTTTACGGCATGGTTTACAGAAAGCTTGCCGATCCGTCGGAGTATTAGTCACTCATCATTCGGTACTGGAGAGACTCTAGCAGATGCTTAGGCATTATCTCTGCTGAGCCTTCAAGGTCTGCAATGGTTCGGGACGTTTTTAATATTTTTGAATAGGCACGGGCGGAGAGTGAATACTTTCTCGCCGCCGTCTCTATTATCTTTGCGCACTGACTGTCTAGTTTGCAGTAATTTTTCAGCTCTTTTTCTGTTAGCCTGCTGTTAAACTTTCCGCAACGTTTCATTTGTGTGTTGTGGGCTTTCTGGACTCTCAGCCTGATTTTTTCAGAAGATTCGCCATCGTCCAGTGAAGAAAGGTCAGATATGTCCACAGACTGGACTTCAACATGCAGGTCTATCCTGTCCATTAGCGGTCCGTAGAGCCTTGATCGGTATTTGCTTATCTGTGATGATGAGCATGTACACTGCTTTGTTTTATCGCCTAAATATCCACATGGGCATGGGTTCGCAGCAGCGGCCAGCATGAATTTTGCCGGATAGGTTACTGTTTTTGAGGCTCTTGCTATTGTAACTTCGCCGTCCTCCAGAGGCTGACGAAGGGTTTCCAGTACACTTCTGTTAAACTCCAGCAGTTCGTCCAGAAAGAGCACACCATTGGTTGCCAGACTTACCTGACCGGGGACAGTCTTTGATGTGCCGCCAATGAGCGATATGTTACTGCTGGTGTGGTGCGGTGCGAAGAAAGGCCGAGTACATTTCAGATCTTTGGCTGAGCGTACGAACCCTGCTACGGAATGTATCTTTGTGGTCTCTATGGCCTCTTCCAGCGACATATCAGGCATTATGCCGGGCAGTCTGCGGGCTATCATAGTCTTTCCGCTTCCGGGAGTGCCTATCATAAGCAGGTTATGCATCCCCGCAGCAGCTATTTCGGCGCACCGTCTAGCGGTTTTTTGACCCTTAACCTCTGTGAAATCTTCGATATAAGAACTATTTTTTGCAAATAGTGAATTTACATCAATCTTATACGGTGAATATGCTGACGGGGCATCCATCATATGAAGCACTTCATCCAGTGATTTTAATGGATAGATGTCTATGTCGCTTACTATGGCAGCTTCATCGGCATTTTCAAAAGGTATCACAATTTTTTTGAACCCTGCTTTTTTAGCACAGATAACAATAGGTAGTATGCCGTTGACACCCCTAAGCTTGCCGTCCAGAGATAGCTCCCCTGCAAAAAGAGTGTCTTTGCTCTGGCTTTTTATAAATCCGCCGGAATGGGCAAGCCCAACTGCAACTGGAAGGTCAAAGTGTGTGCCGTCCTTTTTAAAATCAGCAGGTGCTAGGTTTATGGTTATCGGTTTAGCAAAGACATTTATATTAATATTTTTAAGTGCGGAACGTACCCTGTCTCTGCTTTCGCGTACAGAGGCATCAGCAAGTCCCACCATGTTAAAAGATGGAAGACCCATAGACGCTATATCTGTTTCTATTTCGACAAGTTCCGCATCAATACCGCTGACGTGTGCACTGAAAAATTTTGAAAACATTGTAATTCCAAAGGATTTTTTAAAAGTATAAGTTAACAAAAAGAATAAGTAAAATAGATTGTATTTTTTTTATAATTTTTGAATATTTTCTATTGCGATAAAACTGCGTTTTCATATACTAATATTATAGCTACGGAGAAAAAGAAAAAGGGAGAATTTAGTTTCGGAAAAGAGACCCAGATTCAGATCCAGTTCCAGAAAGAGATTTTGACTTAGACCCAGTTTCAGTTTCAGAAGAGATTTAGATTTAGACCTAGTTTCAGATGAGATTTTGAACCGGACCAAGGACCAAGTTTCTAGATGAGATTTAGATCGGAACCAGTTTCAGAACCCGAAAACTCCACAAAGAGATCCGTAGCAGGAGTACAGTCCAATGGGTTCAGTAGAAGATTCGGAATTGTTATCTTGAAAAGCCTCTTCGGTTGTTCTTACTGGAGGGGCTTTTCTCATTTTGAACTTTAGTAACACATCATTATTTTCTAATCACACCCTTCAGCAGGCTTATCGGTTAGTTGAAGCTTAATAAAAAATGCAGCTCCATCTTCAGTATTTTCAAACCAGATATCACCATCCATATTTATTAAAATTTGTCTGGTCATGTAAAGTCCTATCCCAACACCGTTCTCGTCTTTCTTTGTGCTGAAGTATGGTTCGAAAATCCTAGGGGCAATCTCATCGCTTATTCCGCCGGCATTGTCCTGTATCTTAATTATGCAGTCACGCTCATTTTCTATGTAAAGTCTTATCTGAATATGTTTGTCTGAGATTTCCTGCTGGTTAAGAGCGTCCATAGCATTTTTAATTATATTCATTATCACATGTCGAAATTCGTTAGGGTATCCTTCTACACTGATATTTTCACAGCAGTCAAATCCGTAAGTATCTGGGCTTACATGAACATCCAACTCTTTGCTTATACACACCAGTGATATTTTAATTTCCTGATTTTTCAGTTGAGGTGCGAACATAGATGCAACTTCAGTGATGGCTCTGCAAAGCACAAAATGCTCTTTAGATTTATCAGGTTTCAGGAAATTGCTGAAATCGTTTATAGTGTCTGACATCTGCAGAATGATCTTCATTGTTTTTTCAACATTTTCGCTTATCAGCGACTCTGTGAGTGTATCACTGTGATATGCATCTTCTATATCCTGAACCAGCATTCCTGCTGCACTAAGCGGCTGACGCCACTGATGAGCAATTGCACCTATCATGTCGCCCATAGCCGCCAGTTTTGACTGCTGCATAAGCAGTCTTTCGTTACCAACTCTTTTTAAGGTCTCTTCTGCAACCTTCTCTTCCAGGTTTTTATTGACTTCTTCCAGTGTTTTTTTAGCAGATTCAAGCTCGTTGTTCAGAGCAAGAAGCTTTTTGTTGTATTTACCCGTTAAAATCATTTTTCCTAAGATGATAAGAAACACAGCGGTAAACCCTGCAAGGATTTTAATTATGAGGCCGTAGTCGTAGCTGCTTTGATATTTGATAGAAATCCACTTATTCAGAATCTGGTCTTTTTCCTCTTTTGTAATGTTGCTAAGAGCTTTGTTCAGTACAGAGAGCAGGATATCTTCTCCTTTTTTTACGCCTACTTTAAGTTCATATCCAAATTTAGCATCACCGGTTATTTTAAGGTTCAGCATCCCTTGCTGGCGTATATTATAAGACATTTCAAGAAGCGATCCTGCTGTTGCAAAAGCCTTTCCCCTGCTTACAAGATTTAGAGCCTGAACTATGTTGTCAGCATATATTCTATTAATGTCCGGATGTTTTGATTTGATTATTTCGTCAATCATATAACCTTTGACCACAGCAAGGGTTTTTCCGTTCAGGTCGTCAATGCCGTTTATGAACTTGTCGCTTTCTCTGGTAACAAACACAGATGGAGATTTTATATATGGAACAGTGAAGTCTAAATATTTATCCCGCTCTGGTGTCTGGTTTAGTATAGAGAGGATATCGCATTTCCCTTCCTGGGCGACTTCAAGAGTTTCCGGCCAGTTTTTAGTGCGGTACATGGTATAGCTAAGCCCTGTGAGATGGCTGAGCAGCTTGTGATAGTCAGCAGAAACACCTATGTATGTGTCGTGCGAGTCAAACTTTTCATAAGGCATCCAGTCCGGGTCGGTGCACATAACAATTTCACGTTTTTGTTTTATATATTCAATTTCCGCAGCAGAGTAGCTTATGGAAGCAGATGGGTTGTCTACATGATAATACAGGTCGTGGCCTGTATTATGAGCCAGTGCAGTAGAATAAAACAAAAAAGAGATACTAATAAATATGTATAAATGAAATCTCATATGAAATTATAAATTAAATATTTTATTTTTGCATTAAAAAGTTAAATGTGTGCAGGTATTGCACAGTGCATGCTAAGAATTGCACAGTAACCTACGTTCTATGATCGCTACTATCTCTTATCTAACAGATATATAGGCTGCAATTACAGTTTTGGCATGGTACATGCAAGTATATTTGCAACAATAATCCAATATGGAGGAGATTAACATGAGAAAAGTAGTAATAATGGTAGCAATAGTAGCTTTAGCAGCAGCAACAGCGTTCGCATATCCGAACGGCAGGTTCGCAGGTCAGGGGGGCCCATGTGGAGGTCCAGGTTCCTACGGCGGTGCTGGTTTCGGTGGTGCAGGAGCACAGGGTTTTGAAGCCCCATGCGGCGGTCCTGGTTTTGGACGCGGTTTTGGCCCCGGTGCCGGACGTGGATTTGGACCTGGTTTTAAAGGTAATGCAGATGTGAACCCGCTTGATGAAGCTGGAGCTAAGGCAAAAGTTCAGGAATACCTTGACGCAAACTTTAAAGGCTTCGAAATTGTTGCTTCTGAAAAATATGAAAGACCAAGAGGTTCCATGTACACATTCGAAGTAAAAGACAACAATGCTAACGCATTTACATTTGTTGTGAATCCATTCGGATATGTAAGAGGCCCTATCATAGTACAGAACACAAAGTAATATTGTCCCCACTTGTAACTTTTAAAAAAGCCGGAGATAATCTTCGGCTTTTTTTTATATCTGTTATCATTAGATAGTTAATAGGAGAGATGTATATGTATGGATATCACATGCCCTTTGGAGGGCTAATGGGTTTTCTGATCGCTGTAGTGTTTATAATAGTTATCTACAGACTGCTTAAAGGTGCGCCTCCAGAAAGCAGTGCAAAACAGATACTTGATGAACGTTTTGCTAAAGGTGAGATATCTGAAGAGGAATATCTCAGCAAAAAAGAGAACCTTAAATAAAAAGTTCAGATAAATGGGTATAAGCTCATTTTTCGCTTTATTATTTTGCCTCAAGTAGATACAGAAGATGTTACTGGACATATGCTTATAAGCACTATAATCAGAATTGGTTTTTGTAAAGTTTTGTAAACATTGTGCTTTATTTTTGATAAAATATTGTTATATTTTAATCAGGAGGAGCTTATGTTTGGCACATCTATACCTGCGGGAACGCTCACAGTAGTGGTAATTGTAGTTGTTGTTGCGATAGTGTTTATAGGAATATTCAGAACATCAAAACATGGCTCTGCAGAAGATAGTGATGAATAAGTTCACTGTATATTCTGCAGCGGGAGTATTTTTATTTTTTACTTATAGGCCAGGTTTGTAAAGATAATAGAATCCGCCTTCAGGAAGATGCGATGCTTTAAAAGCGCCTATCTTTGAAAGGATATCCCTGAAAAGAGACTCTTCTTTTTCATAAAATTCTTTTATCTCAAGATCTTGTATGCCTATTTCATCTTTCATGTCTATGATGGCTTCTTCTCTAGTGCCTATTCTGTCTATGAGCTTGTACTCCAGAGCTTTGCGTCCGCTGAAAACCCTTCCGTCTGCCAGAGTGCGAAGCTGTGTTTCGCTCATACTGCGTCTTTTCAAAACATCACGCACAAACTGGTCAAAAAATTCGTTGATATTTTCCTGAACATACTGACGCTCTTCTTTGCTGAGCTCTCTGGTTGTGGAGGGCACATCTTTCATCTCTCCGCTTTTAAAAACGACACTCTTTATACCTATTTTATCAAAGAGTTCCTTAACGTTTGAGTACTGCATTATTACGCCTATGCTCCCTGTGGTAGTGCTTTCGAGAGCATACACCTTGTCCGCAGCCACAGATATGTAGTATCCGCCAGAAGCAGCTATGAATTCCATTACAGCGTATACAGGTTTTTTCATTTTCATTATTCTGTTGTAAATAACCTGAGTTGGCGCAATTAGGCCTCCAGGGGAATTTACTTCCAGTATTACACCTTTTATCTTATCGTTTTCGTCCAGCTTTTTAAGCTTTTTGTCCAGAGTTCTGGTGTCGAGGATGACACCTTCCAGACGGACAACAGCTATACTGTCCTTGATGACAACATCTTCGCTGCTGCCGGACATAACGAGGAATATCCTTGCTATTATACCTATTATTACAAGTGCTATCAGAAGTTTTGCTGCAAATTTAAGAAACTTTTTCATACTAGCTCACCATATAAATATAAACGCTGTATACCATGTAGAGTAGCACTATTATGTATGAATGAAAAGTTACACCAAAGATTTTTGTGCGAAAATTTCGTTCTCTTATAGCTGCTATGGGGATAAGTATAGCCACTGTGGCAAAGATGGCCGCAGTTATATGCCCTTTTGAAACATATTGGAAGATGGGGCCTTTGACATAAATTAAGTCTGCTACGGGTATGATAGCAATGTTGAACAGGTTCGAGCCAAAAAGATTGCCCATTGCCATGTTGACAGAACCGATTCTTATGGCTCCGTAGCAAGCAGCCACTTCCGGCAGAGATGTTACAACTGCCAGAAAGAATGAACCGACAAAACTCCCGCCAAGACCAGTGCTTATTGCTATAGCATCTGCTGATTTCGAAAGCATAAGCCCTGCTAAAACTATTGCAAATGCAGCGGCTCCCATCCTTAATACAACTCCGGACAGCGTCAGGGTCACACCATTACTTTCCTCTTCATCTTTTTCTATAACCTTATATGAGATGTATGATGAATATATGAAGAGCATCAGAACTACCAGAGTTACAACAGAAATAGGACCTATATATATGTTTATGTAAAACCCGAGTGCACTGAATATTGTCACTATGGCAGCATAAAGTGCAGTAAGAATGTTTGATTCACTTATCCCGCTGTAAACGTCTGTCTTTCTGAAGTAGGCATCAAGCAGGAATATGGTGAGCATATTAAACATGTTTGAGCCATACACGTTGCCAAAAGCGAGGTCCGGGTTGTCTACTAACGTAAGTGCGCCGATAGTGGAGATGAGCTCTGGCAGGGAAGTGAAAAGTGCAAGCAGTGTGATACCTATAAAGCTTCGGCCTATTCCTGTGACTTCGGCAAGGGCATCGCCGTATTCGGACAGCTTTACGCCGGCGAATATAACAACAGCAGCAGAAAGTAGAAAAAGGATATAGTCCACAGTTTGATCCTAAAATACAGGCACTGCCGATGACAGTGCCTGATTGGTGTAATATTATATTGTACTAGTCGTTACCTGTTGAAAAAAGCAGGTAATTTTAATTGTTTACTAGTCTACGTCAAGTTTCCCTTTCAGGATGTTTCCGAGGCTGAATGTACTATCGTCAGACTGTTCCAGCTTTCTGAGGTATTCTTTAACCTCACGCTTTTCGGAATCCTGCATGTATCTTCTTATAGAAAGAAGTATTTTCTTCTCTCTGGCATCATTACGGAAAACAACAGCCTTGATGGTATCCCCCTCTTTAAACTTTTCAGTTGGGTCTACTTTATCCACATCAAGCTCATTGTCAGGAATGAAGCCAACAAGGTCTCTTGGCAGCTCAACCTCTAGCCCCTCTTTTGAAACTGAGACAACTTTGACTTCAACAACCTTACCGTTAGGAAGTATCTTGCCTGCCTCTCTCCAAGGGTTTGTTTCAAGCTGTTTGACACCGAGGCTGATTCTCTCTTTGTCTGCATCTATCTTGAGGACTTTAGCTTCAATTTCGTCGCCCTCTTTATACATCTCTTCAATCTTGTCTGGCTCTTCAGTCCATGAGATGTCTTTTTTACGGATTAGTCCATCAAGGAATTCTCCGAAATCCACAAATATGCCGAAATCGGTAATGGATTTGATAGTTCCTTTTACAGCTGAACCCTCAGGGTGTTTTGCTTTAAGAGTTATCCATGGGTTTTCCTGAAGCGATTTGAGTGAAACTATAAGTTTCTTTTTATCATTATCTATACCGAGGATTTTGCCTTCGACAGCATCTTTAGGCTCTATAGCGATTCTGGCATTTTTCAGCCAGGAGATCTCTTCAAGTGGAATAAAACCATCTATTCCCTGTTCTATCTCCATGACAAAACCTTTGTTTTTTCTGGCTACAACAGTACCGGAAACATCAGAGCCCACTGGATATTTTTCAGCGGCAGAGCTCCATGGGTCTTCCTTCATCTGTTTCAGACCAACTTCAAACTTCTCATCTTCGAGGTCTATGTTGAGTATTTTAACCTCAAGCTCATCGCCCTCTTCGATATATTGGTTAGGGTGTTTCACAACGCCCCAAGCGATGTTGTTTTTACGAAGGAAGCCGTCCACTGCGCCGAAGTTCATAAAAGCACCGTAGTGTTTTATAGTCTTAACAGTACCTTTCAGCACCTGACCTTCTTCGATAGATGTGAAAAATTCCTTCTTGTCCTTTTCGATATCCTGGATCATCTGAAGTTTGCGTGAAGCTAGGAATGATCTCTGTTTTCTATTTGATTTAAGCACTTTACACTCGAATGTCTGACCGACGTATTCTTGTGGTTCCATTGTGCTGTTTTTAAAATCTATGTGATTTTCAGGGATGAAGCATTCTATTTCGCCCCATTTTCCTGTAAAACCTTTGTCCACAACAGATGTGATTTTAACCTCAAGAGGGGTTTCTTCATCCATTGCTTTTTCAACTTCGAGCCAATCGGCCTCTTTTTCGATGGCTTTTCTGGAGAGTTTGACGTATCCGCCGCCTCCAGCTATCCCGATGAAGAGGACATCCACCTCATCACCGACTTTGATAGTCATTTCGCCGTCTTTCATGAATTCTGCGCTTGGCACAACACCTTCAGTTTTGAATCCGATGTTTACAAGAACGTCATTTTCGTTAATCTGTGCCACTGTTCCTTGCACAACAGAGTTTTTCTCAGGCTGCTGGAACGACTCCTCGAGCATCGCCTCGAAATCTTCCATCTGCATGTTGTCTCCGTCGTTGTTGTTAATACTACTCATTTACTGACCTCTTTTAAAAATTCTATAACTTCTTCTACCAGATAACCGGGGGTACTGGCTCCTGCTGTAATGCCAACCTTCCGGCTACTGTCGAATATTTCTTTTTTCAGCTCGTCTTTGGTCTCTATATGATATGCATCAGAACATATTTCTTTGCATATCTCATAAAGGCGGGTAGTGTTGCCACTATTTTTTCCACCTATCACAATCATGATATCAACTTTTTTGGCTAAATCAATAGCAGAAGCCTGTCTCAGACTGGTCGCATTACAGATTGTATTATTAATAGTGAGATTATCACACTTATTTTTAAGTATTTCTGCAATTTTGTCAAATGATTCCGAATTTTGTGTAGTTTGCGCTACCAGAGCGTAGTTTTCTGTATAGGGCAAATTTTCCGCTTCAGTAATATCGGACACTATTAAAAATTCTGAATCTATAAAGCTGACAATACTTTTTACTTCTGGATGATCCTTTTCTCCAAAGACCACCACAGTAGCTCCTTTATCGCCTAGCTCTTTTGCCCTGTTCTGGGCTTTTTTAACAAAAGGGCATGTGGCATCCACGACATTGACTTTGCGTTCGCTTAGTTTGTCATAAGTGGCTTTAGTTATGCCGTGTGAACGAACAACAACTGTATTTTCATCATTTACATCTTCGGGGTCATTGCATACGCCTACACCGCTTTCAGCAAATCTGCTGACTATCTGCGGGTTGTGGATGATAGGGCCGAGTGTGAAAACGCCGGAGTATTTATGAGATGTTTCTTCAACCAGGCTGACTGCTCTTTCCACGCCGAAACAAAATCCGGCATGGTCAGCTATGAAAATTTCCACTGTTGCTCCTGCGCAGACTAAAACAGCCTGCTCTCACTCTGAAGAAAATCTTCAGGCGAGGCACTTCTCATGTTTTATTAATGAGAGGTAGTGTCGTATTAGTTCGTTCTTGCCGTTATTATTGATATAACTTCCTCTATTGTCAAGTGCGTTGTGTCGATTTCTATGGCATCGTCTGCTTTTTTAAGGGGTGCGTGCTCCCTTTCCGAGTCAATTTTGTCTCTTTCGTCGATCTCTTTGATAAGCGCTTCGAGACTCATCGTTATCCCTTGGTCTTCGTAATCTCTCATTCTTCGCTTAGCTCTCTCTTTTGAAGATGCCTTCAGAAAAAATTTGTAATCAGCATCAGGAAAAACATGTGTTCCAATGTCTCTCCCGTCCATAATAACTGATTCGGTCTCTGACATTTCCCGCAGTTTCTCTGTAACAAGTGCTCTGATATCCTTGTCAGAGGCTACTTTAGGGACCTCTTCAGCTATTTGCGGCGTACGTATTTTCTTGCTTACCTCTTCGGTATTGTCATTTATAGTAAGGAAGAGCTCGCCGTCTTTGCCGAAGAACATTTTTGATAGAGTTACAAAATCTATAAGTTCCTTTCCAGATACTTGATATTTTATTTTTATATATGCACATGTACGGTAAAGCGCACCGGAATCCAGAAAAGTAATGCCGAGTCTTTTAGCTACTTCTTTGCTAACTGTACTTTTGCCGCTTCCCGCAGGTCCGTCTACTGCTATTATCATTTTTGCTCCAGCCTTGAGAAGGTTTCTATAAAAGAGGGGAAAGAGACATCTACACATTTAACATCGTCCACAGAGATATTGCCGCCGAATCGTTTTGCCAGCATTATGGCTATCATCGCTATCCTGTGGTCTCCAAAAGATTTTAACTGCGCGTTTGTGTCAACTTTCTTTATTGGAAAAACTTTCATTCCATCGTCATATTCTTCAACCTCTGCACCGAGCTGCTTAAGGTTGTAAAGGGTTGTCTCAATGCGGTCTGATTCTTTAACTCGAAGCTCTTTTGCCCCTTTTATTATTACAGGGCTGTCAGCAAAAAGCCCGAGCGTGGCCATCATCGGAAGCTCATCTATCATGTTTGCCACAATATCTCCATCTATGGTACAGCCTTTGAGCGTCTGAGATTTTATAAATATATCTCCGAGCTTTTCGGCACCGCCCCTCTCCGAGTCTATCTCGTATTTGACACCCATATCAGAAAGCACTTTGAGCATTCCGCTTCTTGTGGGGTTCAGTCCGACATTTTCCAATACAAGCTCAGAATTTTCAAACATTAAAGCCGCGCCTAGAAAAAAAGCGGCAGATGAAAAATCACCCGGCACAACTATATCCATGCTGCGCAAATCGGCAGCCCCTTCTATCTCAATTTTCAGTCCATCGGTTTTGACTCTGGCTCCAAGTGCAGCAAGCATAATCTCTGTGTGATTTCTGGTTACAGCTTTTTCAATATATGTTGTTATACCCTCTGTCTGTACACCCGCCAGAAGCACGGCACTTTTCACCTGTGCGCTTTTAGTTGTGGCCTGCATATGAACAGGCTTGGTTTTAGAGGGGAGGATTGTCATAGGCAAATTATGTCCGTCGTTACGTGCGGCGAACTTTGCGCCCATAAGTGTCAGAGGGTCTATGACTCTGTCCATAGGACGCTTGCGGAGAGATTCGTCTCCGGTGAGTACAACATATTTTCCTGTAGGGGCAAAAACACCGGTCAGCAGTCTTGCTGTTGTGCCGGAGTTCATGCAGTCTATAACGTCAGATGGTTCCTGAAAATTCTTATATCCTTTCGATGTTACAACATAGCCGTCGACAGTCTCTTCAAAGCTAACACCAACAGACCGCATGGCCGCCATGGTTGCTTTAGTATCTTCAGAGAGAAGCGGGTCTATCACACGGCCTTTCCCCTGTGACATAGCCAGAAACATGAAAGATCTGTGGCTTATGGATTTATCTGAAGGTACTCTTACAGTCCCTTTTAAACTTTTTACTTTATCGAAATGTGTCATGAAAGTGTTCTCCTGATGGTTGCGGCATGTTCGATCATTTCAAATATCTCTTTTTCATCTGATTCTACTATAGCCTTTTTCCATCTCTGCATTTCTGCAATGTAGCTGTCTATGAGCGTGACCATGTTTTTATTATTATCTAAAAAGATTTCTGTCCACATTCTGGGGTCTGAAGCTGCTATGCGGGAGAAGTCTTTGAATCCGGCTCCGGTATATTCCAGTGCATCTATATCCACTGCGGATACGGTCTGCACCATGGAGAAGGCAGTTATGTGCGGCAGGTGGCTAACCAGCCCAAAAGTGAGATCGTGCTTTTTGTGATCCATCACCTTCACTTTCATCCCTATAGCTTCGTGTATCTCTATAAAAGGCTCAATGTCGAACCCGGGGCAGGTTGGGGTTAAAATATGGTATGCACCGTTAAACAGTCCGGCTTTTGCATTTTCAAATCCGGAGAGTTCTTTACCGGCAATGGGGTGTCCCCCGCAAAATATAAGACCTGCCTTTTCGGCTGCTTCTGTTATGTCTGTTTTGGTGCTTCCTGCATCTGTCACTGGTTTTTTGAAACCTTTTTTGCCAAGTTCTGCTGCGAAAACGCATGCGGTTTTTACAGGCAGACAGATATAAAGCATATCGAAATCCAGCGAAAGCAGTGTATCCAAATCATCAGTAACATGCTCGAAAAGCCCTGTGGACACAGCATCAGCCAGTGTGTCTTGGTCCTTGTCGTAGGCTGTAAGTTTTATCCCCTTCTCAGCGAAGGAGAGTGCCAGCGAGCCGCCTATAAGACCGAGCCCGGCAAAGGCTATATGTTTGATAATCATCTGTTTAAGGTTCGTCCTATTGTTTTTGCTATAATATCTATCCTGTCCATAAGTATGTCGAAATCATCAGGAAGAATTGACTGATCTCCGTCACTCATGGCCTCTTCAGGGCAGTTGTGAACTTCCACCATAATGCCGTCAGCTCCGGCAGCTATGGATGCCTGAGACATAGGGAGTATGCAGTCTCTGCGGCCTGTACCGTGGCTCGGGTCTGCCACAACAGGCAGATGAGTAAGGCTTTTAAGAACAGGGATAGCGGACAGATCGAGTGTGTTTCTGGTCTCTGTCTCGAATGTTCTGATACCTCTTTCGCAAAGTATGATTTCGTCGTTGCCGCCTGCTGCGACATATTCTGCTGCCATAAGAAACTCTTTCAGAGTGGCACTAAGCCCACGTTTGAGCATTACAGGCATGCGTATAGTTCCAAGTTCTCTCAGAAGACGGAAGTTCTGCATGTTCCTAGCGCCTATCTGGACAATGTCTGTATATTTACAGATGAGATCCATATCTCTGGGATCCATCAGCTCTGTTATCACCAGCATGCCATATTCGTCTGCTGCTTCACGAAGATATTTGAGACCTTCCTCACCAAGCCCCTGAAAAACATATGGGGATGTCCTCGGTTTGAATGCCCCTCCGCGGAGTATTTTAGCCCCCGCCTTGCTTGCACGCTCGGCAATAGCAAAGAGCATATCACGCCCCTCTACAGAGCATGGCCCAGCCATAACAGCAACGTTTCCGCCGCCTATCTTGACACCTTTTATGTCAAGCACGGTCTCTTCATTTTTGAAGTCTTTACTCACCAGTTTGTATGGTTTCAGAATTGGTATAACTTTTTCCACACCAGGCAGCGAAAGAAGAGGGGTGTCCCTTAATGCTGATTCGTTGCCAAGTGCTCCCATAATGGTAGCTTCTCCGCTCATAGAGATGTTTACTTTAAAACCGTATTCTTCCAGTTTTTTCCTTACATATTCTATGTTGTCGCTGTTAGTTCCTTTTTTAAATACAACAATCATTTTATGATCCTTATAGGTTATCCGTAACTTTTTGAAGTTTATTTATGAATATTTCGTTCTCTTTCATTGTGCCCACAGAGACTCTGATCCACTCCGCAAGCCCGGGGCCGAGGTAGCGTACAATCACACCCTCTTTAAGCAGCTCATTAAAAACTTTTTCACCGTCTTTAACGTTTACCAGAATAAAGTTTGCCTGTGTCGGAATATATTTCAGGCTGAGCTTTTCAAACTGAGAGTAAAGGTATTCTTTGCCATCTTTATTTTCTTTTAGCACTTTTGCAAGATGGTCAGAATCTTCCATGGCAGCTTTTGCTGCGACCTGCGCTAACATATTAGTATTAAAAGGCTGACGGACACGGTTCATCATGTCAATAGCCTCTTCGCACGCTATAACATATCCAGCACGAACTGATGCCAGCCCGTATGCTTTGGAAAATGTCCTCATAATGAACATGTTTTTATAATCATCAAGCATGGCGAGAGTATCAGGAAAATCCGGGGCATCTGCATATTCTATATATGCCTCATCCATAACAACTATGACATCTTCGGGAACTTTTTTCATAAAATCAGTAATTTCTGACTGAGTGAAGTATTCACCAGTGGGGTTGTTTGGATTAGCGAGGAAGATCATTCTGGTCTTTTCGTCTATGGCCTCTGCCAGAGCTTCAAAGTCAAATTTAAAGCCTTCTTTAACAGGAACCCACTTGCAGCCTTTGCCCGCCGCCTGAGATATTATCCCATACACGGAAAAAGACGGAGCTGGTGAAAGTACATGTTCCCCGTCAGACAAAAATGTTCTGATTGCCAGCTCTATTATCTCATTAGAGCCTGTTCCAAAAAGAAGCTTGTCCCCTGATACATTATAGAAATCCGCAACAGTCTGGCGAAGATAAAATGCATCTCCGTATGGATATCTGGATATCTCAGGGAAAAGGTCTATTATAGCTTGTGTGGCTTTTGGTGAACAGCCCACAGGGTTTTCGTTTGATGCAAGTTTTACAGAATTTTTAATGCCGAGCTCTCTTTCGAGCTCCTTAATAGGTTTGCCTGGCTTGTATGGAACAAGGTCAACGATATTTTGACCGGCAAGTTTTCCAAAATCTATCATTTTTCCCCCTTAGGATAAGAACCGAGAACCTTTACAAAAGATGTGTGCTCCAGCAGAGCATCCAGCGACTTTTTAATGTGTTCGTCGTCCTTGTGCCCATCCAAATCAACAAAAAAGACGTATTCCCACGCTTTCTGTCTTGATGGACGGGATTCTATTTTTGTCATGTTAATATTTTGTTTTGCGAAAATTGAAAGAACCTCATAAAGCGAGCCTGCCTTATGTGCGGCAGCGAAAACGATAGATGTTTTGTCGTTGCCGGTGGGGAGTGGCTCAAAATCGCCTATTATGAGAAAGCGGGTGTAATTGCTGGAGCTGTCCTCGATGGACTTTTCCACATACCGAAGTGAATACTTCATAGCTGCCATTTCACTTGCGACAGCTGCTGAGGTGTCATCAAGGGATGCCATCTCTGCTGCTTTTGCGGTGGAATCAACCTCTTGAACAGGTATGTTCGGGAAGTTTTGGGCAAGCCATTTACGGCATTGACCAAGAGCCTGAGTGTGGGAGTATATGCGCTGAATCTCATCCGCCTTTCCTGATTTATTCATCAGGTGATGGCTTACCTCAAGGAATATCTCACCGCTTATTTTCAGGTGGCTGCTTACAAAAGTGTCCAGAGTGTGGTTGACAACACCCTCAAGAGAGTTTTCTACGGGAACAATGCCGAATCCGAGTCTGCCTCGTTCCACATAGTCGAAAACCTCTGGTATCGTCCTTACAGGAACAAGCTCCGCAGAGAGTCCGAAATGGACCATTGCTGCAAGGTTGGTGAAGGTTCCCTCCGGCCCGAGATAGCCTACCTTCTGCACTTCCTCTAATGAGAGCGAAGCGGAGATAATCTCCCTGTATACCGATTTCAAGGCATCATTAGGGAAAGGCCCTTCGTTCATTGCCGTGAGTCTCTCAAAGATCTTTTTCTCACGTGAAGGCACATAAAACGGCTGATTGTGGGCTTTCTTTATCTCGCCCACAGCCATCGCTTCTCTGGCTCGTTTGTTTAAAAGATCCAGAATTTCCTTATCTATACTATCGATGTTTATTCGGTGTTTATCCAATTCTTTCATGACGGATAAGATACCAAAGAAAAGCCCTTGAGGCAAGTGGTACACATCTTTTCAGAGTAAAAAAGTTTAATGTGATAGTAATTATAAAAACAAGTCAGAAATAGTTTGCTAGATTAACTAACTTGCATATGCCTTAAAACTACTGTTGACCGAGGGCTGATGATAATTTTTTTCCTGAGCAAGCTTGACAATTAATAAAAAGACTGTTATCGTCTTTTTATATAGAATGAGGTAGCTTGATGAAAGAGAAGGCGCTGAAACTTTTAAAAAGAAAGGTATATCTTGCAGATATATGCGATGAACTGACCCCTTCGGAAGAAGCAGAGCTGCCTATGATAGAAAAAGAGTTTGAAGAGATAAAAGCCAAACTTTCAGAAGATGAGAAAAATTGGCTCTATGCCGGATTTGCCGGATGGTATGAAAAGTTTATGGACATGGAGACAAAGATGTTCATAAAGCCCAGAGGAGGATGAGATGAAAGAGAGAATTTTAGAAATAAGAAAAACAATACTCCCTATGAAGGATGCTTACGAATATCTTAATATTGAAGAGAGGGGGCAGCTTGCGAACCTCCAGAAAGAGCACGATGAAGGGTATGCCAAACTCAGCAAAGAGGATGTGGAATGGTATGAAGAGCATCTTGCAGACTGGTATGCAAAATATTTAGATGTAGAGACTAAAATATTTATCAAGCCTTGCGAAGGTTGATAATTTAAAAAAATAAGCGTTTAAATTCAGTAATAGACTTTTTTTAAGTAGAGCCCTGCGGCGTGAGCTGTGGGGCCTGCTTCATTTCTGTCTTTTTTATCAATCACATTTTTAATATAATTTTCGTCATAGCCTTTTCGCACAGCTTCTACAATAGTCCCCGCTATTATCCTCACCATGTTGTGCAGGAAACCGTTCCCGTTTATCTCAATACAGATGATATCGTCATCCATATAGCACTTTGCAAAGTTAATAGTCCTTACATTATTTTCTTTCAGGCTTGCCTGCATACAAAACGAAGAGAAATCGTGCTCACCTTCGAATATTTTCAAAAGCTCACTGATGCGGTTTTCGTCCAATGTATCTTTCACCCACCAGACCCGGCCGGAATATATGGCTGAGCGGTTGACGGATGCGTGAATCTTATAAAGGTAGGTTTTGCTTACGGCAGACATCTGTGCATGGAAATCCTCCGGCACATCAACTACATTCAAAATAGCAATATCTTCAGGGAGCATGCTGTTCAGCCCTTTATGAACAGCTTCAGGTTCCAGATATCTTTCTGTCCGGAAGCTTGCTGTTTGACCAAGTGCATGAACACCGGAATCGGTTCTGCCGGAGCCTATAACATTAATTTTCTTTTTATACATCTTTGTGAGTGCTTTGTTTAGCTCTTCCTGAACAGTTCTGGCATTCAGCTGAACCTGCCAGCCGGCAAACCCTGTCCCGACATATTCTATTGTCAGTTTCTTATTATAAAGCATACTTCACCGCCAGAGCGAACATGCATAAGGCAAAGGCTGTCTCCCAAACTTGAGGTTTGCTGAGTGAAGGGGTAGTGTAGTTTCCTTTTTCAACATCTTCCGCAACTCCCGCCGACATCTCTGCCAGTTTGGCAGCCATAGGTTTAATATACAGTTCTGGTTTGAAAATTGCCTTATAGGTTTTACCCTTATACTGCTCTTTGATAGAGAGTCCGATGTTTTTAGCCTCGCTGATAAAAACTGGGATGAACTCCATAGCCACCAGAAAAACCACCCGCAAATTTGACCCATGTAAGCCTTTGAAAGGGTAAAGCATCACTGCTACGAGAGATTTTGGGTCTGAAGTTATTGTGAGCAGGAGCGAAAAAAGGATAATCAGAAAAAAACGAAAAGTAAAAACCGCTGCCAGTTCGAGTCCGCTGAAAGCAAGATTTATAGCAAATGCTGCAACCAGTATCAGCAAAAAAGGCTTAATTTTTGATGTGATAAGTTTGAGGCTGATGCCGGAATAAGCTGTCAGCCCTGCAAAAAGCAGTGAGAAAAAGATAAAGGAGAGAGGGCTGTTTGCTACTGATGTCATCTGTATTACACAGATGAAAACAAAAAGCTTAACAGCCGGGTGCAGACTGTAAAGGAATGACTCTTCTGATTTACCGCTGTTTGCTGACATAAGGCTTACGCCTCTTTGTCTTCGCTCTCAGATATCTTTTTTTTGTCTTCTTCAGGAGTTATATCCACAGCTTCTTCAGCTTCTGTGGCTGCCTTTTTGAAGTTTTTTATAGCTTTGCCCATACCTTCGCCTATCTGCGGAAGCTTCTTTGCACCGAAAAGCACAACAGCAATGAGCAATATTATTATTATTTCTTGTGAACCAAGACCAAACATGGTTACCTCCGTATAATGTGCTAAGCACAATGTAATACTTACATATATGCAAAAGAAGAATTATTCAATAGGAATTTACAGAACGCTCTTTTCTTCTGTTAATATACCAAGTTGCCAACAGGAAAGCTGCCAGCCATCCGTAACCGCCAGTGGCAAACATTGTCAGTCCTTTATGGGTTGTTACTTCACAGTCGAGATATCCTTTTTCTCCCAGAGGAAGGCTTCCTGTAACATTCCCACCGGCATCTATACAGGCAGAAATACCGGTTTGAGCCGCTCTCAGCAGTGGTTTGCGAAATTCTACAGCACGCAGGACATCTGTTGCCAGATGCTGATAAGGTCCTGAAGTGTTGCCAAACCAGCTGTCATTGGTAACAACGGTCAGCATATCCGAGCCCAGCATTACCTGATTACGCACCAGTTTGCTGTACATGCTTTCGTAGCAGATCATAGGTGCAGCAGAAAATTTGTCACCGATAAAAAGGACTGCTTCTTCACCTTTCTGAAAGTCTTCAGCCCCTTGAAAAAAGTAATAATCTATAGGTTTGAAAAGTGTTTTAAAAGGGAAGTATTCTCCGAAGGGAACCAGATGAAGCTTGTTATATATTGAAACCTCACCTTTGCTGAACATGAAGGCGCTGTTGAAATATTGTTTTTTACCATCGATTTCATCATATCTTATTCCGCCAGAGATTATCGGCACTTTCTCACCGGCGATGTCCAGAACATGGTACCCTCCAAAATCAGGATTAAGGAATGCGGGGTAGACTGTTTCAGGCAGCATAAGAAGGTCATAGTTTTCGTTTTCAGCTTTTCGAACCATCTGGTTTACCAAAGCCATTATGTCGTATTTTTTCTCAGGTACCCATTTATCTTTCTGAGAGTATGCAGGTTGGATAAGCCTTACTTTCAGATTTGTGCCTGCGTACTGCCTGTCGGACACAAGGAAACCGAAGCTTAGCGATGCCAGCAGAACAAGCGCTGCAAATATTACCGAGTGTTTGTTTCTGTGTGTAATGAGCGATGCTATAGATATATTTACGTATGCTATGATGAGCGATATTCCGAATTCGCCTGTAACCTCAGCAATCTGTATGGCCGGAGGAAATGTGTACTGGGTGTGAGCAAGATTAAGCATAGGCAGCCCGGTGAAAATAGTCGATTTAGCAACCTCTAGAGCAACCAGAACACCAGCCAAAAGGAGGTTTGCACCCACTTTGCGCCTGTATATCCACCCGAACACCCCCCAGAAGACACCAAGCAGGCAAGCGAAAAGAATAGTTACTATTATCCCCACAGCATAAGGAGCCTCGCCAAATTCAGAGACAGCATTAATGACCCAGTGCAGGTTGAAAAGAAAGTAAAACGAACCGAATAACCACCCGGTGAAAAAACCTCTTTCTGTAAGTGATATAGCAATAAGCAGAGGGACCAGTGCTACATATGCCAAAGGCACAATGCTGTATCCGGGAGAGGCCAGAGTGAGCAAAAAAGCAGAAAAGAGAGCACTAATTACAGCAATTAAAAAATGTTTCATGAATTGATAATATTATAAGGGGGGGAGATAGTAAAGAGTTATGGGCGGCATTTAATGCCGATTTTTCTGCAAATCCTGCCGAACATTGTCCCTTCCATAACAGCGCCGTTGGAGAGTTCTACGTTAATCTTGTCAGCCATCCCTTGTCCCAGCGCCAGTGTGGTGCCTTCGCAATAGACAGAAACTTCGCCGCTCCCGCTGTTTTTCATAACTTCGAAATGAGCACCGATGTGCAGCCCCATCTCTTTCAGTCTGCGGACAAATCTGCATGATTCGCTGTCGTCACAGTTCATTTTGATACTTTTGATAATACCTTTGCTGCCTGACTCCAGCATGGACATTGTGAGGTTTTTCTCTTTCACATCAGGAAGTGTTTCGCAGCATGTACTGTTCATATTTTTTCCCATGTTGTTAGTATAATGTTAATGAAATTCATTATCAACATGAAACTGTGCTTTGATGATAATGTAATGCTATTATATTTGTGCGGAGCTGTAACTTGCTAAGCATTAATGAAAATTAACTATATTGAAAGTGGATATTTTTTAATAAAATTGTAATTTAGAAAATATTTTATAGATAAAAAAAAGAATAGAAGCTATTATTCTGCTATGAAAAGTTTTGTTTGAGGGGCATTATGTCAGTTAAATACAACGAGACACAAAAGGTTTTTGCCGATTACCTTTCACATCAGAATCTGAGGATGACTTCACAGCGCGAGCTTATACTTAAAATGCTCTGCAAACAGCAGACTCATGTTACCGCAGAGCAGCTTTACGAAATAACAAAAAAGACTGACAAATCCATAGGTCATGCCACTGTTTACCGCACTTTGAAGCTGCTTACAGAAGCGGGAATAGTCCGAGAGCTTAATTTTGGCGAAGGTTAAATACGTTACGAAACTGACACCGAAGAAGCGCATCACGACCATCTGGTTTGTGTGAAGTGTGGTGCAAATGTCGAGTTTTTTGACGAGGAGATAGAGAAAATTCAGGACAAAATTGCAGAAAAATACGGGTATGAGCTGATAGACCACTCCATGAACCTTTATGGAACCTGTTCAAAATGCCGCAATAATTAGTGATCAGTTCATAAGCTCTGTGACAGGGACTATCTGAACTCCCATCCTTTCTATTTCATCAAAAGAGTTATTCAGTGCAGACACGGTGCCTTTTTTCAGGTGGCCGATGGCTATTGCGCTGCCTTTTGACAGTGCCTTCTTTGCCGCAACTATAAGCTGACTGTGCACATGGTTTCTTTTGTCAGTGACAGTCACAAGCCCCGGCTCCTCATTATCAAGAAACACATTATTTACAGCACACTCCATCCCTGCCTTCTGACATTCATCAAACGCCACTGAGCTTCCTGATGTATAGCTGTCCATAAATCTAGGTGTATATTTTTTTATGGCACCCAAAGCCTGAGCCATCTTTTCACCGCTCTCTGTAAATGCAGAACCTGTGTGGTTGTTTGCACCATCTGGAGCCATAGGGAAATATTCAAAATTAGCCTTGGTTACTGCCTGTATGATTGTTTCGGGCATGTTCAGAAAAAGAGCACCCTTGCCGGGGTCAAATTTTGGATAAGATTTCGGCTGCATGGGGAAATGTATAAAAAACGTATTTCCGGATTTTTTTGCCAAACTGGCTGTCTCTTTGCCGTGTGGTGTGAAGGGTATCACTGCGAATGTTACAGGATATCTGACTTCTGCCAGCTCACGTGCCAAAGGTAATGAATATCCGCAGTCGTCTATGACAACAGCAAGCTTGGCACGGTAGCTTTTTGCGGCTGCCTTTGGTGTTTTTTTGGTCACTGGCTCAGGGTATTTGAAACTGATGTTGTATATCTTTTCAGAATCTTCTGCGGTGAGCACCTTATAACCATCTACAGTGATCTTTTGATCTATCAGGTATTGTTTCAAATCTCCGGCAAGTTCAGCTGCGGTCTTTTGAGAATCAGCAGCTATACTTATTGATGAGCCTGAGATGTCAAGTCTGGTGTTTTTTATGTTTTTTTCAAAAAGAAAAAGCTTCACAGTGTCCGGCACACTGTTTTTCTCTATCTTTTTTATGACAGTTTGCGGTATCTCTTTGATTACAAATTCAGGCTGAGCTTTTACGGGCTCGGGGCTTGTTCCTCCGGAGAAACGGAGGATGATGAAAGCTGAGAGGAGTATTAAAGGGATAACAGCGAAAAGAGCAGATATAGGGATCTTCCTGTCAGGTTTCTTCTTTCTGTATTGCCTTTTTGCAGGTTTTCTAGCTGTGGTTTTTTTTGCAGCTGGCTTACGAGCAGCAGGTTTTCTTGTTGTTTTTTTAGGGGGCATGTCAGTTTTGTATTTCTCCCGAATAATTAATCTTATCTGTATTGTACAGAAATGGATTAACTGAGAAAAGCATTTTTCTGCCGCCGGGACTTGTCAGGCTACCTTAAAATATTCATCAGTGATAAGTTGGCGGGCTTTTGCGGTTATAAATTTTCTGTCTGCAAGATGGGTGTCTATAGGCTCAAAAAGTGTCACCTTTGCTCTGACGTGTGAGGTTTTGAGGAAATTCCACAAATGAGGGAGAAACGACATGTCGCCGTACCAGCATACATAGTCGCAGTTTTCGGGTGAAAAACTTTTTCCGTCTATTTCGCCGTATCTGATGCACGCCGGAACAACATCAACAAAGGAATCAGTTGCCGCCGCCAGGAGCGATGAGCGGAAAGGGAGAATCTGTGACCCGTCAGTAGATGTACCCTCAGGAAAAAGTACCACGTTGAATCCGTTTTTTATCAAATCAGAAATTTTTCCTATTTCAAGTTTTACCAGTTTTGCGCTTCTTCGCTCCACAAAAAATGTACCTCCGAGTGAAGCGACAAAACCGAGAAAAGGCGTTTTCTGTATCTCCACCGAAGAGACGAAAACAGTAGGCTTTACAGAGGCCAGAACAAGTATGTCAAAGTATGACATGTGATTTGAGATTATGAGTTTACCTGAAGGTTCCAGATATTCATGACCTGAGGAGCTTACTTGGATGCCAAAGAATCTCAGTGCAGTTCTGCTCATCTTTGCGGTAAACCACGCTCCGACACGTCTTTTGTTTACGTCTGTCACAGCGTAGAAGCGCAGAATAACCGCTCCGGTGATGAACACCACAAATAGAAATATTGTTACTGACATTTTATATATACGTCTCATATGCTACACCAAAAATTTCCTAGCAAACCCTTTGTCCATCTTTTCTCTATCAACCAGAGTGAGATAGTCGTAGCATTTGAAGGCTTTGTCTTTGGCAGGTGTTCCGCATACTGTACCGCCTGCTTTAAGATATGAAAGTAAAAGAGGCGGAACAAGGGTTCCCGCTGCCTCTCGGAAAGGCTTAAAACGTTCTTCAGCAGTTTTTGACACAACATCTTCAAAACGGCTGTCACGGAATTTTTTTCGGGGCCGTATGTCTGAGTGTGCACTGTCCATGCTGTCTTTCAGCCAGTGGTGGATTAGCGCTATCTGGAAAGTATCCTCTGCATGTATGGAGGAGCACCCGAACATGTATCTTGAATCAGTGGCTGCAATGTATGCTCCGAGCCCTTTCCATAGAGCGGAGATGGTAGCTCCGTTTCGGTAGTCAGGGTGAACGCAGGCTCTGCCCAGCTCTATCTTATGCCCGGGCAGTGCTTCGATACTTTTCATTTTGAACTCTTTTCCAGAGTAGAATTTGCTGTTGAACTTAGTGCAGTTGAGCCTGTATGTTCCCACCGGCTTATTAGTTTTTTTGTCTATGATGGCAAGATGATCAAAAAGTATGTCGAACTTGTCCACATCTATCCCTGAAACACCCTCTTGTGAAACAACACCAACGTATTCGCTGTAGAAAACATCGTAGCGGAGTTTCAGCACATCCATCAGCTCGCAGCCGTTACGGACGGTCTTTATGATGAATCTGCTGTTCTCTGTTTGTATATGTATATGTGGGCGGTAGGTTCTAATCCGGAATCGGAAGGCTTTGGATATGCTGCTGAAGGCTCTTGCCGCTCTTTTGACTTTATTCGGGACGATTGGTTTATTTACTGCTGTCATAGTTACCTCATAAAAAAAGCATCCTTTCTAAATATAGTGAGTTTATGTCAGAAGCGGATGTTGGAATTGTTAAATAAATATTAGAAAGATGATGCCTAATGCGTTTATATGACAATAGTTTGACAGTTGTAAGAAGTAATCATGACAGGAGAAGCATATAGATAATAGGAATAACATCCATAGCGAGGTAAGAAGATGGCTCAAGCGGATCTGCACTGCCACTCAAAATTTTCAAAACACCCTTCGGAATGGTTTCTACAGAGGATAGGCGCAGCCGAATCCTATACGGAGCCGGACTTCATTTACAAAACTGCAAAAAGCAGAGGAATGGACTTTGTAACGGTAACCGATCACAACAGCATGGACGCATCATTGTATCTGACACAGAAATATCCGGAAGATACTTTTACCGGAACAGAGTTCACTGTCTATTTCCCGGAGGACGGATGCAAGACCCATATTCTCTGCTACGGGCACACCCTTGAGCAGTTTGAAGAGATACAGAAGCTACGCAGGAATATATATGATTTCCGTGATTATATTAAAGAGCAGGGGATTGCCCACTCTGTGGCTCACGCTACATTTAGTGTGAACGGCAGACTGAGGCTGCACCATCTTGAAAAATTGATACTGCTTTTTGACGTTTTCGAAGGCATAAACGGAGGCCGGGGCAAGCTGCACAACACAACATGGGTGAGGACTCTCGAAAATCTGACACCCCTTACACTGGAGAATCTCTACTCCAGATACAGGATAGAGCCTTTCAGCGACAATCCTTGGATAAAAGGATTTACTGCTGGCTCCGATGATCATGCCGGACTTTTCCTCGGGAAAACCTATACCTTTGCCGAAGCTGGTACGCCAGATGAATATCTGGAGATGATAAAGAATAAGGAGTGCTGGCACGCCGGACGATATTCCGATTTTCACTCAATGGCATTTACAGTGTACAAAATTGCTTATGATTTTTCCCAAACAAAGACATCAATGCATTTTGCAGGCGGACTTTTCAGTAAAATAACAAAGTACATTTTTGAACAGGAAAAACCCGGACTGATAGAACGCATCAAGATGCGTGGGTTTAAGATAAAAAGCAGCGGAAACCGTATAAATGCTCTGATATGTGAGCTGGTTGACGAGATGGGCAATGAATCTTTTGACAACATTGAGCGCAAGCTGAATCTGGTCTATCACAAATCATCTGAGATCGCAGACGAATATTTCCGGATGATGGCTGAAAATCTTACAAAAGATATTGATCAGATAGGGATGGATGACCTTTATAGAAGTGTCACAACGGCACTGCCTGCGATGTTTGTTTCTATCCCTTTTTTCAGCTCTTTTAATCAGATATATAAAGACAGAGAACTTCTGGGTGAGCTGAATGATAAATACAACTACAGAGATACTCCCAGAAGAAAAAGGATACTCTGGTTCACAGACACTATAAACGATTTGAACGGAGTATCCGTAACACTGCGCACCATAGGAACACTGGCGCAGGAGAAAGGCTACGAACTTAAGATCGTGTCATCGCTGCTCCCCGAAGAGCTTGACGAAAGGCTCCCGTCTAACCTTATTAACCTGAAGCCTGTCACGGCTTTTAAGCTTCCTTACTACGAAAAGCTGAATATAAAGATTCCTTCTGTCATATCCGCCCTGGAGGATATTTACGACTTTGAACCGGATGAGGTTTTCATCTCAACCCCTGGCCCTGTAGGTCTGGTGGGGCTTCTTGCGAGCAGGCTTTTGTCTGTAAAGAGCACAGGAATCTACCATACGGATTTTACAGGCGAGGTGCACGAGATTGCAGGAAACGAATCACTGACCAATCTTGTGGAGTGGTATACTAGATGGTTTTTTGATTCTGTAACAGAGCTGAAAACCACATCTGAACAGTATCTGGATTATCTTGAGCGCAGGGGCATAAGCAGTAACAAAATGAGTGTTTTCCGCAGAGGCATTGACACCAGAGTTTTCAGACCTGTGGACAAGCACAATGAAAAACCTTTTACACTCTGCTACGGCGGCCGAGTATCTCAGGATAAAAATTTTGATTTCCTGATGAGACTCTTTGACGAGATGGAGCGAAGATACGAGCTGAAGCTGATAATCGCAGGCTGCGGACCTTACAGCGAAACCGTGGAGAGATGGGCGATAAACCGCAGTAATATTGAGATAAAAGGTGAGCTGGACCACTGCAGAATGCCGGATGTATATGGAGAGGCAGATCTTTTTATCTTTCCGAGTAACACTGACACATTCGGCATGGTTGTGCTGGAATCACAGGCATGCGGGCTTCCTGCAATAGTTTCAAACATGGGCGGACCGAAAGAGATAATTCTTAACGGCCAATCAGGCATGGTGGCGAAAGCTGATGACTTTCAGGACTGGACAGCAAAAACTGAGTATATGGTAAAGCTTTATATGAAAGATTATTATGCTTTTAAACAGTACGGAATAAAAGCAAGAGAGCATGTCATCGAAAATTATAACTGGGATATTGTACTAGAAGATCTTTTTACTGAAAAAAGCGGTATGAAGAGATTAGAGATAAGCCGTAAGATGGCGGTGTAGTATGAGTTTTTCTTTTGCTAAGCAGCTGCTAAGTACGGTTCCATCTCTAATGAAAGGGCGGACACCCGGTCAGCTTATAATACAGACCACAGACCACTGCAATGCCACATGCCCTCAGTGCGGTATGCGCAAACAGGAGAAATTCGACCGAAGCAGGCTGGATACAGACGCTATGAAACGGATTATCGATCGAGCAGTAAAAAACAAAGTTAAAGCACTCTCTTTTACAGGCGGCGAGCCGTTTATATTTAAAAAAGACCTTCTCGGATGCATTAATTATGGCAGGAAGAGGGGTATCCCATACATCAGGACAGGCACAAACGGCTTCATGTTCAGGGATTCCCACAAGCCGGGTTATGTGGAAAAGATGAGGAAGTTCGCAAAAGAGCTGAAGGCGAGCGGTCTTTATACTTTCTGGATAAGCATCGACACATGGGATATCATAGAGCACGAAAAAAACAGAGGGCTGGATGGTGTTATAGACGGAATCAGGACAGCGCTTCTGGTTTTCAGGGAAGAGGGCATCTTTCCATCGGCAAATCTGGGGATAAACCGCACAATAGTGAAGAAAAATCTAAGTATTTGCTCCGAAAGCACACAGGCACAAAGACGTGAGTTTTATGAAGCTTATGTTGAAGGTTTTAGAAAATTTTATGAATTTACCAGTGGACTAGGCTTCACTATATCGAACGCCTGCTACCCTATGAGTATGCAGAACGATGCAGTCTATAAAGCTGAATCGGCTGATGACATAGTAAGTTATAATAACGTGGAAAAATATTATCTTTTCAAGGCAATGTATGACGTTATCCCCGAATACAGAGGTTGCCTGCGGATATTCACACCCAGAAGCTCCCTGCTTATGCTTACTCGTCATTACGCAGGCTTAAAGGACACAGGTTTTGCCTGTTACGGCGGGATAGATTATTTTTTTGTGGAATCATCCACCGGCCACGCTTACCCCTGCGGGTTCCGTGCTGCGAATGATCACGGACCTTACGAAAAGCTTGATATCAAAAAGATAAAGGCGAAACCTGAGTGCAGACTTTGCGACTGGGAGTGTTTCCGTGACCCTTCAAACCAGACAGGACCCCTTTCTGAATTTTTCCGAAGTCCTTTTAAGGTTATGAAAATATTTCTTTCTGACAGACAATTTGCTTTGGAGTGGTGGAAGGATCTCTTTTACTATTTCGCCTGCGGAATGTTCAACTTTAAAAGTGAACCGGAATACGGGAGAATGAGTTGGTTTCAGACCAAAAAGAGGCAGAAAACGTTCGAGACATCGAAAAAAGTGATAGCCTGATACTTTAGAAATTATCTGTTGTGCTGTTTATGGAAAAGTAATAGACTTTTATCATACATTTACAGCGGGTGACAGGTTGATTAATACAGAGAAAATAGTCGAAGTTCAAAATCTGAATTTTTCATACGGACAGGTTAATGTCCTATCTGATGTAAATATGTCTATACACCTTGGAGAGTTTTTAGCCGTAATAGGTCCAAATGGCGGCGGCAAAAGCACTCTTGTGAAAATACTTCTCGGTATACTGAAGCCAGACAGCGGGAAAGTTAGGGTTTTCGGTAAAAAACCGGGCACATCGAAATCTGTCGGGTATGTACCGCAGGATTTCTCTGCCGGGCGGGGTTTCCCTGTGACAGTGCGTGAGGTGGCTATGATGGGTCGTGCTCTCGCCGGAAAGGGTACAACAAAGGCTGAGGACAAAGATGTGGTTGATAAAATCCTGAACGATCTGACACTTATAGATTCGTCGGAAAAACGGATGGACGACCTGTCCGGCGGTCAGCGTCAGCGTGCACTGATGGCTAGGGCTTTGGCTGTGGAGCCGGAGATACTCATTCTGGACGAACCTGCATCAAATCTGGATATGATAGGCCAGACGAGGATATTTGACTTGCTGGCGCAGCTGAACAAAAACATGACAGTTGTGGTGGTAAGCCACGACTTAACTATAATTCCGAAATACGCAACTTCTGTGGCCTGCGTGAGCGGGAATGTGCATAAACATGACGAAGCTGAGGTTACAGAAGATATGATACACCAGTCATACGGCGGTGTGGAGGGATGCCCTGTGGAGCTGGTAGCTCACGGACACCCGCACAGAGTGCTGAAGGAGCACGATCACTAATGATGGAGTTGCTCTCATTCGGGTTTATGCAGAACGCCATAATGGCGAGCATTCTTGCATCTGTAGCATGCGGGATAATAGGCTCGCTGGTGGTGGTTAACAGGATAGTTTTTATCTCCGGTGGTATAGCCCACACTGCATACGGCGGCATTGGTCTTGCGTTTTTTCTGGGTATATCTCCACTTTTGGGAGCCGGTGTTTTTGCCGTGACCGCAGCGGTTATAATGGCACTGATAACCAAAGACAATAAGTATCGAGCAGATACCGTGATAGGTGCTATGTGGGCATTCGGAATGGCAATAGGCATCATTCTGCTGGATCTGACCCCAGGGTATAATGTTGATTTGATGAGTTATCTTTTCGGCAGCATACTTGCAGTGCCGAAGTCTGATCTGGTTTATATGTTCATACTGGACGGGATGATCATCGCATACATTCTCACATGGTACAGACAGATACACGCAGTTAGTTTCGACAGCGAGTTTGCTTCCAGCATGGGCGTCAGGTCTGATCTGATATATATGTCCATGCTTGTAATGTCTGCGCTGGCTGTTGTTCTTCTCATAAGGGTTGTAGGGCTGATACTTATCATCTCTATGCTGACCATACCTCCGTATATGGCCGAGCGAAGATCAAACTCTCTGAAGGGGATGATGATATACGCCACACTGTTTTCGCTGGTATTTTCATTGGTGGGTCTTGTAATGTCTTATTTTTTCAATCTAACATCAGGTGCCAGTATCATATTTGTCTCTGCTATATGCTTTTTTCTTAGTCTCATTTATGATCGTGTAAGAACATCAAAATAAATTCGCATGATAAGAAACCCTTGTTGATTTTTAGGTATTAATTTATTACTCTGTAAGGTCTATGGGAAAAATAATCGCAATAGCGAACCAAAAAGGTGGTGTCGGCAAGACCACTACCGCGATAAATCTGAGTTCTGCCCTGGGCTTTGCAGGTGCCAAGGTCCTGGTTGTTGATATGGATCCTCAGGGAAATGCCACAAGCGGACTCGGCGTTACCCTTGCGGATAACGACGTGTCTATATATGAAGTGCTTATCGGGCGCGCGGATGCTAAAAGCACTATTCGTCCCACTAATGTGGAAAACCTTGACATTATACCCGGAAACATAAACCTTTCCGCTGCCGAAGTTGAGCTGGTAACAGAGATGTCCAGGGAAACAAAACTGAAAAAAGTGTTGCGAGGGGTTTGTGATGAGTATAACTTTGTCATGATAGACTGCCCCCCGTCCCTTGGGCTGCTCACTGTGAATTCGCTGACTGCGGCAGATTCTGTTCTGATACCTCTTCAGTGTGAATATTACGCTATGGAGGGTCTTGGTCAGCTGCTGAACACTATCAGCCTTATTAAGGACAGCCTCAACGTTGACCTTCAGCTGGAAGGTATTCTTCTCACTATGTTCGATCCGAGGAATAACCTTTCAAAAGAAGTTCAAAAACAGGTTGAGGAATATCTGGCAGAGAGCATTTTTGATACGGTGATTCCAAGAAACGTTAGACTCTCCGAGGCGCCCAGCTTTGGACAGTCCATAATAGAGTATGATATAAAATCGAAGGGTGCTGCGAGCTATATAGAGCTTGCCAAAGAGATGCTTGCGAGGCTTCCATGAAAAAAAATTCACTTGGTAAAGGGCTCGAATCCCTTATCCCTAAAGCGGAAAAGACCAGAACAATAGTTAATGAGATAGATATCGCAGATATTAAAGCGAACCCAGACCAGCCCAGAAAGGTCTTTGATGAAGAAGCTCTGGCTGAACTGACCGATTCCATACGGAAAAATGGTGTGATACAGCCTCTTGTGCTTGCCCACGGCGAGGAAGAGGGGACATACGTTATCATAGCCGGTGAAAGACGCTGGCGTGCCTCCGGGCTTGCGGGACTGCGAAGGGTTCCTGCTGTTGTCAGAGAGCTGACCAAAGATACCGAGAAACTGGAGCTTGCTCTCATTGAAAACATTCAGAGGGAAGATCTGGGGCCTTTGGAACTGGCCAGAGCATATAAGAACCTGATGGAAACCCACAGTTACCGTCAGGAGGATGTTGCAGAAGTTGTAGGTAAAAGCAGACCGGCCATTGCAAACAGTTTAAGGTTGCTCAGTCTGCCGAAAAGGATCATAAAAGCTCTGGAAGAGGGGCGCATTACTGAAGGGCACGCAAGAGTGCTTATTGGGCTGGATGAAAAGAAGGCTGTTGAAATTCTCATAAAAATAATAGACAATAATCTCTCTGTTCGTGACGTGGAGAAGCTTGTTTCCAAAAAGGAGCGAGCTGAGATCATTCAGGAAAATGAGGATGACGATATTTTTGTGATGAGCCTGAAAGCCGAAATGGAAGAATTTTTCCGTACAAAAATAGAGATAAAGCATGCAAAAAAAGGCGGCACAATTCAAATAAAATACTCCAGTGAAGACGATCTGGACAGGATTATAAAAACTATCAGAGGGGAATAACCGGGAGTATTTTATAGACACAGGAAGTGTCTCACGGAGGTAGCATGGCTACCGAAGTGTAAGCGAATGTTGGCTTTGCCGGCATGAGCGTGTACTAAGAAGTGACAGGATGTCATTTCTTAGATAATTTAAAGGTTACTCCAGTGAAGACGATCTGGACAGAATTATAAAAACTATCAGAGGAGAATAGATGAAACCGAAAGATAATAACAGCATAGATGCCTTTCTTTGCAAGAATACCAGCTTTAACGGTACCCTTATCTTTGATGGACTTGTCCGCATTGACGGTAATTTCGAAGGTAACATTAAAACATCAGACACTCTTGTTGTGGCAGGTACTGGTAATGTTAAGGCGGAGATCGAAGCAGGCGATGTGAAGATTTCCGGACGTTTTGACGGGGTTATCAGTGCTAAGGACAAGGTTGAGCTATACAAACCTGCTTATGTGACCGGAACTGTAAATACTCCTATTTTCAAAGTGGAAGAGGGAGTTGTCTTCAACGGAAATTGCAACATGGGTGCAACAAACGTTAAGCAGCCTTCGCAGGAAAACAAGGAGAAGTAAAAATGAGAAAGCCATATATTTATGGAAACTGGAAGATGAACCTTAGTGCTGCCGAATCAGCTGACCTTATAAGTTCACTTCTGGCTATTAAGATAGACTTTAACAAAGTAGATGTTGGCGTGGCTCCTGATTTCTGTTCGCTTAAAAAAGTAGCAGAGACTGTACATGCTATGGACTATCCCGTTTCTGTGGCTGCTCAAAATATCTCTGTAGAAGAGAAAGGAGCATTTACAGGAGAAGTAAGTGCTGCTATGGTGGCATCCGCTGGCGCGGACACAGTTATATTAGGTCACTCCGAAAGGCGAACTATATATGGCGAAACTGATAAAGTTATCAATGAAAAGGTGAAAACAGCGCTGAGAAACAAGCTTGATGTTATCCTTTGTGTCGGTGAGACACTGGAGGAGAGAGAGGGCGGTGTTGCAGTGGAACGTGTTATTTATCAGGTAGGCTTATGCCTGCAGGATATAAAGATGGACAGAATAGACAGGGTTACCCTTGCCTATGAACCTGTATGGGCTATAGTAACGGGTAAAACAGCCACCCCTGCCGATGCGGAAGAAATCCATGGAAAAATAAGAGATCACCTTTCTAAAATGTATGGTCCTGTTGTGGCCAAAAAAGTACGAATCCTCTACGGCGGCAGCGTGAAGCCTGATAATATATCAGCTCTCATGATGCGCGAAAATATAGATGGAGCACTTGTCGGAGGGGCCAGCCTTGATGTAGCCTCCTTTGTCAAACTCATAAATTTTAACGGATAAACGGAGAATTTAATGTATACGATCATATTAGCACTGCACCTTTTTATTTGTTGTTTACTAATCCTTGCTGTTCTGCTTCAGGCAGGCAAAGGGTCATCTCTCGGATCTGCCTTTGGCGGCGGACAAGGGGATGTTTTCGGTCCCGGGACACCTGTAAACATAATGAACAGGGTCACAACAGTTATTGCCATACTTTTTATGGTGACATCGCTTACACTGGCAATACTTTCTACCCAGAAGACCACAGACAGTGTCATTAACAAGTTCCAGCCTGCTACTGAGCAGACTGTACCTTCTGATACACCTAATGCACCTCTGGAGTCCAAGTGATAAGAGTCAGATTTTTACTTCTTGCAGCTCTCCTTGTTTTTGTCGGCTGCTCCGACGGAGGGAGCAATACGTCTGCTGAGAAGGAAGTAAAGTCTGTCAAAAAGACAGCTGAGAAAACAAAAGATACACCAGTAAACGGGGATGCCTTTGTGTCCTCAAGCCTTGGTGACGCTACCGGACTTATCTATAACATTACATCTGATTCCGCTTCCCACGATGTGGCAGCAAAGATTTATAACGGACTTGTGGAGTACGACAAGGACCTGAAAATCATCGGCGATCTGGCTGAAAGCTGGGACATTACAGAAGAGGGGAAGGTCATAGTGTTTCATCTGAAAAAAGATGTTAAGTGGCACGATGGTCATCCGTTTACATCTGCTGATGTTGAGTTCACCTATAAATTTATGATAGATGATAAAACACCAACATCATACGATGCTGATTTTCGTCTGGTAAAATCATTTGAAGTTATAGATGAATATACTGTTAAAATAACCTACGACGAACCTTTTGCACCAGCGCTTATAAGCTGGAGCATGGCTGTGCTGCCTAAACACCTTCTCGAAGGCAATGACGTTACAAAGTCACCTCTGCTTCGTGAACCTGTAGGCACAGGGCCTTACAAGTTTAAAGAGTGGAAGGCGGGCGAGTCGATCACCCTTGTGGCAAATGATGATTACTTCAAGGGAAGGCCATACATAGACAGGCTTATCACAAGAGTTATCCCTGACACTGCAACAACCTTTCTTGAGCTGCTGAACGGCGCAATAGATATGGCCGGACTTACTCCGCTTCAATGGACGAGGCAGATTGATACTAACCAACAGTTTCAAAACCAGTATGACAAATATAAATACCTTAGCTTCGGCTATACTTATGTTGGTTATAACCATACAAAAAAACCTTTTAACGATAAAAGAGTAAGACAGGCTCTCACCTATGCCACCCCAAAAAAAGACATTGTAAAAGGCATACTTTTCGATCTTGGCGTGCCAGCCCACGGACCTTTCAAACCGGGCACTCTCTGGTATAACGATGATGTGAAAAAATATGACTACAACCCTGAAAAAGCTAAAGAGCTCCTTGCCGAGGCAGGCTGGACAGACAGCAATGGTGACGGGATACTTGATAAAAATGGTAAAAATTTTGAATTTGAACTGATGACCAATCAGGGGAACACTGTCCGTACGAAGATATGTGAAACCCTTCAGCAGAGCTGGGAAAAGATAGGCGTTAAGGTTGATATCCGTGTGCTTGAATGGGCAACATTTATAAACGAATATGTAGACAAACAGAAATTTGATGCTTTGGTGCTTGGCTGGAACATAACAAACGATCCTGACCTTTACGATGTCTGGCATTCCAGCAACTGCGGCGGCAGAAAACTTAATTTCATCTGCTATAAAAACGAAGAGCTGGACAAGCTTATTGTCGAAGGCAGAAAAGAATTCGATCCTGAAAAGCGCAAATTATTTTACCATAAAGCTCAAGAGATGCTGGCAGAAGACCAACCTTATACCTTTCTGTATGTTCCTTACTCGCTGGTAGCTGTTTCGAACAGATTTGAAAATGTCTACTCTGCTCCAGCAGGTATTACACATAATCAGGATAAGTGGTGGGTAAAGAAGGAAAACCAGAAATATCACTTCGAGCCATAACATTCAGCGAATTGATGGTGTCGGTCGCTTAGTCTTTTCAGTACTTTTGTGAACAATCTCAGAAACTGGTTGTCATATCCATAGCAACTCTATGCATAATTGGTAATATATACTTATGATACAGTACATACTTCGAAGAATTTTCGGAATGATACCCCTGCTGATAGGTATTACTATCATATGTTTTGCCGTTATCCACCTTGCGCCGGGTGATCCTGCGCAGTTTCTTTCATCCATGAATCCTAAATTTTCAGAATCCGCCCACGAGAAGTTTGTAAAAATGTACGGGCTGGACAAACCTGTCCACGTGAGATACATAGACTGGGTAAAGCGAGTGGCAGTACTTGATTTTGGTGAATCATTTGCTCCAGACGGCAAATCAGTTATGGAGAAGATAGGTGAACGGATGCCCGTTACCATATATCTGAACATAGCGGGGATGGTACTAATCTTTCTGGTGGCGCTGCCTCTGGGGGTGCTTTCGGCATACCGGCAGAATACATTTTTTGATAAATCCGTTACAGTTTTTGTTTTTGTGGGGTTTGCTGTTCCGACTTTCTGGCTTGCCCTTTTATGCATGTATTACTTTGGTGTGGTGAAGGGCTGGCTGCCAATATCAGGTCTTAAATCTTATAACTTTGATCAGCTGAGCACGATGGGCAAGATGTGGGACATAGTGCACCATGCGTTTCTGCCTGTTGTCCTGTCTGTGTTTGGCGGGCTTGCAGGGCTTTCCAGATTTGCCAGAAACTCCATGCTGGAGGTGCTTGGCGAGGAATATATAACCAGTGCAAGAGCTAGAGGCCTTTCTGAGGGGCGTGTAATTTTCAAGCATGCTCTGAAAAATGCCTTATTACCAGTGGTTACAATATTAGGTTTATCTGTTCCGGGGCTCATAGGCGGCAGTGTTATCTTTGAGTCAATATTCAGCATACCCGGCATGGGTCAGCTTTTTTATCAGTCGGTAATGGCCAGGGATTATCCTGTGGTTATGGGCGTTCTTGTGCTTGGAGCGGTGCTTACTCTTATAGGCAACCTGATAGCAGATATCAGCTACGGTCTTGTTGACCCGAGGATAAGATATGGTAAAAAGTAGAATACTCTCTAAGGTAAACGGAAACATATTGTTTTTTTCAGGACTTATTATCGTGCTTCTGTTTGTCTTTGTGGCAGCTTTCGCGCCATACATTGCCACACACGACCCTACATATATAGATTTTGATTCAGTTTTTCTCCCCCCGTCAGCTGTGCATTATTTTGGCACGGACGACCTTGGGCGTGATGTTTTCAGCAGAGTTATTTACGGAAGCAGAATATCTCTTTTTGTCGGGTTTGTTGCAGTTGGAATATCGCTTGCCATAGGAGTTTTACTTGGACTTGTGGCTGGATATTTCGGAGGTTTCGCTGACACTGTCATAATGAGATTTGTAGATGTTATGCTTTGTTTCCCCGCTTTTTTTCTTATACTGGCGGTAATAGCTTTCCTTAACCCTTCTATGTTCAACGTAATGGCCATAATAGGTCTTACGGGGTGGATGGGCGTTACCAGGCTTGTGCGGGCAGAGGTGCTCAGTGTGAAGACCAGAGACTATATAGTTTCTGCAAAAGTGCAGGGGCTGCCTGTGTGGCTTATACTGTCTAAGCACATTCTTCCAAATGTTTTTACGCCTATATTTGTGACAGCAACGCTTGGTGTTGCGGGTGCTATACTTACCGAATCATCATTAAGCTTTCTGGGGCTTGGTGTTCAGCCGCCGACACCCTCATGGGGAAATATCCTTACAGCAGGCAAGGACAATATAATGTTCGCGTGGTGGCTTTCTTTCTTTCCGGGGATAGCGATATTCATTACCGTTTTGGGCTATAACCTTCTTGGAGAAGGGGTAAGAGATATTTTAGATCCGAAAAGCTGATTTTTTATAACAGCAAAGTTTATTTTATAATATTGCGGATTTTGGAAAAACTGCTGTAATATGCCTGACCCAGAGATATGCATGAATCGTTTGTAGGTACTGATTTGTGCCGATACACATTTAGCCCTTCTATTTCACTCAGATGTTTTATAATAAACAGATTTTGAAAAACACCGCCCGACAGCACAACATCCTCAATGCCTTCTTGTTCGCAGATTAATTCTATTGTGTGTTTTATCCGCTCAGCAAATGCATATTGAATATTATAAGATACACTGTGCATATGCTCTTCGTTTTCTATACTTTCGAGGGCATATGAGAATAATTCTTTGAAAAAACTGTCATCTGAAACATCGCAAAAACTCTTATATTCACCATCTGCTCTGGAGGCAGCCCCCTCCAGTTTCATAGCTGAGTGAGCTTCAAAAAGATTTTTGGTAGTTCCGGTGACAATAGCTCCAAGACTTTCATAAAGTCTGCCTGCACTTGTTGTGGTTATGCTGTTTATGTTGCGCTCTATCATACTCACAGTAAGCTTTATATCTTTTTCCGATATGAACAGTTTTTTTACCAAAGTGCTTTCGTATTTTTCCAGCAGTCCAAATTCGTGAAGGTAGGAGATAAGCATACGTCCGGGATTTTTCGCAGCAGAATCCATCCCCGGCTGCATAACTTTTGGGAGATGTGCAGTTCTTGAAATTTTTCTGTCTTTCATAAGGAGGAATTCACCCCCCCATATAGTTCCGTCAGTTCCAAGACCTGTCCCGTCCAGAATAACTCCCAGCAGGTTGTCCTTCAGTCCGTTTTCTGCCATACACGCCATCATGTGCGCTACGTGGTGCTGAACCTTTTGTATGGGCAGTCCAAGGGACTTTGCATATGCAGTACTGTGATATTCAGGGTGAAGATCGCACACAACACTGTCTGGCTCCAGACCGTAAAGTGATTTTACCTTGTCTATTGTTTCTTCGAAAAATGCACATGTGTCAGGATTATCCAGATCGCCAGTGTATTGGCTGACAAAGGCGTATCTGTCGTGGGCTATTGTTATGGTGTTTTTAAGATGTGCTCCAACAGCGAGTACACACCCCTCCACAGCCGCAGGAAGCATCACAGGGTAAGGAGCAAACCCCCTTGCACGGCGCATTATGTATGGTGTTGAGCCTACAATTGCTGCCAGAGAATCATCGACTCTGTTGTGTATCGGCCTTGTATTGTGGAGAAAGTGTGTAGTAAAATCAGCCAGAGACTTCTCTGCCTCTCTCTCGTTTTTCGCAATTGGTTCGTCCTTTTTGTTGCCAGATGTGGCAATAAGAAAGTCAGTTTTGCACTCAGCCAGCAGGATTTGATGCAGCGGCGTGTATGGAGCCAGAAAGCCGATATTGTCAGACATAGGGTTTGAGTATTGGCTTATCGGTGTATCCGGGGCGTTTATAACGGTTATCGGTGCCTGTGGTGAGCTGAAAAGCTTTAGGGAAGGTTTGTCTTTTGTATATTTTTTAAGTGTGTCGAGTGTACACATCACAGCCAGAGGTTTGTCCGGGCGGTTTTTTATATTACGAAGAGTTTTGACGGGGGTGGACTGAGCAGCATCACATACCAGATGGTATCCTCCAAGCCCTTTAACAGCAATTATGCCGCCTTTATCTATTATATCAGCAGCTTCTTCAACCGCGTCTGAACCAGCCAGTTTTCCCATATAGACAATAGGGCCGCATACAGGGCAGGCGTTTGGCTGAGCGTGGAACCTTCTGTTTAATGGATTGTCGTACTCATTTTGACACTCAGGGCACATGCGGAACTTTGACATAGATGTCTCTTTCCTGTCGTATGGAAGCGACTGGATGATAGAGTATCTTGGGCCGCAATTGGTACAGTTTGTGAAAGGGTATGAGAACCTTCTGTCTGTGCTGTCTGAAATCTCTTTTGCACAGTCAAAACAGACGGCAGTGTCTGGCGGAACAAGGGTCACTCCTTCAGATACTTTTGATGGTTCTATAGAGAAGTTTTCATAAATCGCATCTTCAGTTTTGTTATAAGTTACGCTGATAATGTTGGCAAGCGGCGGGCAGTCCTTCTTTATCTTTGAGACAAATTTCTGAAGAGTATCCCTGTCGGTGTTGACTTGTATCTCTACGCCGTAAGAGCTGTTCGTTACATAACCTTTAAGACAAAGGTTTTCTGCCAGCCGGAAGATAAATGGACGGAAGCCAACTCCCTGAACAACACCTTTTATCTTTATATTATAAGTTTTCATTTTTTCCAGAACATTGGGGTGAAGAGAACCAGAATGGTATATATCTCTAACCTGCCAATTATCATGGCAGCACTAAGCACCCATTTAACATATGCCGGGAAGAAAGCGTAGTTTTCCGTAGGACCTACCATTCCGAATCCGGGGCCAATGTTACCGACAGTGGCAAGAGCTGTGGTAAAGGATGTGCTGATATCCGAACCACTGGTAGCAACTATCATGGTGACAGTAAGAACCAGGAAAATATATAGGAAGAAGAATCCGCTCACAGCGTATACAATATCTTTTTTAACAGTATGGCCTGAGAGTTTAATAACAAAGATACCTCTCGGGTGAACCAGATATTTCATCTCGTTTATACCCTGTTTCAGCAGAGTTACAATTCGTATGACTTTTATACCGCCTCCGGTAGAACCAGCACATCCCCCCACAAACATAAGCATGAAAAGGATAATCTGAGCGAAGTATGGCCACTGTTCGTAGTCAGCTGTTGCATATCCTGTGGTTGTGGTGAACGAGGCCACCTGGAAAGCGGCATAACGGAAACTGTCAGCAGCATTGGTGTAAACATTTCCGTGCAGCGTGTAAGCAACGAATAATGTAGCCAGAAATATTATCGCAAGGTACGCCTTAAGCTCACTGTTGATTACTATACTTTTCAGCCTTCCTGTCAGCAGTTTAAAGTGCAGAACGAAGTTTACTCCTGCCAGAACCATGAAAATTGTGACCACACAGTCTATATAGGCTGAATCAAAATGTGCAACACTTGTGTTTTTTGTGGAAAAACCGCCCGTGGCAACAGTTCCGAATGTGTGGGTCAGAGCATCAAAAAGATTCATTCCGCCTAACATTAAAAGAGCTGTTTGAAGCACTGTGAAAAGTACATATATATACCAAAGATATTTTGCAGTTTCGGTTATCCTAGGGGTTATTTTATCTACTGACGGGCCGGGAGCCTCAGCTTTTATAAGCTGCATGCCTCCGATGCCTAGCAGCGGAAGGATTGCCACAGCCAAAACAACAATACCCATACCGCCCAGCCAGTGTGAGAGTGAACGCCAGAAGAGTATGGACATCGGTAGTGCCTCTATGTTGGTCAGGATACTGGCTCCGGTGGTGGAAAATCCAGAAATTGTCTCGAAAAAAGCATCGGTATATGAAGGTATGGCGCCGGATATGTAAAACGGAAGCGAACCGCCCAATGATGCGGCCAGCCAGCTGAGTGTTACAAGAACAAAGCCGTCTTTAGTGGAGACCCCTTCTGGCTTTGTGTTGCGGTATAAAATAAGAAAAAAGACACCAAAACCAACAAGGAGCGATATAGAGAAGATAAAGCCCCGCAGCGCCTCGGTTTCGTCATAATGAAAGGCTACTCCGGCACATATCAGATGAAAAAATGCAATGACAAGCTGTAATGCTGCTATGGTCTTTATTATAAGTTTATAGTGCATATTATTTGTCTGAGAAGAATTTCTGTAATGAATCCGCAGTATCTTTTATGCAGAAGGTTATAGCGGAATCACCTCCGTGCAGGACAAAATTGCCGTCAGGTATTATATTTTCTCCGCTTCTGGATACTGCAAGTATAAGGCTTCCCGAAGGCAGCTTGATGTCTTTCAGAGCTTTCTGGTCAACAGGGGCGCCGATGTTTACGGTAAATTCGGAAACCTCTGCTTTACCGTCGAATATCTTATAGACATTTTTCACATTGCCTCTGCGGATATATTTCAAAATTGCGTTTACGGAGCTCAGCTTAGGGCTTACAGTTGAGTCTATGCCCAGATTATCGGATATGTTTATATAGTTTGTCTTGTTCACCAAGGCAACAGAACGCTTTATCCCTTTTGACTTGCCATAAATAGCGGCGAGAATATTAAGCTCTTCGTTTTTAGTGGTGGTGACAATAGCATCCGCTTTGGAAAGTCCTTCATCTTCAAAAAGGCTTTCGTCAGATATGTCGCCGTTAAGCACAAGTATGTCCGGAAAATCCGATGCAAGTTTTTTGCAAAGATCGTAGTCTCTGTCAACCAGCTTCACATGCTTGCCCATTTTGATGAGGAATTCTGTAACGTATCTGCCTATCTTTCCACCCCCAAGCACAATGACCGTGCGAAGCTTTTTGTGGGGTGTTCCAGTTTTTCTGAGTATCTGCATGAAGGTTCGGATTGTAGCTATTATATATATGTGGTCCTGAGACTGAAGAACAGTTTCACCAGTTGGAACGATAACATCGTTGTCTCGCATTACTCCTGCGATAATAAAGTCTTCACGAAGTTCCTGTTTTATGTTTTTCATTGATTTGCCGCAAAAGAAGGAGTCTTCGTCAATAAAGATATCTCTGAGCTGTATGTCAGAGTTGTCAAATAGAAATATATCGCTTGTTGCGCCATGCTGGACAGTATGGGCTATTGTTTTAGCCGCTTCTATCTCTGGGTTTACTATATAATCGATACAGCTGTATCTATGACCTACAAGTCTTGTTTTAGAGTACTCCATGTTATGAACACGTGCAATTTTCACAGGTACGCTGTATTCGCTGTTTACTATGAAGCATGTGATCATGTTTACTTCATCATAGTCTGTGGCGCTTATGAAAGCATCCGCTTTCTGGATGCCTGCCTGTTTTAATATTTCTAGATTTGTTGTCTCGCCATGAACGACCAGACAGTCAAGGTGTAAAGATGCGTGCTTTGCCTTGTCGGCATCTTTTTCAATGAGAACAACGTCCTTGCCCTCTTTGATGAGGTGTTCGGCGATATGAAATCCAACCTCGCCAGCCCCTGCTACTACTATTTTCATTGAAGAAATTTACTACATTAATATTGATAACTCAATATAATTGTTTTATCCTTGCCCTCATGCTTAACAACGCGTTTGTAGAAAAATACACCCAACTGCTTGAAGAAAAAGCAGAAAGCTTTTTTGATGCACTCCAGGGTGAAAGAAAGAAATATATCAGGCTGGCCTCATCCAGACCCGCAGATTATCTTTGCGAGCTGAAAGAGGCTGGGGTAGCTGTGTCCGAAGATAAGAACCTTCCTGATGTTTTCAGGATAGAAAGCGGCGAAGAGAAACTCACCGGAACTTTAGGTTTTCAGACGGGCGGGTTTTATATAATGAACCCGTCATCTGTTTACACAGCAAGGGTTCTCTGCTCTCTTATGCCTGAATATCCATACATTTTAGACGTAGCCTCTGCTCCCGGCGGCAAGACCTGCGCTATTGCGGATATTCTTAATAACAGATGTGCCATAATAGCAAACGAGCCTTCCGGCAAGCGAATGAAATCATTACAGTATAATTTAGAGAAATATGGCGCTTATTCAGTGCGAACCATAGGGCGTGACGGCAGAAGCCTTCATAAAACATTTGATAAATTTTTTGACGGGGTGTTGCTGGATGCACCGTGTAGCAACGAAAACAAGATAGGCCGTAACAAAACCGTAAACTCCGAATGGAATCAGGAGATGGTGGACAGGATGGCCAAGCTTCAGAAAGAGATAGCCGCATCTGCATTTGAAACCCTAAAAGAGGGCGGAGTAATGGTTTATTCCACCTGCACGTTCTCAGTTGAGGAGAACGAGGAAGTTGTAAAATATCTGCTTGATAATTTCGATTGTGAACTGGTTGATATCAATGGCGGTTCAGGTACTGGCGGAATAAGCGGTGATGAGAAGATAGATAGCTGTGTAGTGAGATATATGCCTCATACAGATATATATGATGGTTTTTTCATATCCGCAGTGAGGCGAAAAGGTGGCGAAAGCTCCGGCGGGGCATTTAGCAGACAGAAAAAACATAAAAGCATATCTGAGTTTTTCGAAGATTTTCCTGACTGGACAGAGATATATGAGAAAGGGAACTCTTTCTATCTGACAACACAGATGGACAGAAGTATAAACTTCTCAAAGAACGGGATACTTATATTCAAACGTGAAGGGGAGCTCTCATCCCAAGCTTTTTGGCAGCTTTCAAACTTCTTAAAAAAGGAGTTTCGAACCGAAATTTCCTTAGAAGCTGCACTAAGATATCTGAAAGGATTTGACATAGAAAAAGTTCAAGATTATCATGGACCTGCACTTTATTATAATGATATACCTATCGGGATAACAAAACCTGTTGATAGCATGCTGAAAAACAAGCTGGACAGGTACTTTCTTTACGGAAAAAATATTGAGTGGTAAATATGAAAGTCTTTTTTAAAGTTTTAAGCGTACTTTGTGTGCTGACTCAATTATCATTTGCTCAGACATTTATAAACTTTTCGGCAGAACCTTCAGACAGCTTTAACGCTGTACTGGTGGAAAAGTCAGGAAAGTGGCTTCATGTTATAAACGTCAGTGAAGGCACGGCCAAAGTTCTTGAAAGTTTTCAGGTTCTCACGGGTGGTGCAGAAGGAGATAAGCTGGTTCAGGGGGATGAAAAAACTCCTGAAGGACTTTATTTCGTCACTGGTTTTATCTCACCAGAAAAGCTGCGCTCTATGTATGGGGAAGAAGTTGCAAAACAATACGGCACAGGTGCTTACCCACTCTCATACCCGAACCTTAAAGACAGATTGGGCGGGAAGACCGGAGGCGGAATATGGCTTCACGGTGTTGACCCTGAAAGATTAGAGCCTGTAACTAAAGGCTGTGTAGCATTCGATAACGAAAAACTTAATAACATGAATAAATACATTCAAGAGGGCACTCCTGTTATTATTACTGATGAAGGTATGCAGGGTGCAGTAAGGGAGCTCCGAGAGCATTTCCAAGAGATGAAAAAAGTTATCACTGACTATATATATGCATGGGAGAGCAACGTATTTGAGGATTTTGGCAGTTTCTATCACTCTCAGTTCAGAAGCACTAAAGGACAGGGGTTAAAAGGATATCTCAGCTACAAAAAGACTCTTATGGATTACTACCCGTATAGAAGAGTACATGCTGACAGCTTCCGCATATTTTCCCAAAATGAGAAAGAATCTGTAGCAGAGTTTGACCAGTACTATTGTGCGGCAAATGTCTTTAGCTATGGTACAAAAAAATTGTATTTAGAAGAGGAATCAGGCCGTCCAAAGATAATAGCAGAAGAGTTCAGGCAAAAGGATTCAACGCCTTTTGTACGGGCGATGGTCAACAAGTTTATTATTGACTGGAAAAACAGCTGGGAGTCTCTGGATATTGATAAATATATGAAACACTATTCCGAAGATTTTGCCACCAAAGGTATGAACAAGGCTGCATGGGAATCTGATAAGGCTGGAAAATTCGAAGATCTGAAAAGTGTAAAGGTTCAGATAGATGGCCTAAGCTACAATGCCAGCTCACCTGTCAGTTTTACGATAGAGTTTAAACAGAGCTACGAAGGGGATACATATTCAGACGTAGGTGTGAAAACACTGAGAGTCGAAGGTTGCCCGGGGGATTTCAAAATTATTTCAGAACACTGGAGAGCAATGTGAGAAAGCTCTTTTTAATAATAATAATACTAACAGCGGCTTCAGTCTGCTTTGCTGTAGACAGACCCTCCACAAAGCACGAAGTCTTCTTCACAGGAACGGACTATGAGCTGAACATATACCGAATATACGGCCGTAACGATGGTAAAACCATGTTTATAGTTGGGGGCATTCAGGGTGACGAGCCGGGCGGTTTTCTGTCCGCTGACCTGTATTCCGATTTGAAGCTGGATAGAGGGAATCTTATAGTCATCCCCAGAGCAAATTTTAAGTCTATCATACTCTATGACAGAGGTCCTGACGGCGACATGAACAGACGTTTTCTGGATGAGCCGGAAAAAGATGACATGGACAAAGTTGTGGCTATCATCAAACAGCTGATGAGCGAATCAGACATATTCCTTAATCTGCATGACGGCTGGGGATATCATAATCCAAAATATATCAGCAAATGGCGCAACCCATATAGGTTTGGCCAGTCCATTATCACTGATGCGGATATTTTCAAGTGTGATGACGGGACAGAGCTGGATCTGCGTGCAGATGCTACCACTGTTGTTGCAGAGACAAACAAAAAGATAAGTGATGAAGAACACTACATGCACTATTTCAATACAAAAACTGAAGAATCAGGTACAAAATTTGCAGAGATGCGCAAGACAGCAACATACTATGCACTGCGCACGTTCTGCCTGCCGTCATATGGTATAGAATCGTCAAAGAATCTACCAAACACAGAGATGAAGATTCTTCACCATAATTATGCGGTTAATGAGTTTATGAAGCTTTATGACATAGTGCCTGAGGCGCCAACCATTTTTCTGGAAAAACCTAAGCTGAGCTATGCTGTTGTAACTGTGAACGGCGAGCCTAAGATAGCGGAAGAAGGCGCTTCTATTGTTGTGCATGAAGGTGACATAGTAGAAGTTACCCACATAGAGGCTAACTACGACAGGGGTGTTTCCTGTGATCTGCTTGGATATGGCGAGCTTAACGATTATCGTAAGAAAGTAGAGATTAAGAGTGATTCTGTAATTGTCTTTCGTAAAGACAACGATAAAATGGGCTATATCAACCTGAAGATAAAGAAATCTAACGGCAATGGGCATTATTTTGTTTTTATCATAAAGCACAATGGGGAGAAGAAGCTGATACTCTCCGGTGATACTTATAATGTCAAAAACGGCGATGAAGTCGAAATAGTTTCCGCTTTTTCTGATGCATCCTGCGGTCATGAGTACCCTATAAACCTGAAAGGATACGTACCTCCAAAAGTAGTTCGCAACAGCGGAGATGACAGAGGCTACCTGATACCTTTTACTCCTTCAAATTTTATGACCAAATATTCGAAAGATAACGATAAGCGAACCTACCCGGCTGTAGTAAGCTATAACGGTGTTGAACTGGGGAGCTTCTGGTTTCACATAAATGATTAGTTTTGAGACTTATATATGAAAAGATTGTATGCTGTTGTTAAAGGGAGAGTTCAGGGAGTTGGCTACAGAGCCTCAGTTTCCAGGCGTATAGTGACGCTGGCCAGTATTACTGGATATGTGCGAAACCTTCATGACGGTTCTGTTGAGGTTTTGGCCGAAGGCACAGAAGATATGCTGGAACAGGTTTTAAAGATAATAAACGAAGGTTCCTTTTTAAGCAGTGTAGATGACGTTGATGTCAAATATTATGATGTCACCGGTGAATACTCTGACTTTTCTGTTAAATACTAACATTCGAAAAATACTTTCTTGTAAATATATTTTAAAAGTTGTATATTTCCTCACAGGCAGACCTTACTTACTGCCTAGCCCTGGGGGTGCTGATGTGGAGACTCGGAGCGTAAGCACGAGATGAAACAGGCGGCTGAGAGATACCCCATAAACCTGATCCGGATAATGCCGGCGTAGGGAACGGGATTTCAGTTTTTATATAAGAAACACCCGAACCCGCTGGCACTCCACCATGCGGGTTTTCTATTGATATCTTAGGAAGTACAGCTTCTTCAGGTGCTTGTTGAAAAAACTAGGAGCAATGAAATATGACACAGTTAAAAGCGGCGAAAGAGGGGAAGATTACTCCTGAAATGAAAAAAGTAGCTCTTGATGAGCAGATAGATGTTAAGGAGCTTAGGCAGCTCATTGCTGACGGCAAAGTTGTTATTCCGAAAAATATAAACAGAACATTCGATGTGCGTGCAATCGGCAAAAAGATGAAGACAAAAGTGAACGCAAACATAGGAACTTCCGGCGACTGCCCTTTCCTTGATATAGAGCTGGAAAAGCTTGATGCAGCCATAAAGGCCGGAGCTGATTCTGTGATGGATCTTTCAACTGGCGGTGACCTGAATGCAATACGCAGAGCCATAGAAGAGAAATGCACCGTGATGCTCGGTACAGTGCCTATATATGCTGTTGCGGCTGAGCTGGCTATGAGGGATATGACAACAGACCATATAAGCGAAGAGGTTCTTCTGCGCAACATAGAAAATCAGTGCCGTGAAGGTGTGGACTATATAACTGTTCACTGCGGTATAACAAAAGAATCAGTAGCCAGAATGGACAACGCAGACCGTACATGCGGTATAGTGTCCAGAGGCGGCTCCATCCTTGCCAACTGGATTCGTAAGAACGGCAAGGAAAATCCACTTTTTGAATATTATGACGACCTGCTTGACATAGCTTTTAAATACGATGTGACACTCAGTCTGGGTGACGGGTTTCGCCCGGGTGCAATAACTGATGCAACAGACAGACCGCAGATATCAGAGCTGATGATACTGGGTGAACTGGCTAAACGTGCTTATGAAAGAGATGTTCAGGTTATGATAGAGGGGCCGGGTCATGTGCCGCTCAGCCAGATAGTTACAAACATGCAGCTTCAGAAAAGGCTTTGCAACGATGCTCCTTTTTACATACTTGGGCCGATACCTACAGACATCGCTCCGGGGTATGACCACATAACAAGCGCAATCGGAGGAGCAATAGCAGGCGCAGCCGGAGCAGATTTTCTTTGCTATGTTACACCTGCGGAGCACTTATGCCTGCCGGATGCTAAAGATGTGCATGAGGGCGTTATAGCAACACGGATAGCGGGGCATATTGCAGACATTGAAAAAGGTATACCGGGAGCATGGGAGAGAAACGTAGAGATGGCTACAGCCAGAAAAGAGCTTAACTGGGAGCGTCAGTTTGAACTCTCAATAGACCCTGATACCGCCAGATCAAAATTCAGGCACAACAAAGAATTCGACTCATGCACCATGTGCGGAAAACTTTGTGCCGTAAAAATAGACGAAGGCCGCTAAAGACCGGCATTAGAATTCAGCAAAAAGACAATATGGAAAATCGCAGATTTTCTAAGGTGTCTACAGGGAACAGTGATGATAAATTATTTGAGATTGTACCTAATACTCGAAACAAAGATGCTCAAATGCCCGCTTGAGGAGTTTATCCCGGCAGTGGTGAAGGGCGGAGTTACATGCATTCAGCTTCGAAACAAAGGGTGCAGTTCCTGGGAAGTATTTTATATAGGGCAGAAAGTGATGAAGCTTCTTGAAGGTACTGATGTTTTATTTGTTGTGAACGACAGGGCGGACATAGCAATTACACTTGGCGGAAAGGCAGTTCATCTGGGAGCTAAAGATGTCCCTCTGGCAGAGAGTAAAAGGCTGTTTCCAGATTTGATATATGGATATTCATGTAATAACATAGAAGATATAAGTACAGCGGATATTGGTGACTACATAGGTGTGGGCCCCGCATTCCCTACTGATACCAAGGCATACTTAAGAGGTCTTATAGGCCCATCAGGCATAGCCGAGCTGGTGGCAAAAACAGATAAACCTGCTGTTGCCATAGGCGGTATTACAAAGGACAACATTTCGCAGCTCTGCGGTATCGGGCTTGCAGGTGTGGCGGTATCGTCAGCTATCTGCGCAAGCGATGACCCTTACAAAGCTGCAAAAGAGCTAAGGGAGCTTGCTGAAAAACTGTAATGAAAAATGATAAGGAATTCTCTCTTATTGAGGGATTGTCAAAAATGCTGAATAAAGGTGGTGTCACACTAGGGGTAGGCGATGATGCCGCCTTATTCGGCGAGACACTTATTGCAAAAGATATAATGGTTGAAGGGGTGCACTTTACTAAAGGTGCGCCCTTTTTGCATGTGATGAGAAAGATAGTGACCGCAAACGTCAGCGACATAGCCGCTATGGGCGGTACTGCGAAATATGCCCTGCTTGGGATTGCAATTCCTGAGGGGTACAGGGTAGATCCGGCTGATCTGGTGCGTTCATTTGAAATTTACGGTGTCGAGCTTATTGGCGGTGATACAACATCTTCGAAAGACTCACTCTTTTTGTCGGTAACGATAATAGGCGAAAAGAATGAACATGTTCTTACCAGAGGCGGTGCAAAGGCGGGAGACCTGCTTTATCTGTCTCGTCCGGTTGGGCGTGTCAGAGAACTGCTCGAAGATGAGGTTGCCGGTGGTGATGTTTATAACCACTATCTGGTAAAGGCTGAGACAAAACTTGGCGTGCTGCTTGGCTCAACGGGCACAGCATCAGCGTGCATAGATGTTAGTGACGGAGTGGGGCGTGATGCCTCACACATAGCAGATATGAGTGGTGTCAGGATTGTGATTGAATCTGACAAGATGCCTGTGGAACATCTTTCAGGAAGGTCTGACCCTGTGATGTATGCTCTTGGGTCAGGGGAAGAATTTGCACTGCTTTTCACAGTACCTGAAGAGAGTAAAAAAGAATTTGAAATAATGTCGGCAGCATCTATACTTATAGGCAGGGTTGAAGAGGGTTCAGGAGTGTATCTTGAGACGGAATCAGGATATCAGGACATCTCTCAGACTGGATATGAGCATAAGTTTTAGAACGTATATGCTATTTTAACTGTTTTTAATCCGCATTCACATTTACTTCTGTCAATAATTTTCGTTAATTTCCCTGTTCTGAACCTTATGAGAGGCAGCGCATTTAGTGATACTGTTGTTATGACAAGTTCGCCTTCTGTTTCGTCTTCAACAGTTTCTCCCGTTTCAGGGTTAATAATCTCGACAATGTAGTGTTCATCCCATACATGAAAACCGTCGTGCATTTTGCAGTCTGAGGCAAGTCCGTTGAAGAAGTCTCCAATCCCTGCCGTAAGAGTGATGTCCATTCCGGTTTCTTTTTCAATATGTTTTCTATTCCATTCGGTGAGAGGTTTACCTGAGAAAACACCCCCTTTAAGCCCCAGACTGCTAAGCTCCAGAGAGCTTGTTCTGCAATCTTCTACAAACTTTATAAGGTCTGATGTATCACCCAGCAGATAACTGGCGTCGGTATCTTTTATCAGCTGGTACAGCTCTTTGTGGCTAAGTTTGTGAGCTGGTATCATGAAGTGTCTGAGTTTCTCACATGTGCTTGTAAAAGCTCGGCTTGTATCCTCACCGCTTATCAGCAGGAGTGTATCCTCATCTGAAATATCTGCAATACTGAAAGCTCTGGATGTCATTTCAGCTATGTGCGAGATGTCAGAATCGGAGTAAAGATTCATTATTTTCTCTTGTCCCTGCGACTGAATATATCCCGCACTGAGAGTTTCAGTATCTGCACAGCAGTAAGCGAAGGGGTAGCCCTGAGCAAGGAGCTGCCAAGTCATAAAGGGGAGTTTTGCGAGCTCTTTGTATGAGGTTATTCGTCCATTGGTGAACATCTGACTATAAAATAAATTATTATTTTTTATGTGGTAAAGTGTTTTACCCAGTTTGAGAATCTGAATGTCTGAAAGTTTCTGCATGGCGCACATCCTTTGCTTACATAATATTATAGGTATATCAACCAAAGACACAATGTAAAATACAATTAAATATTGCAATAAAAGTTAAAAAAATTAATGCCAGGAAAACAAAAATAACACAGCATTTTAGCCTTATGTTAAAAAGTTAATTTTTACGAAATAAAACTGAATTTTAATTTATAATAAATATAGAGCGGTCGTTCACTTAATCAAATTTAACTATCAATAAAATGTTGTTAAAAGTTAATATTTTACAAGAAGAATTAATAAAACCTAACGATGTTTTATGATAAATTAACATGATTTTGGTGTTAAATAAGTGCTTAAATTCCTGTTGAATATTGAAAAATTGTCGGTTATACAGTCGTATAGTAATAAGGAGACGTTTTATTATTACTTAATTATGTTTTTTTATCGTTATAAAGTATCAGATAGGGAGGTTTTTATGGGAAATCAGGCAGAAGCCGCGGCAAGCAAAGTTGCAACGCTTGATCACGCGGCAAAAGTTGCGGAAACAGTTATTGCAGATTCAACAGCAAATCCTGCTCCGCTTGGACTTATGGGATTCGGTCTTACTACTATTCTTCTCAACCTGCACAACATAGGGTTGTTTGGTATCGGCAGTGCGATACTTGCCATGGGCATTTTTTACGGTGGTATAGCTCAGATCATCGTTGGCATCATGGAGTGGAAGAAGAAAAACACATTTGGTACAGTTGCTTTTACATCATACGGCTTTTTTTGGCTGACTTTGGTAGCTATAATAACCCTGCCTAAGTTCGGCCTGTTTGACGCTCCAACAACCACCGCCATGACGGCTTATCTTTTTCTGTGGGGATTCTTTTCCCTTATACTCTTTGTGGGGACACTAAAGATGCACAGGGCTATTCAGGTTGTATTTTTCCTGCTGACAATTCTTTTTATTCTTCTAGCTGTTGGCGACATGTTTCACAGTGCTTCTATAAAGAGATTTGCTGGTTTCGAAGGAGTTCTTTGCGGACTTTCTGCAATGTATGTGGGAGCTGCTGAAATACTTAACGAAGTTTATGGCAGAAAAGTTCTCCCCCTTGGCGAATAATAATTCGCTACACTTTGCACAGCGGCAGTTAGTAGATGCTGTGTATGCACCACTTCGGAGGCGCTAAATGGACTACACAAAGCTTGATACAGGTGCAATAAATTTTGCCGGCTGGACAGTAGAGCTCTCCTTTGGCAAAGGGACTGTTTCTGACATGGTTGGGAATAAGGTTGCACACTTTGACGTTGAGCAGGACGGAAATATACAGCTGAAAGACGGTGAGAAAAAGTTCAAAGATCTCGCTCTCATTGCTATCCGCAGTTTTGTTCGCTACGGAACAGCTCAGACTGTCTGATTTTTGTCAGGTTTTTGCGTTATTTTTTATTTTTTGAATCATTATCACAATATAATGCCCTCTTGGATTGAGAATATAGTATAAAACTGCTAGATTAATCTAAGAGGGCACAATGATTATATACCTTATACGTCACGGACACGCAGAAGAGAGAGAAAAATGGGACAAAACCGATATGGAGCGACCGCTCATTCAAAAGGGTGTCCTTAAAGCTGAAAAAGCTTTTTCAAGATATTTCAAAATTTATGAAAAACCGAAAGTTATTATATCGTCTGCTGCCATGCGTGCATTTCAGACTGCTGATGTTCTGCACAGCATATGCGGAGTTGAGGTCATTGTCAGAGAGGGGCTGAACCCGGGTGCAGAAGCAGCGGATTTTGAAGATGTAATTGCTGAATTTTCAGAAATCAGTCCTATAGCCATTATAGGACACGAGCCTGACATGTCAGAATTTATCTCAGAGTATATTGCTGATGGTGAGATGATATGCGAATTCAAAAAAGGCTCTATCTGTCACTTAGAAAACAAAATGCTGGTGAACCTTATACAACAGAAGGCACTGCTGTAGAAATTTTTATGTAGTATTATAGTTTAGATTGTTTTTTAAATATTACCTAGTGGGTGCATATGAGCTCTGGTGAAAGCGTTAATGTTGCTGTTGTGGACATAGGCAGTAACTCTCTGAGACTTCAAATATCAGAAGTAAAAGATAAAAGTTACAAGATACTGGATGACTACAAAGAGATGCTCCGGCTTGGTGATTCAATATATACTGTAGGCTACTTCACTCCTGAGGTTATAAACCGCATTGTGGAAACGCTTACGGGTGTTAAAAAGCTTGCCGAAAGCAGAGGCTGTAAAAATATCCGAGCCATCGCTACTGCGGCCTTTCGTGAGGCAGATAATATGGGTGAGGCGCTGATCCGCATTGAGGATGCCTGCGGGATAAAGGTTGAGGTTATATCCGGAGAGGAGGAGGCCAGACTAACCTATCTTGCAGCCACAGCAAATTTTGAACTGGCTGGGAGAAAAGCTGTTGTTGTGGATATCGGAGGCGGAAGCACTGAGTACACAATAATAACAGATGGTAAGCTCGAAAGGTCAGAATCACTCCCTCTGGGGTGCAACAGGCTCATGAGAGAATTTCTGAAAAAAGATCCGCCAACCTCCGGCCAGATACTGGAGATGAAAGAACATATAAAGTCTGCTCAGGCTCCGCTGGGGCTTGGCCGTGACATAAACATGGTTATATGTACCGGCGGGTCTATGAATAACGTAGCTGTGGTTAAACATTTCAAAGACAAAGCTGTGCGTGACAGTAATGTTAAATATGTTGAACGGTCATTTCTTAAAAAATTTATCAAAGATTTTAGTCAAAAGTCTTATAATCAGAGAATAAAAACTGAAGGTCTGGAAGAGAATCGTGGTGACCTTATCCTTCCGGCGGCAATCCAGAGCGATCTGGTGCTGAACGAAACAGGGGTGAGCGGGTTTTATACCCTCTCAGGCGGTCTGCGTTCCGGCCTTACCATCGACACCATAAACAAAATGGGGATTGAACTCCCTTTTCAAAACAACACTGAGAGCATCAGGTATGCCCGTCTCCTGGAGATAGGCAACAAGTTCGATTTTGATGAAGCGAGTGCTCTTCATGTTCAATCTCTGGCGAAGATGCTTTATGATGGTCTGAAAGAGTCTATGGATTTGCAGGGGAGAGACTGGCTTTTACTTGAGGGTGCGGCGATACTGCGTGATGTGGGGAAACACATAGCTTATTCCAAGCACCATAAGCACACTTATTACCTTATTAAGCACAGCGAACTTGTGGGCTACAGTGCCAAAGAGATAGAGATGATAGCAAACATAGCCAGATACCACAGGAAAAGCCCGCCGAAAAGCAGCCATGAGGATTTTAACTTAATGACCACAGCAGATCAGACTAAGGTTCTTAAACTAGCGGCGATTTTACGTATAGCCATTGCTATGGACAGGTCGCACAAAGGGCAGATAAAAAGTCTGGAAGTGAAAGTGAAACCTGATGTCGTCATTATCTCTGCAAAGAGCAAAGGCGATATATCTATGGAGATAAGGGACTTTGAGCTGAAGAAGGAACTTATAAATAAAATACTGAAAAGACCGGTTATACTGACATGAAAAATGGAGTTTTCGCAGCAATTAATATTGGCGCAAGTGCTTTCCGAATGCATATCAGCGAGTATGTAAACGGCAAAGAACACACTCTGGAGTATCTTATAAAACCCTTCAGACTTGGAAAAGATACATTTACCAAAGGGTATATAGCCCTCGAAAATGTGTATCTTGCTACAGAGATATTACGAAAATTCAGCCAGAAACTGGACGAATATAAGGTTAAGAAGAATTATAAGGCAGTGTGTACCAGCGGTGTCAGAGAGGCAGTGAACAGAGCTTTCTTTATTGACTATATCCGTCAGGAAACTGGAATAGAGCTGGAGATAGTAGAGCCTGCTGATGAAATATATATAAAATATGTAGGCGTAAAAAACGACATTGCAGATTTTGGCAGGTGCGAAAAAGAGGGTGTGCTTATAGCAAACATATCCAGTGGAAATGTTGCTCTGGCAGTGCTTAAAGATGACCAGAACATTTATTCAGGGGCACTCCCATACGGCAGTCTGAGACTGCGGAGAATATTCAGCGACATTCCGAGAATAAGCAGGTACAAAGCCTACGAACAGTACGTTATGAAGATGTGTTACTCCATGGAAAATTCTATGGAAAAAGATATTAAACTGAAGCACTTTGTTAGTGCTGGAAGCTCACTTAATATCCTGCTGAGTATTTTGAAGCCCATCAAAAACGAATTGAAAAAATCAGAAATAGAAGACCTTTACGAAATAGTAAAGCAGATGCCCAGAGACAGCATAATGACTAAGCTGAATATCAGAAAGGAGGAGGCATCAGTTCTGCTGCCCACTCTTGTCACATACCTGAAGCTGATGGAGTTTGTTGATACTGATGTTGTCAGATTTACCAGACAGACCTTCCCTCATACTCTCAGCCTTTATTATTCAGGCAGCATAAGGGACAGGGGATTCGCTCATAGGGTTAGAAACACCATTTACGGGATGGGCAAAAGATTCAATATGGACGAAGAGCACGCCAGAAATACCGTGAACTTCTCTATGAAGCTTTTTGAAAAGCTTCGTCCTATTCATTCTATGAAGAGAAGGGAACGTATGATGCTGGAAGCTGCAGCCATTATGTGCGATGTAGGATACTACATAGGTTCGAGAGACCACAACTATCACTCCTACTACCTTATACAGTCCATAGAGATACCGGGGCTGGAACGTGAATTTGTGAAGACAGTTTCTTATCTGGCGCTGATGCATAATGGTGATGTGGACAGCTGGTTCGAAAATAAGTATTCATACTTCCCTCTGGATAGGCAGCTTTTGCTGAAAAAGCTGGTTAGTATATTACGCATTGCGGACGCGATGGATGCGTCACATCTTAACCTGATAACCGACTTTGACGTTGATATACTTCAGGGGAAGATAGTGATAAGAGCGAAGTGTAAAAAGACCCCTTTTCTTGAGAAGATGGCTTTTGATGAGAAGGGGAAAATATTTAAGGATACTTTCGGTATCCCGATAGAGCTTGATACTAGAATATTATATGACTAAGGAAATGAAATGAGTGAGCAGACCCCTTTTATAAACCGTGAGCTGAGCTGGCTGGAATTCAACAGGCGTGTGCTTATGGAAGCTGTTGATAAGGACGTTCCGCTTTTGGAGAGGCTGAAATTTCTGGCAATATTTTCGTCCAACCTTGATGAGTTTTTCATGATAAGAGTTGGCGGATTGAAAGATCAGAAATTAGCAGGATATACCAAAGTAGACATATCAGGAATGACACCAAAGCAGCAGCTTGAAAATATAAGCGAGCGTGCCCACGAGCTGACAACACTCCGTCAGGAGATATTTACTCAGGTGAAAAAAGATCTGGATGCAGAGGGGATAGCTATAGCCCCGGAGGTCGAACCGGAGCTGGACGATATAACTGATGCTATATTCAACGAAGAGATATACCCGATAATATCACCAGTAACACTCTCTCCTACCAATCCTATGCCGTTTATATATAATTTTAGGCTGTCAGTTTATGTTGTGCTTAAAAAGGGGAAAGACCTCTTTCACTCGATAATAATTCTGCCGGACAATCTGCAGCGTATCTTTCGGGTAAGACTTGATAAGACATATTTCATCTTTGCAGAGGATGTTCTTAAAAAATACCTTTATCTAGTGTTTCCCGATTTTGAGATAATAGACAGCTACTGCCTGAGGGTTACAAGGAACGCAGACCTCACCCTGGAAGAGGAGGGGGCGGAAGACCTGCTCGGTTCTATCAAAAAATATCTTAAAACCCGACGTAAAGGGGGGATATGCCGGCTTGAGGTGGATGGCAGACTTCCTGCTGACATTCTGGAAGAGCTTGCCTCGCTTATGGGATTCGAAAAGGACGATGTTTACGTTATAGACGATGTTATCGACATGACGTCACTTTTTGCTGTTGTCGGGGAGAAACAGGAGCTTTGCTATAAGCCGTTTACCCCTGCAATGCCTGAAGGCTACAGCGAGTCCGCTGATATTTTTGAATATATTAAACAGAATGATGTGATAATGCACCGCCCTTATCAGGATTTCAGCTTTGTTTCCAAACTGGTAGAGAAAGCATGCAATGACTCTTCTGTTGTAGCTATAAAGATGACCATTTATCGAGCGAATAAGAACTCCACTATCATGGAAAACCTCATGAAGGCGGCCAGAAGCGGTAAGCATGTGTCCGTTGTCATAGAGCTTAAGGCGCGGTTTGATGAGGAGAGAAATGTAGACTGGGCAAGTATGCTGGAGGAAGCGGGGTGCATAGTTACCTACGGTATAGTTGGGCTGAAGGTTCATTCCAAAAACCTGCTCATAGTTCGAAAAGAGGCTGGGCGTATAGTTCGGTATTCGCATATCTCTACCGGGAATTTCAACGAAATAACTGCAAACATATATACTGATATTGACTATATAACAGCTGACGAGGAAGTGGGCAAAGACAGTGCAGCACTCTTTAACTTCCTTATGGGGTATACTGATATTGCAAGCTGGCAGCACTTTTATCTTTCACCGAAATCTATCAAAGGGAAACTGCTCGAACTGATAGACGAAGAGATAAAGCATGCTGAGAAAGATGAGAAAGCTCATATTATAATCAAAGTAAACTCTGTTATGGAGAAGATACTGCTGGAAAAGGCAATAAAGGCTTCTCAGGCAGGGGTAAAGATAGATTTTATAGTGCGTGGTACATGCGGACTTCAGCCAGGTATAAAAGGGCTCACAGAAAATATCACTGTACGCAGTATTGTGGGACGTTTTCTGGAGCATTCCCGTATAATGTATTTTCACGCAGGGGGGAGACAGAGGATATTTCTTACCACTGCGGATTGGATGGAGCGAAACATGGATAGGCGTGTCGAGCTTCTTTTTGAAGTGCATAAACAGCACGCAAAAGACTTTCTCTGGAACATTCTGGAAGAAAATATGAAAGATAATCAAAAAACCTGGATATTAAATGGTGTTGATTATAAGAAGTTTAAGTCTGGCGTTAATAAGTTTTCGCATCAAAAGCATCAGATAGATCAAATTTGATGTTGACATTCACTCTCAATAAGCTATTATTAGGATATAAATAGTCTTAAATGAGTGAGGTGCTCCGATGGCAAAGAAATGCGGCGATAAACCGAAAAAAAAAGATAAGAAGTTTAGTTGCAGCAAATGCGGAGCAACTACTAATAAAAAAGAGAGCCTCTGCAGTCCTAAAAAAGTAGGTTGACGGACTTGCAGAGATTTTAGAAGTTTAATAAACATTTTAACCTCCATGTGACGTGTCAAGACCCGTCTGTGCCCCACGCAGACGGGTCTTTTTCGTAAAGTAACACCTAGCCCTTGACCGAAATTGATATTTGGTACATTATTCATCATTATATTTTTTACAGGTAGAAAGCATGCTGGCTAAAAGGATTATCCCCTGTTTGGATGTTAAAGACGGCAGGGTTGTTAAAGGCACTAATTTTGTGAACCTTCGAGATGCAGGTGACCCTGTTGAGGTTGCTGAGATATATGACGCCCAAGGTGCAGATGAACTGACATTTCTGGACATTACCGCCAGCTCTGACAACAGAGGCATCATTCTGGAAGTGGTTGCAAAGACCGCTGAGAGGGTGTTTATGCCTGTGACAGTGGGCGGAGGTGTACGTGAGGTGGCAGACATAAGAAACCTGCTTAATTCTGGCGCGGACAAGGTCTCTATAAATACCGCAGCTGTTCATAATCCCGATTTTGTTAAGGAATCCGCACTCCGTTTTGGTTCCCAGTGCACTGTTGTGGCAATAGATGCCAAACGTAAAAAGGATGGTTCCGGCTGGGAGGTTTACACTCATGGCGGTCGAAATGCGACAGGGATAGATGCCATAGAGTGGGCTCTTAAAATGGAGAGTTTCGGAGCTGGTGAGATACTTCTTACAAGCATGGACTGCGACGGGACAAAGGATGGTTATGACAACGGTCTTAATGCCGCTGTGTCTGAAGCTTTAAAAATACCCGTTATCGCATCAGGCGGTGTGGGCAATCCTGAACATATATATGACGGACTCACCAAGGGTAAGGCTGATGCTGCCCTTGCGGCAAGCATCTTTCACTTCAGAGAATACACAATCGGCGAAGTGAAGCAGTATCTCAAAGAGAGAGATGTACCCATTAGGATATGAACTGTTTAGAAACAGACCACGGTTCAGCTCTTTCGAGATTTTTCTCAGAAAGACATCAGCCGTGCCGGGAGTAGAATAAAATGAACGTAGAGATTATTGAGCAGCTTGTGGAAGTGATAAGGGAGCGCAAGGCGAACCCTTCAGATAATTCATATACATGTCAGCTTTTGAATGGCGGCGCAAATAAAATAATAAAAAAACTGGGTGAAGAGAATGCTGAGCTCATAAAGGCGATACTTACAGAAGAGGATAAAGATGTTGCTGCTGAGACGGCTGATTTTCTCTATCACCTTATTGTTGCTCTCGAATTCAGAAATGTCAAATTTGAAGACGTGCTTGAAGTTCTCACTGAAAGGTTCGGAAAATCAGGCATCCGAAGATAAGTCTGTTTCTATCAAACAATAACTTGACTTTAATGTGTGTTATTATTACTATTGTTGCTCTTTAACGTCGAGAGGGAGAAGTGCGTGAAACTGTCGTACAAAGAACTTTCTAGAGAAAATGCTTCGTTTGAAGGGACACACAGCTTTACAGAAGGCGATTTCAGCGTTGAAGTAAAAAACTATCAGGCTGACTTTGTTCCGACTGATGCAGGTGTATATCTTGATCTCAGATTTGATTATGAGTTCAAAGCTCCATGTGACAAGTGCATAGCTGAAACCACAGGTTTCGGTTCTGAGCGCAGCGGAGTGCAGTTTCTGGAGCAGTTAAAAGATGTTTCCTCGGAAGCGGAGCTGAAAGATGATGACATGGGCACCGTCTATGTTGAAGATGACGTTATAGAGCTTGATGACATCATCAGACAGGAGGTTATCTTTTACCTTCCGTTAAAGATGACATGCGGTGACGACTGTCGTGGACTTTGCCCAAAATGCGGCGAAAACCTTAATATCGGCAGCTGTAAATGCGAACAAGACGCTGATCCCAGGTGGACAGCACTTAAAGATATAAAGAAGAATTAGTAGTAAGGAGAAAGTAATATTGGTGTTCCAAAGAATAAAACTTCAAGACACAAGAAAGGCTCAAGAAGAAGCCATCACCACGCAACAACAATGGCGTACAGCAAATGTTCCAACTGCGGTGAGCTGAAACTTAACCACAGAGTGTGCCCTGATTGCGGTCACTATAACAAAAAGCAGGTCATAGCAACTGACGAGCTTTAAAATATGAAAGTCGTCGTTGATGCGATGGGCGGGGACTATGCCCCGCGCGAGATCATCAAAGGTGCCGTGCAGGCAAACAAAGAGTACGGCATAAACCTTATCTTAGTCGGCGACGAAGAGCAGGTCAGGCGTGAGCTTGAATCCTGCGGGGCAGGTGCGGTCAAAAATATCGAGATCGTACATGCCGAACAACAGGTCGAAATGGACGACAGTCCTACTCAGATACTGCGGTCCAAAAGAAACTCTTCCATACATACAGGTCTGCGTCTGGTTAAACAGGGTGATGGTTCCGCATTTTTCAGTGCCGGAAACACAGGCGCTGTTATGGCTTGTGCCAAGATGATTCTCAAAACCCTGCCCGGAATAGACCGTCCCGCTATAGCCGCTGTTATGCCCACTGTAAAAGGTGCCACAGTAATGTGCGATGTGGGTGCAAATGTAGACTGCCGCATAGAGAACTATGTGCAGTTTGCTATTATGGCAAGTGCATATTCATCCATTGTAATGAATAAAGAGATTCCTACAGTAGGTCTTATGTCTGTGGGGGAAGAGGACGTTAAAGGTAACGACATAACTAAAAATGTGTTCAAATTCCTTTTTGAGCTGGGCAAATCCGGAGTTATTAATTTTCATGGAAATGTCGAAGGTAAAGACGTTTTCAGGGGGACATCTGATGTTATCGTTGTGGACGGATTTTCCGGCAACGTTGCATTGAAAGTTTCAGAATCTGCGGGCTGGTATGTTTCGCAAATGCTGAAAGAGGAGATACGCTCATCCTTTCTTGCTAAAGTGGGTGCACTCTTTATGATACCCGCTTTGAAGAGGATTAAAAAGAGAGCTGACCACTCAGAATATGGTGGAGCTCCTTTACTAGGAGTTAACGGTGTCTGTATAATAGGACACGGAAGTGCAAATCAAACCGCTGTAAAGTACAGCATCAAAATGGCTCACGATCTGGCAGAAAACCGTCTAAATGACCTTATAGAAGAGAAGATAACAGAGTATGTTAAGGTTTTAAAAGTTGACAAAGAAGACTCTTTCTGGAACAATATTGTCGAAAAGTTCAAGAAGAAAACTATCTGATTTTTCTTGTTAACAAGCAATATTCAATAAGGTGCAATTTTAATGAATACATATTCCAGAATTATTGGTACAGGTTCATACTTTCCCGAAAAAATCATGACCAACAAAGATTTCGAAAAATTCCTTGAAACAAATGATGAGTGGATTGTAACCAGAACCGGAATGAAAGAACGCAGAATCGCAGCAAAAGGCGAATACACAAGCGACATGGGCGCAGAAGCAGCCAGAAGAGCTCTTGATATGGCTGGGGTGAAGCCTACAGAGCTTGATGGTATCATTGTCGGAACATTTACCCCAGATACAACTATGCCCTCAACAGGGTGCCGCATTCAGGACAAGATAGGCGCAGGTCACTGTTTCGCTTTTGACCTTAGCGCAGCTTGCTCAGGTTTTATCTACGGATGTAATATTGCAAACGGCCTTATTCGTTCAGGCAGTGCTAAGAAAATACTTGTGATTGGGGCTGACAATCTGACTGCTTGTGTTGACTGGCGTGACAGGGGTACGTGTATACTTTTCGGCGACGGCGCAGGTGCTGCTGTTTTATCAGCAGACTTAGAGCCGGGCATCAGAAGCATCCATACATATGCAGCCGGAGAGCACGGCGAACTGCTGAAACAGGACAACCTCGGAACAAAATACCTCAGAGACCTCAGGCATGAGCCCATAGAGGACAACATGATAAAGATGAAAGGGAATGATGTCTTTAAGATTGCTGTGCGTGCTATGGCAGATGCAGCCGGAGAAGCTGCTGAGGCTGCCGGGTTTTCATCTGAGGACATAGACTGGGTTATCCCCCATCAGGCTAACATGAGAATAATTGAGGCTGCAGCAAAGAGACTGAACGTCTCGATGGATAAAGTGGTCATTAATATACAGCAGTATGCAAATACATCTGCGGCAACTATCCCTACAGCACTGGATCAGTATGTGAGGGAAGGTAAGATTAAAAAAGGGGACAATATAGTCTCTGCTGCTTTCGGCGGCGGTCTTACATGGGGCAGTATGTCATTTACATTTTAAGAGGTTTTAGATAATGGGCAAAACAGCAGTTGTTTTCCCCGGACAAGGCTCACAGTATGTGGGTATGGGGAAGGACTTCTACGAGAAGTTTGACAAGGTTAAAGAAATTTTTGACAAGGCTGACGAGGCTCTCGGCTACAGCCTTACTAAGATTATGTTTGAAGGTTCAGAAGAAGAGATCAAACTGACTTCCAACGGTCAGCCTGCACTACTGACCATGAGCATCGGCATTTGGGAGATTCTGAAGGATAAAATTGATGTCGATTATTTTGCAGGACACTCACTGGGTGAATATTCTGCTGTTGTTGCAGCGGGCGGACTCACTTTCGAAGAGGCTGTAAAAGCTGTTCACAACAGAGGCAAGTTTATGCAGTCAGCAGTCCCTGTCGGTGTTGGCACCATGGCGGCTGTTATGTGTGCTGCTGATAAAGATATACTGGATACATGCAAAGAGGTTAGCGGAGCACAGGTTGTGGAACCTGCTAATTTTAACTGCCCTGGGCAGGTTGTTGTTGCAGGTCACACAGAAGCAGTTGAAGAATTTTGTGCTAAAATGAAAGAGAAGGGCGCAAAGAGAGCTATGGTGCTCCCTGTGAGTGCACCTTTTCACTGCACACTGATGAAACCAGCCAGAGAAGAGATGGCGAAATACCTTAAAGAAGAGACTCAGATTAGAGATTTAAATACACCAATATTTAACAATGCAGATTCTAAAATAGAAAATAAAGCCGAAGACGTATATGATGCACTCTGCCGTCAGATAGACGGACCTGTTATGTGGACTGAGCTTATCAGAAACATGATAGAAGATGGAGTGGATAGATTTATAGAAGTGGGTGCTGGAAAGGTTCTCACTGGTCTTATCAAAAAAATAGATAAAACTGTCACAGTAGAAAACATCTCCACAGTGGCAGATTTTGAGAAAGGAGAATAAAATGCTTAACGGTAAAACAGCACTCGTAACAGGAGCCTCCAGCGGTATCGGTCGTGTCATAGCTCTCAAGCTTGGCGCACTAGGTGCAAAGGTTGCTGTTAACTATATCGACATCGCAGACATTAAAGCAGATGCTGAATCTGTAGTGTCAGAGATTGAAGGAGCTGGCGGTAAAGCTGCAGCGTTCGCCGCAGATGTCTCCAGCGAAGAATCAGTTAATAACATGATAAAAGAGATAGGCGACACTTACGGGCCTGTTGATATACTTGTTAATAACGCAGGAATCACACAGGACACACTCATCATGAGGATGAAAGTGGAGCAGTGGGAAAAAGTGCTTGATGTAAACCTTAAAGGTGCTTTTATCTGTACGAAATCAGTACTGAAAGGTATGATGAAGACTAGATACGGAAAGATAGTCAATATAGCATCTGTTGTTGGTTTTTCTGGTAATGCAGGTCAGGCTAACTACTCAGCCAGCAAGGCTGGTCTTGTGGGGCTTACAAAAACAAGCGCACAGGAACTTGCCGGAAGAGGTATCAGAGTGAACGCTGTTGCTCCGGGATTTATCAAAACTGCTATGACAGAGGTTCTTCCTGAGAATGTCATCGAAGCTATGAAGGCGAAAATCTCACTGGGGACACTTGGCGAAGCTGAAGATGTTGCAAATGCTGTAGTGTGGCTGGCAAGCCCTGAATCCGACTATGTTACTGGTAACACTATTCATGTTAATGGCGGCATGTACATGTGAGCACCTGATCAATTAAATAATTTGTAATTTAAAACTTGCATAAAAGTTAAAATAATTATATTTCTCTAACGAGAAATCTAGGAGGACCCAAAATGGCAGATATCGAAGCTAAAGTAAAAGAAATTATCGTAGAGCAGCTTAATGTTGAAGAGGATGCAGTAAAAGCTGATGCATCTTTCATTGATGATCTTGACGCTGACTCTCTTGACACAGTAGAGCTTATCATGGCTTTCGAAGAAGAGTTCGGTCTTGAAATTCCTGATGAGGAAGCTGAAAAGATCAAAACAGTTGGCGATGCAATCGAGCACATCAAAAAAGCTGCTGAGTAATATTTAGTTTTTATGGGGGCGGCCTTTGTTGTCCCCTGTTTATTTCGGAGGATCTTGTGAAGAAAAGAATAGTTGTAACAGGCTATGGTCTTATTACGCCTATTGGTATAGGCAATGAAGAAAACTGGAATTCCCTTGTAAACGGTAAATCAGGAATCGGTCTTATCCCTCAGGAAAGACTTGATACCACAGATCTTCCTGTTAAGTTTGCCGGACTGGTTAAAAATTTTGATGCATCAAAATATGTAGACCCTAAAACGGTAAAACGTCACGAAGATTTTGTTACTTTTGCTATAGTGGCATCACAGATGGCTATTGATATGGCGGAGTTTGATCTTGAAAAAGCAGATCTCGACAGATGCGGTACATGTGTTGGTTCTGGTATCGGCGGTTTCCACGCCATAGAGAAGACTACCACTGCATTTAACGAAAAAGGGTACAAGAAAATATCTCCATTCTTTATACCGACTTCTATCATAAACATGGCAAGCGGCGGAGTATCGATACAGTTTAATTTTAAAGGACCTAATCTCTCTATAGTTACAGCTTGTACTACGGGAACACACTCTATTGGTGAGGCGGCACACATTATAATGCGGGGCGATGCTGACGTTATGCTTGCAGGCGGAACAGAAAGCTCTATTACACCACTTGCCATAGGCGGCTTTTCAAACATGAAGGCACTCTCCAAAAGAAACGACGACCCCACAAAAGCTTCCAGACCTTTCGATAAGGATCGCGACGGATTTGTTATGGGTGAGGGCTGCGGTATGTTACTGCTGGAATCCCTGGAGCATGCTCAGGCAAGAGGCGCTAAAATATACGGCGAAGTTGCCGGATATGGTGCTTCCGCTGATGCACATCACATGACAGCACCTGATGATACAGGTGACGGAGCTAAAAGATCTATGAGAGCAGCACTGAAGAGTGCAGGGCTTGAACCCACAGACATCGACTATATAAATGCGCATGGTACATCCACGCCTTTCAACGATAGGGGAGAATCTATCGCCATAACAGAAGTTTTCGGCGAACATGCTAAAAAACTGAAAGTGAGCTCCACAAAATCTATGACAGGACATCTTTTGGGTGCCGCAGGTTCTGTGGAAGGTATCTACTGCTGCATGGCAATAGAGAAGGGTGTAGTCCCGCCTACTATAAACCTGGAAAATCAGGATCCAGACTGTACACTTGACTATGTGCCTAACAAAGCACAAGATTTTAGTGTCAAATATGCACTTAGCAATTCTTTCGGGTTCGGCGGCACAAACGGTACTTTGATATTCAAAAAATATGAGTAAGCAAGCAGCCGTTGATATTGATTCTCTGGAAAAGGTGTTAGGTTACAGCTTTTCTGACAGGTCAATAGTGTTCGAAGCTCTTACGCACAGGTCATATTCGCACGAAAAAAAGAATAAACTTAACTATGAACGGCTGGAATTTCTGGGCGATGCTGTTTTGCAGCTTATAGTCACAGAATATCTGCTGGACAGATATAAGAACTACGACGAAGGTCTCCTCTCTAAACTTAGAGGATATTTTGTCAGTGAGGATTTTCTCAGCAAGATCGCCACAGAGCTGAAACTTGGGAATTATCTCCTCCTTGGCAAAGGTGAAAAAGCCTCCGGCGGCAAATACAAAGAATCCCTGCTTTGCGACATTTTTGAATCTGTAGTGGCTGCTATATACATTGACGGCGGATACTCACAGGCCAGAGACATAATAATAAATCACTTCGGCACGTCCATAGATGAGGACATATCCAGCAGTGCATTTATGGACTCCAAGAGTGAACTTCAGAAGATATCACAACGCAAATACGGTAATTTGCCGGAATATACTGTTTTGGATGAAAAAGGGCCTGAGCACGACAAGATTTTTGTGGTGCGGGTAGACGTGCAGGACCTTGTGTCCGAAACCGGAATAGGAAAAACCAAAAAAACCGCAGAGAAGGATGCTGCCAGGAAAGCACTGAAAAAACTGGATGATGAACAATAATATTTTACCTGTATTTATAAGTTTTGCAGGATGCACTTCAAGATGCATCTATTGCGATCAGCACCGTATAACCGGTGTCCCTCCGGAAGAGATCATTTCATCAGCAAAAAGACAGATCGCCGAGCACCTCAGTATGGGTGTGAAGTGGACAGAGCTCGCTTTTTTCGGCGGAAGCTTTACATGCTTGCCTGTTAATATTCGTCATGATTTATATGCAGTTGCTCAGGAAACCGGCATAAGAACTTTAAGGTTTTCCACCTCACCAGACTGCGTAAATGAAGAAGTGTTAGCAGAAGCTGTGGAAAATAATGTTGAAATTGTAGAGCTTGGGGTGCAGTCTCTTGATGATGAAGTGCTCAAAGCTAACCGAAGACCTTATACATCAGGTGAGTGTATGGAAGCTTTTAAGCTTGTAAAAAAGCATGTGAAAAAGGCCGGTATACAGCTTATGACCGGACTGTATAAAGAGACTGATCAGGCATTCACAGAGACTGTAAACAGAGCCCTTTTGATGAATGCTGATTACGCTCGTATCTACCCCTGCGTAGTGCTTTCGGGTACTGAACTGGCAGAGAAGTTCGCATCCGGCGAACACCGCCCCGTATCTCTGGCTGACTCTGTTGCAAGGTGCGCTTACGCTTACATACTGCTCACCGCAGCAGGTACAGATGTTATCCGTGTCGGACTGCATGACAGCCTGTCAGTGAAAGAATCAGCTGTGGGCGGAGCTTATCATCCTGCTATGGGTGAGCTGGTCAAAACAGTTGCTATGGCAACCTTTTTTAAAATGGGGCACAAAATCAAGCTTGATCACAAATATTTAAACGTAGCATATGGTTACGGCGGTATTTTAAAGAAAATGAACAGAGATAATGTGACGGTAAAAGCGGGAGAGAAACCCGATTTCAGAGATATATGCAGAAAGATAACGGAGAGCTTAGGTGAAGATAGTCAGCGGAAGCTTAAAGAACAGACAGTTAGCCACGCCGAAAGACTTGTCAGTGAGACCAACAACAGATAAGGTTCGCAATGCAGTCTTTTCGTCACTTTTCGACCTTGTAAATGGCGCAAAAGTGCTGGATCTGTTCTGCGGCACAGGCGCATACGGCTTAGAGGCAATAAGCAGAGGTGCGGCGCACTGTACTTTTGTGGATATTAATACAGATCTGGTGAAAAAAAATACAATGCTGACAGGAGAGAAAACTTTCAGGATTGTTAAAGGGAAGGCTGAAGCTCTGCTGGAAAGGCTTAATGAAAGTTTTGACCTTATATTTATTGACCCTCCATACGGAAAAGCAGAACCAATGGAACTGCTGCAGAAGATTGCAGAAAACGAACTGCTTGCAAATGATGGTGTTTTAATATATGAAGAAAGCATAAGAACCCAGTTTGAGTATCCTGTGGAAACCTTTGAGATAACAGGTGAAAAAAAATATGGGGAAACTAAAATCTACTATTTGTCGGTGAAAAAATGATAGCACTTTACCCGGGGACATTCGACCCCCTTACAAACGGTCACATAGATATAGCCCTCAGAGGCGCAAAAATTTTTGATAAATTGATACTAGCAGTTTCAGAGAATCCGAAAAAGCAAACAGCTTTCAGTCTGGAAGAGCGGGTTGCAATGACAAAAGAGGCTCTTGCGGATCAAAAGAATATTGAAGTAGTTCAATTTAACTGTCTTCTGATCAAGTTTATGAAAAAAGTGAACGCAGATGTTGTAATAAGAGGGCTCAGAGCAGTTGGCGACTTTGAGTTTGAGTTTCAGCTCGCCCTTATGAACAGAAAGATGGATTCGGATTTTGAAACAGTCTTTCTTATGCCAAACAAAGAGTATATATTCCTCTCTTCCAGCATGGTGAGGGAAGTAGCCGCGCACTACGGAGACGTTTCACCTTTTGTGCCGGAATGTGTAAACCGGAGGATAGTGGAACGCTTCGGAAAACCTACTCCGTCCTGCTGAATTTCCCTTATTTTGTGCCCCTTTGCATGACTCATGCTGTTGATTATTAATATGTATAATGATAATATTATTTGTTAGGCGCAGTTTTATTTATGCAAGTGCGTCTGTTTGCTACCTTTTGTTTTATGAGGGGACTTCATGAAAAAGAAAATATTGCTTATTGATGACAGTGTAACAATTCATAGGGTCATAGACCTTTGTGTAGATAAGGAAAAACTCGATGTCTTCAAGGTCTTTTCAAGAGAAGAGGCCGTTATGAAGCTTAAATCTGAATCCCCCGACCTGGTACTTCTTGATAATAAACTTGCAAACATTAAAGCCAGTGAAATGGTGGCTGTTGTCCGTGAGCACTGCCCGGACTGCTGGGTAATACTCCTTGTAGGTGCTTTCGACCAGTTTGAAGCAGAACAGTGTGAGCAGGCTGGTGCTGACGATTTTATTTTCAAACCATTTGATTCAGAAGCTCTAGACGAGAAGATTGAGACTGGGCTTGTTTCTGAAAGGACACCTGTGGCTGCAAGTGCTCCAGAGATGGAAGACGGCGAAGAGGAAACAGAAGAACCAGAGCTTGAGATAGATGAAGCCGAGGAAGAAGTCTTAGATGAAGATGAGGCGGAAGCTTTGGCGGAAGAGGAACTTCAGGCGGACGATCTTGATGATATTCTTACTGAAGTAGAATCCGAAGAGATGGTTACTGATGACGAAACCGAAGATGACGAAGTAGATATTCAAGAAACAGAGGAAACTGAGGCTGATGAAGAAGAGTCACAGCCTGATATAGAAGTAGACGATGAACCTTCGGATGAAGGTGAAGCAGAAGCTTTAGCAGAAGAGGAACTTCAGGCGGACGATCTTGATGACATACTTACTGAAGAAGAATCCGAAGAGATGGGTACTGATGACGAAACCGAAGATGACGAAATAGATATTCAAGAAACAGAGGAAGCTGAGCCTGATGCAGAAGAGCCAGAGCCTGAGGTAGATGAAGCAGTACATGATCCTGAGACTTCAGAAGAAGAGATTGACGAAAATGCGGCACTGCTTGAAAGCATGGGTGAGGATGATCCTGACGTTTCGCAAATAGACGGGCTGGACGATTTGGAGATAGAGAGTTCTGATGAGATTATGAACGATGAAGAGCTGGAAGCACTCCTTGGGGCAAGCAGTCTAGACGAAGAAGAGATAGACATGTCTGAACAGGACGGCGAAACAGAAGATGGAGCTACAGATTCTGATATAGATGAACTTGAGATAGATGGGCTGATGGATGAAAGGGTGCTTCCTGAGCTACCCGAGCTTGACGAAGAGCCTAGCATGGCTGACGATGCGGCTGATCTTCTGGAAGAGCTTGCTGATGAACCAAAGGCGCAAGAAGAGGAAGCCAAAGCTGATGATGAACTTTATAACTTCGAAGATGCAGATGATAGCGAAGTTTCAGAGGAAGAACTTCTGAGGGAGCTTGAGAACCAGCCGGAAGAGGAACCTTCAGCTGTTGAAGAAGAATCCATAGAGGATCTTCTTGCTTCTGTGCAGGAGGAAGCGGAGGAAGAGGAACAGCCTGAGGTTTCAATTGATGAACCTGAGCTGGATGGCGAACAGATTTCTGAAAAAGAGGAAGATGTTTTTGAAGAAAAAGATGCTGACATAGATGCCACAGCACAAAGCCTGCTGGCTGAGCTAGATATAGATGGAGAACAACAGGACGAAGAGCCTGAATCTATAGATGAGACTGAAGTGCCTGAGTTAGAAAAAGAGCCCGCAGCAGAAGATGAATCTGCTGACAGCGATGACCTTTTTGCAGGGCTTGAAGAGTTTGATGAGGAATTGCTGGAAGGTGAAACCAAAAAAACTGAAGAGGCTGTCGATCAGGCTGAAAGTGTTGAGACTGATGAAGATGATGACGTGGAAGAGCTTGATGAAGATCTGGAAAGTATGTTGAAGGAAATCCCTACAGAGCCTGTTGTCGGTAAAAGCATAGACGAAATTCTTGCAGAGGAATCTGCCGATGATGGGGAAGATGACCCTGAATTTGACGTTGATATTACAGAACATCCTGCTGCTGAAGATGATTCCGGGCAGAAAGAAGAGATAGAAGAACCTGAAGCGGATGAAGAGCCTGTTGATATGGATGACCCTTTCGCAGGGCTTGAAGAGTTCGACGAAGAAGAAGCTGATAAGGAGCCTGAGAAGGTTTCTCCCGAAGAGGACGAAGATATCAGCATGCTCATTGAAGGCCCGCCCGAAGACGAGGACACTGACAAATTTGGCGAACTGCTTGACAGCATAAACGAAGAAGATTATGACGGCATTACCGATGATGACGATATAGATGGCGCTATAAAAGAGGCGGAAGATTGCCTTGACTGCGATGAGGACGATTTTGGTGATGAAAAATCCGAAGGCATCAGTGATGAATTGATAGCAAGTGCTGTGGAGGATTCCATCGATGATGATCTTCTGCGGGATACTGTTAAAGAAGTTCTTTCTGAAAAGATATCAGCAATACTGAAACAGGAACTTCCTGCAATTTTAGAGAGAGCTATCAAGGCTGAGATAGAAAAACTTGTTAAAGGTGATAAATAAGCTTCGTAAAGCAAAAGGAGAATAGTGTGTCAGAGGGACTGGATTATAAAGCGAGCGGAGTTGACATAGACGAGGGGAACAAGTTTGTTTCCGTCATTAAAAAAACAGTAGAATCAACTTATAATAAAAAAGTTTTGGGAAGCATAGGCGGTTTCGCCGGCTTTTTTGATATAACAGAAGCAAAAGATATGGAACAGCCGGTTCTTGTTTCAGGCACGGATGGTGTTGGCACAAAACTGAAAGTTGCCATAGACTCAGGTATACTGAACACTGTAGGGATAGACCTTGTGGCTATGTGCGTGAATGACATTATAGTCACAGGAGCTAAGCCGCTCTTTTTTCTGGACTACATGGCTACAGGCAAACTGAGCAGTGAAAAGATGGCTCAGGTGGTAGAAGGTATAGCGGAAGGCTGCCGTCAGGCAGGCTCACCTCTTGTGGGTGGAGAGACCGCTGAGATGCCGGGCATGTATTCCGGTGAGGATTTTGACCTTGCGGGGTTTGCCGTTGGGATACTTTATAAACCAAAGGCTATAACAGGCGAACGCATCTCCACAGGGGATTTACTGGTGGGGATTCCTTCCAGCGGCCTGCACAGCAACGGCTTTTCTCTGGCCAGAAAACTGTTTTTCGAACAGCTTAAAATGAAACCTGACGATATCCTTTTTGACGATGTAATGCTTAAGCATGCGCTTCTCGCTCCCACACGCATATATGTGCCGCAAGTGCTGAAAGTTTTGAAAGAGGGTGTAGACATCAAAGGGATGGTGCATATCACAGGCGGCGGTTTTTACGATAATATTCCAAGAGTTTTACCGGAAGGTAAAGGAGTCAAAATAAATCCGGAGGCCTTTCCTACACCGGGACTTTATAAATTTATTCTGGAACGCTCGGGTATAAATGAGAAAGAGCTTTACCGTGTTTTCAATATGGGCATCGGCTACATTATGGTTATGGAGCATTCTCAGGCAGAGAAGGCGATGTCGCTTATAGATGATGCCTGTGTTATTGGCAGTGTTACTGATTCCGGCGAAGTTGAGATTAAGGGGATAAATTGAAAAAGATAGCAGTTTTGCTCTCAGGAAGAGGGAGCAACTTTATGTCGATAAAAAAGGCTGTTGACGAAGGTAAAATTAACGGCGAAATAGCTGTTGTTATTAGCAATAAAGCAGATGCAAAAGGGCTTGAGTTTGCAAAAGATAGCGATCTTAATGCAGTATTTGTAAATCCAAAGGACTTTGAAGGGAGAGAAGCATATGACCGGGAACTTATACGAATTCTGAATGAAAAGGGCGTTGACCTTGTCTGCCTTGCAGGTTTTATGAGAATAATCTCACCTGCTTTTGTAAAGGCATTCCAGAATCGCATAATAAATATTCACCCGTCTTTACTTCCGTCTTTTAAAGGGCTGGATGGGCAGAGGCAAGCTCTGGAATATGGCGTAAAGTTCTCCGGCTGCACAGTCCATTTTGTAGACGAAGAGATGGACCACGGAGCAATAATATTGCAGGCTGTTGTGCCTGTGAACCAGACAGATACAGAAGATTCGCTGTCGGCAAAAATACTGAAAGAAGAACATAGGATATATCCTGAAGCTGTTGCGCTCTTTTGTGACGACAGAATAAGAGTGGAAGGAAGAAGAGTATTTATAGATTAGGAACCAATTATGAAAAAGTCGATTTATATATTATTTATACTGCTGCTGAGCATCTCTGCTTTTGCAGGGGGGAAAACAGTGCTTGAAAACGGCGTAAAATTTATAGAGATAAGAAGAGATTACACAGAAACTATGTCCGTGGTGTTTTTTGTACGTGGCGGAACCGTTAGGGAGACAACTGCAAACAACGGATTGGGCTCGCTTTTCAGCTCTGTCTGGGTAAAATCCAGTGAACTGCTGAAAAAAATCGAATTCTATGGCGGTGGCGTAGGTGCATCCGTAGGTTCAGATTTTATGGAATCTAGTTTTTCTATCCCGTCAGAGTATTTCGATGAACTGATACCCTATTACGAAGAGATGCTGCTTAACCCAGTCATTGATAAAAAGATATTTGAACATGATAAAAATCTTCAGAAAGAGGGGATAAAAGCTTCAGACGACAGCCCAGATTCCAGGTCATTCAGAGGCTTTATGAAAGCTACTTATGCTAATCACCCCTATGGGCTGAGCTCTGAGGGTACACTTGAGAGTGTAGACACGTTTACACTGGAAGACATTACGGAATATGGGAAAAATATTCTTCAAGGGGCAAACATAACTGTCGCTGTGGCGGGAAAATATACTGACAAACAGCTTGAAAAAGTGAAATCAGTTTTTGCCAAACTGCCAAAAGGTGAGCCTTTTGAAGTAGATTGCTCTGGAAGTGTTATTAAAGAAGATAAGACTGTCACTGACCATGATGATGATCTTCAGCAGGCAAAACTTTACATAGGCTACACCGCACCAAATGCATCTGATGAGAACTATCCTGCTGTAAAGGTTATATCCGATATTCTTGGCGGCGGCATGAGCAGCAGATACTTTAACGAGCTTCGTAAAGATAAAGGCTACGCCTATTCAGTGGGTGCTGCATATCCATCAAGAATATGTTCGTCCAGATTCATAGCACACATAGGTCTTTCCGAAACCAATGTTGAAGATGCCATAGAGAGTATTCAGAGGATGAACGAAGAGTTTGTGAACGATCTTACTGAGAAGGAACTCGAAGCTGTTAAAAATTATATGCTCGGACGAATCCTTATAGATTCACAGACCAATTCAAAACAGGCTTGGTATGCTTGTTTTTTTGAAAACGCAGGGCTTGGCAGCGAGTACTTCGCAAACTACATAGACGTGCTTAAAAAGATAAGCCTTAAAGAGATTAAGAAAGCTTCGGAAATATTCCACAAGCCAAAAACAATATTTATTCTTAAGTAATATAGAAAAAGCCGCTTTTCAGCAAAGTTTTATGTCTTATGGCTATGTACATAGCAGGGGCGTTTTGATATAGTGTGCTTTCCTAAAAAAATCGGGATTATGTTTATTATGGACGAAAGCAGTATTTGGGAAGAGGTTCTTAAGAACCTTCAGAAAGAACTAGGTGAGAGTGAAATAAAGACGTGGCTTGAGCCTCTGACAATAGGCGAACTTCGTGGCGACATGATAACCCTGACTGCTCCTAATAAGTTTTATAAAAAATGGGCTGATGATAAGTTTCTTGTGTATATCAAAAAAGCGTTCAATGAAACTTTAGGTATAGATGCGGACGTTACAGTTGTTGTGGGCGGAGTAAAAAGAACCAGTGCATCAGAAGGCACAAAAAAACAGTCAGGTGCACCTGTTTACGGTCACAAGAATGGCTCCGGGCTGAATAAAGACTACACCTTTGAGAACTTTGTTGTTGGTGGTTCAAACGAGTTTTCATACTCTGCATGCGAGGCAGTTTCCGAAGGTCAGTTCATGCAGTATAATCCGCTTTTCATATACAGTGGTTCTGGTCTTGGAAAAACTCACCTGATGCATGCCGTAGGTAACCGTATTTTAGAAAAATTTCCAAAGATGAAGGTACTTTATATAACTTCTGAGACTTTCGCTAATGATATGATAAACTCCTTGCGTACCAGAAAGATGGAGGAGTTTCAAAACAGATATAGAACCATAGATGTGCTGCTTTTTGACGATGTTCAGTTTTTGTCCGGCAAACAGCGGACAACCGAGGAATTTTTTAATACATTCAACGCTCTGTATGACAATCAGAAGCAGATCATTATAACCAGTGACAAGACCCCTGCTGAGATACCTGATATGGAAGAAAGGCTGAAAAGCCGGTTTTCATGGGGGCTCATAGCTGACATTCAGGCTCCAAGCACTGAGGAAAAAACAGCTATACTCATGAAGCGTGCTGAGTTTATGGGGTTAAAACTCCCCGGCGAGGTTGCGCTTTTCATAGCAGAAAACATGATGACGCAGAACATCCGTGAGCTTATGGGTGCTCTTGTCAGGCTTTCGGCTTTTGGTTCCTTTCATAAACGCAGTATGACCATAGATCTTGCCAAAGAAGCCCTTGAAAAATTTATCGCAAAGAAGGATAAGGTTGTCTCTTCTGAAGAGATAATAAATGCTGTGTGTAAATATTTCGGAGTGAAGCTGGCTGATCTGCGATCGAAAAAGCGCACAAAGAGTATTTCGTTTCCACGCCAGATATCGATGTATATGCTGAGAGAAAAACAGAACATGTCTCTTCAGGAGATTGGTTCTATCTTTGGCGGAAGAGACCACTCAACAGTGCTTCACGCAGTTAACTCTATAGCTTCAAAATATGATGAGAATAAAGAGATACAGCTGATTATCTCTACCCTAGAAAAAGACCTCTACTCCTAGCTTCTATAAGCTGCCAAATTATTGCTTTTAGTCATTCTGAAAAGCCGCAGGCGACGTAAGAATATCTCATAAATTTGCTAAAAAAAGCCGGAGTTATTAGCTCCGGCTTTGTTATTTTTATTGGCATTATCGAAGCTTATAGCTTCTCAGGTGCTAGTCGTCTAGAATATAAATGTCTCACTGGAGAGGCGTTCGTCTATGATTTTAGCGATACGCTCCTCTTCTTCCACAGTGTCTGCAACAAATGTAGCGCTGAAGCGAAGGAAGTTTCCTGCGTCATCCCACGGTACAGAAGATATAAGCTTCTCTCTGATAAGGTAATCACAGAACTGCTCACCTGATTCGAATTTGCGCCCGGACTGAGTGCCTTTTGGGATACCGAAGTAAAGGTAGAAAGTCCCCTTAGGCTCTTCAACATCAAAACCGTGCTTGCGAAGTACTTTTGCAAGCATGTTCAGCCTGCGTGAGTATTTCTTTTTGGTCGGTTCAACAAGCTCCGGATGCTCTAAGCAATAGCTGGCAGCTTTCTGGATAGGGATGTACTGACCTGAGTCGTTGTTGTCTTTAACAGTAGCAAACGCTTTAACAAGATGCTCGTTTCCACACACAAACCCTATTCTCCAGCCTGTCATATTAAATGACTTAGAGAGTGAATGTATTTCAATGCCGACATCCATCGCACCGTCAACAGAGAGGAAAGATATCGGCTCTTCGCCGTATGTAAGCTCTATGTATGCTGCGTCAGAGACAACAGCCACATTGTTCTTTTTAGCAAATGCAACAACCTTCTCGTAGAATTCTTTCGGTGCAAGAACACCGGTAGGGTTGTTTGGATAGTTCAGGTAAAGAAACTTAGCTCTTTCGCATATGTCCGCAGGGATGCTGTCGAGATCCGGCAGAAAGTTATTCTCTTTCAAAAGCGGGATGTTATAAACATTGCCACCTAGGTATTTTGTAGTTGTACCTGAAACAGGGTAGCCAGGAACTGTCATAAGTGCCACATCGCCAGGGTTTATAAGTGCTATAGGAAATAGCGCAAGGGCAGGTTTTGAGCCTATGCAGTGGTTGAACTGAGAAGCTGCATCCATGTCCACGCCAAATCTCTTTTTCATATAGCTTGCGGCTGCGTTCTTGAATTCTTCAATTCCGTTGTCTGAATAAAATCTGTTTTCGCGCTTTTCTGATTCTATCTGAAGAACCTTGACAACATCCTGATGCGCCATTGCATCTGGTTCGCCAACGCCCATGTCTATAAGCTCCATTCCTGGGTTTTCAGTCATTGCAGCTCTTTTAGCTCTTTTGATTTTTTCAAACTTGTAAATAGTGGTATCTTTGCCGAACATCTTTCCACCGAGACGTTCAGAAATCATATTTTCCATAAAAAGGCTCATTTTGTTCTCCCAAATTTTTTTCTTCCGTATTTTTCGCAGACACCGCATTCCTCACACATGTCTCCGGTACACTGCTCAATATATAAATTTACATCTGCGCCATCTAGCGCATTTTTAATCCTGTTTTCAATGTCTATACGGAGGCTGTTTGCCTCTTTGAGACTTAAATCTTGCCATAATACAAGGTGCATATCCACAAATCTTTTTACACCAGCACGTCTGGTGCGGAACTTGTGAACTTCTACAATTTCTTGGTCGTGACTTGCAAGTATATCATTTATAACAGAAAGTTCTTCGTCGGGCAATACTTCGTCAAGGAGGTCTTTTGTTACAGAAAGATTAAGCTTAAGGGCGGAAAAAATTATATATACAGCTATTACAGCACTGACAATGGAGTCTATAAGCTGATAACCAGTGTATTTTATGGCAATAAGGGCCACAATTACACCGCCGTTAGTGAGAAGATCTATCTGGTAGTGCAGGCTGTCTGCTTCTATAACTGCGGACTTCTCTTTTTTTGCCACATATTTTAAAAAGACCACAAGGAAGAATGTAGCTGTAATGGAGAAAAACATCACCCATAAATTTATACCCATATTGGTTATGACGGCGTTGTTCTCTGCATTAGAGTAAGCTTTGTAAAAAATATATAAGCCTGAAAAAAGGATGAGAAAAGACTGGATCTGTGCAGCCAGCGGTTCGAATTTTGTATGTCCGTATGGGTGGTTTTCGTCAGGAGGCTGTTCTGCCACACGCACTGCGAAATAGTTTATGGATGAAGAAACTATGTCCAGGATTGAATCTAAAGCTGAGGACAAAACTGCAAGAGAGCCTGTCCATATGCCTATGACGGCTTTGGTAACTGCAAGTATAAAAGCTGTGGTGATCGAAACCTTGGTCGCAAATATCTTTGTTATTCGGATGGTTTTTGCTCCTCTTCCGGCGGTTTGCCATAGAAATTAAACCATACGCTGAAAAGCCCTATCAGCGAAAGAACAAGTATAATGGGGGGTTCTGAAAAAATAAAGATAAAAATTATCGCTTTCAGAAACGGCATGACATTAAACCTGTTCATCCAGAAGAGGATTATTTCAAATCCTTGAAAAGCATACAGTGCTAGCAGAGCAAGAGATAGGTTTATACCTATGAATCTGCCGTATAGCACAGGGGCAAATATTAAAAACAAGGACAATATTAAAAACCACACAAAACTGTCAGGCAGTCTGAATCTTTCTGTGGGTACATTTTTTATTTTTGCAAAAATGTGCTGTGAAACAAAAGCGGAAAATACGGTGTACATGTAGTTGAACGCAGGGAAGACAAGAACCAGTGCAAGCGCTGCCTGATTAAGGTTGTTTTCAACCTGTGCGAAATATGGAGACTGCACCATAGGTGCATTAACTTCTTTCGCGGCGTTTATAAATGTCTGCATGGAGTTTGCTGTAAACTCAATAAGACCCTCTCTGTATCCGGCGAAAGTATAGATAATAATGAAAGTAACAGCAAAGCTGAGTGCAGCAGCTCCTGCCACATGTAGCCAGCTTGTCTGTATGCCGTTTCTTTGGGCATATCTTATGAAAAATGCTGTGAAAAGAGGCGATATGACGAAAAAAGCAGCCAGGGTGAAATTTGCTACAGCCAGTGAAATCACCAGCACCAGAAGCATTATGTCGTACTGTTTTGCCCGTTTTTCATGTGCGAGATACAGCATGAGAACCAGCGGACTGAACACGGCAGTTATGATCCCTATTTGCGGGGCGATGCCGTTTGCGCCAAAAAGTATAACTGACAATAATGGGTATAAAGCTATATGCATGTTATTATTATAATATATTTTTGAATTGGTTAAAGAAAAAAAAGGGGGACAAAAGCCCCCCTTGATTTATCTCTTGTAATGCTTTTTCAGCCAATACTATTTTGTAAGGCTAAACGGCAGAAGAGCAATTATTCTTGCTGTTTTTACCGCTACTGCAAGCTGACGCTGGTGCTTAGCACATGTGCCTGTAAGCCTGCGGGGCATTATTTTTCCACGCTCAGTAACAAATTGTCTGAGCAGTTTTACATCTTTGTAATCAATATCTATAGTTTCTGTGCAGAATCTACATACTTTTTTGCGCTGAAATTTGCGTTTTACAAAGGCCATTAAATCCTCCTAGAATGGTATGTCGTCTTCGTCTATGCTGTCAGCAGAAGGTTCTTTGTAAGAGCTACCGGAATCACTACTGTCGTTTCTTCTGGAAACGAACTGAATGTTTTCAGCCACCACCTCGTGTTTGCTCCTTTTTTGTCCCTCATGCTCCCAAGTGTTGTATGATAGCCTGCCCTCTATAAGTATCGGCATACCTTTTGTGATGTATTCACCACACATTTCGGCAGTTCTGCCGAATGCTACTATGTCGATAAAGCAGGTTTCTTCTTTGTCTCTTGTTTTTCTGTTAACCGCTAGGCCGAATTTAGCTACTGGAAGGTCACGCCCTGGTATGTAGCGTACTTCCGGATTTCTTGTTACGTTACCAAGCAGCATTACTTTATTCAGAAAACCCATAAGATACTCCTAAAGACGAGATTACTCAGCGTCTGCTTTTGTCTCTTCTTTTGTTGTTGGGGCTTCTGGCTCAGCAGCAGGAGCTTCTTCTTTAGCCGGAGCTTCAGGAGCAGTCTCTTTAGCTGGCTCAGCAGCAGGAGCGGCCTCTTTAGCCGGAGCTTCAGGAGCAGCTTCTTTAGCTGGTGCTTCAGCCTTAGCCTCTGTTGTTTCAGATTTCTCTGCTTCTTCTCTCGGTCTTCTTGTTCCGCCAGGTCTTTTACCGTAACGTTTTGGACCGGATGTGTCTCTTTTGGGATTAAGTTTAAATTTCTTTTCATCGATAGCAACCAGAACAAACCTGAGAACGTTTTCGTTGAAACGGAAACGCTTGTTAAGCTCTAGGTGATAGTCTGCGTCTGCTTCGAACTGGATTAGAAAGTATACACCCTCACGGAAGTCTTCTATGTCATATGCCATAGTCTGCTTGCCCCAAGGCTCCACTTTGAGAATCTTTCCGCCGTTCTGCTCGATGTTGTTTTTGTAGAACTCAAGCTCTTTGTCGAGTTCCTCCTGCGGCAGATCAGGACGGACGATGAATACGGTTTCGTAAGTGTTCATTTTTCCTCCTTCATGGTCTTACGTAGTTGCGCACTTATAGGTGCACGCAACAAAGGTGGTCGAACTATATAACAGGTGGCTTTTTGATTGTCAATATATTAATATCTTGCTTATGTCTGAAATAGAGAGAGTTATCGAAATTACAGCAGAAGAGAATTCCGAGAGGCTGGATGCATTCATAGCGTCTCAGTCTGACATCACCCGTTCGTTCGCTGAAAAACTAATCTCGGAAGGCTTTGTAAAGGTAAACGGCGAGTCCAGACAAAAAAAATATAAGGTAAAAAGCGGCGACCATATATATATAGAGGTGCCTAAAGAGGGAGTGCCTGACCTGACACCTGTGAAGATGGACATTAATATAGTGTATGACTGTGAGCATTACGCAGTAATAGACAAGCCGGCAGGAGTTACAGTGCACCCTGCCCCAGGGCATACGGATGATACAATTGTAAATGCCATGCTGTACGAATTTGAGATAAGCGATGAAAACGATCTGAGGCCGGGGATTGTGCACAGACTGGACAAGGATACCTCCGGTTTAATGCTGATAGCGAAGAACAGAGATGCCAGAGAGAAGCTGGCGAAGGTTTTTGCTGACAGGCTTGTAGACAAATATTATATGGCTGTTTGCTGGGGTAGACCAAAGAAGGATCATTTTGTCATAAACGAACCGATAGGCAGACACCATAAAGACCGCAAGAAGATGACTGTTCGAGAGGACGGCAGACAGGCAAAAAGTGAGATTAATGTCATAAAGCAGAAAGATTTGGCTTTTCTTGCGGAAGTGAGAATTTTTACTGGACGAACACATCAGATAAGAGTACATATGACCCATGCAGGTTTTCCGCTTGCAGGCGATGAGGTTTATGGAAACAAGCAGTCATTAAAGCTGCCGATCAGCAGACAGGCTTTGCACTCCTGCAGATTGTCGTTTTTAGACCCCTTCACTAATGAAATGGTAGTATACGAATCTGGCTTGCCGCCGGATATGCAGGAGCTTATAAAAAGACTTAAATTATAGTATTTATTTTGAACTTTTGCTTGTTAAAAATCTACTGACAGGAAAGGTTGTTAAGGACTGAAACTTTTAATCCTAAAACGATGTTTCTTGTTGACACCCTTGCTATGTTCGTGATAGATACTGCATACTGTATACAAAATACAGAGGTGATGTATGAATGGATATTTGCCTATAGTTATGTTTCTTTTGGTAGCGGGGACTCTCGGTATAGTCGTTATGTTTGCCGGAGTTATAGTTCGCCCAAAGAAATACGAAAAAGTTAAGTTTAGTGTTTATGAGTGCGGTATGCCGCCACTCGACGAAAACAGAAAGCGTCTTAATGTAAGATTCTACATTATAGCTATGCTGTTTGTAATTTTTGACGTGGAGACAGTTTTTCTGTTTCCGTGGGCCGTCTCTTTTGACATGATCGGCCTATTTGGACTTATCGAGATGATCTTATTTCTCGTAATACTTGTCTTCGGCTATTTTTATGCTTGGCAAAAAGGAGCGTTGGAATGGGATTGATTGATGGGAAACTACCAGAAAATGTACTGACTACAACTATTGATAACGTAATCAACTATTGTAGAAAGGGCTCACTGTGGCCAATGACTTTTGGTCTGGCCTGCTGTGCTATTGAGATGATGGCCTGCGGTGCTGCGAAGTATGACTTCGACCGTTTGGGTATCATTTTCAGAGCTACACCAAGACAGTCAGACGTTATGATTGTTGCCGGTACAGTGACAAGAAAGATGGCTCCTGTAGTCCGTAAGGTTTATCTTCAGATGCCAGAGCCGAAATGGGTTATCGCTATGGGTAGCTGTGCTACATCCGGCGGTATCTACAACACTTACTCTACAGTTCAGGGTGTGGACGAGGTTGTTCCAGTGGACTTTTATATCCCGGGATGTCCTCCAAGACCAGAAGCACTGTATGATGCAATCGTAGCTCTTCAGTCAAAGATTATGACTGAGAAAGTTCTCAGGAAATAGGAGAGAGTTATGACATTTGAGCAACTTACAGAAAAACTGACAGCAATGTTCCCTGAAAAGCTTAACTGCTACTCAGAGTTCAAGTGTAATTTTATCAAAGTGAAGGACTCTTCTGTTTATATGCAGGTGCTTGAAGCACTTAAAGAAGAATTCTCCTTCAAGTATATGGTCGACGTTATGGCGACACACTGGCCTAAAAAGCGCGAGAAGTTTGAAATAACAAACAATCTCTTCTCTATTGAGAACAAGCTTAGGGTCTTTGTAAAAGTTGCAGACTAAGACAATAAGTTCCCTACCATCACAGGTCTCTGGGCAGGCGCCAACCTTATGGAGAGGGAGCAGTATGATCTGGTTGGTGTTGTTTTTGAAGGACACCCGGACCTCAGAAGAGTACTTCTGCCGGAGTTCTTTGAAGGGCACCCTCTCAGGAAAGACTTTCCGCTTAAGGAGAGAGCTTGGTTCAACAATGCTGATGAACAAGGCCTTGGCCTTAAGTTTTCAAGGTAGGGGCTGAAAATATGAGTAGGACAGAAAACATATCAGAAGTAGTAACCATAAACATGGGGCCTCAGCACCCCAGTACACATGGTGTTTTGAGACTTGTTGTAGGACTCGACGGTGAAACAATCGTCAATGTAGACCCTGACGTAGGGTTCCTGCACAGGGGCACAGAGAAACTTGCTGAAAACAGAACTTATCATCAGACTATTCCTCTCACAGACAGGCTTGACTACTTATCACCTCTTTCAAATAACCTTGCATATTGTCTGGCTGTAGAGAAATTTTTTAATGTTGAAATCCCTGAAAGTGCTGAGTACCTCAGAGTTATCCTTGCAGAAATGTCAAGGCTCGCTTCCCACCTTGTGTGGATAGCTACTCACGCTCTTGACATAGGTGCTATGACAGTCTTCCTGTATGCTTTCCGTGAGCGCGAAGAGATTCTCGACATGTTTGAAGTAGGTACAGGCCAAAGAATGACATCCTCATGGATAAGAATCGGCGGTCTCAGAGAAGACATGCCTGAAGATTTCTTTGTAAGACTTAAAGATTTTATAAGCAGATTCGACGGTCTGGTTGATACATATGAAAACCTTCTTACAACCAACAGAATATGGATGGGACGTACAATAGGCATTGGTAAACTCACTGCAGAGGAAACAATGGTCTACGGTACATCAGGCCCTCTTATGAGAGGCTCCGGTGTTGATTTTGACCTCAGAAGGGACGAAACATACGGAATCTATGACAGATTCGACTGGGAAATTCCTGTTGAGCAAGAAGGCGATACATACGCTAGATATAAAGTAAGAATGAAAGAGATGCGCGAATCCAACAAGATTCTCGCTCAGGCTCTTGAGCAGATTCCGGCTGAAGGCGATGTGATGACCGAGGACCCTCGTGTCGCACTCCCTGCACACGAAGACGTTTACGAGCGCATGGAAGCTCTTATCAGAAGATTCTATATAGTTTCTAAAGGATTTAAACCACCTAAAGGCGAGACATATCAGGGTATCGAAGCTCCTAAAGGCGAGCTTGGTTTTTACCTTGTCAGTGAAGGAGAGGAGAGACCTTACAGAATGAAGATCAGATCTCCTTCCTATGTAAACCTTGGTGTGCTTAACCTTATGGCTAAAGGGCACATGCTTGCCGACCTTGTCGCAATCATCGGTACAAATGACGTAGTACTCGGCGAAATCGACAGGTAAAGGAGGCTATCATGGCAGAAAATGAAGTAGTTGAAACTGAAGAAATTGAAGAGATACCAGATATAGAAGCAAATTTCGACCCTACAGCGTGTGACGAGATCTGTGAGCAGTACAAAGACTGGAAAGGGGCTACAATCCCTGTACTCCAGAAAACTCAAGATGCTTACGGTTACCTCTTTCCTGCACTGGTGGAGAGAATAGCTGAAAATATGAATATGTCTCCCCACACCATTTATGGTGTTATTACGTTTTACGCTCAGTTCTATACCAAACCAAGAGGTAAGTATATCATCAGGGTTTGCAGAGGGACAGCGTGTCACGTTCAAGGGTCAGGACGTATCTCTGAGATTGTCGGAGAAGAGTTTCAGATAAAAGACGGCGAGACATGCAAAGACCTTCTTTTCACATTGGAAGAGGTGTCCTGCATCGGTGCATGCGGATTGGCTCCCGTTATAATGATTAATAATAAAACTTACGGTAACTTAAAACCTGAAGATGCTAGAAAGATCTTCAAGGATTACGCTACAAACCTTCCGGAAGCGTAGGGGTAGTTTATGAAAGAATATAGTACAGATCACGTTGAAGTTCACGTCTGCATGGGGACCGCAGGGGTTGCCACAGGCGGAATGGAGGTCATGGAGGCTCTTAACGAAGAGTTTGCAAAACATGGCCTTTTAAACGCTGAATCAAAAGAGAGAAACTGCGAAGCTAAGCAGACAGGGTGCAGAGGACTTTGCGCCCGTGATGTGCTCATAGATGTATACGCTCCCAATAAGGGTTCTGTGACATACGAGCATGTTACAGCAGAGATGGTTCCTACAATTGTGCAAGAGCATCTTGTTGATGGAAACATTGTAGAGAAATGGGCTGCTAAAAAAGATTATTTCCAGTTCTACGATAAACAAAAGCGTTACGTTCTCCATGACTGCGGTAAAGTTGACCCGGAAAGTCTTGAGGATTACGTGAGGCTGGGCGGATATGATGCTATTAAAAAAGCTATCACAATGAAGCCCGAAGAGGTTATTGAAGAAGTTAAAAAGTCAGGTCTCCGCGGTCGCGGGGGCGGTGGTTTCCCTACAGGACTTAAGTGGACTTTCTGTAGAAACTCACCAACAGATGATCATAAATACCTTATCTGTAATGCAGACGAGGGCGACCCCGGAGCGTTCATGGATCGTTCCATCATAGAGGGTAACCCGCACGCTGTTATAGAAGGTATGCTGATAGCTGGATACGCAATCGGCTGTGACGAAGGTTACATCTACTGCCGTGCAGAGTATCCGCTTGCAATAGAAAGAGTTATTAAAGCGATCAAAGATGCTGAAGATGCAGGATACCTTGGCAAAGGGGTATTCGGTTCCGATTTCAACTTCAAACTGAAGCTGAAAGAAGGTGCTGGTGCATTCGTTTGCGGAGAAGAGACTGCTCTTATCGCATCTATTGAAGGCGAAAGAGGAATGCCAAGACCAAGACCTCCTTTCCCTGCTGTTAAAGGACTCTGGCAGAAGCCTTCCAACGTTAATAACGTTGAGACATTTGCTAACCTTCCGCTCATCCTCCTTGAGGGTTCTGAGTGGTATGCTGGAATCGGTACTGAGAAATCAAAAGGTACTAAGATTTTCGCTATTTCAGGAAAAGTTAAGTCAACAGGTCTCGTTGAGGTTCCTATGGGAATCACCGTACGTGAGCTGATTTTTGATGTTGGCGGCGGTATCCCGAAAAAGAGAAAATTCAAGGCTGTTCAGCTTGGCGGACCATCCGGTGGCTGTCTTACACCAGATCACCTTGAAACACCTATCGATTACGACTCACTTATAGCAGCCGGAGCCATGATGGGTTCAGGCGGCGTGGTTGTTATGGACGAAACAAACTGCATGGTTAACGTTGCGCAGTTCTTCCTTACATTCACACAGAGAGAGTCCTGCGGTAAGTGTATTCCATGCCGTATCGGTACTAAGACAATGCTTAATATTCTCGACCGCATCACAACCGGTGGTGGACGTGAAGGGGATATCGAACTTCTTCAAAAGGTCGGGGAGGACATTAAGACGTCTTCTCTTTGCGGTCTTGGACAGACAGCTCCAAACCCTGTACTCACTACGATAAAATATTTCAGAGATGAGTACGAGGCGCACATTTACGATAAAAAGTGTCCTTCAAGGGAATGCGCTGAGCTTGTTGAGTTTGTCGTAATAAACGAAAGATGTAAGAAATGCGGACTCTGCAAAAAAGCCTGCCCGGTTGATGCTATTTACTGGGAGAAGAAAGAGTTTGCAATAATAGATCAGGAAAAATGTGTTAAGTGCCGCGAGTGTATCGTGAACTGCCCATTTAACGCAATAGATTAGGACCGGGGAGAAAAATCAGTATGCTAAACGTTAAAATAAACGGAAAAGAAGTACAGGTTGCTCCAGGGTCTACTATCCTTGATGCAGCGAAAGAAGCTGGTGTTAGCATTCCTGTGCTTTGCCACGATTCAAGACTGAATCCTTTCGGTGCCTGCAGGGTCTGCCTTGTGGAGCAGGTCGGCATGCCAAAACTTATGGCTGCCTGCACAACACCTGTTACCGACAAAATGGAAATCATTACAGAATCAGAAAAACTTGCAAGGGTTCGTAAGACTGCCATAGAGCTGCTTCTTATCAACCACCCACTGGACTGTCCTGTCTGCTACAAGGGCGGGGAGTGCGGACTGCAGGACCTTACATATGAAGTAGGCGTTACCAAAGTACGCTTTGACGCTTCACCTAACGACACACCTGTTGACCACACCAATCCTTTTATTGAAAGGGATATAGACAGATGTGTACTTTGCGGACGCTGCGTACGTATTTGTGATGAGGTTGTTAATATTCAGGCGATAAGCTTCCTGAACAGAGGTACAGACACTATGATCGGTACTTCATTTGAGCAGCCTTGGAATTGTGAATACTGCGGACAGTGTATCAGTGTTTGTCCAGTAGGCTCTCTGAACAACAGGGTTTATCTTTTCAAGAACAGACCTTGGAACCTTGAGAGTGAAAAGACAATCTGCGGTCTCTGCTCATGCGGATGTACCGTGAGCATAGACTACGAATGTAACGAAGTCTTCCGTATGAATGAAATGCCTGAAGAAGGCGTTAACCACGGATACATGTGTGCTAAAGGGCGTTTCGGTTTCGATTTCATGAATAGTGTGAAACGTGAAACTGAGGCTCAGATAACTGTAGGCGGCGAGGCCAAAAAAGCTACTGTCGCTGAAGCTGTAGAGTATGCTGCTGAGAAACTGAAAGGGCTCAAGGCGGAAGAGGTTGCTGTTGTTGTATCGCCACGTATTACAAACGAGGAAGCTTTCCTCGCTTCTAAACTTGCTGAAACAATAGGAACTAAAAATGTCTTTTCTACAGAGACAGATGAGATAATGCCTGAAGGTGCTTATTCAGAGGTAGAGGCTAGTGATGCACTGGCAGTTCTGAATATTAATGTTACCGAATCAAACCCGATTCTCGGACTTGCTGTAAGAGTTGCAGCTAGGGAAGAAAATGCAAACTGTTTCGTTTTCTACCCTTCTGAAACTGCTCTTAAAAGAGTTGCCACTGAGCTTATCACAGGCAACCCTGACGAGCTTGCAGTAAAGATGGAGAAATTCTGCGCCGCTATGGGCGGAGCTGACAACGACTTTTCAGCGATGGCAAAAACAATGCTTGAAGCCGAAAAGCCAGTTGTTGTTTTCGACCCTTATAATAAAGCGGATGCTTATATAGCTCAGGAAATCAAGAAAGCTTGTGACAAGGTTATACTTGTCCCTGCAAAATCCAAGAATAACTCAGTTGGTATCGTCGACATGGGATTTGGCAAGAATAATCCTGCCGATTTCGCAAAAGGTGTTGAGGGTGGAACAATCAAGGCTGTACTGTGCTTCGGCGAGAACATCCTTGTTCGTTCTGGCTGGAGTAAGCTTGAAGGTGCTCTTGCCAAACTTGATCTCCTGATGGTTACCGATCCTTTTATGAGCGACACAGCTAAAGCTGCAAATGTTTATGTACCAGTTGCAACATTTGCTGAGAAGTCCGGATCTTTTACAAACCTTGAAGGTAGAGTTCAGGAAGTGAGCAAAGCTGTAGACAAGGGTGTTTCTGCTGATGCAGATGTCATCGCAGCTCTCGGAAAGGCTCTCGGTGCAGAGCTTCCCACAGATGTTTACGCTGTGAGAAAGCTCATCGAAAAAGAGGTAAAGCTTTATTCCGGTATCCAGTGGGATGGCGGCAAGGTTGCTTATCCTTCAGTGTTTAAAACTGAAATGGAGAAAGCATCAGCAACTGCAAAAGGCAGCGGCAAGTTCTACCTTTATCCCGCTAGCCTCAGGCTGCATTCCGGTTCTTACACAAGATGGTCACCTGACCTTGCGAAAGTTTACGGTACACCGAAACTGGAGCTGAACGATGCCGACGCCAACGAGATGGAGAGCGCTGAAGGCGACACTGTCAAAATTAAAGGCGACGGATTCGCAGGTGAGTTTGTTGTTGAGATAAATAAGCAAATCACAAAGGGTTGTGTATCACTCCCTGAGGACTTTGCAAGCACAGCCGATATCTTCTCTCTGGGAAGATATTTGAAAGCGGAAATAAGTAAATGAAAGTTATAGATAAGAGGTAGGGGAATGGTACTCGCGATTGTCTTCACACTAATCAAGATACTGATTATTATCGTGTGTTCGCTTCTGGGTGTCGCCTATATGACCTATGCTGAACGTAAAGTCATAGGTAGTATGCAGGCACGACTCGGACCCACACACACAGGTCCATTTGGACTGTTACAACCCATAGCTGACGGTCTGAAGCTTTTTACTAAGGAAGATATGACTCCTGATATGGTAGACAAACCAGTCTTCTATATCGCTCCTTTTCTTGGTATGGTTCCAGCACTTGCAGCCTTTGCGGTTATCCCTTTTGCCGATGAAATGACAATATTCGGCATGAAGGTACAACCTTATGTAACTGATATCAATGTAGGTCTGCTCTACATACTGGCACTCTCCTCTGTGGGTGTGTACGGTATTATTATGGCAGGCTGGGCTTCTAACTCGAAGTACTCCACAATGGGTTCTCTTCGATCAACAGCTCAGGTTATCAGCTACGAAACAGCTTTGGGACTTTCCATAATAGGCCCAGTCCTGCTAGCAGGATCCCTTAGCCTGAAAAGCATTACAGATGCACAGGCTGGAATGTGGTTTATAGTTACTCAGTTTGTTGCTTTTATAGTTTTTATAATATCAGCTGTGGCTGAAGTAAACAGAGCTCCGTTTGACCTGCCTGAGGCAGAGACAGAGGTCGTTTCAGGTTTCCACACAGAGTATTCATCCATGAGGTTTGCAATGTTCTTCCTCGGTGAATATGCTGCAATGTGGGTTATGGCCTGCCTCGTGACCATACTCTTTCTTGGCGGATACAACGGTCCTTTCTTACCGCCGCTTGTCTGGTTCTTTATCAAGGTTCTTGGGTTTATGTTTTTCTACCTGTGGCTGAGAGCAACACTTCCACGACTCAGGTATGACCAGCTGATGAACCTTGGATGGAAAATACTTATTCCAATCGCACTGGCCAACGTGTTTATTACAGGCATCGTTGTCTATGCGATAAGGAATTAAGGGGTGATAGAATGAGAAAAAATATCTTTGAAACAATCTTTTTTACAGAGATTCTGAAAGGTCTCAGCATCACTCTTGGTCATATGTTTACTAAACCTGTAACATACAAATACCCTTTTGAAGCTACTCCAATTCAGGACAGATTCAGGGGTGTTCAGTATATCAAGACACATGCAGACGGAAGCACCAAATGCGTTGGTTGTTACCTCTGCCAGAAGGTATGCCCTTCTGAGTGTATTCATATTGAGACCGATTGCGGTCCTAATGGCGAGAGGCTTATCAGAAAATACGAATTAGACCTTTCCAGATGTATCTATTGCGGATACTGCGAAGAGGTCTGCCCTGTAGATGCTATCCATATGGGGTGGGAGTGGAACCTTGTTGACAACACTAGAGACAACTACGTTGTGAACATGAGAGTCCTTTCTCAGAACTACAAGGATAACCTTGAGGGTAACTGGAAGAATAAGCACCTCAAAAAGAAACTTGAAGAAGGAGTACAGCAATGAACGCAATTCTGGCAAACATAGGTTTCTGGGTGCTGGGAATCACTGCGGTAGTTTCTGCTCTGTTTCTAGTAACCAGAGAGAACCCTGTACATTCAGCACTTTGGATGCTGCTCACATTCTTTTGTGTTGCGGGCATCTTCGTACAGCTTGATGCCGAGTTCATTGCGGCTATTCAGGTAATGGTATATGCAGGCGCGATTCTAGTTCTGTATATGTTTGTGGTAATGCTGCTTAACCCTAAGTCAAAAGGTTTCATTAAGATGCCTTTTAAAGTGATACTCGGAGGGATAGTGTCTTTTATCGTATTCCTTCAGATAATCATGACGCTGATGGGTGCAGATATCATCAAAACGACTAAGCTTACAGGTATTAACGATCCAAATCAGCTCGGAAACGTTAAACTGTTCTGTATAGACCTTTTTACAAAATACATCGTTCCGTTTGAGATTGTATCAATCATGCTTCTTGTAGCTATGATCGGCGCGATTGTAATAGCGAAAAAGGATTAAGGGGGAAAAGATGCTTACGCTAGCACATTATCTTGTTCTGAGTTGTATCATCTTTGCCATTGGCATGGCTGGTGTTCTTGTTCGCAGGAACCTTATAGTAATGTTCATGTCACTGGAATTGATGCTTAACGCTGTTAACATCAACCTCGCAGCCTTTTCGAACTATCTTCAGTCCATGACCGGACAGATATATATCGTTTTCGTAATGGCTGTAGCAGCTGCTGAAGCCGCTGTTGGTCTGGCTCTGATCATTACAATGTTCAGAAACAAGCAGACAATAAACGCTGATGAAATTAATACAATGAGAGGATAGAGGTAGGTCATGATATTTGCAGTATTAACACTACTCGGGCCACTGGTAGCCTTTTTGATAAACGGACTTCTTGGAAGAAAGTATATCAAAAATCTTGCTCCAATTGTGGCTATTGCAGGTGTTAGTGTTTCCTTTCTCTGCGCACTGGTTATTTTCTACCTTGTATCCACACAAGGTTTCAGCGTAGACGGCACACTATACACCTGGGTCATAGCGGGCGACCTCAGTGTACCATTTGGTATACTTATTGATCCGCTGTCATCCATTATGCTTATTGTTGTTACAACAATATCCCTGATGGTGCACATTTACTCCATCGGGTACATGCACGGTGATCCTGGATTCTGGAGATTCTTTACATATCTTTCAGTCTTCACACTCTCCATGCTAGTACTTGTTCTTGGTAACAACTTCCTGATGCTCTTTGTAGGATGGGAACTCGTGGGTCTTTCTTCATACCTGCTTATCGGTTTCTGGTTCCACAAAAAGAGCGCAGCTGATGCATGTAAAAAAGCTTTTGTAATGAACAGAGTCGGTGACTTCGGCTTTTACGTTGGACTGCTGCTTGTAGTAGTTACTTTTAAAAGCGTAAACTACTCTGATGCATTCAATGCAGAAGCGATTCACCATATTAAAGAGGCTGGCTTTGTTGTCTTTGGCATGAAGCTTTCACTTATAGACCTTATGACATTCGGTCTTTTCTGCGGAGCGATGGGTAAATCTGCTCAGTTTCCTCTGCACACTTGGCTTCCGGATGCTATGGAAGGTCCTACACCGGTTTCCGCACTTATCCACGCGGCTACAATGGTTACAGCCGGTGTTTACATGGTAGCGCGTTGCAACGCACTCTTCTCCGAAGCTATGATGACATCTTCTTTTGTTATCTTCGCGGGTGCTATGACAGCATTCCTCGGTGCTACAATAGGTCTTACACAGTACGACCTGAAGAGAATCCTTGCTTACTCAACAGTATCACAGCTTGGTTATATGATCATGGCTACTGGTGTTGGAGCATATGTTGCAGCTATCTTCCACCTATTCACACACGCTATGTTCAAGGGACTTCTTTTCCTTTGCTCAGGTTCTGTAATGCACGCTATGCATGATGATCTTGATGTTAGAAACATGGGTGGACTGAAAAAGAAAATGCCGATCACCCACTGGACATACCTTATCGGTTGTATCGCCATTGCAGGTATTCCGCCACTCGCAGGTTTCTGGTCTAAGGACGAGATCCTTGCCATGACATTCGCAGGCGGCCACAACATTGCATGGTTAGTCGGTACAGGCGTAGCCGGTATGACAGCATTTTATATGTTCAGGTCTTACTTCCTCGTGTTCCAGGGAACACCGAGAAACCAGTACCTACACGATCACGCTCACGAGTCCCCTTGGACAATGGCTGGACAGCTTGTATTCCTTGCGTTCCTCTCCATCTTTGTGGGTATGATCTTCGGATATCCGCTTGAAAACGGATATATACACACTTTCCTCGGGCCAGTGCTTACTCCTGCACACGCTGGTGAGGCGCATCATATGTCACACGCAACTGCGACAATCCTGATGCTTCTCTCAATAGGCGTTGCTGCTGCGGGTATATTTGTTTCGTACCTCTTCTATGTGAAGATGTACCCTGCGCTTCCTGAGAAGACAGTTAAGACATTTAAGCCAATCCATAAGTTCTTCTATAACAAGTGGTACTTCGATGAGCTTTATGACTTTATCTTCGTACACCCAATCGTAACAATCTCCAACATGCTTTGGAGAGGGTTCGATGTAAATGTCATCGATTTTATCGTAAACGCATTCGGAAAGGTTCCTATGTGGTTCGGTGGACTTGTAAGACATGTACAGACAGGACGTATTCAGACATATGTGTTCACTATGGTGATCGGTCTGATAGTTCTAGTCACAATATTTTACACAGTGTAAGGGGGTGGAAAGATGATGGAGAATATCCTAAGTATCCTTATTTTCTTCCCGCTGGTGGCGGCACTTTTCATCCTTATATTCTTTAAGAGTGGAAAAGCAACCATGTGGGCTGCCTTTGCGGCATCAGTGGTAGAGTTTATATTTACTATACCTTTGATGACCAATTTTAATAAGGCAAACCCCGGCATGCAGTTCGTTGAGAAGATGGACTGGATCCCGGCTTTAGGCATAAACTACTCTGTAGGTGTTGATGGAATTTCTATCCTTATGATTTTCCTTACAACTCTCCTGAGTGCGATTGCTATACTCGGCTCATTCAGCTATATCCAGAAGAGACAGAAAGAGTTCTACATCTCCATGCTTATCCTTGAGACAGGTATGGTGGGAACATTCCTTGCAATGGACTTCTTCCTCTTCTACGTATTTTGGGAGGCTATGCTTATCCCAATGTACTTGATAATAGGCGTATGGGGCGGAAAGAGAAGAATTTACGCTGCTGTAAAGTTCTTTTTATACACATTCGCAGGTTCTGTACTTATGATGATTGCTATCATCGCGCTTTACTTCAAGCATGGTTCAGTAACCGGCAACTATACATTCGACATTCTGGCCATAACAGCACAGCACGCAAGCTATGGTGTAGGATTCCAGATGCTCGTATTTGCGGCATTCTTCCTCGGATTTGCCATAAAAGTTCCAATGTTTCCAGTACACACATGGCTTCCTGACGCTCACGTTGAGGCGCCTACAGCAGGATCTGTTATCCTTGCCGGTGTACTTCTTAAAATGGGAACTTATGGTATGCTGAGGTTCTGTCTGCCTATGACAACTATCGCCTCCATAAAACTGATGCCTTTTGTTGCTGTCATGTCAGTGATAGCTATCATTTATGGTGCACTTGTGGCGATGGTTCAGCAGGACATTAAAAAACTCGTTGCTTACTCATCGGTTTCACACATGGGTTTTGTGACACTCGGTATATACGCTCTTAACCAGGCTGGTATCGAAGGCGGTATCCTCCAGATGTTTAACCACGGTATAATAACTGGTGCGCTCTTCCTTCTGATCGGTCTTATTTATGAGAGAACACACACTAGGGAGATATCAGACTACGGCGGTATCGCTAAAAGCGTGCCACTGTTTGCTACCATCTTCCTTATCTTTACAATGGGTTCCATAGGACTTCCTTCTATGGGCGCTTTCATCGGTGAATTCCTTGTACTTGTTGGTGCATTTCAGGCATTCTCCGACTGGGCTATCCTAGCTGCGATCGGTGTGATTTTTTCAGCCGTTTACATGCTGTGGGTATACCAGAGGGCATTCTATCAATCACTTAATACTAAGTGGGAGAACCTGAAGGATATGAACCTGAGGGAAGTTATTTATCTTTTCCCTCTTTTGGTCATCGTGTTCTGGGTTGGTATGTATCCTGAGACATTCACTGAGTACATGCATGCAAGTGTTAAAAATCTTGTTGAACACATGCAGACAGTCGCAGTGGCGATGAAGTAAGGGAGGTTAAGATATGACACCACAAGCAATAATGAACCTTCTTTCAATATACCCAGAAGTTATTATGACCATGTTCGGCCTTATTCTTGTTGTTCTTGATGTAATGACAAAGAATGAGAAAAAGTCCATGGTAGGTTACTTCGGTATAGCGTTTCTGGTTATCACCGTACTGATTGCCTGGCCACCTGTTGGGAAAAAATTCCTAGGCTTCGGTAACATGGTGATGTGGGACTCATACTCCTTTGTATTCTTCTTTATCTTTGCAATAGCTTATTCGCTGACAACACTCGGCTCTGTAAGCTATCTGAAAGAAAACGGAATACTTAAAGGTGAGTTCTATACAATTATGTTCTTCAGCGTAGTTGGAATGATGTTTATGGTATCCGCATATGACCTGACAGTGTTTTACGCTGGTATGGAAACAATGGCGATATCCATGTACATCCTCGCTGGATTCAATAAAAAATGCGCAAGGTCGTCTGAGGCCGGTATTAAGTACTTTATCATTGGTGCTTTCTCTTCCGGTATATTCCTCTACGGTCTTACTTTCGTATACGGCGCAACAGGCAGCATGAACTATCTTGAGATAGCTGCTGCTCTTAAAGGCGGCGCAGCTTCCACCACAACTTTTAAGTTTGGTCTTGTGCTGATGCTTGCTGGATTTGCGTTCAAAATATCTGCCGTACCTTTCCATATGTGGGCACCTGATGTTTATCAGGGAGCGCCTACTCCTTCTGCTGGTTTTATGACAGTAGCTCCAAAAGCTGCTGCAATGGGTGCACTTATCCGCTTTTGCTGGATAGCACTTGAGCCTGTTGGAAACATGTTGGCACTGTTCTTCGGCATACTTGCTGTTATAACGATGACATATGGTAACCTGGTAGCTCTTGCACAGAACAACGTGAAGAGAATGCTTGCTTACTCAGCCATCGCACATGCGGGATTTATGCTTATGGGTCTTGTTTCCATGAACCCAGAGGGCTACCAGTCTGTGGCACTTTATGCCATAATCTATGCCTTCATGAACATTGGAGCCTTTACACTGCTTGGCGTTGTGAAGAACAAAGGTATGATAGATGATGAGAGACTTGAGAGCTTTGCGGGGCTGTCTAAGACTAACCCTATGTATGCTCTCGGTATGCTGATTTTTATGTTCTCTCTTGCGGGTATTCCGCCCCTTGCAGGGTTCATAGGAAAATTTCAGGTAATCATGGCTACTATGAAAGCTGAGCTTTACTGGCTCGCTATCATCGGTGGTCTTAACAGTGCACTTGCATGTTACTACTACATGCGTGTCACAATTTACATGTACTTCAAAGAGCCAGAGTACGAAGTGGATGCAACAGTTTCACGTTCAGCTTTCATTACATCTTTTATAGGTGCAGTGATGGTGATATTGATAGGTTTCTTCCCTACGTTCTTTGTGAATCTTGTGAAGACCCTGTTAGTTTAGGAGTGATATAAATGGAAGCAACAGTTGTTGAGGCTTTGAAAGAAGCCGCACGGAAAGAACAGCTCACATATGACTTTTACGAGAAACTTCTCTCTTTGGTATCTGAACTTTCCTCTAAAGCTATTATTAAAGAGCTGATGGAGACAAAGCTTAGGTTTAAGAATGAGATAGAATCAGCTGTCGAATGTGGATGCCTGGATAAACTGGGGCTTGACTCCTCATGTAAACTTAGAGATCTTGGGATAGGCAGAACAGGTCATTCAGAGGTTGTAAAGCCAGACCTGAATGTTCAGGAACTACTCCTTATAGCCATCAGGCACGAAGATGGTTCTATGAAATTCTATGAGCAGATGGCTGAAAAATTCACCGGAACAGAAGCCGGAGAAGCATTTCAGAGGCTGGCTTATGATGTTGCCTGTCATAAGAAAGATATTCAGTATATTTACGATGACCTCGTAAACATCGAAAACTAATAAACTAAGGCGGCTCATTGAGCCGCCTTTTTTTTATTTACATAAGAGAGTGAAATCTGCACTGATGCTGATGTCTTCGTTATTTTTATCTGGTGTAGTGGATTGAAAAGACTCAGCGGATGATCTTGCAAGCATAGGAGTTCCGTTAGGTGGCGGTGTAGCTCCTCTGTAAGTAACATAAGTGGTGTAGCACTTTCTGGAGAGCGCTTCTCCGTATGTCACACGCTTTATATCTATTTCTGAAAGCACTTTTATTTTAAGCTCAGCATGTATTTCATCTTTTACATTTTCTGAAACAGTCCACTGTACTGGGCTTATAGAAGTTACGTAAGATTTATTAGCAGCTGTGACAGAATCCAGATCGTTCAAAACTTTGTCAAATTCAGATATGTTTGAGAAACTGCAAGGTGACATTATTTTAGCTGAATATCCCTCTAGATTTCTGGTGTTGTTGCTGTAACTGTATTTTGGACTTATCTGGTAGCTGGAAAAACTGCATGTGGATGAATGTGCATTGATAATAGTTGCAATCTTTTCTATCCCAATCGATGCAGTTTTAAAATCTTCAACAGTATAGGTAATCGTTAAGTTAGATTTCATGACATCAGGGCTTACTGATTTGGAAGCGGTGGCTTTGTCATTAATCCTGGTTGGAATCTCTGCGGCTATTGACATATGAACTGTAAAAACCATTAATAACACGATAAAAAAACGCATGTTTACTCCTTATTTATATACATCGCCATCGTATTTGATAATATTACCATCAACAGAGATATCATTAAAGCCATTAGAGGTAGCATCAAGGACTTTAATGTCAAAAGACTGTGTACGCGCCTGAGTTTCTATCTTATGAAAAGAGTAGTCATTTGCGATAAGTATATATAAAGGGTAGGCACCATTTTGTTGAAATTTGAAGTTATCAAGTGTACCGATTATATCTTTTATTCCGTCGTTATTCAGATCTGCGTTAAGAGTTAAAAAATCTTCCTCTGTCAGCCTAAAAGGGGGGAGTGTGAATTTTTGTCTAAACTTTTGTTTGGGTTGCATCACAAAACGCTCTAACACTGTGTTGTTATGAACTTGGTGTCTGAGAAAAGATCCTGTTTTGCCGCCGTATGTTACATTAGCACACGAAATTACTAATGCAAGTAGCGTGCAAACTATATATTTTGTCATAAAAACCTCTTTATATAAGCAATATAAGTGCTTACAGTGAAGAGGGCTAGTGGTTTTTATAAAGATTTTACAACTATTCTAGACTCATGTCACCTTCTTCAAGTTCCTCAAAGGCGCTGTCAGCACGTTTATGAGTAAGTTCATATTTAATAACGTCTGCCCGAGCTTGCTGATATTTGAGTATTATGTCTTTATCTATGCATGCTTGAATAAAAGCCACCTGCTGTTTCTTTTTATACTCAATACCAGTGAACTGCATGTTTTTTCTGATAAAAACAGGTGCATCAGGATCATTTTTGAATGCCATTACAAATTTTTTCTCTTTAGGGTCTTTAAGTTTAGAATAGTTTTCATAGATCACAGCTTCTATGATGCCAGAGAGTTCTTTTTGCATTTTAGGATATGTATCGGCTTTTGCCTTGTCGATGGCTTCCAGCCCTCCGTATTGGTGTTCGTAAACACACACTTGAGACTGAACATTTGACATATACCAGTTTGGCGCACCTTCAATATTGACCTTTGCTGTATAAAGTACGTATGTTTTGAAGAGATACGTAGCAAGTGTTTTCATTAAAGCTAAAGCAAGACCTTCAATCATAACTCACCCCAGTGATACTATTTATTAATAATATCACGTTATGAGCGGGTATGCGTTGCGATTATTCCATCCCAGTGACAATATAGTCACCTTCAGCTATACGCCTCTTAATTGCTTTTTTTAAAGTATCTCTTTTGTATGAAGGAAGTCTGTCTATAAAAAGAACACCATTAAGATGGTCTATTTCGTGCTGTATTACACGGGCAAGAAATGCTTCAGCCTCAAGAGTAAATTCTTTTCCGTTCTCATCCTGAGCTTTAAGGATAATTTTTTCTGCTCTTCTAATGGGCTCATATTCACCTGGTACACTCAGACAGCCTTCTTCACCGAGCTGTTCCCCTTCTTCAGAAATTATCTCTGGGTTAATAACACGCAGGAGACTGCCTTCTTCTTCGGCCTGAGTTGTATCTATAACTAAAATGCGTTTGCTTACAGCTACCTGTGGAGCAGCAAGGCCAACTCCAGAATTTGCACGCATAGTTTCCATCATATTATCAAGAAGCAGTTTAAGCTCATCATTAAATTCTATAACTGGCTCTGCCTTTTTACGTAAAACCTTGTCAGGGAATGTCTTTATATCAAGAATCATTGTTCCTCCAGATGTATATTAAAATTTTATCCTCCATAAAAAGATGAAATTTAAAAATATTAAACTAATTTTTATTTAAAATAATAAAATGAAAGGTACATGTAAACAGAAAATTAGCAGTTAAGGTAGTCTTCAATAGTATATAAAGTGAAATAACCGTAAATAGCTTTTCTGAATGCAGCCCTAAGAGCCTCATCTTCTATGGTGTCTATGAGCCTGTCTGCAAACTTTTTCTCTTTTTCAGTCATGGATTTTCTTGTGGGATAGATAATTTCTGAATCATTGAGTTTGCGATGTTTGTAATAAAAATTGATGTTGTCCAATTCCAGCCCTTTCATTTTAAGGCGCTGTATTAGCTCGCCTTTCAAAAAGCCTATCTCAGAGAGCCATGTCTGGTCGTGCACCGCAACATTCAGAACTACTTCAGAAACGCTGCCCGGTGTGGTGATAAAAGCAATTGTATCACCTGCACAATCGCTCCATAGTTTTTTTATTTTACTATAGGAAGCGAAGCCTTGCGGCATAGAGTTTGGAAGTATCTCAGAGAGTCTCTTCATAGTTGCCACCTTATAGAATAGAAATTTTTTAGCCGCTAGTAAGCATCATGATATCTTGAGCCTCGAACGGCAATTCTTATCCATAGGAATATTAGCTGGTGCTATTCGTCGTTTATTTCAGTTAACTCATTAAGAGCTTCATCAAGGTGCTTTATAAGCGAATCTGTACCTTGTTTAGCGATAGCTGATATCTCAAAAAAGACTGCATCAGGTTTTTCAGATTTTAAAAATTGTTTAAATTCATCGAGATTTTCCTGATAAACAGAGTCCATTTTAGTAGCTGCAATAATTTCAGGCTTTTGAGAAACATCTTCTGAAAACTTATCCAGCTCTATTCGCAGTTTTTTATATCTTTCCACCATAGATTCTTCGTCAGAAGCATCTATAAGGTGAAGCAGAAGTTTTGTTCTTTCAATATGGCGCAGGAATTGTATACCTAAGCCCACACCTTCGTGTGCGCCTTCTATGAGTCCAGGCATGTCTGCAAGGACATAAGCATTTCCATAAAGACCTTTAACAACACCGAGATTAGGAGTAAGTGTGGTGAAAGGGTAGTCAGCTACTTTCGGTTTGGCTGCGGACACTGTAGATATCAGAGTAGATTTCCCTGCGTTAGGTAATCCTATTATACCAACATCAGCAATAAGCTTAAGCTCAATGGCAAGTTTTACCTGCTCACCCGGAAACCCTTCTTCGTGTCTTCTGGGTGCTCTGTGGGTCGGTGAAGTGAAGTTTGCGTTTCCACGTCCGCCTCTACCGCCTTTGGCAACAATGATCTCTTCATCCTGTTTGGTCAGGTCTGCTATTACTTCACCTGTTTCGAAATTTCTGACAACAGTTCCAATGGGAACAATAACAACTGCATCTTCCCCCTTGCGGCCATGCATGTCTTTGCCTTTACCGTGTATGCCTCTTTCTGCTTTACGGTGGTAAATGTAGCGAACATCCATAAGAGTATGTTTTGTACTATCGGCACGGAGTACAACATCACCACCAGGTCCGCCGTTTCCGCCGTCTGGTCCGCCTCTTGGCACAAATTTTTCTCTTCGAAAACTCATGCATCCGTTTCCGCCGTCTCCGGCAACGGCCAAAATTTCACAGGTATCTATAAACTTCATGTTATTGTTGGCACTATCAGAAACGCTGGTTTCTTCTGGTGCTCTCCTTTCTTAATGTTAGCATATGCATTGCATATTACAAAAGTTGTTTACAAAGGCACTTAAAAGATTTCTCCGATAAAAGCGTAATAAACGCCTGTTTATAAGGATCAGACCTTTATTTTTGTTAGTGCCAAAAAAAACCCACCGGGTGGTGGGCTTTTTAATTATCTTATTAGGTTGTAAGCCAAAAAACTTGTAAAGGACTTACGCTCTTTCAGAAATAATGTTGATGAATTTGCCTTGTGTGCCTTTGTCCTGAAACTTAACGTATCCAGGGATAAGGGCGAAGATAGTGTAGTCGTTTCCGATACCAACTCCGGTTCCAGGCTTAAATTTTGTTCCGCGCTGTCTAACTATGATGTTTCCAGCCAGAACTTCTTCACCGTCATACTTCTTAACGCCGAGGCGTTTCGAGTTCGAGTCCCTTCCGTTTCTGGTACTACCACCAGCTTTTTTATGAGCCATTAGACGCCTCCTTAACCTACTTTAATATCTTCGATCTTAATTGATGTAAGTGAAGAGCGGTGACCATATCTTTTCTTGTAGTCTTTACGACGCTTTCTTTTGAAAACGAGTAATTTATCGCCCTTCTCATGAGCTATTACTTTAGCCTTCACAACAGCACCCTCAACAAAAGGGGCACCAACTGAGAGCTGACCATTATCGCTCACTGCAAGCACATCGTTAATTTCAATAACTGAGTCTTCATCGGCTTTTATACTGTCAACCTTCAGCGTATCGCCGGGTTTGACTGAGTATTGTTTTCCGCCGCTTTTTATAATTGCGAACATTTTATGCGTACCTCCACGAATCCTGCCAGCCGCAGGGAACATCACTTATACATAAGCTTATAATTTTAGTCAAGAAAAAAATGCATGTTTCAATTATTGACAAACAGGAAGTGACCTTATATAATCACGGGCTTACCAAATAGTAAGACAGTATAATAGTCTCTATATACAAACGATAAGAAAGAAATAAGGAGTAGTTGAGATGGCACAGATGCTCACTATGAAGAAGCCCAGTAACATTAAGCGCAAACGCAAGCATGGTTTCAGGGCCAGAATGAAGACAAGAGGCGGTAAACTCGCCATTGCTAGAAGAAGAGCTAAAGGACGTAAGCGTCTTACAGTCTGATGATCAGCGACTTAAGAAAAACGAGAAGCTGACAAAAACGAAGGAATTTGAACAGGTCTTCAGACAGGGTAGAAAAAAAATCGGCAAGTTTGTCGCTCTGCACTATATATATAATGGTAAAGACCTGAATAGAGTTGGGGTCACCGTCAGCAAGCGTGTTGACAAAAAAGCGGTGACCCGAAACCGGCTAAAGCGCATCTTTAGAGATATTTACAGAACTAGCAAAATGGCATTCCCAGTCGGGCACGACTTTGTGCTTAGGGCCTTGCCAAAAAGCGCCAACGCCCAATACGGTGAACTCAGATATGAAATTCTCTCTCTTGCGAAAAGTATTAGACCTGAGACGCCCTCTGATAGGCCTGCTCAGGGTTTATAAATTATTCATATCTCCACTGCTCGGCAACCGCTGCCGGTTTTATCCATCATGCTCTGACTACGCTGCAGAAGCCCTGAAAAAGAAAGGGCTATTCAAAGGAATTCTCCTTGCCGTTTGGAGAGTTGCCAGGTGTAATCCGCTTTCGAAAGGCGGGTTTGACCATGTTAAGTAAGCTGAAACCTCTGGAGGTTATTTTTCGATGAATAGAAATACCGTACTTGCAATAGGACTTAGTGCAATAGTTATACTAGTATTCCAGTTTTTCTTTGCTCCACAAGCCCCCGTACAAACAGAATCAAGACAACTGACCGAACAGATACAAACAACAGACCAGCCAGCAGAGACTTCTCCGGCAGAACCGGTGGAAGTTCTTGAGCAGACAACTGATGTTGCCCCTATAGAAATGAAGACATTTGATGTTAAAACAGATTATGTAGATTACAGTTTCAACGAAGTTACAGGAAACATTAAGTCTGCAATAGTAAACTACTATCATGGCAGAAAGCTTGAAGGAGTCGGCTTTTCAAGTGGCGCATCCGATGTTGTTTTTACAAACGTACCTTTTATTACTGCTTACAAATCAGAAGTAAAAAAGAACAATGGAACAACAACTGTGACATTCACAGGCTCTCAGGGCGAGGTTGTTGTTACTAAAAAGTATATAATTAACGAAAATGATTACCTAATCAAAGGTGCAGTTACATTTACAAATACTGGCGAAAGAACACTCAGTGTTCCTTTCCGCTCTGGTATCGGACAAAATGCAGTAGACGGCTTCGAGGGTGACAGATATACTTTCCAAGGTCCGCTTATGTTCGACGGTAAAAGGCTGAAGAAAGAGAAGGCTGAGAAAGTCGATAAAAACATAGTTGTAGAAAATCCTGAATGGGTTGGTTACATGTCAAAGTATTTTCTTGTGGCTGTAGCTCAGGATTATGAATCAGGTGTATTTTCACCTAAAGGCAATTCCGCTGAAACTGCAGGGCTCACAGAGCTAAAGCTTAATCCCGGAGACAGACAGGAGATCAAGTTTTCTGTTTTCGCAGGTCCTAAAGAGTATGACCTGCTTAAGTCATATGATATTAAATTCGAGAAATCTATCAATTTTGGTATTTTTTCATTCATCGCCATACCAATGCTTAAGTTCCTGAAAATGATATACGGAGTAGTAGGCAACTACGGTTTTGCAATCATTCTGCTTACATTTGTCATAAAGCTAATAACATTCCCGCTCACACAAAAGAGTATGGTGAGTATGAAAAAGATGTCATCGCTTGGTCCTAAGATGGCTGAAATCAAAGAGAAGTACAAAGGCGATAAAGAGAAGATGAACGCAGCTAACATGGAGCTTTACAAAAAAGAGGGTGTGAACCCCCTTGGCGGATGCCTCCCTATGCTTCTTCAGATTCCGGTATTTTTTGCACTTTATAAGACGCTTCTGCTGTCCATTGAGCTGCAGGGTGCGCCTTTCATCTTCTGGATAACAGACCTTTCTCTGAAAGACCCTTATTACATCACACCTGTTGTTATGGGTGCTACAATGTTCCTTCAGCAGAAAATGACCCCAAGTACAGCCACAGATGAGCTTCAGAAGAAGATATTCACCTTTATGCCGCTCATCTTCACATTCCTTTTCCTTACATTCCCTTCGGGGCTTGTTGTTTACTGGCTGACAAACAACGTACTGACCATCGCGCAGCAGTATGTTATTAACAAGAAACTTGCGCAGTAAATGGAGATTTTTGACTAATGAAATATTTTGAAGTGGAAGGCAGAACAGTCGATCAGGCTGTTAACAACTTCCTGGCAGAAAATGATATACCAAAAGACTTTGTTGAATACGAGGTTATGACATCAGGTTCTAAAGGTTTTTTAGGTATAGGCAGCAAAAACGCACAGGTTAAGATTAAGTTCAACGAAATAGAGTTCCTTAAAAGAAAGGGGCGTCTGCTCATTTCAGAACTGCTCGAAAAGGCAGGCTTTGAGGATTTCAGCATAGAGGTTAAAAACAGAAACCCTGATATAGTGTTGAATATTATATCTCCTGACTCGAAACTTCTCATAGGTAAAAACGCTCAGATGCTTGACTCTATGCAGTTCATTATAAACAGAATGATGGACTGGGAAGGATCTGATTCTAGTTTTATAGTTGATGTTGAGGACTATCGTGAGAGGGTGGTGGAAACACTGAAAGAGAAAGCTGTAAAACTTGCCAAAACAGTTCGCAGAACAGGCAAGCCTATAAAAATGTCGCCTATGGTAACCTTGGTTCGCAAAGAAATACACATGGCTCTCAAACAGGTACAGGGCATCAGCACTGTAAGCAAAGGTGACGGACACCTGAAAGAGATACTGATACTGCCGGAGCGCAAAGCGGGCGGAAGAAGCCGCAGACCCGACAACAGAGGCGGTAGACCACAAAGAAGCCGCAGACCGGAAAACAAACAGGAAACAAAGACCGAACAGCCTGATAATAAAGATGGAGCCGAGTAATGATAATGAAGATTGTTTTGGCTGCCATACTAGGTTTTTTAGCTTTTAAGCTTTTCAAAAAACCAGTAGGTGCTGATGACAATAAGACTGAAACCGGAGCTGTAGAGACAGTGCAGGATCCAGTCAACGGTGTTTTTGTTGGAAGAGATACTGAGTTTAAAGTGAAATATTACGATAAACTGTATTACTTTAGCTCACAGGAATCTATGGACGAATTTATTGCTCAAAAAAAAGGTGAAAACAATGAAGATATTTCTTGATACTGCAAACGTCGAAGAGATAAAAATGGTGAAGGACCTTGGTGTTCTTGACGGTGTTACAACAAATCCGTCTCTTATAGCTAAAGAGAAGAAAGACTTCAAAAAGACTGTTGCAGAGATATGTGAAGTTGTTAAAGGTCCGGTCAGCGCAGAAGTTATCGCTCTTGACTGGGAAACAATGGTAAAAGAAGGACGTGAACTGGCAGAGATCAGTGAGCACATAGTAGTTAAGATACCTTTTACTAAAGACGGACTTAAAGCCACAAGTATTCTTTCAGGCGAAGGCATAGATGTAAACGTTACTCTTATTTTTTCCGCTAATCAGGCGCTACTTGCATGCAAGGCTGGCGCTGCATATATAAGCCCTTTTGCGGGGAGACTTGACGACATAGGTCACGACGGCATAGATGTTGTTGCTCAGTGTCAGGCAGTTGTAGACACCTACGACTACGACACAGAGGTTATAGCAGCCTCTATCCGCTCAACAGCTCACATGCTTCAGTGTCAGGAGATAGCTGTAGACATAGCCACTATACCTTATAAGGTGATAGAGCAGATGATGAAGCATCCTCTCACTGATGCCGGGATCGCACAGTTTCTTGCTGACTGGGAAAACGCTGTTAAGTAATTGCTTGACTCAAACTACGTGTATCTAGAAACTAATATAGGTTGTAAAATAAGCCCCTCAAATGAGGGGCTTTTTGTTTTGTTAATAATACCAGTAGAAATGGTGGACAGGACCGTGACCGGAACCAATCTTTAGCTTGTCAGCGTTTTCTATGGCTCCCTGAATATATTCTTTAGCGTGTTTTACAGCGTCAAAAATCGACTGACCCTTTGCAAGGTTTGCAGCTATGGCTGATGCCAGTGTGCAGCCTGTTCCGTGTGTGTTATTGGTTGGGACACGTTTTGAAGTGAAGGTGTGAAAACTAGACCCGTCAAAAAGTAGATCATTCGCCTCGACTGTTCCCATGTGGCCGCCTTTGAGAAGTACAGCATGTGCACCCATGTCGGTCAGTTCAAGGCACACCTCATGCATATCAGATGTGGAGACTATCTTCTTTTTTATTATGAATTCAGCTTCCGGTATGTTCGGAGTGATTATGGTTGCCTGTGGAAACAGCATCCCTACCATGTTCGCAATAGCGTCATTCTAAAGAAGCTGTGAGCCTCCTTTAGCGATCATAACAGGGTCAACTACAATGTTTTTAGCTTTAAGTTCGTGTAGCTTTCGCGCCACAAGAGCTACTGTGTCCGGGTTTGAAAGCATTCCGGTTTTAACAGCATCAGGTCTGATATCGTCAAACACAGAATCTATCTGCATGTCAATATATTCCAGAGGTACATCCACATACCCCTGCACGCCGGTGGTGTTTTGTGCTGTTATGGCAGTTATTACAGACATGCCGTATACGCCGTTTGCGCTGAAAGATTTGAGGTCGGCCTGTATGCCTGCGCCTCCGCTTGAATCAGAACCCGCTATTGTTAGAGCCTTGAACATATACTACCTCATGCAGTTTTATATCCGTTTTTTCTGAACCCGTTCTTTCTCTCTTCGTGTTTATAAGGTTTAGAGACTATTTCGTATCTGTCTTTACCCAGCAGTGAGTCTATTTCGTTGTAAAAATCGTATCCGGGTTTTATACAGAAATCGCTGCCTGTGCTTATATATACAGCGAATGTTTTTGGCTTTTCCAGCCTTAAACAAACTGGGACCTCTCCGTGATGTGTGCCTACAAGTGTTTTCAGCTTACTGATAACCTCTGAGGTCATCCCGACAGAGCTGAGCCTTATTGTAACTTTATCGGTTAGCATCTCCATAGCTTCAGTCACATCCATTATCTTATCGGCCATAATCACAGTTTTATCTTCTTTTTTATCAATTTTACCAGCAATTATCACAATACTGTCGTTTTCCAGATGTCTTTGATACTGCTCGTATGTTCTCGGAAATACAACCACCTCAACCCCTGAGTCCATATCTTCAATGTTTACAAAGGCCATTTTTTCGCCTTTCTTTTTTGTGACTATGCGTTTTACGTTTTTGACCAGTCCGCCAACAACAATGTCCCCTTCGCTTTGGGGATCAAGCACTTCGCCTAGTGGTGTTGTGAAGGTTTTCAAAATATTATTGTAAATAGCCAGAGGGTGATTTGAGATATAGAAATCTAGAACCTCTTTCTCCATCTTCAGAAGTTCGTTCTCCGGCATCTCTTCCACGTTTGGATAAAATTGCTCCTCTTCCTCTTCGTTCTCGTCCAGCAGAAAAGCTTCAATGGATATTATCCCCTGTTCTGCCATTTTGTGTTTTCTCTGTCCTTCCTCCAGAGCTCTTTCCACCACCTGCAAAAGCTGTCTCCGGTTTTTGCCGGTACAGTCAAACGCACCTGCTTTTATAAGTGATTCCAGAACTCTTTTGTTGCAGGAACGAAGATCGACCCGCTCACAGAAATCGTATATGCTTTTAAATTTACCGTTTTCCGCTCTCTCTTTGAGGGCTGTCTCTATTGCGACATAGCCTACATTTTTTATAGCGCCCAGCCCAAAGTGGATTGAGTTTCCTTCTATCGCAAAGTTCACATCTGATTTGTTTATGTTAGGCGGAAGCACCTCTATACCCATAGCCTTGCACTCTTCGGTAAAGGTAACAATCTTTTCACCTTTATCTATTTCGCATGAGAGGATAGCGGCCATGTATTCCACAGGGTAGTTCGCTTTAAGGTATGCAGTCTGGTAACTGATCATAGCGTAGGCAGCAGAGTGGGATTTGTTAAACCCGTATCCGGCAAATTTCGCCAGCTTGTCAAAAAGGTCTTCAGCCATGACCATGTCATAGCCTCTGGCTTTTGCGCCCTGTATGGTTTTGCCGTCACCATAAAGGAAAAACTCTTTTTGCTTGTCCATCTCTGCGGCTTTTTTCTTCCCCATGGCTCTTCTAATGATGTCCGCAGCACCCAGTGAGTATCCGGCTACAGTCTGGGCTATCTGCATTACCTGTTCCTGATAGATAACAACCCCTCGGGTCTCTTCTAGAAACTCTTCCAGATCAGGAAAGATATAATCTATCTCTTCTTCGCCATATTTACGCTTTACAAAGGAATCCAGCATGCCTGATTCCATAGGCCCCGGACGGTATAGCGCCACAAGGGCTATGATGTCTTCGAAGCATTCAGGCTTAAGTTTTTTCAGCAGGTTTTTCATGCCGGAGCTCTCCAGCTGGAAAACACCTGTGGCATCCCCTCGGCTGAGCAGTTCGTACACTTTTTTATCATCAAGTGGTATTTTTGTTATATCCAGATCTTCCCCTTTGTTCTTTTTTATCTGACGGATAGCCTCGTCTATGATGGTAAGGTTGTTCAGGCCTAGAAAGTCGAATTTAACAAGCCCTACACTTTCAAGAGTATCTTTTTCAAACTGGGCGATAACCTCGTTATTCTGCCCCTTACACAGAGGGACATACTCATTAAGCGGTTTATCAGAGATAACAATCCCAGCCGCATGCATCCCTGTGTTTCTCACCAGCCCCTCAAGCTTTACTGCATGGTTCAATATAAGCTCGCCGTGTTCCACCGCCTGAAATGCTTTTTTCAGACTGTCGTCTTTAGCGAGAGCCTTTCGAAGTGTCATGCCGGGGTCAGACGGGATAGCCTTGGCCAGTTTATCCACTACCGGCAGGGGAACCTCAAGTACACGGCCAACATCGCGTACTGTGCTTCGTCCAAGCAGTTTGCCGAATGTTATAATTTGGGCAACCCTGTCATCGCCGTATTTCTCTCTCACATATTTGATGACCTGTTCTCGGCCTTTTACACAAAAATCGATATCGAAGTCGGGCATGGACTCCCTTTCCGGGTTAAGAAATCTTTCGAAAAGAAGGTTAAAGTGTATAGGGTCAAGGTCTGTTATTCCAAGCGTGTAAGCCACAAGTGAGCCTGCACCGGAACCTCTTCCGGGGCCAACCGGGATACCCACTCTTCTGGAGTAATTCATGAAATACCATACAATAAGAAAATACCCTGCAAAATTCTTTCCTACGATAACTTCAAGCTCAGTATCAAGTCTTTTATGATATTCCTCGTGTTTCTCCACAGGAACCTTTGCCAGTTTTTCGTGTAAGCCTTTTTTTGCCAGATGTGTAAGGTAGCTTGAAATAGAGTAGTCCTTCGGGACTTCGTATTCCGGCAGGTGCAGTTCGCCGAAAGTTATAGCTGTGTTGCATCTGTCTGCTATCTCGACAGTATTAGTGAGCGCATCCGGAACTTCGCCGAAAGCTCGCCACATCTCTTCGCCTGTTTTAACCCAGAGCTGGTCAGAGTGTATCTCCATCCTGTTCGGGCTATTTATAGTAGATTGGGTCTGTATGCATATGAGCACCTCATGTGAGAGGTGATCCCCTTTGTTGAGATAATGGCAGTCGTTTGTTGCCACCAGAGGAATTCCAGATTCTCTGGATATCTTTATGATGTTTCTGTTTACCATCAGCTGTTCTTCGATGCCGTTCTCCTGTATCTCTAGGAAAAAGTTATCTTTGCCCAGTATGTCACTATATTCGTGGGCAGCGGCTACAGCTTCGTCGTATTGGTCACGCATTATCTTACGCGGTATCTCACCCGCCAGACATGCGGAAAGACCGATAAGCCCTTCTGAGTATTTTGCGAGTATCTCTTTGTCTATCCTCGGTTTGTAGTGAAAACCCTCGAACTGTGCAAGTGACACAAGTTTCTGAAGATTTGAAAGCCCTTTGTTTGTTTCCGCCTGAAGCACAAGGTGATGGTTTCTCTCCTGACCACGCTCGTAAGTTGTGTTGAATCTGTTGTCAGGGGCTACATAAACCTCACATCCTATAATAGGTTTTATGCCGTTGCTGAGTGCCTGACGATAAAAATCGACTATCCCGTGCATAGTGCCGTGGTCCGAAATGCCGACCATAGGAGTCATTCCGGTCTCTTTTATCTTTTGCATCAGGTCTCCGACGATAACTGCGCCGTCCAGAAGTGAATACTGTGTATGTAAATGAAGATGTACAAAATCGTTTTTGTTCATTAATAATTCCGGTATTTTTTAATGCTCAATACTAGCAAAACTGAACTATGAAATAAACATAAAATAATTTACAATTATATATTGCGCAAAAGGTTGAGGGATAATGAAAAGGCTTGTATACCAAATATTTATTCTAGGTGTAGATAGAGTCGAGTTTTTCTTTTTTGCCTCTTTGTGCGCTGCATTTGTCTTTTACCCCAGTAACTTTGCGGGTATGTTTTTTTCCTTTTGCATCACTCTGTTTTTTATCAGAAAGAAGTCAGGAATTTTAATATCTTTCTTGATTTTGCTTCTGCATCTTTTTGCAGCGAACTGTTTGCTGGTGACAGATATAAAATCCTACAGCGGAGACAGATATAACTATGCCACCACAGGCGGGACGCTTATCTCCGCTCAGGAGCTTCAGGTGGGCGACATCGTTATTGGAAATTTCAGACTTCAGATATATTCCGGTGAAGACGAAGGTCGTTTTGCCAGAGGTTATAACATAGCAGAAGATGACGGAGTGGTTTTTCACATGCCTTTGGTGGGCAGTGTGCTTTCGTATAGAAAGTGGCTCTCAGAAAAACTTTTTGACAGCTCCGGTGCTAAATTAAGACTGACACAGGCTGTGGTTCTTGGGGATAAGAAATTTCTGGAAACACCTGTCAAAGACAATTTTTATCTGACAGGGCTGGGGCATCTGCTGGCTGTTTCCGGTCTGCATGTCGGGCTTTACGCTATGATGTGCTATTTCATATTTAGCTTTTTGCCTTTCAAACTGAGGCTTTTCCCTGCTGGGGTTATGCTGCTTCTGCTGATACCTTTTACAGGATTTAAAGTGCCGGTGCTGCGAGCAGGACTTATAGGTTTTGCTGTTATTGCGGCAAAGCTTCTGGATTACAAAACAGACCTTAAAAAGATACTTCTTTTTTTTGCGGGAATCTTCATCCTGATATCACCTTCAATGGCAGCAGACCCCTCTTTTTTACTGTCATTTTCTGCGGTTTACGGGCTGCTCAGCATGCATATGATAAAGGTGCGCAGATACCTGGAACCCTTTCTGGTGGGGCTTGTGGCAACGGTGTTTATAATCCCTGCGGCCTCTGTTTCTTTCGGATCGTTTAATGTCTCCTCCATAATATCAACACCTGTCTTGATTCCTGTTTTATCTTTGCAGGTGATAGTGTTTTTCATATATCTCATTTTTCCGTCAATTTCCCTTGAGCCTCTTATCCTTCTGGAAAAGCTTCACCTTGGTCTGGTAGACTTTTTTGCAGATATTTTCAGATTTATGTTCACGCTATACAGCACAGAGCTTATCTGGGCTCTGCTTGCGTGGGTCTTTCTGGTTTTGTGCGTAAGGCTAAGAGTGCTGTGGATGACTTTTTTTCTGCTGCTTGTACCATATCTTCCTGCGAATGTTGAAGATGGCTGGTATATTCCGAACATGGGGCGGTCAAAGGGGTTTGTGGTTCAGGGGCGTGAGACGCATATTTTTTACAAGGGCTATCATTCAGATTTCCTGTATGGATTTCTGCCATATCTTGCAAAGCTTGGTGTGCAAAAAGCTGATAAAGGGACTATAAATATATATGGTGCTGATAATATTTTTATACCAATAAAAACAGAATCCGAAGATTATGGCGGCATCTGCGTTAATGAATCGACACCTGATTGCAGAGCTGTTTACCATACCAGATCAAACACCTATAATTGCAATGACGACAAGGTGCATGTATTGTATAAAAATAGATGTGAAACAGAAAAAACATATCTGCTCAGTAAAACAGGAGATGTGAAAATTGAATATAAGAGTAAATGAGAAGCAAGTTGATTTTATAGGTGAAACAGCGGGGGATGTCGCTGCCAGTTACAAACCGGATGCTGATATTATTATCCAGAACGGACATATTGTAAATAGAGAGAGCGCAATATTAGATGGTGATAATATTTATCTGATAAAGCGCGGCGAAAAGCCTGATGAACAGCAGATGCGTTATCTTCTGACTGCCAGACACACACCGAAAGTTGCGGAAAAGATGGCTAAAACAAAAATTGCAGTGTGCGGTCTTGGCGGTCTTGGTTCAAACATTGCACTCGCACTTGCCCGTATGGGGGTTGGCGAATTGCTCCTTATAGACTATGATGTCATAGAGCCTTCCAACATAAACAGGCAGCAATACTATATAGACCAGATAGGGATGAAGAAGACCGAAGCCACCCTTGAGAACCTGAAAAGGGTCAATCCGTATGTTAAGTACGACATGCAGGATGTATTTATCACAAAAGAGCTGATAGGTGGGCTTTTTGAAGGCTGCGAAGTTATTATCGAGGCTTTTGATGGTGCAGAGACAAAGGCGATGTTCATTGTGGAGGCATCTAGGTGCTATCCGGATGCGCTTATTGTAGGTGCATCGGGTGTTGCAGGGCTTTCCAGCCATGAAAAATTTCGGGTGGTATCCGCCGGAAAAAATGTGAAGCTGGTTGGTGATTTTGAAACAGCAGCGCAGGTAGGAAGAGGGCTTATGTCCACAAGGGTAACCATAGCCGCTGGTATACAGGCAAATGTAGCTGTAAGACATGTACTGGCAGATATTCTGGAGGATTAAATGGAAATTACATTAAACGGCGAAAAAGTGAATCTGGAGAAATCGTACAGCCTTAACCAGATAATAGATATATACGACATGAACAGAGAGACTGTTGTTGTAGAGGTGAACGGAAACTTACCTGAAAAAACCGAATACGATACAATATACCCCACAGAGGGTGACGTTATTGAGCTTATCCGTTTTGTTGGCGGCGGCTGACGAGCGGTCAGTGCTTTTAGCGATTTTTGAGAACTTCGGCACAGTTGCGGAGAGCCTGCATAAGGTCGTCTTTAATAACGGGCTTTTTAAGATATTCGTTTATGCCGATTTCTTTAGCTTTTTCCAGAAATGGTTTTTCGTTGAAAGCGGTGGTGACTATGATAAGTGCAGAGCTGTCTGCTTCTTTTATTTGACGTGACATCTCTATCCCGTCCATAACAGGCATCTGGATATCTGTGATGACTATGTCAGGCTTATGGGCCAAATAAAGTTCCAGCCCTTCTGCACCGTCTTTTGCAGTATAGATGGAATCGAACCGTCTTTTAAGAAAGCGCATAAGGCTTTCGCGCACGCTGGTATCGTCCTCAACATGCATCACTGAAAACTGTTTTAAAAGCTCTACATCTTTAATATAGTCTGTATTCATTGAAATCCCTTTACTTTCTAAAGGTATATTAGACTTTATTGATTAATGAGGCAATAAAAAACTAATTGTTATGTTCAATAAAGATTCAAAAAACAACTGGCAATAATATTCAATTGTTTATATATTTGTGGTCGGCACTTAAAGTGCCTAGTGAAACATGTTATAAAATGATAAATAAGTTTTGTGTTTTTCAAGGTTTAACAGGAGGTACTTTTAATGAGTAGTTGTAATTCAGACAGTTCATGCAGCTCTTGCGGTTCACAGAGCAGCTGTGACACAGATGCTCAGAAGCAGCACACACAGGCTATGCTTAAGGCGAGGCTGTCTAAGATAAAATATAAAATAATGGTAATGAGCGGAAAAGGCGGCGTGGGCAAATCAACCGTAAGTGTCAGCCTTGCTTCCGCACTGCATGCTCTCGGTTTCAGCGTTGGGATACTTGATGCTGACATCCACGGGCCTAACATTCCTAAGATGTTCGGGATGAAACAAAAAGGCGTGACACAGGACGAAGACGGGCTCATCCCTTTTGAGGCTGTTGAAGGTCTGAAGGTTATGTCCGTAGTCTTTTTAGTTCGCGACGATGACGATGCTGTTATATGGCGTGCACCTGTTAAGCACGGGATGATAGAGCAGTTTGTGAGCGATGTAAACTGGGGCGAGCTTGATTTTCTTATAATTGATCTTCCGCCGGGCACAGGTGACGAACCCCTCAGCGTGGCGCACATCATAAACGGTGTGGACGGAGCTGTTATAGTTACCACCCCTCAGGAGGTGGCACTGCTTGATTCCAGAAAATCTGTGACATTCGCCAGAAAACTGAATATACCTATTTTAGGTATTGTGGAAAATATGTCAGGAATGTCTTGTCCTCACTGCGGCGAGCTTGTTGATCTTTTCAAATCCGGAGGAGGAGAAAAGGCTGCCGGCGAGATGGGCGTGAATTTCCTCGGCCGTATACCGTTAGACCCTATGGTTGTTATGCAGGGCGACAGCGGAAAACCTTATGTGCTTGAAGTTACAGACACTCCGACTGCCGCAGCTTTTAAAGCTGTTGCGGAAAATGTAATAGGTCAGACTATAAAATCTGAAAAATAATATATAAAGGGGGAGGCGCTGCTTCCCCTTTTTTTCTATCCTCATATGTCATTTACTTCTTTTAATCTTATATTATTTCATCTTGCTGCATTCTGATTCTCAGGGACAATGTTTCTATCAGGAATTCTTATTAGACATATCCATGCAAATACGTTAAACCATAGATGTATGTTCTAAGAGAGGTATAACTATTATGTCATAAATAAATATTATGTTTGTAACAAGCGAGGCGGCTCCTTATGCAAAGACCGGGGGGCTGGCGGATGTATGCTCAGCACTGCCTAAAACTCTCGCAAAAAATAACAGCGTAAAGGTAGTAATGCCCCTTTATTCGTCCATAGACGTGGTTAAATACGGCATTACAGAATACATGCACGGCTGTTGTGTTCACATGGGTAACTGCGAGGAGTTCTACTCGCTTTATCACGCTAAAGATTCAGGTGTGGATTTTTATTTCATAAAATTTGACAAGTATTTCGACAGAGACGGTATATATGACACAAAAGCTGGCGAATATGCTGATAACCCATACAGATTCAGCTTTCTTTCAAAAGCGGCCTTTCAGGTGGCGAAAGATATTGAGTTTGTGCCTGACGTTATGCATGCAAACGACTGGCAGACAGCCCTTGTCCCATATTATCTGTCAAAAGGGTGGGATCCTTATTTTGTAAACACTTCCAGCGTGCTTACCATCCACAATATCGGTTTTCAGGGTGTTTTCGCCACAGATTTTCTAGAATATGCCGCCATAGACCCTGCTGACATGCACCAATGGGCTTTCGAGTCTTTTGGCGCTGTGAACCTTCTGAAAGGAGGTATTGCTTTTGCGAATAAAATAACAACAGTCAGCCCTAAATATGCAGAAGAGATAAAAGGCCCAATCGGCTCATCCGGCCTTCATGAGATATTAAATAGAAGAGCGGCTGATCTGTCTGGTATTTTGAACGGAATAGACACGGATGTCTGGAATCCTTCAAAAGATAGCTACATCCCTCACAAATTCAGCGTGAAAAACCTGGCAGGTAAAAAGAAGAACAAGCTTGCACTGCAAAAAAAACTTGGTCTTACAGAGAATGCTGACATAGCTCTTTTCGGCTTTGTGGGGCGTTTCGCTGATCAGAAAGGGCTGTATCTTATTCAGGGCGCCATAGAACGAGCCATGAACGAGATGGCCTGTCAGTTTGTTGTAGTGGGTACTGGAGACCAGAAGTATGAAGAATATTTCGGCGGTCTGGCAGACAGGTTTCCCGGAGAGTTTGGAAGTTTCATAGGTTACAGCGAGGAACTTGCTCACTTAGTAGAGGCGGGTTCGGACTTTTTCCTTATGCCTTCGCTTTACGAACCTTGCGGCTTGAACCAGATGTATTCTCTGGCCTACGGGACACTCCCTGTAGTTCGTGCAACAGGCGGGCTTGACGACACAGTGGAAAACTATGACGAGAGCACTGCTGAGGGGACAGGCTTTAAATTTTATGCCATAAGCAGCAATGCATTGTTTGACACTATTGGCTGGGCTGTAAGCACTTATTATGATAGACCGAAACACTACGCAAAGATGCAGCAGACGGCTATGTTGAAAGATTTTAGCTGGTCAAGCTCAGCAGCTGCATACGAAGAGTTATACAGAGAGATTTTGAAGGACAGGCCGGATATCTTTATCTAGGCGATCTGTTTGACACGCTTCTTGTGATTAATAAGGTAAACGGCAGTGATGGCGCAAAGACCGCCTACAACAGTGTTTATCTTTATAGCTTCACCGAGGAAGAGATAGCTCATAACCAGAGCGTTCAAAGGCACCAGAAATATAAAAGAGCTGGCCTTTTGGCTTCCGAGAACATTAGTTGCGATAAAATATATTGTAGTTCCATATGTTGTAGCTCCAACCGCTATAAGCATGATGTTTGACACAAACATAGTATTTGCGGGAACTGCTACTGTCAGACCTTTTGCGTAGATGATCACAAAAATAATTACAGATGTGAACATGAAAAGGTAAAAGCTGAATGTGTATAAAGAGACATATTTATTAGCTCTTTTGCTGGTATGAGTCAGCAGTGCCCATGTGGTTGCGGCTATAAGGAAATATGCGTTACCACTTTTGAAAAGCAGATGCATGTTTATATGCCATACCTCCATTATGACCGCAGCACCTATAAAACCGAGTATAAGCCCCGCCGAATCCCTCAGTGTGGGGGATTTTAAGGTAAAAACACATCCAAGTGCAAATGTGATGAGCGGAATGAGTGTTGTTACTAATATGCCGCCCGCTCCTGCGAGCCCGTATATAAGTCCGGTGAAGAACATTTCGTTGTACAAAACAAGAAACACTGCGCCAACTATTGCTGCCACGAGCCCCTTGCTGTTTATCTTAAAAGACTTTTTCATAATGAACATTACTGGAATGAATGTGAGCCAAGTTATAAAGAAACGCCAGAATACCAGGACTTCTGGTTCAGCAAATCTTGTCAGTACTTTTGCTGATATCCACGATTCACCCCAGCTGACCATACCGACGGTTAAAAGAAGATACAAAAGCCCGTTTCCCATTTTTCCCTCATTAAAAGAACGATAATATATCTAACAGAAAAACAAAAACAGATACAGTTTTAGATAAATCTTAACAGGACAGTTTGCACATTATTATGCACAAAAAAAGCCCCCTGATCAATCAGGAGGCCTTCGTGAATTGCGGGGATTGGATTTGAACCAACGACCTTCGGGTTATGAGCCCGACGAGCTACCAAGCTGCTCTACCCCGCGTCAAGGATTGGAAGACTACCAACTTTTTATATGTATGTCAACATGTAAATCGAAAAAGATAAAACAAAACTCTTTCCCCTTGAAAATGTCTGTAAAAAGTAGCTTAATAGTATGAAATATAAAATCAGAGGTTCTAAAAATGAAGATTTCTTGTAGAAAAAAGACTGCTCTCAATTCTAAGAAAGATGCAGTGCTTATACCTGTTTACCGCAATATGCGCCCGCTGAAAGTTCTCACCGGGAAAAAGATAGAAGACCAGATAAACGAAATGATAGCTTCGGATTACTTTTCTTACGAAGAGAAGGAATTTACTGGGTTTTTCATGGAGATAGGCGGAAAGCTGAAAAAGATTTATCTTGTTACAGTGCCTAAAGACCCTGCCGACCACAGATATTACACCGAGCTTGGCGGCAGTTTTGCAAAACTTCTAAAAAAAGAACGGATAACGTCCTTCTCTATCCTTGCTTTTGAGGACATTTACATGGAGAAGAGGGACTGCAATTTTACCAAGTCCTTTCTGGACGGTTTCTTCTTTGGGCAATACAGCTTTGATACTTTCAAAAGCAAGCAGGAGAAGAGCTATCTTTTTGAAGAAGCAGAGGTTATTACATCCTTTGCTAAACTGAAGCGGTTTGTTGATGAAAATGCTGAAAACTGGAACTCCATTTTTGAATCAGTATATCTGGCAAAAGACCTTATAAACACTCCACCTGCTGATATGACGCCTCAGATTTTTGCCGAGAAGGCTCTCTCTTTTGCTGATGAAAATCTGAAAGTGGAAGTGATAGACGATATGGATGTTCTGGAGAAAGATTTTCCACTTGTACATGCTGTTGGCAAGGGGAGTACGAACCTTCCTAAATTTCTGAAAATACAATACAACGGTGCGCCGGAGGTGGATAAGCACGTTGCTCTTGTTGGCAAGGGCGTGACATTTGATTCAGGCGGAACAAATTTGAAACCGACAGGCTCTATCGAAGATATGAAGACAGATATGTCCGGTGCCGCAACAGTTCTGGCGGTTACAAAAATAGCTGCTGACACAGGAATGAAGATAAATATTAAAACATACATCCCACTTGTGGAGAATATTATAGGTTCATGTGCGTATAAACCGGGGGATATTCTTACCAGTAAGATGGGCAAGACCATCGAAATTCTGAACACCGATGCTGAGGGGAGGCTGATACTCGCCGATGCGCTTTATGAGGCCACAAAAACTGACCCTGAGCTGATAATAGACGTTGCCACCCTCACCGGGGCATGTGTGGTTGCTCTCTGCTCACACTGTGCCGGGCTTTTTTCCAATAGAAAATTTCTGGCAAAAAACATGATGGACACATCCGGTGCCATAGGTGAAGACATTTGGGAGCTTCCGCTTCTGGAGGCTTATCAGGAGCGAGTGAAAAGCGATATAGCTGATCTTCGCAACATCTCCAAACAAAAAGGTGAAGCCGGCTCTACTGTAGCAGGTCTTTTTCTTCAGGAGTTTGTAGATAACTGGCCGTGGATACATCTGGACATAGCGGGTCCGGCCTATCTGAAAGAACCGCACCCTGTCTTTGGTAACCACGCCACAGGGTTTGGGGTTAGGCTTCTGGCAGAATTTTTGAAAAATAACTATATGACTGACTAAAACAAGGGCTCTTTCGGGAGCCCTTTTTGTTTGCTAATATAAATTATGAGCAATACAAAGATTTTTATGTTGTTTCTTATTTTTGTATACCTAAGCTGTACAGCTGTGCGCCTGCACCAATATACCGTGATACTGTCAGATCAGCAGTATTTTGCACAAAGCGGGATTATACTCACTGCCCACGACAGCTACAGATGGCTAAGGTATGCATCAGAGCATCAAAAAGGTGAGTACTATAATGGTGCTGATAAGCTTTCCGGTGTTCCGAACAACATTCAAAAGCCTCCGGCTATTCCGCTTATAAGCTACTTCATGTCAAAATTATCTAGTCTCACAGGTATTGCGCCAGAAAGGGTCGGCGGATTTATGTCAGTCATTTTTCCGGGACTTTTTGTCTTTCCGCTAGGGGTATTTTTTCTGATAGCCGGATTTCCTTCTGCCGGACTAGGTGCAGGGCTTCTGGGCGGACTATCGTTTGCTTATCTTTCCAGAACATCAGCATTTCAGATAGACACCGACATGCTGAATCTCTTTTTCCTTTCTGCGGGAGTGCTTTTTTGCTTGTGTGCTGAACGTGGAAGGTCTTTGGTTTGGTCAGCACTCCTGGGCATCACTATGTATATCTTCTGGCGCTGGTATTTTCATAGCGGGTTTACGGTTATCTTTTTCTTTATGCTTCTCTATGCGCTCAGACGGAAAGAGGTCAAAGAGATACTTTTGTCACTTGTTGTTTATCTGATATTTGCATCGCCATTTGTTTTTTTTAGAGGGTTTTCAGGTGTTTCTGAGTTTCTGAAACCAGATGTAGTGCGTTTTTTCCCGGCGGAAGTTGCAGAACTGCATAGCTCAGGGGTAATAGGAACTTTTATGCACATATCGCCTTTCTGGATGCTTGCACTGCTAGGGTTGTTGTTGTCTCTGCTTTTGCGCAGGACAGTTTTATATATGGCAGTGTTTTACGTTTTAGGTTTTTTGTCATTCAGCAGAGGGGTTCGTTTTGAGATGTTTCTTGCGCCCCTTTGCGGAGCAGGTTTAGGGGTAGCTTTTGACATCATTTCCAAAGGACGTTCGCAGGCGATGAGCTATGCGCTTGTGACATCTCTTTGTATGGTGTTCCTGCTTAAACCTTTTTTTAAGGAGGTTCCGCCTCCGGTAATAAGCAGCAGCACCTATGAGACTATCAAAAAGATCAATGAGGCGGAGAGTGACAGCGTTGTTGCTGCTCTTTGGGACAATGGTTTTCTGGTTCAGCACCTTACAGGGCGAGCTGTTTTTGCCGATGGTGCCAGCCAGTTTAAACAAGGAGCAAAAATATTTGCTGAGTCTTTGTTTATATCTGACAGTAAAAAAGCTGCGCAGAAACTGATGAGTGTATCAGGCGGGAGGCCTGTTTACATGCTTCTCACACCTGACATGGATGTTAAGCTGCCTGCTATTATAAAATCTGCAGGTTATAAAGCAGAAACAAGGAGAGTTGATGGCAAAACAAATATATTCTTCACATCTTCCGATGATGGCAATATGAAAAAAAGTGTTGAATTGACTGATACGATGTATTTTCGTCTTCACGTTATAGGTGAAACCGATATCCCTTGTTTTAATAAAATTTACTCAAATACCCGCTTTACAGAGGTATATAGGTTGGATGAGAAGTGCAGATTACCCTCCTGACTATGAGAGAGACTGTTAAATAATGGATTTCTGTATTGATTTTCTCAATATTTGTGATATTTTGAATACACAATTTACTTATTAACTTTTGTAATATCTTGGAGTATTTTATGGATTTTAAACAGATAGAGGCTTTTGTTTTTGTAGCTAAGTATAAATCTTTCTCCAGAGCAGCGGAAAAACTTCTGCTTTCTCAGCCCACAATATCAACGCATATATCAACACTGGAAGAGCAGCTTGGAGTTAAGCTTTTTGACAGGCTTTCCAAAGAGGTTGTGCTCACAGAGGCCGGACAGGTCTTTTACCCATATGCTGTTGATATTCTTGACCTTCGTGAGCGTTCACAGGAGGCTGTGAAGGAGTTCTTAAACGAAATCAGCGGGCATTTGCATATAGGCTACAGCACCGTAGCTGCTGAGTTCATTCTGCCTGAGGTAATCAAAGAGTTCAAAGAGGACTACTACAAGACTTTCTTTACTCTGGACAACGGCAGCACTCAAAATATCATCCAGAGACTCTCCGATGGAATACTTGACCTTGCTATTGTAGCCAGAAAAATCCCCAAGAAAGACCTCGAATACAAAGTTCTAACTAAGGACAAGATAGTCCTTATTGTACATAAAAATCATAAATTCTATACACGCGATTCTGTGTTTATAGAAGAGATACTTGCTGAAGAATTTATCACACGGGAAGTAGGCTCGGGAACCAGAGCTTCCGTGGAGCATGCTTTTAAAGCGAAAGGATACGACTTCGACAGCCTGAACGCTGTAGCTGTACTAAGCTCCACCTTTTCCATAAGAAACGCCGTCAAACGTGAGCTGGGTATAGCTTTCATGTCTGAGATGGCTCTCTCTGAAGAGGGGCATGATTCCAGTGTAAAGGCTATCCCTGTGACAGATCTTGTGGTTGAAAAAGATGTCTATGTTGTCTACAGCAAAAACAGGACAAACAAAAAACTGCTTAAACACTTCATAGAGACAATCCTGAAGTTCAAGTGAGTTTGAACGAAGAGCTGGAACTCAGCTATATTCTGGACAAAGGGCTCGAAAATATCAACCTGGTGGATGTGCGTTCCCCTTCAGAGTATGTAGAAGACCACATTCCGACAGCAGTTAATATCCCGCTTTTAGACGACGAAGAGCGTAAGCAGGTGGGAATATGCTATAAGCAGGTAGGGCCGAAAGAGGCTCGTGTGCTTGGCGTGGACATTGTCAGCCCAAAACTTCCTCAGTTCATCAGAGATTTCTTAGAGATAAAACAGAACAATAAAATAACAGTTGCTTACTGCTGGCGTGGCGGGCTTCGGAGCAACTCAGCCGCAGGGCTTGTCAGGATTGCTGGTGTTCAGGTGTATACAATCAAAGGCGGCTGGAAAGAGTACCGCAGATATGTGGCTGACTTTATTGAAAATTTGCCGTTAGAGCTTAACTTTATAAACTTTTACGGCCCTACTGGATGCGCCAAAACAGAGATACTCCGCAAACTCCACAAAGACGGTCTTAATGTGCTCGATCTGGAGATGGCTGCGGCTCACAAAGGTTCAAGCTTCGGCAGAATTGACGAACCCGAATATAAAAACGTCACACAGAAAAATTTCGAATCAAAAATATGGCATACTTTTTACAGAAACGAAGGGGAGTTATTCCTCTGCGAGGGTGAAAGTAAGAAGATAGGCAAGGTGAGCATACCAAACCCAGTTTATGAACGCATGAACTCCGGCGTGAGCGTTGTGGCAGACACTAGTTTGGATTTTCGCATAGCCTTTACTGTAGAAAACTATAAACCTGACCGATATATTGAGGAGATAAGGGGATCTCTTCTGCGGCTGAAGAGGTTCATCGGAAGCGCAAAGATAGCTGAGCTTTCTGCTATGCTTGATCGTGGTGACTACGAAAGCTTCACCAGAGACATGCTGGTGGAATACTATGACCCGCTGTACATGCGCTCAACACCTGAAAAGCCGGATTATGTTATAAAATATGAAAGTATTGAAGAAGGGTCAGAAAAACTTGCTCAAATATACAAAAACTCTGCGGCTTCTTAGTCTTTTTGCGTTTCTTCTTGTTGCCTGCTCATCCACATCTTACTCCGCTTACCAGACAGAAGCAAAAGACCGCACACCAGATGGTGCTGTTATGGATGGTGCTGTTTATGACCGCCCATACACTGTACGAGGTATAACCTACCACAGGCTGAAGTCTGTGAAAGATTTCCGTCAGTCAGGGATAGCAAGCTGGTACGGTAAAGAGGAACACGGGAAGCTGACAGCAAGCGGTGAAAGATATAACATGTACGCTATGACTGCGGCACACAAACAGCTCCCTCTGGGCAGTAAAGTTCTGGTGCGCTGTATGGAGACAAACAAAGATATTATAGTAACCATAAACGACAGAGGGCCTCATGTGCCGGGCAGGGTCATAGATCTTTCATACACAGGCGCAGTAAAGCTAGGGATAGTGGACAAAGGGCTTACGAAAGTAACTCTGGAACTGCTGAATGGGGCTGAGATTGAACCCGATGATGGGCATTTCTCTGTTCAGCTGGCATCATTTTCTATAAGGAAATATGCTAAAGATCTTGCTGACCAGATAAGCAACTCAAAGATAGTGATGGCATATGTCAGCGGTAAACCTTTCTATAGAGTAAAGGTGACGGGGTTTTCCACCAGACGGGATGCCGAGAACTATAGATCAAAGATAAAGAAAAACTATCCGGGTGCACTTGTTATTACCGAAGATTAGTTTAAAAAAACATTAAGCAGCTGGCAGGATCGTGTTAAACGAGACAGTTCAAAATAAATTTACTAAAAAAGGTAGGAAATGATCAGAAAAGTAAGAAAAAACAACCAGTTGAGAGAGATAACAATTAAAAAAGACTTTATAAGCCACCCGGAGGGTTCCGTGCTTGTGGCTTTTGGAGATACAAAGGTAATCTGCAACGCAACAGTTACAGAGGGTGTTCCCCCTTTCCTGAGAGATTCCGGCAAAGGGTGGGTAACTGCTGAATACGCCATGCTGCCGAGGGCGACACATACAAGAAATCAACGCGAGTCAAAAAGAGGGAAACCAGACGGCAGATCTCAGGAGATTTCTCGTTTGATAGGCCGAAGTCTTCGGGCTGCGGTTGATTTTGGAAAGATAGGCGAGTACACAGTTACGGTTGACTGCGATGTTATTCAAGCGGACGGCGGAACAAGAACAGCAGCTATAACAGGCGGCTACTGCGCCATGCACCTAGCTTTTCAGTGGATGATAAAAGAGGGGATGATCAAAGAGAATCCAATCACTGGGGCTGTATCTGCTGTAAGCGTGGGGATTGTCATGGGTGAGCCTATGCTTGACTTGGAATACGAAGAGGATTCTATGGCTGATGTGGATATGAATCTTGTGGTGAAAAACTGTGCAGACATAGTTGAGATACAAGGCAGCGCAGAGAAGGCGACCTTCAGTAGAGAGCTGTTGAACAAAATGCTTGATCTGGGCTTTGACGGTATAAAAAAACTAACAGAGGCTCAGAAAAAGGTGACAGGGTGAAACTTTACGTCGCAACAAAAAATCAGCATAAGCTGAAAGAGATAAAGTCGATACTGGTTGGTATGGATGTAACTTCTGTATATGAGGTTGTGGATGATTCTGTGGATGTGGAAGAAACAGGGAGCACATTTTTGGAAAATGCGTCTCTGAAAGCAAAAGCTCTTTCGGAAATGGTGGACGGATACGTCATAGCGGACGATTCCGGGATATCAGTGGACATACTGGACGGTGCACCGGGAGTTTATTCGGCACGTTTTGCCGGTGCAGGAGCCACAGATGCTGACAATAACTAGAAGCTGATGAATATTATGAAGCCAGTTCCAGCAGAGGATTGCGGAGCCAGTTACATCTGTGTTATGGCACTTGCTGTGAAATGTGTGGTAGAGCGCACGTTCAGCGGACTTTGTCCCGGATTTATCGCAAAGGAATATAAAGGTGATGGCGGGTTCGGTTATGACCCTATGTTTCTGCTGCCTGACGGCAGACACATGGCAGAGCTTACAGACGAAGAGAAAAATAGTATCAGTAACAGGTTTATGGCTCTTGAAGGGCTGAAAGAATACCTTGATGCCAAAAAGGAATAAGATATGACACTCAGGAGATTTTTAATTCTGACCGCATGTATCTGCTCGATATTTTTTATCGGGCTTTACGTTGTGCTTCAGGGTGAAAGGTCTTCTGTGGAGAGCCATTACGTTAACATTGACGAAATACTCAAGAGTTACAGAGAGGGGAAATCCCTGACTATCTTTTCCAAAGACAGGGTTAAGATTTACGAAAAAGTATACGAGAGAACAGAACAACTGCCTGTTGAAGTGCCTGAAGACATATATTACATGGTTAAATTTGCAGGAGAAAATCTTTTCATCTGTGATGTGCCTTCATCCAAGGACGATATCAAACTTCTTGAATTTCACAGCATTCCTAAAGACGGACTGGATAATTGTCTGGTTCTGCTTGCAGCGGAAAAAGCTTTAGCTCGCAGAAGCGACAAAAGTTATACAAAGCTTATTTTATGGAAGACCGCATCTGATATTGTGAAAAGATACGGCGAAGAGGGTGTGCTCCGTGCATATATGGAAAACACTTATATGCAGAATGATATATGGGGTCTGGAGGCTGCGGCAAAAAGCTATTTCGAAAAATCTATCAGACATCTTTCTGTGCCTGAAAAAGCATGGCTGGTTTCTGTGCTCACTCTTGGGCATAGGCCGCAGGACAACAAACCGGCTTTCACCAAAAGACGATATATGCTTATATACAGGCTGTATGTCGGTGGTTTCATAGATCACAACACTTATATGATGTCATTAAAGGATGTTGATTACGGTATCCATCAGGACATAAATCTTTATCCCGAATACACCGAACTGATAATGAATGAGCTGAAAGAGAAAAGTATAAAGACCGATAGGCAGCTTGTGGTTTATTCCAACATAGACACAAAAACAGTTCAGGCGGCAAAAGATGCCATAGCTAAAAAGCTGGAGCAGTATCCCAAAGGTATAAACGCAACTTTAGCTGTTGTGAACTACGAAAAGGGCGGGGTAGAGGCTTTAGCAGGTAACGATCGTACAGTTTTCCGCACTATGCAGATGCGAAGACAGATAGGCTCTACTTTCAAGCCTATTGTATATCTTACCGCTGTGACAAAGGGTGCTATGCCTAATCAGCTTATCAGAGATAAAAGATATAGTTATAACCTTGGCAATTATGTATATTCTCCGGCGAATTTCGAAGATTATTATATGGGGACAATCCCTATGCGTCTGGGGTTGGTGCACTCCCTTAACAACGCAACCATAAGGCTTGCAAAGATAACCGGATTGAGAAGTGTCGGGCAGATGGCTGTTGATTTGGGCATGAAGGCTCGGATCAAACCTTATCTTGCTATGCCGCTTGGTATATTCCCTATAACACCGCTGAATCTTGCGAAGGTTTATTCGACTTTTGGCACATACGGCATAAAGAACGAGATAGGTTTTGTAAACAGGATAGAAAACGGAAGAGGCGAAGAGATATATCTGCGCAAAGAAGCTCCCGTGAGGGTTTCTGATGAGCGCAAGACCTACCAGGTGCTTTATATGATGAAGGACGTTGTCCGCAGAGGTACAGCCAGAGGGAGCGGTCTCATCACGGGAACGGCAGCGAAGACAGGCACCACCGACGAATATCGGGATGCTTGGACAGTTGCAATCTTTCCTCCTTATGCAGTTGTTTGCTGGGTTGGTTTTGATGACCACAGAAGCATGGGCGAAAAAGGAACAGGCGGCGGACTTGCCGCTCCTATCATTGCAGAGTTTCAAAAAAGAGTGACAAGCAATCTGAAAAAAGTAGATTTTAATGTCCCTAAAGGTGTTGTTTTCAGAATGGTGGATGCCTATACAGGAAAAGTTACAGGGAAAGGCTGTGGCTCCAGAAAGATATATATGGAGGCTTTTCTCGAAGAGGAAACACCGGAAGATTGCAACAGAAGGGTGGCTTCAGGAATAATAAGAAATAAAGAAGGGAGTTAACATGAAAAATATATACCTTATTGGATTTATGGGCACAGGTAAAAGTTCGGTGGGAAAAATTCTTGCCGAAGACCTGGGGGCTCAGTTTGTAGACACAGATAAACTGGTGGAGGAAAAGACCGGAAAAAGCATATCTGATATCTTTGAGGAGCTCTCAGAAGAGGAGTTTCGCAGACTGGAGACAGAAGTGCTTCGAGACATAACAGAGCAGGACGGGCTTGTTGTATCCACCGGAGGCGGCATCGTTGTTACCAGAGGCAATCTGGACATGATGAAGCAGACGGGAATCGTTGTGACGCTTATCGCAGACGTTCATACCATTTTGGAGCGGGTGCAGGCAGACGGAACAAACAGACCTCTTCTGGAAGTGGATGATCCATTTGAAGAAATAAAAAAACTTCTCTTTGATAGAGCTTCTTTTTACATTAGCGCTCATCATATCGTCGAGACTTCCGATATAACACAGAGAGAGGCCGCAGACAGGATTATTGAACTCACAAAAAACGGATGAAATTTTATGCAAAAAGTTAAAGTAGATCTGAAAAAAGAGGTTGATTCCTCTTATGAAATCACTATTGGTTCGGAGTATGCAAAAGAAATTCTGCAGAAGCTGCGGGACGAAGGCTGCTTTTTTATGGTGGATGAAAATATATTTGAGCTCTATGGCGACTTTTTTACACATGACAATATGTTCCGTTTTCGTGCTGATGAGCATAATAAAACACACGAATCAGTTGTTGCTGTGCTTGGTTTCCTTTTCCGTTGTAATGCCAGACGTGACTCCAAAATGGTTATCACTGGCGGAGGTATAACAGGTGACGTTGGCGGTTTTGTGGCGGCCACATACATGCGTGGAATATCCTTTATACAGATACCGACCACTTTGTTGTCAATGGTGGATTCCAGCGTTGGCGGTAAAACAGGAATAAACTTTCGAGGTTCGAAAAATAATGTGGGTTCCTTTGCCCAGCCTGAACACGTATATATAGATATGAGCTTCCTTAAAACACTCACAGATGAAGAATATCTGAACGGTGTTGCTGAGGTTATTAAGTACGGAGCCATTTTTGATGCCGATTTTTTTACTTATCTTGAAGAAAACAAAGATAAAGTACTTGCCCGTGATCTTGAAACGCTGGCATATGTTGTGAAGAGATGCTGTGAAATGAAAGCGCTAGTGGTGCAGAAGGATGAAAAAGAGAAAGGCGACAGAGCTCTGCTTAATTTTGGACACACATTTGCACACGCCATTGAGACTGATTCTGATCATGTTGTGAAGCATGGTTTCGCAGTGGCAGCGGGAATGTATCTTGAGACTGATTTTGCTGTGAAAAAAGGCGATGCCACTCCAGAGACACTTCAGCATATGAAACGGATACTTACTGACTACGGATTTGATATCTCTTATGAGATAATAGATAAAGAGAAATTTTTCAATGCGATGCTTTCCGACAAAAAGGCCGATAAAAAAGGCCTAACCCTAGCCTTGACACCTTCCATCGGCTCCGGTAAAATTCTTAAAAATATCCCCCTGCAGTCTGTTGTAGATTATTTCAATAATCTCTGATTTCTGCCAAGCCAGAGGACCTCTTAATGGATGAGAAGGACAAGTCAAGATATCTTGGTGATGTGGAGTACTTTTCTGCTAAACTTGAGCAGGATCCATCCTCCATGCTTTATGTCCCTCTGGCAAAAGCCTATATTAAACTTGAAAAATACGATGAAGCTGTAGCATTGCTCTCAGAAGCTATAGACAACAACAGCGATGTGCTTTCCGCTAAGACCATGCTCGCAAGGGCATATCTGGGGCTTGGCAATAGAGATGAAGCTAAGGCTGTTTTGACTGAAGTGCAAGTTATCGACAAAAACAACTACCTGGCATCCAAACTTATGGGTGACATTTTACGCAGTGAAGAAAATATTAAAAAAGCTCTTCTAAGCTACAGAAACGCACTTCTGGTGGCTCCGGAAGATGTAGAATTGAAAAATCTGGTTGAAGAGCTTATGAGTGCTTCCGGTATCGCTGCCCACGAGCTGGACGAAGAGATATCACTTATGGATGCTGATGATGATATGCTTAATCAGCTTGGAAGTGAACTTGCCGAAGAAGTGAGACAGCAGGTTGGTGATGCAGAATTCGGCAGTTCGGAAGCTTCTGAAGATGAGGTTGGTAAAACCATTGATAACATCATAGAAGGCAAGTCCATGGCAGACGATGAAGATGAGAAGTCGCTGGACAACTTTGAGGAAGACAGCGGTTTCGGCGAGGACGAGCTGGAAGAGGAACTTGTTGCTTCACTAGAAGATTCTATAATACCCACACAACTCAGTAGCGATGATGCAGAGCCTTCTGTCAAACTTGACAGCGAGATTATGGAGGCTGATGAGGACGGAGATGCTCCGGCAGAAGATGACGTTAGAGCTTTGGCCGCAGAGCTTGGTGCTGACCTTGGGCTGGAACCGGAAACCTCCCCTGATGGTTCAGATAAAAAAGAAGAACCAGATGAGGTGGATAAAGCTCTGGATGGCATTCTTGATGAAGGAAGGGCGGAAGATGATAAAGCGATTGACGGCATGACCTTCTTCGAAGGGGCAGACGATGAGCCGGAAGATATTGATGAGGAAAAACTACTTGAAGAGATATCCGAAGGCGACAAAGAGGCCGACTCTCAAGGTGAGATAGACGAAGTAGCTGCCGCTATGGCAGAGGTTGAAGCTGAGCATACCGAAGAGGCAGATGAGACAGAGAAAGTGGATGAAGTAGCTGCCGCTATGGCAGAGGTTGAGGCTGAGCAGACCGAAGAGGCAGATGAGACAGAGGAAGTGGACGAAGTAGCTGCCGCTATGGCAGAGGTTGAAGCTGAGCATACCGAAGAGGCAGATGAGACAGAGGAAGTGGACGAAGTAGCTGCCGCCATGGCAGAGGTTGAAGCTGAGCATACCGAAGAAACAGATGAGACAGAGGAAGTGGACGAAGTAGCTGCCGCTATGGCAGAGGTTGAGGCTGAGCATACCGAAGAAACAGATGAGACAGAGGAAGTGGATGAAATAGCTGCCGCTATGGCAGAGCTTGAAGCTGAGCATACCGAAGATAGTGAGGATGTTTCTCAGGCGCAGGATTTTGATGAGCTGGAAAATATGCTCTCTGGTGCTGAGGCCGTTGATGAAGATGCTAAGCCTGACGAATTAACAGAAACTGAAGCGGCAATAGAGCCTGAAGAAGTTGAAGAGCCTGCTGAAGAAACCGAGACTGAAGAAGTCGAAGAGATATTTGAGGCTTCTATGGATGAGCTTCTGGAGGAAGGTCCTTCAGAGGAAAATGAAAATAGTGAGACAGAACATGAAGACCTCACTCCTGAAACACGTGAACAAGTGAACAGGCTTGAAAACCTGTTGGAAATTATAAAAAATAATTCCGGAAACTGATAAAGTTAAACAAACTAACTCTTAACTCTGGATAATTTCTATATATTCGTTATAATCAACAATCAATTTTAGAAATAACAGCTATATTGTATTAGAATATATAGAAAGCGCTGAAATTATATATGAGTAATTGTTGAGGAGTAAACTGTGAAACTGCTTGTTATAAATGGTCCTAACCTAAATATGCTGGGTCAAAGAGAGAAGAGCATTTACGGTGACATGACTCTTGAGAGCATAAACGATATGCTTGTGAAAAGAGCTAATGGAAATGCCGCTGTAGAGTTCTTTCAGTCAAACCATGAAGGTGATATGGTAGGGATGATACACCGAACAGATGCAGACGCAATAATTATTAATGCCGGGGCATATACCCACACAAGTATAGCTTTAAGAGATGCTCTTTTAGCCGTTGGAAAGCCTTTTATTGAAGTGCACCTGTCCAACGTATACTCCAGAGAGGAGTTCAGGCATAAATCATACCTTTCAGACATTGCAATAGGCGTAATAACCGGATTCGGTGTAATGTCATACGCTTTTGCGATTGATTATTTTCTGGAGCAGAACTCTTGATGCAAAGACTTCATAAACTAAGACAAGAGATGAAACTGAAGGGTATTTCAAACCTTTTGGTCTCTTCTTTGTCTGATATATATTATCTGACTGGATTTACCGGCAGTGCTGCCTATCTGTTTGTCACCCCTGAAAATGCTATTTTTATTACAGACGGCAGATATACCGAACAGTCACGTATTCAGGTAGGGCCAGACTTTCAGGTAGACATAGTGAAAGACTATAGACAGGCGGTAAAAGAGCTTTGTGAAGGGCTTTCAGGTATGCATGTGACATATGCATGTTCACTGGCAGATTACGAAATGCTCATGGAGATGCCCGGTAATGTTTTAATTGATTCTGACAGACTTATCAGCACTCTGCGGATGGAAAAGGAAGAACCTGAGCTTGAAAAGATCAGACAGATGTTCGTTTGTGCGAAGATCTCTTTCGAGGCTTCCCTTGATAGTTTTCAGATAGGCAGAAGTGAGCTCTTATGGGCCTCTGAGCTTGAAAGATACATGAAAATAAACGGGGCAAAATCTCCGTCTTTTGATACCATAATAGCCTCAGGTGCAAGAGGCGCTCTCCCTCACGGGATAGCCTCAGAAAAGCTGGTGGAACCGAATGACTCAGTTGTAGTGGACTTTGGTGCGAAAAAAGAGTATTGCAGTGATGTTACCAGGTTGGTAATGACAGGTGAAGACTCGGATGTTACGCTTATTGCGGACATAGTTTATACGGCTTTGGCTAAAGCAAAAGATAAGGTAAAGGCGGGAGTTAAGTGTTCTGAGATCCATAACGTTGCCAGAGACTACATCATAGAGAAAGGCTATGGCGATTTTTTTAACCATGGTTTGGGTCACGGGCTTGGCATAGACGTGCACGAGAAGCCTGTTTTTAACCCGAAAGACAACACTGTGCTGAAAGAGAACATGGTGCTTACTATAGAGCCTGGCATTTATCTGCCTGGAAAGTTTGGTGTTCGCCTTGAAGACACAGTGGTAGTGAAAAATGACGGCTGCGAAAATCTGACAGCAGTCTTTGATAAATATGTATATAAAATATAATTCTGAGGTGTTAAATGATTACCCCGAACCAGTTTAAAAGAGGAGCAAAGATAGAGCTCGACGGTGAACCATATGGTATTGTCGAGTATCTTCATATTAAATGCGGGAGAGGCGGCGCAACAGTTCGTACAAAAGTAAAAAGCCTACGCACTGGCGCTGTTATAGAGCGTACATTTAAATCAGACGAAAAAATCAAGCAGCCTGATTTCGAAGATAAAGAGATGGAGTATCTCTACTGTGATACAGAAAAATTTTATTTCATGGACAACAGCAGCTACGAGCAGGTAGAAGTTCCAGCCGAATACGTTGGTGACTCAGCACTTTTTATGCCTGAGAACATCATGGTTCAGGTGCAGATATTCAACGGCCAGCCAATAGGGATAGACCTGCCGAATTTTGTAGAGCTGGAAGTTGTAGAGACAGACCCCGGCCTGAAAGGTGACACAGTTTCAGGCGGAAACAAACCAGCAAAGGTTATTACAGGTGGATCAGTTAACGTTCCGCTTTTTATAAATATTGGCGACGTTCTGAAGATAGACACAAGAGACCAGATTTATATGGAAAGAGTCAGAAGCGCAAAATAGGAGAGTAAGGTATGAATATCAAAGAGATGAAAGATTTGATCAAGTATATTGAAAAATCAGATATTAAAGAATTTCAGTATGAAAATGAACAAGAGAGTATATATATTTCTAAAATGGATGATGTACAGCAAGTGGTAGCACAGCCTCAGTATGCACCAATGCAGTCTGCTCCTGCACACGCGCCAGCTGCGCCGGCTGCGGCTCCTGCTGCAGAAGCTCCGGCAGCTCCTAAGGCAAGCGGAAACGAAGTTGTCTCCCCTATTGTGGGGACATTTTATGCTGCTGCATCGCCGGGTGCTGCACCTTTTGTAAAAGAGGGTGATGCTGTTAAGAAAGGTCAAACTCTCTGCATAGTGGAAGCTATGAAGATCATGAATGAAATCGAAGCCGAATATGACTGCAAGATCGTTAAGATCGTTGGCCAAAATGGAGTTCCTGTAGAGTTCGGTGAAACAATATTTGTAGTAGAGCCTCTTTAGTCCGGAGGGCTTAATGTTTAAAAAAGTACTGATAGCAAACAGGGGAGAGATCGCCCTGAGAATTATTAGAGCTTGTCATGAATTGGGAGTAAAGACCGTTGGGGTTTATTCCGATGTTGACAGGGAGTCACTGCATGTGGCTATGGCAGATGAGGCGGTCTGTATAGGGCCTGCCGCATCTAAAGACAGTTATCTGAATGTAAAGGCGATAATATCAGCGGCAGAGATTGCTGATGTTGATGCTATCCACCCGGGGTATGGCTTTCTTGCTGAAAATGCGGAGTTCGCTGCAATATGCGAGGATTGCGGGTTCACATTCATAGGCCCAAGCGCTGAACACATTAATATGATGGGCAACAAGTCAAGTGCAAAAGAAGCCATGAAAAAATTCGGTGTACCTGTTGTTCCCGGTTCGGTGGGTGCTGTAAAAGACTCAAAGGATGCCCTGAAAATAGCAAAAGAGATGGGTTTCCCTGTGATGATAAAAGCATCCGCAGGCGGCGGCGGAAAGGGTATGAGAGTTGCTCATAACGAAATGAGCTTTCTGAACGCTTATGAAATGGCAAAGTCGGAGGCGGTTAACGCTTTCGGATCCGAAGAAATTTATATTGAAAAATTCATAGAAGACCCAAGGCACGTAGAGGTTCAAGTCTTCGGTGACGGAGAAGGCGCAGGGCTTCATTTTTACGAGCGCGAATGTTCAATCCAGCGCCGTCATCAGAAGCTTCTGGAAGAGGCGCCCAGTACTGCAATTAGCGCAAAAACACGTAAAAAAATGGGTGAAGTCTCTGTGGATGCAGTAAAATCACTCAAATATAAAAACGCAGGTACAATAGAATACCTTGTGGATAAAGACGAAAACTTCTATTTTATGGAGATGAACACCCGTATTCAGGTGGAGCATCCTGTAACAGAGATGATCACCAACACAGACCTTCTTCAGCTTCAGCTCAGAGTCGCGGCAGGCGAAGGACTTGGTATGAAGCAGGAAGATATAAAGATTCATGGACATGCCATTGAGTGCCGTGTAAATGCGGAAGACGCGAACACTTTCATGCCTTGCCCCGGAAGAATCACAGGATATGTTACACCTGGCGGATTCGGAACCAGAGTTGATTCTGCATGTTATGACGGATATTATGTCCTCCCGTATTACGACAGTATGATAGCAAAGCTTATCGTTTACGGTAAAAACAGGGAGATGGCCATAGCCAGAATGAAGCGGGCGCTTGAAGAATTTGTAGTGGATGGTATCAAAACTACTATCACTATGCACAAAAGAATTCTTGAGCATCATGCATTTGTGGAAGGCGATATAAGCACTGAGTTTATTGAGAGGCACTTTGGATGAGACTCATCCCCGCGATATTTTTAGTCACTTTAGCTTTCGCAAACGTAAGTTGCGCTAAGGTTGCTGATGTTTTTATAGACAAAAGCAAAGTTGACAACTGGTATGTGAAGGCATCTTTATATCAGCAGGACGGCAACCTTGAAGAAGCTTCTAAAATGCTGGAAGTGGTTCTCGAAGCCGTCTCTGATGAATACATATATTTCAAACTTGCAAATATATACAGAAAGCTTCTGGATAAAGAGATGACAATCTTTACTCTGCAAAGAGGGATTAAAGAACTGCCAGAATCTTACAAACTCCTTGGATCTCTTGCCGTTGAGTATCGTGATAATATTGAAACGGTGGAAGAGGCTCTGGAGCTTTACCAGAGAGCTTATGAATTGTCAGGTGATCCGAAATACGCAGAAGGCAAGGCCATAACATATGCTGCAATGCGGGATTTTAATAATGCCATTAAGGTTTTCGATATGCTTATCGAGAAAGAGGAAAAGGGAGATTATTACCTTAACAGAGGCAGATACTATGACAAGCTTGGCTTAGAGCAAGAATCTATAGCTGACTATTCCAAAGCTGTTGAAATAGATGATAATTTTATGGCTGCAGCCAGACTTGCGGATTACTATGTAGAAAAGGGTAAAAATAAGCAGGCTATAAAGTATCTTAAGATAATTATTAGAGAGAGCCCTTCTCTTACCATCGCAAAATTCCGACTTGCTGAAATTCTTTTAAAGATAGGGAAGACTGACGAAGCAGAGGACTATTTCAGTGAGATACTGGATGTTCTCAACGAAAGTGAAAAGTTATATGTTTTGAAACAGCTTGCATCAATTGCATTTACAGATAAAAAATATGAAAAGGCCGAAGAGTATTTTGAAAAAGCTTACGAGATAAGCGAAGATATTAAGGTGGCCTATTCCCTTGCACTGCTTGCTGAGCGGTCAGATAATTTTGAATTGGCAAAAGACTGGTACAGAAGAGTTCTTGAAAAAAGACCAGACTTTGCAGAGGCCAGTAAAAGACTTGCTATACTTGAGCTTCGGGACAAGAACTATGACGAAGCCCTGAATGTTCTTGCAGGTGTAGAAGAGCTCAGTCAGGATATTGATTTCTTTCGAATAAAAAGCCAAGCCTACGTCAGCAAAGATATGCTGAGTGAGGCTGCGGAACTGCTCGCTCCTGTTGTAAAAGATAATCCGAACGAACAAAGACTTTATCTGGACCTAGCTCTTATTTATGACAAATTAAAGCAAAAAGATAATGCTATTGAGCTTATAAAGAAGGCACTTGAGCTGTTTCCAGACGAACCATCCTTTCAGAATTTTCTGGGATACATGTACGCCGAGCAAGGGATAAAGCTGGAAGAGGCTGAAAAGCTTATCAGCGCTGCACTTGAAAAAAAGCCGAATGAACCGGCTTATTTGGATAGTCTGGCATGGGTATATTATCAGAAAGGCCTTTACGAAAAGGCACTTCCGCTACAGACAAAAGCTTTGAAAGGAGCTCCCGAAGAGCAGGAAATAATAGATCACATGAAAGCCATACTGGAGAAACTCGGGATAAAAAAGAGTATAGATGAGATACTTCAGGATAAATAAAATACTTCTGCTTGCCGCACTGCTTCTTCTTGCGGCATGTACTCCAAGATCCATTATTTTGTCAATCCCACCAGATATTAATAGCAAAATAGCTGAGGCTAATGCCTCTGTGTGCGCTTACAAGGGTCGTGTAAGTGTAATATATGACAACGGAAAAGAGGATGTTCGCTTTAAAGGCTTGCTGAACAAAGACTGCAAAGATAACTTTCGTTTGAAGATCCTCGGTTTTTTCAACACTGTTGCTTACGATGTTAGATATACCGATGGTGTTGTAGAGGCATATGAAAAGGGTGAGGATGTCAGTTTAGAGATGGATTATTTCATGCGCTCCAAAGGGCTGGACAATATGGTTTCCCTTATAAGGTACCCACATGTTAAAATAGATAACAGCTTTAAAGTAAAGGCTGTGATGAATGAATACATACTGACCAAAGGGCCTGTAACAGTGGCTGCAGGTCAGGACTTCCTGATAAACAGCATAACTTTCGGCAGTACAAGTTTCACTTACAGCTACACCGACGGCAAGCTGACTCAGCTGGTATACAAAGACGCTGACACAAGCGTGGAGATAAAGCTGCGATGAAAAAGATATCCCTTAAAAGTTACGGAAAGATAAACATTTTTCTGCATATTTTAGGGAAAAGACAGGACGGCTTTCACGACATATTCACTCTTTTCACTAAAATATCACTATATGACACACTTAACATAACAATGTCGGACACTCAGAAGATAATCTGCGATAAAGCTTCCATCCCTTTAGACGAGAGCAATATCATTAACCGTGTACAGCGGATACTGGAATCTGACTATGGAGTAAAAGAACGGTTTACAACCGAGCTTATAAAAAGGATACCTGACGGCGGCGGTCTGGGCGGCGGAAGCAGTAACGCAGCAGCATACCTTAACGGCGTGCTGGAGTTACTGGATATGCAGATGGATATGAAGACTAAAACCGACATAATGGCAAGGGTAGGCTCGGACACAGCTTTTTTTCTTCATGATGAACCAATGATAGGGGAAGGGCGCGGAGAGAGACTGACCCCTTTCGGCAGATTGCCTGAGTGTTTTCTGCTTTTAATAAACCCCGGCATACATATACCGACAGGGCGTGTGTTTTCATCTGGAAATTTAAAGTTGACTGAAAGTACAGAACTTAATAGAATGCGCCACACATCAGAATATACGGAGCTTGGCAACATGCTGTTCAACGGTCTGGAAGAGACCGTGTTTGATATGTATCCCGTGGTAAAAAAAGCAAAAGAAACACTGCTTGAAGCAGGTTCTGATTTTGCCCTGATGTCCGGCAGCGGAGCAACTGTCTTTGGTATTTTTCCTAGTGAAAACAGTGCTTTTCGGGCAAGGGACATTATAAATAAAAAATACCCGGAATGGAGCCTTTATCAGGCTTGTCTGGTAAATTAGAATTTATTTCCATGGATGGAAATCGCAGTGCGAAGCGTAGCCGGACTTGTTCGGCGCGAGCGGTTAGAAAATTCTCAATGGATGGCAGAATTTTTCAAATTTAATAAGGAGCAAATGATGGACTATCTTGTATTTTCGGGAAACTCAAACAAACAGCTCGCACAGAGCATTGTGTCCAAACTAGGGATAAGGCTTGGTGATGC
>PKTM01000024.1 GCA_002869145.1 Denitrovibrio sp.
AATCTAAATTTCTTGTCATCGGCGGTGCAGGGAGCATTGGTCAGGCGGTGAGCAAAGAAATTTTCAAGCGTAATCCAAAAAAACTTCATGTTGTCGATACATCAGAAAATAACATGGTGGAACTTGTCAGAGACGTCCGAAGCTCTGTTGGGTATATTGACGGAGAATTTGCTACATTTGCACTTGATGCAGGAAGTACTGAATACGATGCATTTATAAACAATGACGGTCAATACGACTATGTCCTTAACCTGTCCGCGCTCAAACATGTGCGAAGCGAAAAAGACCCTTATACTTTAATGCGAATGATAGATGTTAATGTGTTTAATACAGAAAAGACGCTCATTCAGTCTATAGATAATAAAGCCAGAAAATATTTCTGTGTATCCACTGACAAGGCAGCAAATCCTGTAAATATGATGGGAGCCAGCAAGCGCATAATGGAGATGTTTCTCATGCGCAGAAGCCTAGAAATGCCTATATCTACTGCCAGGTTTGCAAATGTGGCATTCAGCGACGGAAGCCTTCTGCACGGCTTCAATCAGCGTATACAGAAGCGTCAGCCAATTGCAGCCCCTAATGACGTTAGAAGGTACTTTGTTACTCCAAAGGAATCCGGCGAGCTATGTCTTATGAGCTGTTTGCTTGGTGAAAACAGAGATATCTTTTTTCCAAAGCTCAGTGAGAAACTTCATCTGATAACTTTTGCAGATATTGCTGTAAAATATCTAGAAAGATTAGGGTATGAACCTGTAATAATGGAGTCAGAGGAAGAAGCAAGGGAGTTTGCTAAAACAATGTCCGGCAATGATAAGTGGCCTTGCTACTTTTTTGCAAGCGATACCACAGGGGAAAAAGATTTTGAAGAATTTTTTACCAAAGATGAGACGTTAGATATGATGAGATTTGCAAATCTTGGCGTAATAAAAAACGAGCCATTGTTTGACAGCGAAAAATTGTCTAAATTTGTATCCAGCATTCAGAAAATGAAGTCTGACAAAGCTTGGAGCAAAGAGCAGTTAGTTGACTTGTTTCATTATATGATCCCAGGTTTCGGCCATAAAGAGACAGGAAAATACCTCGATAGTAAGATGTGACCTGATACAGACATAAAAAGAGATATAGAGCCTTACAGTGATCCTGTAGGGCTTTTTTTGTCTATAACGCAAAAAACCCGACACTTTCGTATCAGGCTTTTTTAAACGGGGACGAAGGGACTCGAACCCTCGACCTCCGGCTCGACAGGCCGGCGTTCTAACCAAACTGAACTACGCCCCCAGGTTAGAAACTTAAAAAATGGGTGGTACAGGGATCGAACCTGTGACCCTCGGCTTGTAAGGCCGATGCTCTCCCAGCTGAGCTAACCACCCGTGGAGTGGTAGCAGCTACCACAACCGTCTCACTACAAGACTTCCGTTAAAATAACGGCCCCTCTTTTAAAGAGAGAAAACGTCCCCATGGGGATTCGAACCCCAGTCGTCGCCTCGAAAGGGCGATGTCCTAGGCCAGGCTAGACGATGGGGACAGATATGAGCCATGTTGGGCTCGAACCAACGACCCATTCCTTAAAAGGGAATTGCTCTACCAACTGAGCTAATGGCCCGTGTCTCTTTCCTAGCGAGATGTAGGTTATATCAAAGCATATATTTTATGTCAACTAGTTTTTATCAAAATATTTCATTTAACTTAATAGTTTGATCGCGGTCAGTGCCGAGGCTTATCAGCGAGTAGCCGACACCGAGGAAGTCACTGACATACTGTACATATTTCCGTGCGTTGACAGGGAGGTCATCGTATGTTTTTACGCCTGTAATATCCTCTTCCCAGCCGTCCAGTTCAGTGTAAACAGGTTCACATTCTTCCAGAGTTTTTATCTCCGCTGGGAACTGGTTCAGTATCTTCCCTTTGTACTTATAACCGGTGCAGACTTTTATTTTTTCCATACCGGAAAGAACATCAAGTTTTGTAAGTGCAATAGAGTTTATGCCGTTTATAACGACAGCGAATTTCATTGCAACAAGGTCAAGCCATCCGCATCTTCTTGGTCTGCCAGTGGTAGCTCCATACTCATGTCCTGCAGCACGAAGATCTTCCCCTGTCTGACCGAGAAGTTCTGTAGGGAAGGGACCGCCGCCGACACGTGTGGTATAGGCCTTCATAACGCCCATGACATTGTCTATCTTTCGAGGTGAGAGTCCGGTTCCTGTACATGCTCCTCCTGCTGTAGAGTTGCTGGAAGTAACATATGGGAAGGTACCGAAATCAACATCAAGCAGAACGCCCTGAGCGCCCTCCATCATGATCTTTTTACCTTCATCATAGAGTTGGTTCACAAGGTAAGCTGTCTCTGTTACATAGGGCTTTATAATCTCTGCGTATTCCATATACTGGTTATATATCTTATCCGCATCCATCTTGTCATGTTTGTAAAGGTGCTCAAGCAGATGGTTCACTTCACGGACATTCTGCTCCAGCTTTTCACGGAACACTTCAGGCTCGTAAAGATCACATATACGGATACCGCTTCTGGCGGCCTTGTCTGCATATGTAGGGCCTATTCCTCTGCCTGTAGTACCTATCTTCTTTTTACCTTTAAGTTCCTCACGAAGCACATCTATGGTCTTGTGGTAAGGCATAATAACGTGGGCACGTTTGCTTATGAAGAAACTCCCCTCGTCAAACGATACTCCCTGCTGTTTGAGTCCGTTCATCTCTTCGATGAGAGCATCAGGAGCGATAACAACGCCGTTGCCGATGATGTTTATCTTGCCTTTGTGAATGATGCCTGATGGTATCAGGTGCAGTATGTATTTCGAGTTACCGACCACAACAGTGTGCCCAGCGTTATGTCCGCCTGATGAACGAACGATAACGTCAGCATCAACAGTGCTTAGGTCTACAACTTTTCCTTTCCCTTCGTCGCCCCACTGGGCGCCCAGTACGATTGTACAGCTCATTTGTTTTACCTCTTATGAAAGTATATTTCGGAAACTATAGCTCTTTTGGAGCTCAGATTTTTCACTTTTATCGCCTGCGAAAAAGACTGAGTAGCCTTCATCACGCAAGTGCTCGCATTTTGCAAAGTTTTCTCTGCCAACCACAAGCCATTCTATCTCTTTCAGTTTTATGTCTGATTTGTCCACACTGTATATCTCTTCTATGTTAAACACTATGCCGCATGCTGGTACATCTCTGCCGAAATTTTTTGTAAGATTATCATATCTGCCTCCACCAGCGAGGTTTTCACCAACCTCTGCGTGGAGAACATCGAAAGTGATCCCGGTATAATAATCGAGACCTCTGGATTCTGAAGCATCAAAAACCAGATCCTCACTGTCGAAGCCTAGCTCTACAAGGTTTTCGAAAAGGTCTTTTATGTAGCTTATATGTTCTGACAGCTCCTTGTCAAAAGCGGTCATCTCTATTAACTGTTTTATGGTCTCAAGTCCGCCAAAAGCTTTCGGCAGATATGTGAGAAATTTTTCAGGCTCACTGTCTCCGGTGATCAGCTTTTTAATACTTGCAACGTTTTTAGCATCTAGAAGTTTGTGGTATTCTGTGCTTTTTTCGCCAGCCAGCTCTAAAGCTCTTCTGGTGAATGCACTGTGTCCGAAGACGTATTTGCAGCCTTCTATGTAGAGATTAGCGAAGGCACGCTTAGCAAGCATAAGAAGCTCTGTGTCTGCGTCAATTTTTGTGTCGCCATAAAGCTCAACGCCGACCTGAAGCAGTTCGGATTTTACCCCTTTGTTCAGGTTTACGTTGCGGAACACTCTGCCGTTGTAGCAAACCCTTGCAGGTAGAGTGAAATCAGCCATGTAGTTAGCAAAATATCTTGCTGCCTGCGGGGTGAAGTCCGGTCTGAGCACAAGTGACTTGCCTGTGTTTCTGTCAATGAAACGTATGGTGTTTTCATCCTTGAAATTAAAGGTAGTCTCTTTTAGGATGTAGTAATACTCATAGACAGGGAGAAAAATCTCCATGTATCCGTAAGTAAGTATTGTGTCTTTTATACTGTGTTCGATCTTGTTCATTTTTACCGATCTGCCGGGAGCTATGTTTCCCGCAGCATTCGGCATCATTTTACCTGTCATGGTAACTCCAAAATTTTAAATCCCTCTTATCCACCTTTTGTAAAAGATGGCGGTGGAGAATTTTTTATCCTATGTAGTCTATTAAAATTTCCTCAGCAGCAGCAACTCCTGCTCCGAGTGTTATATCTGCTCCGAATTTCCTAAAACCCATCTCCAGACCGCTAATGGCTGTGATGGTATCGAAAGCGTCATGGTAGCCCAGATGGGATACACGCACTATCTTGCCTTTAAGGTGGTCCTGCCCGCCGGCGTAGGTTATCCCCACGTTTTCACGCATAAATTTGACAAACTTTCCGCCTTCAACACCTTCCGGCACATAAAAGCCAGTTGCGGCATTAGATGGAACATCTGCCAGAGGCTTAAAACCAAGTGCCTTACAAGCTGCTCTTGTGGCATTTGCGTTTGCTTCATGCCTGCGGTAGACATTTGAGAGCCCCTCTTCTTCAAACATGTCAAGCACCACAGCCAGACCGTTAATGAGTGTTAATGGCGCTGTGTATGCTGTAGTTGCATTTGCCTGTGATTTCTTCTCTTTACGCAGATCCAGATAATATCTAGGGATAGTTGATTTTTCTACAAATTTCCAAGCCTTGTCGCTCAAGGCTATGAAAGAGAGCCCCGGAGGGAGCATAAATGCCTTTTGAGAGCCTGTCACAGCTATATCTATTCCCCATTCGTCAAAAAGTGTCTCATGTACACCAATGGACGTTATACCGTCAACTATAAAGAGCGTATCTGATTTATGTTTTATTATCTCTGCTATCTCTTTTACAGGGTGATAGGCAGTTGTGGATGTTTCACTCCCCTGAAGAAGCACAGCCTTTATCTCAGGGTGAGCTATCAGGTAGTCTTCGACCTGTTCCGGCTTTACTGACTGACCCCATTCGAGGTCAATGGTTGAGTAATTTATGCCGAAAGTTTTACAGATGTCGCGCCATCTCTGGCCAAATTTACCTGCGTTCACAACAAGAACGCTGTCGCCTGGATTCAGTGTGTTGATTACTGCTGCTTCCATAGCCGCAGTACCGCTTCCTGCGAGCATCAGCACATCCTGAGATGTATTAAATACTTTTTTAAGTCCTTCTGACACTTTTTGAAAGGTGGCAGAGAATTCATCTGTTCTGTGGTGGATGACAGGTTTTGCCATCTCAAGAAGCACTTTTTCAGGAACAGGTGTTGGTCCCGGTGCTATCAGATATTTCTTCAGCATTAGATACCTCTTAAAGGTTTAGTTTCCGCACGCAGAGGTTTTAAAATACTACAGTAAAATATACAAGTCAATCAGCAGCGAGATGTAATTATAATTAATTTTAACATCTATGAGGTACTGCTCACTATTTTTATATTATGTTGGGGGGGATTGCAGATATTGAAAGAGATATTATTATATTAATTACAGACAAAGATATATAAGGAGGCAAATCATGTTAAAAATCGAAATTCTTTATAACGGCTCAATAGATAAAGAAACACTGAAAAAAGCTCATGCACTAAGAGCAAAATACGACGGCAAAGCAAATGTCGGCATTATGGATATTTCACAAGAGACAGCTCCTCCAAAATATGGAACTGTAAATGCTCCAACTGTTGTTATTGACGGAAAGCATGCTTTTAAGATAGAAGGTCCTGACAACCTTTCTGAGATAGTTCGTAATGCCATCTTCTAAAGCAAGAGACTTTAGAAAAATTTATATGTGCTAATACAAAATTAGAAATTATTCAGGCAGGGTGTTTTTTTATTCAGTAGTTCTAGCTTTTGCTGAAGTTATCTGATTAAAAAGCACTTGTGCCTGAGATATGTTTTCAGACTCTTTGAAAAACATTGCGCTGTCAAAGTTTGCTTTATATTTACCCATCAGCATGTTGACCTCATTAAAAATCTCTGCGTTTACATCAGACTCACCATCAACAGCGTCATCACTAATATTTTGCTTAATATTTCTGAGCACTGGTTCAACAATAATAAAAAACTCTTCTGCATTATTTGGGAACATATCCAGAAATGAAACCAGAGCCTCAATAGCAAGTTTATTGTTTTTGTTAACCAGTATGTTTTCCAGGAAAAGATATGGATAGGTTCTGACGGCCTTGGTTTTAAGCTTGTCAGCAGAATAGCCTATTGGCTTATTCATAAAAGTTTTTTCAATTTTATCTGCTGCGGAGTTGAAGTCATAATTAATGATCATCTTATCAATTTTTGAAAGACTAACAGCGAAACTGTATTTTTTGAAGCTGTTTGATTCATGATCTGCGGAATAAATATACCCGTAACTGCTTATAATAAGGACTATAAATAGGCCGCAAAGCATATAAATGTATTTATTGTATTTTTCACTCCTGCTGATAAAGAAGATTTTGTTTGAATAGTAAAATCCCAAAGCAAACACAAGTGTCGGAATGTCTGTTGTTATATTGCTGTTATTTGTATAAAGAATCATAACTGTAGCAAAACCAAAAATCACTTCCAAAGGTGTCAGGTGAAAAGTGTTGTGTATATTTTTTTTCAGCTTGATTTTTACCGCCGCAATAACAAAACAGATGAGTGCTGTCACAACAAAGTGTATTTTCAGTTCTGAGTTATAAAGTGTGGTTGCAAGTAAAAAGTACATCCAGAATGACAAAAAGGTTGTGAAGTGATTTTTAATTTTAAAAACACTCCTGAAGTGGAGTGAAATAATATACATAGCAAAAAAGAGAAACATAAGTAAGTTTTGGTAAATGTTATTTATAGGGAAAGTGAGGTAAAAAAACATTAAAACAATAGCAGTCGTACATCCAACGATTACATAATTTAGCTTCAATTGCAGATACTTTGATGTGGGCTTGTTATAAATGGACAAACTTTTGAAATAGGCATTGAATCTTCGTATTTTGATTTTTTCATGATTTTTGTCGCCTATACGCAGGATAATTAGAGCAAGAAAGGTGATGATAAAACAGCTGACTATGTATATAGGACTGCCGCTTTTTATACTTACATAAGTGATAAAACAGATTATGGATGAATAAACAGCATATATAATCAGTACCTGATTTTTCAGGAAATGCAGCTTTAAAAGTATGTGATGTATGTGTTCCTTATCTGGGTAAAGAGGGTTTTGCCCCCTGCGTGTTCTTCTTATAACTGCTAGCATGGTGTCAATAATTGGGATTGGCATCAGAAGGGCTGGATAGAAGAAATTTTCGATACCTGCACCCGGCTTCAGACACAGCAGAATAAGAACTGATGCGTTGAACCCCATAAAAAGGCTTCCAATGTCACCCATAAAGATGCGTGCATTGGGAAGATTGTATCTCATAAAACCTAAAATGCCTCCGCCAAAGCTCAAAGCCAGAAGTCCAATATAAAGCTTACCGTTAGCCATAGAGATAAAAAATACTCCGAACATGCTTATGAGTGTTATGGTTGAGGCGAGTCCATCCATCCCGTCGCTTAAATTTACAGCGTTTGTTATGCCTATGATCCAGAGAAAAGTCAGGATATATGCCAATATTGTTGGTTCTGCGCCGTAAAGCGGGTAAACAACATTGCAGAATGATATTACAACTATAGCTGCCAGAATCTGACCCAGCAGTTTGACTTTAGGTGACAGGTTTTTACTGTCGTCAACAGCTCCGATTATAACTATTATAAGGTTTGCTATTAGATACCAGAAAGTAAAGCTGGTAGTTTCGCTTATATATATAAGACCGACAATGAATGACAGAAAAATACTTAGACCGCCAAGTCTGGGGGTTGTTTCTTTATGTACTTTTCGGGCATTAGGTTCATCAGTAATATTAAATTTCTCAGCGAAGGAAGCTACAAAGGGCGTGATGAGAATACTGCACGTGCCTGATATGACAAGAACCAGTAGAGACTTCAACACATAATTATCCGTTATAAACATAAATCCTCGCCCCAAAAAACGTGTCAGTGCCCAGAATTGTTACAGTTGTTCCAATTCTATATTATTGAATATAAGTAAATTATATCACAGCAATAAACAGTTGCCAATTATGTAATTTGTTACAAATTACATAGCCTGATCATAGTCCATTTTACCAAGAATAAGCGGTTCGCAACACATTAGCTATGCTTAACTAGAGCTGTTTCAAAATATCTTTGGCGGCTATAAGCCCTGAAACACTCGCCTGTATTATTCCTCTTGTCAGCCCCGCACCGTCACCTGTGCAGTACAGGTTAGCCAGTGATTCTGATTTCATATTTTTATCAACCTTTATTCTCACAGAGTAGAATTTCACTTCAACACCGTAAAGCAATGTGTTCGGGTCAGCCATGCCGGGCATAACCTTGTCCAGCTGCTTTATGGTTTCTATAAGGTTGTGAAGATATCTGTAAGGCAGTACAAAAGAGAGATCACCCGGAAGTGCATTCAGCGTAGGGCGGACAAAATTTTTGTTTATTCGGCTTTCTGTGGAGCGTCTGCCGCGTATAAGGTCGCCGTATCTCTGGACAATGACGTTGTTGCCGCCTGCCAGCATGTTTGAAAGGTTCGCTATATACTGACCGTATTTCAGTGGTTCGTCGAAAGGCTCGGTAAATTTTGTAGAGACAAGCAGGGCGAAGTTAGTATTTTCGCTGTGTTTGTTTTTATAACTGTGACCGTTAACGGTGAGCAGCCCGCCGGTATTTTTCTCTATAGAGATAAAGCCTCCGGGGTTCACACAAAATGTCCTCACCTCGTCTTCGAACTCGTCTGTAAAGTATTTGATTTTAAACTCATAAAGGTTGTTTGTATATTTGTCAGTGACAGACCTTGGAACCTCCACACGGACGCCTATATCCACAGGGTTGATGTCGTTTTTTATATCATACTTTCTTACCATCCCCTGCATCCATGAGTTTCCGCTTCTGCCAACCCCGACTATTACTTTGTCGTAGTAACGTTTTTCTATCTGACCGTTTATGTCGATCTCAAGACCTGTTACTGTATCATTTTCCACTATCAAATCTGTGACATTTGCATTGCAGAATAAATTTATATTCTTAGCTGTTTTAACCATTTCATATAGTTTTTGAATGAAGAGCAGGCAGTTGTCTGTGCCCAGATGGCGGATTTTTGCAGGGTAAAGCGAAAGCCTGTGTTTGGAACATTCGTACTGAAGGTCTTTGGAGACTTCGTAGTCGAAACCGGACGATAGCTCCATGACCCCGCTGATTTCTTTCCACATTTCATCCGCTTCGTCTATGAGGTCTTCCAGCTCTTTTTGCGGCATATAGTCCGTAAGCCAGCCTCCGTACTCAGTGGTAAGGGTCAGCTTTCCGTCAGAGTAAGCTCCTGCACCGCCGAATCCTTCCATCACTTCGTTTCTGTTTCGAACTTCCAGTCCGTTCCCTTTTTCGAACATGTCAACTTCGATACCATCTTTGTTCAGAAGGTTATAAGCGGCAGTCATGCCGGCGCTTCCTGTTCCAATAATTGCTATTTTCATTTTTAAATCCTTATTTTACTTTATCGACTTCTTATTCCTGCTCCGGCAAAGCCGGAAGCAGGCAACTAAGTCTTCGACCCTCCGTCGCCCTGCGTACGCAGCTCTGTCGGGCGGGTCGCACCGTGTGCTCCCTTTATATCTTTATTATTTCTGCATCAAATTTGCCATCCTCAATGGTTAAAACGGCATAAGAGTGCCGCGGCTCGTCTCTTTTGTTTGTATGACTTCCCGGGTTCAGAAAGTGAATTCCGTCTATTACTCCCCAAAATGGTGAGTGTGTGTGCCCGTAAATAATTATATCAACATTATCATCAGCAAAGGAATATAAAAGCCTGTTTTCTATCCCGTGATGGCTTCCTTCCCCGTGAGCAACACCTATACGAACGCCCTCCATCTCGAGCACTCGCTTGCGGGGGAGGTATTCGTTGCCGAGCGCAGGATCCATATTGCCTTTCACAGCATACACGTTTGGATTGATTTTCAAAAGGTCGTGAATAACTTTATATCCTACAATATCCCCAGCGTGAATAATGCCGTCAGCCTTATCAGCAGCATCTCTTAGAGTCATGGGGAGTTTTGTTATTGAATCGGTGTGTGTATCTGATATTATAAGTAACTTCATATTAGTTCCTTGCAGAGGTAATTGTTTCAAATGAAAGATACATTTTATTTTATAACAGAGACTACTGTCAACAATGAATAATATCTATGTTCTAAACACAAAGGCGGGTGCAGTGTGCATGCAGATCTTTTAAAGATACCTCACTTTAACCTTATCAAAGAGGTTATTATAAGAGAGAATTGTGAAGCATATTTTATCGGTGGATGTGTTCGTGACATTATTCTCGGCAGGGATGTGCATGATGTTGACCTGGTTTGCTTCTCTCACGAATACCACGATTTTGCCAATATTCTAAAATCCGCACTCCCATCTGTTTGGGTTGAGTTCAAAGACAACGTAAGACTTGTGCGGGGTAAAACCGAGATAGACATATCCAAGCCAAGGGGTAAAAATCTTGACGAAGATTTAAGAAAACGTGATTTCACTATTAATAATCTGGGTATGGATATAACCGGAAAGATATACGGCACGATGGACGATCTTGACAGACGTGTCATACGTCATGTATCAGAATCGACATTCACTGACGACCCTATAAGGATACTGCGAGTATTTCGATTCCTTTCACAGCTTGGGTTTCATATAGCACAGGAAACACTTTCTAAGGCAGGGTCTGAAAGACAGCTTCTGGAGAGTTCCGCATCGGAGCGGATATTTTCTGAGCTGGACAAGCTTTTCAAAGGAAGTCACGCACAGAAAGCACTCAGCAGCATGGCAGACTGCGGAGTCTATGATGTTATAACATTCGGGATGAAGATAACAGAGCTGGAGAAGATATCTGCCGGAGAGGGGAGAGGTCTGGTGTTTTTCGCCTCAGCGCTTTTCAGCAGACTGGATAAGCAGATGCAGGACATGCTGGCCGGAAGGCTCAATTTTCCAAATGCTGTAAAAAAACGCGCCTCAAGAAATGCGGATTTTGCAGTTAAGATAAAAAAAATAATAGCATCAGGCAGTGACGCCGAGATTATGAAGATAATATATGCATATCCTGAAGAGACAGACGACGGGCTGAAGCTTTTTGAGCTGCAGGCAATATGTGCGGGAACTGATCCTTACTCTGTGGATATGGCAGTGGACAGAGTTATGACACTCATCGGCAAGGTAGACTTCGAACTGCCGGAAAAGCTGAACGGCACTATACTGTCAGAGATAGGGATAGCTCCGGGGCCTTTGATGGGAACTATCATAAAGAATGTCCGGCCGCTTATGGCATCCGGTGAGATAACAAGCCTAGATGCGGCAGAGAGTTATATCAAAGAAAAATATTTGTAAATAAACAATCTGCCGTTATGGCATGATTAGAAAATAGAGAGGTTTCATAATGAAATTTTGCAGATTCAAAGACGGTAAGGTAGAAAAAAAAGGCGTATTTGTTGACGGGAAGATCAAAGAGATAGAAGGATCTATGTTTGATGATTACGTTATTACAGACAGAGAGTTCGATGACACAAGTGTGGAGTTTCTGCCGCCTGTGCTCCCTTCAAAATTCATATGCGTAGCGAGAAACTATGTGGCTCATGCAAAAGAGCTTGGTAATGAGGTTCCCACAACACCTATGATCTTTTTGAAGCCTTCAACAGCGGTAAACGCCCACGGCGGCGAGGTGCTTATCCCTGCCGAAAGCGAACAGGTGGACTTCGAAGGTGAGCTGGGAATAGTAATAGGTAAAAAGTGCAGAAAAGTGAAAAAAGCAGATGCAGATTCTGTTATTTTTGGATACACGTGCATAAATGACTTTACAGCCAGAGACCTGCAGAAGGCTGATACCAAGTTTACCAGAGCAAAAGGTTTTGACACATTTGCTCCCATAGGACCTTTTATCGAGACAGATTTTGACTGGAAAACAGCCAGGGTGAAAACTTATAAAAATGGCGAGGTTGTTCAGGATGGAACAACAGACCTTCTTATATTTGATATACCGACTATAATAGAGTTTATGAGCGGCATAATGACACTTCTGCCGGGGGATGTTATAGCCACCGGAACACCTGCTGGTGTTGGAAGAGTGGACGAGGGTGACACAATAGAAGTAGAGATTGAGGGCATTGGCAAATTGTCTAACACCATCGCAAATGACAAGGATTAAAATAGATTGCAGAAAGTGCGGGACTTGCTGTACCGCATTCGACATTAAAGAGATAGATAAAAAAGCAGGGGAGAGGTGTAAATATCTTTCTCCTGAAAATATGTGCACCATCTACGAAAAACGCCCGTGGGGGTGCAAGGGGTATCAGCCGGACGAGCTTTGTGTTTTGGTGGACAGTCTGAATGATGAACAAAAAGTAGCTCTGTTCAGAAAGGTATATGGCGAATAGTTATTGATATGTGCGAGAGGTGAAACTATGGGGATGAGTTTTGAAAAATTAGAAAATATGTCAAGAGAAGACCTCGTAAAACTATATGATAAGACAAGTGAAAGCACAGTTGAAGCATTAAACTTCATTCGAGAAGAAATAAATAGAAGGGATGTAAATGAGCTGAACAATAAAATGCTAGGTATTTCTAAATCAATGAAAAATATGACAATAGGTATTACATTTTTAACTGTAGTTAACGTTTTTGTAGCAGTATGTATGACAATTAAAGGATAATAAGTGTACATAGGTCTTACTGGCAATATTGCCTCAGGGAAATCAACAGCATCGAAGTTTTTCGCTGAACTTGGCTGCTACTGCATAGATGCGGACGACATCAGCCGTATCGTTATGCAGCCCGGACAGAAAGCTTATGATGAGGTGGTAAAGCTTTTTACTGAGGGTATATTAAGCGAAGATAAAACCATAAACAGAAAGGCTCTTCGCAGCATGGTTTTTGCCAACCCCTCCCTTCGCAAACAGCTTGAAGCCATTGTCCAGCCAGCCATAAGAGATTATGAGAAAAAAGAGGTGGGGCGGATAAAAGGTGAGGATGACAAAGCGATAATAATCACACAGGCCGCTGTTGCTGTAGAGGCAGGAACCAGTGAAAGGTTTGACAGGCTCATAGTGGTTTATGTGGAGCCGGAGGTTCAGCTTCAGCGTGTTATGAAGAGAGATTACATTGACGAAGAACAGGCGGTACAGATAATAAATTCCCAGATGCCTATAGGCGAAAAAGTAAAACATGCGCATTTTGTTATAGATAACTCCGGAGACATTGATCAGCTAAAAGATGAGGTGACAAGAGTATTCGAGCTTGTAAAATTAATAAAATACGGGGAAAAGAACGGATAACATAAAGGAGGAAAGCACCTGAGAAGGCGCAGCCTTTGACAGTGTAAATATAAAATGCATGAAATGAGTGTGGCGACGAGCCTCATAGATATAGTTCTGGATACCGCTAAAAATAATAACGCTTCGAAAGTTACAAAAGTGTTTGTAAAAATAGGCAGACTGGCGGGGATAGAGAAGGATGCTCTGCTTTTCGCCTATGACGCTATAAAGGACGAATACGGGCTGATAAAAGAATCAGAAATGGTAATAGAAGATGTTCCGATAACAGGCAAATGCCACAAGTGCGGGAAGACGGACACATACACAGAGATGTTTTTCGCCTGCAGCTCATGCGGAGCATATGAGGTGGAGCTTCTCACCGGAGAAGAGATGAGTATTACAGAGATAGAGGTGGACTAGATGGGAAAACTAATAATCAAAGAAAAAATACTTTCTAAAAATTCAGATATGGCTAAGCAGCTGAGAAATAAATTTAAAAACACACTTGTGCTGAACTTTGTATCATCGCCGGGCAGCGGCAAGACCAGCATTTTGGAGCGTGTGCTTGTGATGCTGAAAGACAAATATAAGCTCGCAGTTATCGAGGGTGATCAGCAGACCTCAAACGATGCAGACAGGATAGAAGCTACTGGTGTGAGGGCATTTCAGGTTAATACCGGCGGTTCATGCCATCTTGAAGCATCAGACGTGGAGAGGGGGATTGCAGAACTTGGCTTAGACCTCGACCTGCTTATTATAGAAAATGTTGGCAACCTTGTTTGCACGGCCGCCTTTGACCTTGGTGAAGATGCGAAGATAATAGTGCTCTCCACAACAGAAGGTGAGGACAAACCTATTAAATATCCGACAATGTTTAGAGTTGGGACAGCTTTTATAATAAACAAAACAGACCTTCTGCCTTACGTGGATTTTGATATTGAAAAATGTATAGAGTATGCCAAAGGGGTTAAGCCTGATCTGGATGTGATAAAAACCTCGTGCAAGACAGGCGAAGGTTTGCAGGAGCTTGCCCGGTATATAGAAAAGATGATACAGATAAAAAAGGGATAAATATGCTGATAGTTGGTATAGACGAGGTTGGCAGAGGGTGTCTGGCTGGGCCTGTTGTGGCTGCTGCGGTGCTTTTGCCACTTGGTTTTAGTGACTAAAGACTGATCGATTCAAAGAAGATACCGGAAAAAAGGCGCAAAATTCTAGACTGTGTTATCAGAACACATGCGCTTGCTTTCGGGATAGGTGTTGTCAGCAACGAAGAGATAGACGAGTTCGGCATTGTCCCCTCCACCAAAAAGGCTATGTTGGCGGCACTTAGCCAGATAGAGTGCCTTTATGACAAGGTGATAGTGGATGCTGTGAAGCTGGAAGGGGTGAAAGTCCCTATGGAAAACCCTTACAAAGCGGAGGATCAGTTTCAGTGTGTGGCGGCAGCGTCCATAATAGCAAAGGTATACAGAGACAGGCTCATGACAGAGCATCATATACAGTTTCCGGACTACGGCTGGTATTCAAACAAGGGCTATGGAGCAAAGGTGCATATTGATAAGATAAAAGAGATAGGGCTCACACCGCTGCACAGACGCTCTTTCTGCGGTAATTTCATATGAAGATCGGTTTCGGCAGAAGCGGTGAACAGCAGGCCGCAAAATACCTTCAGAAAAAAGGTTATAAAATAATTACTAAGAACTACCGCTGTAAGTTCGGTGAAATAGATATTATTGCCAGAGACAAAAACACTGTGGTTTTTGTTGAGGTAAAAGCCAGAAGCGGAGCAAGATACGGAATGGGTTATGAATCTGTCAGGCCGGATAAACAGGCAAAGCTTGTAAAGACTGCTCAGCACTTTCTGGCTGAGAATGGCGAAAGCCCGGCGAGGTTTGATGTTGTGTCAATTGATGACGGTGACATCACTCATATAGAGAACGCATTTCAATAGTAATAATTTTTACGATTTTAACAGTTGAGTAAATTGGATTACCGGATTAGTTTTACACCATATAGATAAGTCTCAAAGAGCTAACTTTAGGTTGAAAAATATAGCGTTAGTGCTATAATTCGCCTCGCTCTAATATAATAAGAACATTCTCAGGAGAAACATAGATGTACACCCTAATAATTTCAGTTGCAATTTCCACTGCGGCAGCAGTTGGTCTTTATTTTCTAACATACCAGATTTTCTGGCCTCTTTTTATAATGGTGGTTGGTATTCTGGGGCTTAACTTTCTTATAGGAAAGAAGTTTCTGAAAAAGATAACTGCTCTTTTTAAATCTGTGGAGAAAGATATTTCTGCCGGCAGAGTGGAAAAATCTGTGGAAAAGCTGAAATCTGGCTACCCGCTCAGCAAGTGGCAGTTTCTTGTGAAAGAACAAATAAACGGACAGATAGGTATTATATACTACACAAACAGACAGTTTGATCAGGCTGCTGAATACCTTCCTCTCACATTTTCCAAAAACTGGATGGCTATGTCCATGTGTGCTGCCACCGAGTACAAAAAAGGGAATATGGATCAGGTGAAAAAAATAATGGATAAAGGGGTGAAAGGTGCTCCTAAAGAGGGTTTTATGTACGCTATTTATGCATGGTTTTTGCTTGAAAAAGGTGAAAAAGAGAAAGCAGTTGAGATACTTTCCAAAGGTGTTAAAAAGAACCCAACGGACGAAAAGCTCTCATCCGCTCTGGATGCTGTGAAGAACGGTAAAAAGGTAAAGATGCAGAATTATGGAAACTACTGGCTTCAGATGCACCTCAGCGGAAAGTCTCCTCAGGGCGGGCAGCAATACCAGCAGTTTCTTATGAACTCGAGAATGAAAAGAAGGTAATATTGAAAGATATTCAGAGCCAGCATGATGGCCGAAACCTTGACATAGACAAGGTTGGCATAAAGGATATTCAATATCCTATTGTTCTGTCAGATAAAGAGAAGGGGAGACAGCATACAGTAGCGCGTATTAACATGTACGTGAAACTTCCACATAATTTCAAAGGAACCCACATGTCCCGGTTTGTTGAGATTCTCAGCAACCATTCATCCAACATTGACCTTTATAAAGTGAACGATATTCTGGAAGAGATGAAGGAGAAGCTTGACAGTGAAGAATCCTTTATAGAGCTTTCGTTCCAGTATTTTTTAAACAGGAAAGCTCCTGTATCCGGCCAGTCGGCTATGATGGATTACCATTGCCGCTACGTAGGCTCAGCAGGTGCAAAAGGGCGCGATCAGGTGCTCACCATAAGAGTTCCTGTCATGACACTTTGCCCTTGCTCCAAAGAGATAAGCAGCTATGGAGCGCATAATCAGCGCAGTTATATCAACATAAGTGTCCGCATGAAAAAGATGGTGTGGATAGAAGAGCTTATAGAATTAGCAGAATCTTGCGGCAGTTCGCCAATTTATCCGCTTCTCAAACGTGAAGATGAAAAGTATGTTACAGAGCAATCGTATAACAACCCGGCCTTTGTAGAGGATGTTGTTCGCAACGTGGCAGAAAAGCTGATGAAAGAGGACAGGGTCACATGGTTTGAGGTTTCAAGCGAAAATATCGAAAGCATTCACAATCACAGTGCATACGCTGTAATAACCCGTTCAAAATAAATTCAAAATTTCGTGACTTAAGTAAAAATTTGATATAATTTTATATACGTAAAGTATGGAGAGGCAGTTTATGTTTACAGCAGTAGTCCTTAAAATTGGAGCTTTAGCTAATTTTGTTTCTATAAGTGTGGCTGAAATTGCCCTTGGGTTATTGATTATACTTGCGTTGATTCGTGTGTATAAAACAAAAGATTTTTCTGTGTTTAAGAAAACTTTTTTCCTGTTCATGCTGCTTATGATTGCTGCTGAAACAATATCCACCTTCGCAGGGGTCGATCCTGGAAGATCCCTTAAGGATTATACTGGTTTTTGGGTGCTGTTTTATCTGCCTGCTATGTACGTTATCGCTACAGACATTAACAAATCAGAATACCTTATGTATGTTTATGCCGGGGCAATTTTCGCCACTTTATTTGGCATTGGGGAATTGATTTTCATTAAAAAAAATCTTCAGATCAGAGCTGACGGCTTTTTTTCACATGCACTCACATATGGAAATGTAATGGCTCTTATTTCTATAACTGCTCTTGGTGAATTATTTTTTAGGAGAACAGAAAATAAACGATACTTTTATATGACCGTTGCAGCTCTTTTGTTCTCAGTTACTGCGGTAATTTTTTCTGGGAGCAGAGGGTCGATCCTCTCTTTTTTAATAGCTGCACTTTTTATGATAGTTTACAGATATAGGCTTCGTGGATTAATTGCAGGGGTATGTATTGTTGTTTTTTTAGTAGGCATTGTGTCAGTTGTACCTTCAGTTAAAAACAGATTCACAGGTATTGTGGAAAATATGTCGAAGTCAACTTCTTCTGTTGGCACAAGGGTTGTTTTATGGAAAGCATCAGCAAAAGCAATCCAGAAGCGTCCGTTGTTTGGGTATGGCAAGAGAAACTTCAAAAAGGAAGTATCAAAGTATATTTCTGTCCCAACCTCAAGCAGGGCGCATGCACATAATTCTTATATTCAATATACATTTCTGCATGGTTTTTTTGGTCTGTTTGCCATGCTTGGCTTTTTTGCTTCTTTATTTTGGGAGATAGGCAAGCGTATGAAGTCAGACAATTTTATGAAAACAGCTTTCTTTATTTTGCTGGTTTTCATATTGGAAGGTCTGACAGAAAATAATTTTACTGATTCAGAAGTCACTATTGCCGGTTTCAGTCTGATAGGGCTAATATTGGCTAACGGCAGTAAGGGTTATAGGACAGGGTAATCTTTTCTGAGAAATATGGAACATAATCCCGTTCCTAGCTTATTTTCACCAAAGCGAATTGCTTAAGACCGTCTCTTTCTGATATGTATCCTGTTTTCCCACTTCTTTTTCGCATGCACCTGCATGTCTTGCGCTATGTCTTTTTCATCAACAATCTCAATTCCTGTGAGTGTCTCTATGATGTCTTCCAGAGTTACAATGCCTGCTGTGCCGCCGTATTCGTCCAGCACAAGTGCAATGTGGTCTGAGTTCTTAATCATAGAATCAAATATTGCAAAAATATTAAGCTGTTCAGGAAATGCTATAATCTCACGTTTTATTGTTTTTACCGCATCGTTCTTGTTGCCGGAAACTGCTTTAAGCAAAATATCACTCTTCAGTACAAATCCGGTGATGGAATCGATGTCTTTGGAAAAGACAGGTATCCTGCTGAACGGCATGTCAGGTTCTTGGTCGATTATCTCAGAGACTGTAGTGTCTTCGTTTAGAGCGTAAAGAACTGTTCTTGGGGTCATTATCTTTTCTGCGGATATCTTTTTAAAAAGCATGATGTTCTTTAAAACAGCAGATTCGTGGTCTTCGAAAACGCCCTGCTTGACAGCAATCTCCATGAGTGCCTGAAACTCGTCCTTGTCTATCAAATTGTTCTGTGTCTTTGAGGAGAGCATATTGGTGACGAATCTGGAGAGCTTTACCAGAGGGTACATAATGATCATTGTCAGCCTTAGCAGCAGTATTATGTTTGGTGTCAGTATCTTCCAGTGTATGGCTCCCAATGTTTTCGGAATTATCTCAGAAAAAATAAGTATAAGTAGTGTCAGCACGCCTGATATAAGCCCAAGATACTCGTCTCCAAAAATAGAGGCAGCCTGAGCACCTGCACCCGCTGCTCCTATTGTGTGAGCCAGAGTGTTAAGGCTTAAAATGGCGGCGAGGGGTGTTTCTATGTCGTCTTTCAGACGTTTTATGCGGAGTCCTTTTCTTCTGTTGCTTTTGATCATCTGAGCTGTGTACGCTGGAGTAATGCTGAGCAGAACTGCCTCCATAACAGAGCATATAAAAGACAGCACAAGGGCTATAAGTATATAAAATATAAGCAAGGTCAAAATACTCTCCCATAATGTATAAGCTGATAGTCAGATCAGTTTATAACGAATTTATGATAAGTTTCAATGATTGATCTGTTAATAAGAGTGAAAGGCATGTTTGAATGTGTCTTTTAGAATTTCTTTGAAATCTGCAAGTTTTACCATATTACTTCCGTCAGAAAGAGCATTTTCAGGCTCAGGGTGCACTTCGAAAAAGAAGCCGTCCACACCTACAGCAGCAGCAGCCTTGGCTAAATATGGTGCGTATTCAGGTTTTCCGCCGGATGTAGCTCATCCGCCAGGTCTTTGGGTTGAATGGGTGATGTCCATTACTACAGGGTAGCCTAGTTTTTTCATATCGACTATCTGAGTAAAATCAACCACAAGTCTTCCAGGACCGAACATTGAGCCCCGCTCGGTGAGCATAATTTGTTCGTTTCCGCTTTGCACAACCTTCTGCACGGGGTAAAGCATGTCTTTTCCTTCAAGAAACTGGGCTTTTTTTATGTTTACAATCTTTCCTGTTTTTGCAGCAGCTACAAGCAGGTCTGTCTGCCTGCAAAGGAAAGCAGGTATTTGAAGAATGTCAGCAACTTCAGCTGCGGTTCCTGCCTGATGAGGTTCGTGAATGTCTGTGACAACAGGCAGTTCAAAGGTTTGTTTTATTTTATTTAAAAGTTCAAGCCCTTCCACAAGTCCTGGGCCACGGTATGAATCCATTGATGTTCTGTTTGCCTTGTCAAATGAGGCTTTGAATATAAATGTGAAATTCAGATCTTCGCTTATCTTTTTAACTGATTCGGCTATGCGCATGACGGTTTCTTCTGTCTCTAAAACGCATGGTCCGGCCATAACAAACATTCCAGATCTGATTTTGGAATACAGCATGTATACCTCTTGAAATTTAAGTGATATTTCCAACATTGTAGAGCTGAACTATACCGACAACTTTATCGTTTTCGGTAACAATAAGCTCATTTATCTTTCTTTTTATCATAAGCGATTCGATAGTGCCGGCACTCTCCTCTACATCTACTGTTACCGGGGTTGTAGTCATTATCTCTTTTGCTGAGAAATCAAAACGGGATTTTTCAGAGTTGAGAAGAGCTCTTCTGAGGTCGCCGTCTGTTATTATCCCCGCAAGCCTGTTTTCATCCATAACAATACAAACGCCCAGCCTGCACTTTGTAATAATGCTCAGTATCTCTGCAAATCCGTCATTTGGTGAGACTATCGGAAGGTTTTTTGAAACCATAATATCTCTGACTTTTGTAAGAAGTTTTCTCCCGAGGCTACCGCCTGGGTGAAAGAGTGCGAAGTTTTCCGGTTTAAAACCCCGCTTCTGCATAAGGCAGACAGCAAGGGCATCACCCATAGCTAGTGTGGATGTTGTGGATGTTGTTGGAGCTAGTCCGAGCAGGCATGCCTCGTCCTGAGCACCTATGTCAAGGTTGTAATCACTCAGTCTGCTTAGAGTTGATTCTGGGTTGCTTGTAATGGAGATTATAGAAATTTTGCGGTGTTTCAGAGTAGGGACAAGTTTCATGACCTCTTCTGTTTCACCGGAATTAGAAATAAGGATAACTGTGTCGGAGTCTGTAAGCATTCCTAAATCACCGTGGTATGCCTCGCTTGGATGCATAAAAAAACTTGGGGTTCCTGTGCTGGCAAGGGTTGCAGCAATCTTTTTACCTATATGTCCTGATTTGCCCATACCGCAGATGACAACCCGCCCCTTCGAATTGTATATGTGTTCCACAGTGTTTATAAAAGTACTGTCTATTTTATCAGATAAAGCAGTGATTGCTTTTGCTTCAAGTCTGAAAACGTTTCTGGCAAGATCCAGCAGATTATCACTCAATTATAGCCCCTCTTACATCATACATGAAATCACACAGAAAGTCATATCAGTCTATGACAAGAACATTGCCCGGGTGGATACTGCTCCCTTTGATGTTGTTTTTCTGTTTGATTCTGGAAACACTTGTTCCAAACCTCTTTGCAATTGTCCAGAGACTGTCACCGGAGCGCACAGTATATTTGTCGTTTGAGGCTGTTTTTGAACTGCCGGACTTATAATCGAATACAGTGAGCTTCTGACCGGGCCGGATAATATTGCTGCTGAGTCCGCTTGAGGATTTAACCTGTGATATTGTGGTTCCATATCTGTTTGCAATACTCCACAGGCTCTCGCCTGAGCGCACTCTATGGGTTGTTTTGTTATAACTTCCAGAAGGCGTTTTGCTGGAATAGCTTCTTGATGAAGATTTTCTTCCTGAACGTGCGTTGTAATAAGAATCAGAGACTATTATAGACTGGCCGGGGCGGATAATTTTTGCATTAACACCACGGTTCAGTGCCATCAGCTCATAAAGTGACATGCCGTATTTGTGAGCTATACGGTACATGCTGTCGCCTCTTCTTACTATATGCACTTTAGGGTTGTAACGCTTCAGCTCCTGCACAAAAGCCACATTAAGCTCAGCGTCGTAAACCTTTTCTATAGGTATAAAAAGGTAAGTGTCTCTAAGAACGGTGTTGTGTCTAAGCCCGTTTATATTTTTCAGCTCATCCCTTGTGAGCCCGTACTTTTTTGAGATAGATGATATATATGTACCTTTTCTGGCAAATTCTATATGGAACTGTGCCAGCTCTTCATCGGTGATATGTTCCAGCTCTTTCTCGAGAATATCTTTTTTGCCGTATGGTATGCGGAGAGAATATTCTTCAACAGGCGGAGTCATAGGTGTCATCAGCTCCGGGTTCATCTCGCGCAGGGTTTCAATGTCAGTCTCTATAATGCTTGCTATCACGTAAAGATTAGCCTGACGGTATAGTGTCACTCTTTCGAAAAGCTGCGGCTGTCCGCTTGGTGTTTCAAATCCGAATTCCTGATAATTTCTCGCCAGATACCTGAGAGCGAGATATTTCGGAACATAGTCTTTGGTCTCAAGGGCAAGATATCTGTATTTCCGCTGGCTCATCACAAAGTAGTCTCTGGTGTCATATCGCTTTATGGCTCTGAGTACTTTGCCCAGTCCTGCGTTGTAAGCTGCCATTGCCAAGTACCAGTCGCCTAATCTGTCGTGAAGGTCACGCAGGTGTCTGGCGGCAGCATCTGTAGATTTTTCAAAGTCGCGTCTCTCTTCTACCCAAAAGTTGCTGTCCAGACCATATACCTTTCCTGTACCTTTCATGAACTGCCACATGCCTGTCGCCCCTGCTCTGGATGTTACAGAAGGGTTGAATCCGCTTTCTGTGAAAGGCAGATAGACAAGCTCTTCCGGTACGCCCTCTCTTCGGAGGATATCTCGTACTATGTAAATGTATTCGTTTGACCTGTCGAGCCATTTCTGGAATACGCTCTTGTATCTTCCTGTGAATAGTTTGACGTAGTAGTCAAACCTGCTGTTTTCAACCAGAGGGATTGTGTCGTATTTACCGTATTCGCTGTCGTGGGGGCCGAAGCGGAACTCGTGTTCTTTGCTGACAACACTATATATGTCGAAGGTTGATTCGAGATTATCCGAAAACTGCGGA
>PKTM01000027.1 GCA_002869145.1 Denitrovibrio sp.
ATTTTATACCCGAAAGTACATCAAGGTACACTCCCCTTCGATGTTTCTCAATTCTTCCTACTATTACTCACAACTAGAAATTTAAACGAAAGAACGTTCGCGTCATCATGAGCTGACTTACTCAGCGTAAGAATCTCAAAACCATTGTTAATTATATCATCTGGTCACTGTGACTATAAGCCTCTGCCAGTCATCAGTCAGGAGATGCTTACTTCGCTGTCGCTCCTCAGCATGACAAAGTAATAAAATGTGCAAAAATGTATCTTTCTTTTAATACCAATTAGATGTAAAGTGCTTAAAGAGGTTTATATGTTTTATCATCACAACAAAGACAAACAATTGCATAGGTTTAGCTGTACAAATTGCGATGCCGTTGTTTTAGTTGATTTCAGCAGGGTTAGCAAAAATTTCGTTGCAAGGTGCAGGAATTGCGGAGCAGAATACCCGTTTAGCGAGTCAGACAGACGGCTTGTGCGTAAACAGAAAAAACATATAAAATAATCAATTTAGTAAATATTGCAGGATAATCATACTTTAAAGGTTTTTTCTATTATTATTTTATCGCTATGTCTCATAATTAACATTATAGTTTATCAAATTAATTAATCTAAAAAGCTATTTCATGTGGTAATATCATATAAGTAATTTATTATTTTCTTCACAGGAGACAAATTCTTATGCAAGAGGAATTATCTGACTCTCCAAAAGACCAACCCGATAAATCTAATCCTATTTCTGAGCGTGTTTATCTGGAGAGAGTTCGCCTTTTTTTCGGAAATGCAGTGGGCAATATGACAGGTTTTTTGATTGGCGGTATATTTATAGCCATTGTGTTGAATTTATCTGAGGTTCGCATAGACCATATAAAAATCTGGCTAATTACGATACTTATATTAGTTCTTGGTGTTGCGTTCGTTGAATATTTATTCAAAAAAACGACACTAACTATTGATAATGCTAAAAAATGGGTAATGGTAAGGGGTTCTTCAGGTGTAGCAATAGCCTCTATGTATGGCATATCCCCTTTTCTTTTTCAAGCTAACTCCACTGTTGTTCCAGCGATGTTCCTTTTTATTGTATTTTCAGCGGTAATAGCAATTGCGTCCACAGGATACTCAATAATGCCTGCATATTATATAGTTTTAAATTGTGTAATTATGGTTCCTTTAACGATCTATTTCATCTCAAAATCAGGCGATATGTATAATGTACTTACTTTTACTGCGATATTATGGCAATTGTTCATTCTTAAAAAGGCATGGAGAGTTTCTAAGATATCTATTGAGGCTATCACTCTTAATGAGAAATTAAAGGACGAGGTGACGCATCACCTTGAAACTAAAAAAGAACTTCAGCGTATGGCAACACATGACTCTCTGACAGGGCTACCTAACCGCAGATTACTAAATGATCTTATGGAGCACGAGTTAAGCAGGTCTTTGAGGTATAATGGATGTTTTGCTGTAATTTTTATAGATCTTGATAATTTTAAAATGGTCAATGATACTTATGGACACAATGTTGGTGATAAACTTTTACAGAAAGTAGCTTCGCTGTTGAAATCGCAGACGAGAGAATCAGATATTATAGCTCGTATGGGCGGCGATGAATTTGTCATAGTTTATTCAGATATAAAAGAAGATATAACAGAGGCCAGAACACTGTCAAACAGACTTTTAGATGTTTTGAAGCACCCTATAGAGCTTGAAGGTGGCTTAAAAGTTAAGGCAGGAATTTCCATAGGTATTGCTCTTTACCCTAATAACGGGAGCAATATTACACAATTACTAAATGCTGCTGACGATGCTATGTATCGCGTGAAGTCTTCTGGTAAGAATAATATAGGTTTTGCATAGAATCAAAGTATTTACTTAATAAGATAATAGATGACTTCTTATTATGCATAACTTATATTTATTGAGAGGTAATTAATGAAGAAAATTATATTAATAATATCACTTATACTTTCTATCACTGTTTTTGCTAATGCAGGCGAAAAATCTGAAAAAGCCGGAGAAGTTGTAGGTGAAGCGGCGAAAGATACTAAAGAAGCCACCATACTTATTATCGATGCCACTAAAAAAGGTGCGAAAAAAACTGGTAAATTTCTTAAAGAGGTCTTTGAAGATACTAAAGAGAGTGCATCAGATTTCAAAGACGGCGTTAAAGAGGGATATAAAAAGGAAGATTAGATCCTCTTTACTGGATTCTGTTTTTCGCATGGGATTTTGACCTGACAAAGCCCGCATGGTGTCTGCATTTCGCCAAGAATTTCTTTAGCGTACGGCGCAGTAACACCCCTTATATAGTCATGGCAGATCTGTTTGTCATGCCCTTCTGCGGAGATGGCTCCAACCGGGCATCTTTTGATGCAGGCTCCGCATGTCCCTTTTGCATAATAAAGACAGTTGTCGGTGTGGTTTTCAAATATTCTTTCATCGGGTGTAATATGAGCATCAATTACAACTGAGCCGATACGTATTGCTTTCCCTTTTTCGGTAATAAAGCCGTCTGACAGTCCGAAAGTGCCAAGACCTGCAGCATATGCAGTATGACGTTCTGACCAGTTGGATGCATACCCGTAAGCGGTTGATTGCCTATAGCCGAATTCCTCTCTGACGGCAGGAGCAACTGCCTTTATCCCTAAGCTTATGAACTTGCTCTGTAACTGCTCTCGCAGAATCATATTAAAATGCTCTCCATAGTGTCTGGAGTGTATCCATCTGGATGAGGGGAGTTCAGTTTCTTTTCGCTGATCTATAAGGGTTGTATCTGTCTGCGGTAGAATCCAGACGATGACGCTGAGGTTGTTTTCGTTAAACGTATCATTAGGATATGCTAGTTTTATTGCGTCTTTAGGTGTCCAGTAAAAATCTCCTATGAGGCTTTTGTAGATGTTAAAAAGCGGGTCTGCTCCGCTTGCAAAGCCAACAACAGCAGTCTCCCATGCTTTTTCATTAAATGCTTTCAGAGTGTTATCCGGCGAATTTTCTATTAATTCATTAATATGATTAATAGCGGTGCTTTTTAAATCGTTAGTCATTCTTAGCCTCTGAAAGAAGTTTTTGAGTTATAGAAATGCCTCTATCTATAGGCCAAAAGTCTCTATAGTTTTTAACAGAGATATTTGCACCTTCGTAAATGACATACAACATTTCAGCAAGCATTTCATTGTTTTGGTATTCTGATAGTTCATTTTTGATAAGATCAAGAAGTCTGCTCTTATGCTTTGTCACCACCAGCCTTATAGCGTTTTCGTGTTCATTTATCTCAGAAGCTATGTTTAAGAAATGGCAACCATTGAAGTCGTTGGCAATAGCATTTTGACGAATGTTTTCGAATAAGTTGCAGATACGCTCCACTGGATTTTCTCCAGTTGTAATGAACTGTTTCTGTCTCTGGTTTGCTGTTATGTGTTTGTCTTCGAGGTAGGCGACACACAGAGCTTCTTTAGATGGGAAATATTGATAGAAACTGGCTTTGGCCACTTCTGCCTCTTTGATTATCTGGTTTATCCCTGTGGCTCTGTAGCCCTGTTCATAAAATAGTTTTTCGGCTGTTTGCATCAGCCTCTCTTTGACAGGAGTTTTGCTCATATGATGATTATAGACAGACTGGTCTGTCTGTCAAGGAATATTTTTATATTACGCTTATGTATGCAGAAAACAAGTGGATTATCTAAAGTTGAATACTCTGTAAATCCCTTCTCTCTCTTCTGCTTTCAAGTCGTTTGTCTTGGTTCTGCTTCTGCTCAGGCATGTACCATTTTCCAGATAGTTGATAGCATTTTGAAGCATTCTTTCGTTTGGATCGCCAAGTTGGTGTTCAAGGTCATCGGTGTCATCACAGTCCACTGGAACACCACTATAATATTCGCCGTATCCTGCGGAGTTGTATGTTTGGAATGATATTGGAACCAGATAGTTTGAGCAAAAAGGAAAAGAGTACATTCCTGCTGGTTTGCCGTATGTGTCTGAACCAATCAAGTAAGTGGAGATATAGGGTTGAAGTCCGGTTATTAGCAGTTCACTGGATGAAGCAGTTTTATCTGAGACAAGAAACACTACTTTGTCTACTGCAAGGTCATAAGATGGAGCAGTTAAAGCTACCGCTCTGTTCCATGAGCTGTATCTGGTATTGTGTATGTAATAATATAATATCTCATATGCTAATGAAGAGCCGGCCACAGCACTGGCAATATATCTGGCGGCGGATGTCTGACCTCCACCGTTATATCGCAGGTCTATAACCAGTTCTTTTACTCCGTTATCTCTGAATGCTGTAAAGGCTGCACTCAGGTCTGAGGTGTAGTTGCTGTTAAAGTGCAAATAAAGCAGATATCCGATTTTTTCACCGTTACTATTATTAGTGAATATATCGTAGGCAGGCACGGAGTCAGCTGTATATGTGTCTTTAGTTAGACTTACTGTCCCTGTATTGTTATTGTTGTCAATATAGGTTAGCCCTACATTATAGCCCAATTCGTTTGGCCCGAATGCATCATCCCAACTGCTGTTTTGTATTATGTCGGTCGCAGAATACCCGTTAATGTTGGTTAGTTCATAGCCTCTTTCTAAAGATGCATTATCCGCAGGTGAGCCAGGGTAAACAAATGTAAGGAAGATTTCATTGTTAAGAGCAGAATATGCGTATTTGAAACCCATTCCGATATTATCCCCGCTGTAGTAAGCGTTGTAGTCCGCCTGAGAAATGACGTAACTCCATTTATCTGCAGAATACTTAAGGGCGTTTAAAAGCTCAGTATTTGAAGAATAACTGGTAGGTGAAAGTGATGGTGTATTACTGCTCCAAAGATAAACATCATGCATTGCAGTATAAATAAATTCTCTCTGAGCAGTTTCTGTGCATTCGCTGGTGTCTGGGGTGTATGCAAGAAAACCTATAGGACCTACATCTGCAGAATCATCTGTACTTGCTGCATTTCCGCCGCCTCCACCGCCGCCGCAGGAAACTGTTAAAAGTAATATTATTGCAATTGTGAAAAGTTTGATTTGTGAGAATTTATTTGTTTTCATAAGCTTATTATATAACATTTATTAAAAAATTTATGATGAAATTGAAATAAAGCCAATTTTGCATTAAAATAAATAAGTACTATTATTTTTAAGGGTTTAACAAATGAATATTTCAATTGACCAGGCCATTACAATTTTCAATCATCTTGAAGAAACTATTGTATTTTTTTCTCCAGATGGTGACTATCTCTCAGTATGCGGTTCTGATGTCTGTGTGAAAGAAGCAGATTTCGCAGGAAAAAATATTAGCGACGTAATAACTTCCGAAACGGCATCCTTGTTTAAAGCGAAAATAACCGAATCCCTAAAAAAGAATGAGGTTATTAGTTTTGAGTATCAAGTCTCAGATATACTTAACTTTGGTTTAAATAATGAAGAAAATTCAGGGAATGAACGTCACTTCAGAGTAAGGGTAATCCCTTGCGCTGGTGATATGCCTTTTGTTGTATGGGTTGTATATGACATAAGTCAATTGAGAAATATAGAGCAGCGTATTAATAATAATGACATGGAAGAGCCAGTGACAGGTGTTTATAACCGAAGGTTCTTATTCAAAGAACTGAATAATTTCTTTCAGCGTTTCCAGCGCGGCAGTAATGGTTATTCTGTTATTATAATAAACATTTATCCTAACGAAAAGTTCAGCGAAAGTTTTGCATACGAGGTCAATGACAAAATAGTGACCAATTTCATAGCTCTTATTAAAAATACTCTCAGAAGCACAGACATTTTCGCAAGTGCAGGTAACGATGATTTTATCGTTTTACTCCCCGACACCCCTTCTAAAGGCGCAGAGCTTATGGCAGGCAGGCTTCGCCTGTCTATTGAGAGCCACATTTTCGAAATAGAAGCTGACCAGATATGTATAACAGCTAGTTTTGGCTGCAGCGAGGTATCTTCTGATGACTCCAGCTATGACAATGTCATTAACAGAGCTGAGATAGCTCTTTATCAGGCAAAGCATGAGGGTGGCAATGTTGTGAACAGGCTTGACAATAAAAACTGGAAAAAGTAACCAGAAAACATATAAAAAGTAGGATACTGCAATCTATTTGCCCAACAACACTTCCGGATAAGCAAAATATTGTCTTTTCAATTTTAAAGGTGTAAAACATCGATTATGAAGCTTCTGCTAATAGATAATAATGACAGTTTTACATATAACCTTTACCACCTCATAATCCGCAACACGGGTTTTGACACCTGTGTGCTTCCATACGATAAACTTCCTATGTGTGACAACTTAGAATATGACGCTTTTGTTATATCTCCAGGACCAGGTCATCCATCGGAATACATCTATTATTCTGAAATATTTAACACCGGCAAGCCTGTTTTTGGTGTTTGCCTGGGGATGCAGATAATTAATTTGCATTTTGCAGGTGAGGTTACACGACTTGAGGGCTGCAGGCATGGCGTTACTCTTCCCGCAGAGTACAACAAAGAGTTTATAGATGTAGCGGTTTATAATTCGCTTTACTGCTCTTTGGTTCCTGATGTTTTTGAAATAATTTCTAAAAGTGTTAATGTACCTATGTGGATAAAACACAAGGAGCAACCCATTGCAGGCGTTCAGTTTCACCCAGAATCTTTCCTTACAAAAAATGGCGGCAGGATATTAACAGATGCATTCAGCAGTATTGGAATCATTTGAAAAAAAGGACTTTCTGAATTTTGTCAGGGCAGTTTCAGGGATATGGGAAACAGATGCTCTCTTCTCTGGCGCAGGCTACACTGGGGAAAATGTCTCTGTCTGCTATATCTTGCCAATAAGCAGTTATGCTGTGACAGGCAGGGAGAGTGTTAGCGGACTGAGAAGATTTATTAACTCGGATGATAAAGAAACTTACGGTTTTTTAGCTTATGATTTAGGTCTGTCTCTGAAAGATGTGCACACAGACAAAAAGCTAATGACTGACCCCGGGCTTTTTAAAAAATACGCTGCATATGCAAGACACTGTGGGCAAAGGCTTACTATAGAGTCGGATTGTCCTGTCATTCTGGAAAAAGCACTTATAGCTTACGAAACATACAGCCCAACGCCACCAAACATGTCAGCAGCAGATGTTAAATGCAACATGACTCGTCAGGATTATGTTGGAAAGGTAAAAGAAGTCATTGAGTACATCCGTGATGGTCATACATATCAGCTTAATCTCTCCATGATGTTTGAGGCAGAAACTTATGAAAAACCATATGACATCTGGGCGCATACAGCAGAAATGAATCCCGCTCCTTTTTATGCACTATTTAAATTTAACGAGGGTCACATATTATCGACCTCACCCGAAAGGTTCATAAAAGTTTCTGACAGAAAGGTGCTTTCTCAACCGATAAAAGGTACGCTGCGCTTTAAAGAATATTATCCTGAGCTGGAACAAAAGCTTACAGAATCTGTTAAAGAGAGCGCTGAGCTTTCTATGATCGTTGATCTCATCAGAAACGACATCTCCGAGACCTGTGAGGTTGGCAGTGTAGAGGTTTTGGAACATAAATCTGTGATGTGTGTTGATGATCTGCTTCAGATGTACAGCAGTGTTTGTGGTACTCTTAAAGACGGTAAAGATGTTCTTGACCTGCTTTTTTCAGCCTTCCCCGGAGGGTCTGTTACAGGCTGCCCGAAAAAGCGATCAATGGAGCTTATAGATTCACTGGAGCCGCACTCAAGAGGTGTTTACTGTTGAAGTATAGTGAGGGTGCTGGACATGGACAACATGGACTCATCTGTTGCTATAAGAACCGGAGTACTCAAAAACAACACATTCAGTTTTTACGCTGGAAGCGGAATAGTTGCTGATTCTGTACCGGAAAACGAATATGAAGAATCCGTCAGCAAGGCGGACAAATTTTTAAGGTTGTTCAGATGAAAGTATTTTACAAAGACAAGTACACCAGTGAGCTGCTTTATGACCCTTCAAGCATTAGTTTCAGGTATGGTGCAGGGGTTTTCGAGACACTTCTTTATGATGGGAAAGAAATTCAGCATCTTGATAAACATCTCGATAGGCTGAATGCATCAACCCGTTTTTTTGGTTATGAGACATACAGTTTTAACTACAGAGAAGTAATATTCAAACTGATAAGCGAAAATCTGCTTACAGATCTGCCGGCGAAGGTCAATATCTGTCATGTTATGGAAAAGTTTGATGAATATTACATTTTTATATCCGCAGTCGCCTATAATGCGCCCCTGCAAAGCAAGGTCTTGAGATTATGCACTTACCCAAACCATCACGACACATACATGAGCAGACATAAAACAATGAACTATATGCATTTTCTTATGGCGAAAAAATATGCCGAAAAAAATGGGTGTGACGATGCTTTGCTTTTAGACAGTAACAAAAATGTACTGGAAACTTCCACATCTGCAATAGTTTTGTTTGATGGCGAAGATTACTTTGTTCCAGAAAATGAAAATATTCTTCCAAGTATCGCAAGAGATGTCTTCTCACAAAAGCATAGAATAAGGCGCAAAAATATAAAACTGTACAGTCTGAAGGACTATGAGATTTTCGTAATGAACTCCCTGATGGGTGTCAGAAAAGCAGAAATTATATAAAGCCAGAGTTAGCAATAAAAACTAAAATATCTTGTACAACTCATAAAATCCGGTAGAATATCATCCGGACTTTTAATATTCCAGCAGGTGATTCATGAAGGAAAAACTATACTCTCAGTTCAGTTTCAACAGAAATCATATAGACAATGTACTCGGTCTTCATATGGAGGGAAACACCGTCCCTTTCATAGCCAGATACCGTAAAGAGATGACGGGAAACATGGATGCCGAAGACATTCGTGACCTCATTGAACGTTACGAATATCTGGAAAATCTGGAAAAGAGGAAAGATGATGTCATTAAGTCTATTGAAGAGCGGGGGAAGCTTACCGAAGAGCTGAAAAAAGCAATTCTGAAGGCTGAAACCATGAAAGAGGTGGAAGATCTATATGCACCTTATAAATCAAAGAAGAAGACTAAAGCTGACATTGCCCGTGAAGCAGGACTTGAGCCTTTGGCTCTTTACATTAAAACCAATTCTGATCTGACAAACCTTAACGTGGAAGCTGAAAAATATATATGCGAAGCAGTGCCGGATGCAGAGACAGCTATAAGCATGGCGTCCGATATTATCACTGAGGAGACAGGTCACGATGCAGAGATAAAGGCGAGACTAAGAGAGCTTTACGAACTGCATGGTGAGCTGGTTGCCCTTCAAAAGACCGACAGCAAAGAACGTAACCCTTATGAAGATTATTACGATTTCCGTCAGAAAATGTCCGCAGTCCCTCCACACAGAGTGCTTGCAATGTTTCGTGGCGAGCGTGAAAAGATACTTAAGCTTAAAATAGATATAGACGAAGAAATCTGTTTGAATGCTATAGCAAATATCTGTTTTGAAAAAGGGATGACTGACAATAATATAACTAAGAAATGCATGAGAAGTGCGCTTAAGAAAATGCTGGAACTCTCCCTTGAGCTGGAATTTAGAGGCGAGCTTAAAGAGAAAGGTGAGATAAAGGCAATATCAGTTTTCGCTGAAAATCTTAAAAATCTCCTGCTTACTCCAACAGTGCGCAACAGAGTTATTATGGGGATAGACCCCGCATATCGTACTGGGTGCAAGTATGCTGTGGTGGACACAACCGGAGCGCTGCTTGACCATGGGGTAATGTATCCTACAAAGCCGCAGGAAGATTTTCACTCAAGCCGCAAAATACTGCTTGAAACTGTTCGTAAAAACGGTGTAAACGCCATAGCCATTGGCAATGGTACAGCAAGCCGTGAGACAGAGGAGTTTGTTGCACGTATCATCTCCGAAGACGAGCTAGACATTCACTACACAATAGTCAGCGAGGCAGGAGCGAGTGTTTATTCCGCAGGCCCTGTAGCAAAAAAAGAATTTCCTGAACTGGATGTATCTATAAGAGGGGCCATCTCTATAGCAAGAAGGGTTTTAGATCCGCTTGCTGAACTGGTAAAAATTGAGCCGAAGTCGATAGGCGTTGGCATGTATCAGCATGATGTAGCTGTGAAAAAACTAGAGAAATCTCTTACTGATGTTGTGGAGGATGTGGTGAATAATGTAGGGGTAAACCTCAACACAGCAAGCCCGTCACTCCTTTCATACGTTTCAGGACTGAGCGAAAATCTAGCAGAAAAGATAGTAAGCCACCGTAAATCCATAGGAAGGTTTAAAAGCCGGAAAGAGCTGCTTAAAGTGGACGGAGTAGGCGAGCTGACATTTAAGCAGTCTGCGGGCTTTTTGAAGGTATATGACGGCAAAGAGAAGCTGGACAGTATGTTTATTCACCCGGAGAGCTACGAAGCTGTGTATGCCTTTTTAGAAGCTGTGAACCTATCAAGCGATAAGTGTGAGATGGTGAAACTGGCTGTTAAAGATAAAAATGTGAAATCTCTGGCCGACAGGCTGGGTATAGGTGAGTACACCATCAATGATATTATAGATAACCTTGAAAAACCAGACAGAGACATAAGAGACGATGTGGATGCGGTTGTTTTCAAGCAGGGTGTGGTCTCTCTGGAAAGCCTGAAAGAGGGAGATATACTCACTGGGAAGATAAGCAACGTGGTTGATTTTGGAGCATTTGTGGATGTGGGGCTTAAGAATGACGGGCTGGTTCACATTTCCCAGCTTGCCGACAGGTTTGTAAGTGACCCGGCTGATATCGTGAAGGTGGGACAAACAGTGAAAACAAAAGTTATCGGCATAGATAGGGAGCGAGGAAGACTTTCGCTCTCCATGAGGGTTTAGAATGTTTATCTTTGATGAGCCTTTTGTATCTGATGTGCTTTTTGATACTGTTGTCAGAAACAACTACCCTGTGCTTAATAACGAATATGCCAGAAACCTGCCAAATTCAGAGAGTCTGAATCTTTTGTCAGACGAGAGGTTTATAGAGTGTTTTCAGCAGAAGCCCCTGATATATACTAATTCTGAAAATGCAATCACATGGATAAATAAAAACCTGATGTTTTCAGACATCATAGAGCGAATCGAGATGTTTAAAAACAAAGTGAAATTTCGAGATCTATTGTCCGGGATGTACCCCGATTTTTACTATAAAGAGGTTCTCTTCGAAGAGATAGAAAAGCTCAAGCTGAATGATTTGCAATTTCCTTTCATCATAAAGCCTGCAGTAGGTTTCTTTTCTCTCGGTGTTTACTATGTTGAGGATGCTGGTGAATGGAAGACTATTCGTGGTGAGCTTATTGCAGATGTTGCCCGCATAAAAACCTACTACCCTGCGGATGTTTTAGATTCATCCGGTTTTATTATAGAGCAGGTAATAGAGGGTGTGGAGTATGCTGTAGATGGCTATTACAATTCATCTGGTGAGCCTGTTGTTCTGAATGTTCTCAAGCACGATTTCGCAGGTGCGGCCGATGTGTCCGACAGAGTATATATGACTTCTGTGGAGATAGTAAAAGAGGTTGAAGGCAAAGTGCTGAAATTTCTAGATTCACTCTCCAGACTGTCAGTGGTAAAAAACTTTCCCTTTCATCTGGAAATCAGGATAGATGATAAAGGAAAAATGATCCCTATAGAGATGAACCCTATGCGTTTTGCCGGATGGTGCTGTACTGATGTCTCTGTGTATGCTTACGGATTCAGCACATATGAGTATTTTATGCAGTCCAGAAAACCTGAATGGAAAAAGATAGAACAGAATACAAGTGGCGTAACAGCTATGTGTGTAATAGAAAAAGGTGCGCACATAAACGACAGTACATTGAAAGGCTTCGACTATGAAAAACTTAAAAGTAAGTTTAAAAATGTTCTTGCACTTCGCGAGACAGACTATAAAAAATACGGTGTTTTTGCTTTTATGTTTCTGAAAGTAGATTCAGAAAATAGTGATGAGCTGAAGTACATTCTTAATTCCGACCTTACTGAATTCTTAATAACTGACTAAAAACCTCTTATTCCCTTGTATTTATAACCTTATGTGTTAATTTTGTTGTATGGGGGTGAACATGACTCATTATGATGTAATTTGCATAGGTACTGGCGGAGCTGGCAACACTGCGGCTTTCCGACTGGCTTCTGCGGGAAAAAAAGTTCTGATATGCGACTACAAGCAGTTCGGCGGAACATGTGCAATATCAGGGTGTGACCCTAAAAAGGTTATGATAACTGCTGCTGAGTTTGCAGATTTTAACAGACGACTCTGTTCTAAAAATATTGCAGATGAAAGACTGAAGCTTTCCTGGGCTGATATGATGGCTAATAAAAGACAGTTCACAACAAGCCATTCAGAAAAACTTATCTATAAATATAACAAGACAGGTATCGACTATGTTGAGGGGAAAGCATCTTTTACAGGTGAGGATTCTCTGAAGGTCGGTGATAAAGAATATACATTTGATCAGGCTCTTATCGCTACAGGTTCTAAACCGCTTACACTTCCTTTTGACGGCTTTAAATATGTGTGCGACAACGAATGCTTTCTGGATTTAGACAGCCTGCCAGAGCGAGTGCTTTTCATAGGCGGCGGGTATATCTCTGTGGAGTTTGCAAATATTGCTAATGCTTTTGGGGCAGAGACCACTATAGTTCAGATTGACGACAGGCTTGTTCCGAGCTTTGATGAAGACATCGTTGAGGTTATGACAGAATCACTTGTGGAGAGTGGTGTGAAAATAATGACTGGTGCCAGAGTATACTGCATAGAAAAAAATTCAGATGCATATGTGGTTACTATTGAAACTGCTAGCGGCAAAGTCTCTGTTGATGTTGATATGGTGGTACACGGTGCAGGCCGTGTGGCAAATCTGGATGGACTCAATGTTGATGCTGCAAGAGTAGAGGCCGCCAGAGGCGGGATAACAGTTAACGATTATCTGCAAACTACTAATCCTAAAATTTATGCTGCCGGTGACTGCACAGCTACCAAAGGCTATCTGCTTTCGCCTGTTGCATTTATGGAGGGATATATCGCCGCTTCCAACATTTTAGATGGAAATAGCAAAAAACCTGACTATACAAATACAGGCACTGTAATGTTTAACGTTCCTTCGCTATCTGCGGTGGGTTATACAGAATCTATGGCAAAGGCCGCTGGACTGGATTATCGTGTGAATTTTCAGCGCACTGACCACTGGTTTACATCATTTCGGGTGATAGAAAAATTTTCTGCTTATAAAGTGCTGATAGAGAAAGAGAGCAATAAGATTCTCGGCGCACATATGATAGGTCCTCATTCGGAAGATATTATTAATATGTTTGTGATAGCTATGAACAAAGGGCTGACCACGGGAGATATGAAAAAGATGATATATGCTTACCCCACAGCTACTTCAGATGTAATTCATATGCTGGATTAAAAAGATGCCGTTTTCTAATTTTTGCAGCTCTTAAGTTTGTAATTATGAATTTCTTCACGGAGAAGAGCCAGTAGTATTGATATAATTAGTCCAGCGAAAGCAACTGCAATAATAGTGTTGAAGGATTTCGGACTGCTTTTATCGCTAGGTGCTATAATGTCTCCGATTACTTCTGTATTCTTGTAGCTGTGAGCCTGGGTTTGAAAGTTAATATAATTTAGTCTTTCGTTTAATTGCGATAGCTGTACCATCTCAATACTGTTTTTCTGGCTTTCAAAAGTTTCCAACGAGTCTTTGAGCCTTATTATCATGTCAGCAAGATATCTTTGCTCGTTAATTTGCAGAGCAGCCAGACTAGGGTTTTTTGTTTTTATCTCTTTTAGATTCTTCTGCATATTCATAAAGTTTTCTTCATAAACTGCTATGTTTTCGGTGTATCTTTTGATTTTTTCATTAAGAGCAGGAATCGTTTTAGTCTTTAATAATTCTATATTCCCTTCGATTTGTTCTTTTTGAGACATTTTTATTTTGTAGATGTCTTCAAGAATTCTTGCATGCTTAGTTTGCACATACTCTATAACTTTTTTTAGCTCTTTTATTGCAAGTTCACGTGATAGGCCTTGAGCTTTGATAGCAAATATATTTTTTTGATTTTTTACAGGATTAATATCTTCAATCCATGCTTGCTGCTTTGCATCAACTTTTTGGAGGTCTATGTAAATAATGCTGAGTTCTTTTACTATTTCATTTGGGGTGACAAAATTCTCAGTTTCAATTAAGCTGCTATTGCTTTTGTCCTGATAACCACCAATACGAATAAAAGCCTTTGCATTGTATATTTTTGGGGTTAAGGCCATGTATACTACACCAATAGCTATAAAGCCGAAGGTTATTATCAGAATCAGCGTGCTATTCTTTTTAATTTTACAAAATATATCGAAAAGTGTTATTTCATCATTTATTGGTTCATTCGCAGTATTATCTTTTTTCATTTATTTCTCCTCTTAAACTGCAAACAGCATTTATACATAATTAACAATTATTATCAATATTATTATTACATTATTTTAAACTGAGATAATTTAAAATATTTAACATGAAATTGAATAAGAGCATTATGGCTTATTTAAGCAATATGGATTATGTTAGCTGTAATATGTATATTTAGATATTTATATTAAAAAGCAATATATGTCAAACTTATAAATCAGCGTAATAAAAAAATACAAAACCTAGTAAATTTAAGCATTACAGTTTGTAAAAATAGTAGTCAAGTAATGAAAACATCTCCTTTTCTGTGGCGCACATATACAGTCTGTTTCTAAGAGCAGCCGCATCAGGCATCCCTTTCAAAAACCACACAATATATTTTTTAACCATCTCCAGATAGAACATCTCACCCTTGTACACTTTTTCATGTTTTACAAGTTCTTTTATAAGCTCATAAAGCTTGTCACTTGTCATAAACTCAGATGGATCCTGTCTATTGTTCAGGCTTTCAAAAATCCAAGGCTGTTTCATCATTCCACGGCCTATCATAACTCCATCAACACCTGTGGCGATCATTTTATCCAGAGAATCAACATCAAAGACATTTCCGTTCCCTATTATGGGAAGCTTTGCGTTTGACTTTGCATCTGCTATAAGCTCGTAGTCTACCTCTCCGGTAAACATCTCTGTTTTAGTTCTGCCATGCAGCGTTACCGCCTCTGCACCCTCTTCATAGGCTATTTTAATAAGCTCATTATAGTTAAGGTTTTTCCTGTCCCATCCAAGACGAATCTTTATGGTGAGAGGGACATCCCCAAGTGCTTTTTTGCTTACACGTATGATCTCTGCAGAATTTTTCGGGTCAAGCATCATGGCGCATCCGCTGCCTGATTTAATAACCTTTTTCACAGGGCATCCCATATTTATGTCTACAAACTCGGCGTGTATGTATTCCTGAACCACATCTATGGCCTCTTTATAAGCCTCAGGCTTGCTGCAGAAAAGCTGTACGCCTATGGGGTGGTCTTCATCTGTGATGCTTAAATAGCTGAGTGTTCGGTCTGCTTTGCGTCTTATCCCTTCCACGCTCACCATCTCGGTGTAAATTAGCCCGTTGAAAAATTTACGCATAAGTCTGCGAAACGGTGGGTTGGTAACGCCTGCAAGAGGCGCTGCTACGAATTTATTTTTTTCCAGTATTTTTAATATTTTATTTGTTGATGTGCTGCATTCTGTCATGTGCTGTTTCTTCCAGTGAGGCAAATATTCTGCGTCCGAAAAACTTGTGTGCAGTGAAGGCAATCATGTCGCCGTTGTCAGTACAGAGCCTTGGCGAGGGGAAGTATACCTCAACCCCTTTTTTCTCCATGAAGGTCTTTCTGATAAATCCGTTGCAGGCCACGCCGCCTGCCACCACTATTTTGTTGCGTCCATGAGCCTTTGCCTGACGGACAGTTTTCAAAAGCAATGTTTCTGCAATTGTTTTTTGAAATGATGCTGCGATGTCTGCATCTGTTTCTGTTTTTTCATTTATCTTGTTCAAAACCGATGTTTTCAGCCCGCTGAATGAAAAATCCGGTCTGTTTTTTATAGCTATAGGGAAACTGATCTTATTTATGTCGCCATTTTTGGCTAGAGATTCTATTGCAGGCCCACCGGGATAACCAAGCCCAAGCATCTTTGCTACCTTGTCGAAGCATTCCCCTGCTGCATCGTCTATGGTCTTTGCCAGCAAGTCAAAATTATATGCTTCGTCAACATCATAAATATGAGAGTGACCTCCAGAGATAATAAGTGCCAGATAAGGCGGTTTCAAATCCTGATGCTGAAGCTCAGCAGCCATTATGTGTGCTGACAAGTGATTAACAGGTATCACAGGTATTTTAAGCGAGTAGCCTAGTGCCTTTGCAAAGGACACTCCTACGAAAAGCGCACCTATCAGACCGGGCGCATTGGTCACGCCTATTGCATCTAAGTCTTTTGGTTTTATGTCAGCCTTTTCCATGCACTGTTCGAAAAGGGATTCAATCTTAAGAATATGGTTTCTGGATGCTACTTCCGGCACAACACCACCGAACCTGCTGTGGAGTTCCGCTTGTGAGCTTGTGAAAGATGCAAGTATGGATTTTTTTTCGGAATCATATACAGCAAGGGATGTTTCGTCACAGGATGATTCTATACCTAGTATTATCACTTTTGCGCCAGCTCCGTTGCAGGGACCAGATTATATCCAGCCTTAACCAGCTCCGGCATAATTTTCTCCAGAGCATCCACTGTGCTGTCCCGCAGATGACCTATCATAATTACAGAACCGTCGTTTCTCGCTATCTCTGTCCCTTCGATTATTTTGGAGCGAATATAGCTGTAATCAGGCTCATTGTCTATAAATTTACGGTTCATACCGCACTTGTATCCTGCTTTTTTACACTCGTCGAACGCTACTGTGCCCTGGGCTGTATAGCTGTCTACAAAAGTGTCCGTATATTTTCGCATATGCTTAAATACCTGCTTCATCTTTTCACTGCTTTGTGTGAGGGCAGAACCCATATGGTTGTTGAAACCGTCTATTCTGCCGATATTTTCCACGTTGCTGGTGAGTGATGCGGATATTAAAGAGTCAGGCATATTCAGAAGGATAGCTCCTTTGCCCGGGTCTGTTTCAGGGTATGACACAGGCTGCATAGGCTGATGCAGGAAAACCTTTTTATTGTTGTCACGAGCTATCTGAGCTGTGACTTTCGCATGATCAGTGTATGGGATTACAGCCATTGTTACAGGGTAGGGGAGTGCTGCAAGTCTTTTAGCCAAAGCAATATTATAACCGCAGTCATCTATAAGAAAAGCGATGCTGTTCGGCTTAACTTTTTCTAGGATGACAGGGTCAATAAACTCAATGAAGAGTTTCACTTTATTGTTGGAGGCAATAATGTTCTCTTCGTCATTTACCGCCATTCCAATTTCGGTGAGCTTCTAAGAAAGTGTCTGCTTCAGCTCAATGGTCTCGACATGAAAAGGATCAATGGTAAGTTTTATCTCGGCATTGCTGTCTGATTCTACCTGCGTATTATCTTTTATACTGTTTTTGTCCAGCCCGTAAGAAAATAGTGACAGATAAACAGCGTCCAGTACATGTTCAGTGTCAGCGACCGTTATCTCTTGTGCGGGATTAAGTATATCTGATGGTTTGTCAGCGTAGATTTCGTCGCCCCTGATAACCTTCATGAAACCTATCGCCAGAAGTATAACAGTAAGAACCGCCAATCCGCCCGCAATGAGAAGACCAGTAATCTTTGGTTCTTTCTTTACGCTTTTTGTTGGCTTAGGGGTTGAAGTGGTTATGGGTGTTCTTACCCTTTTACCGTCTCCATTCTTTTTATTTAGCATCCGCTAGTATTTCCTTCATTTTATCCACAGCAGCTTTAAGCTGATTATCTTTTTCAAGGTCAACCTTTGCCTCTGTCATGCTTACAGGTTTATCATCGTCTTGTGTATCTTCTTCTTCAGTCTTCTCTTTGATTTTTTCTAAATCTAGTTTCACAGCTATGTCTGGTTCTATACCTATATCGTGAATGGAGCGTCCGTTTGTAGTGAAGTATTTAGCTGTGGTTAGCTTTATGGCAGAATCGTCTAGCAATGGTATTATTGTTTGAACGGAGGCTTTGCCATATGTTTTCTCACCCATTATGGTGGCTCTCTGGTAATCCTGAAGAGCACCTGTGAGGATCTCTGAGGCTGATGCGCTGCCTTCATTAACAAGAACTATAATAGGCTTTTCCACCTCTTTCATGGAGAAAATACGTGATTTATAATCGTGTCTGGTCTGCTGTCTGTCCATGGTATATACCACTATCTGATTAGACGGAAGGAAAATACTTGAAACGTTTATAGCTTCAGAAAGAAGCCCACCAGGATTATTCCTTACATCTATGATATAGCTGTCAGCACCATTAGCATTTAGCTCTTCAAGTGTTTCGGCAACTGACTCTGAAAGGTTATTTGTAAACTGTACAAGCCTTACATAGCCAATATTGCCTATCATGGCACTCTTAACTGAACTTATCTTTATAATGTCTCTTGTGATAGTAACATCAAAAGGCTTTGTTTCTTCGCCTCTGTGTATCGTTATCGTTACGTCAGTGTTTGGCTTGCCTCTCAGCTGTTTAACGGCATCGTGAAGAGTTATGCCTGCGGTCGATTCCCCTTCAATCTTTATTATCTGGTCGCCGGCTTTTATCCCTTTACGGTATGCAGGTGTGTCCTCCAGAGGGGCAATAACTGTAAGTATCTTTTCTCTGAGACCTATGGTGATGCCAAGTCCGCCGAATTCGCCCTGAGTCTCCTCACGGAACTCCTTCAGTGTGTCCGGGTCAAGGAATGAGGAGTGAGGATCAAGTTCGTTCAGCATCCCTTTTATGGCCCCATATATCATTGTCTTACTTTCTACATCTTCGACATAGTTTGTCTCTATAAGATGCATGACCTGTGTAAATGTATCTAGGTTTTTATATTTCTCATCCTTTGCAGCGTAGACATTCTGTGTTTTGACCAGTATGGCACTTGTTAGAATAAGTGCTACTGTAAGTATTCCGAGCAGTATTGGTGTCAGTCTGAATCTAAGTTTCATTTAACGCTCCTGTATATTATGAAGAGAGCCAGCCCAAAGGGTCGACTGCCTTGTCGTGTATACGAATTTCAAAGTAAAGATAAGGTGTATTTGTCCCTTGGTCAATATCTATTGTACCCAAAATCTCACCAGCATGGACTTTCTGGTCTTTTGTTACAATAATTTCGTCCAGATTAGCGTATAAGCTGTAGTATCCGCCGAAATGCTCTACTATAACAAACCACCCAAGCCCCCATGCAGTGTCAGTGTGTAATATCACACCATCATAGACACTTGCAACCTTGGTTTCGTTTGGTTTAATCTTTATCCCTTTTTTATGAACCACGCCCTTGAATCCATCAATTTTCTTAGTTCCGAATTTTTCTATTATTTTGCCGTTGATAGGCCACATCAGACTGTTCGTATTATCTGAGAAGTCTTTTTCAAGCCCATCAAATCTGCGTTTTATATTTTTTGTTTGCTGAGTTTTTTTTAACTCTTTTATTTTTTCTTCCATTTCGTCCTGCTTATTTTTAAGCAGTGCAACATATTCCTTCTGTATCTTTTCATCTTCTGCAGCAATTTTGTGCAGTTGCTTTATTAGTGTCTTTTTGTTTGAGTACTCTTTAACAGATTCTTTTTTCTCTTTAAGTGCCTGCTCCTGCTCTTTTTTGCTGGCTGACAGGTTTTCTTTTATATTTTGCAGTTTTATTTTATTCTCTGACAATTCCTGTACCATTTCAAATAGCTTTGTATTCACTCTGGATATTATCTGAAGTCCGGCTGTCAGCTCTGTCAGTTCATCTGAGAGTATCAGAGCCTCAAGAAGGTCTGTTTCACCAGCACCCGCCAGGTAAAAATTTGCAGATCTTATCTTTTCTTTTAATTCGGTTTGTCTGTTTGAGTATTCCTGCTGTTTGAAAACAAGTGTGCCAATCTCTTTATTTGTTTTGACAAGCTTAGCTTCCAGTTTCTTGGTTATACCCTTATGCAGCTTCAGCTCCATCTCAGCTTTTTTTAGCTGGTTCGCAGTTTTTACTTTTTCGTTTTTCAGAGTCTGGATAATCTCTGACTCCTGCTGTATCATATTTTTTACCTTTGAAAGGTACTGATCAGATCGTATTATTTCGTCTGAGATATCTCCGGCAGAAGCAGAAACAGAAATTGTTATTATAAGCAGAATTGTTTTAAGCTTCATTGATACTTTTAAGCCTTATCAAAAATGAGTAAACACATATAAAAGCGGATGTAACAGCTGTAGCTGTCAGCAAAAGATAAAAGAAACCATAAAGTGGCATTGGTGGAGTGAACAGAAAGAAGTATGAATCACGCAAAAGGTACTTTTCTACACCCAACACGAAAAGATGGTTCGCAAGCATCGCAAGAAGATATGAGAAAGCGGCCTCCAGTACTGCAGCAAACATGTACGGAATGATAACAAATGATTTTGTTGCACCCACCAGTTTGTATATCATTATTTTCTTCTGAGTCCTATACAGATTGAGCCTTATGGTGTTAAATATTACAACAGCAACAGAAATTCCTGTGAGAATAGAGATGAATAACATAAAGATGAAAGATGTGTATTTTACTTTGCTCAGTTTTTCTCCGACACGCTTGCCGTATTCCACGGTGCGAACTCCGCCCACTTTTTCGACCTCTTTTGCAACTTCAAAGACCAAACCATCCTGTGCTGCGTAATCCGCCATTGTCATCTCTATAAATTCAGGGAAAAGTTCCACTGGAAGTTTTTCTATGTTTTTTGCCCCCGGCACTAGCTTCATAACCCTGTCTTTTGCTGCTTGTTTGTCGAACAGTTTAAAGCTTACTGGCATCTGAAGTTTAGAAAGCCTGTTTAACATATCGCTGTGTTCGACACCTTCCTCTATGAAGATACTGATTGTTTTTATATCGGTGAGCTTATCTATAGCTTTGGTTGCTGAATAATTTACTGAAAACACTGCAAGATAAAAGAAGATCAGTGTGGTTATTGTAAAGACTGAGAGCATGTTTCCGCGAATGTTATCAAAAAAGATTATTAGCCCTTTTGAAAAGGTGTGTGTGAACTTATCCAACGCTCTGATTCCTTTTCCCACCGCTGTCATAAGTGACCATGCCGTGATCCAGATGAATGACACGTCCAGGATATTCTTTGATAATGCGCTGGTCATGAGTGGCTATAAGGGTTGTAGAGCCTTTGGAAGACTTTCTGAGTATAATATCCATAACTTTGTCAGCGTTTTTAGAGTCCAGATTTCCTGTAGGCTCATCTGCAAGTATGAGCATAGGCTCGTTGATAAGGGCTCTTGCAAGTGCGACACGCTGTTTTTCGCCGCCTGAAAGTTTTTTTACGGGAAAGTCTCTGTGGGTAAAAATATCAAGCTGTTTGAGCAGTGAGTATATGCGTTCTTGTATAAGATTTTTCTGCAGATAGAATATCTCGAGCGGCAGCATAAGGTTTTCATAGACGGTTTTGTCTTCCAAAAGTTTTAAATCCTGAAACACCACGCCTATTTCTCTGCGCAGGTAGGCTATCCCTTTGCTCCTAAGGTGGCTTATTATCCTATTATCAAAACGGACAATGCCTCTGGATGGCGCAAGATCACCGTATAATAACCTCAGAAGGCTGGTTTTACCTGCACCGCTATGACCTGTTATGTAAACTATTTCACCACTATTTATATGTACATCAATGCCTTTCAGACCTACGTTTCCGTCGTCGTAGACTACGTCAACCTTGTGCATTTCTATCATTAAGATCATACCCCTAAGAGAAAGTAATACCATATAGGGAGAGTTATAAAAGATATAGGGATACCTATCCCCATCATCATTGTTGCCAGATCCTTGTCCAAATCATACTGCATGGCTATTATGCCTGCTGTAATCATAGGCCCCATAGCGGCTTCAAAAATGGTAACCTGAATCTCTATTCCTGATGTTTGTAATACTATTACATATAAAAAATAAATTAAAGCGGGAACAAGTAATAATTTAAAAAAAAGTCCAATGCTGAGTTTGCTGAGAAGCCTGTCGGTCATGGCAAATTTGAGCTGATATCCCACAGAGACCATGGCAAGAGGTGTTATGGTGGCTCCAAGCCCCTTCATCATACCGATACTCCAGTCTGGTATAGGTACTGCTCTAAATGCCAGACCGAGCATTACTGCCTGAAAAGGCGGGAAAGTAAGTATCTTTTTAGCAAGAGCTCCGGCTGAAACAGTTCCTGATGAGTGCATTGTTGCTATCATTATTCCTAGTGTGGAAAGCACAAGGAAACTGCCGGGCTGGTCGCATAGAATGCCTATCCCTAAATACTCCGGCCCATAGTATGCTGATATCATTGGGAGCCCTACAAAAGAGGTGTTTCCCAGTCCGCCTACCAAAATAAGACATCCAGTTGTCTCTTGGGATATATTCATAATTCTCTGTGCTGTTTTAAAAAAGATTATGGCAACTATGAATCCTATCCACGGCATTACAACAGGGTATATCAGTTTTGTACTGAAAGGCATTTCGTGAAGAAAAAGAAAAGTTATGGCAGGCAGAGAAAGATTTATTATGAAACTGTTAAGAACGGCAGGTGTTTGTTCAGGGAGTCTGCAAGTCTTTCTGGCGACAAAACCAGCCACAAAACATAAAATTAGTAATGCCAGATTATCCATTAGGCATAGTATCATAAAGGCTTATTTAAAGTAAGAAGTAATTAGCTTGTGAGCAGTTGTCAGATGGAATTTAATATCATTTTGATGGTTGGGAGCATGTCGCCTTGAAAATTGGTACTCTCATGACTGCCTTTTTCATATGTATAAATATTGGATCCGAATTTGTCTGCCTTTTCAATGACTTTTGCAGCACTTATAACCTCGTCATCCATATTCATCAAGATATGAATATGAGGCGAAGTTGTCCCTGCGGGCTCCTCTTTAATAAGTTTTAACTCTGACTGTTTAATAAAAGAAAGCTTCTCCGGGTATTCTTTATGGAGGCTTTGTATTCTCTCATCCAGATAGAGTGAAGGGTTGACAGATATTGAAGGTTTACTGGTACTCAGTGAAAGATAAAAAGCAAAATACCCTCCGAATGAAGAGCCGAAGAGCAGATCAAAATTCATAACATACTGCTTAATGTGAGACGGGTTGAATTTCTTATAATCAAAGACTGTGCAATCAGCAAGCTCCTGCAGATGAATAAGCTTGCAGCTCTTTGAGATATCGTAAGTTTTATCAACAATTGATGCCAGTCCAGGCATGTACAGTATTTTCATGAGATATATTATCATTTAAGCAATCATTTGTATAACAAATAATTATTATAAATGATTTTAAATAAATATTTTTAATATATATTAGCCATTGCATATATGTTGCAATATAATATAAATGATATCAGATGAGTTATAGTTGGTAAGAGGATAGAACAATGCAAGTTATAGAAACAAGCAGGATGCAGTATTTCCCAGTAACACTTTTCTCTACAGTTATGGGTATGGCTGGGCTTGGTATAGCTTTTGACAGATATGACCATCTGGCAGGGGCAGACATCGGTGTAGGAAAGTATATAATATATGCTGTCTTTTTGTGGTTCTGCTTTTTGTCAGTTATCTACATTATCAAGTTTTTTCGTTATCCAGAAGATGTACGCCAAGAGTTTAACCACCCGGTAAAGATCAATTTTTTTCCATCTGTGTCAATATCTATGCTGCTTTTATCAATAGGTTTCTCCAGTTATGCCCCAAAGCTTGCAACAGTCCTATGCTACTCTGGTGCCGGTCTTCAGATAATATTCACGTATATTGTTATTAATATTTGGTTTTTCAAAGATATGAAATTACAGACAATAAACCCAGCTTGGTTTATACCTGTGGTGGGCACTATACTTGTCCCCGTTGCAGGGAAAGGTATTTTGCATGACGATATATTATGGTTTTTCTTCAGTATAGGTATTGTGCTTTGGCCAATACTCTACACCCTTATAAAATACAGACTGATATTTCATGAGCCCTTGCCTGCCAAGTTTATGCCGACTAAGTTCATTTTTATTGCACCCCCTGCTATAGGCTTTGTTTCTTATTTCAAGCTTACAGGAGGTCTTGATCCATTTGGTAAGATACTCTATTTTTTTGCTCTTTTTACCACAATAATGCTTTTTACCATGATAAAGAGATTCTATGCTGTCCCATATTTTGTTTCGTGGTGGGCGTACACCTTCCCATTGGATGCTATAACTATTGCAACTGCGGTAATGTATCATCTTACAGGTAATCCGTTTTATAAGTATCTTGCAGGATTTTTTCTAGTGACGGCAACTCTAGTGATAATAAGCGTTTTGCTATTCACTATTTTGAACGCACTTAAAAAGAATATATGTATTCCTGAATCTTAGGGGCGTAAAGATTTAATGTATTTGATTAATCTTCGCATTGCTGATGAAAGGTATATAATAAGCGGAACAAGCAAAAGTGCAGCGTCGCTTAATACTGTAAATGTTTTTTCTGCGGGTTCTCCGAATTCGCTGTATTTATCTATAGTTACTGGGTTCATGTGTGCTGTCAAAGGGATAGTGCGGTAAAGCAGTGCGCCCACAGGGCCGAAGAGAAAGCTGAATACTATAACAGGTAAAGCGTAGTTCATGTAATTTATAGCAATGTTGCTGTCGCTTTTAGATTTAGTGAATCGAGGGTTTATTAACCAGTAGATGACCAGTGTAGAGAATGTGAAATACCATAAGATCCCAGCGTTTTTTATAAAGTAGAAGAGTAGGGCGGAAACACCGAAAACAAATGCCAGATTCAGTGATAACGCTATTACACCTTCTTTGAATGAACCTTCACGGTATACTGACTTTTCGCTGTAGCTTATGAAACTGGCAATGAGTCTGTCAGGGTGCATTCTGAAGTCATGCCCGCCGAAATACCAGCTAAGCACCACAGCAAGTATAAGTGATAAGATGTTCGCACAAATCAAACTTCCGGTAAAAAACAAAATATCCTCCACAGTGTTTTAAAGATTCTAACAGAGTTATGGTGACTGATACAGTCATTTATGTTAAAAATTATTATTACTACAAAAGGTATGATAAATGAAAGAGATATTTCCGTTCGTAACATTTCTGGCTGGGCTTGTGCTTGGGGCATTTGGGGTATTTATGCTCAGCTTTGGAGCTAAAAAGAGCAGAGAAAAAGAGATAGAAAGGCTGACAGACATCATGAGAGGTTCTTTTGCGGAGCTGTCATCCGCCAGTCTGTCAAAAAACACTGACGAATTTCTCAAGCTGGCAGGTGAGGTCATGAACGCCCGCACAAAAGCTAATTCTGCAGAGATGGAAAGCAAGAAGGAGCTTATAGATGCTCAGCTTGTAACCATGAAGGGAGAGTTGGAACGTGTTCATAAGCTTATGACAGGTATGGAGAAAGAGCGTGAAGCCAGATTCAGCGAGATCGCACAGCAGATAAAGAGTACAGCTTATCAAACTGAAAGACTCACTGATGTGGCAATAGATCTTAATAAGGCACTCTCTTCCACGGCTGAAAGAGGTCGCTGGGGGGAGAGGATGGCACTTGATATCATCCGTGCTACCGGGATGAAAGAGAAAATTAATTATGATCTCCAGAAAACAATGGAAAACGGCAGTCGCCCTGATTTTACTTTTTACCTCCCCAAAGGCTTCTGTGTTAATATGGACGTGAAGTTTCCGCTGGACAGTTATCTAAAATATTGTGCCTCTGAGAGCGGTGAGCAAGAGGCTCATCTGAAGAATTTTCTTCGAGATGTAAGGCAGAAGATAAAAGAGGTCACATCCAGAGGATACATAGACCAGCAGGAGAACACCCTTGATGTTATGCTCCTTTTCATACCAAACGAAAGTGTTTACGAGTTTATATACGAAAAAGATCCGGGGATAATGGATGCGGCTCTTGGCAACAGTGTGGTTCTTACTTCACCTCTTTCGCTTTATGCTGTTCTTGCCGTCATAAGGCAATCTGTGGAGAATTTTGCTTTCGAGAGTACATCCGGTGAGATGCTGAAACTTTTTGGTAAGTTTTACAAACAGTGGGATATGTTTATAGCAAAGCTTGAGACTATGGGTAAAAAACTGGAAGAAGAACAGAAGGCATATGATGAACTTACCTCCACCAGAAGAAATATGCTGGAAAGACCGCTTGAGAAAATTGAGGCGCTTCGAAATGAAAAAGGGATAGAAATTGATAATAAATAGAAATGATTAAATAGTATGGTTATTATGAATCTACTTCTTTTTTTAACTTTTTAGCCTCAGTGGAGAATATCTCATTAAGTGAATTCAGCACCTCTGTTTTCTTTTCAGAGGGAATATTGGAATTTTCAAAGATGTCTTTTATGCACATTTCGACTTCGCTCTGAACTTCTGATATTGACAGTGTGCTCTTTTTGAGCATTTCCACGAGTTGCTTATTGCTTTCCCTTAGGGCCTCGTTCTTCTTTTTCAATTCAGAACCAATATTAAAGTCGCCAGTGTTCTTTGCATCTGTCAGTTGTTTTTCAATATTTTTATAAGATTCAGCAAGAGTTGCGAGATTTTGCCTTACTGTTTGTATTTCCGAATCTTTCTTTTTAAGCTGGTTGGAAACTGCATCAAACTGATTGTATGCTTCTTTCGCCTGCTCCTCAAGGATGATTATCTCTTCTTTCTGGCGTTTATTGATAACAGAGAATTTTCTTTTTTCGTTGTCAAACTCTGCAACAAGTTTATCGAGGAGTATGCTGTTCATATCACCGTTTGCATTTTCAGTATCCGGTGAATCATCGCATGCATTAGAAGATAATGTTATGAGGCTGAGCACAAAACCATTCAGCACTGTGCCTGTTCCAGGATCATTCAAAAAAAGCGTATGTCCGTCGCCAAGCCGGAAAATATGAAGTACAGATTTTTCTCCGCCGCTTGAGATAGTTTTACTGAAAGTGTATCTGTCATTAAGGACTTTTTGCAGATGCTGAGGGAACTTGATCTGTTTGACCTGACCGTTTTTTATTGATAAAAACTGCATGTCTTTGTCAGAAAAAATATACAGCTGATGATCAAAAAAATTACTGAAATCGATAATCGATTTAATAGTTCCGCTATACTGCATAATTCACCGTATTAATATTCATAAGATGTTGTGTGTTTGAAAAATATTTTACTGATAGTGTGCGCTTTAGTCTACATAAATATATATAAAAATAAGTGCCGAATAATCGGCTTAGTGCTAATAAGCACTGACTTCCGCCTCTGCGTAACGTTGGGAAAGCCTATGAAAATCCACCTATATTGTTGCTGTAAAGTAATATTTTGTCTTTATACTCTGTGCCTGCTGCTATTTCCTGCCAGTATCTCCAAAATTACATCATAAACATCTTTAGTCTGCATGTTTTCGTCAATAAGAAGAGGCCAATCCTCACTTTGTGCCAGCCAGCTTGCATAGCCTGTATTCATAAACGAGAGATGATCAGCAAGCCCCCAAAGGCTAACCGATTTGCACTCTGGTGTGTCAATGCAAAGCTGATAGATATTTTTATAGAAATCTTCCTGTATCTGCTCTTTGGAAATGTTCTGGCCTGAAAGATTATCATTTATTCTGATATCCAGCTCCGTAAACGCCAGTTCAATTCCCAAATCAGCATAATCTGCAAAATCTAACCGGATATCATTAATATCTTCTTCATACTGGTCAATAGAGAAGTGCCCCTGAAAGCCTATTCCGTCTATTCGTATATCTCTGCTAATAAGGTCATTTACAACGCCAACCAGAGTTGTCTTTCTGCTCTTGTTCCAGTTGGATGAGCCTATGCATCCGTAGTCATTTATGTACAGTTTTGCGCTGCTGCTGACAGCGCCCGCCCATTGAAAAGCTTTTGCAATATAGTCGCTGCCCAGCTTCTGAAGGAAAAATGTGTTTCTCAGTTCTGTAGGGCTGTCGTTAGAGACAGCCTCGTTTATGACGTTCCACTCAGTATAAACATCAGGATAGTTTGTGATGTAGTGGTTCATCACTGTAGTTACATAGCCCTGAACCAGACTTTCTACCTCTGCATCAGAGTAAGAACCAGCTGAAAGCCATTCAGGAATGGTGGAGTGCCAAATCAGGTGGGTAACCCTGACTGCTATATTGTTAGCTCTGGCATAATCGAATGCAGCATCTGGGCGGGAAAAATCTATAGTATTTTCGTCTTTCCATATCTCTTCCATAGAGATGGAATATTCTAGCGACATCATGTTGAAGTGTCTGGCAAGTTCTGTACGGTATGTTGCAGAATTATCATTATGCTGCATATAACCATCGTTGTATAGTGAACCGACAAATATGTTTGATTTAGTCTCTGCTGCGTCTCTGAGTGTATCATATATTATTACTGGTGAAGGTTGATCAGTATTTTGGGATGAAGAACTGCTTCCACCGCCTCCGCAAGAAGAAAGAAACATTGCTACCACTAGAAGAATAATTCTGAGATACATAAAACACCTCAATAAAATAATAATCATTAATTTTGAACCATGAGAGTGTTTAGTGCAATATTTATTTAGAATAATGGAATTTATAAGGGTAAACTTTTTTAGGAAATAACGAGTAAAAAAAAGGGGAACCGAAGTTCCCCTTTTAAGTTTCATATAAGCCGCCATAAACAAATATTTGCTCAGGCAAAGCGGTACATTAAAAACTCATGTTTGAGTTTTTATCGTATATTTACTTGATACCTGCAACTTCTTCAAGCATAGCAGTTGTAACAGATTTAGGACGCTCGATTGCGTAACCGAGAGCTCTGTCCCAAGTGATGTTAGCAAGAACACCAAGCGCTCTACCGATACCGAAGAGAACTGTGTAGTATTCGTACTGAGTAACACCATAGTACCACTGGATAACACCAGACTGAGCGTCAACGTTTGGCCATGGGTTTTTAGCTTTACCATGCTCAAGAAGAACGCCAGGGGCTACTTCAAAGATCATAGCAACAAGCTTGAACAGTGGGTAGTCTTTAAGACCTTCTGTTGCAAGGCAGAACTCACGCTGTGAAGTGTAGCGTGGGTCAGTCTTACGAAGAACTGCGTGACCGTAACCAGGTATAACCTGACCGCTGTTAAGTGTGTCCCAAAGAGCTTTTTCAAGACCTTCTTTTGTTGGAACCTCGCCGCCGAGCTTAACAAGGAAGTTTTGTGTCCAGCGAAGAACTTCTTCGTTTGCAAGACCGTGAAGAGGACCGGCAAGTCCGTTGATACCAGCGGAAAGTGCATAGTAAGCATCGGAAAGAGCTGAAGCTACAAGGTGTGTAGCGTGAGCTGAAACGTTTCCTGATTCGTGGTCAGAGTGAAGGATGAAGTACATTCTTGCAACATCCATGTAGTCTTTGCTCTGGCCGAGCATGTGTGCGAAGTTTCCACCAAAGTCAAGTGATGGATCAGCAGGAATATGGATATCATTCTTGTATTTCATTCTGTATATGTAAGCACCAATACGGCCGAGTTTAGCCATAAGTGCGTTACAGTCAGCGTACATATCTTCCCAGCATGTCATTTTGTTGAATTTACCTTCTGAGTAGTTTTTAGCGAAGATAGATTCACGCTGCATGATGAGGATAGCTGTAGAGAACATTGTCATAGGGTGAGTGTCTCTAGGCATTGTTCTGAGTACGTCAAAAACATACTGAGGAACTTCAGCGAGCGCTTTCCACTCTTCAACAACTTCGAGTGTCTGAGCTTCTGTAGGAACGTCACCTGTAAGAAGGAGATACCAGAACCCCTCTACGTAAGGATATTCTGAACCAGGAACCTTTGGGAGAGCTGCAAATGTCTCAGGTATAGTCATTCCGCGAAAACGGATACCTTCCATAGGGTCAAGGTAAGATATGTCTGTTACAAGAGATTTAATACCTCTACCACCACCGATTGTCTGAGAAATGGTGTATTCACCAACTTTTACGTCACCGTGCTCTTTTAAAAGTTTTGTCGTCCTAGGACGGTGAGCGTCAATTTTTTCCTTAAGTACTTCTTTAAGTCCCATTGAAGTGCCTCCTCAATTTTTATAGTCGTATATTTTAAACACTGTTTATTTTTTATCACCTTTACAGTGTTGTGTCAACTAGGAAATTGTATACTGTGTGCACTATGGTTAAGAAAACAAACAATTATAAAACGTAAATATATTCTTAAATTAAAATTATCTGACAGTAATTTATGCTTGACGAAGCTAGGATGAAAATGAGATAATTATTAATAGTAAAACATAAAAAGACGTTATTTCATATAAGTGCGTACTTGATACCGAGTGTTTTATTTTAGGGTGCAAATGACAGGTTTTTTATTAATTATTTTTAGTGCACTTTCCCACTCTTTGTGGAATATGCTGCTTAAAAAATCAGAAAACAAATATGCATTTAATTTTTTCATGCATCTAGTTAATATTTCATTTTTCACGATACTTTATCCTCTTATCTTTCGGGAATATATGTTTTTTGACCTGAAGGTAGTTTTAAGCGCATTTTTAGCAGCTCTTTTTTTCACCGGTTATCACCTGGCTGTTTCTACTTCTTACCGGTTTGCGGATGTCTCTTTGGTCTACCCCATTACGACCTCATCACCCTTTTTTATTTTGATATGGGCAGTGCTTTTTCTTCAGGAAGACCTTACTCGTGTTGGTGTTGCTGGTATTGTAGTAACAGTTTTCGGAACTATCATCCTTAACAAGATAAAAGGCGAGGCTATTAAGCTGAACAAAGGTGTTTTATATGCTTTTCTTGCAGCTTTTTTGTATTCTTTCGGCGCATTAGTAGATAAGAAGGGTGTGTCTCAAGGGAATTTTATATTATATGTATACAGCATGTCGTTTTTTATGACATCGTTTCTTTATATATTTTCCAGACGCAGCGGAGAGCTAAAATATGAAAATGTAAGGAAAGATGCAAAATGGGTAATCCTTGCAGGGGTGATAGTTTTTGCCTCCTTTACATCCTACAGATATGGACTTACTATGGTAGAACTTTCCTATGCGACAGCGCTAAGACAGGTAAATGTGCTTTTCGGAGCTTTTTTCGGGCTTATGCTTTTTAGTGAAAAACTCACTATTAACAAGTTGTTAGGTACTCTGATAGTTATGGCAGGTGTCATTCTGATAAGAATTGGCATGTAAGTTGTTATAGATTAGTCAGGTAGTGGAATAACCACGCCGACCGAGACGGAGCTCAATGGGTGCCGGCATGGAAGCCGGCTTCCTTATATGATATTAAGTGTGCTTTTCTGTTAAGGGAATCAAAGTAAGAGATGTTTGAAATTGCCTATTTTACCTATTCTCATCATTGACAAATTCAAGATATTTAACACAGTTTTTTCCACTGTTTTTTGCTTCATACATAGCAGTATCGGCCACCTGTAGAAGTCTTTCAGGAGACACAGGGTTCCCCTCCGCAGAGAGTGTGGTGACTCCTAAGCTTACAGTGACAATCTTGTGCGGCTTTGAAAACTTATGTTCAATTGATTTGTTCTCTATGTTTTTCCTGATTTTTTCTGCCAGATGCTCAGCGCCTGAAGGTTTTGTGTTGGGCAGAATTATTATAAACTCTTCACCGCCAAAACGGGCACAGAAATCTGCTGGTCTGTTTAGTGTATTCTTTATAGTTTGCGCAACATTTTTAAGGCACTTATCTCCCTTTATGTGTCCATAATTATCATTATACGATTTAAAATTATCTATATCGCACATTATAATTGAGATATTTTCTTTCTCTCTTATGCATCTTTTAAGCTCTTTGTCAAAATATATAGTGAAAGCCTGTCTGTTCGGGATATCAGTCAAAGTGTCATAAAGCGCTTGTCTTTTCAGCTCTTTGTATGCAGATTCAACCTTGCCACCTGCTAAGAAAATTCCAATCAGACCTATGACACCTATAAGAGTATGCCCTGTCAGAAGAGGTATAGGGATATTCATTTGAAATGGGAATGTTACGCTTATCCCCCCTCTGATATCTCCTACCTCATATCCCTGATTTTGGTGACATTTCAGACAAGCCTCAGTTGTTTCAAGGGGTGCCATATAAAAAAAGTTTCCTTCGTCTTCCCCTTTTGTAATGAACATCCCTTTTTCCGTAACGCCATTTTCAAAATCTTTCAGGATTTCGGCCTCCAGTTCAGTGGGCTTGTTTGCCGGTCTGATGGGATTTAGGCTTGTCAGATGGAATCTGATACCCTCTTTTTCAAAGGATATCTCTGATATTTCTCTGGTCATATAAGCTGGGTTCATCATTGTGAGGGCTAGCTCATCGTTTATGATGAGGTCTCTGTTGTGGACTTTCAAATACTCATTTGGTTTTGTTTTATCTGTGACAACTACATAGACTGTATGACGTGCGTTCCACTCTCGGGACATAAGCACCATGTTAAAAAAGCTTCTGGCGGTGGAGAGGGCTGTTTGCTGGCGATCTTGGTTTAGGTTGACATAGTTCCAGAAGAAAGAACCGGTAAGTAAAACGAGCCATATGCCCCCAATAAGAATTGTTATTTGCTTAACCTTCATATAGCTTTTCATCTACATAATAATACCATAGATTTTTGATTTTTCCATTCAATGCCTGAAACTTGGGGCTTTAAGGTTTAAAAGTTATCTCTGCGCAGACAGGCAGATGGTCTGAGTATTTTTTTATATCAGCTCTTCGGTCTGCTTTAATGTCTGCAACGACATCTTTTACTCTTATTTGGTCTATGGCAAAAATCGGAAAATAAGATGGGTAGGAGCGAACTCTTTTTGCTTTTCCTGCTGTTTCATCCAGTATCTTTGATGCTTTAGAAGGGAACCACTCGTTGCTGTCGCACATAAGCACTGTGGGAGTTTTGATTGTTTTGTAAATATCACAAATCATTTTAGCCTGCTCAGCTCTCTCCTTTTTTTTCAGTCCAAGGTGTGTGGCTAGGATAGTTATTTCGCCGTGTTCTGTTTCTATGAGTGCCTCTATGACACCTCTTTGTTCTCTGCTGTTTATAGAGATGTCATGCAGTATAGTCTTTTTAGGAAGCGGCTTTGTGAGCAGAACATTGCCGTAGCTCGCATCCCCTTTGAACATTGTTTTGCCAAAAGTGGCATGCATCCCGCAGCAGTCTTCTATGAAACTGTGAGCTTCGTTAATGTTGTCTGCGGGGGCTGGAATAATAACTTCCTGCAAAGCAACAGCATAGGCAGGAGTATCTTTTATAAAATGAAGCACTCTGGAATAATCTTTTACTCCGTCCGTACCCTCCCAGCTGTGTACGTTATAAGACATAAAAAGCATATTATTCCTCTGCTGCTCCTTTTTGACTAAGTCTTTTAGTGATGTAATAGCCTGTAACAAAAAAGAATATCACAACTGCGGCAAGTATTAGCATGTTCTCTACTGTAGGATCGAATAGTGATTTTATCAGCCTGTCTGTAACAGCTGTTACTGCTATTATCCCCGGTGTCATCCCTATCAGTGATCCGATGAAAAACTTTTTCATACCTATTTGAAGTGCGCCTGCCACAGCGTTCACAATAGTAAAAGGCGCAACAGGGACAAGCCTTAAAAGAGCTATCGTGATGTATCCTTGTCCTGATATTACTTTTTTTATCTTTGCAGATCGTTTTCCCAGAAGCCTGTCCATTGATTTTCTGCCTGCTGCCTGACCCACATGATATATTAAAGTCGCACTCAACAGGCTTGATGTCATAGATATAAAGAACGCCTCTACAGGTGAATAAAATGCCGCAGTCGCAGACACAAGGGCTGTTAAAGGGAAAAGGATTGACCCAAGCAGTGTGAATCCGCAAATGACAATTAAAACTGATGCTGGATGCGCCTGAACACTTTGTATAATTGCGAGTATAGACTGTCGGTCAGCTATCTCGGAAAGGGGGGTATACTTCCAAGCTAATCCTAGGGCAATAACCGCAGTAAGAAGCATAAAGGCTCTGAAATATTTAATAACATTAAAAAAATGTCCATCACTATCCTTCGGCTCTGCCAGCTGGTCAAATTCTCTGTCTATCAGTGCTGGTTTTTCAGGGTCAATGTATGAGCTGTATGGTACGATTTTTTCGGCGATATTTCTAATATTGTTAGGGATAAGCTCCAGTCTCTTCCCTTCAGTGCTGTGTTTTTCAACAGTTTCAAAAAGGGAACCTGTCTCTGCCATTGTTTTTGAAACGGTATCGATATCAGTTCCAAGGTGTTCTGCAAGCAGGTCATACAAATAGTGTTCAATGCTTTTTTCAATTTTTTCATCACCACTTGCCTGCAGCAATATGTTTGCCTCTGTGTCGAAGCCCATGCTTCTGTTACTCAGATTTGCTGAGCCCATAAACAGATGAGTGTTGTCTGCTATAATCTGCTTGGCGTGAATATTTATAAACCCGACACCTTCTGCACCAGTGTGTGGTCTGCAAAATCTTAGCTTGTTGTATTTATCAGCTTGTATAAGTTCTTGTATATAATACGAACGAATATTTACCATAGTGGATTCTTCCAGCCATCCAGGACTGTTCAAAGGGAGAATCATAAGAATTTCGGGGCAATCCTTATCATTTATCCGCTCTTTAACACTTTGATATATCGCTTTGGATGTAAAATACTGGTTTTCTATATAAATATATTTTTCAGCATTAGCTATTATCTTTAAATATGCGTTTTCAATTTCCCGCGCTTCATTCATTAGCTTATAAGATGGCTGCGTGCGAAAAATACCGATTTCTGCGTCTTTTACAAGATGCTTTATGTTCTTTGGCCATGGATCTGAGTTTGTTTGAGGCTTTGGAAGTTCTTCTCCTGTAGCGTGACGCCACCTGTTTCTGAACAGTTCTGAAAAACAGAGAGCCGCTTCAGAATCCACTGCAAACATAACGTCATGATAAGGAGTGTAGTTGGAATTCATAGGGTCAATTCTTTCTGGGTGGTGTTCCAGATGTTCTCTGGTGTCCCATCTGCTGTTTGAAAGATCCATCCCGCCGCAAAAAGCAATGCTGTCATCTGCTATTAGAATTTTCTGATGATGGGAAGCTCCGAGCGGATGTTCGCTGTCCAGGAAAAATCTGATATTTTTAGGAGTTGTCACATTCCATTTAAGCCCCATCAGTTTTTCCCTTTCCAGAGCATAGAGAATTGCAAAATCCCATGAGAGTATATATATGCGGAGGTTAGGGTTATTTTTACAGCTTCTGATGAGCAGTTCTGACAGTGTGACATCTTCTTTGCCTCTTTTCAGTCGTATCCTGCTGTCGATGTCCCATGCAGCCAGAAAAACGGTCTCCTTGGCGTTCTTTATAGTGTCTGCCACTGCAGAATAATAGTTTTCACCATCAATAACTGGAGCGAGTCTTTTTGTTTTGGCTGTTTTCCAAGCGAGTGAATAAATGTTATCATTCATTTAAATATTATAAGAGATTATCTGATTATTATCAAGAGATGCCGAAGATGTTAGCAGGCAAATGAAGTGGCTAATAGTTTCAGACAGTAATGAAAAAAATTTAAAAATGGGCGTAAAAGATTTTTCCATATATAGCTATATGGATGAATGAGAAGCAGTTCAGTTAAATATCAAAGGCTTGAAAGAAGCACTTTTTCACCTTGTATCCCTTCTACTTTAAAAGGGGGTTCTTCAGAAGTGACTATTATCACATATTTGCCGTTTTCGTTTTTAATATTCTCAATACGGCCTTTGATGTGAAAGTATTTTTTTCTTTTACCTTCTGCATCTTTGTCTCTTTCAGTTCTAAATGGTCCAACTGGGGGTATCATATTTATTTCCATGACATCCTCCTATACCTTATAGTATAGTTAAAATCGTAAAAAATGCATGTAACTTGAGGAATAAGGGGTGTGAAAAATTACAGAGGTGAATTATTTATTCATTATTAATTTTATCGTTCTCTAATTTTGTGTAAAATTCGTCTAGAAATGTGTGGTCAAGGAGGCCGCAAGCCTCCCTTTGAAATTTAAACTCATCTATATATTTGTTTTTAAGTTCAGCCAGTTTTTTAACGGTCTTTTCTGTGCGCATAAGTTTGCTTTCTACTCTTTCAGTAAGTTCGTTCTGCCGTTTTTTTCTTGCCCAGCCGTGCTTTATAACAGGCTTATCTTTAAGTCTTTTTAAGATTTTATTCAAACGTTTTTTTAAGGCAAGCTTTCTGAGATACATCTCTTCGGCCAATTCCACTCTTTTACCATATTTATAAAGAGTACCAGCCTTCATCTCTTTAAGGTCTTGTTCTAGATAATTAAGTTCTATCATGCTTTATATTACTATTTTTAGGCATTTGCCACCAGTTTCGTATTGTTCAAAACAGAGGGTCTATCTTTTTAAATATCTGAGTATTCTCCACTGTGGTCTGGATGTGGTTTATCTTTTCGATATCCAGGGCTGAGATTTTTGAGACGTCCTCTGAAAGAGTTAGAAAGATGTTTTTTGTGGTATCTGTTGCTCGCATATATGGGATATTGCAGTTGTCGAGAATTTGTCTTGTTACATTAGAAAGCGGCGAAATACCCGCTATTACCATTCCTGCAATTTTCTCGCGATACTCAGGTACGTCATGGTAGAGTGAAGAGAGAGTCACGATCAGTTCATCTCTGGAGCTTGTTACCACTACCAGAGAAGAGGTCTGCAGCAGATCTACAACACGCTGGGCTGATGCCGCCCCAAGCTGTATAGCGTGAACTATTCTGTTTGCGTCATCCTGGTTACCGTAAAGCGGCAGCTTCAGCAGTTTTGATATATGGTTCAAAGTAGGGTTGGCTAGGATTGGCGAGTAGTTTAAACCTCCTAACACTTCAAACTTTTCATTTTTGAATGCTTTATCAAGGTATTTAAGGGTATTTTCCCGCTTAGCTGCTATCAGTTTGTTTATAAGTATCATCCTTACATCTGCACCTTCACTTTTGTATAGGGCGAGGTTCAGATACACAGAATCAACAACATTTCCAATGCCGCCTCCGGCTATCATAAGCACAGGAGCATCAACCATCTTTGCTACTCTGGCGTTACTCATCCCTATAACAGAGCCCACGCCGCTGTGTCATGCTCCCTCTATGATAAGGAAGTCGCATTTCTTCTCCATTGCTTCTATAGCACTCAACATCTTGTCTTCTAAGCTTTTCAGCGTTATCTTTCCGTCGAGAACTTCTCTGGTTGTGCTTGGGTAAAGAGTGACCGGTGACATATGATCGAGATCATCGTCAAGATTATAAACCTCTGCCATAAGAGCGGCATCCATGTCCATGTCTCTCCCTTTGTATTTTGATAGTTTAGGCCCTATAGGTTTTATAAAGCCGACTCTTTTATATTTTTTTAAAGCACAGTACATAAGAGAAAGGCTTGTTGTTGTTTTTCCGCTATGCTGGCCTGTGGCTGCTACAAAAATTTTCTTAGTCATTTTATTACCCTGTTATTTTTGATTACTGTATTATTACACCTCTTTTGAATTTACAGCAATACCTCTATTGCTATAAATATACTTGTAAAATCCTATCTTATGTATGATTATACTTTCGAAAGAAGGCCATTCGGTCGCCGGTGCGAAAGCACGGGAGGAAAGTCCGGACACCGCAGGGCAGGGTGACTGATAACATCAGCCTGGTGCGAACCAGGGAAAGTGCCACAGAAAACAGACCGCCCGAAAGGGTAAGGGTGAAACGGTGGTGTAAGAGACCCCCGCTGACGCTGGCAACAGCGCAGGCATGGCAAACCCCATCCGGTGCAATGCCAAATAGGCAGGTTTACTAAAGCGGCCCGCTTTTTATAACCTGCGGGTAGGCAGCTCGAGCTGCGGAGCAATCCGCCGCCTAGATAAATGACCGATTAAAACAGAATCCGGCTTAACGGCCTTCTTTCTTTTCTATCTTGAAATACATAAAGTCTGAAATGTATTAAAATTATAAAATTATTTGATTATGTCATATATGTATTAATAGCAATTGACTATGGGATGAAAAAAAGTTATATTTCTTGAAAATGTATACAGTATACAGTGTACTGAAATTCATAAAGTTTCTCTTTTAATAATAAGAGGTTTATTTGTGAGCCAGGAAGTGTTTATAGAGAGTAAGCCGCTCAGAGAAAAGATAGCGGATAAGATACGTACAGATATAATAAAGGGTGTTTATAAAAACGGTGAAAGGCTTGTTGAACCCAAACTGGCCAAAAATTTAGGTATATCCAGAACTCCCATCAGAGAAGCCTTGAGACAGCTCGAAAGCGAAGGCTTTATAGAAATTGTTCCAAGACGCGGCGCTATTGTAAAAGAACTCACAATAAAAGATATTGATGACCTTTATGCTATCAAAGCAAATCTGGAAGGTCTCGCCGCCAGACAGGCTGTTCTTAAGATCACAGAAGAGCAGATAGAGATACTAATAAATATCAACAAAAAATTCAGAGATATTGCTGAGAAAAATCCGCACCTTACCGATGAGTATCTTAAAGACAATATCGATTTCCATAATATCTTCATCGCAGCTTCTGATAACGAAAAGCTTGTCGGTATTCTTGATGGTCTTGCTAAAAACTTTCAAAGGCTAAAGTCTATGCTGGTTTCTGATGCCGGCAGGGCTGCAACAGCTGTTGTTGAACATAAAAAAATCATTGATGCTTTTGTTTCGAAAAGTCCTGACCTCGCAGAAAAATCTGTGAGAGACCATATTATAAGCAGCTGGGCATATTTGAAAGACAGGATTAAAAGTAACTGAGGTGGAGTTAAATGGCTGGTAAAGACATAAATATAGATAACACCCCCCTAAGCGAGAAAATAGCGCAGACTATTCGCAGCAACATAATAAAAGGGGTGATTAAGCCGGGCGAAAGACTAGTGGAGCCAAAGCTCTCCGAAATGCTTGGCATCTCCAGAACCCCCATCAGAGAAGCTTTAAGACTTCTTGAAATGGAAGGTTTTATAGAGATAATACCAAGGCGCGGTGCTATAGTTACTACCCTCACCAGAAAAGATATTGATGATATTTTTATCATTAAAATGAGTCTGGAGCCACTTGCCTCTAAGCTGGCTGTCAGCTATCTGGATAAAAGCGATATCGATAGAATGAAAGAACTGGCCGCTAAAATGGAGGCAGGTTCCGCAAAAGGTGTTACTCAGCTCATTAACTGGAACTATGATTTTCACAATATTTTTATTTATAAATGCAATAATGAAAGGCTCATCAAAATGCTTGAAGGACTTCAGCAGCAGTTTAAGCGTGCAACAGTTTATTCTTTCACCACAGAGGGCAGAACCAGAAAGGTTAACGAAGAGCACACTCAGCTTATTACTGCATTTGAAAAGAATGACGAAAAGAGTGTGGAAAAAATCGTCGAAACTCACGTTTACAATGGCTGGCAATTTATTCGAACTAAATTCGAAGAAGTATTAACAGAGATTTAATTCGCTTTTACTTCTTTTATTATTTATGATATATTTTATTCATATACACGTATAGTTTTTATTAAAGTATATAAGCCTGGTGGTTATGAAAAAAGTATTAACAAAAGATCTCTCTATTGGGGACAAAATCCTTAAATTTGACAGAAGCTGGATGGAAACTGACTTCCTGAAGCATAAGTTTATTATCAAAGATCAAGCCACAATAGATAGAATTAAAAGAAATGATATACAATATGTATATGTAGACGCACAGTCCAGCGAAGAGAAAAAGGTTGAAAAGATATATGGTGGCGAGCCTGAAGAGATTATAGAAGAGGCTGCAGAGCTAAATGAAAACAACCTGATTGATCTGGACGATTTTAACTCCACCACCGAAATATATAAAGAATCCATTAAAATAGTCAAAAGTGTTCTGGAAGACATAAGAGGCGGCAAACTTTTTAACACCGGTGCGGTGAAAAATGTCGCAGAAAATATCACAGAATTGACAATGAGAAATAAAGGCGTCTTAGCAAGTGTTACAAAACTCCGGCAGCACGATGATTACACTTTTCAGCACTCTATGAATGTCAGCATTTATTCTGCAAGCTTAGCAGCTCATCTCGGTCTTAAAGAACCGGAGATCGAACGCATAGCCAGTGCAGGTTTACTGCACGATGTGGGAAAGATGCTCGTACCAACAGATGTTTTAAACAAACCCGGAAAACTTACAGATGATGAATTTTCTATAATGAAAAACCATGTTCAGCTTGGCTACGATTTCCTTAAAAAACAAGGATTACCACAAGACATGCTTAGACTGCCTTATGAGCATCATGAAAGATTTGACGGCTCTGGCTATCCAAGAGGGCTTGTTGATAAAGATATCAGCATAGAGGGTAAGATAGGCGCTGTGGTGGATATATATGACGCTATCACAAGCGATAGGGTATACCACAAAGGGATGGAACCGCCTTCGGCCTTGAAGCTCATGTTCAAATGGGCTGATTCTCATATAAATAAAAAAGTTTTCGAGTTTTTTATCATGAATATTGGTATTTACCCTGTAGGTTCGCTTGTTTTGATGAGCACTAACGAGCTTGCAGTGGTGGGTAAAACAAATCTTAACAAGCCGACAGCACCTGTTGTTCTTGTTTTTATGAACAAAAAAGGACAAAGGCTTCCTTTTAAAGCGGTAAATCTTGCAAAAAGTTCAGTTAACGATCAAAAGATTATCGGACCAGTGAATCCGGAAAAGATTGATATACCTGACGAAATTTATACTTATATTGATAATATGAACAAGGCAGAGTAATTATTCACATTTTTTCTGATTAATAGTTGAACTATTTGCCTAGCAGATTATCTTAATTATACAGATAAAATAATTCGTTGGACAATGAGTCCTTTTTAAATATCCCCTGTAGGTTTTAAAGATGGATAATTGGGAGAGGCAGGTTTTAAAAAGCCTGCCTTTTTCTATTTATGGTTAGAAATTTCTTATTTTAACAGCTCTGAAGATGGTTCCGTCTACAGTATCCAAAAGTTCCACACCTTGCTCTTTCAGCTCTTGGCGAATACTGTCTGCCTTTTCAAAGTCTTTCTCTCTCTTTGCTTCTGCTCTCGCCTGTATCTTTTTGTTAAGCTCCTCTTCGGTTATTGACAGGTTCGCTTTGAACCACTGAACAGGAGTGTATTTTATTATGCCTAGCACATTGTTGATTATCTCAAAGACCTCTTTCACAGCTTCTTGCAGTACAGGGAAACCAATCTTATTTGGCTTACTGGAAAGCAGTCTGTTTGTCTCTCTGATTACCTCAAACATAGCTGCGAGTGCTATAGGTGTGTTAAAATCATCATCCATAGCAGCATCAAATTTTTCTTTGAAAGCATCAAACATCTTTTTCGCATCTTCGCTGACATCCAGCCCTTTTTTACCAGCCTGAAACCTGTTAATTTCATCCAGCATTGTGTAAATCCTGTTCAAAGACTGCTCTGCTTCCAACAGATGATCCTGAGAAAAATCTAAAGCACTTCTGTAGTGAGTGGTCATAAGAAAATATCTTACTATCTCTGCGTCAAACTCTTTCAGAACATCCCTTATAGTAAAAAAGTTTCCAAGTGATTTTGACATCTTTTCCTGATTTATGTTTACAAATCCGTTGTGAATCCAGTATTTAGAAAACATACACCCGCATGCTGCCTCAGACTGAGCTATCTCATTCTCGTGATGCGGGAAAACGAGGTCTTTCCCACCGCCGTGAATGTCAAAAGGGAGCCCAAGAAGGTCTTCGCTCATAACACTGCACTCAATATGCCAGCCCGGTCTGCCTGAACCCCATGGGCTTTCCCAGCTTGGCTCACCCGGCTTTGAAGCTTTCCACAAAACAAAGTCATATGGATTTTCTTTATTGTCATTAACCTCTATTCTAGCTCCTGCCATCATGTCTTCTAGCTTTCTATGTGAAAGTTTTCCATACTCTTTAAACTCAGCCACACGGTAATAAACATCACCGCCTGATTCATAGGCAAAACCTTTTTCGATGAGATTTTGGCACATTTCTATCATCTGTTTGATGTAGTCAGTGGCTTTAGGTGTGAGGTCAGGGTGCAGAATATTAAGGGCATCCATATCAGCATCATGTTCTGCAATAAATTTTGCTGTGAGTTCGCGCCAGTCTATTTCAGCCTCTGCACTTCTCTTTATAATCTTGTCGTCAATATCGGTGTAATTTTTAACGAAAGTAACATCATATCCTTTATATAAAAGATATCTTCGAATAACATCAAAGACACCGGAGCTTCTTGCATGCCCTATGTGACAGTAATCGTATACTGTAACGCCGCAGACATACATTCGAACCTTTTTTTCTGCTAAAGGAATGAAATCTTCTTTAGTATTAGTAATTGTATTAAAGACTTTAAGCATTTATCACCCGCCAGAAGCTGTTAAAAGCTTTCTAGTATAATCGTTTTCCGGACTGTTCAGCACTTTTTCCACTGTTCCGTATTCAACCATTTCGCCATTATGCATAACGATGACATCATCACAGAGGAATGAGACAACAGCTAAGTCATGGGATATTAGAATAAAAGTTACTCCGTTTTCAAGTTTTAATTTTTTCATAAGGTTCAAAATCTGCGCCTGAACGGATACATCAAGGGAGCTCACAGGTTCGTCAGCAATAATTATCTCTGGTTCTAAAAGCAGCGCTCTGGCCATGGATATACGTTGTCTCTGCCCACCTGAGAATTCGTGAGGGTATCTGTCTAGATAGGCCCTGTCCAGCCCTACCATCTCCATGTACTTTCCGCATATCTCTCTCGCATCCCCCTTAATACCGTGAACCTTCAGTGCATCTTTCATAGCAGAAAATATTGTAAGTTTTGGGTTAAGGCTTAGGTAGGGATCCTGAAAGACAACCTGAACATTTCGTCTGTAGTTCATGTAGTTATCTCCGAGCGAGTTTATATCTTCACCATGAAAAAGAATTTTTCCGGAATCAGGCTTTATTATGTCGGAAATAATTTTGGCGAGAGTGGTTTTTCCGCTGCCGGATTCTCCCACAACACCAAGTGAGCGGCCTTTCACTATCTCCAGTGAAATGTCAGATGCTGCCTTTACTATAGTAGAAGAGCCCTTGAAGATTCCTTCAAAGGCTCTATATTCTTTTGTGATTTTTTCAAGTTTTAGTATTGTTTTGTTCATCTTTTAAGATTGAAAGTGAGACACCTTGTCTTGAAGTTCGTGTGACAGTTCTGCTAGCTTAACAGAGAACTCTCTTACTTCGTCAACAATCACCTTACTCTCTTCCGAAGCTTCGCTTACATTTGTAACAGTAAGTGTGATGTTTGAGATTGCCTCGCTCTGTTGTTCTATAATGCTTAGGATAGGTTCCACAGTGTTGGCAGCCTGCTCCATCTGTTTAACGACCATTTCGAAGTTTTCGCCCACTGCCGTTATTGATCTTGAGCTTTCTTCTACTTCATCAATGCCGTCATGAACTATCTTAACAACACCTTGGACATTTGTCTGTATAGAACTGACCATATTTGAAATTTCAGAAGTAGATGTAGATGTCTTTTCAGCCAGTTTTCTAACCTCATCCGCAACAACAGCAAATCCGCGTCCAGCTTCTCCTGCTCTGGCAGCTTCAATGGCAGCGTTTAGTGCAAGAAGGTTTGTCTGCTCTGCTATATCAACAATAATGCCTATGATATTTGATATGCCCTGACTTGCAGTTTTAAGTTCTTCAAGGCTGTCGGAAACACCTGAGAGGTTGTTCGCTACATTGCTGACCTGACCTATAGACTGCTGAAGACCAGAGTTCCCGGATATAACCATCTCTTTTGCTTCCTGAACTTCTTTTACTCCCACCTGCACACTCTCTATGATGTTTTGTGTTGATGATGAAAGCTCTTCTGCTGCAGAGGCTGCTGAAGCCATTTCAGCGTTTGTATTGTTCAGGTTGTCATGCATCTTGTTCATTAGCATTGTGGACTGGTCACTTGTATTACTCAGGTAGTCAGTGCTGTCTTTTATGTTGCCAACAAGCTCACACAGTGACTGCTTCATCTGGTTTATGGAGTTTGTAAGCTCACCGAATTCATCATTTGAGTTGTGCATAAGCTGACCGCATGTCAGGTTGCCGTCTTTAATACTTTCGGCAACATTCATGATGCTTGTGAGTGGTTTAGTGATTTTTCTAGCTGAGAAAAGCCCAATAGTCACAGCCATTATCACTACAAAAACAAGAACTACAAGTGTGGTTGTATTTGTTTTTGCAGATATGGAGTTGATGGTTTTAATCCCTTGGCTCATATTTTCTTTAGCATTTTGCGTAAGCACTTTGAGCTCTTTTTCTGTATCTATTACATCCTTTTCCAGTTCGTTTATCTGCTTTGCCATTTTCTGTTCCAGCTCAAGTGTCTTAAGCCTTATTGTCTGAAGATTCGCAGATTCGTCTACCATCTGAGCATTTACTTCAAGGAGACTATTAAGTCTCTTTATGACTTCTTCGTTGTTAAGCTTCACTACAAAATCTTTTTTATACTGACCGCCTTCAATGAGTGTTTTTGTTTTTTCTGTGAGTGCTTCTGCATAGTTTACAAGCGTAAAAACACCATCTTCAGCATCAATTGCATCTCTTGCATTAACTATCTCAGAGATGTATATCTTTATCTCAAGAGGGTCTTCCATCATCTTTTCAAGAAAATTCAAAGTATTTTTATATCTGTCTCCAAACTTTTCAAGGGCAAGTTTACTGACAAATATCAATCCTTTCTGTTTTCTGAAAAGTGAGTCCATATCGTCAAAAAGAATAAGCATTTCGTTATAGGTTTCTATATAGTCCTGTTTTGTGGCAAGAAAAACATCAGTTTCATCTTTAAAGTGTTTCGTTCTGGTAGAAAAAGTCTGAAACTCCTCTTTGTCAGGTTTACGTTCAAGAGACTTGTATATGTTTGCAAAACTCTCTTCTGTTTGTTTCTTAAATGTCTTTATCTCTTGTACGCTTTTGCTTGATCTTGCGCTCTTCAAATTGATAACGATATTTTTAAACTCATTATTTACAGAATTTGCAATTTCTCTATCTGCTAGCATATCAAGCATGACATTGTTTATAAAACCTGTCACTTTCTTGTTGGAAACTATAAAAGTAGCAGACAATAAGATTATGAATACGGTAACGAGTAAGTAAGAAGTGATTAGTTTGATTTTAATGCTCATATTAAGCAACCCCGAATAAATGTGATTTACAAAGATAATATACTAAATTATACTACATGTCACTTTCAAAAAACAATAAAAACAGAATATTATTATAAATTGTTTTTAACATATATAAACATTTAAAGGGTTTACATGGTAATTTTAGAAGAATTTAAAAAACTTTGCGATTTTTACAGAAAGAGATATAAAAATCAGTCCGCTTTCAGGTCTTTAAAGATGGTTAAAAACGCTAACGGCGAAAAAGAACCCGTTTTTTATATAGGTGTACCCTGAATGATGGTTGCCCTTGCATTTTCATTTGTTCTTATTGCAACTATATACGTTCTTTCACTCCCTTTTATGTGGTATGTTTGGCTGCCTTATATCATATTTCTGATTTTTCTGTTCCGCATAGCTATGAAATATGACAAAGCCAGACAAATAAGGTATATGGTTTTTTACCTGTTGGAGTCAGGGCGGAAAATGCTTATGAAAGCAGAGGAAAGCGATTATCCGCAAGAAGAGCAGGAGTGTATTGCAAAGGCAGAATAGTTGCTTGAAAAAGCCAATACATGGGTGGATGAGCCTGCTCTTAAAGCACAGCTTGAAGCTCTGCGCAAATAGTACAGTATTTGTCTTAATCAATATTGAAAACAATACAACCGTTATGTTACTTTAAGCTTAGATTAATGTAGGTATTTTTATGATTAAAAAACTGATGAAAAAATCCGGTATCAAAACGCATATCAAAAGGAAATTTCCCAGAGGGCCTCATAGCGTTAAAATGTGTGCAACAGTTTTGACTGATTATAAGCCTGGTACAAAATCGCTAAAATACGCAGACTGCTTCTCTATAAGAACCTATGATGTAAGCAGAAGTGGGATGTGTATCAGTCACCCCGACAGGCTTCTCGCTGGAAAATATATTGTACTCAACTCTAAAAATAACCTCAAAAAAGTTGAATGCATAAACTGTGCAATGGTTGGGATAGTAAGTCCTGACTTTACAAACAAGGCTATAATTGCAAAGGTTATATGGGCTACAGAAAACAGATGCGGACTGCAGTTTGTGGATATTGGCGAAGGTGATATGCGCAAACTTGACAAGATATCTAAAACTTCATTTGCCGAAATTAAGTCCAAATAAACAGTAATTAGAAAAATAAACATAAAAAAACCCGCTCATCTGAGCGGGTTTTGTTTTTTAATTACCTAGTGCTTACTCGTGGCATGTTTTGCAGGACTTGCCTTTAGGAACTTTCTTCTCTTTGTGGCATTTCCAGCATAATTCATCATGAACATCGTTCTTTGTTCCGCCCTTTTTAAGTTCGCCAGATGCAACCATTGCTTTAGGGTCGAATGTTTTTCCACCAGATACAAGCGCTCCGCCTTCAGCTGTTGCATGACAGTCAGTACATGTGTTATTTTGCTGATGTTTAGCGTGGTCGAAAATAACAGGTGACTTCTTTGTTTCAAGTCCCCATTTCTCTGCGAGGTTAATAGTCTCAGGGCCTTTATCTGCTGCTATAGCAACAAGAGCCATTGAGAATACGATAAGCATTATCACTGCTAATTTTTTCATAAATAAACTCCTCTTATTAGGTTTTTATGATTTTAAACTCTCGCAAAGCCTCTGTCAATGGTTTAACTCTTATTTTAGTCTAATATTCTATCAATATTGGTGATAAGAGTTGATTTTCTTAAAATTTTAAATTTTGATGAACTAATGTCAATTAATGCTGAAGAGGAATCTGCTATATGTTTATCATATATATAGAAATCCACATGCTTCTGAAACATTTCTGTGATGGTTTTGAAGTTATTTTCATAAGGTTTGCCTGAAAGGTTTGCACTGGTGGCACTGATAGGTCCGGTGCTTTGTATCATTTCACACAGCCATTTTTTGTCAGGCATACGAACTGCTATGGTTCCATCAAGTGTGTAAAGTTCCGGCAGCCAGCTTTTAGCCTTAAGTATAAGAGTCACAGGCGCAGGCCAAAGTTTTTCTATCAGTCTTGTCTGTTCAGCATTTTCGACAATAGCAATATCTTCAAGCTGACTTATACAGGACACAAGCACTGGGAATGGCTTGTTTTGTTCACGGCCTTTAATTTCGAATATCTTTTCGTTGGCAGAGGTGTCTGCTATAGGGGCGCCTATTCCGTATATGGTGTCTGTCGGGAAAATAACGGGCTCCGATTTTTCCAGAGCCCTTTTGAAAATATCTTTTGCGTTATTAAGGTTAGCTTTCGCTATAAGCATTAAAGCATTTCCTGAACAGCTTCGTTATCTTTATAAACTTTCTCTTTCATAGTGTCACGGTAGGTTATAAGCTTTTCGTAAATTGCTTTGTCGCTTCTTCCTATTATCTGTGCAGCAAAGATTCCGGCGTTTTTGGCTCCGGCTTTACCTATAGCCATAGTGGCAACGGGGATACCGCCGGGCATCTGTACCATAGCATAAAGTGCGTCTATGCCGTTCATGCTTGTAGCGGATATCGGTACAGCGATAACAGGCACATTAGTTTCGCTTGCGATAACTCCTGCAAGGTGTGCAGCAGCTCCGGCGAGTGCAATAATTGCTACAAGACCGCGCTCATGGGCAGTTTTTGACCATTCGCCTGTTCTCTCAGGTGTTCTGTGTGCAGATGACACTATAACCTCATACTCAATCCCGAATTCCTTTAAAACGTCAATGGCAGACTGTGCAATGTCAAAGTCAGACTTGCTGCCCATAATGATTCCTACTTTGTTCATTTTTTCAACCTCTTAAGTGCTTTTGCGCCAATATCATTACGATAGTGGACATCTTTCCACTCTATTTTTTTAACCGCTTCATAAGCGAGTTTTATTGTGTCAGCAAGTCCTTCACCACAGGCAGTAACGCCGAGCACACGACCGCCGGTATTCACAGTTTTACCGTCTACTGTTTCTGTCCCTGCGTGGAAAACTTTAACACCTTACAGTTTATCAGCTTCTGCTATACCTTTTATTTCATATCCTTTTTTGTAAGATTTCGGATATCCGCCGGATGCCATCACAACACACACAGTGGGGTTTTCGTTCCATTCTATCTCAACCTTATCCAATGTCTGGTCTACACATGCGAAAAAAACAGGCACTATGTCAGATTTCAGTCTGGACAAAACAGGCTGTGTCTCAGGGTCGCCGAAACGAGCGTTGAACTCAAGCACCTTTGTACCGTTTTTTGTAACCATGAGCCCTGCGTATATAATCCCTTTGAAAGTGATCCCTTTGTCAGCCATTGCTTTGATAAGCGGGTAGGCTATCTTCTCTGTGGCAAAATCGAACAGCTCGTCTGTTACAACAGGGGCAGGGGAGTAAGCTCCCATTCCGCCTGTGTTCGGGCCTTTGTCATCGTCGTAAACAGGTTTATGGTCTTGGGATGAAACCATAGGCAGAACTGTTATGCCGTCTGTGAATGCAAGGTATGATGCTTCCTCGCCATCGAGAAATTCTTCGACAACAACTTTACTTCCCGCCTCGCCGAATGCGTTATCAACAAAAATCTCTTCAAGTGCGCCAATAGCTTCTTCGACAGTTCTGGCAACTGTAACACCTTTACCAGCGGCTAATCCGTCCGCCTTAACAACAATAGGTGCGCCCTGCTTATTAACATAGTCCTTAGCAGATTCTAGGTCAGTAAATTCTCCGTAAGCAGCAGTAGGAATTCCTGCATCTATCATAATCTCTTTAGCGAAGGCTTTGCTGGCCTCAAGCTGTGCAGCATCCGCATTAGGTCCGAAAGCTCTTAAACCCTCGGCTGTGAAAGCATCGACAACGCCCATAGCAAGCGGATCTTCCGGCCCAACAACAGTAAGGTCAATCTTTTCTCGCTTAGCAAATTCCAATAATCTATCAATATCTGTGGCCTTAATGTCCACGTTGACTGTTTTATCTTCGAGGTCTGTGCCGCCGTTACCAGGTGCGGCATATATTTTCGCTACCAGAGGTGACTGTGCAATTTTCCAGCAAAGTGCGTGTTCACGTCCTCAGCCTCCGACTACAAGTATTTTCATAATCTATATCCTCCATACAATGGCTTACATGGATGTAAGCCCAATTTGCAGTTCATCTGCAAATTGAGAGAGAGGGCAAAAGCTTCTTTTGCCCGATCGTATGCAAAAGTTTCACGGATGATAACTTTTGCAAAAATTTTATCAGTGTTTGAAGTGTCTCACACCGGTGAAGACCATAGCTATTCCGTGCTCGTTTGCAGCGGTGATAACTTCCTCATCTCTAATGGAGCCTCCCGGTGATATTATAGCTGTGATTCCTCTTTCAGCCGCCTCGTCTATGCTGTCTCTGAAAGGGAAAAAAGCGTCAGATGCCATAACGGTTCCTTTCAGCTCTGATTTCGCCTTTGAAGCAGCTATCTTTGATGAATCCACACGGCTCATCTGACCTGCACCCACGCCTATTGTTCTGTCTTGGGTACAGTAAACTATGGCGTTTGACTTAACATGCTTAGCAACAACCCAAGCGAAATCCATAGCCTTGTATTCAGTATCAGTAGGTTTTCTGTCCGTAGGAACTTTGAGTGCTCTGATATCTTCTATTTCATGAAGGTCTCTGTCCTGAAGGAGTATCCCTCCAGTCACATTTTTAACATCCAGTTCGTTGTCACGTCCGCCTGTAATATCGCCAAGCTCTATAAGGCGCAGATTTTTCTTAGCCTCAAGGATTGCAATAGCCTCTTTCGAAAACGATGGAGCAAGAACTACTTCGAGGAAAATATTTGCAAGCTTGTCAGCCAGAGCAGCATCAACCTCACGGTTCACACCCACAATACCTCCGAAAGCTGAAACAGGATCGCACTCCAGCGCTTTATCGTATGCTTCCACAACAGAATCGCCAATTGCGCAACCGCAAGGGTTTGTATGTTTTATGATAGCCACCGCAGGATGCTTGAACTCTTTTATAAGCTCAAGTGTGGCGTGGATATCTACTATGTTGTTAAATGAAAGTTCTTTACCCTGAAGCTGTTTGCCTGTTGAAACGGAAGCTTCTTTCACCAGAGGCTGAACATAGAACGCTGAATCCTGATGTGGGTTTTCGCCGTATCTCATCATCTGCTTCTTGCGTGCAGGGATGGCTATCTCCTCAGGAAATTTAACGCCGAGTTTCTGGTTGAAGTAGTTAGCGATAATAGAATCGTAAACACCTGTGTGGGAGTAAGCTTTTCTTGCCAGATCTATACGGGTATCAAGTTCTGTTCCGCCATTATCCATCTCAGAAAGTACCCTGCTGAAATCATCATTATCAACAATAACAGTTACGAACTTGTGGTTTTTCGCTGCTGAGCGGATCATGGAAGGACCGCCTATATCAATGTTTTACACAACTTCATCATGCTCTGCGCCTTTTGCAACAGTAGCTTCGAAAGGGTAGAGGTTTACAACAACCATGTCGATATCTTCGAGATCGTGCTCTTTCATGGTTGTCTGATGTTTTTCGTTATCGCGGATGTTCAAGATGCCGCCATGTACTTTCGGGTGGAGAGTTTTCACTCTGCCGTCAAGCATTTCAGGAAATCCTGTGAACTCAGAGATCTCTACAATCTCAACACCGCTTTCTGCGAGAAGTTTTGCTGTTCCGCCGGTGGAGATTATCTTTACGCCGTGTTTTTTCAGACCCTTTGCAAATTCAACGATACCGCTCTTATCAGAAACACTGATCAAAGCAGCTTTAGGCATTACTTTCATTATTAGTCCTCTTGTTTAATATTATATAATCTAGAAACAGCAGCCCTATACCCACAGATATAGCCATATCTGCCACATTGAAGGCAGGCCACTGGTATTGTTTGATGTAGAAGTGGAGAAAATCCACAACTTTTCCCATATAAACCCTGTCTATGAAGTTGCCCACAGCTCCAGATAATATGAGTGTATAAGAGACAAGACGTATTTTCATCTCTTTCTCTTTAATCATAAGGTAGGTTACTGCCAGTATCGCCACTGCTGTTACCACAACAAAGAAAAGCTGACGGTAAGACTCATTCAGAGTGGCGAGCATACCGAACGCCGCACCCGGATTAAGAACGTATGTGATACTGAAAAAACCGTCTATAACAGGGCGCATTTCATAAAGTTCGAAATTGTTCTTTATGTACACCTTTGTTAGCTGGTCAAGTGCTACTATAATAGCTGCTGATGCTAAAAGAATTCTTTTCATTAGGCCAGAGCCTCATCGCAGCGGGTGCATATACCGTCTGTCTTTTTGCCGACAGTAGGAGATTTTGTCCAGCATCTTTCGCATTTAGCGTTTGATGAAGGTGTTACCTTAACCTTTATCTTGCCGTCTTCTGATGTGTGGCAGTCGGTCATCTGCGCAGGATCAGCAAGCACTATCTCAGAAACTATAAAGATTCTTTCGATACCTTCATCAGCCACCAGAGCTTTTGCTGTCTCTGCATCCACACCGACTATGATGTCAGCGTCAAGGGGGTGACCTATGGTCTTCTCGGCTCTTGCCACTTCCAGAGCTTTTGTAGCTACTTTGCGAACCTCAAGAATCTTCTGCCATTTTTTAAAGTTAGCTTCATCTGAGTACTGTTGAACAGGTGCGAACATCTCTTCAAAAATAGTATCTTTTTTGCCTTTATATGCAGGGATATACTCGTATATTTCATCTGCTGTGAACGATAGGACAGGAGCCATCAATACACTCATCTCTTTGACCAGTGTGAAAAGCACAGTCTGTGCCGAGCGTCTCTCTCTGCTGTCAGACTTATATGCGTACAGCCTGTCCTTCAGGATATCCAGATAGAAGGATGAAAGGTCACTGATACAGAAGTTTATGAATGTATGATAGAAAGTGTGGAACTGGTATTTATCATATGCTTCATAAATACGTTTTTTCACCTGCTGCCATCTCATAAGAGCATATCTGTCGAGATCGAGCATATCTTCGAAGGCCACCATATCTGCATCAGGGTTAAAATCTGCAATGTTGCCGAGCAGATATCTGGCTGTGTTTCTTATTTTACGGTATGACTCCGTAAGTCTCTGGATGATGTCCTGAGAGATACTGACGTCTTCTGAATAATCCTCTGCGGAAACCCACAGTCTGAGAATCTCAGCACCGAATTTGTTAATTATATCTTTGGGATCAACAGTGTTGCCGAGTGATTTGGACATTTTACGTCCTTTACCATCCATGGCAAAACCGTGTGTAAGTACTTCTTTGTAAGGAGCGATGCCTCTTGAACCCACGCACTCCAGGATAGAAGAGTGGAACCAGCCTCTGTGCTGGTCAGAACCTTCAAGGTACATGTTTGCCGGCCAGCTTAGTTCTTCCCGAACCTCCAGAACGGCAGCGTGTGATGTGCCTGAGTCAAACCAAACATCAAGTATGTCTGTCTCTTTGGAGAATCTTGTTCCTCCGCATTTACAAGCAGTTCCTTCAGTTATGAAGTCCTCATTTGGTCTGTCAAACCATGCATCAGCGCCGTCCTGCTCGAAGGCTTTCACTACATTCGACTGAATCTCTTTATTCGTAACAACCTCTCCGCAGTCCTCACAGAGAAATACTGCGATAGGTACACCCCAGACTCTCTGTCTGGAGATACACCAGTCCGGTCTGTTCTCCATCATGGATGTGATTCTGTTTTCACCCCATGCAGGTGTCCAGCTTACTTTCTTTATCTCTTCCAGCACTTTTTTGCGGAGGTCATTTTTCTCCATGCTTATAAACCACTGAGGCGTGGCACGGTATATTACCGGCTTTTTACATCTCCAGCAGTGTGGGTATGAGTGGTTTATTTCGCCGGTGGAGAGCAGTGAGCCTGTTTCATCCATCATCTCTACTATCATAGGGTTAGCCTTGTTTATGTGCTCTCCGCCATAGATTTCGACACTTGGTCTGTATACACCTCTGTCATCCACAGGGTTATACACTTCCAGTCCGTATTGTTTGCCTACCTCGTAGTCTTCCTGACCGTGACCTGGAGCAGTGTGTACAAGTCCCGTACCAGCTTCCAGTGTTACGTGGTCGCCGAGTATACCGAGAGATGTGCGGTCGTAGAATGCATGTTTGAACTCTACACGCTCAAGCTCAGTACCTTTGAAAACTTTTACGCTCTCTGCTTCGTGAATGTGAAACTCTTCCTTCATCTTTTCAGTGAGGTCAGTTGCCACAATAATATATTCACCTCTCTCAAGGTTTTTGTTGCATGTATCTGTTACTTTTAAAATGGTGTACTCAAGCTCTGCGTTTGCGGCTATACCTAGGTTCGCAGGGAGTGTCCAGGGTGTTGTTGTCCATATAACAGCAGATAAGCTATCTGTTTCAGACAGTCCGAACTTGCCCTTGAACTCATCTTTCATAGGAAACTTTACAAATACTGAGTGAGAAGTGTGGTTATCATACTCCACCTCTGCCTCTGCAAGTGCTGTTACACAGCTGGCGCACCAATAAACAGGTTTCAGACCTTTATAAACTCCGCCGTTATCAAAAAAGCGGTAAAGCTCTTCCAGTGTTTTCGCCTCATATTTGTAGTCCATAGTGATATATGGGTTGTACCAGTCTCCAAAACCGCCCAATCGGATGAAGCCCTGTCTCTGTACGTCTATGAACTTATCAGCATATTTTCTGCACTCTTTACGGATGTCAGACTTGGACATTTCTGCTTTTTTCTTGCCGATTTTCTTGTCCACCTGATGCTCGATAGGCAGTCCGTGGCAGTCCCATCCGGGGATGTATGGAGTGTAAAAGCCTTCGAAAGCTTTAATTTTAATAATGATGTCTTTCAGAGTTTTGTTCATGGCGTGTCCGATGTGGATTTCGCCGTTTGCATAAGGAGGTCCGTCGTGGAGAATGTATGGGTTGTTTTTATCACGTGCATCTAGCATCTTCTGATAAACATTCATCTCGTCCCATTTCTTGATTCTCTCTGGTTCTTTTGTGCTGAGACTGGCTTTCATAGGAAAGGCTGTCTGCGGCAGGTTAAGGGTATCTTTATAATCCATTTATTGTCTCCTGAAAAACATTTAACTACAATTTTCAGTCATCATGAGGAGTGTAACGACGTAATGATCTCAGGGCTTCGATTCGCAAAATGCTTTAGTCACAGTGACTGTAAAAGCCTTGCCTAATATTCTCCTGAGGTTCTTACGGCTTCTTTTGAAGCCTCAGAATGACAATCATATTTTTGCACGCACCAATAGCGCACAAATCCAGAACGGAATAATTAGCACCAAATGGTTATTTTTTCAAGTGTAAGGATGAGTATGTCAGAAAATAATCAGACATTTATATATCACAAATTTAAGTAAGACTGCAGAAAGAGAGTTGGTGTAACACTAAAATGGGATACGATCTCTCAGTTTATTAGACTCTTGAGTTATAATAAATGTAGAAAAATTAATTAAATTCATATTCACCCCGTTGCTATATTAGTTTGCATTCTTATCATATTTAGTATGAACACATTAAATCCTAAAAATATGATAAGTAAAAGGCACACAGCTTTACTGGCTGGATTCATCGGAAATGTTATAGAGTGGTACGATTTTGCCCTGTACGGCTATATGGCCAGCATCATTGCTCAGTTATTTTTTCCAAACGAAAATCAGACTGCTTCGCTACTGGCAACGTACGGAGTTTTTGCAGCAGGTTTTATCATGCGGCCTTTAGGCTCTGCTTTGTACGGCTGGATAGGCGACACAGCCGGCAGAAGCAAAGCTATGATGATTTCTGTTGTAACTATGTCTATGCCGACAATTCTGATAGGAGTTCTGCCCACTTTTGATGCGATAGGAGTTTTTGCTCCGGTAGCTCTGATTGCTATCAGGCTCTTGCAGGGATTGTCAGTTGGTGGAGAGTTTACGAGCTCTGTGGTATATATGGTGGAGACAGCCGATACTGATAGGCGTGGGATCTCCGGCAGCTGGGCAAACACTGGCAGTATGTTTGGTATGCTGCTTGGCTCAGGTGTAGCAGCTTTGCTCACTTCTATTTTGTCTCATGACGCAGTTATAAGCTGGGGTTGGCGTTTGCCATTCCTGTTTGGCGGAGTATTGGGCATAACAGCGATATTTTTGCGTAGGAATCTTCCTAAATCTGAGCATTTTCAGAAGCACCACAATGAAAGAAGCGATACATCTCCTCTTGTAGAGGCTTTTACCGAAAATAAAAAAGAGATGCTGCAGGCAACAGCCATTGCATCCAGTTACGGTGTATTATTCTACATCCCTCTGGTATATTTGCCTACATGGCTAAATAATGAGTTTGATGTTCCTCTAAGTCAGGCCATGACAGTAAACACATTTGCAACAGCTTTTCTGCTACTCCTGATACCGATGGCTGGCAAAATTAGCGATAAGTATATCAGGAGAACCCACTTTATCGCTTTAGCAATGTTTGTTTCAGCAATAGTCAGCTGGCCTGCTTACTATTTTCTGGCTGACAAAGGACTGGTTGGTGTAATAAGTTTGAATCTGATTTTTATAGTTATTATATCAATAATGCTCGGCTCTGCTCCTGCAACTTTCGTGGAGCTGTTCCCTAGCAGAGACAGGCTATCCGGCTACTCGGTAGCATACAATATGGGATTGGGAGTTGTTGGCGGAGCAACACCAATGCTTTCTACATGGCTTATAGAAAAAACAGGCATCATAACAGCTCCTGCAATTTTCTTATCGGTAATGTCTGTGATGGCTTTCGCTGTGGCGCTGGCTATAAAAGACAGAAGCAGAGAGAAGCTTCAATGATATTAATAAAATAACGGCTGCCCGTTATTGCCTCTTAGCTGTGATGACAATATGTTATTAATTGGAATATTCATGTTAAACTGAACAAAATTTTATATTGTTGTTCTTAATGATGTAAGTATATATAATACAGAACCAAAAATTTGGAGGAATACATGAAAAAGTTGATGATGCTTGTTGTTTTTACCGTCCTTACATTTACCGGAGCCTTTGCAGAAGACATAGACGCAAAGGTTGAAAAAGGTATGAAGAAATTTTTTGCAGAAAATAATATCGGACTCGAAGTTGATATAGATGTAATAAAGAAACTGGAAGAGCCTAAAGGGCTTTATTTTATTCGTATGACACTGAGTGAAAAGGCTACAGGACGCTCCCAGGAGCAGCTTGTGTTTACTGACGGCAAATATCTTATGCCTGAAATACTTACTATTGAAGGTAATACAAGTATAAAGGACATCCTTACATTTGAAGCAGCAGAGAAGGTCGATCTCGATCTTTCAAAACTTACATTAGTGAAAGGCAGCAAGGATGCCAAACACGTTATTGTTACTGTTAGTGATTTTCAGTGCCCATACTGTAAGCGTGCACATGCATTTCTTCAAAGTGAGATCAAAAAAAGAGGACTTGATGTTGCAGAGTATATGATGCATCTTCCACTTGGCTTCCACGAAAAGGCGAAACTTTATGCTTCAATCTTAGAAGTTGGTTTGGATATGGGTATAAATTTTTCTGATGAGCTTTATGCCACAGACGAAAAAACTGACAAGATGTCTGATGAGGCGATTATTGATATTTTTGCTAAAAAGACAAATGATCCGAAAAAATTCAAAGAACTTCTGAAAAACCCATCTATTCTAGGCAAGATAAATGCACAGGCGAAGATGGCAGGCGATCTTGGCATCACAGGCACGCCTCAGATATACTTCGACGGCAAACCTGTGGGCGGATTTAAGCAGAGCATGTATATTCTTGCTCTTGATAGTATGAAGTAGTGCACACCTGATAACAGTGTAAAATAGTTCACTCTTGATATAGTAGGGAACTATAGTTATGATAATAAACTAATGGACTACAGTTTATGGAAAACTTATTAGGCAGGTGATAAAATGTCGATGACAACACTAGATTTTGAAGCTCCTATACTGGAGATAGAAAGCCGTATAGATGAGATAAAAAACGTTTCAGGACTTGGAGCAGGCGAGATAGATGCTGAATTAAAAAGCCTCGAAGACAAGCTGACCAAGCTGAAAGCAAACATATATAAAAAGCTGACTCCGCCTCAGAAGGTTTTGGTTGCCAGACACCCAAACAGACCATATACCCTCGACTACATAAACAGTATTTTTACTGATTTTGTGGAACTGCATGGTGACAGACTGTACAGGGACGATCCTGCCATTATCTGCGGAACAGCAAAGCTGAACGGTGACCCTGTGCTTGTTATGGGACACCAGAAAGGGCGCAACACCAAAGAGAACATTCACAGAAACTTTGGCATGGCAAACCCTGAAGGATACCGTAAAGCTCAGCGAATGTTCAAGATGGCCGAAACTTTTAACAGACCTATTGTCACTTTTGTAGACACACCGGGAGCATACCCCGGGATAGGAGCGGAAGAGCGCGGTCAGGCAGAAGCGATAGCCAAATCCCTTATGGTTATGGCTGAGTTAACTGTTCCTATGGTGACTATCATCACAGGTGAAGGCGGTTCCGGCGGTGCGCTTGGTATTGCCATGGGCAACCGTGTAGCAATGCTCGAACACTCTATATATGCTGTAATAAGTCCTGAAGGCTGTGCTTCCATCCTGTGGAAAGACCCTGCATATGCAGGGAAGGCAGCGGAGGCTCTTAAGCTGACAGCGCAGGATCTTAAAGAGCAGAAGATTATTGATGAGATAATCAGCGAACCTGCGGGTGGTGCTCACAGAGATTACGACCTGATATCTTCACGTGTGAAGGATTTCATTTTACGAGCACTCTCTGATCTTAAAAAGATGGACAGGGAAAAGATCTTTGAAGACAGATATCAGAAATTCCGTGCAATGGGTGTTTTTGCAGAATAAATTATGAACGAAATTTTCAGACTTGGCGAAGATGTAGCCAACATGGTGGCCGCCGGCGAAGTCGTCGAGCGGCCTTTTAATGTTGTGAAAGAGTTGGTGGAAAACTCCGCAGATGCTGGTGCTGACCGCATAAGCATTGTTGTGGAGAACGGCGGGGTAGGGATGGTTCGTGTCTCTGACAACGGACACGGAATACTCCCTGATGACCTCCCTGTTGCTGTTCAGAGGTTTGCCACTAGCAAGATAAAAACGGCGGATGATGTCTACAACGTCCGCACATTCGGTTTTCGTGGTGAAGCGCTTGCCGCTATATCATCTGTTTCAGACTTTTCCATAAGATCATGCAGAAAAGGTCAAAATGGGGCGGAAATCCGCATAAAAAACGGCGGTAAAGCTGTCATTTTGCCTGCACCAGAGGTTGAAGGAACCACCGTAGAGGTGCGTTCACTCTTTTCAAATGTCCCTGCCAGATTAAAGTTTTTTAAAAGTTTTTCAGCAGAAGAGCGTGAGATAGGGAAATTCGTCCGCGCTTTCAGTATCATAAACCCTCACATAGCTGTTGAGCTTGAGATAAACGGTAAAAAATATTTCACAGCTACAGCAGGGATGGATATGACCGCAAGAGCTGTTCAGGTTTTCAAAGAGAAAGAGATAGTTTATGGCGAAAACCAGTATGAGGAGATGAGTATCCGTCTGGTTACATCACTCCCCACAGTTCAGAGATATCGCAAAGATATGATTATCGTTGGCGTGAACGGCAGAGTGGTTAAGGATCCTTCCATAACTCAGGCTGTTGTTACCGCTTATCACAGTGTGATACCGGACGGTAGATTTCCAGCCGCCGCTGTGTCGCTCTTTATAGACCCTGAAAAGGTGGATGTGAATGTGCATCCTGCAAAGACCACAGTGAAGCTGATGGAATCAAGAGATATTTTTAGTTTTGTACACCACAGTATAAAAAACACACTTGATGATGCCGGTCATAATGAGAATGACCAAATGACAGGCAGCGATAAATTTACCCCTGCATCTTACAGCAGCGAACCAACAGGTCAGTATGACCATAATTTTGCATCGGTAAGCTATGACATAGTCCGTGAGATGGAAGTAGCTGAGTATACTCATGGCAATGAGGCTTCCATTGTAAATGTTTCTGACACTGAGGAAAAAGAAGGTATGCTCAGGGTTGTGGGGCAGCTTTTCAACACTGTAATAGTTTGTGAAAAAGGTAATGAGGCTCTCTTCATAGACCAGCATGTGGCGCATGAAAGGGTGCTTTACGAGAGGTTTGTCCGGGATATGTCACTGAATGTTTCTAGCATTATCCTTTATGAACCAGTTTTAATAAATGTATCAGAAGAAGAGATAGCTGTTTCTGAAGATTCCAAAGAAGTCTTTGAGCAGTTTGGTTACGAGATAGAGTCTTTCGGCGGTGAGTCGCTGAAAGTCAGCAGAGTGCCCACTGACGTGCTTAAACGTGATATTGAGGCACAGGTTAAAGGGATACTTGCAGACCTTATTGAGCACCGTAAGGACACAGGTGTGGATTACAGAGCCCTTGTTATGAGCTGCAAATCCGCTGTTAAAGCAGGCGAAAGGCTTGAGATGCACGAAATGCGAAAGCTTGTGTCTGATCTTTTCAGCACAGACAACCCATACACATGCCCCCACGGCAGACCAATTGTTTTTAAACAGCCAGAAGATTTTTTTCTGAGGAAGTTCGGACGATGAGAATACCTGTAATAACAGGCCCAACAGCGGCTGGCAAAACTGCTGTGGTGCTTTCTTTCGCAGAAAAACATAATATTGAAATAGTAAGCGCTGATGCTTATCAGGTTTACAAATACATGAACATAGGCACCGCAAAACCCGATGCTGATGAGCTTTCAAAGGCTCCCCATCACCTCATAGACATATACACTCCCGACATGACATATTCTGCGGGTGCTTTTTTCGAACAGGCAGAACAGTGTATAAAAGAGATAATCGAGCGTGGGAATATCCCTGTTGTGGCAGGCGGAACGGGGCTTTACGTGCAAACCCTTCAAAAAGGTATATTCGCCGCACCCCAAAGAGACGAAACACTGCGGAGTGAACTGGAAGCGGAGCTGGAAAAACTTGGCTGTGAAGCACTTTATAACAGACTTTTTGATATTGATCCAAAATTTGCAGAGAATATAAAACCGACCGATCCCACCAGAATACTGCGAGGGCTGGAGATCAATAGCCAGCTTGGTATGAATGTTGGTGAAGCTCAGCAAAGATATCACCGTGAACCTTGTTTTGAATACGACATTTACGTTCTTACAGAAGATAGACAAAAAATATACGACAGGATAAATAAGCGGGTGGATGTTATGTTTGCCTCCGGATGGGAAGAAGAGGTCAAAACCCTTTTAAAGATGGGATATGACGAGACAATGGACTCTTTTAAAGCGCTTGGCTACAGAGATATCGCTGCATGTGTTAAAGAGGGGCGAAGCTCANTGGAAGTGTCTGAAAAGATAAAAACAAGAACCAGAAATTTTGCAAAAAGACAGCTGACATGGTTCAGACATATGGAAAATATAAATTACATAGATTTATCAGATATTAACAAGACAAAAGGTCTTGAAGAAGGCATTTTCACTTGAATATCTCGTAAATATCTTATAAATTCATGATTATAGTAATTAATTTTATGATTGTTTCTTGATTTAGGGGGTTCTTTTGAATGAGTAAAAAGATAAACATTCAGGATGTATTTTTAAATCACCTCAGAAAGAGGCGTATTTCTGCTACTATCTATCTCGTTAACGGGGTCAAGGTAGAGGGCTTTGTAAAAGGGTTTGACAACTTTGTTGTAATCCTCAAGGATGATTCGCAGAAGATGATCTATAAGCATGCAATATCCACAATTGAACCTGCAGAAGAGATCCTTGAAATTGACATGAACTGATGGTCACAGGCGGCGGTTTTAGACAAACCGGTCATATTATTTACTTTAATGCCGTACTTTTCAACAAAGATCTGGTAAAAAATCCTGATGATCTTGCAATGCCTATTTTCGGCGAACCTATTCTGAAATCACCAGAATTCGACTTTTCACACACTTCATACTATGAGCCGGAGATGGGGAACAATCTCATTAAATATTTTGCGCTTTACGACAGGGTGGAAACTCCGGACAAGTTACCTGATTATAAAAAGCAAGCGGTGGCTATTGAGGATGCAAACCAGTTAGACGGCAAAAGAATAATCAATATAGACCCGGGTTATGTTGCTATGGAAAAGATAGTGGCTGCCAGTACAAAAAACTTCACACATAGAGTGTATATCAGGGATAACATTTACGGAGATCTTCAGCTGTTCCGAAGAAAAGGGCGGTATGTCCCTCTGGAATGGACCTTTCAAGATTATGCATTTGACTTCTCGCTAGGCTTTTTTGAAAAAGCCAGAAAAATTTTGGAAGAACGTATAGGCAAAGATGACACCTGTGGTATAATTGCTCCAAGATAATTCTTAATTACGAGAGGCTCCATGAAACTCAACATCTTCTTTATTGCTATAATTGTTGGCTTGGCTGCGTACATGGTTTTTGGTCATAACGGCCTTATCAAATACCGTGAGCTTGTGCGCATTAAAAACAACTACCAGCTTCAGCTTGAAACCACAGAAGAGAAGGTCGAAAATCTTGAAACCGAGCTGAATCAGGTAAGTAAAAATGTAGAATATCTTGAGATGATGATTAAAAAAGAACTTAGCCTGCAAAAGCCTGAAGAAGACCTTTACATTATGGAAGAACCTCTTTTCGAAGAGGATAAACCAAAAGAAGAAGAATCTGAAAAAAGCGAATGAAAAAATATACAGTTACAGAGATAACAAGAGCCGTTAAAGGACTCATTGAAAATACATTTGCGGATAATGTTGGAGTGAAAGGTGAGATTTCCAGCTTTTCACGCTCCCCAGCCGGACACCTTTATTTTGTTTTGAAAGATGAAAGGTCTCAGATAAAGTGCGTTATGTTCCGCGGAATGGCAGATAAGAACAGCGGATATGACCCAAAAAACGGAGACAGTGTAGAGGCTGTGGGGGAGATGACAGTTTATGATGCTGGAGGAAACTATCAGCTTCTGGTGAAAAAACTCGACTATGACTCTGTGGGGCTCTTCTGGCAGCTTTTTGAAGAGGTCAAAAAGAAACTCGAAGCTGAAGGACTCTTTGATGAGACCATAAAGAAGCCTGTCCCGTATCTGCCTAAAAGAGTTGCAGTTATAACCTCACCAACTGGGGCTGACATAAAGGATTTCCTCATAACAATGAAAAACAATGGGGCTGTCTTTGAAGTTGATATATGGAGTGTTCCTGTACAGGGTAAAGATGCTGTGGTTCCTATAGTACAGGCAATAGCGAAAGCCGGGTCCATGACAGAGAGGTACGATGCTCTGGTACTTATGCGTGGCGGAGGCTCACTGGAAGATCTGGCGGTTTTTAACTAAGAATATGTGGCAAGGGCTTTGGCGGACTGCAAAGTGCCTACCATTAGCGCCATAGGTCACGAAAGAGATATATCTATATGCGATTTTGTGGCGGATAAAAGAGTGGCCACACCAACTGCGGCAGCGATGTCTCTTGGCGAGGGTTATGTGAACTCCGGCCGAGAACTTGACAACTGCGGCAGAAGAATAGTGAATGTAATGAACCAGAAGCTAATGAACGCCAATCAGCGGCTGGATATGCTTATGAGCGCTGTTAACGGTGCGAATCCGAAAAAGAGGATAGAAGCTGATAAAAGGCATTTGGATCATCTGATAAAGACACTTTCTGCACAGACACTGAACAGTATCAGTGCTAAAAAAGCTCGTGTACGTGAGCTTTCAGTTTTTGTCGGAGGCATGTCTCCCAAGCTTCTTATAGATAGGCGAAAGAATATTTTAAATGATTTTGAACGAAGATTAAAGGATGCTCTGTTGACAAAGAAGCGGTCTGAAACTGAAAAGATCAGTTTTTTGACACAGAAAATTCTTAAATATACACCCGACAGAAAAACAGAAAAACTGAAGGGTAAAATTGACAATCTGACATATAGAATGTGTACGGCTGTAAAAACTAAAGTTGCTGATAATAAAGCGATACTTGCCCCGCTGAATGCAAAACTGGAAACCCTTGACCCGGCAGGCCTGCTGTCAAAAGGTTACAGCTTTGTGATGATGAACGGTAGCCCCGTTAGATCAGTTTTTGATGTTTCGTTGCAAGATGAGCTTGAAATAAGGTTAAATGATGGTTATATTAACAGCTTCGTAACCGGAAAGAAAGTTTCGGAGGAGAATAATGGCTAGGATTCCGATTACCACGGAAGGTTATACAAGGCTAAAAAAAGAGCTTGAAAGACTGAAGACAGTAGAGAGAAAGGAAGTAGTTGCGGCTATTGCTGAAGCACGTAGTCACGGCGACCTTAGTGAAAACGCTGAGTATGATGCTGCCAAAGAGCGGCAAGGTATGATAGAGGCGAGAATAGGTGAGCTGGAAGGGAAGATCGGACGCTTTCAAGTTATTGATACATCCACAATCTCCAGCGATAAAGTTGTTTTTGGTGCGACTGTTGTTATAGAAAACATCGAAACAGAAGAGCAGAAGACTTATAAGATAGTAGGTCCCGATGAGGCTAATATATCCAACGGAACTATCTCTATTATGTCACAGCTGGCCAGAGCCCTGGTGAACAAAAAAGTTGGGGACGAGGCGCTTGTGGTTGCTCCTGGCGGAGAGCGTGAGTATGAGATACTCGAAGTAAAATATAAATAATCTTCATATGGTATTAATATATTAAGCACTAAGGCAGGATTTGTTCCTGCCTTTTTTAGTTCATTTAAGTCTAAAATAACACGGTCATATGTAATTTTTCACTCGTAAGTCGATATTAAAGGTTTATAATTCTGTATATGAACTCAGGTAGGTGATCTATGAGAAAGATATTATTTGTAATGTCGGTTTTGATATTAACAACGGTTCTGTCATCATACGCTTTTGAGTCTTTTGAGGAATACCTTAAAATGCAGCAGGCGGAGTATGAGAACTATCTGGAAGAGATAGACCGTGAGTTTACGGCTTTTTTGAAGCAGACATGGAAAGAGTACGAAGGGGAAGAGCCTATCGAGCTTCTGGAGGAACCGAAGCCTGTGGATATTCCAGTTGCTGTGCCAGAGAAGAAGCCGGAACCAATTAAGATCACCCCAAAACCTAAACCTAAACCTGTTATTCTGAAAGAAAAACCTGTTTCAAAACCAGAGCCAAAGCCTGAGCCTGTAAAAGATGAACCAGTAGTGGATTCTCCTAAACCAGCTCCTGCACCTGTAAAAGAGGAACCTGTCAAAAAAGAGCCGGTAAAAAAAGAGCCAGTAGTTAAAGCGCCTGAGCCTGAAGAGCCTGTTGTGCAAGAGCCTGTGGTTGTTGCTCCGACTCCAGAACCTCAGTATGTTCCGAAGCAGGAAGCAAAAGGACTTGCACTCTCTTTTTATGGACGTGAGCTTGACATACCGGTAGACAATGCCCTGAAAGCATACGCTAAAAGGCCGCTCTCATCAAAACACATAGCTGACTGGTGGGAAGCTGTGGCTGTGACAGATTATAAAAAGACACTTAAATACTTTAAAAAAACATCTGTAGACATGAAACTCGGCGACTGGTGTTATGTTAACCTTGTGGAACGTTTCGCTGCGAAGCTTATGGGAGACGTTGCTGAGAGGAAGCTGCTTGTCTGGTTTTTTATGAATAAAGGCGGTTATGACACAAAGCTTGGCTACACAAAAGAGGGAGTTGTGAAGGTGATGGTTCCTACTGACAAGGAGCTTTATGGTGTCACATACTACACTTTTTCCGGAAAAAGATATTACGTTATTGACGTTTTCGGCAAGGTTGATAAAGTTGAGAGCTTATACACATATAAAGGAAGCTACCCTGATGCTAGAAATGAACTGGTTCTTTCGAAAATGCAAAACCCAAAGCTTGGTTTTAATGGTTTTGCGAGGGATCTGAAATTTAATTTCGATGGCAAAGATTACAAAATACAGGCAATTGCAAATAAGTTTGATATTGCCTATCTGAACAATTTCCCACAGGCCGATCTGGCTGTTTATACAGGAGCGCAGGCTCCAGAGTGGATTGACCAGACTATTCTGCCTGAGCTTAAAAAGATTATTGAGGGCAAAAACCCGAGAGAGGCTGTTAACATTATTCTCCGTTTTGTGCAGACCGCTTTCGAGTATAAAACAGATGATGTGCAGTTTGGAAAAGAGAAATTCCTCTTTGCAGAAGAGACAGTATATTATCCATATTCCGACTGTGAGGACAGGAGTGTGTTGTTTGCATATCTTGTTGGCAAACTATTGAAACTTGATATGATAATGCTGGATTTTCCCGGGCATATTGCTGTAGCTGTTGATCTTGGCAAGTACAATACTGGTGCTGTTGTTGGGTATAAAGGTAAAAGCTTTAGCGTAACAGATCCAACGTATATAAATGCTACAGCAGGGATGGTTATGCCTCAATACAAAGACACAAGCCCAGAAATAATTGAGCCGGAGATATAATTTATGAAAAAGTGTTTAGTCGTTTTTACAATCCTGCTTTTTGCCCTGACGGCTGCTGCTGAAACAGCAGAGAAAAAAGCCTTAAACAAGCGCAATGTTGATATTGCAAAACAGCTTCATTATTATAAAGTTATTGCCACTGAAGAGAGCAATATTCTGGAAAAATATATCAAATGCCTCAATGGTGTTAATGATAAGAAGATGCTTGATATGTGCAACAGAGCACGTCACCAGCAGTTGGCTAAGCTGCGTAGATCTCCAGCTTTGAAAAAGAAGCCGGAGTAACAGATAAATTTCTCAGGTGAAAATATATTTCATATTAAACCTGAGCATGAGAAGGCAAATGATAAAAGAAGAAGCGCTTAAGGTTAAAAAAGAAGGCTACAACTGTGCAGAGACTGTTATGATTATGACCGGGAGGTATTATCTTCCTGAGATAAACTTTTCTTATTCTAACCTTGTTACAGGTTTCGGCGGCGGAGTCGGAAGAAGCAGACAGGAGCTTTGCGGTGCTCTCACAGGGTGCGTTGTTGCTTTGAATATGCTGATAGGAAGAGACAGTGCATCTGTTGAAGTGGATCCTATTCATGAGAAGATTGCAGCTTTTCGTGATGATTTTATAGCATCATTTAACCATACTATTTGCGAAGATTTACGTGAAGGCTACGAAGGTGAAGAGGCAAAGAAGATGTGTCACAATATGACCGCAGATACAGTTGTAATGTTTTTTGAGTATCTTGAATCAATTGGCATTAAGCAAAAAGAATCTTTCTGACAAATGATGCGAAACGCAAAATAATTCATTTTGTTCAGATGGATTATTCTGTTTAATTAGTCTCAGGACGAGACTCACGGAGCTGTTGCGAAGCAATTTAGCGTAGTGTAAGTGAAGCATCAATGTATTGATGCGAAACGCTAAATAATTCATCTAGGACAGATGAATTATTCTGTTTAATTAGTTCTTCTTCTTTGGAAAAGTCAAAACCTTACCACCTGAGTCGTTGTCTGCCGGATCATCCATAACGTTGTCATCTCCACTTTCAGAGCGCACAACAGGTTTAAAGCTGAACATAAACTCCGGTTTTACAGGGTCATTAAAGATAGCGCTGATGGCATTCAGTGGCACGTAAAGGCTTTCCCAGCTGCCGGAGAACTTCATATTAACTGTTATGCATTCTTTTTCAAGAGATAGCTTGTCGTATGAGTGAGGGCTGAAAACGAGCACAATGCCGTTTTTTGACTCTTCACCTAAAAGTCCGCGAGAACCTATGATAAGCTCCGGGTGAGGCATAAGGTGGACATAAAACTTTTCGTATTCTTTCAGGATTTCCTGAAATATTGTTCTTCGAAATTCATTCATTGCTAAACCTTTAAATAAATATAACACCAGATTTTACATAGTCAATTAAAATGAATCAGGTGATGGAAGTCTTTTGACAAGTGCAAAGGTCTCTTGTGGTGTTAAAATCACGGCTGACCTGCGTTATCATTTTTGTAAACACCTCTGCAGTGGCCAGGGCATCCCCTAGCGCAGTGTGCCTTCCGTTGCAGGTTACACTGTATTTATCCAGAAGATAGTCAAGGCTGTAGTGCTCGTCTTTCTTTATAATAACTCTGGAATAAATAAGCATTGTGTCCAGCCAGTCGTTCAGCATCTGACATCCGAAAGTATTCATCATCTCTTTATTTATCATCTTTATGTCAAAGTTGATATTATGTCCAACGATGATAGAATCGCCGACAAAATTAATAAAATCCGGCAAAACTTCTCCCACAGTAGGCTTGTCCTGTACCATTTCATCAGTGATGTTATGCCATTTTATAGATTCTTTCGGGATCATTTCTTCAGGATTTATGAAAGTGTTGTAAAAATCGATTATTTTAAAATTCTGCACTTTAACAGCGGCAACGTTTATAATTCTTGCTTCGTTTATGTTTAGCCCGGTTGTTTCTGTATCCACTACAGAAAAGACGGTATTTTCCAGTTTTTCATCCAGTGTTTTACTGTGGGCTATCTTTTCGCACTTTTTGTTAACAAAAATAGATATCGGATCAGTAGGCACGCCTATGTCTGACTTTTTATTGAACAATTTACCGATCATATAACAGGTCTCCAATAAAATGCTATTTTACTTAAGAACTATATTAAATTATTAACACAAAGATTGCAATATCCATTACAAAGCTTTACATTACTGCTAATTATTATTGTAGGTAAAATATGTCTTTTTTCAATGAGCGTTACCGTAAGGTACTTAGAATATCTTTACCGGCAGCCATGCACAATCTGCTGAACATTGTTCAAGGCCTGATAGATATGTTTTTTGTCGGCAGCATTTCAGCTGTCAGTGTCGCGGCTGTTGGTGTGAGCATGCAGTACATGGGGCTGATGTATGCCTTTATGTCGCTTATTTACGTAGGAACAAATACCTTAGTATCAAGGTTTTACGGCGCAAGAGATATGACAAAGGCGGGTCAGACCATCTTTATGATGATACTGTTTTCGTTTGTGATATCAGGACCTATTACTTATATAGCTATTAATTACGGACCAGAGCTTTTTAACCTTCTGAATACTGGCGAAGAGGTAGCAAAAGAAGGCACAGCATACATGAAGATGTTTGCTTTAGGGATACCGGCTATGTATATTATGGGAGTTTTCTTCAGCGGTATGAATGCAATAGGCGCCACGAAAATTCCTCTTTTCATCAGCATCAGCGGAAACATTTTAAATGTATTTCTCGATTGGGTACTTATATTCGGTAAACTAGGGTTCAAGCCTATGGGTGTTGAGGGTGCAGCCCTTGCTACTGTGCTCGTTATATATTTTCAGATCGTTCTTTATCTATACGTTTATGTTGTACGCAAAAAGATTCAGATAACTATTAAAATTGACCTCACTCTGCTCAAGCGCGCTTTGAAAGTAGCCATACCTACTTGGGTGGAGAGGATATCCTCTCATCCGTCATACCTTGTGCTCTCTGCACTGATAGCAAAATATGGCGTAGATTCACTAGCTGGCTACCAGATAGGGCTCCGGCTTGAAGGGATTGCATTTATGCCTGGGATTGGCTTCACAATGGCTGGGATGGCGCTTGTGGGGCAGGGGATAGGTGCGGGCAGTCCTGATGATGCGGAGAGGGATGCCATAGCCACAACGGTCTCTGCGGCTGCTGTGATGGGTTTTATAGGCGTGCTGATGATAGCTTTTGCTCATCCTATGGCATCAGTATTTTCTGACAATGAAGATGCAATAAATTATGCAGCCTACTATCTGAGGATAATGGGTTTTTCTCAGGTTCCCCTTGCTATAACATTTGTTATGTCCGGTTGTCTCAGGGGAGCAGGGGATACCAGAGGGACTTTTCTGATAAACACTGCATCACTTTGGGGGCTTCGAATATTTCCCGCATGGCTTATCTCTATGATAACTGATACGCCGATATGGATTTTTATTGTGTGTGTTGCAGAGACATTTATCAGAAGTATAATTCTGATGCGCCGTTTCCGCTCAGGACACTGGAAATCAATTAAAGTGTGATTAAGGACTTTTTATGAACTGGTATATTAAAGTGATGAAGGACTATACTAATTTTGACGGGAGAGCAACTAGAACTGAATACTGGTATTTTACAATGTTTAACATTCTGTTTTACATCGGAGCTTCACTTGTAGATGTGATTATTATGGTGCCTATTGCAAGCATGTTATACGGGCTTATAGTTCTTTTGCCGGGCATTGCTGTTTTGGTGCGCCGTCTTCACGATATTGGAAAAACCGGATGGTGGATACTGCTGAGCTTTGTTCCAGTTATCGGTTTTGTTATACTTATCTATTTTCTGGTGCAGGACAGTCATCCTGATAATGAATACGGTCCAAACCCAAAAGGCCGTTAGAGCCTTAGTCTGTTAAAAACAAGCATCAATAAGGGTAAAAGCAGGAGAAGTCGTCTTTGAAGGGGGGCTTTTCTGTACGACATTTTTCGGTAGCTTTTTCGCAGCGTGGGTGAAAGACGCAGGCGTTATCGAAGTCTTTATTGTTAAAGGTTATTGTGCCTTTGATGGTGTTCAGATAATCTCTGTCATCGCCGAGTTTTGGCACACAGTTTTGAAGGTTAATGCTGTATGGATGGCGCACCTTTCCGCTTTTCAGGCTTTCAGATGTCACTCGCTCCATTATCTCCCCCGCATACATAATGAATGATTCATCAGCAACACGGGACATGAGCGACAGGTCGTGGGTTATGAAAATAACTGTCAGATCTTTTTCGCGGTTCAGCTTTTTTATAAGCTCGACTATCTGCTCCTGAATGGTGACATCCAGTGCTGTTGTAGGCTCATCCGCTATTAGCAGCTCAGGGTTAGAGGCAAGTGCCATAGCTATCATAACCCTTTGGTTCATACCGCCTGAGAGCTGGTGGGGGAATGAGTTCAGCCTTTCCGCAGGGTGAGGTATCTCAACCTCTTCGAGCAGCTTTTCGGCTCTTTTAAGGGCATCAACTTTTGATATTTTAGGTTCATGCATCCTTATGGTTTCTACTATCTGATTTCCAACGGTATATACAGGATTCAGAGATGCTGTAGGGTTCTGGAATATCATAGAAACCCTAGTGCCTCTGATAGCTCTGAAATCCTTCTCTGTTATAAGCTCTTTGCCATCGAGGAATATGGAGCCGCCTGTTTTCACTACAGGTTTTTTTATAAGGTTCAGTATGGTCTTTGCAAGAATGGTTTTCCCGCTGCCGGATTCTCCTGCTATGCCTAATATTTCTCCAGTTTTAAGAGACAAAGAGACGTCACGCAGAATGATAAAGCTGGCTGATGGGTCTTGTAATTCAATCGTGAGGTTTTTAACTTCAAGCATGTGGAAAATATAGTTGATGTTTGTCGGCATGTCTATATAATTAAGTAGGTCGTTCGGTTGTGAACGGCTTTTTTTGTGCAACAGAGGTTGAACCCTTGAAAATTCCTGATACCAAAATCGACGAAATACTTGAACAAACGGATATTTATCAGCTCATAGATGAAGTTGTGCCGCTGAAAAAAGCGGGTAACAGCTTCAAAGGGCTTTGTCCGTTTCACACAGAAAAAACTCCATCATTCAATGTTCATCCGGACAAAGGCTATTTCCACTGTTTCGGCTGCGGCGAAGGGGGAAACTCCATCTCTTTTGTGATGAAATATCATAATTTCGCATTCCCTGATGCTGTGAGGTTTCTGGGTGAACGGTGCGGTGTTACCATTGAATATGATCAGAATGCCAGTCAGGATGCAAAGGACATAGTTGCTCTTCACGATGAGCTAACCATAGATTCACGAAAATTCCTTTACTCGCAAGAGGGGAAGACTGCGCTGAACTATCTTTATAAAAGAAGTTTCACTGACAAATTGCTGGAGGAATTTCTGGTAGGTTATTTTCCGGCAAATGTAGATACTTCCAAATATGTTAGAAAATACGATAAATCAGTACTTATAAACTCAGGGCTCTTTAAAGAGGGCAAATATGGGCTTCGGCTGATGTTTTACGATCGTGTAATGATTCCTGTGAAAGGCGTTACAGGGAAGACTATAGCATTCTCAGGCCGCACAATATCAGACCAGCAGCCGAAATACATAAACTCACCGGAGACGGAAGTTTTTAAAAAACGCCGAGTCCTTTACAACATGGACAAAGCTAAGCAGTTTCTTAGAAAATCTGAGTTTGCAATGGTTGTGGAGGGGTATTTTGACGTGATGCGTTTGTCGGAGTATGGCTTTGGCAACTGCGTGGCGTCAATGGGTACATCGCTCACCAGCGAACACATAAGTCTGCTGCGGCGGTATACCGGTGATATTTATATGCTTTTTGACGGCGATCAGGCTGGATATAATTCTGCATTAAAAAGCCTTGAAACTTTTCTTATGACGGATACATTCCCTTATGTGGTGTTTCTGCCGGAGGGTGAGGATCCTGACTCATTTCTGGCAAAACACGGAAAAGATGGATTTGAGCAGATGCTGGGTGAAAAGAAGGATCTTTTTCTCTTTGCCGCAGAAGCACTTCTAAAAAAGTCAAAAGATTTCAATGCAAAACTCAGAAGTCTTGATAAAATTAAGAACCTGCTTGTTTCTGTGAAGAGTCCATACAGAAAAGATCACTATGCAGCAAAGCTCTCGGCAATGTATCAGGTGGATGAAAATACTTTAAGAAAGGATATTGATATTTCCGCCGCAAAAACTACATTAAGAAGGACTGAGTACTCAGCGCAAAACGGCAAGACCGGGAACAGGAGTATGACTTACTTCTGTGAAAGGGATTTTGTCGCAGCGTTGGTTCAGCTTCCGGAGGACGTATCTCTGATGATGACAGAGAACATATTGCCAGAATATTTCAATGACAGAAAAATGTCTGAAATATATAAGAAAGTTCTTGAAGTTTTAGAGAATGGTGATAATATCAATGTCCTTTTGAGTACACCCGATATAGCTAAGGAGCTTTCTCCTGTATTAGTAAGTGATTTAAATTCGGACCTGTACCGCACGGCTGCAGCCAGCAGAGAAAAAATTCTGGCCAATTCTATCAGAGAATCCATGAACCGTAAGATTAAAGATACTTCGGATATGGGTGAAAAGCGCAGACTTTTGATAGAAAAGTTCAGAGTAAAAAAACAATCTCAGGAAAAGACAGAACCGGAGGATTGAAAATATATGTCAATGTCTCGAAAGATCAAAAGCCCTGAAGTAAAGAACATTATCGCAATGGGCAAGGAAAAGGGCTTCCTTACATTCGACGAGATCAATGAAAGCCTTCCAGATGAAATACTTTCTACAGAACTTATTGATGAAATAATGATGCTTCTTGCACAGCTTAAGATAGATGTTATTGACTCAAAAGTTGATAAAGCAAATCTTTTCTCTTCTGATGACGATATGGATGACGATGAAGATTCTATCTCACTTCTGAAAGAGGTGGAGGAATCCATTAGTACAGATGACCCTGTAAGACTCTACCTGAAAGAGATGGGGAACATACCGCTTCTTAACAGGGAAGAAGAGATAGAAGTAGCCAAAGAGATAGAAGAGGGGCAGAGAAAAGTTGTTCGTGCCGTACTTCTTTATCCTAACACTGCAATGAAGATCATGGATATCGCACGCAACATTCGTAACGATAGCGTAAGACTGAAAGATATCATAGATATCGATGACGGAGTAGATGCGGAGAATGAAGAGCTGGACGCAGTTGAAAACGCAAATGAAGATTCTGAAGTTGATGAAAATTCTGAAGAGATAAAACAGCCTGAAACTGAGCCAGAAGTGGAACCAGCACCAGTGAAAACTCTTGAAGAGATTGCCGCAGAGATTGAACAGGAGCAGCAGTTACAAGAAGAGCGTGAGGAACAGATCAAAGTTCAGTACATCACCATCCTTGAGGATATTGCTGATAAGCTCCACAAGAATATAGAAATCAACGACATGATCAAAGAGAACAAGTGCTCCATCGATGAGATGCTTAACATCAAACTGAAGATGCACGAGTCTGTAGATGAAATAACAGACAAGCTCCTTGAGATTAAAGTAAATTATTCTAAAATATGTATAATAGCCAACGAGATAAAAGATGCTCATCTTTCGATCTATGAGAAATCAAAAGATATTGATAAGATATGCAAGCTTATAAGATATACAGATTATTCCGACCCGGCTGCTGTTACAGAAGAAGAGCTGGAAAGAGCTTGCGAAAACAGAGGAATGTCTGCTCCTGACTATACCATAATTCTGAAAAAATACAGAAAAGCCAAAAAAGGACTCGATGGCTGCATAAGCGGACTCGGTTTTGATAAGGCCGAGCTGGATGTAATCCATGATTCTCTGCTTACAGGCGAGAATGACACTGAAATGGCAAAGTCAAAACTTATCGAGGCAAACCTTCGACTTGTTGTTTCCATAGCTAAAAAGTACACAAACAGAGGCCTTCAGTTTCTTGACCTTATTCAGGAAGGAAACATCGGTCTTATGAAAGCTGTGGAGAAGTTCGAGTATAAGCGCGGATATAAGTTTTCTACATATGCTACATGGTGGATAAGACAAGCTATAACCAGAGCTATTGCTGATCAGGCAAGAACGATACGTATCCCTGTGCACATGATAGAGACCATAAACAAGATGATGAAGATTACAAGACAGCTTCAGCAGGATATGGGGCGTGAGCCTACACCTGAGGAGATATCCAGCAAGATGGATATTCCTGTCGAAAAAATAAAAAAGGTAATGAAGATAGCCAAGGAACCTGTTTCTCTGGAAACACCTATAGGTGAAGACGAGGACAGCTCTCTTGGAGACTTTATAGAGGACAAATCTGCCAAAAACCCATCGGAAGAGGTGACATACCTTAAACTTCGGGAGCACACCAAGCAGATTCTCGAAACTCTTTCACACAGAGAGGCGAGTGTCCTGAAACTCAGGTTCGGTATTGAGTGCGATTCCGACCATACTCTGGAAGAGGTAGGTAAGCAGTTTAATGTTACACGTGAGCGTATCAGACAGATCGAAGCAAAAGCACTTCGGAAGCTACGCCACCCTACCAGAAGCAGAATACTGAAAACCTTTACAGAATAGTATATTAGTTGTTGACAAAACCATCAATTTTGGTTAAAACGTCAACTCGCTAACCGACATACAGCGAATTTGGTTTTAGCGATGAAAGAAAAAATAGATACGGGCCAATAGCTCAGTTGGCTAGAGCCACCGGCTCATAACCGGTAGGTCCTTGGTTCGATTCCAAGTTGGCCCATTTTTTCAGTCCGGCAGCTTCACGGGAGGCTGTAAGGCAAACTTAAAAATATGGTATGGGAAGAGTGATTAGAGTAAAAGAGATACTAAACTTTTTAGAGAGAGGCTTTGCCGATTTATCCCGACAATACGATTGGGATAACAGCGGAAAGCAACTGATTTTGACCGATCAGAAAATCTCCAAAACAGCTCTTGCACTAGACCCAACTGAAAAGGTTATAGAAGAAGCAATCAAAGAGGGGTGTGAGTTACTTATAACTCATCACCCCCTTTTTTTTGGCAAAATACGAAGTCTGGATATTTCTAAAACCTTTGATAGAAAAGTGATAAAAGCCATACAGGGCGGGCTTTCCATTGTATCCGCTCACACAAGCCTTGATCTAGCAGACTTCAGTCTTAACGACTATATATGTAAAATTCTAAACGCTAATGTGGTTTCATCTTTTATAAAAGAGGGTGCAGACGAATATGTGAAATTTGTCGTTTTTGTACCTGTTGCTCACGCAGATAAAGTTCGTGAAGCAATTATAAAATCAGGCGGCGGTCACATAGGCAACTATTCAGGCTGTACGTTTTCTATCTCTGGCGAAGGGACATTTATACCCGAAGACGGTACAAATCCGTTCATAGGCAAAAAAGGCGAACTGGAGAAGGTTCAGGAACTGCGCATTGAGACCATTATAGAGAAGAAGAACCTCTCTGGATTGTTGAAGGCTGTTGTAGAAGCACACCCATACGAAGAGGTGGCACACGATGTATATAAGCTTGATATGGGTAAAGCATACGGCTTAGGCAGGGTTGGTGAGCTGAAAGAAGAACTTTCAGCAGAAGAGTTTCTGGGGCTTGTGAAGAGCAAGCTGTGTGCAGACACACTAAGGCTTAACATGAACCCGGAAGGAAGAAAGATAAAAAAGTTTGCAGTTGTCACCGGCAGCGGTGCGTCACTTTGGAAAAATTGCCTGTCAGCGGGTGTTGACGTTCTTATCACCGGCGATATGAAACATCACGATTCGCTGGACGCTAAAGAAAACGGTGTGATGATAATCGATGGCGGCCACTACGAAACTGAAAAAATATATATGAGCTTCCTTGCGGAACTGCTCAGCAAAGAATTCGAAATAGAAACTGTTTTAATAGAGGAAGAATCCTCTATTATTAACTGGAGGTAAATAAATGCTTGAAGCTGTCTCAAAACTTATTGAGATTCAGAGACTGGATAACCTTATTGCAGATGCAGAGGACAAACTGGCCGGGATACCTGATTATCTCGCCGAAGCACAAAGTGAGCTGGAAACAGCTCAGAAAGAATTTGACGTTTTCAAAGAGGAGTACGGCAAAGACCTTGGTTCTAAAACCGAACTGGAAACATTTTATGAAGAGAACAAAGCTCAGCTTGAAAAAGCTCAGAAGAAACTCCCTGAAGTAAAAAATAACAAAGAGTACGAAGCTGTACTGAAAGAGATGGACACCCTTAAAAAGAATGTCAACACAGCGGAGTATCAACTTTTAGAGCTAAACGACTCAGTGGACAAGTTCAAGTCCGAAGATGATAATGTCATCAAAAAACTCGAAGATGCTAAAGTTAAGAATGAAGAGTGTCTGAAAAGACGTGATGAGGAAAATTCTGAACTCACTTCTGAACTTGCGAAGAACAAGGAGAAGAGAATAGAAGCCATTAAAAATGTAAAGAAGTCTCTCCTTGCCAAATACGACAGAGTCAGGCACGCCAGAAACAACCTTGCAGTGGTAAGAGTAGAAGATGAAACATGTACAGGCTGCTGTATTAAGGTTCCGCCACAGCTTTATGTTGAAGTAGTAAAAGATAAGGAGCTCTTTCAGTGCCCTAACTGCCAGAGATTTCTTTACTACAGAAGCGAAGAAGCTGATGCCTGAGATAAAGATATACACCGACGGGGCTAGCAGGGGAAACCCTGGTCCCGCCGGATGTGGTTATGTTGTTTATGCTGATGGGCAAGAGATAGCAAGCGGTAAGAAATATATTGGTACAGCCACAAACAATGTAGCTGAGTATACCGCAGTTCTTGAGGCTTGCAAAAACCCTGTTCTTGCAAAGTTCACCCACCTTAATTTTTACCTTGATTCAGAACTGGTAGTAAAACAGATGAAAGGGGAGTACAAGGTCAAAAGTCCTGGTCTTATACCTCTGAAAGATGAGCTTCGCAATATGATTCGCGAGAAATTTGTCACTTTTAACCATGTACCCAGAGAGCTTAACAAAGAGGCTGATAAACTTGCAAATCAGGCCATCGATTCATACCATATAGGTTAACCCATTCCTATAATTTTTATTTTGTGCTAGAATCTCACTGAAAGCTTTACTTTTCTATGATTTATCCGATTTATATAAAACAGAAATATCTGTCTGTTTTGGCCTTCAGAGGATCTGGCGGATGATGGATAAATAAGAAAAAAGGCCGGAGGGATAACGGAGTATGCCACCGGGCAAACACAGCCGACTCAATTTTAGAATATTTAAGAGAATTATCTATATTCTTATCGCTTTACTGACAATATCCTTATGTCTATTTCTCTATTCCTGTTCTGGCGATGATAAAAAAGAAAAACTTGATGAAAATCTTACACAGTCTGCGCCAGTTGTTTCACCTATGCTGGCAGCCAGTGCAGACATTACTAAAGGTAACGAATTCTTTCTTAAAGGTCAGTTTGAAAGCGCAATCCAATTTTATAAAGAAGGCATAGCAAACAATAGATCTGTTGCTTTTTATAACATGGGAGTCAGTTACTATCTGATGGGTGACCTGGCCAAGAGTGAAGAGGCTTTCAGAAACTCTGTAGCAGAAGACCCTACTTTCCGTGAGGCTTACATGAATCTGGCTGTGGTTCTCATACAGACTGACAAACTTGGTGAAGCTGAGCAGTATGTTGACAGGCTTCTGGAAGCAGAAAATTCAGCAAAACTTCTGGTTAATATGGCTAACATTCATCTGAAAAGAGGAGAGACTGCAAAAGCCTCTCAATATTTTAATCAGTCTATCAATCAGGATGACAGCTCTAAATACGTACTTTCAAACTATGCATATTTCCTGATGACAGTGGGCGAATTCCAGAAAGGGATAGCTATTATAGAAGGGCTTAAGTACAAAGACTATACGGATTATTTTAACCTTGCAAAGGCCTACCTTGGGGTAGGGCTGAACAAAGCTGCTCTTGATTCTGTGCTGAAAGCGCTGAACCTTTCGATAACAGAAGATGCTCACTCTTTAGCAGCAGAAAGCTACCACGCTTTAGGTGACTATTTTAACGAGATAAAACAGTTAATCTACCTTATATCCACAAACCCTGATAAAGATTATATATTTAGACTTTCACACGCATACTATCTGAATGGTAAAATGCAGCAGGCTGAGAGCGAGATCAAAGAACTTATATCAAAATATCCAGAAATCCCAAAATATTACAGACTTTACTATGAAGTTCTTATTGCACTTGGTTTCATAAGAGAAGCAGGCGATATGGCAACAGCCGCTTATAAGCAGTTTGGCTCTGACAGCACTCTTTATACAGTTTTAAAACACAAAATTATATATCACGAAGAGTTTGATGACATAAAGAAACTAGTGCTTGAGGACAGGTCATCACCGTACCTTGATCTGGCAAAAACAGCTTATTATATTTCTCAGGACGAAATGCTGAATGCAAGAGAGCATATACTGAAAGTACCCGCAGATACTGATAACGATTACTATGTTTTCCGTTCATACATACTACTGCGTTACGGCAAATATGAAAATGCTTTAGCTTTTGCAAAGGGTATAGACAAGATACGCCCGGAAAGTTTCTGGTACAAGATGGCAGCTTATTACAATACCGCTGATATAAGAGGCGTCCAGTCGCTGCTTGCTGAACAGGTGGCTAGAAAAGCTGTATACCGTAAAACTACAAAGGTCTCCTTTCATCTAAAACCAATGCTGGATGACATACACTTCTCGTATCGTTTTGATGGAAATTTTGAGGACATTCTTACCACAATACTTTATCCCCTTTTTATGGATCCGGACGATATGATGGATTTTGTGGCGCTTGGTTATAAGATGCTTAGGGAGAATGAGAAGGCTGTTGCTCTCGAAGAATTACAGCGTTCAGTGGAATATTCCGAAGGGATAAAAAAGAATAACGAAGGGGTAGCTCTTCTCTTACAGTATAAATTCGACCAAGCTTATGTGCTTTTCAAAGAAGCAAATGCGCTTTTGGGCAACAACCCTTACGCTCTTTACAATATGGGGCTTGCCAAGCTGAATCTGGGCGATATAAATGCCGCCGCCAGAAATTTTGATACTGCTATACTTCAAAATAATTTTCATTTTCCTGCTTATCTAGGGATGGCTATTTGTTATAAAGAGATGGGAAAGATGCACAAGGCTCTGGATTATTACAACCTTGTCAGAGACAGGGTTCAGCTAGTACTGGCGGAAGGTCGTGATCTGCCGGAACCTATACTTTATGCAGGTTTTCTGGCCGAGATGGGATTCAAAGGTTACAATAGAGTTATAGAAACCATTGGTAATAATAAAGATGATAATTCTTTCCTAACAGCTATGTTTTCCATAGCGCAATACCTTAAAGGTGAAGGTTTCCTCTCTTTAGAGCCTCTCAGGGAGCCGAATACTATTTTTAGAGGTAAGGCCTTGCGCGACCTTTTAGGTACAATAGACGGTGAGATAGTCTCCTTTGATGAATCGATGAAAAATGACAGACTCTACAGGTTTATGAAGGCTTACACTCTTTTAAAAGAGGGAGTTGGTGTGCCAAAAATTGATCCTTCTGAGTACCCGGGCGACACAATGGTACTGAAAGAGTTGGTCTATTACAGTATTTTGATGAACGAGAGAGAAAATGCCCTGAGTTACCTTCAGCAGCTTAGTGAGATTACAATACGCTCAACAGAGCTATATAAAGCGTCCATGTATTACTTTATGTGGGTGGAGGACTTTGTGAACGCGGAGGCGTCATACACCTCCCTTGATCAGCTTAAATACACTGATCCATATGTTGAGTATTATAAGATGCTTTATTTTGTGTTAAATTATAATAATAAACGTTTGATTGACACAGTTAAGAACTTTATGAAAGAATACCCTGATGACATCAGGGGTAAAGCCATAAGGGTGTTATACTCCATAAAAGAGGAGGATTTTGAAATAGCACTGAACAGCCTGAATGATCTTGCAAAAGAGAGGGGGAACTTTCTCGAAAATATGCCTCTGGAGTTAAGTATAGATGGTTTATAAAGTTGACAGGCGGCTAGTGCTGCTCACAGTTATACTTCTTATAGCATCACTGTTTTTCACAGTGTCCGTATATTTTTCCAATATTGGTCGCGGCGGTCTTATTGTATGTTTTATAGTAGTTGTTTTTATACTTTACAACCTACTGGTACTAATATCGAAAAAGATTGAGGTGAAAGGTACTGAGATATGTCAGACAACCCTGTACGGTAAAAAAACGGTGGACATATCAAAGATAGAAGATATTGGTGTTGTGAAGTTGCGTTGGAGGGTGCTGCTGATTATTTCAGATCCGCATAAGTTTGTTTTCATCTCTTCTTTTTATGAGGATTTCGAAGGTTTTGTGCAGTATCTTAAAGACAATCTGACAGGTTATCTTGAATCTTTGCTGAAACCTGTGTCTGACAAGGTGATAAGGAAGAAACGAAAGTTTTTAATAACTGTTGTTATTGGACTGACAATTTTCTTTATTGGTTCAGGTGTTTATAATATCCTGTACCGCTGAATAAGCTTCGTTCCTTTTGTAGCCCAGCGCTTTTAATATTTTTACAGTCTCTTTGCCGTCATACCCGAAGCTGATAAGCTTTCCTGCAGTATCACAGCAGTCAGAAGGGTTTTCATCTTTTATATGTCTGTTGTTTACCGCCAAAACAAACTCACCTTTTAGAGTGATCTGCTCTACGTCTTCGGGAGTATTTATAAAATAGCTTGTCTCAAACATCTTTGTGATTTCTCTGGCACAAAAAACCGGAGCAGGAAAGATGTCTAACAGTATTTTTATGGTTTCTTTTACCCGGTGAGGAGATTCGTAAAAAGCAATTACAGTGTTATAAGATTTAAGGGATTCTGCTGTTTTTATTCTTTCTTGTTTTTTGTGAGGGAGAAATCCATGAAAATAGAAATTTTCCACAGGAAAACCAGACATAAGCAGCGCAGGGGTGAATGCAACGGCTCCAGGAAGCGCCTGAAAGCCTATACTTTCTCTCACAAGGGCAGCCGTAAGGGTGTTGCCGGGATCGCTTATGCATGGTGTACCAGCTTCTGATATAATACAAATATTCTTACCTTCGTTAACAGCGCTTATAACTTTCGCTGTGGCAGAAGATTCGTTGTCTTTGTGGTATGATTCCACCGGCTTTTTTATATCCAGTGCATTTAGAAGTGATTTTGCAGTGCGGGTGTCTTCAGCAAATATGACATCGGAAAGACCTAATGTTTCAAGAGCTCTTTTAGTGATGTCTCCTAGGTTGCCTATAGGTGTTGGAACAAAAGATACCTGTGGAATTTTAGTCATGTATTTTGAAGTCTATTGAGTCTATCAACTCGCCGTTTTCAGAATAGACTTCAACCTTCCAGTTGCCTGTCCACTCTTCTAAAATAGCCTTAGAGCTGTAGGTTCTCCATTTCGGTGACTTTACGGGCAGTTTTATCTCAGCTTCGATATTTTTATCATGAATCCAAATATGTGTGACTTCAGTAGGGTATTTGTCAGTCTCTATCTCTGTGAAGCAAAACACTCTTCCTACAGAACTTTTAAACTCTGTGGCTGATCCCACAGGTTCTCTGTTTTGCATATCAGTAGTTGTAACGATTCTGCTGACCGACGTCTCCGCAAATACATTTACAAATATTATCAGGTTTGCGAAAACGGTTAATAAAAGCAGTCTCATTATTCCCTCCGGAAAATATATTAGCTGAAATTCTCGTTGATGTATTTTTCACAAGACTTTGCAGCAACAGTGCCATCACTGACTGCTGTTGTGATCTGTCTGAACTCTTTTGTTCTGACATCACCTGCGACATATATTCCAGGTGTTGAGGTTTGTGTAGATTCATCTGCAATGATAAATCCCCACTCGTCCCTATCCACAAGATCTTTCACAAGCTCTGTGTTTGCAGTCTGTCCTATAAAAATAAAAAGTCCGTCAACTTTCAGCTCGCTGGTTTCACCTGTTTTAACGTTTTTTACTGTTAAACATTCAACTTTTGTATCACCATTAATAGATTCTACCACAGAATCTAAAATAAACGCCATCTTTTCATTATTTTCTGCTCTTTCTATAGCAATCTTTGATGCACGCAATTTGTCACGTCTGTGAATCACGTGTACTTTACTTGCAAACTTTGTGAGATAGAGCCCTTCTTCTATGGCTGATTCGCCCCCACCAACTACTGCGACCTCACGGTCTTTGTAAAAAGAGCCGTCGCAAGTGGCGCAGAATGAAACACCACGGCCGTAGAATTTGTTTTCACCCGGTACTTCAAGTTTTTTTGGTTCACAACCAAAGCCTACTATCACAGCTTTACACTTAACAGGTTTTTCTCTGTTTTCAATGTATACAAGTTTATAGTTACCTTCAATTTCTATCTTTGTGCAGTTTCCGCTTCTTATAAGCGCATCAAATTTAACAGCATGCTGGTAAATCTTTTCAGAAAGATCAGCTCCCATTATGCCGTCGGCAAACCCGGGATAGTTTTCTACCCACTCTGTAATGGCGACAAAACCACCGGGGAATTGTTTTTCAAGTACCAGCACATTCTGTTTATCTCGCGCAGCATACATTGCAGCTGTAAGCCCTGAAGGTCCGGCTCCCAGTATGACTATATCGTATTCGTCTTTAATGTCTTGTACGTTGAAAAAATCCTGCATCTTATCTCCTGTTTAAAATTGAATCTATTGTGTTTATAGATGGTATTTTTGATTCATATGCTATTGTATGTGTTCCGTCTATAAGGAAAAAGTGAGGCCAGCTTGACAATCCATACTTCTCCTTTGCATTTTTAATATTACCTAAATAGACAGTATTTTCAAGAATTTTATACTTTTTTAACCGTAATTTCTTTTTAACAGCTTCCGGAGTTTGATCTGTATCCAGAAGAACCACCAGTCCCGAAACTCCCCGCTGTTCCAACAGTTTCAATCTGGGCATTCTGCGCAGTATCTGGTCAGGGTACACAGAGCTGGAAAGAAACGTCTTGGTGTTTAGAAAGACTAGCATAACAGGTATGCTGAAATCATATAACTGAAAATCCTGACCATCCAGCGTTTCTAACTGAAGATTTGGCGCAGGAAGACCAGCCGGAATGGCATTAACATTGGCTCTATATTTGAAAAGGATATGAAACGACAGACCAACTAAGATAAAAACTAAAAGATTTTTGCCGCTAAAGAATTTTCTTAATTTCATCCTTTTTGAATTTTAAGGCTTATATCTACACTTGTTGCGTGGTGTGTAAGGGCTCCCACAGAGATATAATCTATGTCAAGCTCTCGGTAGTCTTTAAGGTTTTCCAGCCTTATTCCTCCGGATATTTCTATCTTTGCCCTTTTGTTTATAATTTCTATAGCCTTCTGGATATCATTTATTTTGAAGTTGTCCAGCATTATGATGTCAGCTCCTGCATCGGCTGCCTGAGCTGCTTCAATGTGGTCGCGAACTTCTACTTCCACCTTAACAGTGCTTGGTATGTTTCGTTTAACGGTGGCAACAGCCTCATGTATTCCGCCTGCTGCATCTACGTGGTTATCTTTAAGCATTACACCATCAAAAAGACCAATGCGGTGGTTGTGCCCACCACCTGTGAGTACGGCATATTTTTCTGCTACCCGCCAGCCTGGTGTTGTTTTTCTGGTATCCAAAAGCTTAATATTAGTACCTTCAAGCTCTTTTACATACCTTGATGTGTTTGTGGCTATGCCGCAGAGTCTTTGAAGGAAATTAAGGGAAGTTCTTTCGCCGGTCAGTATGGAATATATTGGTCCTTCTACCTGTCCGAAGTATTCGCCTTTTTTAATAAGTGTTCCGTCTTCCTGATAAAAGGTGACATGGATATTTTCATCCAGCTCCTTGAAAACAAGTCCCGCCGAAATGGTCCCGCAGAGGATAAAATCTTCTTTAGCCAGGTATCTGAAAATACCTTTTTTGTTTTCCGCCCTGAAAGCTTTTGCGGTAAGGTCACCCGTACCTATGTCTTCGTCAAGGGCAAGATGAATTAGTCTTTCTCTCAGCATAATCCTGACAGCCTCTCTATAGTTTCTTTTACTTTATCAAGCTTTTCATTTATATCTGCAAACTTTGCTTTATCCTTTTCGATAATCTCTGGTTTGGCGTTTGCCAGATATTTTTCATTTTTTAATTTACCGCCAAAAATACTGAAGTCTTTTTCAAGTTTTTTCAGCTCTTTGTTAAGTTTAGCAATCTCAGCTTCGAAGTCAACAAGCCCTTCCAGAGGTACAAAAACCTCAAAATTTGTGGATATGTTTGATGCTGCTTTATCCACGTTTTCTGTTATTATTTCCAGCTTTTCAAGTCTTGCAATGTTCATTATCAGTGCAGAGTTCTTTGTAAAGCTCTCTTTAACGTTCGTTTTTTCTGTTTTCACAAAAGCTGTGAGCTCTTTGGAAGGCGCAATATTGTATTCGCCCCGGATATTTCTTATAAGGCTTATAAGCTCTATAACATCATCCATCTCAGCTTTCTCAGTGCCGAATGTGCAGTCAAATTCTTTCCATTCAGCGCTCATGATAGACTCTTTGTCTGTCACTAGCTTATATATGTATTCTGTTACAAAAGGCATGAAAGGATGCAGCAGTACAAGAGAGTTCTCCAGAACGTAAGATGCCACCGCCAGAGCTTTGTCTTTCCGGTTTTCGTCATATATTCTCGGTTTGATCAGCTCTATGTACCAGTCGCAGAATTTATGCCAGAAGAACTGATATATGGCTCCAGCTGCTTCGTTGAAATCGTAATTTCTTGTTGCTCGAGCTACTTTTTGCTCTGCCTCTTTCAGGTTTTCCAGAATCCATTTATCTTCAATTTCCAGTCCGTCGTAGTTGTCCAGTTTTTGACCATCATAACTGGTAAGTATGAAACGTGATGCGTTCCATATTTTGTTTACAAAGTTACGGTAGCCGTCAATACGTGCTTCATCTAGTTTTATGTCACGGCCTTGTGCTGCAAAAGCAGCCAGAGTGAAGCGGAAAGCATCTGCTCCGTATTTATCTATCATAGTAAGCGGATCAATGACATTTCCTTTAGATTTGCTCATCTTCTGACCGTCTTTGTCACGGATGAGAGCATGGAGATACACTTCTTTAAAAGGTTCTACTCCGTCCTGAAATTTCAGCCCGAACATCATCATTCTGGCAACCCAGAAAAATAGAATATCAAAACCTGTGATAAGACATGATGTAGGATAGAATTTTTTCAGTGTGGCAGTCTCTTCAGGCCAGCCCTGAGTGGAGAAAGGCCAAAGACCGGATGAGAACCAGGTGTCCAGTACATCGGTCTCCTGTTCTATGTTTTTACTGCCGCAAGCACTGCAGCATTCAGGGTCTTCCAACTCTACTGTTATGTGTCCGCATTCGCAGTACCAAGCAGGGATACGGTGTCCCCACCATATCTGACGGCTTATGCACCAGTCGCGGATGTCATTCATCCAGTTGTAGTATGTTTTGTGCCATGTTTCAGGGAGCAGTTTTATCTGTCCTGTTTCAACAGCTTTTACAGCTTCGTCAGCTAGGGGTCTGATTTTTATAAACCACTGGTCGCTCAACATAGGTTCGATGGAAGTCTTGCACCTGTAGCAGTGGCCCACCTGATGTTTTACTTCACGCTTCTCTTTGAAAAGCCCCTGCTCGTTAAGCTTGGCTATTATCTGTTTTCTAGCTTCGAATCTGTCCAACCCTTCGAACTCACCGCCGTTTTCGTTTATCTTTCCATCGTCATCCATTACGCTTATAAAAGAAAGATCGTGTTTATGACCTAGCAGAAAGTCGTTTGGGTCGTGGGCAGGTGTTACTTTCAAACAGCCTACACCCATCTCCATATCTACATATTCGTCACCAACCACAGGGATCTCCCTGTTCAACAGAGGCAGTATTACAGTTTTACCTATAAGGTGCTTATACCTTTCATCATCCGGATGTACTGCAACAGCAGTATCACCAAGCATGGTTTCCGGTCTTGTTGTGGCTACTTCAAATTTGTAGTCGGAATCCTTCACAGGATAAAACAGATGGTAGAAAGCACCGTCGATCTCTTCGTGCTCTACTTCCAGATCAGAAAGTGCGGTATGGCATCTAGGACACCAGTTCACCAGATAATTTTTAGAACGATAAATAAGTCCCTCTTTATAAAGGGATACAAAAACCTCTCTAACAGCCTTGCTAAGTCCTTCGTCCATGGTGAAGCGTTCACGTTCCCAGTCACACGCGCAACCGAGTCGTTTTAGCTGATTTATTATGGTTCCGCCTGACTCCTCTTTCCATTCCCACACTCTTTCTATGAATTTTTCACGTCCCAGCTCGTGTCTGCTGGTTCCCTGCGAGGCCAAGAGTTTTTCAACCACGTTCTGAGTGGCTATACCTGCGTGGTCTGTGCCCGGCATCCACATAGTTTCATATCCTTTTAGTTTATGAAAACGTATCATGATGTCCTGCAGTGTGTTGTTAAGTGCGTGCCCCATATGCAGCGAACCTGTTACATTGGGCGGCGGAATCACTATGGAGTAGGGTGGCTTGCTGCTTGTTTCATCTGCGTGGAAGTAATTTTTATCAAGCCAGTCGTTGTATATGTCTGTCTCGAAACTTGAAGGGTCTATTCGGGTCGGGTATTCTTTCTGCATTTTATTATATTGCTCCGTCAGGATAGTTTTTCTTTCTCATCTTCTGTGCCCATGGCGTTATTTACTTTATTGTTCAGTTCAGCCAGGTACTTCTCTAGTGTGAGCAGACGCAGTTTATGATGCTTCCGTTCGCGGTCGGATATGCTTATATCCCCAAGCTGTTCGTAGGTGTCCTCTATCTCTTGTAATATGAGATTAAGATCCTCCAAACCGCTTTTCAACAGCATTATTCTACTTATCTCATCTTCGCTCAAGTGTTCGAAAATATCAGTGACTGAATTTTTTTTCACCATCGTCCTCGTCATTGTCAGAATCCAGTTCATCGGAAAAGAGGTCAAACTGCATCTCCCCTTCAGGAATTATCTTGTCAAAAACCTCAGAGCAGAACTGGCATTCGTAGTGATATATGGTCCAGAGCATGTCGTCTATGACAACCTCTGTGGGCTGAAGTTCCTCCAGCCTTTTTTCTCCGCAATAAGGGCACATTTCCGGTTTAATTTGTAACATAATATGTATCCTCCCCTTAAACCTCTTCAATAATAAAAGTTCTGGCATTAGGGTTATCTACAGTTATAGTTATTTCCGTGTAATTTTCAAGCTCATCCTTCAAATTAAACTTATCTGCCCACTCTATAAAGCAGGTATCGCCGGAGTCTATATATTCGAAAAAGTCTATATTATCAAGCTCATACATGCTTTCCAGTCTATAAAGGTCAAAGTGATGTATTGTTATATCACCTTCATATCTTTGGTGCAGGGTAAATGTAGGGCTGCTGGTGTCGTAACAATTGAAGTATTGGGCAACACCTATTACAAATGTTGTTTTTCCTGCTCCCAGTGTGCCATTCATAAGCACTATTTTACCTTTCATGTTTTCAGCTATTTCATGAGCAAACCCAGTTGTCTGGGCGGCTCCTTTAAGTGTTTTTTGCAAGCTCATCAAGTGTCTTTCCAATATTTTCTATAATGTCTGTTGTAAGGATTGTTCTTTCATTCATCTCTTCGCTGATGATCTCAGCTGTTCTGCCGAGGATATAAGTCCCCAAACAGGCAGCTTCTGCGAGGTCATACCTCTGAGATATAAAAGCTGATATAAGCCCTGTCAGGCAGTCTCCGCTCCCACCTTTGGAAAGGGCGGGAGTTCCTGTGATGTTAACATATACTGCTCCGTCTGGAAGAGCTATGAGTGTGTCTGAGCTTTTCAGCACCAGTACAACACCATTGTTTTCTGCATACACCTTGGCAAGCTCAAGCCTTTCGCTGAGAACCTCTTCGGTGGTCTTGCCTATCATTTCGGCAAATTCACCGATGTGTGGTGTGAGAACCGCTCTGCCTGAAAGCTTTTTTATGCTTCTGGCATCCAGCAGATTAAGCCCGTCGGCATCTATTACAAGCGGAAGTTTTGTTTGCTTTACAAGCTCCCGGACGAAATCTCTAGTATCTTTATCTTTACCAATGCCCGGGCCTATGGCACAAACAGTCTTATCCTTAACAAAATCAATCAGCTCCGAGACTGTATCAGAAGTAAAATGAGTACCTTTACCTGTGGCGAAGGACATTATCTCCGGATTTACAGCTTCAGCGGCAGAGATAAGCCCGCCCGGAATAGCTGTTGTTGTAAGTCCTGCACCGCATCTGGCGCATGCTCTGGAGGCAATGAACACTGCACCTGATTTCCCCTGTGAGCCTCCAGTTATAACAGCGTGGCCAAAATGACCTTTGTGACTGTCTGTCTCTCTGGGCGGGATCATCGGAAGTGTGTCCTCGTCTAAGAGATAAACTGAGTTTTCTGCACTGTCTATCGCAAAATCAGGGATAGAGATGTCTGTTACTACTACCTCACCGCACATCTCTCTGGCGGGGAACATTATGTGAGGAAACTTTGGCCTTGCAAATGTTACAGTGAGGTCAGCATCCACACATTCGCCTATGATATTATGAGTGTCGCCGGATAATCCGCTTGGGATATCCAGAGAAACCACAAAGTTAGATGTGAGGTTTATCCTCTGCACAAGAGCCGCGTAAAAGCCTTTCAAAGGACGGGAAAGTCCGGTTCCAAAAAGGGCGTCTATAGTTATGTCATAGTCTGAAAATGTAGGTATCTCTTTACCTTCTATAATGAAAATTGGTGCGTTGTAGTTTTTTAGAATGTTGTAGTTTAAAAGACAGTCGCCTTTCAGCTTTGATTCGTCACAGTCCATGTAAACATCACACGCCAGTCCGGCGTTAATGAGAAGTCTGGCTACTGCTAAACCGTCGCCTCCGTTGTTTCCGGAGCCGGCAACAACCGCTGCGCTGACAATATCAGGCATTCTGGTGAGTATTTCGTCTGTTACTGTAATGGCAGCGTTCTCCATCAGCACAGAAGAAGGTATTCCTATTTCATTAATGGCGAAAGAGTCCGCCTTTGCCATCTGAGAAGAATTAAGTATTTCCATGTCAGACTCCGTGTTATGAGGAAAGTGTTAGGTTCTAGTATGCTGAGGTGTCTTCAACCTGTTTAGCCTCGTCAATGAGCATCACAGGGATGTCCTCTCTTATCTCGTATAAAAGTCCGCAGGGGTCACAGACGATGTGTTTTTCATCTTTTGATACTCTGATGCTCTCTTTGCATTTCGGGCATGCAAGCACATCCAGAAGTTCTTTTTTGATCATTGTCATCCTCGTATGATAAGTATTTACCAATTTAAATCAAGATAGTGATAATTACAAGACTATGTATCAGAAAATAAAGGGAATTATTTTAAAATCTTCGACTTTTCCTCTAATAACTGTTAATAGTTTTGATATCGATTTTCTACGAAGGCGGACATGTATTATAAACTGAGCGATTATCTTAAAAAAAGGTTTGGCACTAAAGTGTGGAAAGTGCCTGTGGATGCCGGGTTCTCCTGTCCTAATAGAGACGGGCATAAAAGTGAAGGCGGCTGTATATATTGTAGCGTGGACTCCTTCTCTGGTTCTGAAACTGGCTCAATATCATTTCAGGTGAAAAGCCGTATAGAGAAGCTGAAGAAACGTAAAATCAGTAAATATATAATATATTTCCAGTCATACTCCAACACTTATGGCGATGTTGATACTATCAGAAAAAGAGTTGAGGAATCATTGATAGACGAAGGTATAGTTGCACTGCACATCGGCACCAGACCTGATGTTGTTGACGAAGATAAACTGCAATATTTCAAGGACCTTTCTGACAGGTATGAGGTTGTTATTGAATACGGACTCCAGTCTTGCAGTGACAGTACTTTAAAGCTAATAAACAGAGGCCACACTGTGCAGGACTTCATAGACGCTGTGGAGCTGACACACAGATTTGGCATTAAAACCTGCGCGCATCTTATCTTTGGACTGCCCGGCGACAGCAGGCAGGATATGATGAAGTCTGTGGAGCTTGTAAACAGCATAGGTGTGCACTCGGTGAAATTTCATCATCTGCATGTTGTTAAAGGCACAGAGCTGGCAAAACAATATGAGGCTGGTAAGTTGAGCCTGCTGACAGAGGATGAGTATATAGATATCTTATCTGAGGCTATAGGTATGCTTCGCAGCGACATTGTTGTTTCCCGTATAGTAGGGGATGCTTCCGGTGACACTCTTATTGCTCCAGTTTGGGAATTTAGTAAGGGTGAGTTTGAAAACAGGCTGAAAGATCGTATGAAACATAAAGGGATTGTCCAGGGGAGCCTTAGCGGCCTTTAAAGCTGGCAGGATTTATTGTCTATAAAATCTATGCATAGCACATAGTCTTCGCCGTTGCATGTGAACTTCTTTGCCATTGTTCTGCATAAAATACCTGTTGCCAGCGAGATGTAAGGATCTGTGTAATATGTGTTCAGATTCAGGTTGCTTATATAATAGAAATACTCTTTCAGAGAGTGATCAGTGCCTGATTTTGAAGGGTGGAAGAGATTGTTGTCTGCGAAAATTATCTCGAATCCGCAGATAGTTTTTCCCACCTGAAACCCTTTCGAATCAAGTATAAATACACACTCAATTTCATAGGTGTTTTTAAGATATTTTGTTACAGTCTCTTCAAAAACACATACATCAGATTTCAGTATCTCCTCTTGTATCTTGTCGAAAATACTTTCAAAATTAGCATGTTGAAGTTTTTTTGTATCGATACTTTCTGACATGTGCTTTTTTATATCGAACGATATCATGTCCATCATGGGTTTGATGTCCTGCACCTCTAATGAGTTGATACTCTGTGGTCTGGCAAAGTAAAACCCCTGAAAAAGGTCAGCGCCAAGCTCGTGGCATTTCAGAACGTCCTCTTTGGTTTCAACCCCTTCGGCGAGCGTTAAAGAACCAATCTTTTTTGCCAGATCGATGATCGATTTTATAATGGATTGCTGATAATAGTTCTGACTGACGTTTTTTATTAGCTGACGGTCTATTTTTATGATGTCTGGTCTGGAAATAACAAGTCTGTTGAGGTTTGAGTGGAGAGCTCCAAAGTCATCTAATACAACAAACATGCCGAGGTTTGAGTACTTCTCAGTTATCTGCTCCAGTTTGTAGTTATTTTCTATTTGGGATTCAGTTATCTCAACTGCGATATTATTATAGTAAAGCCCTGCATCATCAGCGTATATCTTTGTCCATGATTTGTCATTCGGGGTAGGGATATCCAGAACAGCAGGGTCAAAATTTAAAAACAAGACAAGTTCTTTAGATAGTTTAAACTTTGCAAACTCTTTCATGGCTAACCGACGGCACATCCTGTCAAGTTCAACAGTCTGCCCACAGGAAGCGGCATCACTAAAAAGTTTTACTGGAGGTATTGTCTCCTTTGTCTCCGGGTGAATACCTCGACAGAGAGCCTCGACACCCACAGTCTTTTTCAGTTTCAAGCTTATGATGGGTTGGAACTCAATATAGACAAGTTCCTGTTCAATTATGGTAGACATAATTGAAGTAAGCGTTTCGGTTTCCAAAAAATTAAGCCCCTAATTTACTAAAAATACTTTCTCCGGAAGCACCGTCAACAAATTCAACGCAAAGCACTATCTTTTTTGCTTCAATCTCTAAAAGACATGACATAGTTCTAATAACCCTGCCTTAGACCGAAGAAAGATACGTGTCAGTGTAGAATCTGTCTGAATCGATTTTTCCCAGATAGTAAAAATAATCTTTCAATGAGTGATCAGATGAATTCTCGTGTAACATTAAAAATGATTTTTGCTTTTTTTTCAAGATGTTTGTGTTGTGTATCGACTGAGATACCTGCTGGCCTTTTTCGTCCAAAAGAAAAAGTCTTTCTATTTCTTCGAAATTCGGAACCTGCTTTTTTAAATATTCTAAGTATTTATTTAAACTTTTGTTTTCGGTATTCTTTTTAAGAACCCCTATAATATAATCGAAATTTGAATGCTGATTTTTTTGTATGAGTACATTTTCTTTAAGCTTATTTTTTATTACGTGTACAAGATAATCTATCTTTGTTTCCAGAAAAGGGAAGTTAGAATATACATCTACACAAGGCTTATAAAAATAAAAGCCCTGATAAAGGTCTATCCCAAGCTCATAACATTTAATGATGTCATCTGCTGATTCTAAACCTTCAGCGAGGGTTAGTGCCCCTGTTTTTCTGGCCAGGTTTATTATAGAGCTGATGATCGACTGCTGGTAGTAGTTCTTATGAACGTTTTTTATAAGTTCCATGTCGATTTTTATAATGTCAGGCTTGGAAGCCATTATTCTGTCAAGGTTGGAATGCATGGCTCCGAAATCATCAAGAGACACGTAGTAGCCGAGCCTTTTGTAGTGTTCTACGAATTATGATAACTTTTCGTTATCTTCTATTTTTGACTCTACTATCTCAAGTGATATAGAGGCATAGTCAAGTCCTAGCTCGTCTGTGTAGTCTTTTGTAACTCTGGTTGCTTCTGCTGATGTTTTGTCTAGAATTGAGGTGTCAAGGTTCAGGAAGAGGATATAATTACCATGTCCGGGTATAGACTTAAAAGATCTTAGCGCTGTTTTGCGACAAAGCCTGTCCAACTCAACGTCAACACCCTCGCTCTTAGCCATTTTAAAAAGATCAAGAGGTTCTATTATCTTGCCGGTGTTAGAGCAAATGCCTCTTGAGAGTGCTTCGAAACCTACCACTCTTTTGTCTTTTAAACTGATGACCGGTTGAAATAATGTCAGTATATTTTTTTCATCAATCAGTTTGTTTATATCAGCAGATTTACCCATATAGCCTCTTAGTATTTAATATTCTGATACAGTATATTACCGAAAAGAGCAACAGTATTATTTCAATATACTGTATAAGATAAATATAGTCTTTTTAGTAGGTTTGCAATATTTAGTTAGTGTGAATATTAACATTATTGAAGAATAATACCAAAGGCTTAGTATTATTCTTTTAGTGAATTATTGCAAATGCTAGTTTAATGCTTCATTAAGAAGGCTTTTCATACTGTCAAATGAGAGATAACCGGTGTTTCTGTAGATTTCCTCACTTCCTGTTGATAAAAGAACCTGGGTAGGTACAGCATTTACTGCAAACTGTGTAGCAATAGATGGGTGCGCATCAACGTCAACATTAACAATAAAGATGTTTTGGTTATTTGCAAAATCAGCCATAAGTTTTTCCAGTTCAGGCTTCATTTTTCTGCAAGTAACACATCCGGTGGAGCTTAGCTGAATGAAAACATTTTTGCCATCAGCTGAAGCAGTCTTTATCTCTGCAGCAAGTTTTTTAGATGCAGCAGGTGTATTCGGCATAACAGCAGTAACAATGATAAAGGCAACAACGCTTAACACAACAAAAGAAATAATGAGTTTTTTCATTTTCTTCACCAATTATTTTTGTGGGAAGAATATCACGCAGATTCTTTTGTTTCAACATCCTTTTTGAGCGATTGTGCTAAATGTTTTGCTTCGTTAGCAGTTGCTAGTATATCTAGAAGGGCTTCCATTTCGTTTTTCGTAAGTGGCTTTTCACCAGCCAAAAGTTCTTTAGCAACTGAGATATGCAGGTTTGCAATACCATTTAGCTGCTTCGCTTTCTCTTCGTTTGTTTTTGCGTATAGCTGCATGTTTAACATATTTTCCTCCTTGCGCTTTCAATAATGATAAAGCAATCGAAGTGCCAAATATGTTCGATGTGTAGTAAATGTTAGTTATTAATCATTTAGACAATGTGGATTATTATTAGGAGAAAGTATTTCCCTATTTTTGAATTATCAGCTTCCGCTATTGAAAAAAATGTCTAGCTTCTTATCAAGCTCTTTTACTTCATCTATGAATTTTGTAAAAGCTTTAGATTCTGATATATTTTTATTATTTTTGATCAGCTTTTCGATCTTTTCACACTGAGTGCTGACATTTGTTGCACCAAGAGTCTTTGTAACACTCTTTATGNATTTGCTCAGGTTCATTTGTTTTTATGGCTTCCAGAGCTTTATCATTAAGATATTTGTATTGACTATAGAACTTTTCTAAAAGCTCTAAATACAGCTTTTTATTGCCATTAAGCTGCTTTACGGCTGACTCCACTTCGAGGATGTCATCTTCGTCTGGGAGCACAGCATCAGTTGATGCCGGAGTTAAAGTTTCTATAGGGAAATCCTGTGTGCTGTATTCTTTAAGTGCATGAGTTATGTCCTGAATAGTTACAGGTTTTGCTATATGGCCGTTCATTCCTGCTTGTCGGCAGCTTTCTATCTCTTCCGGCATAGTGCTAGCAGTGAGAGCAAAAATAGGGATGTTTTTAGTTTTACTGTTTTGTCTGATACGTTTAGTTGCTTCTATGCCATCCATTACAGGCATGATTATATCCATAAAAATAAGATCAAAATCGTTTACCTCTAAGGTTTTCAATGCCTCTGACCCATTCCGGGCGGTTTTGTAGGATAGACCAAGTATTTCGGCGAACTCTGTAATTACCTGAAGATTTATATCGTTGTCTTCAACTATGAGCAGTTTTGTTCCTGATAGTTTCTCGTGGTTAGTTTGGAAATACTCCAAATCCGGAGCTTTTAATTCACCAAAACCAGTATCTGTTTTAACCATCTCAGCTTCTTCTGGTGAGGCTATCTCAAGAGTAAGGCTAAATGTGAAGGTAGAGCCTTCATCTTCGATGCTCTCAACAGATATTTCTGAGTTCATAGCATCAAGGATTTTTTTTGTAATAGAAAGCCCCAGACCAGAACCCTGAGTATTTTTTTCATTTTTCCTCTTAACCTGAGTAAATGATTCGAAGAGCGTAGGCAGCTTGTCTTTTGGTATTCCTATTCCGGTATCTGTTACGGTTAGTTTGATTTTTGCATATTTGTCATTTTTGGTCATGAGTTTCGCATTGATCTCTATACTCCCTTGATGAGTGAACTTAGCTGCATTCACAGAAAGATTGTTCAAAACCTGTGATATTCGTAAAGGGTCGCCAAATAAGAAATCAGGAATTTTAGGGTCAATATCAACCTCTAAATTAATATCTTTTTTGGCTATATAAATTTCTAAGTTATCGAACGTATTTCTAACGATATCTTTTAAACTGAAAGGAGAGTGGTCCAGTTCAAGTTTCCCCGATTCTATCTTTGAGAAATCAAGAACATTATTTATTATCTCAAGAAGCATATCTGCCGAGGTTTTGACCTTATTAGCATAGTCGTACTGCTTACTGGAAAGCTCTGTCTGCATGAGAAGGTAGTTGAGCCCTAAAATAGCGTTCATAGGAGTTCTCAGTTCATGGCTCATACTGGCTAGAAATTCACTTTTAGCCTCATCTGCACTCTGTATTTCCTTCATTGCATTTTTCAATCTTGTGTTAGCGTCTTTAAGCTGCTTTGTGCGTTTATTAACGCTGTTTTCCAAGCTGGCGTTTATGGACTGTATCTCTTCCAGCTGGCTATTTATCTTTTCAAAACTTTCTTGTAGTCTTGTATTGAGAATATTGTAGGCATCAGCAAGCATGCTTATCTCAGAATTACCTTTTATTATTAGCGGTTCTGAAGGCAGAGCGCTTTCGGTAGGGATTTCGGAAATGTGCTTGGTGATCTTTTCCAGCGGGCTGAATATAAGTTTTACAAGTATTATTGTCAGAAGTATTACAACAGTTACTGCGTAGGATAAAATAATAGCTATCTGCTTGCTGAGCTCTTTGTGCATAGCAGTTATCTCTGCAGTAGTGTCTTTGCTTAAAAGCAAGTAGCCTATGTGGTCTGATGAAAAATCACTAATGGGAACATTTTTGACCATATAGTATTTATCATTCATTTTTATAATTTCGCCTTCCATATCAATTTGCCCTGATGTTATGAGGCTTTTGATAATATTAGAGGAGTAGTTATACATATACATATCTTTATAGGTGTACCTATTTTCTTCGGAATAGAAAAATTTTGATCTTTGCAGTGATTTGGTGAATATTCCCAGCGCATACTCAACCCCTGTTGCGTTTGTTGGGGTTGCCAGAAGGTTTTCGATGCCGCCTCCTAACTCCACTGTGCCTATAAAGTCGTAATTGAACCATACGGGTTTAACAACACGAAGCCCAAGTCCGGCACGACCTACTTCTAGACCCGTTACCATTTGCTTTGTGTTGTTTGCCATTAGAACTGTCTTTCTGAATGCAGAGAGGTCGTCACCATATCTGGCTGGTGCATGAGCTCTGTAAAAGCTGGTGGCAGGCGGTGTGTGAAACTGGAACTGTTCTATGTCGTACAAATGTTCCAGCCTTGTTTCATAAAGCTGTGTTATTAGGGTTTTTACAGTATCTCTGTCTCTCTTTTTAAAAGCTTCTATAAGCTGTCTGTTTTCTAGCAGAATGTCCAGAGACATAGAATATTTTTTGATGAGTATCTCTTTCTCGCTTAAAAATATATTTGTAAAAGTTTGAAATACTTCTTTGTTTTTTTGGTAAATATCATCAGTTAGTTTTTTATAAGTGCTGTAAGTCAGGATTATCGCTGAAGTGGTAATAAATATAAGTATGAGTGTAAGTATTTTGAACTTAAGCCCCATTTTAAACATATTCACAAGATCACCTTCAAATAAAATTAATATATTATAACTGTTTTTTTATAATTTCAGGTTTGTTGAGCAACAACTTTGTTTCTTCCGCTCTCTTTGGCAGAAAAGAGTGCACGGTCAGCTCTGGCTGTTATGCTGTCTTGTGTATCGTCGCTTGCAAACTCAGTGATACCAATACTGAGCGTTACTTCACAACCTTTTAATGCGAGCTGTTCCACCAAGCTGTTGGTTTTAAGGCTGCTCATAATCCTTTGGGCAATAGATTCCGATGAGTTCAGGTCGCCGTATATCAGGAGAATAAACTCGTCACCGCCCCATCTGGCTATCAGGTCGTTTTCTCTCACAGATTGCCCACAGGTCTCTGTAACAGCTTTAATGACATTGTCGCCTACTAAATGACCGAGTGAGTCATTAATTTTTTTAAAGTTATCAATATCAATGAGCATTACAGAAAACGGCAGCTGTGTTTTCTTATGCCATTTCACTGCTTTTTCAAAAATACGTATGAATTCGCGTCTGTTGAAGTTTCCGGTAAGTTCATCTGTTATAGCCAGTTTCTCCAGCTTGCTATTGTAGTAATTTATAGATGTTATGATTATAAAAAGCACAAGGGTGGACACTATTAGTCCTATGAATGTACTTTTAATAAAGTTCATCCAGATACTTTCTATAGCCTTGTTCTGGTTCTGCTCTACAATAAGGAACCAGTTCAGCTCAGGGATGTATCTTTTGGTGAGAAGATAATGGGTATCCCCTCTGTTAAACTCGAAGTCTACTGACTGCTGGCCTACCTCAAGGACATCGTTAGCAATATCATCCAGACCATCCATAAGCTTAATATTTTATATTTCTACAAGTGTCTTGTCATGGTGAGCTTTTATAAGCCCGTGTCTATCTACTAAGTAAATATTTCTATTGTATTTGATGCGGTAGGAAAGAAGAAGGTTTGTTATGCGCTCTAGGTCAAGTCCAACCCCTGTAACACCTATAAGGTTATTATTATAGTCGTAAACCCTGTGGTTTATAAAGATGGTGAGTTTATTGTTTGCAGCCTCATTAGTGTCTACTACCAGTTCGTAAGGAACATGCTTTGCTTTGAAGTTGTAGTACCATACATCGTGTTCATCTTCTGTAGATAAAACTTTCAGTATCCCGCCGTTATAATAATATCTTTTTGTGTTTTCAGAGACGAAGAAGGATGTGAAGAAGTTGTACTTTGTTTTTATCTCGTTGAGGTATTTTGAAATATTTTCAACTTCAGGCTCGCCTGCTATGACCCAGTCTTTAAGAAAAGTGTCGTTAGCCATGAGAGAAGCTACATATACAGGCAGCATAATATCTCGTTGTATTTCGGTGTATATGTTATCTCTAGTTAGGGGCAGAGAAGTATTTATAATGTTATCCCGTAGTGATTTCTTTGCTGCATAGTAGCTGATAAAATTGGTTACAAAAAAACCGGATATGAGCAGTAAGCTTACTATTAAAAAAAGGCTGTTCTTGTTTTTTAGTTTGTTCATAATTTTTACCACTGCTAACGGGACTCAATCTAATATTTATTGTGTTTTTTACTTTATATCATTATTTCTAAAAAGTGTAAATAATTCAGAAAATATGCTATAATTTTTATTATTATTATTCGGGGAGTTCCATTTTATCATGCTCCAAACGTCAGAAAGTCTTCTGCCACCTAGAATAATGGTTGTAGAGGACGATTAATTCAGTAGAAAACTTATTGAGAGTATGTTCACATCTATAGGCTATGATGTGATGTTTGCTAAAAACGGTGCAGAGGGGCTCAAGTTTTTTAAAGAGCACAAGCCGGAGCTGATACTTTCAGATTACAGTATGCCTGGAATGACTGGCTTGGACATGTTCGAATATATCAAAGAGATATCACCATCAGCCAAATTTATCTTAATGACTATGTACACCGAATCTGATGTGCTGATAAGAGCTATCAATCTTGGAGTAAACAGGTTTTTAGAAAAGCCTGTACATAAGATTAAACTTCAGGAGGTCGTTTCAGCTCTTGTGGATGAGATAAATATCAGCAAAAAACTTATACGTTACCAAAACTTAATGAGTTCGTACAGGGCGGGAGTTGACGCATCCGGAATTTTTTCAATACTGGATCCCGAAGGCTGTTTTACGCATGTAAATTATTACTTCTGCGAGATTTCCGGCTACTCAGAAGAAGAGTTACTAGGCAAACATTATAGCTTTATCAGAAAAGATCGTAAAATAAACGAGATCAGGTTCAAAGCTCTGTCTGACAAATCAAAAGAAAAGATGTGGAAAGGATGTGTTGTCAACAATGCAAAATCAGGTGAAGAGTATATTACTGAGGTGAGTCTGCTTCCTGTGTTGAACGAAGGCAAAGTAACAGAGTTTATATCTATAGAAAAAGATATGAGTTTTGTGATTTCTAACCATATAAAGCAACTTCAGCAATTTTTCGATGCAGACAGTTCAATAATGTATGCATATGGTCAATCCATGAAACTCTCAGTAACCAATAAAGCATTTCTGAATTTTTTTTGTTATGGTTCTCTGTCAGAAGCTGTTGAGAATGATTTCTCGCTTAGCTGTTTTATAGAGAACGATAATGAGCACTCTGCTAATCATCAGATCACCAGCACACAGGACGGTGATGTATTAAATATTGAATTAGAAAATGCTGCCCAGGGAGCTATTGTAAAAATTAATCTCGTAAAACCTGACGATAAAAAAACATACACATTTACATTGGATGTCTTTAGACTTGATCAGAGTTATCTTGGTCTGGAAGATCTGGACATTATTCGCCTGAACGACATTACAGAACTTGAGAATCTGCGAAAGGATGAGCTTAACAGGGCGATGCTTGCGTCCATTGGAAAACTCTCCGCAGGCATTACCCATGAGATAAACACACCGCTCACCTACATTAAAGGCAATATGGAGCTTCTCGAGTGGCAGGTTGAAGATAGTGTGGAACAAGGTACTTTTGAAGAGATGAAGGATTTCTTCAACTCAATAAATGACGGCATAGACAGGATAGGGCTTATTATTCAGTCAATGAAAGAGGTGACTGGTGAGGTTAAGTTTGAACTGGAAAAAATTAATCTTTATTCAACCTTTATCGTATCCGGCAGAATGGTTCTTAACAGGGCAAAACACATTTGTCCCATTTATATAAACGGCACTCTTCTGAGCATGGAATCTGATCCGAATAAAGAGATATTCGAGATTGAAGCATCGCCTAAAATGCTTGAACAGCTATGGATAATACTTTTAAACAACAGCTTGGATCAATTAACCCAGTGTGACTTTGCATTTGATAAAAAATATATTAAGATAGAAATTATACCTGAGAGTGAAGGCCGATATAAAATTATCATTGCCGACAACGGAGGGGGCATTGATAAAGATATGGCAGGAAAGCTTTTTGATTTGTTTGCAAGTTCGAAAAAGCATAAAGGTATGGGCATAGGGCTCAACATAGCTAAAAGTATTATTGATAAACATAACGGAACCATAAAACCTTATAATTCAGAAGAAGGGGCTGTTTTTGAAATACTGCTTTAATGGAGGAAAGAATGTTTGGCGGGAAAAGTAAAGAATTAGAGTTGAAGATTCAGCATCAGGAAGAGGAATTGAAAAGCCTGAAAGCTGAGGTTGAGTACTTTAAAGAGATAGCAGAGATGTCTCATCATGAACTTCTCTTTGTTATGAAAGATGGACAACCTGTTTTTTTGAATAATAATGCAGAAGAACACGCCTCCAAAGATGAAATTATAGCTGAGTTACACAATGGCACAAATCAGATTGAAACAAGACATGGACACATGCAGGTAAAATCCAAAACCTTAAATAACGGAGACGTTGCCTATGCTGTCAGTGCAGACGGACTAAATTCAAAAATTCATGAACTTTTTGCTGAAATTCATCAGGATATTGTTACATCTTCTTTTAAGATGAATCAGGATTTCTTTATTCAGATGCTTTCAGAGATGGAAGAGATGATAGGAGAATCCAAGGAGACTGCAGTTCTTTCAGATAAAGGCAAAGAGTACGTAAACCTTCTTAGTAATGAGGTTGTGGATCTTTCGAATTTTATTGAGGAATCAACACAAACCAGCAGTGCACTTTCAAAACGCAGTGAGGACATCTCTCAGGTAACAAACCTCATCAAAGATATTGCTGACCAGACAAACCTGCTTGCTCTTAACGCTTCTATAGAAGCTGCCAGAGCTGGAGAGGCGGGGAGAGGATTTGCAGTGGTAGCAGACGAAGTCAGAAAACTTGCTGAACGCACTCAGAGTGCTACATCAGAGATAGCAACAGTGGTGGACGGTATGCACAAAGACATATCACAACTTTTGACTAATACAGAAAATGTTCAGTCCAACATGGGTGCTGTTTCAGAGAACACGGTTGAGCTGAAAGATATGATTAACGTGTTCAACAAAAACGCAAATCGGGTGATGTATGAAACCATGCACCTTAGCAATCAGATATTTGCAAACCTGGCAAAGATAGATCACGTTATCTATAAAAATAACCTCTACAACAGTGTCCTTAGTGGCAGTGAAGGTTTTAAATGTGTTTCTCACAACGAATGCAGGCTTGGTAACTGGTATAATACTGGCAAAGGGAAAGAGACTTTCAGCGATACAGGCGGATATAAAGATCTTCTTCATCCTCATAAAACAGTGCATGATGAGGCAAATATACTTTTTACCCGCTGCATAGAAGAGTTTAAAGACTGTTCTTTTGATGAGATTCGAGAAAGAATATATAAGATAGAAGATGCAAGTAAAGGCGTTTTTGCATCCCTTGATGCTATGATAGAAGAAAAATCAAGTACTATGATGCATGATGCCATAGGCGCACTTTTTGATAATAAAAAGAAGAAAGAAAATAAATAGGTGATGCTATGTACAGCAAAGTGAATGTAATGATTGTTGATGATGAGCGTGAAATACTTAAGATGCTCGAAACGTCTCTTAAAAGGTCTGATTTTAACTCAGTAAAAACATATGCCAACCCTTTGGAGGCTGTCAAAGCCTATAACGGCACAAATTTTAATGTTATACTTTTGGATATAATGATGCCTGAGATGGACGGGATTGAAGCGCTTAACAAATTTAAAGAGAAGAACAGTGAGGTAAAAGTCATTATGATGACCGCTTACTCCTCACTTGATAAGGTTCTTAAAAGCCATAAAATAGGCGCTGACCACTACATAGTCAAACCTTTCAAAAATCTGAAAGATATAGAAGCAAAGATCAGGCAAGTTCTTGCTGAATAATAATCCATGACCGCATGTTACAGTGCGGTCTTTTTTTTATTCAGATAATATATCTGCCGTTAAATCCAATATTATGCCTTAGAGAATTATTCGCTTGTCTTTTGACAGGTGATGAAACTATATATTAATAACATGAAACTGCTAATACCACTGCTTCAGCAAATGACCGTGTTTGCTGTTATTGCATACCTTTACAGTAAGACGTCAGGATTCAAGACCCTTCTGAGTCCAAACAGAAGAACACGGGATATACTTTTCACATATCTCTTTTTTTCCAGTATTACCATCTTCGGAAGCTACATGGGGCTGCCTATAAAGGATGCCCTTGCCAATACCAGAGCGATAGGTGCTGTTACTTCCGGACTGATTGGTGGACCTATTATGGGGGGTGCTGTTGGTATAACTGCTGGCATCCACAGATTTATGATGGGCGGTTTTACAGACTTTGCCTGTGGACTCTCAACCACTGTTGAAGGGCTTATAGGCGGTTTTTTTCACTATTATCTGGTCAAAAAAAGTCAGGACAGTCTAATATACTCATACAAGGTAGCCTTTGCAGCTACATTCATTAGCGAGGCTGCCCAAATGCTTATTATTTTAGCAGTAGCAAAACCTTTTACCGAGGCTCTAGCGCTGGTTGAGATTATTGCGCTGCCTATGATTTTGTCCAATTCTGTGGGAGCTGCTCTTTTTATAAGTATACTGGGTTATCAAAAAGGGATGGTTGATGAGTATGGCGCACTGTTTTCAAAGAAAGCACTGCGAGTTGCGGATAAAACGCTGCACCTTTTTTCGAAAGGCCTCACTGATGACGTACCTGTCAAGCTGGCAAAAGTGCTTAAGGATGAGATAGGCGTAAGTGCAGTTGCTGTTACAGATAAAACCAGAATTCTTGCATTTGAAGGGGAGGGGAGCAGACATCATAAAGTTGGAACCAATGTAACATCTCCTCATACGCTTTCCAGTGTTGAAACCGGAGAAGTAGTCTTTGCATACGGTATTACAAGTTCATTCAAATGCCCAATAGATGCAAACTGCGAACTTAACTCAGTTTTGGTTGTGCCTTTGAAAGTAGATGGTGAGCTGATAGGTACTATTCAGCTTTTTGAATCTAAAAACAAAAGTTTTCTTAATATTAATAAATCTTTTGGAGAGGGGCTAGTAAACCTTATGTCAACTCAGCTTCTTATAGCGAAATACGCAGAGCAGAAGACGTTGCTTGTAGAGTCAGAATTGAAGCTGCTTCAGGCTCAGATTAATCCACACTTTCTTTTTAATACACTAAATACGATTGTCTCTGTCACAAGGGTATCACCGGATAAAGCGATAGAGCTTATTCAGCATCTGTCTAATATGTTCAGAAAAAATCTAAAGCGGCAGGACTTATCATCAAAACTTGAAGAAGACCTTGATCATGTTAATTCCTATCTTAAAATAGAAAAAGCTAGATTCGGAGATCAGCTTGATGTTAAAATTGACATTGACCCTGCGATAATGCAGATGAAGATCCCCTGCTTCACCCTGCAGCCTCTGATAGAAAATGCTATCAAGCATGGCATGGTAAAAGTCATTGACAGAATGGAGATCGTTGTCAAAGGTTACATCGAAGGACATCTTTGTGTGCTTGAGGTTCGAGATAATGCAGGAGCTTTTTGCCATGAAAAGACAGAAGGAAGCGAGCAGGGGCTTGGACTTGCCATTGTGGATAAAAGAGTCAAGAATATGTTTGGCAGCATATATGGTATCAGTGTGGATTGTGTTAAAGATGAATCCACCGTTGTTCGCATATCAATACCTTTGAGCGAGGATTCACTTGGGCTACAAAACAGTCATAATTGACGATGAACAATACGCCAGACAGTAACTGAAGCACTATCTTGAAAAATTCGAATGTATTGATATCATCGCAGAATGCCGAAATGCTGTCGAAGGTGTGAAAGCCGTTAATCAGCACAAGCCTGATGTGATCTTTCTTGATATTCAAATGCCAGGTCTCAGCGGTTTTGATATGCTTAGCATGATAGAAGAAAGTGTGATACCTCTTGTGGTTTTTGTGACGGCATATGATGAATATGCTCTGAAAGCATTCGAGGAGAACACCCTCGACTATTTGCTGAAACCCATAGAGCAGAGCAGATTAGAGCAGACAATACGCCGTATCGAAGAAAACATAGAACAGGAAAACCGTCCTTCATATGATATAAAACCATTGAAAAAAATTCCCTGCTCTTTAAACAACGTCGTAAAGCTGATAGATGTGGACGATATTGAGTTTATAGTTTCCGACTTATCGGGTGTGCATGTGGTTACAAATAATAATAATCTTCTGAGTGACCTTACATTGAAAGTGATGGAGGAACGTACAGATCTGTTCCGTTGTCACAGACAGTACATGGTGAATCTGGACTCAATCAAAGAGATCAGGCTTCTGGATAATGGTGCTGCGGAAATAATTACTAACAAAGGTGAAAATGTACCTGTGAGCAGACGTTCATTAAGAAATCTCAAGCAGCTCATAGGGATGCGGTAATACCAATTAGCCAATCCAAACTTCCGCTTAATTTTACAGGTTTCCGCTTATTACAGAATACCGCCATTTAACAACGATTTTGTTGATATTCAGTGGTTTTACCTCTAAAATTATATAAAGGGTAAATTAAAACTCGATTAAACAACAATCCTATAAGGAGGAATTATGAAGTTTACTAAGATTGCAGTTGCAGTTGTAGCTGTTATGCTCACTTTCGCAGTTGCCGCAAGCGCTGCTGAGCAGAAGGTTCGCTGGAAACTCGCTATGACATGGGGACCAACGCTCTCTCCATTTACCGATGCTGTTGAAGAGATGGCTGCTTTGGTTGAAGAGATGAGTAATGGAAATTTTGTTATTCGTATTGACGCGTCTAACAAGCACAAAGCACCTTTTGGTGTTCTTGATATGGTTAAACTTGGCCAGTATGATATGGCTCACTCAGCTTCTTACTACTGGAAAGGTAAAGACATTAATCTTCTCCCTTTCACAACAATGCCTTTCGGTATGACTGCTCCTGAGCAGTATGCATGGTTTTATGAAGGCGGCGGTCTTGAGCTTATGCAGAAAGCATACGAGCCATTCGGTGTACTCTCATTCCCTGGCGGTAACACAGGAAACCAGATGGGTGGTTGGTTCAGAAAAGAGATCAAATCACTCGATGACCTTAAAGGTCTTAAGATGAGAATACCTGGGTTCGCTGGTGAAGTACTTGCTAAGCTTGGTCTTGCAGTTACAAACATAGCTCCTGGTGAGCTTTATACATCACTTGAGCGTGGTACAATCGATGCTCTTGAGTGGGTTGGACCTGGTATGGACATCAAAATGGGCTTTCATAAAATTGCTCCTTATTACTACACTGGCTGGCATGAGCCTGCTACGGAGCTTCAGTTCCTAGTAAATAAGAAAAATTTCGAAAAGCTTACACCGCACAATCAGGCAATCCTGAAAGCTGCTATGAAGCTCGCTTCATACGATATGTATATCAAAAACTATGACATGTCCGCAGATGCTTGGTCTAAGATTGAGACTGAGTATCCTAATATCAAGATCATGACATTCCCAGAGCCAGTCATGGATGCAATGAAAAAAGCAAATGATGAGCTTCTTGCTGATTACGCTAAAGACAAGCCGCTTCTTAAAGAAGTTCTTGATTCTCAAGCTGCCTATCTTAAGAAAGTTAGAAAGTGGACAGAAATGTCTGACTATCGCTATCTTAAGGATAACGTAAAATAATAGCCGGATTCAATTTCCCGGTATAATGACTTTTAGGCTGTTCCTGAGCATTGATATTGCACAGGAACGGCCTTTTTAATTTTGAAAAGAGACTTTAGTTAAAAAAGGTTATATATATGTTAAAACTGGAAAAATTCTTTGACCGTATAGCAGACTGGATCGGCTATATCTCTGGTGCACTGATGATCCTTATGATGATGAATGTATTTTACGACGTCATTATGAGATATTTCTTCAGAACCGGCTCTATCGCTTTCCAAGAGCTGGAATGGCACATATTCGCTATGGTTTTCCTTCTCGGTATATCCTATGCCCTGAAAGAGGACGGTCATGTTAGAGTGGACGTTATTTACGACACTTTATCCCCTCAGAAAAAAGCGGTTATCAATCTCGTTGGAACTATCGTATTCCTAATACCATTCTCACTGCTTATCGCTTTTGGCTCTATTGACTTTGTGCTGGAATCCTATCATCAGATGGAGGAAAGCGGCGACCCCGGAGGTCTCACCCATCGATGGCTTATAAAAGCTTTCATTCCGGCATCCTTCTTCCTGCTTGTTTTTAACAGCGTTGGAAGCATAGTAAAGAACTATAACATCTTTAAAGGTATCGGCAGGGACTACTCAGAAAATGCGGAGGGTGCAAAATGATAGGAATTATAATGTTCTTTGCAGCACTCTTTATGCTGCTTTTCGGATACCCTGTTGCATTTACCTTTGGAGCAGTTTCGATTATTTTCGGAATGATAGCAGGTATTGTGGAAGCACTGCAATACGGTGATTCTATAATGGCTGGGCTTCAAATAGGTGAGCAGATGTTTGCCTTCATGCCTTTCCGTATATATGCTATTATGAACAATACAATACTTATGGCTATTCCGCTCTTTATATATATGGGTATAGTTTTACAAAAAACTAATCTGGCTGAAAGACTTCTTGAGTCTATGGGCTTTCTTTTCGGAGAAATCAGAGGCGGTCTTGCTATAAGCACAGTTTTAGTTGGTGCGCTGCTTGCTGCATCTACAGGAGTTGTTGGAGCTTCTGTTGTTGCTATGGGCGTTATCTCACTACCTGTAATGATAAAGTATAACTATGATAACAAGCTGTCCACAGGAACTATCTGTGCGGCCGGAACACTGGGGCAGATCATTCAGCCTTCTATTGTTCTTATCATCCTAGGAGACGTTTTTCAGGTTCCAGTAGGCGACCTTTTTCAGGCTGCTGTTTGGCCGGGGCTTCTTCTTGTGGTTGCCTATATAGTGTATATACTTATATTTTCTTTTATTAAGCCCAAATCAGCTCCTCCTGTCAGGATAGAAGGCAATACAGGTACAAAGAAACAACAGATATGGAAAGCTCTTCAGGCTATTGTACCTCCGTTGGTTCTTATTATCCTTGTTCTTGGTTCCATATTCGGCGGAGTAGCAACACCCACTGAATCTGCTGCTGTTGGTGGTATAGGTGCTATCCTGCTTGCCATAATATACAAATCTTTCAGCTTTAAAATGATTTTTGAAGCTGCACTTGAAACAGTAAAAGTTACAGCTATGGTGTTTGGTATCCTTGTTGGTGCTACTGCATTTTCAATGGTATTCACATACACCGGCGGTGATATGATCGTAGAAGAATTCATGCTTGGGCTGCCTGGCGAAAAATGGGGATTTCTTATCCTTTCAATGCTCGCTATCATGGTTCTTGGCTTCTTCATAGATTTTATCGAAATATCATACATCATCGTTCCTATACTTGTGCCTATCGCAGATGCAATAGGTATAAACCCTGTATGGTTTGCGATACTTATTGCTATGAACCTCCAGACATCTTTCCTTACACCTCCTTTCGGATTCAGTCTGTTTTATCTGAAAGGCTGTGCACCGCCAGAGGTGCGAACGACACAAATTTATCGAGGGGTGATCCCGTTTATTGCTATCCAGGCTGCAGTGCTGATTTTATTGGTTCTATGGCCGGAAGTTTTCGGTATATCTCAGGGATTCTAGATACACATAAAAAAGGGGCTTTTTTAAGCCCCTTTTTTTTATAGGTTATTTTGATATAAGCTGGTCTGGGGTGATACCTATAATGAGAGCTCCCCAATGTTTTCCGTTAATGAAAACAGGCAGAGACAGGTCATTAAGAATTTCACCAGTGTCTCTCACATATGACTGTAGCAGGAAAGGTTTAGTATTAGTAGCCCTTCGCTTTTCAGCAACACTGTTGGCATATATACGCATGTGTCTGCTCTTTGCAAGGTCTGTGTCTGGGTTTCCAGTCATTTCGCTTGCAAATCCTTTGTGGTGAGTCGGAGCATATCCATTTTTGTCTATAAAGAGTGAATAGATAGCGCCGGTGTCTTTTTTCAGCTCATCAATAGCAGATTGAAATTTACTATGAAATTGCTTCCTGTAGATCAAATCATGTTTTTGAGGGTTTGTATTCGGAACTGTCTGATAATTGGTATCAAAAATATTTGTTTGCTTCGCAAGGTCATCAAATGCGGGCTGAAGTGACGTTAAGAAGTCAGATGCTTTATTAATAAGTGCTTCCAGTTTTGACTTGCCTGTTTTAAAATGCGAAATCTGATCTATAAGTATCTCAGAAGTGTCCCGAAGTTCTATAGAATTTTTAGCTGATTCTGTCATTTTGGTTTCAACATCAGTGCTTAATTCATTAATAGAAGTAACTTTCTCGTGTACTGAAGAGTTGGTTGCGGATAGTTCTTCCAGTGCTGAAGATATTGAAATTAAATTAGAACTGTTTTGCTCAAGTGCTGCCATCATAGATTCAAAATTAACAGTAGCATCATTTACTACATTCTGAATATTAGCAGTGTATGTTTTGATCTCTTTAGCACCATCATCGGTTTTATTTACAAGGCCTATCATGCTTGTGATGTTTTGATTGATATCGTCTGTTGCCACTTGCACCTTTTCAGCAAGCTTGCGCACTTCGTCTGCCACAACTGCAAAACCACGTCCGTGTTCACCAGCTCTTGCTGCCTCTATTGCGGCGTTAAGTGCAAGCAGGTTCGTCTGCTCAGAAACATCATTGATCAGTGAAACGATCTCTCTGATATTGGCAGAGTTCTGGCTTAATTCGCCAACAGTCTTCTGGAATGACTCAATATGTTCTGAAACAATATTAATCTCTTTTGAAACATTTTGCATACTGTCATAGCTTGCTTGTACAGACTGAAGGTTTTCTGATGTTGAATTTGTGATGTCAGTTGTGTTCATTGACACTTCATTAAGGGCAGATGTGGATTCTTGACTGGCATTGAAAATATCTCCAGACATGTTTCCTTGTTGTTTTGCGGCATAATTAGAATCATTTATCTGCTGTGATATAACAGTAACCTCTGTCGATATTGTCAAACCAACAGTTCTAAGGTCTTCGATGATATCTCTCAGATTAGCTAGAAATTTATTAAAATTGTCAGACATCGAAAATATTTCGTCAATGCTTTTGCAGGTAGTGTTTTTTGTTAAGTCTTTTTCCCCTGAGATAAGATCAATCAGAGTGTTATTAATAGATTTAACAGGGACAATAATTAGCTGACGAAGAAAGAAGTAGCCAAAAACTGTAACGAACATCAATAAAACCAGTGACACTATAAGTATAGTTATTTCCGAATTTTTAATGCTAAGGTAGATTATAGGTGAGGCAGCTACAATAAAAATAAAAAACAGATTTCCTATTAACTTTTTTGAAAGTGTATTAAAAAAAGTTCTTTCAACGGACTTATATAAATCATAAAGCATATTGCTCTCCTTAGATAAAAAAACAAAAAATTTTGTAATAATGTAACATGACAGTTTACTGTAGTAAATAAGAAAGAATAAGTATGCTGATAATTTTTAAATACATTAAAGTATTTGTATCAATATTATATTATAATAATATTTGAAATTTTCATATGCTATTTTTTATAGATATAAATTTTACGATTAACTAATAGTTTATTTTTGATTGTTATATATAGTGTATTGGTTCTTGCCGCGCTGCTTGCTTTCGTACATTGCATTGTCTGAAAACTTCAGCAGTTCATCCTGAGATAGGGCAGTGGTAGGGTAGACCGCTACGCCCATGCTCAAGCCTATCTGAGCTTCATTGCCAAATACATCGTAAGGCTGGCTGACATATTCTATAATCTTTGTTGCAAAAACACTGATATAGTTATCATCTTTCACATCCGTCTGGATGATAAGGAACTCGTCCCCGCCTATCCTAGCTGCGGTATCTGTATCACGCATCATGTTTCTGATCCTCTGGGCGGCCTGTTTCAGTAATTCGTCTCCTGCATCATGCCCTAAACTGTCGTTCACCTTTTTAAAATCGTCCAGATCAATATACATGAGGGCAAACTTGGTGTTGTGTCTGTTACAGTTGGCTATTGCTGATTTTATCTCGTTCCTTGCCAGACGAAGGCTTGGAAGGTCTGTGAGAGGATCATGATATGCAAGGTATTGTATCATCTCTTCAGCTTCTTTTCTGCTTGTAATATCTGTTTGTACAGCTACAAAGTGGCTTGGGGAGCCCTCTTCGTCATTAACAGGGGTTATAGTATTTAAAACACATATTTTGTCGCCTGATTTTTTAATATTAATGAACTCGCCTTTCCAGTCATCGCCATTTTTTAAAGTCATCCATAATCTTTTATAATATTCATCGTCATGGCTGTCTGATTTGAATATTTTAGGTTTTTCGCCTTTGATCTCTTCTAGCTTGTAACCCATTACATCTTCAAAAGTCGAATTTACATATTCAATATATCCATCTGTATCAGTTATTAAAACAAGACTTGAGCTCTGCTCAATAGCTCTTGATAAAGTACGAACTTTGTCAGTACTTATGTCTAGCAGCTTTTCAAGTTTTCTATTACTCTCTTGAAATTTTTCTTCTGATATAAGACTTTTCTTTCTGGCGATAATTAAAGCAAATATTAACAGTCCCTGAAGTATGAGTATTGTTACTGTTGTTAATATGTAATGTTTATATTGGTCCCATGCACTTGGTTTATTATTTATCAAAACACTATTTTCAGGTATGGTTTTTTCAGATATCTTCCACTTTTTGATTTGGCTCATGTCAAACATATAAGCAGTTAAGTCTGCTTCTTTCGCTTTAATGGTATCAGCTGGTGCTCCATTAAGGATTTTTATGGTGTTTTTTGCTAGTATCTCTCCTACTTTACGTGCATGTAGCAGTTTTCCCCCTACAATACCTTTTCCGATAAAAGTTTCCCAAGAACTGTATATAGGAACATTTGAGATTTTGCTGAGTGTTTCAAGGACATTAATAGGTATAAACCTTTTGCCTGTATTGTCTTTCAGAAAAGGAAAATAATAAATGGCACTTTTATCTTTGATCTTTGAGACAAGTTTTAAAAGTTCAACATAAGCAATGTCATCAACCAAAATAATTTCAGGAGCATCATCAAGCTTTTTTACCTTTTCTAAGACACTGTTGCTTAGTATCCGGCTGGTGTCCAGCGAACTGCTTATCATGTAAATTTTTTCTAAATCTGGCATTTGCTTCAGCATAATCCTGATCGTTTCAACATGCTCTGTTCCAAGAGGTGTCATGTAACCATCTGGGAGTATATCTTTTACAGATTGAATTATATTAGCGTTTATATATGAAAAAAACTGAGCTTCTTGGAAAAGATCATTTTTATATTTGGTTACAAATGGAACTGATGCTGCATCATCTTGTATCACAAGATCAATTTGCATTGATTTGTATTTGTTTTTAAAATAGCGATACATTTCTTCATCATTCATCAATGTTCTTAGTTCTACGATATTTTCAATATAAAGGTTTATGTTATTAGAGATACTGTATGGTTTGAATTCAGAGAAAAATCCATCTTCCAACTGATTCTGCCAAGGAAGTTTCCAGCTATAAGAATTTATCAACAGTACATTTCTTGTATCTGCAAAAGCAAATGAGCTCATTAGAAAGATGAATAAAACTATTAACCTTGTCATAAAAATAAATCCTGAATATTGTTTTTAATATTATAACGATTAATTAAATTATTAGATACTTTTTCTTCAAAAAGTGTAAAAAATACATATTTTTATTGGTCTTACTGTTGTAAACGGATACTAGATATTGAAGAATTAAACGGGCGGTACGAGAATCGAACTCATGACACCAGGCTTCGGAGGCCTGTGCTCTATCCAACTGAGCTAACCGCCCATAAATTTATAATGAAAAAAATCCTAGCTGATTTTCATGATACACATACTTTAACTTAAAGTATTATCTTTCAATAAAACAGTAGTGAAATCTTCGTGAATTTGCAAGTTAATAACTTCAAATCCAACATTCATATAATGTCTTCTCACATCATAATTAAATTCTACAGGTATACCTGAAAGTATAACCAATCCGTCAGGAGCTAAAGACGCTTGTATAAAGCCCGAAATGTCTATCAGTATGTCGAAGTATATGTTTGCGGCTATAACGTCAAACGAACCGTTTATGCAGTCCTGAAGCCCGCATATAATGTGATTGTTAGATATGCCGTTCAGTTTGTTACACTCTAATGCTGTTTTGCAGGCATCGTATGAGATGTCATACCCAAAGACTTCTTTTGCTCCGAGCAGACTGGCGCAGATGCCCAGTATCCCTGTGCCGCAGCCTATGTCGAGGACTGTTTTATTATCAAGATTAATACTTTCAAGGTGTCTTATGCAGGCTTTTGTAGTTTCATGTTCGCCGCTGCCGAAAGCTCCCTGATAAATATGTGCAGTTTTAGTGTTAAATAATGGTATATCGTGTATTTTTCTGTTTTTCATGTGTTTGCCCAGAAAGAGAATTACCACAAACAGGCATATAGTTGCAATAAGCTATTTTCAAAACGATGTAATAATTTAATTGTTAGATTGTTATCTGTTGACAATATCTGGCTTTAGTCCTATTTGTTGTAGTCACGACTTTATATACGAGGTGCAATGTGGCAGAATTTCAAAAAAAATCAGCTTATAATGTAGCTATTGCAGGCGCAACAGGTGCTGTTGGCGAAACATTACTTAATATCCTTGAGGAGAGAAACTTCCCTATAGCAGAGCTTAAACTTCTAGCTTCCAAACGCTCAGTAGGCAAGGAACTTACTTTCAAAGGTAAAACGTATAAAGTTGAAGAGCTTACTCACGACTGCTTCGAAGGTGTGGATATTGCACTATTTTCAGCAGGAGGCGGCAGAAGCCTTGAGTATGCACCGTCAGCTGTGAAAGCCGGCGCTATTGTAGTAGATAATTCCTCAGCTTTCCGTATGAATCCAAGTGTGCCGCTTGTTGTGCCAGAGGTTAATTCAGAAGATGCTTTTAAGCACAACGGCATAATAGCAAATCCAAACTGCACTACCATAATCATGCTGGTGGCTCTGAAGCCGCTTTATGATTATTCTAAGATAAAAAATGTAGTTGTTTCTTCGTACCAGTCAACATCCGGTGCGGGTGCATCTGCTATGGAAGAGCTTCAAAACCAGACTAAGCAGTGGGTAAAAGGTGAAGATCTTGTGGTGGACAAGTTCGCTCATCAGATTCTTTTCAATGTTATCCCTCATGTGGATTCTTTCACTGAAAACGGATACACAAAAGAAGAGATGAAGATGTTCAACGAAACTCGTAAAATGCTTCATGATAATGACATCAAAGTAAGTGCTACATGTGTGCGTGTCCCAACTCTTTCTGCACATTCAGAGGCAGTTACTATTGAAACTGAAGAGCCTATTTCTCCTGAAAAAGCAAGAGAGCTGTTTGCTGCTGCTCCTGGACTTGAGGTTTTAGATGATACAGCAAATGGAAAATATCCTATGCCGCTTTTCGTAGCAGGTGAAGATACATGCTATGTGGGTCGTATCAGAACAGATATTGCTCGTGAAAACTCATTGACATTTTGGGTGGTGGGCGATCAGCTTCGCAAAGGTGCAGCGACTAATGCTGTTCAGATAGCAGAACTTTTTATTAAATAAAAAAGCTCAGTTAGACTATAAAACATTTTAACCCCTGTGTTTTTTACGCAGGTGTTAAGCTTTATTATTGTATATCATTGTTAATATGTATAAAAGATGTTAATTTATAAAGTTTAAAATTATGTATTTTTTTCCTGTATATTTTTATGCAGGGAATTTAGTTGCTTAGTTTAATCAACGGTAAATGTTAGACTTTTTTTGAAGAAAATGCATTATTTGCTTGATTTTATAGGCATCCACGTGTATATAATTTTAACTTCTTGACGTTAGGAGGTTGTAGTGAACAAGAAAGAGCTAATCGAAAAGATCGCCGAAATGGCTGGTCTTAAAAAATCAGATGCTGAAAAAGCACTTAAGGCTTTTGAAGATGCCACAGTTGAGGCACTTAAAGCTGGTGACAAGGTAACACTTGTTGGTTTTGGTACATTCTCTGTATCAGAAAGAAAAGAACGCAAGGGTAGAAACCCTCAGACAGGCGCTGAGATGACTATTCCTTCTAAGAAAGTGCCTAAATTCACACCTGGCAAGCTTTTCAAAGATTCCATAGGCTAAGAAGAATATTTGGAAATGTTTTTTCTTTAAAAAGGTCTGCCTAACAGCAGGCCTTTTTTATTGCCCATTTTTATTGTCGTGATATATTTAACTCAATGAGGGTTAAATTATTTGTTTTTATTACAATTTTAATGTTGAGCTCTCTGTCGGAATCTTATTCAGAAGTGATTACCGCAGAAGGCTATGGTGAAACAGAAGCAGAGGCAAGAGGTAATGCTGCTGCTGAACTTTCATTTGTTATCTATTCCGACATAAGGTCAGCATTGCATACCGATATTAGCAACGATCCATCAGCTCCCAAACAAATAGTTACCAAACAAATAGACATTACGAGTGCTATACCTGTTTATGGCGCCTCGTACACAATTGAAAAAACAGATAGAGATTTTCATGTGACGGCTGAGCTCAGGCCTGAAAAAGCAATTCCCATTTACAGGGTTGAGCTTGAGCAGTCAGTAAACCAAATAAACAAAATCAATAAACTTTTATATGGGGAAAGGTCATCGTCTGTAAAGTATTCTCTGGTAATGTCTGCACTTTCAAATTATGAAAACATGCTGAAGGTCAGGGCAGTGCTTAATGTGCTTGGCGGGCCTGTGAAAAGATATACTGATGTCACGCTGGAACAGCTTAAGCAGCTTAAACAGGAACTTACTGAAAAATCGGACAGTATGTCTCATGTAGCAGAACTTATTGCCAGTGAACTTAAAAGGAGCAGGGTCTATGTGTATTACCCTATGTTTACCGGTTCAGAAGAAGTTACACAGTTTTCTGCTGTTTTCAGAGAGATGCTTGCGAAAGGTTTTAAATCAGTTGGTTCTGTTTTTGATGCGGATTATTTTCTAGAAACAATCTATACAGATGCGCAGGACGGCATATATGTCTCTGCCACGCTTTTTGACAAAAAAGGTATAACACTGGGTAAAAGCGTAAAACTTCTTGAGGCCAAAGCACATAAAGGACTGAATACTAAGCCAAAGTCACTCTCTTTTGAGAGACTGCTTAAACTAGGGCTGGTTCAGTCATCAGACTTTAAAGTTCGTCTTGCCACAAACAACGGCAAAAAGGCAATGTTATATAGATCAGGCGACTCTGTTGAGCTTTTTGTAAAGATGAATAAACCTGGATATTTTTTTATGGTTGGACATGTGTACAAGGATGGGCAGCTTTTTTCGTATCTTGTGGACTTTTATAATACTAAAGGCAATAGAAAATTCATCAGAAAAGTTGATGTTGATGAGATAAACAGGTGGATTAGTATTGGAGAATTTGATATTGTTCCGCAATTTGGGCTGGAAACTTTTCAGATAATAGCAGTTATGAAAGATCCTGTTGATATGATCCCTTCTTATGTTTTTGATACTGACACCGAATTGTATATTGTGAGCAAAGATATAAAAGAAGGGGTCACAAAAAGCAGAGCTCTTAAACTTCGCCCTGAAAACCTTAATGCATCCGCTGAAGATGTATTGATTTTTTCAACAATAGAGAAGTAGACTTTTTGTAGTAATTAACTTAATATATATATAAATTTCCCTACTGAAAAGGAGCAACATGAGCAGAGACTTATTCGGGTTTAAAGATGAGCCGTTCAATGCTTACCCTGATAACAAGTACTTTTTTTCTTCGATACTGCACGATAAAGCCATAACTCTTTTAGAATACGGCCTAAACAGCCGTAAAGGTTTTATGCTGCTTACCGGCCTGAAAGGCACCGGTAAAACCATGACGTGTAATATTCTGAAAGACTCTGCTAAAGATTGTAATGTATCCATGGTTAAGTACGGCTCTGTAACTCCTGATGTGTTGATGAAACAGATATGCGCAGGGTTTGAAATGGAGTTCAAAGAAGCAGACAGTCAGGAGCTTTTTGGGCAGATTATGGAGTATTTTGTCGAACAATACAAGGAAGGCAAAAACAACCTCATTATAATAGACGAAGCTGAGAGTATCTCTGACGAAAACCTCCATATGCTTAGCCGTTTTCTTGAAATAGAGATAGAAAAGTGCAAGCTGGTTCAGGTTATAATATCTGGTTGCCCTGAGCTTCACGACAGGCTGAAACATATAGGCAGTGACCTTGGACCTAAGTTCACATTTACTGTAGAGCTTGCGCCGCTGAATCTTCATGATACAACTGAATATGTCGAACACAGGCTTAAGACAGCAATTGGTGATGACGATGTACAGCTTTTTAAAAGCAATTCTTATCCAGCTATATACAATTATTCCAAAGGAGTTCCCTCTGAGATAAACCGTATAGCCCATAAAGCACTCTCTATAGCCAAAGAGAAGAAACAAAGCAAAGTAACCTCTGGGCATATTCGTTTGGCAGCTGCCAGACTTTATGGTGTGAGAGCCACAAAGAAAATGAAGAAAAAGCCTGCGTTTATTGTATTACTTGCGATTTTACTCATTGGGGGGGCATTTCTTTACAAAGACTGGTACGCTGGGGCCAAATTAGCTGTTAATACTAAACAAAAAGAGACGATTATAGAGACTAAACCTGAAGTGCAGGAAGAGAAGCAGGAAAAACCTGATACGCCACCTGTAACAATAGTTGAGTCACCGGAACAAGATGAGGAGGCAGCTGAACAGGAGGCCTCCGCCTTGCCCGAAGTGTCTGCGTCTGCACAACAGGAGCAGGTTGCTCAAACAGAACCAGAGCCAGAAACTATTGCTGAACCAGAACCAGAGCCAGTTGTTGAAAAAGAACCAGAACCGGACCCTGTTGCTGAGAAGGCAAAAATTAAGCACGGATGTGTCACAGCCCAGAGCGGTCTTAAGATAAGAGATGGAGCTTCTGTTGACACAGAGCTCATAGGTACAGCCCCTTACATGGCTTATGTTGAGCTTATTGAGCTTTCTGCTGACGGCAACTGGTGGAAAACATTATACGAAGATTCCTATGGCTTTATGTATGCCCGATACATCAAGGTTGTAGATTCTGCTGAGGAATGTGTAGCTGATTAACTGCTTGCACTTATCGTCGATTTCTATTAAATTCCAGTTTATGATGGAGTGGAAAATGCAAAGATTTATTGTCTTGATACTTATAGTTATGGTTACTGTTTCATGTGCCAGCAGAAGCAGGGTGGCGAAATATGAGAAAGAGCTGGATGGAATCAAAAATGACGTCCGTTCCATCCGGGTTATGACAGATGAAATGAAGACAGAACTTCTCTCAATGAGAAGATCAATGATAGATGTAGATAAAAGCGTTCAATCTCAGACTGAAGAGATAGAGTTTCAAAGACAGCATCATGAAAGACTGAAAGAGATAGTTTCCGGGATAAAAGACACCGTGGTAAAGCTTGAATCTGAGACAATACCTGCGAAGCAGGAAGAAGCGTTAAAGATGGAACAGGACAGAAATTCTAATGCTGTTGCGGATTCTGGACTTATTCTTCGTACCGAACAGGAAGGGCGGGTTACAAAAGTATATACCGAAAAAATTCCACGTGATAATTAACTAAAAACAAAAAAAATGATTCCTGCCGACAGCTACGAAGTAGACACCAGTAAGACTGGTTTTGGGTACGCTGTGAAGGATGGTGTAATCCTCTGGCAGTTTCCTACAAACGACTCAGATGTTGTAGAAATACTTGTAAGTTGGCAGCAGCTTACTATTTTAGGCAGAATAAAGAATAAAGGCATTACCTGGTGGAAGGTCAAGACTAATGACTATACCGGGTTTGTAAATTCGAAATTTTTAATTATATCGGAATAAGGCATGTTAGAAAAAATATATGAAAAATCATTAGCTGGTGAACAACTCAGTGCGGCAGACATCAGCTGTATAGTTAACGCAAACCTAGAACATCTGCTTTCACTCGCTGAAAAACTGAAAATCCAGTTTAAAGGCGAAAAAACCGACACTTGCGCCATTATAAATGCCAGAAGCGGACTTTGCAGCGAAGACTGCACTTTCTGTGCCCAGTCGTCTCATTTCGATACTGGAGCACCTGTTTACAGCTTTATCGACCTTAAAAAGATAGATGCAGCGGCAGCAGATCTGGCAGCAAAAGGCGTGCAGAGGTTCAGTATAGTCACTAGCGGCATAGGTCCAAGTGAAGAGGAATTTGCAAAAATAAAAGAAGCTATGAGGATAATCAGGTCTCATGGGCTTCTGCCTGATGCTTCTGTTGGCTGTCTATCATATGATCAGATAATAGAGCTGAAAGAGGCGGGAATGACCGCCTATCATCATAACCTAGAAGTATCACGCAGTTTTTTTCCGAGCATATGCACCACTCACGATTATGAACGAGATGTTCAGACAGTTCGTGATTCTATACGTGCAGGGCTTTATGTTTGTTCTGGCGGTATTTTTGGCCTTGGTGAGACATGGGTGCAAAGAGCGGAGCTGGCATTTCTTCTTAGAGATCTTGGTGTACAATCAGTTCCTGTTAATTTTCTGAACCCTATACCCGGAACTCCGGTAGAAAACAGAGAGGTTTTGTCAGAAGACGAAGCTCTCCGCATTATCGCTATGCACAGGTTTATAATGCCTGACAGGGATATTAGAGTTTGTGGAGGCAGAAGTATCGTTTTTGCGGGAAACTCTGCTAAAAAGGTGGTAAGAGCAGGTGCTAACGGTATAATGGTGGGTGACTACCTTACTGTTAAGGGTGTTTCCATTGAAGAGGATATGAACAGCATATCCTAGGTGTTTTCTGTTTTTAAAGGCAGCGGCATAGGCTTGCCGTCTCCATCCAGATTTACAAATGTTATCCTTGAAGAGAAGACTTCTTTTTCATCAAAAGAACCGGGTTCATCACAGAATACTTCTACATTATATGTTACAGAGCTTGTTCCGGTTTTAAAAACTTCTATTACAAAATGAAGTATCGAACCATTCACCACTCTGTTTTTGAATAAAATATTGTCTATTGCAACAGTAACCATTGTTGCGCCCGGGTAGTCTCTCGAAGCTGCCATCCACGCAAACTCATCCAGCCATTTAAGCATTTCACCGCCGAAAAGGTATCCGTGAAAATTCAGATGTTCGGGACGTACGTTGACGTAGTTTTCCATTAGTTCAGAAAGTCCTGAAGTTTACTTTTCATGGCTTTTTTGCGGAGTTTGGCAAGCGCTCTTGTCTCAAGCTGACGTACACGCTCACGGCTTATTTCCATTAATTCGCCTATCTCCTCAAGAGTTTTAGGTGCTTCGTCGTTAAGCCCGAAACGCCATCCAACTATCTGCGATTCACGTTCATCAAGCTCGTCTACTATGTCGTCCAGAGCGTTTTTAAGTGTTTTGGAAATTATGTCTTCTTCAATGTCTTTACTGCCGGAATCCAGCAGGTCTATAAAAGACCTATCTTCGCCGTCTTTGATAGGCGCTTCAAGTGAGAGATAGTTTCTGGATACACGAAGTACGTTTTCTATGTCGTCTTCGTCCATTTCAAGGCGCTCAGCAAGCTCTCTGGCTGTGGGTTCACGGTTTAAAATTTTATTCAGTTTTTCTCTGGCACCGTTTATCTTGTAAAGAATTCCCGCTTGTTTAATAGGGAGTTTGACCGTGCCTGACTGTTCGGCAAGTGCCTGTATTATTGATTGCCTGATCCACCATACAGCGTAAGATATGAATTTGACGTCTTTGGTGTGGTCAAATCTTTTTGCAGCCTCTACAAGCCCAAGATTTCCCTGATTTATAAGGTCAGCTATAGGCAGACCTGTATTACGGTATCTATTTGCAATGGAGACAACAAATTTGAGGTTACAGAGTATAAGAGTGTTCATCGCTTCTTCATCACCAGCCTGTATTCTCTCTCCAATTGCAAACTCTTGCTGTTTGGTCATCGGTTTGTATTTAGAGATACTGTTCAGGTAGTGCTTTAAAGAGGTTTCACTAACAGGAGCCGGCATGGCTGCTGGTATATCTGCCTCAATTTCTTCTGATTTTTCGTTCTCTACAGTCTCTTCTGTTTCTTCAATATCTTTCATTTAGCCACCATTGGTGAATTATAGCATATTATATTAAATATGACACTGAAGTTAAAATAAATGTGTATGCATACTATCTTCAAAGTAGTACAATTCGCATTTATCACCCGCTTTAATTTCGCCTTTGATAATCTTTTCAGCTATGAAATTTTCCACTCTTTTTCTGATGGTTCGTTTCATAGGCCTGGCACCATATGCTGGGTCAAAACCGGATTTAACTATCTCTTGTATGACATTTTCAGTCCATTTTAGTTCTATGTTGTTTTCTAAAACTCTCTTTGCAAAATTCTTCATAAGTATTTCTGCAATTTCCGCAATATGGGATTCGTCCAGAGGGTGAAAGACTATTATATCGTCAATTCTGTTGAGAAACTCCGGACGAAAATAGTTAGAGAGCTGCCCTGTTGCAATCTTCTGTATATTATCATATTTCTCGTCAAAATTTCCTGCGCCGGCGAAAGATTCGTGAATCAGATCGCTTGCAATATTGGAGGTCATTATTATCACACAGTTTTTAAAGCTGACGGTACGCCCTTTGGAATCCGTCAGTCTGCCGTCGTCCAAAAGCTGAAGCAGAACATTAAAAACATCAGAGTGAGCCTTCTCTATTTCATCCATAAGTATAACGGAGTAAGGTCTTCTGCGGACTGATTCTGTAAGCTGTCCGCCTTCGTCATAGCCAACATATCCCGGAGGTGCACCTATGAGTCTGGCCACCGAATGTTTCTCCATATATTCACTCATGTCAATGCGTATAAGAGCTTCTTCGGAATCGAAAAGAAACTCTGCCAGTGATTTTGCGAGCTCTGTTTTACCTACACCAGTAGGTCCCAGAAAGATGAACGAACCTATAGGTTTGCCGGGATCGTTAAGCCCTGCACGGCTTCTGCGAACAGATTCGCTGATGGCATTTATGGCATTCTGCTGACCTATCACACGTTTATGAAGATAGTTTTCCATATTTATAAGTTTGTCCACTTCCTCTTCCAGAAGCTTGTTAGCGGGTATGCCTGTCCATTTGCTGATAACAGCGGCTATGTCTTCTTCATCCACTTCTTCTTTAAGTATACGCTTAGTTTTCTGAAGCTCTTCCAGCTTCTGGTTTGCACTTTTAAGCGCATTTTCAAGCTCAACAAGTTTTCCGTATTTCAGTTCGGAAGCTTTTTGCAGGTCTCCGATGCGCTCCGCCTGAACCATCTGATGCTTTGCTTCCTCTATCTGCTCTTTTATATGTCTTGAGTTTTGTATAATGTCTTTTTCATTTTGCCACGCCACACGCATAGCTGATGCTTGCTCCTTAAGGTTGGCAAGCTCATTCTCAAGCTTTTCCAGTCTCTGTTTGGAAGCTGAGTCTTTCTCTTTTTTCAGAGCCTGTCTGTCTATCTCCAAATGTGTTATTCTGCGTTCAAGCTCGTCTAGCTCTGTTGGGAGACTGTCTATCTCCATGCGGATCTTTGCAGTGGCCTCGTCTATGAGGTCTATGGCTTTGTCAGGCATAAAGCGATCAGATATGTATTTGTTTGCCATATGGGCGGCTGCAACTATTGCGTTGTCAGTGATACGTACGCCGTGATGTACTTCGTATTTCTCTTTTAACCCACGAAGAATAGAGACGGTGTCTTCAACAGAAGGCTCTTTGACCATAACAGGCTGGAACCTTCTTTCAAGAGCAGTGTCTTTTTCCACATATTTTTTGTATTCATCAAGGGTCGTTGCACCTATGCAGTGCAGGTCCCCTCTGGCCAGAGCTGGCTTAAGCAGGTTTGCAGCATCCATTGCGCCGTCAGTTTTACCCGCACCAACAAGAGTATGCAGCTCATCTATAAAGAGCACTATCTCTCCGTGACGCTCCTTTATGTTGTTCAGAAGTGCTTTCAGCCTCTCTTCGAACTCACCACGAAACTTTGTCCCCGCTATCAGCGACCCCATGTCCAAAGATGCTATAGTGCGGTCTTTCAGAGTTTCCGGTACGTCCCCGTTTATTATTCTCTGGGCTAAACCCTCGGCTATGGCGGTTTTACCAACGCCCGGTTCACCTATCAGCACAGGATTGTTCTTTGTGCGTCTGGAAAGAACATGCATCACTCGTCTTATCTCTTCATCACGTCCTATGACAGGATCGAGTTTGCCGTCTTTTGCCAGTTCAGTGAGGTTTATGGTGTATTTGTCCAGAGCGTTCATCTTGTCTTCGGGGCTCTGGTCTGTGACACGGGTTGAGCCTCTTACTGATTCGTATGCTTTAAGAAGTGTGTTCAGGTTGTAGCCGTTAGACGAGAGTGCGGTGCGCAGGTCATATCCTGCATTTTCACCTATCCCAAGCAGTATGTGCTCTGTGGATACATATTCATCGCCAAATTTACTTATTGATTCGAAAGCGTAGTCCAGAGTCTTCTTTGCTTCCTGACCAATGTAAAGCTGAACTGAGCCCTCCACCTTCGGAAATTTATTTATTAATGTTTCAGTATCATTTCTGAGGTTATTTACATTCACGCCAGCTTTCTGCAGTATGGGCTTAACCATACCGTCTTCCTGATCTATGAGTGATATCAGCAGATGTTCCGGCATAAGCTGTTGATGATTATTTTTTTCTGCCAAATCCAGGGCGGATTGAACCGCTTCCTGTGCTTTTATTGTCATTTTATTAAAATTAAACATTATTCCAACCCTCTGTTTTGTGGATATGCCTACTCATCTGTGTTTATCTTGACCTTAATAATCTGTGCGTTCTTAGATGGGACAAGCCCCTCTTTGCTTCTTTTCAGAAGCTGAGCGTTCTCTTTGATGAAATTTTTCAACTGCTCGTTCTGTAACTGAAGCTCGTCTATTTGGGATCTCATGTTGAGTATAACCTCAACACCTGCCAGATTTACTCCCATGTCTTTTGTGAGAGTGAGTATGAATTTTAATGTTTCAAGGTCATCTTCTGAATAGAGTCTTATGTTTCCGTTTGTCCTTTGTGGATTCACCAGTCCAAGCCTTTAGTACTGCCTGAGTGTTTGCGGGTGCAAATCAAGCATTTCCGATACTATGCTGATGATATACAGCGGCTTATTTCTCATAATTATAGCCTCGCTTTCTCTATCAGTTTGTCACGCTCTCCTGTCATATATTTTTTATGTATATCTTTGAGAGCTTTTCTGTCTTCCTCTATAGCCACCTGTGGGATGTTTATCTTTATAACCACATAAAGGTCACCTATGGTAGATTTGCCAAGTCCGGGGACCCCTTTGTTTTTAATTCGGAACTTCTGCCCCGGCTGAGTGCCTGCGGGGATGTTCATACTTATGGTTCCGTAAGGGGTAGGGATGTTAATTTTTTCACCAAGTGCAGCTTCAAACATTTCTACATCTACTTCTACGTAAAGATTGTCTCCTTTTCGCTCAAACACTTCATGGTTTTTAACATTAGTGATTATATAAAGATCACCCTGCGGACCGCCATTAGCTCCGGCGTTACCTTTGCCGCCAACACGTATTTTAGAGTTCTTATCAACGCCTTTTGGTATCTTAACTTTTATCTTTTCCTGTTTGTTGCTGTAGCCTGAGCCACGGCATACTGAGCATACATTGGTCATGGTTTCGCCTGTACCTTTGCATGTGGAGCAGGGTGAGATGCCAAACATACCGCGTTGATTGCTCATGGACTGACCTGAGCCTCCACAGCTGGAGCATGTTTGCCTGTCGCCGCCTTTGCCGCTGCATGACTTGCAGCTTACAGTGTGATTTACAGCTATCTCGTACTCATTGCCCTCAATTGCGTCCTTGAAAGGTATTTGTATGGTATAGTGTATGTCCTCCCCTTTTCTGGGTGCTGATGAGCGTCTTCTTCCGCCAGACCTGCCGCCGCCTCCGAAGATATCACCAAATATGTCGCCGAAGTCAAACCCGCCGAAATGGTTCTTAATATCTTCATAGTTAGCTACTGAGAAGTCATATCCATGACCGCCTGATTTAAACGCATCATGACCGAGACTGTCGTACTGTTTTTTCTTCTCTGCATCGCCTAAAACACCATATGCTTCTGATATCTCTTTTAATTTATTTTCAGCTTCGCTATCGCCAGAATTTACATCTGGGTGGAATTTTCTTGCGAGTTTTCTGTATGCTTTTTTAATTTCTTCTGCTGTGGAGCCTTTTTGAACCCCTAGCACTTCATAGTAGTCTCTAGCCATTTTCTATCCTTTTTATCTTTCTGCTTAAAGCTTACATGCAATTACGTAATATGTCGTCTAGTCAGTTTCTACCTTTATTACACGAGGCTGTATCTCGTCTTTTTTGGACAGTGTCACTTTAAGCAGACCGTCTTTTAGGTTTGCTTTCACACTTGCGATGTCTACGGTGTTCGGTATGGAGAAGGAACGGCTGAATTTACCGTATGAACGTTCCAGTCTGTAAAAGTTGTCACGTTCTCCTTCTATGGGATACTTCTTTTCCCCTTTCAGTGTAAGCACACCGTCAGAGACTTGAATGTCCATGTCTTCCTCTTTCATGCCAGGGAGTTCTGACATTAATATAATGTGATCTTCTGTTTCAAAGATGTCCACCGGTGGAAGCCAGTCACCATAATTACCCTGTGATGACTTGCTGAGAGTGTCATCAAAAATTTTGTTCATTCTGTCGTGCATTGTTATTAAATCTTTTAAAGGATCCCATCTTACAATAGCCATAATGTTGCTCCTCCTGTCACTGATATTGATTATACTCGCAATATAAGACTTGAGTCAGTTAGTGTCAAGTAGTTTTATGTGAAATTCATTAAGAACTATAAAACGTGTAATTTGTCTTGATAATAAACCTATGTGAGAGTATTTTTTCTGCATGCGTAAAACTCTAGTTATCTTTTTACTGCTGTCTTTTCTGGTTCACCTTTTCCTTGTTAATCAGGTTGTGCTGACACCTGACAAAAAACCTGAAAATGAACCTGTATCCGTAAGTATTATTCCTAAAAAGAAGCAGGATAAACTCACAGAGAAGCCTGAAACCAAGGCTGAAGAGAAAACTGAAACAAAAAAACAGCAGAAAGTATATGAAGATGTACCTCTGAATGAAGAGCTGGAAACGAAACTTGACCAAAGTGCTCCTGTGCCGGATGTTGGAAATGATAGTAAAAAGAAGAGTGAAAAACCTGAACAAACTGAACAGCCTGATAAACAGCCTGAAAAAAAGACAGAAAGTGATAAAAATGAGATAGATAAAAGTTCTGAAAAGGTTGAGGTCCCAAAAGTAACTGCACCTGAAAAGAAACTTTCAAAGAAGCAGCTTCGTGAAAAACTTTCACCTGACGACATAATTCAGAAATATGCCGATGGCGGCGGGATGCCAGATGGCGAAGATTATGTCAGCATGCAGTATGTCAAACTTAGGTATCAGTCATATTTTCATAAATTTGCAAGAAGACTTTATCAGGTATGGATTTACCCATCGGCAGCTGCAATGAGAGGAGAGCAGGGCACTGTACGCATCTCGTTCTCCATTTCTAAGGATGGGATGATATCTGGCATTCGGGTTGTGCAGTCAAGCGGATATCCTGATCTGGACAGAGAGGCTGTTACTGCCCTTAAAAAGACTGCAGGTGTGCCTCTTCCTGAATCATATGAGCTGAACTTTCTAAAAGTGGATGCCTTTTTCAAATATGTAATGAATGAAGGCTTCTACGTCTACTGATCTATCTTTCTTCCGGATAATGATACGACATAATAATATCAATAACAATAATGACGACAGACAGCACGTTTGCCACAGCAGCGCCAACAGCAAGCCCTGTAACCAGAGACGGTGAGGAGCCTGAGAAGTAAAGCACAGCAGCTGGTATCAAATGAAGATCAGATATAAAAGCGGTAGCCAGAAGCTCGGCGGCCAGAAGCTTTTTAATGTTAAATTTTAAAACAGTTGCTATAAGGTTTACCCCTACCGCTATCACTAGCTGATAAGGGTCGTTGCTTACTATGAACCCTATGTTGCTTGTTAGTGCCAGGAAAATAAACAGGTCAGACCAGACCTTTCCCCATTGTATCATAATTGTCCTCCCTGTGAGTATACTGCGACTTTTTCCAGCTGCGAATGTGTGCCAAGTACAATTATGGAACTACCCGGTGTCAGCACGGTGTTTGCATCAAGAACTGTGTCTATGTGACCATTTTTATCTACAGTGGCGATAATACTTGTCCCTGTCTTAGCTTTAAAACCTGAATCAGCGATGGTTTTCCCTGCGAAGACGGAATCTTCATATATTTTTACTTCAACGATATCTATGAGTGTTTTCTCTCCATATGCCACAAGATCCAGAAATGAGCTCATAGCTGGTGAAGGCGGATGAACAACGTATGATGTTATCCTTCTGCCTGTGGTTACTGCGGGTACTATTACTTCATTAGCACCTAGAAGTTTCATCTTTTCGGAATCAGACTCAGTGGTGCTGGTGGAAAAAACATAGTAACTGTCCTTGTCTGGCATTATGAGTCTGGCGGTCACTATTATTGAGATATCCAGCGTATCATCGTCAAAAGTGGTTATAAGCCCTTTTGAATCCTCTATGAATAACCCTAGCATAACATCACGCTTTTGAGGCTGAGCTATGGCATAAAACTCAATTCCGAAGTCTATTATCGGCTGTCTGTTGCTCTCTTCCGGGTCTATGAGAATAAAGGGGATGTCCCGTTTCATAAAACTCCGCATTATCTCTTTGGAGGTCTCGTTGAACCCGCAAAGTATGTAGTTATCATGTATTTTCTCCATTTTACTGTACATCCTCCAAAGTTTCAGTTTGTCTTTGATCTGCCCCTGCAGGATAACCTGCACTGTTGCTGCAAGTCCGTAAAAGTATACCAGCGGAAACGCAATCATAAGGAAGATCGATGTAACAAATCTGTTAATTGTTATGTTTTCTGTGTAGCCTTCAGTGTAGCCTATGGTTGTGAAAGAGATTATTGTGTGAAAAAGGTAGTTAGTGACACTTTCCCCATCTGTTTTCCCGTTTATAAACATCATCAGCACCACATAAAGGGTGGTGAAAAAGATGACTGTCATAAGAGGGAACCTTAGTTCGCTTAAAACATCGTAAAGCTGTCTTTCGTACGCCGACTTGAAATTAACTGGTGTGACATTGCCGTAGTGCTTCTCTTTAATCAAACCGGACTCCATTTTTAAGGCTTAATACTATTTGCCAAAGCGCTCGATTACACTAACTCACCCTTGACATTTAGTTATACAGGATACTAACATACTATATCACATCTTAACACCGGAGTTGACACATATGGCACCTCGTAAAGTAAAAAATTTCATCATTGATACCAATGTTATTCTCTATTCCCCGAACTGTATTGAGACTTTTGAAAATAATAATATAATCCTCCCTGCTGTTGTTCTGGAGGAGGTCGACTCTTTTAAAAAAAATGTAGATCTGAACGGCTACAATGCCAGATCGTTTATTAGAAATGTAGAACACTACAGAGAAGAGAAGGGTGATTTGCTGAAAGGCGTGCAGCTCGAATCTGGCGGGATGTTTTCTGTCAGGTTTCAGGACGAAAACACTAAAGCGCATATCCCTGCTGGTTTTGATAATGGCAAAAATGACAACATAATCCTCGCCATAGCTCTTCAGGTAAAAAAAGAGTCCAAACGTGAAACCATTATAGTATCTAAAGACGTTAATCTCAGGATAAAAGCTAACGCTATGGGGCTGGATGCTGAAGATTACTATCACGAAAAGAGCACATCTTTAATAGAAAATCACGACGACACACTTTATGTGCCGGATGAATACATAGACACGCTTTATCACGAGAAAGAGCTACCTTGTCCTGATGGAATCTACAGGCAGGACGAAGGTGAGTTTGCACCAAGAGTAAACGAATATTTTATTCTCAAAGGACAGTTGAACCAACAAAAGAGTGCTTTGGTCAGGTATGTTGGTAACGGTACAGACGACACCGGAGTTTTTCGTCTGCTGCACCAGAACGAACCTGTGCTTGGGATAACACCCGCCAACAGGAAACAGATATACCTTATGGATTCTCTGCTTGACCCTGATATAGACGTTGTTTTTGCCATAGGTATTGCAGGAACAGGAAAGACGCTGCTGGCGCTTTGTTCAGGGCTTCATTCTGTGCTGAACGATAAATATAAAAGACTGGTGGTCACCAGAAGCCCTATCCCTATGGGGCGCGACATAGGCTATCTGCCGGGCGGGATCACAGAGAAGCTGGACCCTTGGCTGAAACCTATATATGACAATATGGAGTTCATTGTGCAGATGATGGATAAAGGAAAGCTGGAGACGAAGGAAGACTATTTATCAAAAAACCAGATGCACGACGCAACCATAGACTACCTGAAGTCTTCTAAAATGCTGGAGATAGAAGCTCTGACATACATAAGAGGGCGTACGCTTATGGATACTTTTATTGTGATAGATGAGGCGCAAAACCTCACTCCGCATGAAATTAAAACCATTATAACCAGAGCGGGGATAAACTCCAAACTGGTATTTACAGGCGATCTGAAGCAGATAGACAATCCATATCTGAACGAGAGAGACAACGGACTGGCGAATGCATCTGAAAAGTTTACATATGCTAGATTCAGACATGCCTCAACTATATATCTTGACAAAGGTGAGCGAAGCAGGCTGGCGAGTGTTGCAGCAGAAATTTTATAAAAGCTTGCTGTGTTATAGACAGGTAAATGAAATTGCTATATTTATATAGCTCTTTATATAAAGAGGCAGCATTGTTGTTCTCATAAAACCGATGAACTGTGCCCGAAAGCATTTGCTAATTTAATGTCTAGGGCTGTAAGTCCATTTTTTTAATCAAAATTACAGGATTTTAAATAATATGATAAGTGTAGAGAATTTATCGAAGGCATACGGTGCGCGTGTGCTTCTTAAAGATATAAGTTTCAGGATAAACCAGGGAGAAAGAGTTGGGCTGATAGGGCGTAACGGTCACGGGAAAACCACTCTTATGCGAATACTTACTGGTGAAGAGGAACAGGACGACGGGAATATTAATATTCCTAAGAATTACCTGATAGGATATCTTAAGCAACAGCTTGATTTTAAGATGAATACGGCTCTTGAAGAGGCTTCTCTCGGTCTACGGGAGTATGAGTCAGACCAGACTTGGAAAGCTGAGAAAATTCTCACAGGCCTAGGTTTTTCTGATGCTGACATGAACAAGAATCCAAATGAGTTTTCCGGCGGATATCAGGTGAGACTAAATCTTGTAAAACTGCTCCTTTCCGAACCAGACCTGCTTTTACTGGATGAACCAACGAACTATCTTGATATTACTTCTATCAGGTGGCTTGAAGACTTTCTTCTCAACTGGAAAGGTGAGCTGGTGCTGATCACTCACGATAGGTCTTTTATGGACAAAGTTGTCACGCACACTTTAGGTATTCACCGGATGAAAGTGAAAAAGATTCAAGGTGATACGGAAAAGTTTTACGAACAGGTTGAGCTGGAAGAGGAAATTTACGAAAAAACCAGACAAAACGAAGAGCAGAAACGGAAAGAGATGGAGCTTTTTGTTACCCGTTTTAAGTCCAAAGCAAGTCTTGCAAGCCGTGCTCAGTCCAGAGTGAAGGCTCTGGAAAAGATTGGGAAGATGGATAAACTTGAAACCATCGAAGACCTTGAGTTCAGCTTCAAATATTCGCCTATACATGCCAAAGAACTTGTTAATGTCAGAAATATCTCTTTTGGTTACGATAAGCAGAAACCACTTTTCAAAGATTTCAGCATTACAATAGGTTCCAATGAAAAAATATGCATAATTGGTAAAAACGGAAAAGGTAAGACAACACTTCTTAAAAATATATGTGGACTGCTAAAACCTGACACAGGTGAGGTCTCAACTCATGATAAGCTGGTGTCTGGGATATATGAGCAGACAAACATAGTGCGCTTAGGTCTGAATAACACTATAGAACAGGAACTTATGGAAGTTGACTACTATGTAGACAAGCAGAAGGCAAGGGATGTTGCGGGTACTATGATGTTTTCCGGTGACGATGCTCTCAAAAAAATATCTGTTCTCTCCGGTGGTGAAAAGAGCCGTGTAATGCTTGCTAAAACCATTCTTCAGCCTTCAAATATAATCTTTCTGGATGAACCTACGAACCATCTGGATATGCAGTCGTGTGATTCGCTCCTTGAGGCTATTGACGATTTTAAAGGGAGTGTTGTTATGGTTACTCACAACGAACTTTTCCTAAGGACTTTCGCTGAAAGGCTGATAGTTTACAGAGAGGGTGGTTTTGAGATTTTTGAAGGAACATATGACGAGTTTTTAGAGAAGGTAGGCTGGGGTGATGAAGAGGAGACAGAGGTTTCAACCCCAACAAACTCAATGAACAGGAAAGAGCTGCGAAAGCTTCGCGCGGACATTAATGCTGAAAAAAATAAAATACTAAAACCACTTGAAGACAAAACGAAAAAGCTTGAAAAAGATTTAGAAGTTACCGAAATTAAAATAGATGACCTGAACAATATGCTGGTGGAAGCATCAAACAAAGGCGACTCTGAAGCCATTGCAAAGCTTTCAAAAGAGCTGGACGCTATGAAAGCCTTCGCTGAAAAAGGACTTGAACAGCTCCTGGAGGCCACAGAAGAGCTTGAAAATAAAACAGCCAGCTACGAAGAAAAACTTACCAGTTTGGGTTAGAAACAATAACGGAGGACACAATGTCAGAGATAAAAGACCTTTTCTATTTAGGCATAGGCGCAACGATGATAGCTAAGGAAAGAATTGAAGAAGAAGCCAAAGATCTTATGGAAAGAGGGAAAATTTCTAGAGAAGAGCAGGAAGCTTTTGTGAAAAAAGCGAAAGACAAAGCAAAATCAGAAGAGAAAGTGTTTCAGGATAAATTCAAAGAATCTATAAAAGAAGTTCTATCTGAGATGGGGCTTGCGACGAAAGAAGACATTGAAGAGATCAAAAAACTTTTGAAGAAATAAGCAGTGCTTAAAAATCTAAGTAAATATTACAGTCCTGTCAGGGTCTACGTTGTTTTTCGTGTGATCCTGACAGTTTTTTTAATTATTCGCGGCAAGAGCAGTCTCCTGTTTATTAAGCCTCTTTCACCCGAGAAACTTATCAGAAAGATTAACAATCTTGGTGCGAGTTTTATTAAACTGGCTCAGGTGCTGGCAACTCGTGCAGACTTTTTTACTGATGAGTACCTGCACTATCTTCGTCAGCTTCATGACGAGATTCCGCCAATGTCTAAAGAGGATTTTCAAAAAGTTTATGATAAGGCTTTCAAAAATAAAGTGTGTTTCTCCAGCTTCGAAGACGAGCCAATTGCGAGCGCATCTATAGGTCAGGTGCACAAAGCTGTGCTTATGGACGGTCGAGAGGTAGCTGTTAAACTGAGAAGGCATGACATAGAGAATGTTATTCAGGCTGATATAAAGATCCTTAACTTTTTCAATATGTTCTTCCGTCCGCTTTTTTCTGAAAATACAAAGAACTCACTGGATGCTGTTATTGCAGAGTTTTCTAAAATGATAGTTAAAGAGGTCGACCTCACTATAGAGCTTTACAATCTGAAGCATTTTTCTGAGGTTTATGCTAATTCCGGCGTGAGCTTTCCGGAAGGTTATTCTGAGTGTTCCTGTTCTGATGCTTTGGTTATGTCTTTTGTTTATGGCTACAGGTTTGACGATAAAGAAAATCTTAAAAAACTGAATATCAGTTTCGAGAACATTATGGAAAAACTGGTCTATTTCTATGTGGATCAGATGTTTATAAACGGCTATTTTCACGCAGACCCTCATCCGGGAAACCTTATGGTGACTGAAGAGGGTGAGCTTATCATGATAGATTTCGGTATGGTTCAGAAAATACCGACAAAGACCAGAATGGCTATCATCCAGCTTGTGAGAGCTGCGAATGACCGTGACTTTGAGCTTTATATCAGAAGTGCAAAGAGGCTTGGGATTATCTCGCAGGATGCATCTGATTTTGATATGCAGGATCTGGCTGAGCGTATATTCAGCATTTTCGACAACGAAGCTCTTGATGCAAAAAGTATGCAGACACTTGCGTTTGAACTGCTTGATTCGCTGAAATCAGTACCTTACAAGATGCCGCAGGAAGTTATTTATATAATGCGTGTTAGCTCCATTATCGAGGGCCTCGGCACAAACTACATCACTAATTTTAATGGTATAAAAGACATACTTCCTATCTTGAAAAACAAGCTTCCTCAGGCTCTGGGCTTTGATGTGGGGTTTCTCGAAACCGCTAAAAAGGAGACTTTGGAACTGCCGTTGACGCTTAAAAAGATAAAAAAGATTATTGATGAAATGGCTGATTTCTCTCTTGAAGTGAAGCTGTCGCCTGATGATATTGAACGACTGAAACTCTCATTTTTCAAAAAAGCACGCCCTTTTGCACTCGGTGTTATCCTTGTGATCACTGCTTTTTTCGTATTGTTTTTAGATATACCCTACGACAGATCAATCGCCTCAGTACTTTTTACACTTGGCGTCATTCGTATAGTGTTTACATTATAAATTCTGCTAACATTTCATAATAAAGAATAAAAATCAGCTTTGTACTTTTATGTTTTATAAATTGTTATTTAATAACTAAACTTCCATTGTGTAATACATTTAAAAAGGATATAGTTAAAATATATATACAATATATTTGAACATTATTTGAGGGACATACAATGGTTGGTTTTAATGATTATAAAATCATATATGCTGAAGATGAAGCGATAACAAACCTGTTTTTCACGAAAATACTGAAACGTGTTTCTAAAAATATTTATCCTACATTTAATGGCAAAGAAGCATTTGAGAAATATCTTGAAATTAAACCGGATTTAATTGTTACAGATTTAAATATGCCTATCATGCATGGGTGCGAACTTATCAAAAAAATTCGAGAATTAGACAGAACAACACCTATAATAGTAGTTACCGCACAAACTGATCTTGACCATCTAAATATAAATTTATTGAAAAAACCGATTGATTTTAGTGTTTTTCAAAGACTTGTTAAAAAATGTCTTACTAACGAAAATGATACCAACATAGAAGATGAGTTGAAAATTCAGGAAATTGTTCTTGCAGTTATGTAGCTATAAACTTAGTTGAAGACTCAGCCTTACCTTGCCTTTCAGATTATTAAAACATCAAAAAAAAATAGGGGATATATAACTTGTACATATCCCCATTAGTATTATTACTTTGAAAAAACGGGGCAAACAGTAAATGCTTGCCCCAGTTTATTAATCTTCGTCTACGCTGCAGTCAACTTTAGCAAGCTCGTTGTAAAGTTTAACTCTCTGCTTGGCTCTCTTTTGAGCGAACGCTGCAAGTTCTTCAGCTTTTTCAGGGAACATCTTCTTAACAACACGGAATCTGTTCTCTGTTGCCATGAACTCCTGAACACTCATAGTAGGAGCTTTACTGTCTACGATGAGAGGATTTTTACCTTCTTCGCGCAGTGCAGGGTTAAATCTGTAGAGCGGCCAGTAGCCGGATTGTACAGCTTTCTTCTGAGCATCAACACCGGAAGTCATATCTATACCGTGAGCGATACAGTGTGAGTATGCGATGATGAGTGATGGGCCGTCGTGAGCTTCAGCCTCTACGAAAGCTTTGATCACCTGTGCAGTGTTTGACAGGGCAACTTTTGCAACATAAATGTGGCCGTAAGTCATAGCTATCATACCGAGGTCTTTCTTTTCAGATTCTTTACCGGAAGTAGCGAATTTAGCCTGAGCACCGATAGGTGTAGACTTAGAAGCCTGACCACCAGTGTTAGAGTAAACCTCTGTGTCCAGTACAAGAACATTGAAGTTGTCGTTAGAAGCCAGAACGTGGTCAAGACCGCCGTAACCGATGTCGTATGCCCATCCATCTCCACCGAGGATCCAGACAGACTTCTTAACAAGGTAATCAGCAAGAGAGATGAGGTTTTTCGCATCTTCTGAGCCGATTTTTGCAAGAGCTTCTTTCAGCTGTGCAACGTTATCACGCTGTACTTCGATCTGAAGCTGATCTTTCTGAACAGCAGTTTTAACAGCTTCTACAAGCTTACTGTCAAGTGAGTCAGCAAGTTTATCTAAAAGCTCAAGAGCCTGCTTATTGAACTGGTCTACTGTCAGTCTGAAACCGTAACCGAATTCTGCGTTGTCTTCGAAAAGTGAGTTACTCCAAGTTGGTCCTCGTCCGTCAGCTCTTGTGCAGAAAGGAGTTGTAGGAAGGTTTCCTCCGTAAATGGATGAACAGCCTGTTGCGTTGTAGATAAGCGCTCTGTCACCAAAAAGCTGAGCCAGAAGTTTTACATATGGTGTTTCACCGCAGCCAGCACAAGCTCCTGAGAACTCGAACATGTGTGGTGAAAGCTGAGAACCTTTAAGGCTTGCTTTGTTATATTTTGTCTGGTCAAGCTCAGGGAGATATGTGAAAAACTCGAAGTTTGCTACTTCTTCTCCTCTACGCTCAGCCTGTGGCTTCATGTTGATAGCTTTAAGAGATGGGTCAGTTTTGCTTTTCGCCGGGCAGTTGTGTACACATGCACCGCAGCCTGTACAGTCTTCCGGAGCAACCTGAACAGTAAACTTCATCCCTGCGAAGTCTTTACCTTTAGCATCCATAGATTTGAATGTTTGAGGAGCGCCTTCGAGCTCTTTAGCATCGTAAGTCATTATTCTGATAGCAGCGTGCGGACATACAAATGAGCAGATAGCACACTGTATGCAAAGCTCTGGCTCCCACTCAGGAATAGTTACAGCGATGTTACGTTTTTCGAATCTTGCAGTTGAAAGCGGGAAAGTTCCATCATCAGGAAGCTGAGAAACTTTTACTTCGTCCCCTCTCATAGCAACAAGCTTAGATGTTGTTGTTTTAACAAAATCAGTTGCTTTAGGGTCTGTAACACAGTTACCGAGAAGAGGGAATACTATAGTGTCTTCAGAAACTTTCTGCCCTTCGCCAGGGTAGTTAACAGCTTCGAGCTTAGTAGCGCCTGCATCTGCTGCGTCATTGTTCATTTTAACAACTTTATCGCCGTATCTGCCGTATGATTTCTTGTTAGCATCTTTAATGGAGCCGAGTGCGTCCTCGAAAGGAACTATACCGGAAATTTTGAAAAATGCAGTCTGGAGAACTACGTTGTATCTCTGACCAAGGCCTAGTTTCACAGCAACGTCTACAGCGTTTATAGTGTAAACTTTAGCCTGTTTGGCTACAATTTGCCTTTGAACTATCTCTGGGATGTGATTCCAGATATCATCAGCAGAGTACTGGCTGTTAATAAGGAACACGCCGCCTGGATTAAGATACTGAAGCATGTCGTATTTCTCGAGGAATGAGAAGTTGTGGCAAGCTACAAAGTCGGCCTTCTGAACAAGGTAGGAAGACTTAATGTCTTTCTTACCGAATCTAAGGTGAGACGTTGTCATGGAGCCTGCTTTCTTTGAGTCATATACGAAATAAGCCTGAATAGTGTTATCTGTCAGGTCGCCGATGATTTTAGCTGTGTTTTTGTTAGCGCCAACTGTACCGTCAGAACCAAGTCCAAAGAACATAGCGTTGTATACGCCGTCCTGAGGTGTGAGCCAGTTAGGATCGTATTTGAGTGAAAGATTTGTTACATCATCTTCGATACCAACTGTGAAACCGTTTATAGGGTTTTCTGCGTCAAGGTTGTCGAAAACAGCCTTAACATGAGCAGGTGTAAATTCTTTAGAACCAAGACCGTAGCGGCCGCCGAGAACTGTTGGCCAGCCTTTGCCTTTGTAAGTCTTTTTCTGCATAGCTTCGCCGATAGCTGTACGAACATCAAGGTACATTGGCTCACCAATAGAGCCAGGCTCTTTTGTTCTGTCGAGAACTACCAGTTTATTCGCAGTTGCAGGGAGAGCATCTATGAATGCATCAAGCGGGAACGGTCTGTAAAGTCTGATCTTAATAAGACCGACTTTCTCGCCACATGCGTTCATGTATTCTACAGCTTCCTCAGCAACGTCTGCACAGGAACCCATAATAATGAGTACTTTTTCAGCATCAGGTGCGCCAACATAGTCTACAAGGTTGTAAGAACGACCTGTCATTTCAGCAAATTTATCCATCTGCTTCTGCATGATGCCGTTGAAAGCCATGTAGTATTTGTTTATTGTCTCTTTCGCCTGAAAGAAAACGTCAGGGTTTTGAGATGTACCTTTTATAGTAGGACAGTCAGGGTTAAGAGCTCTTTTTCTGTGGTTTCTTACAAGCTCATCATCTATCATAGTCCTCATTTCTTCCATGGTCAGTTCAACAGTGGAGCGAAGCTCATGAGATGTTCTGAAACCATCGAAGTAGTGAAGAACAGGAATACGGCTTTCAAGAGAAGCTGCCTGAGCTATCAGTGCGAAGTCCATTGTTTCCTGTGGGTTGTTTGAGCAAAGCATAGACCAGCCGGTTTGGCGGCAGGCCATAACGTCGGAGTGATCACCGAAGATTGAAAGCGCATGTGTTGCAAGAGCACGGGCACTAACATGGAAAACGGTCGGTGTAAGCTCCCCTGCAATCTTATACATGTTAGGTATCATAAGCAGAAGACCCTGTGATGCTGTAAATGTTGTTGTGAGTGCACCTGCGGAGAGAGCACCGTGAACAGCACCTGAAGCACCGCCTTCTGATTGAAGCTCTACCACTTTAGGAATAGAACCCCATATGTTTGTTTCGCCCATAGCAGACTTTTCGTCTGATATTTCACCCATAACAGATGAAGGGGTGATCGGATATATCGCTATGACCTCGTTCGTTGCGTGGGCAACGTGGGCGGCAGCGGTATTACCGTCAATGATTACTTTTTTGTTTTGAGACATACCATCACTCCTTATTTAGATGACTAAAAATATGTTTTTAAGCTATATTTGTGTAATTGTGAGTTAATCGTGATGACTACTATACATTTTTCCTATATCTCCGTCAACAATATTTCTGTTTCTTTACTTGGCAAGTTAGGATATACTCTTTGCTATGAAGCAAATAATACAAAAACTAGGTAGCTGGGCTATCGATACGTCATTGTTTTATTTTGGATACCTTAACTTTACCCTTAATTTCATTAAAGGGTGCTTCAACAGACACCTTCTGAACCCCTCTGTGAAGCTGGTTTTCTTTAGGCAGATATATTTCACCGGTGTACAGATTCTTCCAATGTTTTCAATTATATCAATCATTATGGGACTCGCTCTGGTTGGCGGTTTGACAAATTTTATGGTTCAGTTTGGAGCTCAGGACAGAGTGGGTGATGTTCTAGTTATACTGACCGTAAAACAGCTAGCTCCGCTTCTTACAGCGATACTTTTAACTCTTCGCACATCCACAGCTGTAACGGCTGAAATAGCACTTATGAAAATGAACAGAGAGGTAGAAACACTTAAGTCTCTTTCAATCAACCCTTTTGTCTATCTTTACATCCCTAGAATACTCTCTGGGATAGTGTGTCTAGGGGCGTTGTCGACTATTTTTGTCTACATTGCTATACTGGGCGGATATATGATTCTAAGCTTTAATCTGAACATATCATTCGATTTTCTAATACAGACTATTTTTGACGCATTTACTTTTAAAACTGTATTGGTATTTCTAATAAAGGTAGTTCTTCTTGGGTATTTCATAATGTCAATTCCAATCTATAGTGCGCTCCAGGTGGACAATGCAGTCACAGAAATACCTATAGCACTTCTTAAGGGTATGGTTAGACTTTTCTATGCAATTATACTGGTAGAAGTGTTAGGGGTGTTAATATGAATAATAAGTACCTCATATACTATCCTAAATCAACCGTACGTGATGAATGGTATGACACCCTTATGACGTATGCAAATAGAACAAAAATCGGAATTGTTTCATATTTGACGCCAATAATCGGAAATCTATCTGTTTCAGAAAATATTCTTGTGGCGGCTTACTACCATCACAGAACCTCTTATAAAGAAGGCCGGAAGATGGTTGAAGCCGATTTAAAGAAGTACAATATGGAGCATCATATTGATTCCAGAAGCAACCACCTTAATGGTTATGAGCGTTTTATTGTTAAATATCTTCAGGTAAAATATCTTGTGCCGGAGTGGATTGTTTTTTTAAGTTCCAGAAGTATGTACATTGCCGAGTATGAGTACCGGATTCATGAATTTTTACGTTGTGAAGATATAGATAAATCGGTTATTATTTAGCATGAGTCTAATCGCGGACTCTTTAGTGATATGCCGGAGTATGAAGAGAGGGATTTTAACAAATGGGTGACCCAAGATTTAAGAATCTAGAACTAAAAGTCGGATTTTTCATATTTACTGCCATATTAATGATACTTTTTATGGTGGTAGGCTTCCTTATTACTCAGGATGTTTTCACAAGTAAAGTGAAAGTTACTTTTATCGCTGACTCCGGTGAAGGACTATCCAAAAGCATGCCTGTTATGTATTCCGGATTTCAGATAGCCAAAGTTCATAAGATAGAGCTCCGAGATGATGGTCTTGTGGAATTGCGAGCTAATATACCTGAAAGATATAATAAATGGGTAAAGGAAGATTCTGAGGCTAGGATACAGGCCCAGGGTGTAATAGGTGCTAACGCACTTGTTTTTCACGGCGGAACATCAGGCACTCCCGTTATCAGCGACGGGCAGTCCTATAAGCTCAAACGTGACAAACCCGTAACAGATATCATACTTAAAGTAGAACCTATGATAGATGACATTAAACATATTCTGGAGAATGTAGACAAGGTTACTAAGTCAATTTCTGATAAACGCCCAAAGATAGAAAGCCTTCTTGATGGTGTTGGCGCTGTTGGCAGTGACCTCGAAAATAAAGAAGGTTCAGTTGGATACCTTGTAAGGTCGGACTATTTGAAAGACGAAATATCAAAGATAATATCAAAAGTTAAAATAATAGAAGATAACGTTGAAAAGATTACGAAGGCTGTGAATGCAAGGGTTGATGAGGCAAAACCAGTTGTAAAGAGCTTTGATGAAGGGCTGATTGCCATTAAAGAGGGCTCAGAAAAGATAGGTAATTTTGCTGCAAACCTGGATAAAACTGTGGATACTACGGTAACAAAGATACAGCCCACACTTGAAAATACAAATAAGATCACTAGTTATATAGCTGGGAATACCGCTGATCTTGCTGATTTGCGCAAGCAGACAGATGAGATTCTCAACACTACAAATCGGATACTTCTTAATCTTGAAGAGAAGTGGCCTTTTGATTCTGGCAAAGGCAGGAAGGCTGGTGAAAAGGTGGATCTGCCATGAGACATTTTTGTATGATAACACTTATTATTTCTCTGATGGTAGTCTTTAGCTGTTGCAGCAAACCTGCCAAATCCCCTGATTTTTTATATGGCAGTAAGCTTTACAATAATTTTACGAATTATTATTTAAAAGGTGAACCTGAACTGGCAGAAATGGCCTTTGCCAAAGCAGAGTACCAGTTTCTGAAAATGGATGCCATGTGTAACCTTTCTCGCATTTATATTGGTAGATATGTGCTGGATGAAGATAACTCAGAGTATAATGTTTTAGCCAAGGCAAAAGAGTACGGTAAACTAGGGGATTGTTCTTCAGAACTTGAGGCTATACGGTATCTTTCCGGTGAAAAGTATGATAAAACATTATTGCCTGCCCCTTATAATATTTTGGCAGGGGCGGATAATGAAAAGCTTGTAAGTATTTCTGAAGACAAGGAAACATCGGATTATACTAAAACAAGACTTTTGCGTAAAGTCGCTATTGATTATTTAGTGACCGATCCTGAAAAATCTTTTGAGCTTGCAGGAAAGGCACTTGTAATAGATAAGTTTAACGGATGGAGCCTTAACATACTGAGGGATCTCATTATTGTTAAGATAGCTCTTTAGAAGCAAGGTAAAGAAACAGAAGAAATAATTAAGAGAATAGATCTTATAAAAGTCTCGCTGGGTAAAAAGTAATCAGTCTATGGTTAAATTTTAATCATTGACATGTGCAGAAAGCTTTGAAAACCAGTAAATGAAGACTTGGATAATTGGCACATCTATTGCTCTTTTTTCAATGCATTATGCTTGGAGGTTCAGGTGAAAAAGATTGAAGCAGTAATTAAACCTTTCAAACTGGATGACGTGAAAGAAAAGCTCACAGAAATAGGAATCAGAGGTATAACTATTAGTGAGGTAAAAGGGTTCGGAAGACAAAAAGGACATACAGAACTATACAGAGGTGCTGAATATGTCATTGATTTTATTCCGAAGATCAAAATCGAAGTTGTCGTTGCAGACGAGATGCTCTCACAGGCTATAGAAGTGATTAGTGAGGCAGCTAAGACAGGAAGAATCGGCGACGGTAAAATATTCGTTATGCCTATTGATGAGGTTATTCGTATTCGTACTGGCGAGACCGGCGAAAACGCACTTTAAGAATTAGCAATAAAAAACAGGCTTTTTAGGAGGCAAAATGACACCGACAAATGCAATCAAATTTATTGAAGATAACGGAGCTAAGCTCGTTGACTTCAGGTTTACTGACTTTCTTGGACAGTGGCAGCACACTACTGTTACAGCTCACGAAATTACAGAGGACATCTTTGAAGATGGTCTCGGTTTCGATGGCTCCTCTATAAGAGGCTGGCAGGCAATTAATAACTCTGACATGATTATGCTCCCAGATTCTGCAACAATCAAAATGGATCCTTATACAGAGATCCCTACAGCATACATGATCTGTAATATTTTTGACCCTATCAGCAAAGAGCGTTATTCAAAAGATCCTAGAAACATCGCTAACAAAGCTATCAAATATCTTCAGTCCACTGGACTTGCTGATACTGCTTACTTTGGACCAGAGGCTGAGTTCTTCTGCTTCGATAACGTACAGTACGATACAACTAAGAACACATCCTACGTATTTCTCGATTCTGAGGAAGGCGACTGGAACACTGGAGCTGAAGGCCGCAACCTTGGCTACAAGATTAGACCAAAAGAGGGATACTTCCCAGTACCACCTCTTGACAGCCTTTTCAACATGCGTAACGAAATGGTTATCACAATGGAAGAGCAGGGTCTTTATATTGAAAACTCACACCACGAAGTTTCTTCAGGTGGTCAGTGTGAAATCGATATGAGATTCAGTGACATGGTAAGCATGTGTGATGATCTTCAGACATTCAAATACATAGTTAAAAATACAGCTTGTAAATACGGCAAGTCTGCTACATTTATGCCTAAGCCGCTCTTTAATGACAACGGCTCCGGTATGCACGTTCACCAGTCACTCTGGAAAGATGGTAAACCTCTTTTCGCAGGAGAAGAGTACGCAGGTCTTAGTGATATGGCTCTTTACTACATCGGTGGTGTAATAAAGCATGCTCACACAATAGCAGCTTTCACAAACCCAACAACAAACTCTTACAAGAGACTTGTTCCAGGTTTTGAGGCTCCTGTTTCTCTTGCTTATTCATCCAGAAACAGATCTGCTTCTATGCGTATCCCAATGTACAGCCCATCACCAAAGGCTAAACGTGTAGAGCTCAGATTCCCAGACCCAATGGCTAACCCATACCTTGCTTTTACAGTAATGTTGATGGCTGGTCTTGACGGAATCCAGAACAAGATCGATCCAGGTGAGCCAATGGACAAGAACCTTTACGATCTTGATCCAATCGAACTTTCATCTATCCCACAGATGCCTTCTTCACTTGAGCAGTCAATTAATGCTCTTGAGAAAAATCACGACTTCCTTCTTAAAGGAGACGTTTTCACAGAAGATGCCATCGCTAGCTGGATTGAGTGGAAGAGAGATGAGATTGCTGGTCTTAACTCCAGACCTCATCCATACGAATTCTTCATGTACTACGACAACTAAGATCAAAAGGGCTGCTCAAGAGAGCAGCCCTTTTTTTTCGATTAAAACCTTCGGTTCTTTCCGTGAGGCACATCCTGTGCCTTGAAATCCGTTGCTTAAATTATTTTTATTTATTAAAGTGCATTATGGAAAATAACCCTAAAGACCGTTTACACGGAATCACACTCGAAACAGTATTGACTAAGCTCGAAGCTCACTACGGATGGGAAAGGCTTGGCGAAAAGATAAAAATTAAATGTTTTACTGATAATCCCAGTATAAAATCCAGCCTTAAATTTCTACGCAAAACTCCCTGGGCAAGAGCCAAGGTAGAAGATCTTTACCTCATTACTAGATTCCGAGGGTAAAACAGCATGAAAATAACCATCATAGCGGACAACTATGTTGATACTGCCTGTCTGGTTGCTGAGCACGGTTTCTCCTGTTTGATCGAAACAGTCAACAAGAAGATTCTGTTTGATACTGGTCAGGGGAGTGTGCTGATCAATAACATACGTGCTCTTAATATTTTTGAAGATATCGATATGATAGTTTTGTCACATGGACACTACGACCATACAGGCGGCTTATCAGCACATCTGGATGAGCTTTCAGGGTACTGTTATGATATTTTTGCCAGTGAGTTCATTTTTGACAAACATTTAAAAAAATCCGGCGACAGCTTTGACAACATAGGTTTCAAATCAGACAGAAGTTCTGTCGAGCAGAAATTTAAACTTCACCTTAATTCAGACCTTAAACAGATTTCAGAAAATATATTTTTATCAGGCTCAATAATCCGTACAGAAAAGTTTAATGCAGATAGCCTGCTTTATGCGAAAGTTGATGGTGAATATGTTAAAGATATATTTCGAGACGAACAATATATGGTGGTAAAAGAGGAAGAAGGTATTCATGTTATCACCGGATGTACCCATTGCGGTGTGGTTAATCTTTTAAATGATGTAAAATCAAAATTTATTGGTTATAAAATATTATCATTAACCGGCGGACTGCATATGTTCCGATCAGCCCATTCTCAGATTGAACATGTGGTCAGTTTTATTGAGTCTGAGCAGATAAAAGTGATTAATACCGGTCACTGCACTGGGCTTGAGGCATCAATGCTGATGAAACAAAAGCTTGGTGATAGGGTTAACATTACAAAATCAGGAGCAGTCTACGAGCTCTGATCTTTTTTTACGCTGTCCTCGTACTTTTTCATAATCTCTTCGGTTTCACTGAGGGGTTCTCGCTTCTCAAGGTCGCTTCCGCCGCATGTATTGCATATGTTTTTTGTCATAACAAACCAGACCACAGAAACCAGCATAGCAGGAATGCCTATAACAGTGCCAAAGAATGGTACAATAGAGAAAAATATGGCTGATATTGCCAAAGCAATTGCCGCATAATAGTTCTTTTTCGCCACATCAACAGTTTTGTTACAGTCCTTACACCATCTTTCACTCATATATTCTTCTATCAAATATACCGCCAACATATCAAGTTATTAATTCCTCATATTATACAACTGTCTTTATAACACACTTAAACATATTACTTTTTTTCGTTCTGTATAATTTGCTCTACGAAGAGAAACAGCCTCCTGAAAGGTATAGGGGCAGACATGCGCTGCCCCTCTCTTCAAATTGAGGTAAATATGCAAGAAACAGTCAGACGTATAAAAATTTTTGAGGGATACAGTGGTAAGCCCTATAGATGCTCAGCAGGTAAATGGACTGTTGGTTATGGATACAATTTCGAAGAACGCAGTTTTTCAACAGATGTACTGGTTCAGATACTTAACGAAGGTTTTACACAGGAACTAGCTGAAAAACTGCTGATTTTAGATGTTAAAGAGATCATCAGAACTTTATACAGGGAATTCCCATTTTACAAAAAACTAGATGAAGCTAGGCGATTTGTTGTCACAGATATGGTTTACCAGCTAGGTCTTAGTGGCTTTGGTGAATTCAAGAAGACCCTAAGAGCATTGGAATCGGAGAATTTCACACTTGCATCACAAGAGATGAAAGACAGTCTTTGGTACAGACAGTCAGGGCGCAGAAGCAGAATAAACAAAGACCAGATGTTAACAGGCATCTGGCAGGAGATATAAATGATAACAACACTTTCGAAGGTTTTTTTAGGTGTGCTTACAAAAGTCTTTTATGCTTTTTTTACGGAAAGGCTCATATCAAAACTTATTGTAGAGCTGCTCAGAATGCTTGCAAAGAAGACAACAAATACCATAGACGATAACATGGTTAGCGAGATAGCTTCAAATCTGAAGATATAAAGAAAGGGCAGCCTTGCAAGCTGCCCTTTTTTAACTTAACTCTGATCACCAAGCTGACTTTTAGAGTTATCAACATTGTCGAAAATTGTTTCGTAAGGGTCAATGATTTCATGTGAGTAGGTTATGCCGTCTGAGTTGTAAGCATATGTAGTAATAGTGTATGGTTTGGCGGGTTAAACGTAATGCAATTAAAAATTTAGGAAATAATTTCTGAATCCTTAATCCATTTAGTAATCATTCGGTATGATCTATTTATATCCATAAACTTATCTCTGTCTCCGTCATGATCCGGGTGATATTTTTTACAGAGTTCTCTGAAGCGAATCTTAATTGTTTTGATATTCTCATGTCCGGAAAGACCAAGTGTTGCATATGCATCATTTAGGCTGTACTCAGAGCTCAGCACTTCCCAAGCTCCAGATAAAAGACTTTCGGCACTTGCGCTATCCAGCTTGTCATAGTTTCTTGTATCGAGATAAAAGTATTTCTGAGAAAGGGACTCAAGCTTGTCGTCACCTAGCTGTTCAGTGTGAAGTTCGCAGTGTGATTGACCATCTGCAATCTCCTGGCAGCAGAATGACATAGTGTTTTCGTTAAAAAATGCACATGAATCTTCTGGATAGTTAAAGACTCCTGTGCGCATGAAATGAACATGCAGGTATTTTCCCTCTTTGATATATTCATTTTGAAGCATATATAGCTTATGAAAAAGTGCGAAGTGTATTCTGTAAAGATCAACAGCCTCCATCCCCATAATCTCTGTGCCGGGGAAGGCGGCTCTGAGCACCTTGCTTTCATAAACTGTATCGTTTTCTATAAGCTTTTTCAGTGCATCAATATCTAGTTTTTCTAATAGGTTTTCTAGGCTCATTTCACTTATAGCAGGCCATTATTACAAAATTAATATTCTTGTTGATGATATCTATTGAACGAAAACCTGCATCGTAAAGCATTACCATCTGTTCAGATATCTTATATGTAACATCTTTTTCTTTATGAAGAGGAATCCATTGATTATCAACGTCATCTGCCGGAATATTTGCCAGCATGTACTGTCGCCACATGTGCATATACAAAGATTCAGTGGTCTCGTTTTCACCTTTTACCATGTCAGCTGTGATGTAAACTCCAGGAGAATTTAGTGAGTTATATATTGTTTTATAAACGTTTTCCCGCTCCGGTCTTGTCTGTATGTTCTGCAAAGCCATAATAGATGTTATACAGTCGTAAGTTGTTTCAGGAGTAAAGTCTTCAGATCTGGACTGAATGAATTTTGCATCCACTTTGGTCTTTGCAATATTCAGCATTTTCTCTGATGAATCTACACATGTGATTTCTGCATCTTTGTGAAGCCTCCTTAAGGCAGCAGCAGTGTTTCCTGTTCCACAGCCTACATCCAGCAGTGTTTTTGGGTTGCCGGCCAGCACTGGTGATATGGTCATGAAAAAATCATACCCCGGCACAAGTTTTCTTATGAGTCCGTCATAATCTTCCGCATTAGAGTCGTACATACTGTTTATATCTGTCATTTTTTCCTTATCTCCGTGATAGTTTTTCCGCCAATGCCATAGCTGTCTGTATCCACTTCTGTAATGGTGACAACCATTGTTTTTTCTCCTCTACCGATAACATCTACAAAAACCTTTGTAAAGCCTTCTATAAGTTTAGCCTTTTGCTCTGGTGTTGCTCCTCCTTCTTCTTTTGTCATTGTCAGATTAAGTATTGGCATTACACTACTCCTTTTAAATTATTGTTATTCGTGGAAATTATGATTTCCTTTTTTTACTAAATATATTAAAAATCCTCCGGCTGCCGCCGCAAAAGAGGCTATCATAACAGGTATTTGAAACCCTCCGGTAATATCAGCTGCATAACCTGCAACTAAAGGACCTATAATCTGTCCTAAACTGAAAAAAACTGTCAGCACTGCTGTCGTTGTGCCCCCCGGACTGATCTGTCGGCCGTATGCAAGTGTCATGGAAACTATCCCGAGAAATGTGCCGCCATATCCCGCCGCACCCACCATAGTTATGAAAACTCCGTCAGATATTATAGGTGCTGCGATGGCAAATGTCTGCACTGCAAAAGCTGTGATTATTGCATTTGCTATGCCTACTCTTCTGGCAAATACAGGCCATAGCGGAGTGATAAAAACAGCACCCAGTCCCGCTATTACCCATACATAGCCGGATAGCATAACAGAGCCTGTACCGCGAAGAACCATAACTGAAATGAATGTGCCTGTTATTATGTATGCAAACCCCTCCAGAAGATATGATGCGGAGAGTATATAAATCAGTCTGTTTACGCTTTTGCTGACGGCAGGCGATGCTGTTTTAGCAACTGGTCTCGGAGTGAAATAGACAGCGAAAAAAGCGGGTATCAAGCTTAGTCCGGCAAGCCACAGCCATATCTCTGATGAATTGAAGTAATTAGACAATATAGGCACTGTAAGCCCTGAGAGCACCATACCTGCTCCTATACCGCTATATATCATCCCCATCATCGAAGGCTTATTAACCCTTGCCAGATAATCCATTATAAACTCTGCGCTCATTACAAAAGCCACTGCGCTGAAAAAACCGGACAGAATCCTTGCCGCATACCACAAAGGGTACGAGGGGAAAAACATAAGAGCCACAAGTATTAGGTTAATTGGTATAGAGATTATAAAAAATCTGTAAGAGCTGTTACTGCCGGAGAGGTATCTGGCATAGATTGCACCAAGCAGATAGCCCAGATAATTGATTGAAGCAAGTGCTCCTGACACAGTATCTGAAAACGAAAAATCTGTCTGCATAAGCGGCAGCACAGGGGTAAATGCAAATCTGGCAATCCCCATAGCTAAAAAGAGTGCGGAAGCTCCTCCGAGCAGTGCTAATAATATTTTCATATTGATATTATAAGTTGCACTCAAACTAATAGAAACATAAATGATGAAATATTGACAATTTATCATATTAAGTATAATTATGGATAATTAAGGAGATTTTTTGAAAACCATATCTATGTTCCTAGCTATTGCTTCCGCCCTGTGATCTGCTTTTAGCATTTCACAGGCTTAATATCACTTTCAAAGTAATATTAGGAGGCATCAAAATAATGGAAAGATCTAACGGACGTATTACATTTGCGTCTTCAAACAGCTATACAGTTTTGTCTGAATGCGGTTCAGAGTATTTCTCTGTATTATCAGGCCGTTTCGATATTGATATCTATGGTTTGCCCGCAGTGGGAGACTATGTAGAATTTCAAATGAACGAATCGGGACAAAGCATAATAGAAGCTATACTCCCTAGAAGCGGGGTAGTTAGCAGGCGTTCAGCAGGACGAAAATCTTCAGAGAGCATTCTGGCAGCAAACGTGGATTATATGCTGATAGTGAACGCTCTGGACAGTACTTTCAGCAAAAAACGCATCGAGCGTTTTCTTGTTCTTGCAAAGTCTGGTGGTGTGACGCCAGTCATTATTCTTTCAAAAGCTGACATCTGCGACCCTATTAATCTTGCTATATATCTGTTAGAAGCCGAAGAGGCTGCGAAAGAAGTGCAGATAATAGAGCTCAGCTCTATAACAGGCTCAGGTATTGAAAAAGTAGAGGCGCTTTTGCAGAAAGGTGTTACAGCTTGTGCTGTTGGGCTCTCTGGTGCAGGCAAATCAACACTGCTGAACAGGATGATAGGCTCTGAGGTCAGGGGCGTATCTGAGGTTCGTGGTTTTGATAATAAAGGCAAACACTGCTCCACCAGCAGAGAGCTTTTTAAACTTAAGACCGGAGCCAGTTTTATAGACACTCCAGGAATCAGAGAAGTAGGACTAACCGGTGATACAGAAGCTGTTGAGACAGTTTTTGATGATGTTACATCCTTCGGGGCTGATTGCTTCTTTGCGAATTGCACCCATGCTCACGAGCCTTTGTGCGCTGTTATAGAGGCTGTAAGGTCTGGCAAATTAGATGAAGCCAGATATAACAGCTATCTGAAGCTGCGAAAAGAGAGCGAAAATTTTCGCCAAAGAACGGAAAGCCCTCAAGAGAAGAAGAGGGCAGATAAAAGGCTCAGCAGGCTTGTGAGGTCTGAGGGTAAAAGAAAGAAAAAGTTTTAGAACTTACCAGTTGCAATTAAATAAGACTAGTCGTATCTTTTTATAATTATAGAGGAGATTTGTAGATAATTCGTTTGCAAATCTTCTCTGTTTGTGGCTTATTTATATAAGGAGATGCTTATGACAGTAAAAGACCCTGTAAGCGGCTATTCGCATTTAGCTGGAGCTGTTCTCTCTATAGCTGCTCTTGTTACGCTTATTAATATTTCTGTGACTAACTCATCAGCATGGCACATAGTGTCGTTTTCTATATATGGCGTAAGCATGTTTCTGCTTTATCTCGCTAGCTCATTGTATCACCTGATTCCTTTGCAAGAGAAGGGTACAAAGCGTTTGAAAAGATTCGATCATGTGATGATATTTATGATGATTGCCGGAACCTATACACCTTTTTGTCTTGTTCCTCTGCGTGGGGCTTGGGGTTGGAGCATATTTGGTGTTGTGTGGGGTATAGCTGCTTTGGGTATAGCTTTTAAGCTGTTTTTCATACATGCATCAAGATGGTATTCCACTGCTCTTTATGTGCTTATGGGGTGGATATGTATTGTTGCTATATACCCTATTGTACAGAAGGTTCCTGTAGGCGGCGTTTTTTGGTTAGCAGCCGGAGGTGTTAGCTACACAGTTGGCGCTGTCATATATGCTATGAAAAAGCCTAACCCTTTGCCGGGAGTCTTTGGTTTTCATGAGATATGGCATTTTTTCGTTCTGGGCGGGAGTTTTTGCCACTTTATAGTTATGATAAAATATCTGGTCTGGATAAAATAATTATCTGCCGAGCATAGCTTCTTTGAGCTTTTTATCTGCCGGTCTTTCACCAAGCCAGACACTGAAAAGTGATTTTTTAAAATCCAAGCCTTTTACCGTCCCTCTTCGTTCACCGTTTATGATAAGACTGGTTCCTTTTCCAGGTTCATATGAAATGTCGTATATGTCTCCAGATTTTGCTTCTTCTGTGAACCATGACGTGAGGGTGTTTATCCTTTCCTGAAGCGGCTGAATATCGGGTGTATTTGCCTGAAAGCCTTCTGTCCATGTTTCTTTCATTTTTTCTGGTGAGATGCCATTGTATATCATAACCATTCTGATAGTCATTGGTTCATCAGTTTCAATAATTTTGTGTTCATCGGTCTCTTTCTGGACAAGGTAAAGACCTGCGGCATAGACCTTTATTACGAATTTTTTTCTTAAGCCTGCGCCGTTAAGACGAAGCTCTGAACTTTCAGATTGGAAGGTGTCTTGAAATATGATGCCAGACGTGTTTGAGGACGCAAATACTGTTATAGCGAAGATAAAAAGGGATATTGCAGCAAGTAATTTATACATTATGCCTCCACTGCAATAGACTTGCCTTTAACAGAGGCTATCCTGAGCGGGGCGATTTTTTTATACTCATCAGACTCAAAACAATCATCAAAGGCTTTCATGTCTGGAAACTCTATAATTACTATCCTGTCCGGATTCCAGTCTCCGCTCATTGACCGGACTTTAGTAGAAGAGGCTAAATATTTACCGCCGTAAGAGGTAATGATCTCCTTCGCCTTCATCTTGTACTCAGTATAGATATCCTCATCTAAACACTCTAATGTTTCTATGATCATATAAACAGACATGACATCACCAAAATAAAAATAGTATTATCTTTTTATAAGTTAACTAGTAACTTTAGCATAAAATACTAAATATGTTTACTACTAATTTATGTGGTGAGCCCGCATAGGGTAAAGACTCTCCTTTTAAACCGTTTTATTTGTACGGTTCAAAAGGGATTCCGTTTCTAGAGGCTTTTGTAACTCCGCCTTGTAGGTTTATAACGTTTTTGTATCCAATTTCTTTCAGCAATTTAGTTACAGTTGTTGTCCTGTTGCCTGTTCTGCAAATAAGCCCAAAGCGTTCCTGTGGGCTTACAATTTTATTTAATTTACTGAGGAAGTCCTTAACATCATAGTTACCTTTTTCGTCAAAGAAAGTAATGGTGTAAGACCCTTTTACTATTCCTGTCTGTTTCCATTCGGGTTCGGTTCTGATGTCAATTATCTTTATGTCTGACTTGTAAAGGGATTTTGTAAGCTCTTTTTCTCCACCTTTGTTTGATGGCATGAAAGCGTATGCTGTTAAAGCGGCTATAATCACAACTATTAAATATATCAATTTGGTTCTCATTGTTATCTCCTTGATTTTTGTTATAATATACTAAATATCTGTGCAGTTATATTATTATGGTAGATATGTATATGATATCTTCAATAATATAAAGATAAAATTTTATCGCGAGGTTTTTCTTGTTAAAAAATCTTGATTTTCTCCGAAACACAAAAGTGCGTATATTAGTTATTGATACTTCACAAGAGAATTCTGAAGCTGTTAGTCAGCTTTTGACTGATAATGGTTTTTTTGTAAAAGTGTCAACCAATGGCGAAAACGGTATAGCTTCTGCCAGAAAATTATTGCCTGATATTATAATAATAAACATTGAGATGTCTGACATTGAAGGGTGCGAGGTTTGCAGCAGAATAAAAGATGACAGTAAAACAAAAGATATTCCAGTGATATTTATCACAGCTAAAACAGCCCGTCAGGATATTATGAATATTTTTGAGGCCGGAGCTGTAGACTATGTTATCGAGCCTGTTGTTCAGGAAGAGCTTCTGATAAAAGTGAATAGGCACTCACAGCTTGCATCTGCATTTCGCAAAGAAAAGCAACTTTTAGACATTGTAGATAATTATGTTTTAGAATTAATAATTGATATTGAAGGCGACATACGGCAGGTTAGCTCAGTTTTTCTGAATCTAACTGGTTATGAAGAAGAAGAGATTATAGGCAATAGTTTCAGAAGCCTGAAGCATCCTGATAATTTTCGTTCTGAGCTTTCAGATATGCTCGATTCTGTTAAAAACAATTATGCGTATTACAAAGAGATTATAATAGCTACAAAAGATAAACAAAAATGCTTTCTGAAGATGTATGTTGACCCTATCAAAAGTGTTGATGGTAAAGTGACTGGAGCTCACTGCTTTATGACTGATGTGACAAGTAAAAAGGAACTAGAGCATCTTTCCATTACAGATAAACTCACAGGTCTGAACAATAGACAAAAGCTTGATCAGGTTTTGCAGTATGAATATTCACAATCCCAAAGATACGGATCAGTATTTTCTATTATCCTTCTTGACCTTGACGATTTCAAACAGGTTAATAACAATCACGGTCACCTTGTGGGCGACAATGTTCTTATAAAACTTGCTGATATACTTAGAGCAAATGTTCGTGACAGCGATACTGTGGGCAGATGGGGCGGTGAGGAATTTCTTGTAGTAGTCACTAAAGCCTCAGAACAAGAGACAAAACTTGTGGCTGAGAAGCTGCGCTTAGAAATTGAAAGTGAAAATTTTAACATAAGCACGCCTGTTACTGCAAGCATGGGTGTCTGCAGCAATAATGGAGATACGGCATTCAATGACATGCTTTCTTTAGCAGATAGGGCTCTCTATCAGTCCAAAAGAAAAGGTAAAAACAGAATCATATCTGCTTCTGAGCTGTAAATTTATAATATAGTTTTTGTCCGCAACAGCGAAGGCAAACGTTTTTTTACTGGAAATGCTCGCTCAAAAACAGTAAATAAATTGCTTCAAATAAATATTTTCCTTTTCAAACAGAAAAAGCCGTACTATAATAAGACATAATTAATCTTTTAAAACAGGAGAGTTAAATGGAAAGAAATGGTGCAGTTACAATGAAAGGTAATCCTTTGACACTGGTAGGTGCAGAGGTTAAGGTGGGCGATAAAGCTCCGGGCTTTACAGTGGTAAATCAGGCACTTCAGCCTGTTACACTTGCTGATTATGCAGGGAAAACAGTTGTTATAAGTGTGACTCCTTCGCTGGATACACCTGTGTGTTACTTTCAGCTTAGAAAATTTAATGCAGATCTTGGCGGTAAGGATGTGGCTGTTTTAAACATCAGCATGGATTTGCCTTTTGCTATCAAAAGATTCTGCGCACTTGCAGAGATTGAGAATGCTGTTGGTCTCAGCGACCACAAGGACGCATCTTTTGGAGAAGCTTATGGAGTTCTCATCAAAGAACTCAGGCTTTTGGCTAGGGCTGTATTTGTTGTGCAAGACGGCGTGGTTACATATGCAGAAGTTGTTCCAGAGGCAACAGATGCTCCAAATTATGATAAGCTTCTCGCATTTATTGGATAATAAATAAAGGGGGTTCACGCCCCCTTTTTTAACTTGTAAGGTTTTATTTAGTTCACCAATTATCTTTTTTTCTTAAACACCTGTTAATGTATTTCAAAATAACAATTCTTGATTGTATCTATATATCCACAGAACTGCACTGGAAGAAATGAGTCAATTCATAAGCATATTTCTGGTACATATGTAATATATATGATAATATTTGTATCTGAAAATGAAATATTGAGGGGTATTTGATGATAAAAATAGGTATTATAGGTGGCTCAGGGCTGGATAATCCTGATATCCTGAAAAATCCCAGTCATCTTGAAGTAAAAACACCTTACGGCGACCCATCTTCTCCGCTTACCTGCGGTGACATAAGCGGTGTTCCTGTAGCTATACTTGCAAGACACGGCAAAAATCACTCGATATATCCTTCTGGTGTTAATTTCCGGGCAAATATCTCAGCACTCAAAGAGTATGGCTGCACACATATTCTTGCAGCTACTGCTGTTGGCTCACTTAGGGAAGAAATTGAACCGGGTCATCTTGTTTTCCCGTCTCAGTTTATTGATTTTACCAGAAAAAGAGAAGTAACTTTCCACGATAAAGGCGAGGTGGTGCACACTCCTATGGCTCACCCTTTCTGTCCTAACCTTAGAGCTTTATACGCTGAATCTGCAAAGTCTCTTGGGTTAGATTATCACGATAACAAAACAGTCATAACCATAGAAGGCCCAAGGTTTTCCACTCAGGCTGAAAGTCATATGTTTAGAGGGTTCGGTGCAGATATTATAAATATGAGCACTGTTCCAGAGGTAATACTTGCTCGTGAGCTAAACATGCACTACGCTTCTGTTGCCATGTCTACAGACTACGACTGCTGGCGTGAAGAGGAGGAGCCTGTTACATGGGAGATGATCCTCAACACTATGAAAAACAATGCCGATAAAGTCATAAATCTATTTACAAATGTTATACCTAAAGTCGCTGAATACAGCGATGTTTGTAAAGGTTAAAAGGAGCTTATAATGCCGATTAAAGGGATGATAAGAACTATAGTTGATTATCCGAAGAAAGGGATAATGTTCAGAGATATAACCACACTGCTGAAAGACCCTCTGGGCTTTAAACTTGTTATTGATAGTTTTACAGAAAAATACAAAAACGCAGAAAGACCTTTTGATATTATAGTTGGTATCGAAGCCAGAGGTTTTATCATAGGCGGTGCATTGTCGTATACTCTTGGTAAAGGTTTTATCCCTATTAGAAAGCCGGGAAAACTCCCTAGTGAGACAGTATGTCAGGAGTACACTCTAGAGTATGGTGTGGACACTATGGAGATACATATAGATGCATTCGACAAAGGGGCCAGAGTGCTTATCGTTGATTATCTGCTGGCTACTGGAGGAACCGCCGCCGCCGCTGCTGCACTTGTAGAGAAGCTGGGCGGGATTGTTGCAGAGATGGCATTTATTGTGAACCTTCCAGATATAGGCGGAGAGAAAAAACTCAATGATCTCGGTTACGCCACTCATTCATTAACTGAGTTTGAAGGGGAGTAAGCCAGAGTTTTTAAAATATTACACGATATAGTGAAGTATATTTGTTATTTTATAGAATTTGTTTTTTTGCAAAGATAGTTTATAATTAATTATTATGAATAACTTTCAAAATATTGAGATAGTCCGAAAATTGAAACTGAGTTATCAAAGAAGTGCCGTTGTTTTTACTTCATTGGTGTTAATAGTTTTCTCTGTTTTTATGACATACATTTCATACAATGCAAATATCAGCACTTATAAATCAGAATCACTCAAAGTTATCAATAATTTTATAGACCAGGAACTGCATTTCGACATTAATGAGATTTTTGACAACCCTGAAAAGCATAAAAATCTGACAGACAGAATCGATCTTTTTATGAAAATGAGCAATCTGATAGATTTTCGTATATGGAACAGTGACTTTAGAACTGTATATTCTTATTCAGATAAATTATCTGTTGGTAAATATTTCAGAGATAATGACGATTTAAGACATGTTTATGAAACCGGGGAAGTAGAAGTCAACATAGAAGAACCAGAAGATGCTGAAACTGAAGAGTTGAAGAGCTATGGTACTCTTTTTGAAATGTATTCTCCCATACTGCTTAATGGTGACATCGTTGGCGTGTTGGAAGTATACAGACTTTGGCCACCGCTCAATTTTTTTGACAAAGATAACTTGATGATATGTGTTCTCTCTATGCTGGTTCCTTTATTGCTTTATCTACTTATAAATAAACACTTTAACAAAGCCGCAGAAACGATAATAGGCTATCACAAGCACCTACAGGCTTCTTTCGATAAAACTACGGTCTCTTATATTGATACCATTATAAGCCTTACTAAGGCTCTGGAAATGAGGGATATGGAGACTGAAGGGCATTCGGAAAGGGTTGTTAATATGGCTTTTTTTATTGGGAAAAAACTAGGTTTAAAAAATGAAGAGCAGGGGAAGCTGACCATAGGTTCTTACCTGCATGACATTGGCAAGATAGGAGTACCTGATTCTATACTTTTAAAACCCGCCAAACTTGACCCGGAGGAGAGGCTGATCATAGAAAAGCATGTTACATTTGGTTATAATATTATCAAAGATGTAAAATTCCTCTCTCTGGCTAAAGAGGTTATTTTGTATCATCACGAGAAATGGGATGGCACGGGGTATCCTGAAGGGCTGAAGGGGGAGGATATTCCGCTGAATGCCAGAATATTTGCTATTGTTGATGTTTTTGATGCGCTGGTCAGCGAACGTCCTTATAAGTCAGCATTTTCTATAGAAAAAGCTTTGGAGATTATAAAAGAAGGAAGAGGAACACATTTTGACCCTCAGGTGGCGGATGTTATTTTGAACATGACTGAGGAAGAAGTGAGAGACATTAACAAAAACCTCAATAAAGACCAAGTAATATCAATTGTTTATAACTCTGTGGTTGGGCTTCTGGAAACAGCTTAAACATTCCTATGCTCTTTTTGTGCGGTTTAGTTTAATAGTAAATATTTTGTTTTCACCTGTTTTAAATAGCTCTGGTATAGGTGTGTTCTGAATGTTAATCGGCAGCGTTAATGTTTGCAATCATCCATTTGTAGATAGGAGATATTTGGCTGTACCCATGTTCTGACATAAGCTCTCTAAGTGCTTCCTGCCATAGGCTAAGCTGAATAGTCCAGTATTCTTGTTTAAACCCTCTGTATGTGTATACCTTAAAGACCCAAGCGACAGTTGCAGGGAGAACTTTTGTGTCAAATTCTTTGATAAAAGCGTTAATAAATAGAGCGTGGTTTTTATGATTCTCAAGCATGGTGGCTTTATTGCCGGCGCCGATAATTTCTTTCAGGTTAGGAAGTGCCAGCATTTTAGTATTCACAAAATCAAGCGCAGCATTCATTACATCTTCATATTCTTTACTAGCTTTTTCATCAGGTTTTGAAAAATTTATTGGTGTGAATGTTATTTCTTCAGTCATTTAAACTCTCTCCAAAAGAATCGTTTAAGAGACACTGGCATACTCAGATAGCTGCTGCTTAAGTTCCATCAGTGAATAAACTACACTAACATTACTAAAGTCGTTGACAACTCCATACCCTCCCCAATGGAAAGCTTGTCCTCCAACGATAACAGGGGTTTCAGGATAGTTGCTGTTAATCTCTTCTAAGCATGTTCTTAAGTGTATGATATTGTAGTACATAGTAACAGATAAACATATTATGTCTGGGTTATTAATTTCGATAAAGTTCATTAGGTCATTAACAGGAACGTTTGAGCCGAGGAAACTAGTATGCCATCCTAATATATCCATATAATCTGCTACCAACCTTGAACCTAGCTGATGTCTTTCTGAAGTGATGCCGCAAATCACAGCTTTTTTTCCGTTTTTAGTTTTTTTTACAAAATGCGGATACAGGTAGCTGAGCAGGCTTTCAGTGATAGCGGTAGCCATATGTTCTACAGCGACAGAGATTTTGTTTTTCTGCCAAAGTTCGCCTATTTCATAAAGAGACATTTGGATAAAGTGCGTATAGATATCTATAATGTCATCGCCTGATTCTATGCGCTTAATGAGAATTTCGTAGCATTTTCCTCTGTTACCAGCCATTAAAAACGCTAAATAAGACTTGTAGTCATTCATCATATCGTTCTGCATAATAAATATTATCAAATGTGTACTTGTCAGTCAAGCTGCCAGTGTGGTTCAGTCGTTATATATAAACACGAAAAGAAATTTATGGAAATAAAGTGGAAAGCAACTTTTAGTTACCTTAGTGGGTCTTGTGTAACCCAATGAAACATTCTCAAAACCTATAATATGTTATTCTTTTATTTAAGAGTGAAATATAATTAAGTATTATGTCCCCTTAATTTTGTGTAAGAGCATACTGATATATTGACTCATGGCTAATACGAATATCCTTATTCAGATTAAGCCACCCACTAATCTGCTCTGGACTCCAGTCTTCTTTCAGGTATTTTTCTACAAGTATCCATGTGGACGTTGGGATCCTTGGAGACACTTTGCCTTTTCTACGGCAAAGAGCTTTCCGGTGAGCCTGACGGGGCTGATATCCATTGCCACCTGTGTTCCTTTTAAGTTCCCTGCTTACAGTTGATTTATGAACTCGTAAGAGGTTTGCTATCTCAATCTGCGAATGTCCCATTTGTTTCAAAGCAGAAATCTGGTATCTTTGACTCTGAGTCAAGTGCGCATAGATTCTCATTGGTGCTCCTTTTATGTGGTAATGGAAGCCGTGCCAATGCTAGCGCACTGGCTCGTCTATTACCAACTATAAAAGTTGCACTTAATTATTGAATTCGGGTATTAATTATAGAAATTGACTGACATATTGTGTAGACTATTTTCTGGTAGGCATCTAAAGAGGTGATTAGTGGGAGAAGAGTTTAAAAAATGGTGGTATTGGATACTGCTTGTTGCATCTGCATCAATAGTTCTGAGTAATATAGAAAAACTAGATGGCTTTGAAAAACTTAATTCTATCGAGTTAATTTTTATAGTGTCTATTCTTTTGTTTCTATTACCGCTATTTTCAGAGTTTGAAATTTTGGGAATAAAACTAAAAAAAGAACTTGAGAAAACAAAATCTGAGCTTTCAGGACAAATAGATCGAGCTTTTTTAACTTTAGAAAGTAAAATTTCTAACACTAACAATAATTATAATATAAATGGTTTTAACCTTCCAATAGAGGTTTTAATTGAATTATTTCAAAATCACTTTAAAAATGCTTCTGGCGTTGGCTCTTCTGAAGTAGTAACAACTTCTGCTAAAGAAGAAGAGGATAGTATCCATAATTCTATAACTCAAAGCACTGATAGCAGTATTGATGATATAAAAGGTATAAGTGAAAGGGCTGTTTATTTCTTTAAAGTACGGTATTCAATAGAAAATCTATTAACAAAAATATCAAGTGGTTTTTTGGTTAATAGAGTTTGGAATGTTTCAAAAATATTAGAAACTCTTGTGACTTTTAAGATAATTAGTGTGGAACAAGCGAGATTGATAAGAGAGATATTTTCTATTGTAAACAGAGGTATTCATGGCGAAACAGTTAGTGATGAATATTATAATTTTATTAGAGACAATTATCCTGACATTGAAAAATACCTTGCGGGTTTATCTGAGTCGGTACCTAGTAAGTTTAAAGACATTAATGCATGTTCAAGATGTAATAGTGTTGGACCTACAGTAAGGGAAGGCTACTGTATGAAATGTGGTTTTAATAATGATGACTGGTAGACTATTCAGCAGGGTCGAAAGTGTCTTCAGGGTAATAATCTAGAATTTTATATAAGATAGGCTCTTGATCACTGAATTGTATTTCTAAATCCACTATATACGCAAGCTCATGCCAAGGTTTTTCAAATCTATCATCTCTGGAAGTTAACGATTTTTTTATTGTTTCATTTGCAAATATTATTTTTTTGGGCTTTTTGCTAATTGATTCGACAATTGCTTTGTCTCCTGTGGTAGCTTTTAAATCGAATTTTGTTTGGTACCACTTTAACATTTGTTTATACATATAACCGTTTTCAGTATTGTCTTCTTGAATAGAAGGTGTTTTTGAGATAATTGAACTTGCGTCATCATGATTTATGTTGAAATTGTATGTAACATTAGCACCATTGTAAGCATTAAAGAATAGTTGCAGTGATTTATCTTGGGCTATTGGAGACACAATGTTCTTTATGTATTTTTCTTCTCTTTTATCAAAAAATTCAGGTATTTTTGAGCATGTTTTAATAAAATCAATTGTGGTTTTTAAAGTAGTTGCCCAATTAACTAAAATACCATGTTCATATACAATATGTAATAAGGGAAGAGCATATGCAACTAAATCGAGTTCCACAGAGCCAGCTCTAACTTCTTTAATGAATAGTTGACTGTTTATATTAACTTGCTTCAATTCTTTTGAAACATGGTATTGGAAGCTATTGGAAATGTCTCTAATTGAATTTGCAAATGAAATGATCTCAATTGGTTTCGAAGTTTTATATACGATTTCAATTTTATTATTGTAGTCAATTTCATATTCAATTTTATTCATTTTGAATCCTTGTGAAGATTTTATTATTTATGTGAATGATAACTTGAGTTTAGATTCATATCAACAAAATCTACAAAGTAGAATTACAACAAAACTACAACAATTAATATGCTTGAATTCGTATGGTCTTTCGAGTGCGGTTCTAAGTTGCTGATAATAAAAGTGCCGAAGGCGGGAATCGAACCCGCACGCCGTTATCCAGCAACGGATTTTGAGTCCGTCGTGTCTACCAATTCCACCACTTCGGCCAAGTGATTCAAAAGAAATGTAATATTAAGCAAACATCAGTGTGTTGTCAATATAAACAAAAGATGATAATTATATATAATATTCACCTGTTAAAAGTTGTCTTATTGTCTTTTTAGTTGTTCTTTGATACTATGATATTCAGCAAAAAACATATGGATATAAATGAGAAATTTATTTGTAGTATTATTATTCATTTTAGTGCTCATTCCTTCCGCTTTTGCCGCTCATATGCAGGTGAAAGTGGGCGTATACCAGAATTATCCACTAATGTTTCAGGCAAAAAACGGCGAACCCGACGGATTCGGATATGATATACTCACCCAGTTAGCCGAAAGGGAAGGGTGGGATCTTGAGTTTGTGTATGGTTCTTGGTCAGAAATATTCAACATGGTTCAGGAAGGCCGGGTTGACATAGTCTTTCCTGTGGCTTTCACTTTAGAGCGTACAAATATTATCCAATATAATTCCGAAAATGTCGTCAGCAACTGGGGGCAGATATACCTTAGCAAAGGTGCCACAGCTAATTCAATCCTCGATTTAGATGGCATGACTGTTGCAGTCTTAAAAGACGATGTTTACAATACAAGCAAATATGGCATGCAGTATCTTGCATCAGCTTTTAATATCTCGGTTGATTTTTATGTTTTAGACTCTTACGCACAGGTTTTGGATTCTCTTCAAAATGGAAGTGCCGACGCGGGGCTGGTAAACAGGTTTTACGGCGAAGCAAACGCTTCCAAATACAATATCGAAAAAAGTACAATACTCATACACCCTGTAGAGGTACGTTTTGCGATGCCGCTTACTGATGATGAAAAGAACATAAAGCTAATAGAAGCAATTGACCCATACATCAAAGCCATGCGACATCAGGAAGACTCTGAATATTTGAAATCTTACAATAAATGGTTTGGGTCTGGCACAACTCAGAATTTACACAAGACTATAAAATATACCGCAGCGATACTTATTATCCCTTCACTTCTGGCAATTATTATCTTCTTTTTTATGCGTTCAGAGATCAGAAGAAAAACTAAAGAGCTTCGTGGCAAAAACACAGAACTTCAGAAAGAGATAGAAGAAAGACGAAAAATTCAGGAAGAACTTCGTGAAAATCAGGAAAAATACAGCAACCTTTTCAATACCTCCTATAACCCAATAGCAATTATCTCCGAAGATGGAAGCATAGTCGATGTGAACGGTGAGATGATAGGGCAGTTTGGATATGAGCGTGATGAGCTTCTTAATATGTTTCTTGAAATGCTGGTGGCGGAAGACAGCATTTACCATGTTCAGGATATTTTGAATAAGATGAGTAAGACCAAAAAATGGTCATTTGAGCTGGATTTCTTAAAGTCATGGGGGGACACTTTCAACGCAGAGATATCCGCCAGCCGACTTGAAATATCCGGTAAAACCTTTATTCAGCTTGTTATTATGGATGTAACATCCCGAAAGAAAGCGAGTGAACTGCTGAACCGCAGACAAGAATATCTGGAGAAGAAGGTTGAACAGGAAGTGCACCGCAGAAGACAAAACGAAAGACTCATGATGCAGCAGTCAAAAATGGCCGCCATGGGTCAGATGATGAGTGCAATAGCCCACCAGTGGCGACAGCCTTTGAACACCATCGCAATCTACATTCAGGACTTTGAAGATTCATTCAAGCACAACGAACTGGATGAGAAATACCTGCAAGAACTCGTGGGACTCTCTATGCATCAGATAAATTTTATGTCAAAAACCATAGATGACTTTAAAAACTTCTTTAAACCAGATAAAGACGAGATAGTTTTCGAGGTCTGCCGTGAGACACTCAACGCAATTTCACTTTTGGGAGTACAGCTTGTTAGAAACAATATAAAGCTAGAGATGAACTGTCATGGAGAAGTTATACCTTTTGGCGACAGTGATGTTTTGAAATGCAGCAATGAAGGATGTACTTTTATTAAAGGCTTCCCTAACGAATACAAACAGGTGCTGCTGAACCTTGTGCAAAACGCTAGAGACGCTATAGAAGATGACATAGACGCAATAGGTGATACTGGTAAGATTGTGGTTGGTGTGGAAGAGGATGCAAACACCGTTCGTATATATGTTAAAGACAATGGCCCCGGCATACCAGATGATGTTGCCGAGCGTATTTTTGAGCCTTATTTCACAACAAAAGCAGAAGGACGAGGTACAGGTGTGGGGCTTTACATGTCAAAGATTATCATAGAACAAAACATGAAAGGCAGACTATACTTTGAAAAGCTTAACCCTGGAACAAAATTTATAATAGAGATGAACAAGTATTCAGAGCCTACCTAAAAAAAATATATAATACCGCTTTGCACTGCGCCGAACAGAAAACCAATAACAAAACCCAGAATATTTATCCACCTGAAGCTGTCTTTCATAAATGCAAAGAGCAGATTTTCTACCTCATAGAGATTTAGCGAGTTAATCCTGTCTTCTGTTATTTTAGGAAAGTTAATAGCACTAAGCATCTTTGGTGTGTTTTTTTCTACAATCTTATTGATCTCTTTCAGAAGTGCAATTTTAATGCTGTAGAAGAGCTTTTTCGGTATAACAGAGTAAATATTGCGAATGTGAAGCCCGTTTGCAAGCTTGCCAAGATATGCTGATATCTCGTGAATATCAGTGCGGAAGCCTGAATTTATCTTTTGGGAAAGCATGTTTTTCAGCTCAAAATCATCAAGCACTTCGCCTAGTGTCTTTGATGAGTTTTTTTGTATCATCTCGTTTATCATTGCAGATATCTTTTCAGAAAACTGATCAGAATCCAGAGTTTTCTGTGTGGCAGATATTATTGATCCCCGCATCTGAAAGAGTGATTCAAACCCTATAGCATCAGCATGCTGAAACAGAGGTTTGCTGATAAGCCCGTCAATGTACTGACTGATGGTTAGAGAAATCTTCTCCTTAACATCATCACTCTCTTTTATAGAGCTGATAAGGTTCGGCAGATATTTATCCACAAGTTCGACAATAGTGTCCTCGTTCATTAACATGTTAAGAACACCAAGCTTCATCTGGTCGGTTACCTTGTCAGAGAAATGGTTGTCTTTGATGGTTATGAGTTTTTTGCTCACTTTTTGTCTGGTTTCTGGGTCAGACATAGCCTTGTCCAGCGATGTGAGTATCTTTTCAGTAATAAAGGCTGATAGCTGTCCGGTTTTTGATTTGAGATTTTCGGGGAGGATGTCTCCCAGCGATTTACCTGACATTACAAAATTATTTATCGCAGAAGAGATACTGTTTGTTGCCTCAGCCTGAATACGCCCTGTTTTAAGCACAGCATCAACAGCACCTTTCAAGCTGTCAGAATACTGTTCCAACTCGCCTATCTTTATTTTAAAAATCTTATCCGTAATGCTCTCTTTTGCGTTTTCCAGTGCACTGTCTATAAGCCCGTCGCTGTTTAGTGCTTCCAGAAAAGCAGAGATAACCACTGAATTTTTCATCCCGGTTTTTTCTATTATATCAGAAAGAGTTCCGAAGTCTTTTTCTAAGAATATCCTAAGCTCAGTCTCCACAGCTTTTTCAAGCTTTTCCTGTACGTCTTCGGTAAAAAATGCCGCCTGAACTTCATCCTGCCTCAGCAGTTTGTCGCCAACCAAAACACCTATTTCGTTAGCTAATTTTCCTCTGTTTTTAGGGATAACGCCCTGCCATCCGAAAGACATTAAGCTTTTTTTATGGGGGCGGAAAAGCATTTTTATTGCGAGCCAGTTTGTGCAGTAACCCACTAGCCCCGTTACAAAAGGTGTAGCTATAAGGCTATACATTTGCGATTGCAATTGCGAGACCCTCCCTTAAACCATAATCAGAAACTGTCATGTCATAAACTCCGAGCATATTCATCAACTCACCTGTGATGAGAATACCTGGCATAATGACTTCTTCTCGTCCGTCTTCCATTCCGGGGATATTTATTCGTTCAGAAGCCGGCAGTTCTGCCAACTTATCGAAATGTTTTTTTATGTTTTCTATAGGCAGAACATATCCGTTCACCTTTTCCTGATCGTACTCTGTCATCTCCATGTCCATGGCTGCAAGTGTTGTAGGTGTGCCTGCTGAGCCTATGAGCATTTCAGGTTCACAGTCAAGGGTCTTTATTACCTGATCCATCACACTGAAAAGCGGGATACGCATTCTGTCCATGTGCTCCAAGTCCAGCTTATCCTTAAAACTGTACATCTCTGCCATCTTCACAACACCCATGGGAACACTGATTCCCTTGCGGCCTTTATCCGGATCGGAGTATATGAACTCTGTAGATCCCCCGCCAATGTCAAACACAAGTACTTTTTTATCTTTCGTTTCTATGCCGGAAGTTACTCCGTCAAAGATAAGCCCTGCTTCTGTATCGCCATCTATTATCTCAATAATGATTCCCAGCTCTTTTGCCTTATCCACAAGATCCTGCCCGTTAAGAGCTTCCCTTACAGCACTAGTAGCAACAGCGTGAACCCGCTGTACCATCTGTTCGTTTATGATAACAACAAAGTCCTGAAGAGCTTTCATGGTTCTTTCTATGGACGCTTCACTGAGAACTTGTTTGCTGTTTAACACTTCTGCAAGCTTTGTTATGTGTCTTTTACGTTGGTAAATCTTTGTGATCTGCCTGTCTTCAACTTCTGCTATGAGGAGCCTGACAGCGTTGGAACCTATGTCTATAGCCGCTACTTTCATTAAATAATCCTTGTCATTGGTCTTAACCGACAGAGTACATCAGAGCCGGATGTTCTTCAAGTCCCGATGTTAAACTGCTTATTAGCGCCTGCGCTTCTGGTGACGGTTCACCTCATTGATATGGTCTTTGTAGTTAGTAGAGAATATATGCTTCCTGTCGCGATCGGCTACAAAATAAAGGTATTTAGTGTCCGCAGGGTTTACGGCTGCATCAAGTGCCACAACCGAAGGGTTGCATATAGGTGTTGGCGGGAGTCCGTTTATTTTATATGTGTTGTATGGGTTACTTTTGTCACGAAGATCGCTCTTTGTAATATTTCCATCAAAGTCGGGGTAAAGACCGTATATAATAGTTGGGTCTGCCTGAAGGCGCATGTTATATCCAAGTCTGTTGTGAAAAACTGATGAAATTACAGGAGCTTCCGCCGGGTCGTATGTCTCCTTTTGAATGATAGAGGCGAGAATCACAGCTTCATACCTTGTAAGTCCAAGCTTTTCTGCTTTCTCATCAAAGTTTTCAGGCATTAGCTTTAGAAATGCCTGATACATGGATGATGCAACAAACTCAGGGGTTGAGTTGTGTGGAAAAAAGTATGTGTCAGTGTACAGAAAACCTTCTAAGGTGGCGTAGTTTTCACCTGTGAGTTGTTTTATATATTTTTTATCTTTTACAGTTTTAAGAAACATAGCAGGGCTTTCGACAATCCTTTCTGACATTCGGTTTGAAACATCATAAATGTTGTACCCTTCAGGTATTGTGACCTTCATGGTGGACTGTCTGCCTTTCATTATGGCATCTATAAGCCTTCTGACTGGCAAATCGTCTGCACGGTAATAGCCGAATTTCATATTACGATCCAGCTTTACCTTATGTATCAGATATTCGCGGAAAAATGGGGGGGTGTCCATGTATTGAAATAGCTGTTTGTAAAGAGTGTCGAAAGTGGCATTGCGTTCTACGTTAAGTTCTAAGGTTACAAGTGTATTGTCGAGAAATTTCTCACACTTTACAACCCATAGGCCAGCAATTGAAGTTAAAATAAAAGCCGCTAAAATAACGACTATTGCAAATATTCTTAACATTGCTGTTAACTTCTCACATCCACCATTTCGATAAATCTTTCGAAAAGATAAGTTGCATCCTGCGGGCCGGGGCCGTTTTCAGGATGGTACTGAACAGAGAACATAGGTAGAGTTTTGTGTTTCAGCCCTTCTACTGTCTGGTCATTCAGGTTTATATGCGTCACCTCAACCTGATCGCCGAGTGAATCCACATCCACAGCAAAGCAGTGGTTTTGAGGAGTTATTTCGACCTTTCCGGTTTCAAGGTCTTTCACGGGCTGGTTCCCGCCGTGGTGACCAAATTTTAGTTTATAAGTTTTTCCGCCCATGGCTAGCCCAAGTATCTGGTTGCCCAGACAAATACCGAAAGTGGGATATTTTTCTATTATTTTTTTTGCAAGATCAATTCCGTAAACTACTGGTTCCGGGTCTCCGGGGCCGTTGGAGAGAAAAACTCCGTCAGGCTTTAGTGCTTCTATCTCGCTGAAAGACGTGGTGGCAGGCACAACAGTAACCTTGCATCCCTGATCTGCAAAATAGCGGAGGATATTTTTCTTTATACCAAAATCCACAGCAACTATGTGTCTTTTTACGTCAGTGCACTCTGTGTAGCCGTCATCAAGTGTCCATGTTTTCTGTGTCCACTCATAAGCTTTATCGCAGGTCACTTCTTTCACATAGTCCTTACCTTCTATGCTTGGCATTTCTGCAGCCATCTTTTTAAGTTTTTCTATATCGTTTATCTCTGTGCTTATCACTGCGTTCATAGAGCCTTGCTCACGGATGTGGCGCACAAGCATTCTTGTATCAATACCTTCTATCCCGATGGTTCCCTGCTGTTTCAGAAAATCACCCAGCGACATATCAGCTCTGTAGTTGCTGTAAATCTGGCTGTATTCTTTTACTATGAAAGCTCCAAGCCAAACCTTATCAGATTCAAAATCATCTGCGTTTATTCCATAGTTCCCTATAAGAGGGTATGTCATGGCAACCATCTGCCCAAAATAAGAAGGATCAGTCAGTATCTCCTGATAACCTGACATAGATGTGTTGAAAACAACCTCACCCATTTTTGTTCCCTCTGCTCCGAAGCTTTCCCCTTCGAAAACAGTACCGTCTGAAAGTACAAGATAAGCTTTATTCATTTATGAAACCTCAACCCTGTTGCGGGATATTATCATTCAGAAACTAACATACAATATTGCAGGTCAAACAGAAAGGATTTTAAGGATTTTTTTGATTAAATCAAGAGATGATTACAAAAAATAGTTATTAAGCTGAAATATGTGCTGTGTAGACTAATGCTGGAAGGTATATAATGATTTATAATCAAATAGCAGCAATAAGGAGGAGAAGATGAACAGTAGTGCGCCAATTCCGGATATTAACAGACTCTTCATCGGAGCAAGGATGGAGTTTGAAGTTGAGACGGTATTTGCAGAAGAGGGGGCTGTTTCGCCTGATGAAGCTCATGATTTTGACGAAATACTTGTGCTGCTTGAGGGGTCTATTGATTTGCAGTTAGGGGAAGATAGAGAAATCTTCAAAGGTTTGGTTACGAAAGAGATTCCGGCAGGTACAAGGCACATAATAAGAGCTCTGGAAACACCTACAAAGCTTGTGATAATACACCCAGACAGGCTTAAAAAGTGATAAAAAAAGGGCTGATTTTTCAGCCCTTTGTATTTTAAAGTTTGTATGTTTTATGTCTGTTTATTAAAGGCACACGATGTGCCTCACGCAGCGTAGCGTAGTGTGAACCAGACTGATACTTGTACAGGCTAGTTCTTAACATAAAACTACATGGATGTATGTTTTATGTCTGTTTATTAAAGGCACACGATGTGCCTCACGCAGCGTAGCGTAGTGTGAACCAGACTGATACTTGTACAGGCTGGTTCTTAACATAAAACTACATGGATGTATGTTTTATGTCTGTTTATCAGACTCTTTCCGGATAGGTTTTCAGGCGAAGACCGCAAAGGTGTTCCGCTATTCTGTTTACCTGACGGCTGTATCCATATTCATTATCGTACCATACATAAACTACAGCTCTGTTCTTATCAACAATAGTTGCAACACCATCCACTATCCCTGAGAATTTAACTCCGACAAAATCAGTTGAAACGACTTCCGGTGAGTTAGAGTAGCCTATCTGGTCAGACAGTGATGAATCTAGAGACATGTCTCTGAGATATCTGTTCAGCTCCTCAACAGTTGTCTCTTTCTCCAGAGTAAGGTTCAGTATAGCCAGAGAAACATTTGGTGTAGGAACACGTATAGCGTTTCCAGTGAGCTTTCCAGCAAGTTCGGGAAGAGCTTTTGCAACAGCTTTCGCTGCACCTGTTTCAGTTATAACCATGTTAAGAGGCGCGCTGCGTCCTCTTCTGTCGCTTTTATGGTAGTTATCAATAAGGTTCTGGTCGTTTGTGAATGAGTGGCACGTTTCAACATGTCCGTTTACAATGCCGAAGCCGTCATTAATAACTTTCAGGGCGGGGGCTATTGCATTTGTTGTACAGCTGGCAGCAGTTATGATGCGCTGCTCTGGTTTAATAGATGTCTGGTTTATACCGTATACGATATTTGGCAAGTCGCCTTTTCCGGGAGCTGTGAGGACAACCTTATCCACACCTTTTGAATTCAGGTGGAGTGAAAGTCCGGCCTCGTCACGCCAGCTTCCTGTGTTGTCTATAACGATGGCTCTGTCTATGCCAAATTCAGTGTAGTCTATTTTATCAGGGCCGTCAGCGAAGATGAACTTTATGTAGTTGCCATTTACAATGATAGCATCTTCCTCTTCGTTTACTATGATAGTTCCTTCGAAAGCGCCGTGAACAGAATCTCTGCGAAGCAGTGACGCACGTTTAGCAAGGTCTTTTTTTGCTGTGCTGCGAACTACAATAGCTTTCAGCCTGAGCCCTTTGGAAACCCCAGAGCGGTTCACAAGTATTCTTGCAAGAAGTCTTCCAATGCGTCCGAAACCGTAAAGGACAACATCTCTGTCCTCTCTTTCGTCTAAAACACCAGTGTTTACACCTGCGAGTTCTTCCTGAACAAAAATTCCGATAGGTTTTGATTTATCAGTTTTTTCATATTTTGCATAAAGTCTGCCTATGTCTATGGTGCAAGTGCAAAGCTCCATGTCAGACACAGCTTTAAGCACAGGGGATGTCTCCCTGACAGATAGCTCGTGGTCTATGATAAGTCTGGAAAACCTGTGCGCTTTTACTATACTGACAGGGTCTTTACGTACAAGAGACTGGCTGAAAAGTCTTATAACAACTCCGCGTTCTCTGTAGAGTTTAGTTATAAGAGGCACCATTGTTGATGCGATATCCTCTCGCTCTTTCCAGTCCTGCAAATATACGTCAGTGTTTATATTGTTCATTTGTGAGGCTCCTGAATATTATAATATATAAGTTTTTTGTGGTATATACATACACAGATTTGCCAAAAAGGTGAAGTGGAAAATCTCACATTTGGTCAAATAATATATCTAAGGTCTTATTTTACAGCTTATACTTTTTTAAGCATCTCTTTAACCCCGTCTATATTAAATGGGAATACTATAGTATTTGTTCTGTCAGATGCTATCTGATTAAGCGTTTGCAGATATCTAAGCTGTATTGTGACAGGGCTCTGAGCCATTATAACAGATGCTTCGTGGAGTTTGTGTGAAGCCTGAAGTTCGCCTTCTGCGGCTATAACTTTCGCTCTTCTTTCCCTCTCTGCATCAGCTTGTTTTGCCATGGCCTTCTGCATTTCCTGTGGAAGGTCGATGTGTTTAATCTCTACAGCGCTTATTTTAACGCCCCAAGGATCTGTTTGTGAGTCTATAACGCCCTGAAGCCTTTGGTTTATCGTTTCTCTCTCGCTCAGCAGATCGTCCAGTTCAAACTGTCCCAGAATGCTCCTGAGAGTTGTTTGTGATAGCTGACTTGTGGCATATATATAGTCGTCCACCTCAAGCACGGTTTTTTCCGGTTCAATTGCACGGAAATAAAGAACAGCGTTCACCTTGACAGAAACGTTATCTTTTGTGATTACATCCTGCGGCGGAACATCCATTACAATAGTTCTGAGGTTTACCTTCACCATCTTTTCTATCAATGGTATGAGGATGATAAGGCCAGGTCCTCTTACACTGACATAACGCCCAAGCCTAAAAACTACTCCACGCTCGTACTCTTTCAGGATTTTTATTGTATTAACAATAAGTATGAGAACTAGTGGTATCAGCACAAATGTCGGATGAAACATATTGACCTCCAACGGCATATTCGTTATTATTTTAAACCCAAAAAGGCTTATCAGCAATTTATATTAATTTGTTGCCTTTGTAACAAAAAAGAAATAGTTTTAGTAAAAAATTTAAAATGGATGGTAAATATGCCCGCCAAAAGCATGACCGGTTACGGGAAACTGATAACCGGAAACGATCTCTGCGACATCAAAGTAGAGATGAAAGCTGTAAACAGCAGATACTTCGATTGTAATGTTAGAATGCCAAGACTTTTCAACTTCATCGAGATAAACATTAAAAATACCGCAAAAGATATACTTGCCAGAGGTAAGGTCGATATTAATATCGATGTGAAGCTCAAAAAACAGCAGTTCAAACCTGTTCTCAGGGAAGATGCAGTATCCAGCTATTTAAGTGTTTTTGAGCAGATCAAAGATAATTTTAAGATTGAGGGTAATGTCAGACTTGAACATTTACTCAATTTTAACGATATTCTAGAATCCGAAGAGACTGACGACATGGGAGAACAACTTGGCGAGTTTGTTGTAAACGCAGTAAAAGAGTGTGCGCTTAGCCTTGACGGTATGCGGGCAAAAGAGGGTGCAAACCTTCAGGCTGACATCACAGACAGACTTAGCATACTTACAGAGATAGCAGCAGAGATAGACAGCAACAGAGAGGGCGTTCTGGAACACTGGAAAGAGCGTTTTGCTAAGCGTATCAGCGAATTCGGTGTAGATGACGAAGAACGAATTGTTCAAGAAGCAGCAATAATGGCTGAAAAAGCTGATATTCAGGAAGAGGTCACACGGATTGATTCACACGTGGAGCAGTTTCTGAAGATAATGAATAATGAAGAGAACTCCGGGAAGAAACTTGACTTCATGTGTCAGGAGCTGAACCGTGAGTTTAACACTATAGGCTCTAAAAGCGGAAAGACTGCTATTATAAATAATGTGGTTCAGGCTAAAAGCGAGATTGAAAAAATACGCGAACAGGTGCAGAATCTGGTATGAGGTTTACTAAAGGCAAGCTATTTGTCGTCAGCGCACCCAGCGGTGCCGGAAAAACAACTCTTTGTTCGAGGCTTCTTGGCAGGTTTGAAACCATAGGTTACTCAATATCTTATACAACAAGAACACCACGACACGATGAAACAGATACAGAAGACTACTATTTTGTTTCAGAAGAAGAATTTAAGAGTATGCTGGAAAACGATGAGCTTCTTGAATGGGCATGTGTGCACGGCAACTATTATGGAACATCAAAAAAACGTGTTGAAGAGATACTTGAAACCGGCCGTGATGTGCTGCTTGACATAGACCCTAAAGGCGCCCGCCAGCTAAGAGAAAAGCTAGACTACGGAATATATATTTTCATCACTGCTCCGTCTATGGAAGATCTTCGTAAAAGACTTATAAATAGAAGAACAGAAAGCGAAGAGATAATGAATGTAAGGCTTACTAACGCCAGAGAAGAAATAATGCACTACGGCGAGTATGATTATGTTATAGTGAACAGAGAGATTAACAAGGCCACTAACGAGCTTGAGTCGATATATATCGCTGAGCATCTGAGGTCTGACAATATAAAATCGTTAGAAGACATTATGGAGGTAGATTAAGTGCCGTTACTTGATATTGAACATGTAATCAAACAAGACAATGTAAAAAGCCGTTTCAAGCTGGTTCACATCGCAGGACTCAGAGCCCGCGAACTGAACGCTCCCAAAGAAGACTCTATGAGAAGGCAGAACGAAGAATACACAAAAGTTACAACAACTGCTCTCAGTGAGATTATCGAAGGTCAGATTGCTTTTGAAAGAACAATGACCGCAGAAGAGATAGCCGAAGAAGCTGCTGATGAGGCAAATGAGTAATTACCTGATAGGTGTCTCAGGCGGTATAGCCTGTTACAAGACACTTACCCTTTGCAGACTGCTTATGAAAGCAGGTCATGATGTTCGTGTTGTCATGACAGAAAACGCTTGTAAATTTGTAACCCCTCTTGCCTTTGAAACTATCACTAGAAACAGGGCATATGTTGGGGAATTTGATGCCGGGCTCGACCCTGCTACAATAGAGCATATAGATCTTGCGGGCTGGGCAGACGAATTTGTCATAGCCCCAGCCACCGCAAACACTATAGCGAAAATAGCACACGGCATAGCGGATAATCTGCTCACCTCCACCATACTCCCTTATAAAAAAAGGCTTCTTATAGCTCCCGCTATGAATGTTGATATGTATGCAAACCCTATAACTCAGGAAAACCTGAAAAAGGTCGAAGCAATGGGGCATATGATAATAGACCCGGGTACGGGTGAGATGGCCTGTGACGCAGAAGGCAAAGGAAGAATGGCTGAACCTGAGGATATCTTTCAGATATTAACTGCTGAGATGCCTCTTAAAGGAGTTAAGGTACTTGTGACCGCTGGTCCTACAGCAGAACCTATAGACCCTGTGCGTTACATAACAAACCGCTCCAGTGGAAAGATGGGGGCTGCCATAGCCAGAAAGGCATCAGAGATGGGTGCCGAAGTTAAGCTTATTGCAGGACCTGTAAGCATAAACCTTAACGGGCTTAATGTAACTTCCGTTACTACTGCAGAAGAAATGCTGAATGCTGTGAGAGAGAATCTCGCAGATACCGACATGTTAATAATGGCTGCCGCTGTAGCAGACTATAAGCCTGCTCAATACTCTGAAAAGAAGATTAAAAAGAACAACGAAGAGATGAACGTTCCTCTTACTAGAAATCCTGATATTCTAAAGACAATCTCTGCTGAAAAACTTGAAAAGCAGGTCTTTGTTGGATTTGCTGCTGAGAGTAATGATGTTAAAGAGAACGCATTAGCCAAACTTCAATCAAAGAAACTCGATCTAATAGTAGCAAATGATATCTCCAGAGGGGACATAGGTTTTGAATCCGACGAGAACGAAGTCTCTTTATATTTTGCAGATGGAACAAATCTCGAATCCGGTAAAATGCATAAATCAGAAGTAGCAAAGCTTATTATCAACAGAGCATTTGATATTTTCAGAGGGAAATAATGGATCTGTTTAATAAGAACAGCATAAAAGAAGTTTACGGTATAGAAGATGTCTTAGCTGAAAGATGCGAGCCTGATGGCGGCGACCCTTTTGAGGCACTCAGAGACGAGACTATAAAGTGTAAAAAATGCCGTTTACATCAAACCAGAAACAATGTCGTTTTCGGCGTTGGGAATCCAGCCGCTGATCTTATGTTTGTAGGAGAAGGCCCCGGAGCAGAAGAGGACAAGCAGGGAGTACCTTTTGTAGGCCGTGCAGGAAACCTCCTTACAAAGATGATAGAAGCTATGGGTTACAGCAGAGAGACTGTTTACATAGCAAACATAGTAAAGTGCAGACCCCCTGAAAACAGAAACCCTTTCGAAGACGAATCAAACACCTGCATTCCATACCTATATAGACAGATAGAATATATTAAGCCGAAAGTTATTGTATGCCTCGGAAGTGTGGCATCACAGAATCTTTTGAAGACTACTCTTGGTATTTCGAAAATCCGCGGTGAATTTGTCGATTTAAACGGCGTCAAAGTGATGCCGACTTTTCATCCTGCATATCTTCTGCGTAATGCAAAAATGAAAAAACCTTGCTGGGAAGACCTTCAAAAAGTGATGTGTGAAATTTCCCCTGATTAACAATTAATCAGTTTGTATTTTTTTAGATTTTATGGTTAAATTCATTTATTAAAATACATGGAGGTTGCGAGATGAGGAAATTCTCCCTTTTCGGACTATTATTAGTATTATCTATTTCAATTTCTGCCTGCGTTGGCGCTCCAAAGGTAGACCCTATGGCGTTCCAGATAACCCCTGCAGACGTGGAAAAGATCATTATCCCAGGAACTTGTCAGGCTTCTTACAAATCAGAAACACCACGCATTGCTGTTACTGCTTTCCTGAACAACACTACATATGGAAAGATGACGGCTCAAAACACTAAAACATCCGGTGAAAGTACTACAACTAAAAAGTCAGCTGCTGTTGCTGGTATAGTTGCATCTCCGATCGGAATTGGTGTAGGTGGAGCAAGTGTATCAAAAACAGATACGAAATATTCTCAGAATGTAGACACTTTCCTTAGAGAAATTGCTCCTAATATTGGCGAATATGCTCAGTCAGCAGTTGAAAACACAATGGCTAATGTCGGTGGAGCAGACATATACGACCGCAACAACCTCCAGCAGATTATGTCTGAGCAGAAATTCCAGATGACTATTGGCGACCCTACTACTGCTGTAGAGCTTGGTAAAATGGCCGGAGTTTCTTACATTATTACTGGGACAGTTGACAACATCACCACCAAGTATAAAGAAAAAATGAAAAACGATAGTGGTGCCACAGGCTGGCTTGCAGTTGCTGCAAGTGCTGCTACAGCTGCTGCTAACACTCATGCAGGCTGGAATGTTGACGTAGAGGTTACTGTTAAACTTCTTGATGTTGCTACTGGCAAAATGCTCGTGAACAAAAAAGTTAAAGGTCATGAAGTTGCAGGAATGCAGAAAGACTTCAACCAAGAGATGGCTATAACCGCTGCAAAAAAAGCAATGGGAGAGGCTGTTGATGATCTGAGACCTATTTTTTCTGAAAGATTTGCTCAGAAAGGCTACATCCTTCAGCTTAAAGGTAACAAAAAAGTTGCCCTTATCAACCTAGGTACAGAGAAAGGTCTGAAATCAGGTCAGGTTATTGAAGCCTACGATTTCATGGAGATTATCGACCCTCTTACAAATGTTGCTACGTGTAACATGTCTAAGATCCCTGTTGTACTTAAAGTTTCTAACCAAATCCAGCCAAAACAGGCATGGTTAGAGGTTGACGGTAAACCAGAACTTGCTTCCAGACTTAAGCTTGGTGTTATTGTTAAGCCTGCCAAACAAAAAGGTCAGAGTTTAATGAAAAAGCTTTTTTAAGCTGGTTAATTATAATTTCATACGGGCGGAAATTTCCGCCCGTAGTTAATTCTACCTTGTATCTGAACTCATCTACTTATATTATTAAAAAAACATTATTCGAAGGAAACATATGCGTAATATATCCATTTTAATAGTTTTTGTGTTAATTGTTATCTCTTTTGGTGCCCATGCACAAAACCAGGAAACAAATGTGAATGTAGTTCTTGAGATAGAGGGTGAGTATAAGATCGAGGCTTTTAAAGAGCCTTCAGAGGGGCTTGGCGGGCTTGTGAACACAGGAACACTAAGAGTTATCCGAGAATCAGAAGCGGGTCTTCCAAAATACACAGCCTTAAATGATGCCATGCAGAAAGCCAGAAGACACGTTTTGAGTGTCATACAGGACAGCTACATAACAAACGAGCTTACTGTTGGGGCTGCAGTGAAAAATGCTCCTGCCTATTTCGAGTACAAAGAGAAAGACGAAGAAGATAAAGCGAAACTTGCCGCAATGACTCAGGAGGAGCGCAAAGCGTTCATTGAGAAGAATGGTAAAGAGAAGAAGTATGACTATGACAAGTTTCTGGACATTGTGAAAGAGTGCGGACAATACAAGAAATCAGGACGTTTTTATGATGCTGTTGAAGAAAAAGGCTACGTATGTCTTCGTGTAGAACTGAAGGATTTCTTCGCCGCAGTTCAAAATGATAAGATAAACATCTTTAAAGAGCTTAACTTCGGAGAAAGATACAGACCCATGGACAATGTACAGGTACCTTATGATGGCATAATAATAAACGCCTCAGATATCGATTATGTTCCGTCATTTTATGTAAAAGTTCTCTCTCCTACAGAAGAAACTGTATACGCAGGACTTGCTGGTAAAAGGAAGGTGTTTTTCGCAAAAGATATCGAAGAAGCTAAGCATCTGCTTGGTGAAAATGGAGCAAAAAGAGTCTATAACACACCAGCCATAGGCGAAACAGGCAAAACAGGCATCAGGGTAAATTTACCCGCCGCAGATAGAATATATTCTGCTGTTTCTAAGGATAAAAACATACCGTTTGTTATAATATATAAAACAGAACAGCCAGAGGAAGAAGATACAATACCCGCTGCTGGAGAATAAATTATGAAAAAATTACTAATCGTATTTACTATGTTGATATTTTCCGCCATCGCATTTGCAGCTCCTATTACAGTAACAGCAATAGGCGAGGCAGATATTATTAACGGTGACAAGTCTAGTGCTAAGATGCAGGCAGTTGCCAGAGCAAAATGGTCAGCCATGGAAGAAGCTTCAGGTGTCCGAGTAAAATCAGATACTATTGTTCAAAACGCTGTGCTTGTTGATGAAGCTATTAAAAATGAGGTTTCAGGCGTTATCCAAAACTACTCTGTGACCGGTGAAGAAGAGGACGGCTCGCTTTATAGGGTTATGATAAGTGCTACTATAGTACCGGAAAAAGCTAAAGATGCCGTTGGACTGCTTGCCAAAAACACATCTATCTCTGTGATGGTTCCTGTGGTTTTTCCTGACAAACACGTAGAGGAGACAAACATCCTCACAGAGACTGTAATAAATGAATTAACAATGCAGCAGATGGAGGTCATAGACATAGTCTCCACTGACGGTACTAATTTGGCAGAGCTCGACAAAGCTATGCGTACAAACAATTACATGGCCATGAGAAACATCGCTGCAAAACACCTTTCCGGGACTATACTTGTAGGGAAGGTTGCAACAACAGCCACAGCAAAAGAAGGCTCAGATGTGGGTTACGGCGTTTCACTCCCTTTTAATGTTGTTACAGGGAGACTTACATACAGGCTGCTTACACAGCAGGGTCAGAGCGTAAAGATACTTTCCAGCGGATTTTTGGCTGCAAGAGGCATGGGCGCTACGCTGGATGATGCTACAAACCAGATGATGGAAAATATGAATCGTGAGGTCTCACAGAAATTAGTGAGCATCGTCATGGAAAAACTGAAAGGTGAAAACAGTAAGTCTATTTCTGTTCAGTTAGCAGGGAAGCCAAGCCTCAGTGACCTTATGGAGCTTAAGCAGATTCTTTCATACACTGCTTGGGTTTTAGAGGTTAAGGAGCGGGGAACTGATATGTTAGCTGTGCAATATCCGGAAAAGTCGCTTTATCTGGCTACTGCCATAAACAGCAAGCCTAATTATAAAGTGATAAAACTCACTGACTATTCTGTACTGGTTGAAAAACTATACTAATTAACTAAGGGGAGCTGATGCTCCCCATTTTTTTTGTTTTTTCGAAATATTTAAAAACAGATTTCACTAAGCCTGTTATAATATAATTATTATGTTTTAGTAGGTTATTATGAATTCAGCAAAATCATTTATCAAAAACTACAGACTGCTAAGTTTTATTTTCATATCAGTACTTGCAATTGCAGGCTATTACAACCAGCCAGCAGGTATTGAGAAGTTTTCACTTGGCTTTGAAGACCTTAAATTTAATGCTCGCTCAGCTCTTGGGCTTGCACCAAAGCCAAACGAGAATATTGTCATAATAGAGGTTGACGAGCACAGCGTAAACATCGTCGGCAGGTGGCCCTGGAACAGGGACGTTATGGCATCGCTTTTTGAAAAACTTTATGAGGCGAGGATTGTAGGGCTTGATATCGTTTTTTCAGAAACTTCTGATGAGGAGCATGACCAGCTTCTTGCAGATTCCATTTACGACACAGGAAATATCATTCTCGGCTATTTCTTTCGTGATATTGCCACCCAGGAAACAACTGACGAGGACATAGACTACCTTCAGGACTGTGCCTACCAAAGGTTTGATCTTCTCAGTGAGACCATAGGGGTAAAAGAGTTTCCTTATGCTGAGGTAAACATACCTGTAATAGCTGAATCAGGTCTTACATGTGCGTATTTTTCCACAGAGCCTGACACTGACGGGCTTTACAGAAGGTATCCGTTAACTTACATTCACAAAGGATATATACTTCCGCCAATAGCAGTGCAGATGCTCAGATATTATAAAAACAAAGAAGTTGAGCTGAAGCTTGATGAACATGGTGTAAAATCCTTTGAAATAGATGACTTGATTATCAAAGACAGAACATATGTCAGGCTTAATTATTATGACGAAGTAAATTATGTTTCTGCTTATAAGGTTATTAACGGAGAGATTCCGCCGGAGTTTTTCAAAGATAAGATGGTCATCGTTGGTGTTACTGAAGTAGGGGTTTACGATATGCGGCCAACCCCTGTTAACTCTATTACACCCGTAGTGTCACTTCACTACGTGGCCCTGAGCAACCTTTTACAGGATGAACTCCTTAGAACTTCCAAAACCGCTGACTATGTAAGCATCTTCTTAACACTCTTTGTAGTGTTAGCTATCAGCTTTATAAGGAAGCAGGGTCAGAGAATTATATTGTATATGCTAGCTATTTCAGTGTCCGGTGCAACATCCTACTGTATGTTTTTCTTTGGAAATTTCTGGCAGCATGAATTCTACACTCTAGCGCCTTCTATTTTGTTTGTTGCAAGCCTTGAGTCTTTCGCCTTTTTCACAGTGGAAAGGAAAGCGAAAGAAGTCAAAAAAGCTTTTGGATCATATGTTTCCCCAGCACTTGTGGAAAAGATTCAGCAAAACCCAGATGCCCTTAAACTCGGTGGTGAAGAGAGATGCATCTCTGTGCTTTTTTCAGATATTCGTGGCTTTACTTCACTTTCGGAGAGTTTATCCGCACCTGAACTTGTTTCCATGCTGAACAAAATACATGACCCAATGACCAAGGTGGTGCTTAACAACAACGGTATGCTTGATAAATATATCGGCGATGCAATGATGGTTCTTTTTAATACTCCATTAGATTTGGATGACCACGCAGACATGTCTGTTTTGTCTGCTTTACAGCTTATAAGAACCCTGCATGAGATAAACATAAGGTTTACAGAGGCCGGACTCCCTAATATTGATGTAGGTGTGGGAGTAAACTCCGGAAATGCAGTTTGCGGTAATATGGGTTCTGATGTGAGGTTTGAGTACACAGCCATAGGCGACAGTGTTAACCTTGCTTCCCGTTTGGAAGGGCTTTGCAAAGCCTATAAAACAAGGATTGTTATCAGTGAGTATACTAAAGATATGTGCAAGATGGATTTCCTTATGAGGAAGCTGGACAATGTGCGTGTGAAAGGTAAGAATAAGCCGGTTGCCATTTTTGAGGTTATGGAGGACACTGAAGAAAGAAGACATGTTAAAGAGGAATTTGACAAGGCTATGGAACTTTATTTCGGTACAAAATTCGAAGAAGCACTGGCACTTTTTCAAAAACTTGTGGAAGAGGGGGATCCTACCTCTGAAGTTTTTGTTGAGCGTTGCCAAATATATATAGAAACACCGCCACCACAAGACTGGGATGGTGCTTTCACAATGACAAGTAAATAATGAGTATGGAGATACGTTAATGAAAAAAGTAGCAGTAATGACAAGCGGCGGTGACTGCCCCGGCATGAATGCAGCCATCAGAAGTATTGTTAGATCAGGTTTAGCAAACGGAATAGAGGTTTATGGTATAGAACAGGGATATAAAGGACTTATGGAAGGTAAAATTAACCTTCTTACCAGCAGAGAGGTTTCCAACACTATACAGCGTGGAGGAACATTTCTAAGGAGTGCCAGAAGCCTTGAGTTTAAAACAGAACAAGGACAGAGTAAAGCTGTTGATATACTCGAAAAAAATGGCATAGAAGGTCTTATTGTTATAGGCGGAGACGGCTCTCTTACCGGAGCTAAAATACTTCATGAAAATTACGGTATAAATGTAATAGGGCTTCCCGGCTCAATAGATAACGACATTTATGGAACAAATATATCCATTGGTGTGGACACAGCGCTGAACACAATAGCCCACGCAATAGATATGATAAATGAAACAGCCAGCTCCCATGACCGTACTTTTATCATAGAGGTAATGGGTCGCAACTGCGGCTATCTGGCGCTTATGTCTGCCATAGCTACCGGAGCAGAGGCTGTTATCATCCCAGAGATAAAATATAATCTTGAAAAAATCATAGATAAAATAAAAATAAGATACGAAGAGGGGAAATCCAGAAGCATAGTGGTGGTGGCTGAAGGTGCTGGAAGTGCTACTGATATTGGCAAAGCCTTTCAGCTTATAGGCGGTTTTGAAACCCGAATAACTGTTCTTGGTCACCTTCAGCGTGGAGGCGGCCCTACTGTTTTTGACAGGATACTTGCTACACGTATGGGGTCTGCTGCTATAGATGGTCTTATTGCAGGTCACTCAGGAGTCATGACAGCTCTTGCCGGCAGAGAGATATCTTATGTTGATCTGGACGTAGTTCTGTCAAATACCAGACAGCTTGACCCAAAACTTATGGAAATAGCGGAGGATCTGAGTCTGTAATGAGTGTAACAACAAAAGGCGGCGATAAGGGGCAGACATCTCTTTACAGCGGCCAGAGAGTATCAAAGGATGATATAAGGATCGAAACAGTTGGTACTGGCGATGAGTTTGTGTCCAATCTGGGCGAATTGAAATATATTGTACCAGACTACAGAGACATCATTGAACGTGTTCAGAAAAATATATTTATCGTTAATGCTCACTGCGCTGATGTGGACGGAAGCAAATTCGATATTGCTCAAAAAGAGTTGGATTTTATTGAATCATTCGTGACAGAAGGTGAAAAACTGCTGGATATGAAAGGCTTCACAATCCCTTCTGAAAACAGGCCTGCGGCCAGAGTTGATATTTGCAGAACTGTCTGCCGGAGGTTTGAAAGAAGATTGATAAGTCTATCCTCTTGTGCTAATCTTAGCCCTGCTGTTTTAAAATATATTAACAGGCTGTCTGATTTCCTTTATATTATGGCAAGGCTTGTAGGTAAGGAGAATTTATAATGTCGCTTAAAGATCAAATTACAGAAGATATGAAGACATATATGAGAGCCAAGAATACAGTAGCACTTAGCACTGTGCGGATGCTGAAATCAGAGATAAAAAATGTTGAAATAGATTCTGGAGAGCTTGACGATGCTGCTGTTCAGAAGGTTATTGCAACAGCCATAAAGAAGCGCAAAGATGCTGCAGATCAATACAGTAATGCCAATAGACCAGAGCTTGCCGCAAAGGAGCTTGAAGAGGCGGATTACCTGATGAAGTATATGCCTCAGCAGCTTAGTGAAGAGGAAGTGAAGGCTATTGTTGATGAGGCCTGTGTGGGTGTTGACACATCTGATAAAAAAATGTTCGGAAAAGTTATGCAGACTGTCATGGCAAAGGCTCAGGGCCGTGCCGATGGCAAAATAGTTAACAAACTTGTAAAGGATGCGTTTGATGGGAATAATTGATATTATATTGCTGATACTGATCGGCGTATTTGCTATTAAAGGTCTTTTTAAAGGGCTTGTAATGGAGATATTTGGAATTCTCGCTCTTATCGCAGGCTACATCACAGGTTTTAAATATTCACATGTTTTTTCAAAGCCTGTAGCTGCTCTTGGGTTAGATGAGAAGGCGTCTGCTGCTATTGGGTATGTTATAGGATTTCTTGTTGCATACATTATCGTAGTAATAATAGGTTCTGTACTCAGCAAGGCGTTTAAAGAGGTAAAGCTCAGCTCTTTGAACCGTGGTGGCGGTTTTTTCTTTGGCGGCATAAAGGCAGCTATTATTCTGGGGCTTATCCTCAGTGCTGTTATTACTGTTGCTCCGAAAAACGGTGAGTTCAGCAAAAACCTTCAGGACGGTATGGTTTCAGGAAAATTGGCAAAGATATCCCCATTTGTTTATAAAGCTATGAATCACATTCCTGATGTGAAAAAGATAAATCCATTTGACATTCCACAGGTTAAAAAGGCAAAAGATGCACTGGAAAAGCTGGAAGATGATGCAGTACAGGATGCTCTGAAGTCTGTAAAAGATTCCGAAGTAATGAAAGAAGCTACTGAAATGAAGGACAAAGCTTTAGAATCTGCCGAGGAAATGATGAAGAAAAAACCTGCTATAGAGCCAAACGAAGAACCGCTTGAAGATCCTCTTAAGGATATGCAGAAAGAATAAATGATACATCTTGAAACTCTAGAGTTTAGCCTTTTCAAAGGGTATATGATAAAGGGTTTTTCGTCCTCTTTTGCAAAGAGCAGACTGAAGGCGCTTAAGCCTTACTATAATCTGGAAAAGATAGAAAAATACAAAAACGAACTTTCAGAAGCTCTGGAGTATTTACGCCAGTGGGATATCTCTATACCTAATGACGAAGAGTTTGCCAGCCTAGTGGTAAAGCTCGATGATCCGCTCCTTTTTCTAGAACCAGATGAACTCATTACATTCAGCTCATTCTTCAAAAATATCAAAGAGATAAAGAAAAGCCTCATCGAAGGCGGAGTAAACAGCCTTAAAGTATATTTGTCTGAGATGCACACACTGTCTGACATAACAGACGACATTGATGACACTGTTAATTCCAAAGGCGAGATAAAAGATTCTGCATCGGCTAAGCTTCTGGATGTTCGAACAGAGCTAAAGGCAGTCCGAAAGCAGATACAGAAAGAGCTCGCAGGAGTTTTTGCACACAGTTCATCATCAAAATTCATTCAGGAACAGGTGATAACAGAGCGCAACGGCAGGTTTACCATTCAGTGCAAGACAAACTTCAAACAATACATTCAAGGGATAGTCCACGACCGCTCTGCAAGTGGTCAGACACTTTATGTGGAACCCTCATCTACTGTTGGAATGAACAATACCCAGCAGGAGCTTATGGCACAAGAGCGTGAGGAATCAGTGAGCATACTTAAAGAACTGTCTGTAAGGATATTTGATGCTCATTTTAATATTCAGACAACTTGCGAAGCATACACCGAGCTTGTTTTTCATCTGGAGACCGCACTTTTTTATAAGGCTAAACCTTATGTATTCCCGGAGTTTAAAGATTACATTCGTTTCAGTGATATACACCACCCTGTAATATTTCTTGAAAAAGGGAAGGAGTCAGTCCCTCTTGATTTTGAAATAGCAGACTCAGAGCTTACTGCTGTTGTTACCGGACCCAATACTGGGGGAAAAACTGCTGCGCTGAAGTCCATTGGTCTGAACCACATACTCGGCAAATGCGGACTTCCTCTTATAGGAAAATATGCTTCTATTATAAACTTCAAAAACATACTGGCTGATATTGGTGACAAACAGTCTCTTGTGATGGATTTATCCACTTTTAGCTCCCATATGGTAAATATCAGAGATATTCTAAAAAAAGCGGATTCCGATACACTTGTTCTTATGGACGAGGCAGGCACAGGGACAGAACCCGCAGAAGGTGCTGCGCTTGCTGTTGCTGTTTGCAGAACGCTGGCAGAGAAAAAAGCGAAATCTGTTGTCACCACACATTTTTCTGAGATGAAAAAGTATGCACTAACAGAAAGTTCCTCTGTTATATATGCAGTAGATTTTGACTACAAAGATTTTTCACCTAAATACAGACTTCTCAAAGGTGTCACAGGTAAATCAGACCCGCTTGTGATAGCGAGAAGGCTTAATTTTCCTGAAGATGTTGTAAAGCTGGCATCAAGTCTTATAGATGAAAAAAAGAGTATGTCAGAACTTACTATGGAAGAGATAAGCCGCACACAGGCTGATCTGGAAGGGCGTGTTAAAGATTACGAGAGCCGTATGGCTGAGCTTATAGAGAAAGAAAAACGTATAAGTGAGAAGGAAGCTGCACTCAGAGAAAGGCTTGCTAAAAAAGAATCTGAACTGCTGGAGGAAACCGTAAGGCTTTATAACAGAGCAAAAAGGCTTTCAGAAAAACCACGCAAAGCAGATAAGGTTGATGAGGAGATAGACAAAGCAGCAAAGAAACTTAAAGCAGTTAAAAAGAAGATAAAACCGATAGATAGTGTTCAGGTGGGCGATGTGATTCGACTTGATAAATATAGCAAAACCGGAAAGGTGCTGGCTATAGATGGGAATACTGCAAAAATGGATCTTGGCGGTCTGAAGATATCTATGAAACTGGTGGATATAGTCGGAGAAAAGGTCAGAGATGAAGAGAAGGTAAACGATGTTAGTGTTAGCAGAGATGTTGTTGCAGGCGGGAAAAGTGAGTTGGTGCTCATAGGCAAAAGAGTTGAAGAGGCTCTGGAGATGGTAGATAAACAACTTGATGATTCAATCCTTTCAGGCTCTTCAAAGCTTTACGTTGTTCACGGTAGAGGCTCAGGTCAGCTTCGTAAAGCGATACATGAGTTTTTGCGCACAGACCCCAGAGTACAGTCATATGCTCTTGCTCCCAGAGAAGAGGGGGGAGAGGCTGTCACTGCTGTAGAAATCTAGCATTGACAAAATCTTGTTTTTTAGCGATACTTAACAATGTTTATTGTTATTAATATTGCGAGGCTAAGATGGAAAGTATAGAAGTAAAAATCGGTGAACGTGTCAGGAAAATCAGGAACGAAAGAGGTTTGACACTTCAGGATGTAGCAAACTTTACAGGTTTTTCAAAAGCTCTTATCTCGCAGATAGAAAACAATATTGTTATGCCTCCTATCAATACACTGGCGAAAATTGCTAAGGTTCTTAATGTAAAAATGACCTATTTTTTCGAAGAGGAGATAAACCACAACGACTATTATGTGGTGAAAGCCGACCAGAAAAAATTCATCTTCCGCGAAGGTGTCAAGCACGGCTATATGTATGAAGAACTCGCCAAAGTAAAATCATTTGACTATCTCGACTGGCTTCTGGTAACCATCAAACCTGACAAGTGTGACGACAAACTTTTCAGTCACGAAGGATATGAATATATGTACATCGTCTCAGGCGGGATAAGGATGAAGATGGGTAACGAAGAGATGGAGCTTCTTGCGGGTGATTCTATAGCTTTCAACTCTAAGATCCCTCATGCGGCAGTCCCTCTGGAAGGTCAGACAGCTACAGTTTTAAGTGCACATCTCAAAATAGAAGCTCTAAGGGAGTTTATTCAAAACAATTAGGTATTATTTTTCTGACGTCCTGTCAGAAAAATTCGTTCGTTCGCCTTGTTAAAAGCAAGCCTCACTTACGCTTCGCAAACATGCTTCCAACATTATACGTGCAAATTTTTTAATGTTTAATCTTTGAAAAATACGGCAAGTTCATCCAGACGTGATAGACATCTCAGAAGCTTCTTCTCGAAACTGGATTCAAGAAGCTCAGGCGGGAAAAGATCTGTTAGTTCACAGTTGCCTTTTAAAAATATTTTCGTGTTATAATAATAACATACATCTATCAGTTGGTTAAACCTAAGAGCGTTGTTAAGGTGTATGAAAGGTCTTAATCCATCTATAAATATGGCCTCAACTGTATCTGGTATCTTGAAATATTTGAAAGGATGGTTTTTTTCAAGGTACTTGTTCATAACTTCGAAATTTATCTTCGATTTAGATTTTTCAACAGCGGTGTATGCTCCGAATGCATCAAGAAAATTATCCTGAGAAACTTTCTGACGAATTATCTTGTTCTTTTTTCTGTAGTCTTCACCGTTAACCAGAACAGCTTCAAAGTTATCAACGATATTGCCCATTTGTTTTCCGAAATTTTCAATATTGTCTACACGTCCTTTCCCCAGATCGCTCGGAAGTGTGTTTGAAGTAGTTATAACGAGTGTTTTCTTATTAATCTCTCTGAAAAATTTTGCCATAATATGAACCATTGCAGGGTCGTCAAGCTCGAATTCGTCTATGAGCAGCAGGTTCAGCTTTGAGAAATGTTTTATACAGTTTTCTACACCAAGATAATGAAAGAAGTAATTCAGCTCACCAAAGCTTAGAAAAGCTTTTTGTCTTTCGCATTTGTTATAGCATGCACTCAGAAGGTGGGTTTTGCCTATACCGTAACTGCCGTCAATATATAGGTTGTCTGGTTTTGCAGAAGTGGTTTTCTGAACATCTTTTTTACCGCCGAAAAGCGAGAAACGTTTTTTGGGAGCCTCAGAAGCAGGGCCATTGAAATCTTTCATCATGCTGAGGGTTTCTATTAGCCTCTGTTTAATCATTGACTGAGTGGGGAAATTTTCGTCAGGGATATAGTTTTCAAAAGTACAGTGGGAAAACTTAGGATGAGGCCGCATATTGTTGAGGCAGTCCTCAACAGATATATCAAAATTAATGTCATGCAGGTCCGTATACTTTTCCACTGAGCTCATATATAATTACCCCAAAACGAATTATTATTGAAAATTGAGATGAATAAAAAATATATAGTAATACATGGAGAAAAGCAATGGTTACAAAAATTCAAAGTGCTGTTTTAAAGGCAGGAGAGCATCTTTTAAAGGGTTTTAACAGTGTTAAGTCTGTTTCATACAAAGGCAAGGTAGATCTTGTTACACAGTATGATGTCGAGGTAGAAAAGATACTTCTGAACGAGCTCTCGTTTATGGCAGGGGAATACGGCTTTGTTGCCGAAGAGACAGCTACAGAGAAAACAGATAAAAACAAAGCGTTATATATAGACCCTATTGACGGAACGACAAATTTTGTACACGGGTTTCCTTTCTGCTGTATATCGCTTGGTGTGTACGAAGATGGGGAAGGTGTATATGGAATAGTGTATAACCCTGTAATGAACGAACTTTATACCGCTGTGAAAGGTGAAGGGGCTTTTTTAAATGGCGAACGGATATTTGGCTCAGAAAAAACAAACATCGAAGAGTGTCTGGTTGCGACAGGTTTTCCTTACAGCATTGTAGAGCAGCAGCCCGAAGAGATACTTAGGGTGTTGCAAAGAGTACTTCAGTCCACCAGAGGGATAAGAAGGGCAGGATCTGCCGCGCTTGACCTTTGCTACAGTGCAAGAGGCATCTTTGATATATATTACGAATTTAACCTGAACCCTTGGGATATTGCCGCAGGAGCTATCGTTGCAAGAGAGGCAGGTCTGATGGTGTGCGGCAAAGAGATAGATAAGCCTCATGACCTGTATGAAAGATTTATAGTTTCGTCAAATCCACATTTATGCAAAAATGTTAACAAATTAATATTTAATTATTGATATTGTTAAAAAAATACATTTTTGTTTTTAAAACAAGCATAAAGTATTATTGATTATTGATAAATATTATTATTTCTTTAAAATAAGTAATAACCATAAAACATTCAAAATACATAAATAGCTGTATTTACAGATTTTATCAAAAGAGATAAAGTTTCAATATGTTCAGTTGCAGGTGTATAAACATATGAGTGCCGTACTTATTTATAGTAAAAATACTCTTTACAGAGAATGTCTTAAAGAAACAGTCAATGCCCATAGCAACGTTAGTGCTGTATACTGTGTTGACGATAAGAATAATATTGATGAAGTTTTGTCCAATGTAACACCGGAATATGCCCTAATCGACCTTTACTCAAGGAATTTTGATGAAGATATTTTATTAGAGATAAATAAACATTTTCCCAGTTTGTTATTAATATTACTGACAACAATAGAAAACAAATATATAAATTACTATAGTAACCTATACGGCATTAAACACTTTGTCTATGCAGAGGCATCTTCTGAGGAAATTGTTGAAGAAATTCATGATATTTTATCTGGTAAAAATCAAAACGGAAAGAATAATCATAGTTCAACCATACTGACTGCAAGAGAGTGTCAGATACTAAAGCTGATATCCACCGGAATGACCAGTAAAGAAATCGCTGATTGTTTATGCATTAGCAAAAACACAGTGGACACACACCGGAACAAAATGCTTCAGAAGCTTAGTCTCGCGAATTCAGCTTCGTTAGTTCATTATGCATATAAGTCTGGTCTCTTTTAAACCTTCCATTAATTTAACAATTCAAATTTACGCCTGAAAACCTGATCAAAGCCATTGATTATTTATTAAAAAGTACCTGAAAGGGTACAAAACTGACAAAAACATAAACAATATTCCAAAAATAATAGCTGTAAAATGAAGTTTGCGAGAATATGCTCCTGTTATAGTTTTGTAAAAAAATAAATTTAGTCCGCTGGATGCAGATAGAAAAAGAGAAATATAAAATAGGTATCCGATATAATAATACTCTTTTTGCAGAATACAGAACGGGCATTTGTGACTTGGCAGCTGATATATATATGTACTGGTGAAAAGAATCAGGTTTGCTATTCCTGTCATGAAAAATACTACTGCAAGGCTAGCTGTTGCTTTTGGGTTTCGCATTAACAGAGAGGTTATATAAAGCACTGAAAACATGATAAAAACCAAGAAAGCTGTAAAAGGTTTTATAGACATTAAAAACGAACCGCCTTCTGTGGTTGAACTATAAATACTGCTGCAGCAGCTTACTACTGCTGTTGGGTCTAAATTAGCAAAATTAAGAAGTCCCGCTCCGCCCTCTATTATACTCAGCAGTGTTATAAAAAGCAGAAGTGAGTATTGTTTCTTTGCAGCAGGAAGTTTTTCGCTGGTGTTACTGCTTTGGTATATTGTTAGCCACACTGACATAAGGAATATGTTTACTATCTTTAGCAAAAGCAGAGACATTCCATAAGGTGTAGCGTTAAGTGAACCTGTGGCACACATAGCACCTGTGAGGACGTTTGAAAGTTTGTCGTTGGTGTATATGAAAAATAAGAATAATGGAATTTTCAGCAGAAAAATAAACTTCACTATAACAGAGGTCAGTAACCGCTTCTTTTCAAGCTCATACTGCAGAGGGGATGATGAATCGATGTCCCACATGCGCAATATCTTATAAGCGGCTGGAGCAGTATATAAAAGAAGAAGAATCCCAAGCAGGTCAGTGAGAAGTATAATGAACACTTCAGGTATAAGCAGCCCCATGTCAGACCTCTTTGTTTAAATGAATAATTTTATCAGCTATGTCGGAACCGCTTATCACAGGGTCATGTGTGGCTATTATTATGGTTTTCCCTTCGCTTTTTAGTGATCTGAAAATATTTAGAAGTTCTTCGGTGAGTGTGCCGTCAAGGTTTGCTGTTGGCTCATCTGCAAGAATAATTGACGGTGAGTTTACCAATGCTCTGGCTATGGCTGTTCTCTGCATCTCTCCGCCGGAAAGTTTGCCGGCAGGTACATCAATTATATTTTTAATCAGAAGCTTCTCTGTAAGCATGTTCACTCTATCAGATATTTCCTGTCTGCTCAGGCTTGAAGGAGCCAGAGGCAGGGCTATATTTTCACCGGCAGTTAGTTCTTCTATCAGATGAAACTGCTGAAAAATCATCCCCGCTGTCTCTCTGCGGAACTCTGCTGCAAAATGTTCCGGCAGTTTTGATACATTTCTACCTGCAACCTCAACAGACCCTTCAGTCGGTTTTATCAGCCCCGCAATCATATTTAGAAGAGTGGTTTTGCCGCTTCCGCTTGATCCTTGCAAAATGACTGTTTCCCCTTCATTAACCCGTAGGTTGAAGTTTTTTATTGGGGTTATCTTATCAGTACCTGTGGTGTAAGTCTTAGTGACGCTGACGACTTTTATCATCTGATCACCTCTGCACTTGTTGATGCTGCACGCCAGGCAGGTATTATAACTGCCGAGCCGTAGACTGGAACAGTAATTAAAAAGACAGTGACAACAACACGTATATCAAAGACAAATGGCAGACTAAATGATGGTTTAAGGTATGAGTAACCCATAAAAACATCTTTGAGACCTGGTGCATGCAAAACATAAACATATATAAGAGATAAGCAAATTGCAGTTAGGTAAGAGAAGAGACCTATTACCGATGCCTCATAAAGCTTTACCTTCAAAATATCAGAAGTGCCCCAGCCGAGGGCTTTTAATATTGCTATCTCTTTCAGCTCGCCCCCTGATGGGCCGTTCAGCCTGTCGAAGATTATCATAAAAAACGTGAAAAGCGATGTTATGAAGAAAAGAAGAAATATGCCTCCTTTATAGTCAAACATGTTCTGGTAGGAAGCTTTTATGAAATCTTTTGTTACCACTTTCAAAGATGGGCTTATGTTTAATATCTTTTCGGCTATGGTAGATATCTCCTGCGAATTTGCACTATTCACTGCGATATCTGTTGAAAATCCGGCTGGTATCCCCAGTATCTCAGCGGCTGATAGCATGTCTGTGATGACGGTATCTGTGGAGATCATTTGCGAGCTGGTTTGAAAAGTCCCTGCTATTTCTAAGGTTTTATATGTGCCGTCAGGCATCTGAAAGCTGAATTCATCCTTGTTATAAATCTGCCTGATTATTTCGTGCAGTTTTTCACCTAAAAAAATATTTCGATTAAATTTTAAAGGTGAGATGTCTTTTGTGATCTTAGCGAGAGTTTCTGTAACATAAGGGTCATAAATGTCTACCCCTACTATAGTTAGATTGGTGTTCAGATATTCGAATGGATAAAATCCCCAAATTCGAGGTACAGCGGATATAACACCCGGGAGCATAATAATATCTTCTGCTAATTGTTTTTTTATGTACTGCTGTCTGCCACCGGATATTTTCTGCACAATAATGTCTGGAAGGTTATTCAGAGAATATTGTGCTTCTTGTTTCAGGGCACCTGTTATGGTGAATATAGAGAGACTGACTGCAATAAGTAATGTAAATGTAATATATATAAAGGGATATCTACCTTTTCTTCTCACCAGTGAGTGCAGTGCAAAGTCCAGTAATTTAAAGTTCATTTTGGGTGTTCGACCTTTTTGTATATTATAGCCGAAAAATCTGTATCCGGCGCAAAAGGGTCAACACTGAAAACAGAGCCTATGTCTGTGAGTGTTCGATATCGTTCAGATGGGGATTCTGTATATACGGAAATATCTGACAGACCTGTCAGTTTCGTGAAGGCCTGCCTGATTATTATATCCTCTGCTGATGGTAAGGCTAGCTTATAAGAGTAAGCAAAAATACCGCATGTCAGCAGCAATAGTATCATAAAATATGCAGCAGCTCTGGATGATCTATTTATCCAGACCATATACTACATCTTTGGTTATTTCATCAAAAAGCAATATTTTACCCCCAGAGTGGTCGCTCATAAATGTTTCTGCGTTTTTCATAGTGGAGAAAGGGATAAGTTCACGCCCCATAGGTCCGTATACTTCAGAACATTTTACATAAAAAGCCTTCTCAGCTTTCAAGGCTTTATTAGAGTAATAGTCAGTGACTAGAATCTCAGACACACGTATATTGTCAAAACCCCATTTTGAAGGCTTCAGATAAAACTTCATCATATCTTTGACACCATCAAAAGCTGCATGATTTTTCTGACCATTTTTTGTGTAATATATCTTTGATGCCCATTTAGGATATTTATGAACAAACATACCGCAAACGGGGCACTTTTCACCTTCTTTAATTGTTATGAATGATTCTGACTTATTATTATACCTTACAATATCCCACAGGTATAGTGCTACAGCCTGAAGCTCTGATTCGCTTAAAAATCCGCATCTGTTGTTAGATTTTATGTCTGCTTTAAGCTCGTTTATACGGTCAAAAAGTGTAGGGTCAACATTTTTATCACATACACTGTTAAATATCTTTTCCCCTTTCGGGTACATCATCTTCTGTCTTTTCATGCTTATCATTGAGGTGTCTTTTGCTATAGATTTTTGTGTATATTCAAAAGCATAAGAATAGGTTACAATATCACCGCCCATTTTTGCCTGAAAAGCCTCAGCATCATTAATATCCGCAAAAGCGATTTTACTCACTTTGCTCATTGTACCCGGAACTTTGCTGCCTAGCACATAGTTGGCAGAATAAGCAGGTATAAGCTTCTCAGTGGATGCATCAACAACAAGTATTTCTTTAACTATATCTTGCAGACCTTCATTATCGTGAACCATGCAGCTCATTGAGCAGTACTGATTGTTGTGACCGCCTGATAATTTAAGGGCATGGTTTGTTTTATAAAACATTTTCAAACTCATACCGCATACAGGACACCACGCTTTTTGTTCGCCTTTTTGAATAATTTCAGGTTTTACTGATGCTTTTTTAGAAAAATCCATGTCAGTCGCAAACAAATTAAAAGAAAACAAAAGTGTTAAAAAAACTAAGATTAACCGCATATTAACCTCCAAAATCATAATATATGCATGATACAATAAATACAGCAATTGTTCAATGTATAATGAGAATGATTTAGTATGATTTTAAAACATATGAAACCAAGTAAATTGACTAAAACTATTTAACCAAAATTAAACGTTGCAAGTAGTTAACCCGCAAAGTAAAATATCTTATTATGGAGGCAAAGGTGGAACTAACTAGAGAAAATGCTTATGCACTGCTTACAGAATATACAAAAAGTGATTCACTAATCAAACATGCTCTCAGTGTTGAACAAGCCATGAAGGCTTATGCTGAAAAATTTGGTGAAGATAAGATTCGCTGGCAGATTGCTGGTCTTTTGCACGATTTCGATTACGAAATGTACCCTTCACTGGAGGACCATCCATTCAAAGGCATCGAGATACTCAAAGAGAAAGGATACCCAAAGGATATTATCGACGCTGTGGCAGGACATGCTGAGCATACTGGGGTAAAAAGGGAAACCCTGATGGCTAAGACACTTTTTGCTGTGGACGAGCTTTGTGGTTTTCTGCTTGCCTGTGCATATGTTCGTCCTGACAGATACATTGCAAATGTACAGGTGAAAAGCGTTAAAAAGAAACTAAAGGACAAATCATTTGCCAGAGCTGTTAACCGTGATGACATAATTCAGGGTATCGATGAGCTGGGTGTAGACACAGGAGAGCATATTCAGTTTGTAATAGATGCTCTGGCTGAAATATCTGATGAACTGGGTGTATGACAAAAAATATAGTCAGACAGCTAAAACTGCCTGAAGGCTGCTCTGTAGAATCAGTGTTTTACGGCAGCGGCACTCTTTGTATATCTACTCAGGCTGGCTGCCATATGGCATGCCCTTTCTGCGCATCGGGCAGGGCAGGGCTTATGAGAAACCTATCTGTGCAAGAACTGGAAGCACAGGTCGAGCTTTATCCAGACATAGAAATAAAGAGGATCACACTATCCGGCATTGGCGAACCACTGAGTAATCTTGAGAATGTGGAGCACTTTATATCAGAATCTAAATATCCAGTATCGTTAACCACATCTGTACCAGATGCTAGCCTATTAAAAAAAATCATAAAACTTAAACATAATGGAGTAATGCTCTCCCTCCATGCCGGCAGTTTCGAAACACATAAAAAACTCATCCCTAAATCAGATAGTTTGAACTTAATATTCGAAGCTATGACAGATATATGGGGAGAGATCTCAGGGAACAGGAAACGCAAAATAGGTTTTAATTATCTTCTTTTTGATGGTATTAATGATACTGATGAAGAGATATCTGCTTTTATCGGGAAAATGCTGCAGTTTAAAGAGGCAACAGTACATCTTTTGCTTTGCAACCATGTGGAACGAAGCAGGTTCAGATCGCCTGATATTGATCTGTTTCAGGAGATTTACGAAAAGATGCGTGATGCCGGACTGAATGTTCGCCGTGCTAACAATTGGCGAAAAGAAGCAGAAGGCGGATGCGGCACTCTTTTTCTTAAAACTTTGCAAAAATAAATATTGACACATGTGCGTTTATATAGGATTATCTCGTTATGAAAATTGCAGTTAATAATACTAACGTAAAAAACTGGTGGTGGCGTTCAACTTCTTTATAGTAGGTTTTCGCCCATATTTAACAGATTATAACGGCTGTGTGGTGAGAACCGCACAGCCTTTTTTTATACCCAAAATCACAAGGGCTGTGTTTAAAAACGCAGCCCTTTTTTTTTGTTTAAACAAAAAAATGAAATTAATATAAAAGGAACAAGGAGACAAAATGAACCTCACTCAGCAGATTTACCCTTCACAGGAAGAATTTATGGAGCTGGCAGAAGAATTCGACAGGGTGACTATTTACCGGGAGATAGTGGGTGATACCTTCACTCCCATAACCCTTCTTCGAAATTTTTCTAACGAAGAGAATGTGTTTTTGCTTGAGAGTGCAAATCTGGACAAAACTTTTTCCATATATTCATTCTTCGGCAACAACCCCAAACGTGTCATCACCTTTAAAAATGGGGAAGTTATAGAGAAAAAAGGTGGAAAAACGCAGAAATTCTCTATGAATCCAATGGACTACATGAGCCAGCAGTTTTATGCAGAAAAAGGCTACAACGATGGTAAGTTTGGTGATTTTTCAGGTGGTTTTGCCGGTTACTTTTCATATGAAGCAGTTAATTACATGGATATTCTCCGAACTCCCCTTAAAGTAGATAAAAACACACGCCTTGTGGGCTTTATGGAGGTTGATGAGTTTTACGCTTTCGACAACCATCTGGGTAAATTGTTTGCCGCTGTGAGCGTTAAAACAAAAGAAGGTGAAGTTGCTTATGACAGAGCTGTAAAGCGCACTATGAAGATGAGTTCAGAGGTTCATAGGTTCAATTTTGATAACTATGAATCAGAGTTGGATTGTGAAGTTGTCATGGATATGGAACAGGAAGAGTTCACGGAAAAAGTCGAGGCGCTCAAAGAAGAGATTACCAACGGCGAAGCCATACAGATTGTCCTTTCTAATGCATACAGACTGAAAGGGAAGGTTAATCCGCTTAGCTTATACAGGGCACTGCGTAATGTAAATCCATCACCATATATGTTTTACCTGAAATTTGGCTCAGAAGTTCTGCTTGGTGCATCACCTGAGATTCACTTGAAGATAAGAGAAGGCGTTGCCACTCTTAAGCCTATTGCAGGCACATACCCGATAACCGAAGATATAGAAGCGGCAAAATCAGCACTGCTTGCAGACCCGAAAGAACGTGCAGAGCATCTTATGCTTCTTGACCTTGCGAGAAATGACCTTTACACATGCTGCGAGCCCGAATCAGTTAAGGTTACACAGCAGTTCGAGCCTGAAGTATATTCTCACGTCATACACATTGTGTCTGAGGTGGTTGGTAAAATAGAGAAGGGTTACAACCCTCTTCATCTTTTTATGCGGTCTTTCCCTGCGGGCACAGTCTCAGGCGCTCCGAAAGTGCGGGCGATGGAGCTCATTGATCAGTACGAAGTATCAGAAAGAGGCTTTTATGCCGGTTGTGTAGGATATTTCGGGTATAGCGGAAACATGGATACATGTATAACAATCCGATCAGCATTTGTAACAGAAGAGGAGACAGTTCTAAGAGCGGGCGCAGGTATAGTTTATGATTCTGTACCGGAGAATGAATTCAAAGAAGTTGGCAACAAATTGGGCGCACTTTTCGCCGCTTACCGCAATGTTGCTATGACGGAGGGCAGAGATGTTTCTAATGGTTGATAATTACGACTCTTTTACATATAACCTTGTGGCTTTGTTCAGGCTTAATGGCGCGAAGGTTGATGTTATCAGAAACACACAGTACAAAGACGCAAACGAGTACAAAGGGATAATACTTTCCCCCGGACCTTCGAACCCTACAAACTCAGGCTCCACTTTGGATTATCTTGATAAATACACAGGCCGCACGCCAATATTTGGTGTATGTCTCGGTATGCAGTCCATAGGTCACTATCTGGGGTATGAAGTGCGCAAAGCGAAATCTGTTATGCATGGAAAGGCTGACCAGATAAAACTTACCCGTGACTCAAAAATATTAGAAGGTGTAACAGACGGCTTTACATCGGTTCGTTACCATTCTCTGGCTGTAACTGCACCGGAAGAGATGATAATAGCCAAAGCGGGCGCAGACGGCGAATGTATGGCTATAGAGGATGACAGCAGGCTTCTTTACGGAGTACAGTTTCACCCTGAATCCATTCTGAGTGAGTGCGGGGACATTATGGTTAAAAACTTCATGAGAATATGTGGAGAAGACGTATGAGCAAAGAATTAATAAAAAGAGTTGGCTTAGGAGAGGAACTTCAGATGAATGAATCTTATGAGCTTTTTCTCTCTATGATGAATGGCGAAATGAACGAAGCGGAGATAGCTGCTGTTCTTGTGGGGATGCGGCTTAGAGGTGAAACACCTGAAGAGATAGCTGGCGCATCAAAAGCCATGAACGATAAAAAAGTAAAATTTGTAACATCAGTAAACGCTTATGATACATGTGGTACAGGCGGCAGCGGTAAATCAACAATGAATATATCATCCGCTGTAGCACTGCTGCTTTCAGCTCTTGGTCTGGCTGTGGTAAAGCACGGAAACAGAGCTATGAGCGGAACGGTTGGCTCTGCTGATGTTTACGAGCTTGCAGGTGTACCTATAGATGCTGATATTGAGGTTATGCAGGAATACTATGAAAAGAATAATTTCGCATTCCTGTTTGCACCCCTTTACCATCCGGCAATGAAACATGCAGGACCAGTGCGCAGAGCTGTTATGGTTCCAACTATATTCAACTTTCTGGGGCCGCTTGCAAATCCTGCTGAGCTGACTGGTCAGATAATTGGCATATCAAAGCGTGAGCGGCTTGCAGACATATCTTCTGCTCTGCTTATGCTTGACAGATCAGGCGTTGCTATTTATTCATCTATGGATGGATATGATGAGGTTTCATCAAACGCCATGACAGAAGTTCACGAAGTCTCAGACGGACAAATAACTAAGTATTTCATAAACCCTGAAGACTATTTTACCCCTTTTGCTATGCCTGTAGTGAAAACGAAAGAGGAAGGTCTCGAAATGTTTATGAAAGCTATCAGCCCTGATGGCGGCGACCTGAACAAACTGATAGCTCTGAATGCAGGGCTTGCTCTAAAAGTTTTTGGCAGTGCACAGAGCTTAAAAGCAGGGTATGATAAAGCACTTGAAACCTTATTGGCAGGTAAGGTAATGGAAAAATTCAGGAGTCTCTAAATGGGCGGATCAGATGTATTAGGTAGGATTTTAGCTAACAAAAAAAGAGAGATAGAATCTCTAACAGTACCTGTGCGTGAAAGGGAAAAACCAATCCTTGATTTTCGTCAGGCTATAATAGATAGAAATTTTATATGCGAAGTGAAGAAGTCGTCTCCAACCTTAGGTGAAATAAACCCCGGAGCTGATGTGGAAGAGACAGCTGCATTATATGAGTCGCTGGGTGCGGCTTGTGTAAGTGTGCTGACAGACAGAGATTTTTTCGGCGGTAGTTTTAAAGACTTGCGCATGGTTTCGTCAAAGGTAAATATTCCTGTTATCTGTAAGGACTTTATAATAAGCGAAAAGCAGATAGATGTTGCTTATAAAAACGGCGCAGATGCCGTACTTCTCATGGCAACATCACTTCAAAAGGATGAATACAACAGGCTTTTCGCATATGCAAATTCGCTTGGTCTTCATGTTTTGTGTGAGATACATGAACTTTCAGAGTTGGAGGTGGTATCAGATATGCCTCCGCGGATTTTGGGAGTTAATTCCAGAAACCTGAAAAACCTTGAAATAGATATTGAAAAAGGTGCAGAGATCATAAAGTCTCTGCCTCAGTATGATGTAAAAATCGCAGAAAGCGGCATGAAAACCGAGGCGGATATACGTATAATGGCAGAAGCAGGAGCTGTGGGCTTTCTTGTTGGCTCGTCGCTGATGGGTGCAGAAAACCCTGCGGAAGTTTTCGCTTCACTTAAGGCGGGTCTGATATAAATGTTTGTGAAGATCTGCGGCATCAAAACACCCGAAATGGCTAAGCTTGCTGAAGAGGCTGGTGCAGACATGATAGGTGTTGTTGCTTACGCTAAAAGCAAAAGATATGTAACCCCTGCACAGGCAAAGAACATAAAAAATGCAGTAAATATTCCGCTGGTGGCTGTCTCAGTTAAGATATCCGACTGCAAAGAATATGAAGCTGACTATGTTCAGGCAGAAGATGCACACGGAAGCAAATGTATTTTGTCTGGTTCAGAAAAACCACAGGGTGAGTTTGCATATTTTTTGTATGATGCAAGCCGGGGTGCAGGTGTTAGAGCGGATTATCCTGAATGGGTCAGCAAACACCGTGACAAGTTAATACTGGCTGGTGGACTTAATCCTTCTAATGTGGCAGAAGTTATTAGAACTTACGAACCATTCGGAGTTGACGTTTCAAGCGGGGTTGAGACAGATGGCGAGAAAAATATTGATAAGATAGTCGAATTTATAAATAATGCAAAACATCGAGCGAAGTGAGGATAAAATGGACAAAATGTTTTTCGGCAGATACGGAGGCCAGTTTGCACCGGAGACCCTTATTCCGGCACTGGACGATCTTGAGGTTCAGTTTGAAAAGCTAAAGAATGACAGTCAGTTCAACAAAGAACTTCAAAAACTTTTCACAGACTATGCGGGAAGACCGACACCTCTATATAAAGCAGAGAATCTTTCAGAAAAATACGGATGCGAGATATACCTTAAAAGGGAAGATCTGCTGCACACCGGAGCACACAAACTGAACAACACCCTTGGTCAGGGACTTATGACCAAGTATATGGGTAAAAAACGTGTTATTGCTGAAACTGGTGCTGGTCAGCACGGTGTTGCCACTGCAACTGTTGCCGCACTTTTCGGTATGGAATGCACTGTATATATGGGCGCTGTGGACGTTAAAAGGCAAGAGCCAAATGTTAAACGGATGGAGCTTCTGGGTGCCGAGGTTGTTCCTGTCACAGAGGGGCAGGGGACTTTGAAAGAGGCCACTAATGCCGCATTGCGCGAGTGGGTTTCTTCTGTTGAAACAACACACTATATTATTGGCTCCATTGTTGGGCCTTACCCTTTCCCAAAGATAGTATCTTATTTTCAGACAGTGATTGGCGAAGAGTCTAAAGCTCAGTGCGCAGAGCAGGGGTTCACTCCTGACTGTGTTGTAGCATGCGTGGGCGGCGGCAGTAACGCTATAGGTATTTTTAATGGATTTCTTGATCAGAAAGTTGAGATTTTTGGTGTAGAGGCTGGAGGCACATCAGACGATGACGGTTGCCACGCCAGAACACTTGGTAAAGGCAAACCCGGAGTGCTGCACGGTTCATACACTTATCTTGTTCAGACACCTGAGCATCAGATAGCTGATGTTCACTCCATATCAGCAGGGCTTGATTACCCTGGGATAGGCCCGGTTCACTCTATGCTTCATGATGTTTGCAGGGTAAAATACGGCTTTGTACGAGACAATGAAGCACTGAACGCTTTTAAGGAACTCTCCAGAAATGAAGGGATCATTCCTGCTTTGGAGTCGAGCCATGCTCTTGCATATGTTCTTGAAAACAAAGAAAAGTTCAAAGGAAAAAAGGTTCTTGTAAACCTCTCTGGAAGGGGAGACAAAGACATGGCTTCTATACTTGAAAGGGGGCTGATATGAAAGGTTTTTATATAGTAGGCGGCTACCCTGACAGACAAAAATTCAGGGAGTGCCTTTTTGCTGTGGCAGAGAAAGGATTCGAATTCGTAGAGATAGGTATACCTTTCAGTGAACCTGTTGCTGATGGCC
>PKTM01000012.1 GCA_002869145.1 Denitrovibrio sp.
GATCTCATTGCTTAGCTGCTGCAAAGCATCCTCAGTCTCATTTATACGCAATTTGCGGAGATTTCTTTCCAGTTCTCTGGAAGTTTTTAAAGTATTTTCGGTAACAGACTCCAGTACAATATATTCTATACTAAGCAGTCCGATGACAATACTAAGAAACACAAGCATCTTGTAGCTTTTGACAGAACGCCTTAACCACGCCTTCATTTAACCTTCTCCAGCTTTATCTTCACATCGGAATTAAGCCTGTCCATGTCATATCTGGAAGTATTTGTGACGGTATATTTACCGTTTGCTTGTAGCTCTTCCAGCTGACTGTCTATAGCCTGCCTATGAATATCTATCTCTTTGAAGGAACTAAAGCTAACTGAACCGTTTATAAGCACTGTGCTTTTCTTCCCCTCGCTACTAAAACGGACATTTTCATAATCGCCCGTTTCCAGAATGCCTGCCACGTCTTTATATAAATCAAAAGCGCCGTTAAAATTCTTATCTATCTGCTTCAGATAATAAAGCCCGTATCTGCTCATCTGTGTATCTGTAAAGTTCTGAATATGTCTATCCAGCTTAAGGCCTATCACATTAGTCTGCGAACGCAGCTTTTCTTTCGCAAAACCCATCTCTTCAAAAGCAGATATATTTATATATATAAGAAAAAATATGAAAATAAGTCCAAGTGCATTAGCTGTCTTTTTTAAAATATTAAAGCCGCGCTGCTCCTTTATGGATTCCGGTGTAAAATCATAGGAATTACTCAGCATGCACAGAGATATAGGTATCATATACCGATGAAAGGTCTCCCTTGTGCAGTCATTGATTATCTTTGAGTGCATTATAACATTCTGAGGTTTCTGGTTAAAATCAAAAAGCATTTTTGACAGCTCTGTCATATCTATAAGCAGACCCGACAGCACCATTCTGTCTACATCCACACGCATGTTTTTTGTAACAAACATGTATGTCAGATTTATGCTCTCATAAAAGATATTCTCTATAGCACTTCCATCATCAGTGTATTCCATTGTCCTGCTGTAGATAATAGTATCCTCTTTGCTCACCGTTATGAGCACTTTATACTCATCAGCATAAGCGTGAAAAACTACATCGTCATGGAAAAAGCTTTTAGAGGCAGCCATGAGGGCAAAGTCTGAAAGTGTAAACATGTTTACTTTCAGCTTCTGTTTTTCGGTCAGACCGGAATGGTCTCTGAAAAGGTGCTCAGGGATGACGTACACTTTGTGGTGGACATTTCCTGATTTGTCTGGAGGAGCTGTTTTATCTATTTTGTATGCCATAAGATAATCAACGCCCTCCTCCATATGCTCTTTCAGCTTATTTTTAGCAAGGAGCTTAAAGGTTGACGGATCTTTTACAGGGGGGACGTTAAGGCTTTCTATTATGGTGTCGAAATAGTCTATACAGAAATATGTGATAAGATTTTCTGAAACTGATTTTAGATTTTCAGGTTCTGTGGTATAATGATCTAGCAGGGAATAACCTGACCGTGTCTTTTTTAAAAGCACAGCTTTAGCAATTTTTTCTCCGTATGCTGTGGTTATTTCCGTACTAAATAGTTTCATAAATAACAATACAATAGAGCGAGTCTCTGTTCAAGAGTTTTTAAGGTGAATATGACAAGTATAATTCTTATCGAAGATGATGATGCGCTGAGAAAACAGCTTTGCTTCACACTGGAAAATGACTATAAAATATTCGAAGCTAGCAACAGTCCTGATGCTATTGAAATGCTTAAGGAGAGCGATCCTGACATTGCAATCCTTGACCTTGGACTGCCCCCTAATGAAAACACGCCTGATGAAGGGCTTTTTGTTATGAACCACATACTCGCTAACTACACCTGCAAAATAATAGTACTCACCGGGCAAAACACCAAGGAAGCCGCAGTTAAAAGCCTGGAAGGCGGATGTTTCGACTATCTTGAAAAGCCTGTTAACATAAACCAGCTTCTATTCTCCATTGAACGTGCGAAACTTTTTCTGGAGACAGAACAGGAGCTCAAAAGCAGAGGCGTAGAGAAGATTGAGCTTCAGGTGCAGATAGGTAAAGGGCTTCAGGAAGTCAGAGAATCTGCCGAGAAAAACCTTATAATAAAGATACTGAACGAAACAGGGTTCAATGTTTATAAGTCTGCAAAGATGCTGGGAGTGAAAAGAGAGAGTCTTTACTATTTCATAAAAAAATTCAACCTCGTCAGAGACAAAGATGATTGATGTTTTATACCAGACCCTGATTCTGTCCGGCCTTATCATTTTCGCAGTCCTTTTTTACCTAAAAAGAATGGCCTCAAACTACCTCAGAGTTCTCACAGAGATTATAAAAACAAACGAACTTAACGAATATGACCCTGTTAAATTCCTGGAGAATCTTCCGCCGTTCATGAAAAAGCTCGGCATAAAAAAATACTCATATTTTGTGTTTTTCCTAGACACAGAGTACACAAAAACGGAAAATCACAGCAAAAATTCTATAAAGAAATTCGTTTGGGCACAGGACTTTACGGTATATGTAGAAATTTCTACGGGAGAGCTTAGATGGGAGCGCTCATATATGGGAACGCTTCTTGTTGAGACCATTTTCCTGCTGCTTAAAATAGATGTTAACCTCCACCTGAAGTCCGCGACTAAAGCGCTGTCAGAATTTAACAAAATAAATACTTTTTTATCACATGACATAAAAAATCTAGCACAGTTCATTAACATTATGGAACACAATCTGAGCAAAACAGTCACAGATGAAAAGAAAGATAAACTTTTTGAGTATCTGAGAAGTACAGCACCTTCCCTTAAGCTTAGAGCGGACAGAGTCCTGTACTCCCTGGCGGAATCAGCGAAAGAATACCTTCCACAAAAGGACAGTGTTGACCCATACGAGATCGCTCTGGACATAGCCGACATTCTAAATGTTGAAATACAGCATCCTGACGAACCTATGCAGATTTGTATAGAAAGGAAGGGTCTTATTATTATTTTTGAAAATATTATTAAAAATTTTTATGATAAAAGTATCACTGAAAAAGGGATACTAATGAAGATGAGTGCAGTAAAAGACGATAGTAAAGTGACTATACGTATGTCTGATACCGGTTCAGCCATCCCAAACCCCGAAAAGATTTTTGAACCTTTTTACTCAGAAAAGAAAGGCGGGCTTGGAATTGGACTTTACCATTGTCGAAACATCGCTAATAATATGCAAGGAAAACTCTGGGCTGAAAACACACCCGAGGGACCTGTTTTTATACTTCAAATAAAACTATCCTGAAGAGGGACAGATGAAAAGAGGCTTTACACTTGTTGAACTCGCAATAGTTCTGATTATCATAGGTATCATTCTAAGCAGTGCTTTGAAAGCAACTGAGATAATTAAAGATGCAAAAGCTAAAAAAAACATCACCCAGATAACAAAGCTTGCCGATGCCCAGCATCAGTTTTTCGAAAGAACAGGCAGGTACGCAGGAGATTCTGATAACGACGGAAAGATCAACAATGCGACCATAAACAGCAATTCTGAACCTAACGACACTAACACCACAACCGTTACTGACCCTGACTACGCTTTTGAAGAGCTGATAAATATGGGAATTCTCTCTGAACAGAACAATGCAAATCTAGCATCACTAACTGTTGGCGGGCCGGCATATTTCGCCGGATACGAGTACACAGACACAGGCTCTGGCAACATTTATGTTTATAACATATTAGTGATAAGACAGGTTCCATGCCTCACAGCTTTTCAGATGGAGATATCGCTGGATAAGAACCAACCGGATGATGCTAATTCTGCAGGCACAGGGCGTGTTAGAAATATAAACGGAACGGCCATCCGCACAGCGGACGCCTGGACACTCAGTACCATTTGCGCTAATGACGTAGAGAAAAAAACCGACATCGCTTATCTCTTCGACAGGTTCTGAAAACAGGGCGAAACACTAGTGCTTATTTCTCGATAGCTTTTTTCAGCTCATCATACCTGGACTGGAATGTCGACACAGGTATACCCTTCACATCCTGTCTGAAAAGCCTTACCGGTGCATATTCAGCAAGGGCTTTTGAAAGAACAACAAGCCTTGTTTCCTCACCCATCGCAGGAGCATTTTTTGTGCCTGACAACCATGAGTTCAGCACACCTTCGTTAATTTTTGTCACATCAAACGGGAACCAGATGTTTTCTGCATAAATAACAATCTGCTCTTTACTGAATCCATATTTGCCCATGAGCTCTTCCGGTATGGATGTGTCAAACATGGCAAATATCCGACCGTCCGCTACTGTAAAGGCTAAATCTACCCCAGCGGCCTTTAAAACAGACCCGAGCAGCGCCAGAATATCATCCCCATCACCCTTCTTCGCAAGCAGAACCTCTGATGGAAAAAGTACAGAATCAACCTTTGTATTGCTTCCATACACCTCTGTAAATGGGCGTTTCGCATCCGGAACAAAATTTATACCGAATCCGCTCAGATAATCCAGTGCAATCATCCCTGTGTAAAGCTTTTTAAGCTGGTTGTCGTCTGTCAGCCTGCTTGCTTCTAAAACCACCTCTGCTGCAATGTCTGCAACAGCCTTGTCTTCATCGTCCATGAACAATGCCAGCTTTTCACAAGTGTTCCATCTGGTGGTGTGCGCATCAAAAATGGTCACAGGATACTTTATCTCTGTTTTATTTTCAGCATATTCGATTGATATCACAGCATCAGCACGCTTGGTTCTGGAAATCTTTTTAAGGTCATCAGAAAATTCAGCAAAAAGCTGAAGCCTGACTCTATCAAGGGCGGGGATGCTCTCTAACTCTACACCTATCGGTGAGGGGAAATATCCCGGCACATCAAGTGTCAGCTCAGACTTTCTAATATTGTCGCTTGTTTCATTTTCTATGACAAGTGTCACAAAAGGTTTTTCTGTAAACTCCATAGGCATGTTCGCAAAAACAGGTTCCACGCCTGCCACGGAGAGAACTAGACGTTTATCTTCTTCAGGTTCTTTTTTTAGTGCCTTTACTGGCTCTTTTTTAGATTTTTCTGATTGTTTTTTTGCCGCTTCAATTTTCTCCGATTCATTTACTAATGCAGCTTTTACCTTTTCATTAACTTCTGGTTTCGACATTCCGCTCACTGGTTTTTCTATCTGCGCCACATCAACCGCAACAGGTGAGCGTTTACGGTCCAGTGCAACCAGCTCGTCCAGTACATTCTGACCTACTTCGTTAAAAGCCTGATTCATAGCAGCCTTTATTCCCATGCTTTCATTCATATGGTAAACAACCGCACCTTTTGATGCGTCATAGATCTGCTGACCTCCCTTCGCATCATAAACCAGTATATTCATATCAATGCTTATCATTTTGAGGTTATCGCTCACACTGCTTTTGGATGCGGATGCACCCTCTTTCACAATAACAAGAACATCCAGATTATTAAGTGCAATATCTTCTTTATACCCCATAAAAGAGCAACCTTTTGAAGGTATCTCTACTACAGGAAAGAGAAGTGTATTGAGCTCACCAGCAAGCTCAGGTCTTATTATATCTCCATCACCGCAGGCAGTAAGTCCTATACGAAGCTCACGTTTTTTGTTGCCTATTATCCTTAAATCCTGAAGATCAGCGAGAACAAGATTAGTGTCCAGAAAAACGATATAAAGACCTTCAAACTTTGATCCGGTAACTTTTGTATTGATAGGGTAAATCCCTGTAGTATATTTATCTGTGTCAGAGAGGATCTTCTCTTTTACTAAAAATGATTTCTTTCTGGGGAGCTTCCCTGTTACACTCTCAACATGGTTTTTTATAGACTGGTTGCCGGCTTTTGATAATGCTATCTTCCCTAACCCTTCTCCGCTTCCGAAAACAGGAATGCGAACACGTACGAATTTTATCTTCGTTGCCGGCCCCTCATTTTCTGCCAGCCCAAGCGCACCCGCCATCCTTTCAGCATAAGGAGCCTCTGCGCCTGATATCAGGATTTTAGCTTCCTTCTGACTGCCAAGCTTAAACATGGCATAAGCGGCTATCGCCTCTGCTTTTTCATATCTGTAATGAAAAATCTCCTGCAAAACGGTCATAAGCTTCAGTGATTCCTCAAAATCTTCATCTATCAGAGAATCCCCTATCTTATCTAAGAGATCGCTCCCTGATTCTTCCTTAAGCTCTTTCAGAGACTTTCCAAACGGCATAACCTTACTTATGGCAATAGGCCCTCTGATGCTTCTTAGTATCTCATAGGACTGTTTATCCGGCATCTCAGTCATATCAATAACTATTTCCGATTCAGTGGTGACATCAATTTCGTTTGAGTTCAAAATTACATTACCAACTACTGCCCTGACATCTGAAAGCAATGACATCCCTTCCTGATTATGCGAAAATTCAGTTTCATCAATATTTAAATTGCTTGATTCCGCAAGCAGAGCAGTTTTGTTATAACCAAAAAGAGACCTGTTTATAGTGACCGAAGAGCCCTGAAAAATCTTTAAGCATATTTGGAATGATTCGATACGACAGTCTTCAAAACTGGCATTAGAGTTTCCAATTTCGAAAAGTCCGCCGCCTCTGAAAAATGTATTTTCAAATTTGCCGCTACCTGCACCAGCATCAGCAATGGCAATATTATATCCCTTACCTTTAAAGGTTACGCCTTCATTTTTGGAACCAAGCGTCTCTATAGCCCCATGCACTACAAGCGATGCGCCATCTTCAAAACGAATCACCGAACCAGCCTCTACTATAAGCTTAACACCTTTTGAAACTGTAAGCTGGTCACGGATAATGTATGGACTGCCGTAGCTGTAAAAGATTGTGTCCTCTTTTAATTCTACGGAAACATCAGTAGGCCCAGGTTTCACAGCTACTCTGGACACCTCTGATGCCTTGCTGAGGTTGTCAGCGAAATCCTTAGTGAAAACTCTGTAAAAGACCTTCTGCCCAAAAGAGACATCTTCGTCTATATATTCGCTAAGCTCTGTAACAGCAAGCTCCTTATACTCAGCTTCCCCTACCACAGCTTTATTAATAACGTATTCTTTGATGTCATCATCTGCGGGTTTATCCCATTTGAGCTTAAATCCGCTCTCTTAAAGTCCGGTCTGAAAATCAACCGGCTTACCCGGAGGAATCGTGTCTACCGTAACAAGGTAAGGCACCTGATATTTTGACACCTTTCTTTTTTCGGAGTTTACAAGGAAAACCTCCATAAGCTGTCCTTTGAAATTTGTGCCGTCAGTCACTACATATTTGCCCAGATAAAGTCCGGGCTTCATCTCGTTCAAAGTGATGGCATCTGTCTGGCCAACTATGCTGAAATAAGCCTTCATCCCCTCATCGCCTTTCAAAGAGACAAGAATCTCCTCCTGTCCTTTAAACGGTGAATCCAGAGCATTCGTTACCACAGAAAATATTGTTGGCGGACGTTCTGCAACTAAGCTTGGCGGTTCAGGTATGTCTTTTGCGATGTTCCTGCATAGTTTATCAAAAAGCTCGATTTTAACACTGTCCCGCAGAACCATTGCTGACTGTACCGCTGTTGATATGGCTGCCCATGGCGAAAGCGGAACACCGCCTGATTTTCTACTGACAGATTCCTCTTTTTTCCAGAGAATCTGCCCTGTTTGAGCATCTACAAACTCTACACCCAGATTTACCGTAAGGCTTCCGAAAAAACCTGCATATATCTTGTCTATCCCAACAACGTCAAGAAAAATGAGACCTTGCACCCCAAGATGCTCAGCCAGCTCTTTGTTGCTGAATTCACGCCACTTCTTTCCTGACTGCTGCTCCAGGAGAAAAAGTTTCTGATCAATATCCTCAAGCTCCATGTCTCTGTAATTCTTTGACCCTATGTGGTTGAAAAAAGTTACTCGAAGTTCATTCAGGTCTTCTGGCAGACCGTCACCAGAAATAGGGAGCACAGCGATATGTTCAGGCATTTTGGCGTGTGCCTGCACAGAAAATAACAGACAAAAAAAGGCCGCAGTAAATACGGCCTTGATAAAGTTCTTTTTAATAGATTGAAAGTACATCTAGATATTTACCTGCTTTATCTTCAATTTCGGCAACATCTTTGTTTTTCCGTTTCTTCAAAAGTATGGCGTTAACATACATTTCAACAGCTTCTCTCAGGTTATTTGAAGCCTCAAGCTTTTCTGCTTCTGTCAGGTATCTTTCATCCTGATCTTTGAAAAGATTCATTACCTGTGAGGATATTGTGTCTATGGCTTCTTTTCGAACCACATTACTAAGTTCGATATCTGTAGGCAGGTTTGCCGCCTTCATCTCTATTTTGTAATCTCCTATATCGATACCGCTTGTTGCTTCGTCTCTGGACTCTTTCTGTGCTCTCACTGTGTTGCTGTATGTAACACGTCCCTGAGACGTCTCAACCACACGATAGCTTATGGAGAGGTAGCTTACTTTTTCGTGGAACGCTACATCATACTCTGCGTATTCGTAAATCGGTTTCATAATGTATTTATCAGGCTCAGGCGGTACTGGTTTCTTATCTTTACGAAGCTTTTCTGCGTCTTTAGACCAGTCTTCCCACTCTATATTTCTGACTTTGTTTTCACTTACTTTTACTCTGACCTTCTTCTTGCTGTTTTGAACATTTGTCTCTGTTCTGGAGTCCAGTACCTCTCCCATAAGCAGGAAGTCAGCGCTTTTTATTCTAAACGAATCAGGGTTTGACTGCTGTTCTGCAATGTTACCAGCGACAGCCAGTTCGTACTCACGCAGCAGTATTTCAAGTGCTCCACGCTCAATAATCTTCACATCGTCATTAAGAGTGTTCTGAAGGATCTGCATTATATTTGAAGTCACCTGAAGCCCAAGCTCGGGCTCGTTCACAGGACTTTTGAAAGGTATCACAGCTATGCTCTTCAGTGCTCTGGAGAGAATCTTATCCTCAACACTTTGCTTAACGGACCGCAGTCCATAATATGATGGGGCAAGGTCATAAAGCATGCTGAAATATAAATAAGATTGACCATACGCGCCCTCATCCATAGCCCTTTGACCTAGATAGAACATGTTATCGTAATACTGTTCCAGCTCATCTTTAGGGATGGAAACCATAGTTCGAATCTCCAAAGGCAGTCCTTTCATATTAGTAAAAGCTGATATGAAATTGTCATAGGCCTGTTTGATAAGATCCTGATCTGCATATTCAATACCCTGCATAAAACTTATTTCGATAAGCTGAACCCTCGTCTCGTCTATAGCTCTCTGGGCTTCCTGTCTGGCATCCGGAAACGATAAGGCTTTTTTGTAATAATCCATAGCCTTGTCCAGTTCACCTGATTCTTTCAGTCCATTGCCTTTTGCTATATAAAAGTCAGGGTTATCATTCTTTTGAGCCTGTGACATGTATTCGATTATCTTTTTGTTTTCAGGGTCTATGGATGCCATCTTTGCAAGCAGTTCTTTCGCCTCTTTCAAGTTATCTTCAGCTATTAGCTTCTCAGCTTTTTCCATGTTGGAGTCTATTGCCTTTCTAGCGTATTCTTCCTCAAGCTTGCCAAGTTTCGCAGGGGCTAAGCTTTTCACCGCTGATATCTCGCTATATGCAGTAAAGAAGTCGCTGGCTAAAGCTGCCTGAGCAGAGCTTGTTAATGCTGCTTTAACTGCACTTTCAGTAGCTTTTTCTGCACTCTGAAGTTTAAGGCTGTATTTATATGATTCTGATGTACCTGTTTCATATTTCATCGCCTTTTTAAGCTTCTCATCTACAGCGTTAAGGGTTGACTCGGACAATAATCCCCCGCCATCCAGTTTTTCTTTTACAAAACTGATATTCTCGAGGTATATGTCCTGTTTTACAGTCATGGCCTCAACACAAAATCTTTTATCATCAGGAAATTTACTGCAAAGACTGCTTAAATTGTTATAAGCTTTCTCCTTCTGTCCTTGGTTGGCCATAGTAAGGGAAGAGACATAAACAGCCTCATCCTCTGCGGTCACACAGGCAGAAATAGAAGTCAGAAAAAAGACAGCAATAACACAGTATTTAAAAATATATCTTATTCCTACAGAAAATTTGTATCTAATGGAACCCCCCGTACATGTCTCTTGGTTTCATAAGTTTACCTGATTAGGTAGTCGTTTCAAAGCTAAATTGATGGATTTTATTTATTTATGTGAGGAATTTGAGAACTAGAGCTATTTTTGGAAAACATTAGAAATACTATTTTAACTTAAGCAAATAAAAACCCGCCAAAAGGCGGGTTTTTATTTAATATTTGGTTTGTTTATCAGTTAGTGCCTACAATGAACTTCAGAGGATTCACAGGGATACCGTTCACAAGAACCTCATAGTGTACGTGAGGCCATGTACTTCTTCCAGTGCTTCCCACTTCTGCTATTAAGTCGCCTTTGCTGATTTTATCCCCTGCTTTCACAAGCAGTTTGTTGTTGTGGCCGTACTTAGTAATGTATCCATAACCGTGATCAACAATAATTGTCTTGCCATATCCGGCCTTTCTGCCGGAAAAAACTACTACACCCTTGGCTGCCGCCTTAACTTGAGTGTTGTATTTTGTTGCTATATCGAGACCTTCGTGGAAAACTCTTCGTCCTGTAAAAGGAGATACTCTGTATCCGAATCCGCTAGATATCCAGCCTTTAACAGGCCATATGGTTGGTGTTGAGCTGAGCATAAGCTTTTGCTCTTCTAGAAAATCTGCCAGCTCGGAAAGACTAACAGCTCTTTTTTCTATCTCTGCACCAAGGCTTGTAATTGTTGAGTTAAGCTCTTCAAAAAATCTCTTATCTTTGCGCTCAGAAACTTTTGAAAGATCCTGAAGTACGTCTACTTCTTTACCGCCAACGGCAAGCTGTTTGCCTTCCTGAGTTGGCTGACCGTATGAGGCAAGATTTCGTACCTTGTCCTCGAGCTCCAAGACACCGGCTATCTTGTCATTAATGCTGATAAGCTGAGATTCGTATCCGGCTATCTTGTCTTTAAGGTTAAGGTTTTCCTCTTTATATTGTGTAAGAACACTGCGCTCTTTGTATAGATCATTTAAAAAATAGAACCCTGCTCCTGAAACAAAAACATAAAGTGCTAACGAGAGCATAATCAAACGAATTGTTCTACTACTGATTTTACGGGTCTTCACATCACCAAGACGGGATTCGTCAAAAATCATCACGGTGTATTTCTTCTTCATACTACCTCCGAGGAGCAGTTACACGAAATTTTGAAATATAATACACGAAAAACTTATGTTTTTCAAGGGATTATTACTGTTAAGCACTTAGTTCCTGTAGTTTTCTCACAATCTCTTCGCAACAGTCATCAACTGCTGTCTCAGAAGATTCTCCAGTGCTTCTAACCCCTATTTCCACCTTTCCATCTGCAAGAGTCTTTTTCCCTACAACTACACGCAGAGGTATACCTATAAGCTCGGCATCATTAAATTTAACACCAGCTCTTTCGTCCCTGTCGTCCAGAAGAACTTCTATCCCTCTATCTGTAAGGTTCTTATATATATTTTCGGCAGTTTCAACAACATCTTTATCTTTCATTGCCAGCGGAAGCACACATATTTTGAAAGGAGCAAGGTGCACAGGCCATTTTATCCCTTTCTCATCATGGTTCTGCTCTATTGCAGCAGACACAACTCTTGTTACACCAATGCCGTAACACCCCATCACAAAAGGATTTCTCTTTCCATTATTATCAAGGAACATGGCATTCATAGATGAGGAGTACTTTGTTCCAAGCTTAAATATATGCCCAACCTCTATCCCTTTAGTTATTTCATATTTTCCATCACATGCTACACAGTTGTCGCCAGCTTCAGCGTTTCTGAAGTCATCAACTGCCTCAAACTGAAAGTCTCTGCCGTGGTTCACGTTTATCTTATGTGTCTCTTTGGAGTTTGCACCTACGCAGTAATTCCCCATTTCAGTCACAGCAAAGTCGCCATAAACAGGTATCTTAATGTCACACGGACCGCAAAAGCCCATAGGACTTCCTGTGTGGTCAAAAATTTCAGCAGGTGTGGCAAAATCCACAATAGATGCATCAAAATAATTTTTCACTTTTGCGAGATTAAGCTCATGGTCACCACGAACACAGACTGCGATTATTTTATCATCCACGTTCAGAACCATTGTCTTTATGATAGCAGCGTCTGGAACTTTAAGAAACTCAGCCACTTCGGCAACGGTTTTCGCTCCGGGAGTTTCTATGTCTTCTGCTGGCTTCATTTCACCTGCGAAAGGCTTGTACTCATTTTTCAAAGGCGCCTTCTCTACGTTTGCGGAGTAATCGCAGGAATCACAGCTAATAACAAAGTCTTCGCCTGTATCGGCTAGAACCATAAATTCGTGGGAGTATGAACCGCCTATTGCACCGGAATCCGCTTCCACAACTTTATATCTCAGCCCGCACCGCTCGAATATTTTACAGTAGGCATCGTACATTTTTTTGTAGCTTTCGTTTGCTCCGGCATCATCAACATCAAAAGAGTAGGCATCCTTCATTATAAACTCACGCCCGCGCATAAGACCAAACCTTGGGCGAACCTCGTCACGAAATTTTGTCTGTATCTGATATAGATTTATCGGAAGAGCCTTATAAGAACTAATATAGCTCCTTATAATATCTGTGATAACTTCCTCGTGTGTAGGGCCATAGCAAAAGTCTCTGTTGTGCCTGTCTTTTATCCGCAGAAGCTCTTTGCCGTAAAAATCCCATCTGCCGGATTCCTGCCAGAGTTCTGCCGGCTGAACAGAAGGCATCACAAGCTCTATTGCTCCGGCTTCATTCATGCACTGACGGACTATCTCCTCTACCTTTTTTATCATAACAACGCCAAGCGGAAGATAACTGTAAATTCCGGAGGCTAGTTTTTTTATCATTCCGGCTCTAGCCATCAGCTTGTGGCTGACAACTTCTGCATCCGCAGGAACCTCTCTCAGTGTCGGGATAAAATACTTGCTGTATCTCATTAAAATTGCTCTCCTTATTTAATATATCGGCTTCTTACTTTTACTCCGGCAAAAGCCGGAAGCAAGTAATGAAACCTCCGATCCTCCGTCGCCCTGTATAAGCAGCTCTGTCGGTCGGGTCGCGCAGTTCGCTGTATATGAGCCAATATCTAGGTTGACGACTTGTCTTTTTTCTCGGCTATGTTCAGGTCATTTCTGAACCAGACATCCTGTTGAGGGAACGGAATCTCTATACCATGTTCTTTAAATTTATGCCAGAGGGAGGTTAAAAAAACATTTTTAACAGATGTTATCTGGAAACCTTCGGACATGTTAAGCCAGAAAAGCACCATGAAGTTAAGGGAGCTTTCTCCGTATTCCATAAACCAGACATCGTTCCCTTTGTATTCCACAACGTGTTCACAGTCGTCAATGGCTTCATACATAAGCTTTTGCGCCAGCTCTATGTCTGATGAGTAGGATATGCCGACAGGGACACGCACTCTTATAAACTTATCGCTTCTGGTGTAGTTGATTATTGTGTCAGATATAAACACGGAGTTCGGAACCATAATCTCTATATTGTCATAGGTTTGAACTGTTGTCGCAAACATATCTATAGAGGCCACTCTGCCGAATACTGTATTGGAGTTTACCCCCACAATGTTGCCCGCAGAACCCGGAAGCTCTACAAAATCACCAATGCTTATCTTTTTGGAAAACAGGAGGATAAAACCGCATACATAGTTATTAATAACAGTCTGCAGGCCAAAACCTATACCTATGCCAAGGGCTCCAGCCATAGGAACAACTATCTGCCATGTAATTCCTATCTGGAGCAAGGTCGCTGTGAAAACAATAAGCAGCCCTAGATTATATACAATTATCTCCACAGAGTCAGAGTCCTGTGCAAGCTCTCTGTCTGAAAAAAACATGCGAAGATACTTTGTGAACAGAAAGAGCAGACTCTTCAGAAAAACAAAAAGCATAAGAGCAGAGATGAGCCCAAGCACGGACAATGAAAAAAGCTTTGTCTCAAAAAGATACATCTGCTTAAGCTTCTCTAAAACATTTCCCATATCAAGTGCTGAATATATAAGCAGATAGTAGATATAAATAAAAATCATTAATATAAGCCGGCTTAAGCTCTTTCTGATCTGCGACCACTCAAGCTCTGTATAAGACTTCTGTACATAAAAATAGTCAACCACATGTGATATTTTATGAAAAATATAAGAAAGCAGTGCAAGCATCATCCCAAGGAGAGCCACACCCATAACTGCTCTGAAATCAAGGGTAAAGAGATTCAATACCCAAAGAGCTGAAATAAACAGGTATGCAACCAGAACAAGCTTAGCCAGTCTTATCATAAAGCCAAAAGAAGGGTATTTATCTTTCAAAGCTCTCAGCGCCTGCGGGAGAACCCCTTTAATATATATGAAAAAACCTAAAACAAAGAGCACCTTCGAAATTGATCTAGCCAAATCGTATGCATCCTGAAGCTCTTTCTTGTATATACCTGAAAACATTATAGAAATATCAACATAAAGCGCTATGCCTAAAGCTAAGAACGTAAGCATAAGCGCAGGAGCATACTGGAATTTTATTTTTAACCCCATGTAACGCATAGGGATCTTCATTAAAACAGCTGTAAGCCAGAAAAAACCAAGATAATTGAGTAATAAAAGGATAGGATTATCCTGATGCACCTTTACGGCGTAGTAAGTGCACATTATATATAAAAAAGGTGACAGTATATATATTATCAGTTCCAGTTTCTGGTTTATCTCTTTTTTCGAAACCCTGATTTTATATGCATTTATAAGCAGATAACCTATAACTCCAAAAACACCTATTGATATTGATGACACAGGGCTCTCTTGTATTCGCTGAATAAGCTCTGCAAATACAAATATTGTTGTATCTGAAAGAGTCTCCACCAAAAGTCCGATACTATTTGTAATACTCACAATATCTCCGTTAAAGGCATTTTCTATATTCTACACCATAAAAAACTGCAATACAAACAACTAAAAAAACATTTCTCTTTCATGTTAAACTTTTTTCCTATAACATTTTATTAAGTGGCAGGTTGTACTTATGGCAAAGAAAACTGTTGGTCAGTTGCTTAAAGAATCAGGATACGTTACCGAAGAACAGATTCAAGTGGCCCTTGAGGTTAAGAAGATCAGAGACATGCTTCTTGGCGAGATTCTTATCGAGCTTGCATTTGTTTCACCGAGGGAGATAGCTCTTGTGGTTGCCGAGCAGTCGGGGAAGCCTTTTCTGGATATTAACGAACACCCGCCAAGCAAGGAAGCTCTGAAACTTTTCGACAGACAGATAGCAAAACAACTTGAAATGATACCTATAGAAAACAGAGAGGACACACTTGCTGTAGCTCTTTCTGACCCTTTTAACATAAACACCATAGACATTCTTCAGCGTAAAGCGGGCAAAAAAATAGAGGTTTATGTCTCTGACAAAGAGACCATCCTTAAAAACATAGAAATCAATTATTTCCTTCTCGAAAAACCTATAGACGTTGAGATACAGAAGCTTGTGAAAAAAGCAATAAGCTCTGGGCTTACAAGCGATCTGCCTCAGCTTCTTGAACTGATAATAAACAGTGCTATTATATCCAGAGCAACTGACATACACCTTTCACCGGAAGACGTGGCGACACATATTTTCTTCCGTATTGACTGCATTATGAGGCATTTTTACGCATTTCCTATGGAGATGCACACAGCACTTTCTTCCCGTATAAAAATACTATCCAGCCTAGATATTGCAGAGCAGAGACTTCCGCAGGACGGCTCCATGAGCCACACTTTCTTTGACGAAGACTTCGACATAAGAGTTTCCAGCATACCCACATCTTATGGTGAGGGGATAGTGCTCAGAATACTTACTAAAAACGTATCTCTTTTTAACCTGGAAAGCCTCGGGTTCGAATCTGACACACAGACAAGGCTTTTAAAACAGCTGAAACGCCCTCACGGAATACTCCTGGTGACTGGCCCAACAGGTTCAGGTAAAACAACAACACTATACGCATCACTCAGAAAGATAAACTCACTTCAGCGTAAAATACTTACAGCGGAAGACCCTATAGAATATAAGTTTCCTTTTATAAAACAGACACAGCTTAACATTAAAGCAGGATACACATTCGAACGTGCCATGCGAGCTTTCCTCAGACAAGACCCTGACGTTATACTTATTGGTGAGATGCGTGACGACGAGACAGCAGAGATGGCTCTGCGTGCTGCCATAACAGGCCACCTTGTCCTATCCACACTGCACACTAACGATGCAGTGACCGCTATACCAAGGCTTATGGAGATGAATATCAAAGACTATATGATAGCATCAGGTGTCGGCGGGATACTTGCTCAGAGGCTGATCAGGAAAACCTGCCTGTTTTGCCGGGAGGAAGCTTCTGTTGCAGTTTCCGAACTGATAGACAGAGGCATCCCGGAGAAAATGCTATCCAAACACGGATTTGATAGCAGCAGCGAAATAAAGTTTCAGCAGGGTAAAGGGTGCGAACACTGCAGAGACACAGGGTATTCCGGACGATGCACAATAAGTGAACTGCTGGATATTGACCAGGAGATAGGCGAGCTTATAGTTACTGGCGCGACGCCTCTGACCATTTTTAATAAAGCAGTGGAAAACGGTATGATACCTATACTGGAATCAGGTCTTATAAAAGTTATACAAGGGATCACCACTCCCGAAGAGATACTGAGGGTGGCTCTTTAATGCAGCTATACTCCATCACAGCCATTGATGATCATGGAAAGAAGATTAAAAAGCTTATCGAGATGGACGACAACGAGGATGTCACCAGTTATATGGATTCCCTCGGCGCAAACATTATATCTGTTAAAAAACTCCCTTCATTTTACAGACACCTGAAGCCAAAAAAGAAGATAAAGACACAGGACGTCATTGAGGTTTTGGATAACCTGCACCTTATTGTCAAAGCAGGACTCCCCATAAACACAGCTTTAAACGACCTAGCCGCTGATGCTGATAACCCTGAAATGCGCAACGTGCTTGATGATGTGGCAAGGCGTGTCCATACCGGACTCAGCTTCTCCAAGGCACTTTCGAAGCATGAGAAAATATTCGGTGAAATTACCATAAACCTTGTGCGTATTGGTGAAGAGACCGGCCAGCTGGACAGCACCATTAAAGATGCTGCGGAACATATTAAAAAAATATCTGACCTTATTTCAAAAACAAAATCAGCGCTTATATATCCCTCATTTGCCCTTGTGGCGATGATGGGAACCATGATCTTCTGGCTGGTAGTGGTTATGCCGAAGATGATAGACGCTTTTAAATCATTCCAGATAGAGCTTCCCCCTACAACCAGATTTATAATGGCTATGTCTGATTTCCTTCAGTCTTATCTTCTGCACATCGTAGTTTTATCCGTAGCAGCATTTTTCCTGCACGGTTTTTTAAGACGAACCAATGAAAAATATAGATACGTCACCGACAAGCTACTGACAAAAATGCCTATTTTCGGCAATGTTGTGCGTTATTTCAACTTTGCGTTCATTGCAGAATATATAAGACTTATGATTGCAGCGGGATTACCGCTTTATATGGCACTCTCTATTATGGAGGACAGCCTTAAGAACCTTGTGTATAAAAAATCAATAATTGATACCAGAGATCTTATCTCTGTGGGTAAATCCTTCTCTGCGGCGCTTGGCGAACAGAAGATGTATCCGAATATTATCCTAAGAATGGTAAACATCGGTGAACAGACAGGAAATCTGGACAGCCAGCTTGAAAACGTGGCTCAATACTACTATCAAAAAGTGGATTATATCGCCACCAACATATCAAAGATGATGGAACCGCTGATAATCGGATTCATCGGAATATTTATGCTTATCATAATGATAGGACTTATGGGACCTATTTTCTCTCTCATCACAAACATGCCAACCTGAACAGGTAACTACCGAAGTCTTACCACAAACATGAAACGTTTATGCTAAAAATTGATTTCTGCAAGAGCCGGGAACCACTGGATTAAGTATATGCTTAAAGTCTGAAGACTGTTAGTTGCCATAAGCACACCTATAAAAATCAGAAGCATTCCGGAGAGCTTCTCCACTACAACCACTACCTTCCCTATTTTTTTCATAGAGTTCATGACAAAACCCACAGCAAGTGCGGAAATAAGAAATGGTATCCATAGCCCGAAACCGAAAGCCATAAGCAGCTTTATCCAGTCCCAAGCAGTGCTTTCGCCTGCCGCAAGGGTGAAAATGCCTGCCAATACAGGCCCAACACAGGGTGTCCAGCCAAAGACAAATGCTATCCCCAGAAGGAATGCATTAATATAGAAAGGTTTTCCGGATTTACTGGAGTAGTTCCATTTCTTCTGTACCAAAAGCTTATTAATCCTGAGTATCCCCATCATGTGCAGACCTAATACTATAATCACAATACCTGCGATACGGCCTATTATGAGCTTATAGCTTTGAAGCAGTTCGCCAACTTTGGTTGCTGAGGCACCTAGAAGTACAAAGATGAGCATGAACCCGAGGCCGAAAAACACTGCCCCGAGAAAGACCTTTACCCTTGCCGCTTTCTTGTCATTATTCTGAAGCGTCTCAAGCGACTCACCAGACATAAAAGAAAGATACCCCGGAAGGAGCGGCAGCACACAAGGGGAAAGGAAAGAAAGTAATCCTGCAAATACTGCTGTGTACAGTGAAATATTATCCATTTACATTCTTTATAAATTTTTTTATTGATAAAGCAATCTTTTTTTTACATTATATACTCTACAGGTAGCAAAAAATCCTAAAGGGCAACCTTGGTGATAAAAATTATCGTTTAGTATAAATTTAAGTTGTGCCTTTGAAAAAGGTATAATATAGTACCAAATAATTTTAAACTTTTATGACAGTGGAATGTCTGTTATATAAACTGGAGAAAATGATGAAAAAATCATGGAAAATTTTATTTGCGGGAGCGGTCTTTGTCGTTGCAATAGGCTATCTTCTCACTACAGGTTTCAGCTCAGACAGTGTTTACTATCTTGAGGTTTCAGAAGTACTTGAAAACCCTGCCAAGTTCAACCAGAAAGGTATGAGGGTTAGTGGTGATGTTGTTACAGGAACTATTGTAAAAGATTTCAAAAAACAGTATCTTGAATTCAACATGTCAGACGAAGAAGGAAAAGCGATGAAAGTAATATTCAACGGTATCATCCCAGACACCTTCAAAGAAGACATAGAGGTTATAGTGGAAGGCAAATACGACATAGACGGACAGGTTTTTCACGCTGCAACAGTTTTAACTAAATGCCCATCTAAGTATGAGGCTGAAGTTGACGAAAAAAGTTAAACTTAATTATTAATTTTATTCAAGGGAGAAATAATGGGACAAATAGGTAATTTATTTCAGCTTCTCGCTCTATTTGCGGGCTTAGCTGCTTTCGGGCTGTACATTTATTCGATGCAGGCAAAATCGAAGTCTTACAACAAGATGGCAGACTGGTTTCTTATAGCGCAGGCTGTTGGAATTAGTTTAGCATCTGTAGTGCTTATCTATGCTCTGGCAACAGGGTATTACAAAATGGAATACGTGGCTCAATACACTGACCGCGCATTGCCTATGATCTATAAGATCAGCGGATGGTGGGCAGGACAGGCCGGCTCGCTTCTTTTCTGGGGATGGCTTGTTGCAGTGTTAGCTCTTATTGAGCTTTTCAGAATAAAAAACTACGAACTGAAACACAGATCGGTAGTGCTTGCAGTATCTGCACTCACTGCTACTTTTTTCCTTGTGCTCACAGTTTTCGTAACCAACCCTTTCAGCGAGCTGGATTTCTTTCCCCAAGACGGTATGGGGATGAACCCGCTGCTCCAGAACCCGGGCATGCTTTATCATCCGCCCACACTGTTTCTGGGATATGTTGGTTTTACAATCGTAGTAGGCCACTCTTTAGGTGCACTTATCTGTAGAGAGATTTCATCTTCCTGGGCTGTGGACACCCGCAAGTGGACTATAATAACTTGGATTTTCCTTACCATAGGTATCGTGCTCGGCGGCGAGTGGGCTTATGTTGAGCTTGGCTGGGGTGGCTACTGGGCATGGGATCCTGTAGAGAACGCTTCTCTGCTGCCATGGCTTGTATCTACTGCTTTTTTTCACTCTATTATTATATATGAGCGTAAAGAGAAGCTGAAAATATGGTCGCACGCTCTGATACTGCTCACTTTCGAGATGACTCTTCTGGCTACTTTCATCACCAGAAGCGGTGTTCTGGACTCTGTGCACTCATTTGGTAAATCATCACTTGGATACTTCTTCATAGTATTTATGGTCTCAACAACTGCCATATTCCTTTTTTATCTGTTTAAGATGCTTAAGCCTCTTTCACAGTCAGAAGGTACAGAGTTTAACTTCACTTCCAGAGAGGGGATATTCTTTGTCGGAAACTGGCTCTTTGTAGGGCTGACTCTTGTTATATTGATAGGAACTATGATGCCTGTTTTCTCTGGCATATTCCTCGCTGACAAAATAACTGTGGGTATCCCTTATTATAATAAAGTTACAGCTCCTTTTTTCCTAATGGTGCTTTTCGCAAGCGGATTTGCACCACTTTTAAACTATGGAAATACAGAGAGCTCAGTGATTATCAAAAAAGTACTCCCATCACTTGCTGCTGGCGTGGCTGTAATGACAGGAATGTTCGTCTATGGTTTAACTAATCCTCTGGCGATGGTACTGGCAGGTGTTACTACTTTTTCAATGGTGACAATAATAATTCAGGCAGCCTCTACTATAAAAAGAGGCGGAACAAAAGTTCTTGTTACAAACAGAAGGTTTTACGGCGGACTTATCGTACACATAGGTGTTGTGCTTATGGCATACGGAATTATCGCTTCATCTTTTTATAACGATCAGGCAGATAAAGTTGTCGCTCCCGGCGAATCTTTCAGCTTTCACGGCTACACTCTTCAGGTAGGCGACATAGGTTTTGTAAAGAGAGAGAACTATACATCCGCATACGCACCAGTAGGTGTTTATAAAGACGGAAAGAAACTCTTCACACTCGGACCTGAGCGTCGTTTCTATGAGAAAAACGAAGAGGCATTTGCTGAGGTGGCAATAAGCTCGTCACTAAAAGGCGATCTCTACCTTATCCTCTCATCATATTCGAAAAACGAGAATTATGTTGGGATACAAGCAGTTTACCAGCCACTAATCTCTTGGATATGGATTGGTTGTGTACTGATGTGTGTTGGTGGATTATACGGAATAAGCGGGCGGAAAAAACAGAATGTCTGAACCTCTTATCAAGTTCAGTAATGTTAATAAAAAATACGGACACATCCACGCACTAAACGATGTGTCCGTATCTTTTGATAAAGGGGAGTTTATAAGTGTTTTCGGCCCTAACGGTGCCGGTAAATCTACTTTTCTTAAACTTCTCTGTACTATGACATCTCCAAGTTCCGGAGATATCTTTTATGAGGGAACACCTCTCAAAAAACTTAAAGATGACTTCAGAAGCAGGTTTGGTGTTATTTCACACCAGCCTTTTCTTTATTCTGAGCTGACAGCCATGGAAAACCTGACATTCTATGCAAAACTTTACGGGGTTCAGAACATAGAAGACAGGATAAAAGAGCTTCTAGGCAAAGTTGAGCTTTATAAAAGACGTAACGACAAGGTTAGAGGCTACTCCAGAGGCATGCTCCAAAGACTTTCTATAACGAGAGCCCTTCTGCATAATCCTTACATTGTGGTTTTGGACGAGCCTTATACTGGTCTGGACACACACGCTTCAGACATACTTACAAAGATACTTGTGGAACTTTTCGATAATAAACACACTATTATAATGGTAACCCACAACATGAAGCAGGGCTTTGATGCTTCTTCGAGACTTGCCATCATAAGGCGTGGAAAACTCGTCTTTGACGAAAAGAGAGATAATGTCACTCTGGACGAATTTGAACATGTCTACACAGAGGCGGTGAGCTGATGACATACCTCTCTACTGTAGCTGCAATTGTCCGTAAAGATCTTCTGCATGAGCTGAAATCACGTGAAATAGTAGTATCCATGCTGCTTTTTTCCATACTTACTGTTGTGGTTTTCAGTTTTATATTTGAGCCGGGTTCAGAATTCAAAAACAGAGTTGTCGGCGGTATTTTGTGGATGTCTGTGACATTTGCCGGCATACTGGGGCTAAACAAATCCATGATGAGCGAAGTAAACGGTGGAAACTTTTCTGCACTGTTGCTCGCTCCTGTTGATCGCTCAGCTATATTTTTTGGTAAAGCGATAAGCAACTTCATGTTTATGATGATAGTCCAGCTTATCACTGTTCCTCTTTTCATCGTTTTGTATAATGTAAATATCTTTCATACAAGCTTTATGCCTATGACAGTTTTTTTAATGGGTACTTGGGGATTTGCAATTCTAGGTACACTTTTTTCAATAATATCAGTAAATACCAGAACACGTGAGGTAATGCTGCCTCTTCTTCTGCTGCCTGTTATGGTTCCTGTAATACTCGCTTCTGTGCAGGCTCTGAATATATATATTTTGGGTCTTGACGTCGCAGAGTCTTATAAATGGTTGAAGCTTTTGGCCGTTTTCGATATTATATTTACAGTAGTTGTTTTTGCTGTTTTCGACTTTATCGTAGAGGATTGATATGAAATTAACTAAAATTCTTGATATTGCAGCTATTGCCGGCATTTGTGTCGCACTATATTTTGCCTTTATGTTTGCCCCGCTAGAAAAAGTGATGGGTGCAGTTCAGAAGATATTATATTTTCACGTTGCATCTGCATGGATTGCTTTCTTCGCTTTCTTTGTAACTTTTGTGCTGAGTATACTTTTTCTTGTCAAACAGAACTATCTGTTTGATGATATTGCAGAAAGCAGTGCAGAAATAGGTATACTATTTTGCACTATTGTCCTTATAACAGGGCCTATATGGGCAAGACCTATATGGGGGGTATGGTGGACATGGGACCCGAGACTGACAACCACAACCATACTCTGGTTTATTTATGCCGGTTACCTTATGCTTCGTAAGTTTATAGACGAACCTGACAAGCGTGCCAAATTTGCCGCCGCTGTCGGGATAATTGGTTTCATAGATGTGCCGATAGTCTTCTTTTCTATCCGTTGGTGGAGAACTATTCACCCAAACGTGGTACAGGAGGGGGGCGGCGGTCTTCACCCAGACATGACAAAGGCTCTGCTTGTTAGCGTGGCTGCCTTTTCACTGCTTTATGCGGCAATGCTTGTTAAGCGTACCCGTATTGCTCTGCTCACCAGAAAAATAGATTCACTAGAGGGTTAATTATGCAAAACTTCACATATCTCTTTGCAGGATACACTGTAATATTTGTTATTTTAGGCTTTTACTTTGTGGTACTCGGCTCAAAAATTTCTAACCTCGAAAAGCGGGTGGAAGCTCTCGACAGTAACGATTAAATTATTAGTCATCAATGGGACATGTACTTGTACGTGTCCCTTCTACTTATCGTCTCAGTGCGAGTCTGCCGAAAATAATTGTTGAAAACATAAAGATACCTAAGAACAGTAAAAAGACGTTCCAGCTGTAATTTTCATAGATAAGCCCCGGAAGTATCGAACCAAGCGTTCCGCCTGAATAATAAAATGCAACATACAGCCCGTTGGTAACCCCTTTGTTTTTCTCTGCCAGTTTATTCAGATATCCAGACGCCACAGTGTGGCTCATAAACATTCCTGCGCAAAATATAAACATACCAATAAACATCAAATATATATCTGTAGATATAAATAGAAACAGTGACAGCAGAAAGAGTGTGAGCCCGGCAAAAATCGTATTCTGTTCACCTTTGAAAATTTTAATAAGCTTCATAGAGCCTAGAGATGTCACTATGCCCATGATGTAACCTGAATACATAACACCTATCAGCATAGCACTGGAAGCTGGATTTATCTCGCGCAGTCTAAACGGGATAAAGTTCAAAACAGCAGCGAACATAAAGAACATGGTAAATATCATTATATATATAACTGTAAACTGTCTTATAGAAAGCACATCGAATGTAGCTTTAAGATTCATTTTAGTAACTTCTGTTTTATTGTCTCCCAGCCTGCTTATGAGAACTGTTGATATAAGAAGTGTAATTCCAAGCAGCAGAAACATAACTCGCCAGTTAGTATAATAAGATATAAGACCTGAAAAAAACCGCCCTGAAAACCCGCCAAGTATGGTTGATGATATATAAACAGCCATTGTTTTTTGTACATTGCTTTTACTTGTCATAGTGGATATGTATGTCATCAGGCCTGTGAGTACAGCAGGTATAGCAAGTCCCTCAATAACACGAAGCAGTATGAGCAGGTTAAAAGATTGGGACATAAAGAATATAAACTGACAAATAGAGAGAATGAACAAAGAGACTATCAGCATCTTTTTTGCAGAAACTGCTTCCAGCATATATCCGTAAATTATTGGCGCAATGCTAAGTGGAAACATTGTCGCTGTGGTAAGTAAAGCAGAGCGCGACTGGCTCACACCAAAATACTCCATTATTATGGGCTGCACTGGCTGAGGTGCATATAATGCAGAAAATGTCATTATGGTGCAAAAGACAATTATGAACAGTTTAAATCTTTCCATCTAAACAGATTAATACAATTTGAGGTATTGAACAATTCATAATTTCATATGTGGACAATTAAAATATTTTCGTCATTATTAACCAATGAATGGCGATAAATAAATTAATTGCAATTGATAGTCACTGTGACCAGAAATCTCTGATTAAACATAGGTTTTAAGATAATTTGCCTGAGTACAGATTCATAATGATTTTGTGCAAAAAAAAGGGCGGTCGCATTGACCGCCCTTTTGAATTAGCATTTAAGCTAAATTAGAAGCTTATTTTCAGTGTGTTCTGAAGAATGTAAGCTGGATCTGGATCAGTTCCGCCATCAGCATCTACACTACCGTAACCGAAGTTAACTGTGTATGAAAGAGCTTCAGTGATAGCATAGCTAGCAGCAGCTTCAAAGTCCATTGCTGTAGAGTCATTGTTATCAATGTTGCTCATGATGTAGAAGAATGATGCTGTAAGGTCAAGCTTGTCGTTTACAGAGTAGTCAGCGTAAACACCGTTTGCCCATACACCAACTGTAGCAGCTGAGTAAGCGCCCCAGTCACCAAGTGTAGCTATCCATCTGTCATCAAAGTCACCACCGAGAGAACCGTTACCGTTTCTGCCGTTATCTTCATCAGGATCATCGTAAGCAGTTATAAAACCAACTTTAGCACCTGCAAATTTACCGAAGATGTTAGCATATGCAGACCAGTTTGATGGGTCGTTAGATGACTCTGTTGAGAATGTTTTGTAGATGAATTCTGTCTCGAAGCCGATAGCGCCGAATGCGCCGCCAACTGCGATGTCAACAACTGTTACTGTTGTATCTGTATCAGCATCAGCCTGAACTGCACCGTTTGATACATAAGCAATAAGAGGAGCTACTGTGAGTCCACTGAATTTACCTTTGTATGCAAGGATGTATGTATCGCTGTCATCTTTCTCTGCGTCTTTTGTAGTTACGCCGAGACCGTTAGCTTCTGCATCTTTTTCAAGTATTGCATAAACGTTACCAGGACCAGCAGGTATAGTAGTTTTTACTCTGTATCTTGCACCAACTGCGTCTCCGAAAGAGTATCCCCAGCCGCCACCAGACATAAGGCCAACTTCAAGTTTAGCTACGCCAAAGTTGTGACCGAGCCAAACTCTCTGAAGGTGGATATCCTGATCAGCGTTTTCAACGTTACCGCCGCCAACATTCTCAGCAGTCCAGTTTCCATCAACGATTTCAAGTTTTGACTTGAAGAATGTGTCTTTGTCTGTCTGAGCATTGATCCAGAGATCAAAGTCGTGATCGTAAACCATGTTTACATCGTCTGTGTCTGTGTCCATGCTAGATACGTTTGAGTAGTAGCTACCACGTGCATGGTAAGAACCGGAAAGTGAAACTTCGGCAAATGCTGTAACAGCAGTAGCCATGATCATGAGAGCAATAAGAAGTTTTCTCATTTCTTCTCCTCCTGTAGGTTTTTTTACATATTAAAGGTTTATACCTTTTTTTCTTTTTTTTGTCCCCAGACTTTCGCCTGGTGACTATACAATTGTCTGATGCTATCACGGTAATTTTACCCTGTCAACATCAAAACAAATATTTTTTAACAGTCTTGACATACACTTATCTGAATAAAAATTGATACACTGTATACTTTTTTTCACAGTTATACAGTGTACTGTATACAATAGTATGACTTAAAGTATATGTCAAAAAAATATTATTTTACTTTCAAACACCCAGTCACTTTTCAGTATATCGGTCTTTACCAGCAATACTTTAGAAAAGTAGCAGCAGATAATATTAAATATTATAATCTGCTTTTTCTTTTAACTGAACTCTCATAAAATGAGAGTCCATATGTTACATAAAGCATATTTCATGCCAAATATGTTATTTTGTCTCTATATAAATTAATTGCGATACATCACTGGCAAGCAACCCGGCGCTTGCGTTTCTAAGCATAAAGAGATACGTCCTTCCAAACTCTTCATACATATAGTAATCCACAATTGTAGGCTCAAAGACCTCTGATACCCACATGTTTCTTAAGCGTCGCCCGTCCCATGAAAAAACAGCAAATCTTGAAGCGCCAAAAGTCTTTGATGTAGAGAGTATCTTATATTTCTGCTCATTTTGTACAACATAAATATTATTATCAGAATTAACGAAAACACGCCCTTTGATATATTTTTTACTTTTCTCTTGCATAAAAGGATCAATATCACCCTGATCTCTTAAATTCTCTTTTGCTGAAAGAGCCATTTCGTCAAGTATCTCATTTTCCAAAATGAAGTAGTAAGGGGTTTGCCCAAACTCTTCTACGGATGTATATTTTACTGCTGAGCCGTTGTACACGCTCAGATTGTACTGATCGTTTATGTTGAAGACTTCGTTAGTCCCGTCATTATCTAGATCGGAGTAGCCGAATCCATAGATGTTAATGTCGGGGCTTGCGGAAACCGCTCTTCCTCTTTCATACTTTCCGTTCATGTGTATGAAGTTGTGCACCATACCTATGTAGCTGCCATCCACTCCCAGCTTCTGGGCTACTATCTTCTTTACGCCTTTGACATGCACCGTACGAAAGATGTAAAGCATTCCTGAATCAATCACTTTAAAACCTGAGTCCTGAAATTCCAGAATAGATGAGCTAACAGTTGTCTTGTATTTAACCTCTGTGACAAAAAGCTCGTCTGTGCCGTTTTCATTAAGGTCAGCCAGCTCGATGTTCTGGATATTATCAAACTCCGCATCAACACTTCCAGCTGGAACAAATGTTTTACCGTCAAAAGTGAAGATATCTATCTCGTGCCTTGTGGCAGCCGCAATATATATTTTACCGTCAGGTTTTACATGACCCACAGCCATAGACTTGTAAGTTTTATTAATAGGGGCACTTCTAAGGATGTCTTTGGTAGCTATAGTACCAACACCCTGCTCAAGGTCCTGGTCGGAAAAGTACTTGGAATGTATCAGGCTGCCCCCTGACTTATCAGACACTGTGTACATTATCCCGCCCTCTTCTTCCTGAATGAATTTCAGAACTATTTCAGCGTTCTCTTTCATCAGGATATTCCTGGCGTTCCCCAGTTCCTCTTTAAGGAGCATTTCAAGCCTTACAGGCACCTTTTCCACCTGAACACTAACCTCTACAGGCGGGTTCATGGTTACAATGTCTCCCGGTTTAACAGACCTTGCCAGCTTGCTTATCTTTGCTGTGGAGTAAGCATCAGCTACCTCTCTGATCTGAATATCGCCTATGAATATCTTTTTATTGCCAAGCACCTGCTTAGTAATAGGGTGAATAATAGGCTCATTCTCTCTATATATCTTCAGCTCAAGCCCTTCATAAACACCTTTGCTTCTGCCAAGGTCAGTTATAAGTGTGTTGTCCTCAACGCTGACAACATATCCTGTAAACTTATCAAACATTTCATCTATATCAGTCACCAGCTTTTCAAATCTTGCAAACGCAAGTGCGGGTATCAATAAAAGCACCAGAAAAATTATTTTTTTCATCATCTGTCTCCAGTCAGTTCTGTTATTTATAATACGTATCTGCTGAGGTCTCTGTCCTCAACTATATCTTTCAGGTGTTCATCCACATATGCGGCATCCACCACTATTTTTTTATCGTCAATTTCAGGGGCTTCGTAGGATATCTCTTCCAGAAGTTTTTCCACTATAGTATGGAGTCTTCTGGCTCCAATATTTTCCAGCGACATATTAAGCTCGTCAGCCATCTCGGCAATACGCCTTATCCCTTCGTCTGTAAATGAAACATCAACACCGTCTGCACCCAGAAGTGCCATGTACTGTCTGGTCAGGGAGTTCTCAGGCTCTGTCAGTATACGTACAAATTCCTCAGCTTTAAGGCTGTCCAGCTCCACCCTGATCGGGAAACGACCCTGAAGCTCAGGTATAAGGTCTGTTGGTTTTGCCATGTGGAAAGCACCAGCGGCTATGAAAAGGATATGGTCAGTGCGCACAATGCCGTACTTTGTGTTTACAGTGGAACCCTCTACAATAGGCAGAAGATCACGCTGAACACCCTCTCTGGAAACGTCTCCGCCTTTGGTTGCTGCGGAACCGGCTACACATATCTTATCTATCTCGTCCAAAAATATTATGCCTGACTGTTCTACTCGTTTTATAGCGATGTCTTTAACATCGTCCATATCTATAAGCCTGTTGGTCTCCTGCTGTTCTAGGATTGTTCTGGCTTCTGCTATTTTCATTTTTCTTTTGCGTTTTTTGCTTGGGAACATGTTTTTCATCATATCGCCAAGCCCTGCGCCCATGTCGTCCATGCCTAGATTAGTAAAAACCTCCACATTTGGGGCAGCATCCTCTACCTCTACCTCCACCACACGTTCGTCAAGCTCGCCGTCATTCAGTTTGACCCGCAGCTTGTCTCTGGTACCTGTGTCCTGCTCTGCGTACCCTGATGAGGGCGGCAGAAGCAGATCGAGGAGTCTTTCGTTTACATTCTCTTTTGCCTTGTCTATAACACTTGTTTTCTTCTCTTCACGCACCATCCCCACGGCTATCTCCACGAGGTCACGCACCATACTCTCTACGTCACGCCCAACATATCCCACTTCGGTATACTTACTCGCTTCAACCTTTATAAATGGTGATCTGGAAAGCTTGGCAAGCCTTCTTGCCACCTCAGTCTTACCCACACCTGTGGGGCCTATAAGTATTATATTTTTAGGTGCTATCTCCTCCTGAAGGTATTCAGGAAGCTGGAGTCGTCTGTATCTGTTTCTCATGGCAACAGCAACGGCCTTTTTGGCGTTATGCTGGCCAACTACATATTTGTCTAGCTCTTCAACTATTTTTTTTGGGGTATATTCTTCCATTTGGACTGTTTATATCTCCTCAATAATAAGATTATCGTTTGTATAGATGCAGATGCCCGCTGCAATATTTAACGCTTTTTCGACAATCTCAGTGGCTGAAAGTTCGGTATTTTCAGCAAGTGCTATTGCCGATGCCTGAGCGTAAGGGCCTCCTGAGCCTATTGCGGCCACGCCGTTCTGAGGTTCCACCACATCACCATTTCCAGTCATTATATAAAGCTCTTTTTCGTCAGCCACTATTATCATGGCTTCCAGCTTGCGCAGGTATCTGTCTGTACGCCAGTCTTTGGCAAGCTCTACAGCAGCACGCAGAAGCTGTCCGCTGTGCGCCTCCAGCTTTGCCTCAAAACGCTCCATAAGGGTAAACGCATCGGCTGTGGATCCTGCAAAACCGCACAAAACCTTGCCATTGTACACCTTTCTCACTTTCTTTGCATTGTGTTTCAGCACGGTATTACCGAAAGTGACCTGCCCGTCAGCACCTATTGCTGTTTTTCCGTCTTTTTTTACTGCGACTACAGTTGTACCTTTTATCATATCGAATTTTTTTACCACTCAAACTGATGTCCATGCAAGACAAAAATTAAGGTATTACATAATACTTAACATTAGCCATTTATATTTGCATACCTATTAATAATAATATATGGTAAAAGGCTGAATAAGTCACTATTGGAGCAAATAGCGCTATAATGAAAGCACTTTTGATACAATTTATTTTCAAACTCTACATTTCCACATTCAGATACAGCGTAATTGTGGACGATAATGTTATTAAACTCGCAGATGAGGGGAAAAGGCTTGTCTTCTTCTGCTGGCACAACCAGCTTGCTATAACATTCGGTCAGAGTAAAAGATTTAAATTTGTCAGCATGATCTCCAGAAGCAAGGACGGTGACCTTCTGGCTCCGCTTGTGGAGAGTTTTGGCCACGCTGTTGTACGTGCATCCTCATCAAAAGGGGCCAGTGCAGGACTTATGGAGATGGTTGAATATATGGATAAAGGCTATCATGCGGCTATGGCTGTGGACGGCCCAAAAGGTCCCGTTTATAAAGCAAAGCCGGGCACACTGTATCTTGCGAAAAAAGCCGACAGGATACTGGTGCCGGTACTGGGCAACTGTACAAGGTTTTTCCGGTTCAAAAGCTGGGACAGGTTCATTCTGCCGAAACCATTCGCAAAGGTGAACCTTCACCTTTGTGCACCAATAACAATAAGCAGCTCTCTGGAAAAAGAGGACGTGGAACAGGAGCTTTCTGAGGTTGAAAATAAAATAATGGAACTTACCCGTGTTCATTCTGAAAATATTATATAATCTGTTTATAGCTATTGCTGTTCCTGCGGCTATCCCCGTGGGTTACCTTGTCGCCCTTAAAAAGAAGGAGGACGAGGACTATTTCCAGCGCTTCGGGTTTATAACACTTCCTGAGACTCCTGACAGTTCCGTCTGGTTCCACTGCGCAAGCGTAGGCGAAGTTCGCAGCTTGAAATCTGTTACAGAATACATCCGTGAAGACTTCCCTGAGCTTAAAATAATAATAAGCACCACCACAGCATCAGGCAAAAAAATGGCAGAGGCAGAGCTGGAGCCTTATTTCGCTTTTCTGCTGCCGCTCGAAAACTCCATGGCAATCACTCATATAATAAAACAGATGAACGCAAAAGCCGTCTTCATTGTAGACACAGAACTCTGGCCAAACATGATAAACTCTGCTTCCACACACTCCAGACTTTTCCTTATAAATGGAAGAATCTCTGACAGAAGCTTTAGCAGCTATAAAAAATTCAGTTTTATTTTCCGCAGACTTCTTGGGAAATTTGAAACCATATACACCAAAAGCGACGAAGATACAAACAAGTTTGCAAAGGTAAAAGGCTCCAGAAGCAATATCTCAACCCTCGGCAACATTAAGTTTCAGACCAGAAGTGAAAAGATAAGCAGTGGGATTTTCAACTTTATAAAAAATCACAGAATATTTGCAGCGGCAAGCACACACTCAGGGGAAGAGGAGATAGTGCTTCAAGCATTTTCTAAAAGCTCCAGGTGCGACAGACTCATTATTGCCCCCAGACACATAAACCGTGTGCAAGATGTTAAAAAAATGGTTCAGGAGCACGGATATACTGCCAGCATGCTGGCTGAAAGGGACAGCTCCACAGACGTTGTTATTGTAGACAGATTCGGAACACTGGAAGAGCTTTATCAGCTCTCGATAAAGATATTCATAGGCGGTTCTCTGAACGACACTGGGGGGCACAACATTTTTGAAGCGCTCCAGTTTGAAAAGGATGTTTGTGTTGGCCCGAACATGAAAAACTTTCAGGAACTGGCGAAACTGGCAAATACTTCCGGAGTATCCACAACCATAAGAAATGCAGAAGAGCTGGCCTATTTTATAGATCAGGAGCAGAGAGAGCTGGACTTTGAAACTTTTTTCGAAGCGATGAACGCCGAACAAAACCAGAAACTGGAAAACCTGAAAGAGATTCTTCAAAATGTATCTGATAATTAAAGCTGCCTACAGTTTTTTCAGTCTTTTTTCATTTAGCGCACTTCAAAGAACAGGCCAGACCATTGGCAGTCTTGCATATTATATCCTCACTTCGAGAAGAAAAGCTGCTGAGATCAACTGCCGGATAATAGGCATAAAAGAAAATAATATTAGTCAAGTTGTAAAAAGTTCTTTCAGGCATACTTTCAGCGCATATTTCGAATCGTTTTATGTAAAAAACATTGACGAAAGGTTCCTTGATGAAATGGTAGATGTAGAATATCTGGACGGTGTAAAGCCGGAGGGAAATAGATACTTTTTTATCTCTGCCCATTTCGGTGCTTGGGAGCTGGCACCTTATGTCATCACAAAAATACTTGGACTTAAAGGCGCTGCTGTTGCCAGAAAGATCAAAGACGAAAAGCTGGACAAGTTCATAATGAAACAAAGAACTAACTCAGACATGCAGTATATACACCACAGAGGTGCGGGGGAAAAGATAAATGAATACATTGATAAAGAACTCTCAATAGGTGCTCTTCTTGATCACAGCTCCATGCCTGCCGATAGCTTTTCAATCCCATTTTTCGGACTGAACACTACTTTCATGAAAGGAATCCCTTTGTTGTCTGTGCGACGGGAATACCCTATTCTTCCGGCTTTTATAGTTCGAAAAGATAAGGGTTTCAAGCTCTTGGTATATCCAGTCATACACCCAAACAAAGACCTGAAACCAAAACTGAGAGTTTATGACGTGGCGAAAAGGATAAATGAGGTTTATGAGGACGTTATAAAAAGACATCCCGACCAGTGGTATCTGATACATAAAAGATTTAAAAGACTGGCTGATGAAAATGGAAACTTTATAAAAAACAGCAGTGTTTACAAAAAAAACTAGCCGCGCCTGTCTCTTACAATTAGCATGCTCCTGACAAACTTGCTCAGTATCCAGTAAAAAATAATAAACGCTATTACAGTGAACAAACCAAGAATAATACCGAAATCAGCGAAACTATCCGGAGCTTTAAGAATTGTGCTCATAAGTGAATACTGATAGTAAAAATGCCATCTATGACCCTCCGGAAATACAAGTTCGTGCATTTTATAAAATATCTTTGTAAAACCAAAACCATATATGACAGCAGCCATAAAAGCTCCGGCAGCGGCAAGAGCCCAGAATATGGTGGATAGAAAATACGGCCAAATCCCGCCGAATATCATAGTCAGCACAACAGCTGACAGCAGCACAAACACAAGCCGCCAGAATGATTTGAGAAGGCTTATAAGATCAGAAACATCTTGCAGGTGTACAACCTCTTCTGTTGTAAGGAACTTTTTCTCACCACCCTTCACAGGGTAAGTGATTTCATCGAGCCCTTTCCCTTCGTTATCCACAGCCTTCAGCATATCTGAGAATATCCTTAGATGCAGACCCGAAGATACATATGCAAAATCCTCTTTACCATGTTTGTTCTGAGGGGCATATTTCAGGACATGACCATGTATATCTTCCATCTGATAGACTATGGGGAAAAAGAAATAGTTGGAATAAGCGGCATACCAAGCAGTAAAAACTGCGAAATATATAATAAGAATAACGGTTAAGAAGTTCAGAGCTATACGGTTAAATATATTAATCATTTATCTTTTTTATATGCAAAGTATACAAAAACTCCTATTACACACAAAAGAACCAGCACAAGTATTATCTTCTCAAATGAAAAACCGGAAGAACTAAAATGCTCATGTGCGGCGGAATATCTGTCGCCTGGGGTGGCAGTATTAAAAAGCACAGTTCACCTCCATAAGGTTAATCTTATTATAAAATACGACATTTTGTAACAGGCCACAACCATCTAATTTCTTTTTAATCGAAATAATCTGTGAAACCTTTAAAATCCTTGAAAAATATACGCAAATATGCTTTTAATAATAGTTTCATGGTAAAAATCCATGACAATAATTTCTCAGGTGATATATGTCCGCATTGTTTCAGAATTATGCTAAGTACCCGCTCACTTTTATAAAGGGCGAAGGGTGCAAACTCACAGATGACAAAGGCGAAACATACTTTGACTTTGGAAGCGGCATATCTGTAGTAAATCTTGGCCATTCCAACCCTGCGGTAACAAAGGCCATAACAGACCAGTCAGGCACGCTTATCCACACTTCTAACCTGTACAGCATACCTGTTCAGGAGCGGTTAGCGGATAAACTAAGCCGACGAGGTTTCCACGGAAGCTTGTTCTTTTGCAATTCCGGACTGGAAGCAAACGAAGCGGCACTGAAACTTGCCAGAATTTACGGAAACACAAAATACGAAGGGAAGCGCCTAAGAGTGCTTACACTTGAAAACTCTTTCCACGGAAGATCATTCATGACTCTCTCAGCCACAGGGCAGGAGAAGATAAAAAAAGGCTTCGAGCCGGTGGCAGATTTTTTTACACACATACCTCTGAACGATATCTCAGCATTAAAAAATGAGATAGACAAAGGGGACGTAGTTGCTTTTATGCTGGAACTTGTTCAGGGTGAAGGCGGACTGGATATGATAGAGGCGGACTACCTGAAACAGTGTGCAGAGCTCTGCAAAAAAGAGGGTGTACTGCTTATTTTTGACGAAATACAGACAGCATTCTGCAGAACAGGTAAGTTTTTTGCATATGAACATTTCGGCGTGGAGCCTGACATAATGACCCTTGCAAAAGGCATAGCTAACGGAGTACCTATGGGTGCTGTAATGGCAAAGCCTGAAATTGCAGAATATTTAGTTCCCGGCACTCACGGCACAACATTTGGCGGAAACTTTCTCGCCTGTGCCGCAGCGGAATCTGTTTTTGACACTATGAACGCAGACGGCTTCATAGAAGCTGTCTCTGAAAAAGGCGCATACATGAAAGAGGCACTGGAAAACATCTTTGAAAATTCTGATGTAACAGTGCTGGGACTCGGCATGATGCTTGGCATCAAAGTTCCGGGTAAACAAAAAGAGTTCATCTCAAAGGCCATTGGCAACAAACTTCTTCTGGTTCCAGCGGGGAATGACGTGGTTAGGATATATGCACCGCTGAACATATCCGAGGATGACATAGACAGAGGTCTGGAGCTAATAAGTAAGACCGCAGCAGAAATGGGACTCGGAGGCTGATATGAAAAGAGATTTTTTAACACTTCATAACTGGAGCAGTGAAGAGCTTAAAAAGCTTATAGCCACTGCCATCAAACTGAAAAAAGAGAACAAAGACAATGTGAAGCACCACCTGCTGGAAGGTAAAAAGCTGGCGATGATATTTGAAAAGCCATCCACCAGAACAAGAGTGTCATTTGAAGTGGGCATGTACGAACTGGGCGGCTACCCGTTATATCTGAGCGCAAACGACATACAGCTAAACAGAGGCGAAAGTATTAAAGATACCGCTCGCACACTCTCAAGGTATGTTGACGGGATAATGATAAGAACTAAAGGGCATAATATTATTGAAGAGCTTGCTGAACACGCCTCTATCCCAGTGATAAACGGTCTCACAGATGACTTTCACCCTTGTCAGGTAATGGCAGATGTGCAGACTATATATGAATACACAGGGACTTACGATGTTAAAGTAGCTTTCATTGGCGATGGTAACAACATGGCTCAAAGCTGGCTGTTTGGTGCTGCGAAATTTGGAATGGACATCTCCGTTGCTTCCCCTGAGGGCTACGAGTGCAAAGCGGATATTGTAAAGGCGGCGGCGGCAGAGGCAAAGGTCACAGGGGCAAAAATTGAGATGGTGCGCAACCCGCTTGAAGCTGTAGAAAACGCTGATATCGTTATAACAGACACTTGGGCAAGCATGGGGCAGGAGTCAGAAAAAGAAGCTCGCAAGAAGATTTTCGCTGACTATCAGGTTAACCGGGCGCTAATGGACGCGACTGGCAAAAAATCATACTTTATGCACTGTATGCCCGCATACATAGGGCAGGAAGTGTCAGAAGAGATATATGAATCAGACATCTCAATTATCTGGGATGAGGCTGAGAATAGACTTCATGCACAAAAAGCAGTGATGCTGAAGGTTATGGGGTAATAAAACAATAAAACCCGTCGTTGCGAAAAGCACAGCTATTAAGCATCGTGATGACTTACTGATATTTCGGAGGATTTTAATAAAATGGCAAAAGATAAAGTAGTATTAGCGTATTCAGGTGGTCTTGACACCTCAGTAATTTTAAAGTGGCTTCAGCTAAAAGGGTATGACGTTATTGCATATGTTGCAGATCTCGGTCAGCTTCCTGATGTAGAAGCTATAAAAGAGAAAGCGATGAAGTCAGGCGCAATAGCGTTTTATGCACTTGATCTTCAGGAAGAATTTGTAAGCGAGCTTGTTTACACTGCGGTTAAATTCAACGCACTGTACGAAGGACGATACCTTCTCGGCACATCACTGGCAAGACCTATCATAACAAAAGGGATGGTTGATGTAGCTAACAAAGAGGGTGCAAAATTCCTCGCTCACGGAGCCACAGGCAAGGGTAACGATCAGGTTCGTTTTGAGCTTTCCGCTGCCAGTTTGAACCCGTCACTTAAAACAATTGTTCCATGGCGCATACCTGAGTTTTTTGAAAAGATCAAAGGGCGTAAAGAAGCTATGGATTTCGCAAAAGAGCACGGCATCCCCGTAAAGGCAACTGTCTCTCAGCCTTGGTCCAGCGATGACAACCTTCTTCATATAAGCTTCGAGGCGGGTATTCTGGAAGACCCTGCGGTGAGACCTCCAAAAGAGATGTTTGAATACACAGTAGACCCTCAGGATGCACCTGATGCACCTGAGATAATCGAACTGGAGTTCGAAAAAGGGGAAGCTGTCAAACTTAACGGAAAAATACTCTCTCCTGCCAATATGCTGAAAGAGCTTAACAAAATTGGCGGTAAGCACGGTGTTGGCCGTGTGGACATGGTGGAAAGCAGATATGTAGGGATGAAGTCCCGTGGAGTATACGAAACACCGGGCGGAACAATACTTTACGCTGCACACCGAGACCTGGAAGCCCTCACACTGGATGGAGGCGTTATAAACCTTAAAGAAACCCTGATGCCTAGATTCTCCACACTGGTTTACAACGGCTACTGGTACTGTCAGGAGATGGATGCTATGCGTGCACTTCTTGAAAAAACACAGGAATATGTGAGCGGCAAAGTAAAACTTGAGCTTTATAAAGGGAACATCACATGTATCGGACGCGAATCAAAATACTCGCTATACGATGAGAAAGTGGTTTCGATGGAAGACGATGAAGGCGCTTATGATCAGACTGATGCAGAAGGCTTCATCAAGCTCCATGCACTGCCGCTGAAAGCTCACGCTAAAAGAGCAAAAAAGTAGCACTTCAGAAATAACACGAGACTGTGCCAACGAAAAGAGCGACTCTTTTGCGCTCCCGATGGTCGCTTACTTGTGTTAGAATATTAACTACGCTGTGAAAGCCCATCGGGTTTTGCAAATGCGTGTAACTGTAAATAAATAAGAGGAGTGACAATATAAAATGTACTTTCAGGATGTGATACTGAAACTTCAGCAATTCTGGGCTGACAGAGGCTGTGTTATTTACCAGCCTTACGATATAGAGGTAGGTGCGGGAACATTTAATCCGGCGACTTTTCTTCGCTGTTTAGGGCCAGAACCATGGAACGTGGCTTATGTCGAGCCAAGCCGCAGACCAACTGACGGCCGTTATGGAGAAAACCCTAACAGACTACAGCACTACTACCAGTTTCAGGTTATCCTGAAACCATCTCCTGACAACATTCAGGAGCTCTACCTCGAGTCACTAAAATATCTTGGCGTAGACCCGAAAGAACACGACATCCGATTTGTTGAGGACGACTGGGAATCACCTACGCTTGGAGCGTGGGGTCTTGGCTGGGAAGTCTGGCTGGACGGAATGGAGATCACCCAGTTCACCTATTTTCAGCAGGCCGGAGGTATCGACCTTAAACCAGTTTCCGGTGAAATAACATACGGACTGGAGCGTATAACAATGTACCTTCAGGGTGTTGAGTCGGTTTATGACCTTAAATGGAACAAAGAGGGTATCACATACGGCGATGTATACCACGCAAATGAGGTTCAGTACTCTGCTCATAACTTCGAGCACGCAGACACTGATATGCTTTTCAAACTTTTTGAAATGTATGAGAAAGAGTGCGTCAGCATTAACGATAAAGGGCTCCCTCTTCCGGCATATGACTACTGCCTGAAATGCAGCCACACATTCAACCTGCTGGATGCCAGAAACGCCATATCTGTAACAGAGCGTACAGGATATATCGCACGTGTGCGGAACCTTGCTAAAATGTGCGCTGAAAACTATCTGAAACACAGAGTAGAGCTCGGGCTTCCCCTTGCGGATGAAGAAACAAGAGAAAAATTCAAACAGGCTCATCCAGAGCTATACATTTAACTCTTGTTAAGGTTTAAAATTTACAATAAAGATTTTATAACATAAGCGACTGGTAATAAAATTTACCAGTCGCTTTTTTACACCATATTACAGACGTAAAAAGCAGCAATAAATGAAAGTCCAATAATTAATGCTATCAATCCAGTAGTGTTTAAACTCGCCAACTGCCTATTAACCTTACAAACCTTTTTTATCAATTCATCTGATATATTGTTTTCATTATGTACTATGTCAATCATTTCAAGATGTAATATATGTGATCTTTTTAAAGAAAGCACAACTAAGATAAGTGAGATAATAAAAAACAGTTCAGCAACGATGAAAAGAATTATATGGTAATATATTTCAGAAAAATCAACTGAACTCAAAGTCACACCTATAGCACCAGATGATATAAATACTATTTTGTTATTAATATTATCTGAAACACTAGACGCACTCTCTGATAGTTGCCTGTTATAATAAACTAATTGAAGATAATCTTCTTCACTAATTTGACTCACAAAAATCGCCTATTTCCTTCGTGGGGGTGGTACAGGAACTCCTTTTTCAGTAATACGTTCCTTACCTCCATCAGGTCTTGGTGATGGGCTACTTGGAGAATCTTTAGTAGGTGTTGGCCTGCTGGGTGGAGTTGGGTTACTTTTTTTATCTGACATAATACACCTCCCGAATTTTTGATATATTACCACAAAGAAAACAACTTCACAATATTTTTACACACATAGCGACTGGTAACAAAAGTTACCAGTCGCATTTTTATGCGTTATGATGAAATTCAGTGGGGGAAATTACTCAACCGACTCACGGTATAAACTCAGATACCCGTCACCATATAAATAGACAACCTTCCCTAAATCATCGGTAAAATCAGGAAATCCATCATCTCCAAGATTATCGAGAAGCTGATATGTTTCATCTGCGATAGAAAGAAGCGTAACAAGTCCGTCTCTGGTTTCTTCATCCTTGTTAATAAGACGGCTTATCTTTCTCAGGTCTTTCCGTGAGCCCCTTGTAATGATTTTCCCTGTCCGTGTGTCCAGATCAATCTCAAACTCAGGGTCGTTCGTAAGTCCGTTAAGGTTAAGAAGAAACTCCATCCTATCTCTTATATAGGAAACAAATTCCATAATATTTTCGAGACTCGGAAGAAATGACTCTTCATTTTCAGCAACGGTATCATCATTAATACATGAATTTTCAAGTCTGTCAGCTTCGTCGAAAGCTTTTAGCGTATCTAAAAATATAGCAGCGGCATCAATATCTTGCACAACTCCGCAATTAGAGGATTCATTGCGGCCGCTGCCGTTCACATTTGATCTGTCACGATCCATAGCTCACCTCTTACCTCACTGAAAAGCAAGAGGTGTGCCATGTTTAAGTTACTATAATGAATAGTTTTTTCCGTCCGATAAGATATCCAGTCCATCACCGTACTTTATACTGGCGTGGTGGTAATGTCTCTCTTCGTCAAAAAGGTAGGCAAATTTCTCAACAACCTCCTGAGGTTCCTCACTGTCGCGGTATTCTTTCTGAAACCTTAGACTTTCAGCCATATTGATAACATGACTGGCTATTGCAAGTGTTGTCCTTGCAAGGTCTGAAATGTCCTCATCTTCATTGATAAGATTTGCGATCTTATCAATATCATCTCTGTCGCCCTTGATAATTATTTCAGTTCTTGTGTAGGAATACTGCATTTCGACAGGTGGATCTTTTGGGATATCGTTTCTGACAAAAAGCAGATCAAGCATATAATCAAGACGCTCAGAAAGCTCTTTCAGACTGGCCTGATTAGGCAGCATAAGCGGTTCATTACTCAGCTTTGTTCCGGTTATCTGAACCTGTTTAACGCTTATCTGTGTGTTTTCCTGTCTCATAAGCTCAGCAAGCTGAGTATGAAAACTCTCTGTCAATGCTCCACTTTTTGAACAGCACTCTTTCTTCTGCACCGAAGGCATCATATTGTCCTGTACAATTTTTGCAAAATTCATCCTAAACCTCCGCTTTGATTAAAATCATAAGAAAACAGTTTTCCGCCAGACAGCAGTGCAGACTCAGAGCCATACATGTAGCTGACTTCAGGGAGTTTTCTGTCATCATTAAAAAGGTATGAATATTTTCTGATAATCTCATCAGCGCCATTGCTTCTGCGGTACTCTTCCTGAAACTCTAGAGATTCCTGCATTGCAGTTGCGTGGCTTGAGATCGCAAGAAATGTGCGAACATACTCTTTCAGGTCAGAGTCGGCATTGATAAGATTCTCTATTTCATCAGCATCTTCTCTGTTGCCGTAGACTGTCACATTGTTTTGTGAAAAAGAATATTTCAGTTCGACTGGGGGGTCTTTTGGGATTCCGTTCTTGTCAAACAGACTGTCAAGCTGTTCGTCCAGACCTATGGCAAGCAGGGAAACATTTTCCATGGTAGGCAAAATAAGCCTGCTTTCAAAAAGCTTAGTTTCCGCCATGTTGAGGTCTGATTCCTCTATGGATATCTCTCCGGAATCTGATAATTCTTTTAAGATATTATAGAAATCATGTGCATTACCAACATCTTTTGGTCTTGCTTCTATCGTTTGCGCCGAAGGTGTTATACTGTCAGCCACTAAAGATGGAATATTCATGGCTCACCTCCATTGCTTTCAATTAGCAAGAAGTGAGCCCAAATTATAATTTATTTATAAATTAATCCTCGTCATCAACATAGCTGAAAAGCATCCCTTCACGAAGTTTTTCCGCTGTGTCCTCTTCAACAAGCAGCTCAACAAGGGTAAAAGCGAATTCAGCCGCTGTTGCAGGTCCACGGCTGGTGATTATATTCTCATCCACAACCACTATAGCTTCCTGATATTCGGCATCTTTTTCCACAATGTCTTTAAATCCGGGATAACTAGTGGCCATGCACCCTTTCAAAAGACCTTTTTCTGCTAAAACAAAAGGCGCTGCGCATATTGCTGCTATGTATTTATCCTCTTCTGCAAACTTCCTAAGAAGCCTGTCACAAACAGCATCGTTCAGAATATTTCTGGCACCTTGGGTTCCTCCGGGCAAAACTATCATTTCAAAATCATCGCCGTCCAAGCTTTCCAGAGCGCAGTCAGGTTTAATCATTAACCCCTGAGCGCCCTTTATAAGACTGTCTCTCAGCCCGGCAACAACAACTTCCACTTCCGCTCTGCGTAGAATATCTATCACGCTCACAGCTTCGATCTCTTCAAATCCGTCAGCAAGAACTACTATTACTTTAGCCATTTTTCACCTCTCTAATATAAGATAACTAATGTATGTTGAAATGACACTTAAATTATTATAAAATTCAGAATTGAACAAAGTTTTGTAAGACTAAAATATAGAAGGTGTAATTGTGAAAAAAATCTATCTGAATCCAAGTGAAATGCCTACCCAATGGTTTAACCTACTTTCCGTAATACCTCAGCTGGCTCCACCAATAAGCCCTATGACAGGAAAACCTGCAACTCCGGAAGAGATGCTTGCACTTTTCCCCGGACCTATACTTGAGCAGGAGATGAGCAACCAGGAGTTTTTCGATATTCCTGAAGAAGTTCTCGACATACTGACCATATGGAGACCTACTCCTGTTGTGCGTGCTGAAAGACTTGAGAAAGCACTTGGGACGGATTGTAAAATATACTTCAAAAACGAAGGTGTTTCACCAGCAGGCAGCCACAAAACCAACACCGCTGTGGCACAAGCCTACTACAACAAAATATGCGGCATCAAAAAGCTAACCACAGAGACAGGTGCAGGTCAGTGGGGCAGCGCTCTCTCTTACGCTACATCACTCTTTGACATGGCGCTCAGAGTATATATTGTCAAGGTCAGCTATTTCCAGAAGCCTTACCGTAAATCATTTATGAACATGTTCGGTGCAGAAGTTATACCTTCACCTTCCGATATGACCAATGCAGGCCGTGCTGAGCTTAAACGTGACCCGGAATCTAACGGTTCCCTCGGGCTTGCAATCAGCGAGGCTGTTGAAGAAGCTGCGATGAACAAAGACATTAACTATGCTCTCGGCTCTGTTTTGAACCACGTTCTTCTCCACCAGTCCATTATAGGTCTGGAAGCTAAAAAGCAGATGGAGATAGGCGGCGACTATCCTGATATGGTATTCGCATCCTGCGGCGGCGGTTCAAACTTCGGCGGTATCGCATCCGCATTTATCAAAGATAAAATAGAAGGGAAAAAGGTTGACTGCGTAGCCGTTGAGCCTCTCTCATGCCCTACTCTTACAAAAGGCGAGTTCACGTTTGACTATGGTGACGTTGCAAAGATGACACCTATCATGCAGATGTATACCCTCGGACACGATTTTATGCCTCCAGCTATCCACGCAGGCGGACTTCGTTATCACGGTGACAGCCCGATTGTCAGCAAAATGTATAACGAAGGGATAATAGACGCAAGAAGCGTGGGACAGCTCGACGTTTTCAAGTACGGGGTAATGTTTGCTAAGACAGAGGGCATTGTACCTGCTCCTGAATCAGCACATGCAATAGCCGGAGCATGCAACGAAGCTCTTGAGTGCGATAAGCGCGGCGAAAAGAAATCTCTTCTGTTTTGCCTTTCCGGTCACGGATTTTTCGACATGGCTTCATATGATGCTTATTTCGAAGGCAAACTGGAAGACTATGAGTACCCGGAAGAAGCTATTGCGCAGTCACTGAAAGGTGTTCCTGAAGTTAAGTTTTAAAAGATGCATCTGAGAAAGCGGAACTTTCGATAATGACGCAAAAAATACTATTACATCAATGCTGTGGTCCTTGCTCTACTTATCCTGTAAAGGTTTTAAAAGAGCAGGGGCACAGTATTATGGGCTACTGGTACAACCCTAATATCCACCCTGTCACCGAGTTTTACAAAAGACTGGAAACCTTAAAGATTTTCAACGATAGTAACGGGATCAAGACTATCATTGACGAAGAGTACGGTCTTGTTGATTTTGTCCGTACCGCTGCATTCAGAGAGAGTGAACGATGCAGATTCTGCTATCAGATGCGAATAGAAAAGGCAGCGCAGATTGCATCTAAAGGAAACTTTGACGCTTTCACCACCACACTTATGTACAGCAAATGGCAGGACCACGATCTGATGAAAGAGTTCTGTGAACTGGCATCTGACAAATACAAGGTGGCATTTCATTACGAGGATTACAGGGAAGGATGGCAGGAAGGCATTAACATGTCGAAAGATCAAGGGATGTACCGACAGCAGTACTGCGGATGCATATATTCCGAAGAAGACCGCTACCGCAAACAGCTCTCTGCAAAATTCGCCAAAGGCGAGACCACATTTCTTTAAACGTCACAGTTCAGTTTTTGCATACTGAGGGGCTTTTCAAGCCCTGTCTCTAAAAGCAGTTTTTCGTCATTGAATATCTTTTCAGGTGTGTCGTCTGCGGCAATTTCACCCTTGTGCATAACAATAATCCTGCTGCAAAGCTCAGAAGCCATATCAAGGTCGTGAGTGGCTATTATCTTAGTATGATTAAAAGTTTTCAGAAGCTCAATAAGTCTGCGTCTCGCTCTGGGGTCCAGGCTTGATGAAGGCTCGTCCATAACCAGTATATCCGGCGACATGGCAAGAACACCCGCAAGCGCCACCGAACGTTTCTCTCCTGCGGATAGCTTATGTGTCATCCTGTCTTTCAGATACGTAGCACCCACTTTTTCCAAAGACTTATTTACAACGATCTCCGCCTCTGACGATGGTATCCCAAGGTTCAGTGGTCCAAATGCCACATCATCGTATACACTGGGCAAAAAAAGCTGATCGTCACTGTTTTGAAAAAGCATGCCAACTGCCTTGCGTATGTTGACCAAAGTACCTTTGGCAACAGGCAGATCACCAATACGAACCTCACCTTCGGATGCTGTCAGATAGCCGTTCAGGTGCAGAAGCAGAGTTGATTTGCCCGCCCCGTTCTCGCCAACCAATGCTACTGATTCGCCATGATGTATCTTGAATGTGATGCCGCTGAGGGCTTTGTATCCATCAGGATAATTATAGCTAAGCCCTTTCGCCTCCACTATGTGATGACTCATGAAAATAACCTCATTATCTTGTCCCCCATCATCAGTGTTATGTTGTGCTTTTTGAAAACTACAAACACAGTGCACCATAAAAAGACAAATGCCCAGTCTTTCACAGCAAATCCGCCTCGCTGCTCTATGTTAAGGTTTCCATTAAAGCCTCTGCTGTACATGGCCTGATGCATACGTCCTGCTCTGTCTATGGTGCGCAGAAGCAGCTGCCCAAAAATTGATGAGTAAATTTTCACCCCTGTCTTTCTTCCGCACTGACGGATATCTTTTGCCATAAACATGCGCCCCGCCTCTTCTGAAAGCACAAATATGTATCTGTATAAAAACATAAGCTGATTCACAAATATGTCCGGCACATAAAGCGACCCTAAAGCGCCACAGACCCGATAAAAACCTGTAGTACATATGAGTATCAGAACACAAAGCACTGAAAGTGTGAACTTCAGCATAATCGAGGCAAAAGAGATATATCCGCCAGTGATTTTCATTCCAAAATGGCTGGCTATCACCTGCTGGTCGGCAAAGATATTGCCAAAACCAACCATAAGCGCAAAAGGTGAAACGATGAGAAGAGTTTTGCCCAGATAACCCGCGGGGAGCTCACCAATGACAATAAGCAATGCAGGAAATATGAAAAACGGTAAAAGATCAGTAACACTATACCTGTTAAAAGAGACGATAAAAACTATGAAGATGATGCTGGTGAGAAGCTTTGATAAAGGGTGAAGCCTGTGCAGAGGGGTGGATTTCTCCGCCAGTTCGTCCATGTAGCTTATCTGTATGAACTGCTTTTCAATTTTTGACATGTCAGTTTTCCGCTCTTCTTTTTATCATCTTTAAAAAGAATGCACTGAAAAAAACAAATGCTAAAACAGCAATACTGCCAAAAATTCCGGCTGCATAACTTCCAGATTCAGGCGCATCTTTAAAAGAGTAATCAGGCATAACAGCTACTCCCGACTGTATGCTTTCCGCTGCCTTGTGGACACTGCCGTTATTTGATAAAGGCTCGTAACTGTCTGTGGAGTTCATTAAAGACCATTCCAGACCGTCTGGGTTTCCGGATGCATAAATTGAAACTACCCCACCTGTTATAAGTTCAGCTGCAAGCATAGCCAAAGCAGGTTTGTAAACACTTCCGCTGTGCTGATTGGCACTCAGCATCTCTGGTCTTGCCTGAAGTATGAAAAGTAGTATAAGTGCTGTTACTGCACCCTCCACCGCGCCTATGGCAAGGTGAATAGGCTGCATTAAAAACAGAAAAGAAGAGAAGCTGATATCTGTCATACCGGAGACCACTGTTTCTGTAACAACAGCAAACGAACCCATCTGAAGAGCTATGACAGCAGAAACAAAAGCAGCAAGCGCAATCAGCTTTCTGTCACTTGCCCCCCCTGCTATCTTTTTATATACAAGCGGATAGACTATATAACATGTAAAAAAACCTAAGTTAAAAATGTTGCACCCGAGGGCAAGCAGACCGCCGTCTGCGAAAAAGAAAGCCTGTATGGTTAAAACGGAAGCTATAGAAACAAAGGCCGCATGAGGTCCAAGCAGCACAGCCAGAAGAAGAGTACCCGTAAGGTGCCCGCTGGAACCTGTTGCGGGGATGGAAAAATTTACCATCTGGGCGGCAAAGACAAATGCTGCCAGAACACCCATCAAAGGTACAATTTTTTCGTCCATATCATTTTGTATTTTTCTGCATCCGTAGCCGAGAATTGCTAAAGATACTGTCCAGCCTGCTGCACCCACTGCGGGGGATACAAGCGCGTCTGCCATATGCAATGTCTTACCCTCTTAATTTAACCCAGATTACCGCCGGTTGTCCCCTTCATAAGCGAGCAGTGCTTAACTCCCTTCACAGACTTAAGCTCTCTGTAAAGACTGTTTATATCCGAAGCATCACCTTTCAGCACCAGAACTTCCATGCAGTTGTTATGATCAAGGTGCACATGCTGGGAGCAAACCACCAGATTTTCAAAATTGTGCTGAATATGTACAAGGCTCTCCATCAGTCCGCCTTTGTGGTGGTCGTACACGATGCTCAAAGATGCGGCAACATCTGTCCCCTCTTTCCACTCTTCGTCCACCAGAAGATTTCTTATGAGGTGTTTCACCGCTTCCGAACGGGAAGGAAATCCATTTTCCGTAAGGTAGCTTTCAAATTTTTCTAACAGGGAATCCTCAATAGAGACAGTTATTCTGGAAACTCTGGACATTTGCCAACCCCTCGGTAATACTTTTTTAAAAATAATATTACCACATCTTTTATCTTTTAGCATATTTTTTCAAAATTTATACACTTGTATTCTGATATATCCGGCATTACAATTTACACATGAATGCAGATTTCGGAAAAACACTTATTATTATCGGGGCTATCATAATGGCTGCTGGCGTGGTCTATATTATCCTGTCCAAAACAGGGATAAACCTAGGAAAACTCCCCGGTGACATACACATTAAGAAGGACAACTTTTCTTTTCATTTTCCGATAGTTACATCGATAGTAATAAGCATTGTCATCACCCTTATCCTGAACTTCTTTTTCAGAAAATAATTATTTATCCAAACTGTAATTTAATACTTGAATAATTGCGGTAAAAGCGTATGTTTTCTGCGGTCTGCATAATTATTTTCAGACGGCGGCAGTGTCTCTGGGCTTATGTCTTTCGGAGGCTTATTATGAGGTTTAGTATTCCGGATTTTAATATCAGCAGGCAACCGGATGAAACCACATGCGGCCCCACCTGCCTGCACTCTGTTCTCAGTTTCTTTGGAAGCACTGTGACTCTCAAAGATGTGATAGACAATGTTGACAGCTTAAACAACGGCGGCACACTCTCTGTGATGCTCGCCAACTATGCACTTAGAAAAGGTTTTAATGCAACAACTTACACTTACAACCTTCAGCTTTTTGACCCGACGTGGTTTAAAAAAGGTGTAGATCTGGCAGACAAGCTAAAAAAACAGGCTGAGATCAAAACCGGCGAAACTCTTCTTAAGGCAACCAGCGAGTATCTGAAATATCTGGAACTTGGCGGAAACATTTTATACAAAGATATGTCCCCTTACCTTATACGTAAAATTCTTAATTCCGGAACCCCGATAATATGCGGTCTGAGCTCGACTTACCTATACAACTCCATGAGAGAATATGGCGAAAACTGCGATTATGATGACATAAAGGGCGTGCCCTCCGGTCATTTTGTTGTTGTTTACGGCTACGATTCAAATAAACGAAAAGTCTTTGTGGCTGACCCGCTGCTTCCTAATCCAAGATCAAGCACACAGCTGTACAGCGTATCTATGAGCCATCTCATCTGTTCCATACTGCTAGGTGTGCTCACATACGACTCCAAACTGCTTATAATAGAACCCCCAAGGTGAAAAATGAAAAAGATCATAATTGTAAACAACCCTTCTGAGTGGGCTTTTGACGTTCCAGAAGTGGAGGTTGTCTCAGCAGTAGACTATCTGACCAGATCGGACTTTATGGACAGCAAGAAACTGGAAATATTTAATCTCTGTAAGTCATACGGCTATCAGAGCTACGGATATTACGTATCTTTGCTGGCTGAGGCGAGGGGTCACAAGGCTCTCCCTTCCATAAAGACCATACAGTACATGAAATCAAGAACCATGATAAAGGTTCTCTCAGATGAGCACGATTTGATGATACAAAAGCTTTTGGGCACTATTGTGTCCGAAGAATTTGTACTGAGTATCTATTTCGGGCACAACCTTGCAAAAAAGTATGAAAAACTGAGTCTGGCTCTCTTTCGTATATTCGATGCGCCTTTTCTGCGTGCCAGCTTTGTGAAAACCAAAAAGAAGTGGCTGCTTCAAAATGTAGAACCGATACCTGCCAGCAGCATTCCGGAAGATCATAAAGACTTTGCAGAATCTGCGGCAAAAGAATACTTCACTACACAGCGTCACTACACCACACGAAAGAAGAACTATCTCTATGATATGGCTATACTGGTGAACGAAAACGAGCCGATGCCCCCTTCTAATGACAAGGCGATAAACAAATTTGTTGGCGCAGCCAGAGACCTTGGCATTAACGCCATTTTGATACAAAAAGATGATGCAGTGAAAATATCCCAGTTTGACGCACTTTTCATAAGAGAGACCACAAATGTTAACCACAACACCTATTCCATAGCAAGAAAGGCTGAGGCTGAAGGGCTTATTGTGGTGGACGAACCCGCATCAATAATGCGCTGCACAAACAAGGTATACCTTGCAGAACTGCTCAATGCAAAAAATGTAGCAACACCGAAAACAATTATTGTCCATAAAGGAAACATGAACGAAATGCCCTGGGGTCTGGACATGCCTGTAATACTGAAACTGCCCGACAGCTCTTTCTCTCAGGGAGTGCTGAAAGTTGACAGCATTCAGGACTGCAAAGCAACCGCGGCGAAAATGCTTGAGAAATCAGCACTCATAATAGCTCAGCAGTTCATGCCCACTGACTATGACTGGCGTGTTGGGGTCTTCGATGGTCAGCCTCTTTACGTCTGTAAATATTTTATGGCTCACAAGCACTGGCAGATAATAAAAAAAGACGACAAAGGGAAGGTAAAATACGGTTCTTACGAGACAATTCTGGCTCAGGCAGCACCGAAAGAGGTTATTAGCACCGCACTAAAGGCCTGCTCTGCAATAGGCAAAAGCTTGTACGGTGTGGATATAAAACAGGTTGGAAACAAGTTCTATGTAATAGAGGTAAACGACAATCCGAGCATAGAAACTGGGCTTGAAGACAAGGTTCTGAAAGATGAACTCTATTTTAAGATAATGAAAGTGTTCAGAGACAGGCTGGACAGAACTATGCTGTGGAAGGGCTAATGAGCAAATACAACCTTTTTGAAGGATACGGCATCGAAATAGAATACATGATAGTAGATGCTGAAACATATAAAGTGACTCCTGTGGCAGACATGCTGCTCTCTAAACTCGCAGGTGAACCTGTGAGCGAGTATTCAGAAGACGGTTTAGGGTATTCAAACGAACTGGTAAAGCACGTCATAGAACTGAAAACTGACGGCCCTGCAAAAAGTCTTGAGCATCTCGCAAATCAGTTTCACAAAGGTGTGCAGAGGGTGTCTGAGATACTCAAAGATATGAACTGCATACTGATGCCTACCGCCATGCACCCTTTTATGGTGCCTGAGAAAGAGACTCAGCTATGGCAGGATGAAAGTGCAGAGATATATGAAACATATGACAGGATATTCAACTGTAAAGGGCATGGCTGGTCGAACCTTCAGAGTGTGCATATAAACCTCCCCTTTGCCGGTGACGAACAGTTCAGAAGGCTCCATGCCGCCATAAGACCTATACTCCCTATAATACCAGCACTGGCTGCATCATCTCCTATTGTGGAGAGAGAGGTCACAGGAATTTTAGATAACAGGCTTGCTTTTTACAGAAAAAATCAGAGAACTGTCCCTGAAGTTGCAGGGAGTATCATACCGGAAAGGGTTTATACTGAAGCGGAGTATAATAAAGATATTTTCTAGGTTATCAAAAAGGCTATAGCGCCCCACGATCCTGAAGAAATCCTTGACCCAATCTGGCTGAACTCCAGAGGAGCAATAGCGAGGTTTGACAGGGGAGCAATAGAGATACGTCTGATCGACGTGCAGGAATGCCCGAAGGCTGATATAGCCGTAGCACTTCTCGTGAGCGAATCTGTTCGGCTTTTGACAAAATATAACAATATCGAAAAACTTTGCCGGATTGATGAAAAGAGACTGCTTGAGATACTTCTCTCGTGTATCAAAGATGGCGAAAACACTCTGATAGATGACATGGATTACCTAAGCATCTTTGACATTGAGGAGCCTGTTAGAGCTTCCGAAATATGGAAATATCTCTTTTTTGAAACCGGTGTGAATAAAAACGCCTAGTACAGCGGTGCGCTAACTAACATATTTGATAACGGAACTTTGAGCACACGGATAAAAAAGAGCAGGCGGAGCATTTCAGAAACATATATAAAGCTGTGCGAATGTCTTATCAACAACAAGGTATACAATGACTGAGCTGATAGTCACCTGTGAACATGCAACGCCTTATTTGCCTGATAATACTATTGCCATACCTGGTGACGTACCAGAACACCGCCTATACGACAAAGGTGCTCTTGAATGTGCGGAACACTTTGCAAAACTTACCAGTGCTAAGCTCTTCACTTTTGCTGTCTCAAGACTGCTGGTGGATGGAAACAGGAGCGTGAGCAACCCTAACCTGTTTTCAAAATACGCAAAAGCTATGGACGAGGATAAACGGCATCAGGCACTTCAGGAGTATTACCTCCCTTTCAGAAGAGGGGTATATGAGGCTGTTTCCGCAAGCAAATTTGTTATCCACCTGTCCTTTCACTCATTCACATCTGAGCTGTACGGAAAGGTTCGGGACTATGAAGCAGGCATACTTTTTGACCCTGCAAGAGTAAATGAGAAAAAAATTGCAAAAGAGCTGATAAGATATCTTACAAAACATGCAGGCATACGTGTTAAAAGCAATAAACCATACAAAGGCAGTGCTGACGGACACACAACCTCTCTCAGAAGTCAATTCAGCAAAGACAGATACACAGGCATAGAAATTGAACTTTCGCATAAACTGAGCATTGAAGAGATGCTTGGTATCACAGATGTTATCGCAACATATTTCCAACCCATTATTGCATCAAACAGCCAAGTAGTTTAAACTTTGTCCAGAAAGCAAAACTAACAAAAAGAGGCTTGATATGAAGTCATTTCGCAAAGAGCTCTGGTTTGACACCAGAGAGCGTATGGAGTTTATTAATATCAATCACGATGTGGAACAGTGCATCAGAGAGAGCGGGATAAAAGAAGGACTTTGCCTTGTTAATGCTATGCATATAACAGCTTCTGTCTTTATAAACGACAACGAAAGCGGACTCCATCAGGACTATAAGGACTGGCTGGAGGAGCTGGCTCCCCACGAACCACTCTCCAGATACCGTCACAACCTAACCGGAGAAGACAACGGAGATGCGCACCACAAAAGACAGATAATGGGGAGAGAGGTCACAGTGGCCGTCACAAACGGAAAGCTTGACTTCGGACCTTGGGAGTGTATCTTTTACGGAGAATTCGACGGTCGAAGACGCAAAAGAGTTTTGGTTAAAATAATAGGCGAATAAGACCTGTAATAGTTCATACTGAGCCTGCTTAAAAATTTGAGCATATCAGAGTGACGCAAAAGGAGTTTGTAAACTTGATTTTACATATATCACATAACGATCTGGATGGAGTCACCTGCGGTGCTCTGACCAAAAGATTCCTTAAAGACGTAGATAATATATTCTGCAACTACAACGAAATAGACCCTATTCTGGAAGAGGTGAGTCTCAGAAAGTATGACCAGATACTGATAACAGACATGTCGCCCAGTAAAAGAGGGATAAACTATGTTCTGGGTGAAATAGAGGTTCTGGTTATAGACCACCACGAGACCTCCGCATGGCTGAAAGATGTCACCGCCACCATTCATAATATTAAAAAAAGTGCTACACTGCTCACTTATGAATGGCTTCGTGATATGGGCAAAGACGTATCAGATTATGAAGAGCTGGCGAACTGCGTGAATGACTATGACATGTGGCATCTGAAAAGAGAAGACAGCCTGCAGATGAATATGCTTTTTATGAAGCTTGGAGTTCAACGATATCTGGAAAGGTTTTCTAAAAAGTCATTTTCCACCTTCACCCATGACGAACAGCTCATAGTGGAGCTGGAAACCGAAAGACGTGACAAATACATTTATGCCGCAAGCAAATCGTGTGAAGTATTTAAAGATACTGATGGGCTTGAGGTATTTGTAGTTTTCGCCGAAGAGTATAATTCTGAGCTTGGCAACTACATAATAAAAGAGCTCGGCGCTGATTATGTGGTGCTAATCAACATGCAGCGCAAGAAAGTCTCCCTGCGCTCCAGAGCGGATGTAGACGTGCGCCGCATAGCTGAGATGAACGGAGGCGGCGGACATATGAACGCCGCTGGGTTTCCGCTCAATTTTGAATTCAGTACAATAGATTTTCTAATAGAAGCAGGTATTACACATTAAAGCTGAATTTATAACCTCTGCTAAAGAGCCAAAAGGCTATCCTGAGACAGAATTTCCGGAAGTAGCCTTTGCCGGACGAAGCAACGTCGGAAAATCAAGCATGATAAACACTCTGCTCGGCACAAAAAAACTTGTAAAAGTGGGCAAAACCCCAGGCAAGACAAGACTGGTTAACTTCTTTCTGGTTGATGACAAGCTTATGCTGGTGGATCTGCCCGGCTATGGGTTTGCCAAGGTTTCAAAAGCAGAGAAAGCTCAGTGGGGTGAAACCATTGAAAACTATTTCACCGAACGCACCCAGCTTTCCGCATGTGTGTTGATACTAGACATAAGACGTGACCCGAACGGGGATGACCTTGGCATGCTGTTCTGGCTTCAGCACTATAACGTCCGGGCAATCATTGCGCTAACCAAGTGCGATAAACTATCTAACAACCAACAGATTTCAAGGCTGGCGAAAATAAGTAAACAGCTTAACATAGACCGCGAAAGCTTTGTGCTGTTCTCATCTCTCACAAGAAAGGGGAAAGATGAAATTTGGAAAAAGATCGAAGAGACCACCGCTTAAACCCTTAGCTTTTGCTCTGGCTCTGGTCTGCTTTTTCATTTATGCAAACCTGACAGCGGAAACAACAGCTCACAAGGCGGAAGTAACACTGCTCCCTGATGATAAGCTGCTGAGTGAACTGGTTAAAGACATCTCTGAAGCTAATACCAGTGTGCACATAGCTATGTATATGTTTAAGTCTTACAGAAACGAAACAAACGGAGCAGGTCTCATTAAACGCGCACTTATTAAAGCTGCAGACAGAGGCGCTGAAGTTTATGTTGTTCTGGACCAGACAGGCGAAGACGATTTTGTCGAAAAAGAGAATAAAAAACTTGGCAAAGAGCTTAAAGAGCACAATATTATAGTAGTTTATGATAAGGAAGATGTGCGCATGCACACCAAATGCGCCGTCATAGATAGAGAGATAACTTATATAGGCAGTCACAACTATACAAACAGCGCTATGAAATATAACAGAGAAATGACAGCAAAAATTGTATCAAAAGGGGCATCAGAAGATGCTATCAGACATATATTTTCAGTAAAATAAGGAGCAGGTATGAAAAAGTTAGCAACAGTATTAATTTTGTCCATGATAGTGACAAGCGCAGTATATGCAGCGGAATCAGGAGAAGATTTATTTTATAAAAGATGTACAGCATGCCACAGTTCAGCTTTGTCAATGGGCAAAAAGAAAGATGAAATAATGTGGAAATCAACAATTAAAAGGATGAAGAAGCACGGAGCAAGCATTTCTTCGCAAGAGACTGAAGCGATTGCAGATTTTCTTTCAGGGAAAAAATAATATGAAATTTAAAGAGCTGGAACCTGCCAATTTTAAAGGAAACCCTTTCAAGATGATCAACGATGACTGGATGCTCATCACCGCCGGGGAAAAAGATAATTTCAACACCATGACAGCAAGCTGGGGCGGAATGGGTATTATGTGGTTCAAGAACGTCTCTTTTGTTGTGGTTCGACCGAACAGATACACTTTCGAGTTTATGGAAAAACACGACCGGTATACACTCTCATTTTTTGAAGAGGAATACAGAGATGCCCTCACTATCTGCGGAACAAAATCAGGAAGAGACACTGACAAGGTTAAAGAGGCAGGTCTAACTCCTGTTTTCGATAACGGCGGAGTTTATTTTCAGGAATCTAAGATTGTTATGGTATGCAAAAAGCTATACTGGCAGGACATTACGCCTGATAATTTTCTAGCAGATTTTATACACGAGAAGTATCCGAACAAAGACTATCATAGAATGTATATAGGTGAGATAGAAAGCATGTTCGAGAAATGGGTTATAAACCCATTAGACCTGCAATAGCAGGCTGAGTTTCGATACAGTCAGGGCAGACCCATTCCACTGCATCTCCGGCTGTCTGTTTTATGCGCTTTCTGACCTTTATAATATCTGAAACGAGCTGCAGGTTGGACTCTTTCAGTCTGCGGCTCAAAACTGAACTAATCATATCTTTTCTTTCGTTCAGCTTTGTAAAAGTATCCATGTTTTTTGCTTTTATCCTGAAAGCTGCCTTGTATTGTCTGTCCATCGCAGGAACAACAAAAGGCGCCAGTATTATATAAGGATATTCGTCACTGTCATAGTTCACCCTCTTCATAGATTTAGCTTTCATTACAAAGTCTTTCCGCTCAGGGGCTAATACAGGCGGCATATTTTTTAGAGAATCATCAATCTCCCGCAGTCTTTCAAGTGCCTTTGAAGCATCAGGAGAGTGAGGATTCTTTTTAATGATAGCCAGCAGTTCTTCCTTTTCACCAGACATCTCTTTCCTAGGGGGTTCAGAAGCCTCAATAGAAGGCACATCGTTAAAAAACAGAAACTCACCTTCGAAACCGAGCATTTTCCCATGCACAGGTGTTTGTGTGCCTGAGGTGTACTGGGAAACCGACCTGCGAAGGTATTCTCCAAGCTCAGAACCAGTTATAACACTGTCCATATTCTGATCTGCATCACCGGAAAGTGCTGTTACAAACCTTCTGCGAAAAATTGAGACATCAGGCACCATCTGATCCTCTGAACCGGAGGTGATAAACTGACGGACAGGTTTCTTCAGAAGCTCAGTAATCAGCTCAGGTATCGAACGCATGGCAGAGAAAACCGTTCCGGAAAAACAGCTGTCAAACATGAAAAGTACTTGTTTGGAACGTATGTCTGATGCGTGTGAAGAGAAGAATGCTATAGGGATGCTGCCGCTTAGAAAACCATCTCTGTTTTCAGAAGGTCTTGCGGCATCTTTCAAAACTATATAGCCATTTTTTTCAGAGTTTTCAGTTAGGGTGTGTCCGTGTCCGGCATAATATATTAAGAGTCTTGCTGTCGGGTCATCTGCATAGTCTGAAATAAACCTGTCATATCTGGCAAAAAACTCAGCCTTGGTTAAGTTGTCCGCTCTTTCAACAAGAAAACCTCTGGATGAAAGCATTTCAGAGACAGTATCTAAGTCTGTCTTAACTCCCGGAAGGTCTGGCCACCCACCTTCGTAATTATAAACTCCGGCAACAAGCGCTGCACTTACACTGAAAAGACTGTCTTTATTAAGCTCAGATATATTGTCGGCATGTTTAATGGCTCTTGAATCTGCTAAAGCAGAGAGAGCAAACAGAATTACAAGTATTACATTTACAGCTTTTATCGTCATTTTCCTACATAAGCTCCAAGATTGTTATAAAGGTTTATGGTAAATGTTGTTATCTTATCCAGCATCCAAGGTGCAAAAATCATAAGAGTAACAATAACACCAACAATCTTAGGAATAAATGTAAGGGTCATCTCCTGAATAGACGTTACAGACTGGAATATACTCACAGAAAGACCAATTATCAGGCCTACTCCAAGCAAAGGAGCTGCAATTAAAAGACCTGTCTGAAGAGCCTGCACAAGGAGATCAATAGCTAAATCAGCACTCATATGTCACCCAAAACTTTTGATAATTGAGGTTATAATAAGCCCCCAGCCATCAACAAACACAAAAAGCATAAGTTTGAATGGCACCGATATCATAATCGGAGGAAGCATCATCATACCCATGGACAAAAGCACACTTGCCACCACAAAATCTATGATGAGAAACGGCAGAAACAACAAAAATCCCATCTGAAACGCAGTGGAAAGTTCACTCACTACAAAGGACGCTAAAAGCACAAGGTCAGGTATATCTTCTGCGGTGCGAGGTGTTGGCTCGCCGCTGATAGCCATAAATGTGCGGACATCCTTCTTTCTTGTATTACTTAGCATAAACTTGCGTATTTGTTTCTTAGCTTCGGTTACCATCTCCTGAAAAGTTATCTGCTCTTCAAAATATGGACCTAATCCTTTTTCATACATTTCAGTAAAAACAGGATTCATTACATAAAAAGTAAGGATAAGCGCAAGTGACAAAAGCACCTGCGAAGGAGGCATAGACTGTGTCCCCATAGCTGTTCTTAACAGAGACAGGATGATAACTATTCTGGTGAAAGACGTCATCAGCACAAGAAAACCGGGCGCTATTGATATGAACGTGAGAAGAAGCATAAGCTGAATGGTAACAGCCACATCCTGAGGATTCTGTGCCTGTTCCATACCAAACCTGAAAGCTGGAAAGGGTACGGGGTCTGCCGCTATGACCGCCGTAAAAGGGATCGTAAGCAGCAAAAACACCATTAGCGTTTTTTTAATGATTCCAACCTCTCGTTTATCGTGTTTCGGGAAATGTCTACATCTTCTTTTATATCAGGAGACTTTTTGAAAAAGTTCATATAAGAGCCGAAATCCGCCTTTTTGGCAAAACCTGATTTTATACGGTTCACCTCATCTTCACCGTTTATCTTGTCAATGAGATTCATTGAGGTTTCTGTTACACCAATGATATAAATGACCTCATCAATTTCATAAAAATAAAGACTTTTGCGAATATCAATATCAGCTCTTCCAAGAAGCCTGCCTGTTCCTGGAATGTCGCTGAGTATCTGTTTTTTATAGAACTTTTTTATCAAACCAAAGATTATGAGGATAAAGCACAGAACGATAAGCAGCCCCCAAATTATCCTGCCGTAACTATCTTTAGTAACAGTAGGTTTTTCGGAGATAGCTTTCGGGAAAGGGAAGGTTATCTTCATCTCCCCTTCCTGAGACATAACTTCAGGGACAATTACACCCTCTTGAAACTCCGCTATCATGCGCTTACGAGTGCCGTCTGTTGTGACATATACTCTTTTCAGAGGCATGTCCCAGAAATCCTGATCGAACTCAACTTCTTCTGTGGTTTCGAAGCTGACAACGTAGCTTTTATCAAGCTTAAGTGTATTCACATTTGAATAGCCTTTGTTAAAGCTGACTTTCAAAACTAGATTGTTGTCATCAAGGTCATATACCACTACCGCTGCATAAACGTTTGAAGCGGTAATAAGTAAAAAAAGTATTATATATCTAACGGTACATGCCATTTTTAAACATCTCTGTGAGATCCTCCTTATCCAGTATCTCAGTGATACGAACAGAAAATCTCTCGTCAAGAACCATAATCTCGCCAAGTGCCAACGGCTTTCCATTTACAATAAAATCCACCGGCTCACCTGATGTCTTGGTAAATTTCAGTATGGTTCCTTTTTCCCAATTTAAAAGCTCGCGTACTTTGACAAGTCTTCTCGCCAGCTCTACGTCAATGTCAAAAAGAACCTCTCCGAATTCCGTTTTGGCAACTTCAACATCTGCCATACGAACCCCTTACTGAGAAACAAACTCAGTGAAATATATGTTAACTATTGTGCCCTCTGTTACAAGGCTGTTTATCCTGCGTAAAAGCTCCTGCTTCAGGATAAGCTTACCCTGAGCTTAACTGATCTCTTCATATCTTTTAGAGGCAAGCACAGTAAGAATGGCATCTCTTAGCTGTGGTTTTCTCATATCCAGTGCTTCTGGAAACTTTTTAGTATCGTACAGTTCAAGCTGAAGAGTAACCCTGAGATATCTTGACCCGCCGGAATCTGCCATGTTCACGATAAAATTTTCCATAGGATATAAAGGCCCGATGCCGCCACCCTCATTTACCTGTTTTTTCTGAACATTGGTATTTTGGCCTGACTGATTCATATCAGCATTCGTCATTGGTTCTGGCTTAAGGAAAAGCATGTAACCTGCCCCGCCAAGCACCCCAAGGATAATAAGCAGAAGAATTAAAATTATGATAAGCTTCAGCTTACCCCCTTTCTTCTTTTTCTTTTCCCCGGATTCTTCTTCGTTGGTTTTCTCATCAACTGCCATTACTGATCTCCTGTTGGTTCTTCGTCAAAAATTTGTTTATTTGATTCGGCAAACTCAGGGCTGACAAAGTTGATTTCAACTCTCCTGTTTTTAGCTCTGCTTGCCGCGCTTATATTCGGTGTTACCGGGTGGTTTTCTGCATATCCTGCAGCAGAAAGTCTCTGCGCACTAACTTCTTTGGATATAAAATATTTTACCACAGAAACAGCCCTGGCTGTAGAAAGTTCCCAGTTGGAAGGGTAAAGAGCTGTACTGATAGGGATATCGTCGGTATGTCCTTCTACCATAATGTTAAAAGGAGACTCTTCTATTACCGCCGCCAGTTTATCCAGAAGCGGCTTTGCTTTTTCAAGCACTTCTGCACTTCCGGGTTCAAAAAGCATTTTGTCAAGTATGCGCACAGAAACGCCCTTCTTAGTCTCTGCTATTGTGACAACCTCAGACATCTGTGCACTTTTAACATATTCCTTAAGGCTCTGGGTAATTTTACGCTGAACGCTTCGAACATTTTGAACAAATGACAGCCTTGAAAGGATGTCCTCCTGAGTCAGCTCCGTCTTGCTGCCCTCTTTCAGCACCCCTGTCGAACCCTGAAGAGACCCAAGGGCAACTTTAATCTTCCTCTTATCCATAGAGGCCATTGATAGTAGCAAAATAAAAAATGTCATGAGGAGTGTCGCCATGTCGCTGAATGTGCTCATCCACATGGGAGCGCCTTTCTTACACTCTTCGCGTTTTTTCCTAGCCAAAACAGCTACCCCTGTATAAAAAGTACAAAGTGCATGAACACCAAAATGCCGCTAAGACATATTGTCTAGTATAGGCATTTATATATATTTCCCAAGATGCATATGTTTCGTTAATCGAACTGAGATTTCCTCTGGGTCGGCGAAAGATAAGCATTAAGCTTCTGTTCGACTATTCGAGGGTTGTCTCCTGCCTGTATAGCCATGATACCGCCTATCATGATCTCTCTGAGAAGCTGTTCCTGAGCAGAGCGGCCTTCTATTTTCAGTTTAAAAGGGCCTGCAAAAAGGTTTGCAATCATCGCACCGTAAAGTGTGGTAAGCAAGGCAACTGCCATCGCAGGACCAATGGTGCTGGGGTCTTCCATAGACTGAAGCATCGCAACAAGACCAATAAGAGTACCTATCATACCCATAGCAGGGCCAAAACCTTCCAGACAGCCGAGAACACTTGCGCCTATTTTGTGCCTTTCGCCCATGTATTCCAGCTCTGTCTCTAAAATATTTTTAATGACCTCCGGCTCAGTTCCGTCCACTGCCAGTCTTATTCCCTTTTTTAAGAACTCGTCACTAACCTCGTCCTCTGCTGCTTCCAGTGAAAGTATGCCGTCTCTTCTAGCTTTAACAGCAAACTCAACAAGCTGAGAAATAAGTGAGGCAGGATCGTCCAGAGGATATTTCATGGTTTTCATAGAAAACTTTGCAATACCAAGTGCTCTGTCCATAGGAAAACTCATAAAAAGGATTCCAAGACACCCGCCGACAACAATAAGAACTGAAGGAATATCGAGATAAGGACCTATACCCGCTCCCATAAGCATCGCTGTGACAACAAGTATATATGCTAATAACATACCTAAAACGGTTGCGATATCCATAGGCTCTCCCAGATATGAAATACACCCTTAACCTTTAAATTTAAAAAAAGGTTTCTGGTGTTTAAATACAAATATATTGTATAGCTTTTCCTTATAAAGATACAGGACTTACGAGGCATCAGTCAACAGAAATAATGGTTTGAAAATGCTTTAGAGACCTTAAAGCAAAGACTCCTTCATAAAAAAGCCACAGTATTAACTGTGGCTTATTTAATCGCATTTTTAATTTTTTTAACGTTTAAGAGTCATCAGCTCCTGAAGCATTTGGTCAGAAGTAGTGATCACTTTTGAATTCGCCTGGAAACCTCTTTGGGTTGTAATCATCCCAACGAACTGAGATGAAAGATCAACGTTTGAATTTTCCAGAGTACCGGAAGCAACCTCACCGCGGAATCCTGTGTTCGGCTCGCCTATTGCAGGATCGCCTGAGTTTGTTGTGGATTGAAAAGTGGTATCCCCAACCTTCATAAGTCCGTTAGGATTAGTAAATGTAGCAAGCGCTATCTGGGCTATTGTAGACACCTGACCATTGGTGTAATAGCCTATAACCTCTCCTGCAGAGTTGAACAGAGTTGATTCCAGAGTACCTGTGGTATATCCGTCCTGTGATGCGGAATTTATACCTCCATCATCAGAAGCCATGTACATTCCGTCGAACCTTGATGCTGTTCCAAGGTTAATAGCTACATCTGTAATAACTCCTGCTCCGGTTCCGGGATCAATATTCATTGTGAGCTCAGGCACTCTTGTGCCGTTAACTGTAGTCATGTAATTAAAAGAACCGTTTGAGTTAAAATGCATTAAAATTTCGCTTCCGGAGGCCTGATTAAGCGACACATCCACACCCTCATCCGGAGATGACAATGTAAGTTTCCATGAGTTTTCAGCCGAATCGTACATCTCAAAATTATACTGGACAGTATGAGAAGCACCTTGGTTGTCATAGACAGTCTGGGATGTTGTCAGTGTTCCGCCTGATGCATTTTGAGAAGTTGAGTACTCAAAATAGTCATAGAAAGCGTCGTAATCTCCGCTTCCGACTACTTCGAATTTTGCAAAATCTATCTCATTTGGTTTGCCGTCGTTACCTGTTATCTTAAGTTTTCCTGAATTCTCGGTAAAGCTTCCTATATGATTTGCCAGGTCTTCCTCTGTTGCAGAATCATAACCGTAATAGTTAGCAATAGCTTCGCGAAAATCCTGAATGGTATTACCTGCAACAGCGATACTCGCGGTTCCTGAAATAGGCTCTCCGCCTACCGAAGAAGAAAACTCGATAATAGCCGTGTTGTCCAGCCCAAGCTCAACACCTGCGCTTGTAAAAAGCTCTGAAAGTGGGTCATCATCCTGTGCTGTTCGGAGGAATATATCACTTTCAGTCTGTACTCTGCCCGTGCCATCAACGGCAGGGTCATATCCTGGAGCAGCTGTATCTACATATGCAACAGACATGCTTGATGCGCTTGGCGGTACAATATTTGATTCAAAAGTGGTACCGCTGAATGATTTATCTACAGAAAGACCTGATATGCTAAGGGTACCTGAAGCTGAATTAATTGTATTATTTATATCATAGATAAACTGGCCTGTTGTGTTATCGTAAGTTACAGAAAACTCATCTGCACTTATGACATTCCCGTCTAGCTCTGTCTCCATGGCAGCAGCAAGCTCACTTAAAGTAGTAAAATCCCGACCGGCATATATAGTACTTTCAAAATACATTTCGTCACTGGTCTTTGAATCACTTGCATCATCGTAATTTGCAGCAAGGTCAGAAAGTCCAACAGCAAGAATAGGAGAGCCGCTAAATGAATTTATCGCGACATCCGCAGCATCCGCTGTGTATGTATCCCTGACAACCCTCACTGCTCCGTTTTGAACGTATACATTAAAATCTGTAACAGGACCGGAAAGAGCAGTTTCAGCTTCTTGATTCAATATATTCTCCAGCTGACTTGTAAAACCGCCAAGAGATGTATAGTCTGTACCGTATGTAAGTGTATGTGCATTTGAGTTTACATACACAAGCAGAGATTTGTCGTCCTCCAATCCGAGGTTAACATCAGACACGTTATAAACATCTTTCATATCAGTACGGCCTGCAGCGTGTGCTTTTACTTTTATAGCTTCGTTATCAGCTAGGTCCATGCCGCCGCCATCGGAGCTGTAAACAGAAAAGATACTGTCTCCAGGGTCTGCGTAGTGCATAAGTTCAGGGTACTCAAGAACTGTCGGGTCAGCTTCAGTGTCTAAAACACCAGCCAAGGAAACTTCAGTTGTCGCTTTAGCTACTGCGGTCTGGTAGTCAGAACTAAGGACAATATTGTCCACATTTGTATCTGTAAGCATTTCTCCGGTGTCAGGGTCTACCATCCAGCCCTGAACAAAATATCCAGAGGAGTTAGTAAGAGAACCGTCTGCACCGAAACTAAAGTTACCAGCTCTGCTGTATAGGTAATTGCCTTCGCTTCCATCACCCAAAACAAAGAAACCGTCCCCCTGTATGGCAAGGTCAGTATCCACTTCTGTGGTCTGCATGGTTCCTGTCTCAAAAACTGTGTCCACACCCGCAAGGGCACTACCAAGACCAACCTGTGTGGCGTTGATACCTGCGCTGTTATCTGTAGGAGATGTACTGCCCGCTAAAGTCTGGCTGAGCAGATCCTCAAAAACGGCTCTACTAGCTTTATAACCAACAGTGTTTACGTTTGAAATATTGTTTCCCAGCACGTCCATTGCCTGCTGGTTTACACCCAGACCACTAATGGCTGAATAAAGTGACCGCATCATTTAAGCACCCCCAAGAGAAGCATCTCTAACCGAAGTTATATATTCAGATTTTATATCGCTTCCGTCCACTTCATATACAAGTGAACCGTCAGTTGTTTTAATTCCTGTTACCAAACCGTTACCGTAGGTTTTGATATTTATGTCTTCACCGTCTGCACCTTTTGCAACAACAGCGAAGCTATATTTGCCGTCACCAGCATAATTACCATTAGCGTCTGTTCCGTCCCAGTAGAAGGTGTTCATGTCGGTACCTCTCACATCAGTAGAAAAACTCCTGACAAAGTTACCCTGAGAATCTTTCACAACAACAGTAGTCTCTTTAGGAACCTGATCTGCCTGAAATGATATCGCTCCCGCACCATTGTGCAGGTAGGTGTCGTTACCTTCATATTCTACAATCTTTCCTATGAAGGACGCTGCAGATGCCATCTGTGACTGCATATTTGCATTTTCACTTCCGCCTGCAATCTTTTCTAAATATCCTTCCATATTTGTCATTAGCTCTACCTGGGTAAAGGTCGATGTCTGCTCCATAAGAGCAGAGTCATCCATAGGGTTTGTCGGGTCTTGGTTTTTAAGCTGAGTAATAAAAAGACTCAGGAAATCCCCCGAAGACAGCTCCCCCTGATTGTTGTTAATTTCCATCGCAGATTTATCATATGAAGAACTATCTACCGTTGTACTTGTGATTTGCATAGCCTACCTCCGATGCCCGCCATTAGGCGTAGACACCATCTGATTCTTTTGTATCTTCTTCCGCATCTTTGTTGTCTGTCAGTTTTTCAGCACCGTTTTGGCTGCTATTCTTCTTTTCTCTTCCTTCCCAGCCGTCAAACTGTTTCTGATCGAAATCCTTCATAGCAAATTCCAGATTGTCAATAATTACACCTTTCTCTGCAAGCTGCTGGCGAATAGACTCTGAACTATTTGTAAAAAACTGTCTGGCAGTATCAGATTCAAAAAAGACTTTCCCTGAAACCTTGCCGCCCTGCTCAGTAAGCTGAATCTGTATTTTCCCAAGCTCCTGCGGATGAAGCTGGATGTTTATCCTGTTTGCCTTCTGACTTTTGGCAAGCTCCATAATTTCCGCGAATTTCATAATATCTCTTGGACCCTGAATTCTCATCTCGGTTTTTATTATCTTTTCAGAGACTTCTGTTTTCAGAATAATTTCTTCACCAGAGCTGGATGTGTGAACATTAACGTTTTCTGTGGTTTGCTTTGTGCCCATCAGCTCTACTATCTTCTCTTTCATCTCAGTGGAAAGCTGCTGATTAGCGTTGTTGCGTGCAATATCGAAAACTGCATCTCTTCTGGCAGCGTTGTTCCCATTATCTTTAGGCTGATTGTTCTGCTGTACCTGCTGCTGAGGATTATTTTTAACTACTGTGAGCTGAGGAGTGCTCCCTGTATTTTGTCTTGCCTGAACATCTACTATCCTGTCCAATGTCAGCTCCAGAAGCTGATTATCTTTGGTTGATGCATTGTTCATGGCTAATACACCCTGTGCAACCTCTGTAAGAACTTTTTCAACCTGCTGAAGCATCTTAGGCGAGTCCATCTCCATACCTTCTGTCTTTAAAAGCATCTTCTTTATAACAGCTACCATCTTGTCAAGAAATTCTGCTAGCTCTTCTGTTGTTTCAGCCTTTTCCAGCATTTTCAGCAGTTTCTCTTTATCTTCTTTAGGAATCTTAAGATTTTCTATAACTTCCTTTGGTGATTTAGGCTCTGCCATTTCTTCTGTTGATTCAGCTTTATCTATATTTTCAGTTTTATCTGTTTTTACCTGTTTAACAACTGCCTGATTAGGTGTCGGTTTTTCAGGACGATCAAGATAACTCTTGAAAATATCTTCAAACTGACCTTGACTGCTTTCAGCATTTTTAGATGGCAGTTCCATCTGTTTTGAACTGAAAAGATTAAGGATGGACATATTCTCCATTAGACGCCTCCGCGATGTAAGTAGAAAATACGGTGCCAGTTTTTAAAATATTAGAAAGTGAAGATTTTACTTAAGTTTCTCAGGAGTGTGTCGATTAAGGCGGATTCTATTTGGTACATTTTTCCCTGTCTATTTTTTCCATAAAGGAATAAATTTCCTCAGCGGCGCTCTCCGAAAAATCCCTGTCAGGAAAAAAGTCACCAACCTTTTTCAGGTCTTCTCTGACTGTTTTTGATTCGGCTATAACTTTATCGGTAAACTTCATCAGATTAAAAGGTGTGACGTCACTCTTAATGAGCTCAGGTATCACTGCTTTTTTCATTATTATGTTTGGCATGCCGATATGATCCAGCCTATAGACAAAGCGGCCGATGTTGTAAGTAAGAAAGGATATTTTATAAAGCAGAATAAGAGGTGTACCTATTATCGCTGATTCCAAAGTGGCAGTTCCGGAACACACCCACAGAATATCTGAATATTTCATTATGTCGTGGGTCAGGTTTGAGGCGAGCCTCACCTTTGTACCTTTTATCTTTTCTTTGATGTAATCTTCGTGAACACCCTCCGCTGCGCCTAATACATATTCGTACTCAGGCATAGCCTCAGCTGCACTTAACATCACAGGCAGCAATGACTCTATCTCGCGTTTTCTGCTGCCGGGCAAAAGCCCTATTATTTTCGCATCGTCCTTAAAGCCGCCCTTGGCAAGAAACTCGTCTCTGTTTTCACATTTGAAGTCTATCTGCCTTTTTATCGGGTTGCCCACATATTTTGCATTAACTCTCTCTTTAATGAGAATATCTTCTTCGAAAGGATATATACAAAGTACAAGGTCACAGTAATCACGAAGCTTATAAACCCGTTTGTAGTTCCACGCCCAAAATGTAGGAGAGATGAAATATATGACAGGTATCCCAAGCTTCTTCACCTCTGCTGCAAAGCGGAGGTTAAACCCAGGATAATCAACAAGCACAACAGCGTCCGGCCTGTTCTCTTTAAGCTCTTTCAGAAGCCTGTCCCTAACTTTGAAAAGAAAGCGAAGTTTTTTGATGGCCTCGTCCAAACCTATCACACTAAGATCATTTATATCGTAAAGTTGTTTTTGGCCAAGCCTTTTAAGATCAGCACCGCCTGTGCCGGTAAGAGTCAGATCAAATCTTTTAGAAAGAGCCCGGACAAGATCAGCCGCGTGTGAATCGGCAGACTTCTCAGCCGCCAATATGAAAAGTTTCAGACTTTTCAACTTTCGTTCCTGTAAAAAACAACAAAGAACTTGTCTCCGGAATAATATTTACGGTACTTAAGCTCGTTCTTATATAAAAAGATCAGCCAGAGCTTACCGTCTTTTCTTCTGGCTTCCACCTTATAAACATCGCCGTCATTATATCTTTTAAAAAGACCGCTAAAAAGCCTTGTATCTTCGAATCCGAAAGCAACCAGACCGTCCATCTCCATAACACTCATCTCTGGTCTTCCAGGGAGTGAAAAGAGGAAAGATTCTGTCTTCTCATTTTTATCCCTTACAAAACCGGAAAGTCCCGTGTAGCCTCTGCATTCTCTCCCCAGAACAAGCGTACGCTCCTGAGGGCATATTTCTACATCATGACCGAAGATAAATCTGGTCTTCCCCTCCATACGGTTTGTTGCCAGCAGACCCTTGTGCTTAACTATTCCAGGCAGAATACTTACATTAAATACGTCCAGATAATATCTTCCTCCGGATTCACCTTTTGCGTAAACAGGCGCAGAGTCAAATTCTACAGTAGTTATATCTTTATCTGTCACAGAGCCCTGAAAAGTTGCGGCAGGAATCTCAGGCGAAGCCCAAGGACCGAAACTGTTCATAGAGAGTATCTCCATATCAGGTTCCAAAGCTGTCAGAACTATCTGAAGCCCAAGATCGTTACGTGAGGCGTAAAGTTTATGCCGGCTGGCTAGAGTAAAAACAAGCTTGAAACCGCTTGGATAGTCTGTCCTGTCCAAACCTATAACAGGTCTGACATAATCGACCTTGCCAAGTCCGCTTGAAAGGTTTTTCACCACAAGAGTATATTGAAGCCCGTCGTCACTCAAAACAGATGTGTAGTCCCACTCTTTTTCAGCAATAGCCATCTCTATCTTCAGATCTCCACCCATACGGTAGATGTATACTGAAACAGGTGTCTGTTTCATCACAGCCTCTGGCTCTTGGATAGGCTGCATCTGAACACAGGAAAACGCTGCTGAGATTATAATAAAAATGACAATATATCTGATATTTCTCATGCTTTCCTCATTGCAAGCCCACAGGCAAGTGCAAAAGTGCCTGCTCCGCAAGCATCAACAAGAGGGCGAAGATTAGCAGGGATATCTATGTAACGGAAAGGGTCAATGTGCGCCATGGATAAACCCATGGAAGTTTCTACATTGCCTACCACTTCAGAAATATAAGCAGTTGCACCGCAGACAAAAAAGTCTACAGGTTCCTTGTTTCTCTCCTGCATGTATATGTCCACAATTGTCTCTATCTCTGAGCCCAGACTGCTGCCGTATGCCATGGCTGCTGCCTGTATGTCTGCATTATTCTGCAGGTTCTCAGGATCTCTTATCATCTCTTCAGCTTTTTCTATGTCTATGGAAAGATCCTGCGCTACCTCTTCTGCCAGAAATTTTCCACCCTTGTATATAGTTTTGACTGTATCCACATGCCCATCGTTAAAAAATATCATCCGAACGGCATCATGCCCCATGTCAATAACTACATTCACATGCTCATACTTCCCTTTAAAAGCGGTCACCAGATTAACCAATGCCAGTGATTCCAAGTCCACTACTACTGGCTTAAGCCCGGCTTGTGTTGCGGTAGTGAGCATATCTGCAACCTTGTCCTTAGGTGCAGCAGCAAGAACAGTGTCTGCAAGAAGAGTCTCTATGTCGTGTTTTATCATCTGTGCATCATAAGAGGCTTTTTCTGAGCTTATACCTATATACTGCTCCGCAGACCATAAAAACTGCTCTTTAAAATCACCTTTGCCGTTCCACGGAAGTTTAACTCTTTTCACCACAACATCTTTGCCATGAAGAGCTAAAGCAGCCTCTTTGGAAATACCTTTTGCTGTTGCCAGTGCATCGGCAATGGCCTTCGAAACAGCTCCGTGATCCAGTATAGCACCCTCCACTACGGTTCTTGAGGGAGTTTTAGCAATCAATATATTCTTAACGGTATAAACATTTTTCTTCTCTTTAAGCTCTACTATTTTAATGTTAGATGCGCCGACATCCACGCCAAGCATGAGATTGCTCATATTATCTTATCTCCGGCGGAACTTAGTTTTGTAAAAAAACATGTGCGCTCTCCAGTATGGCAGGCTGCCCCTGTCTGGTCTATGATATATAAAACTGTATCTCCGTCACAATCCAGAAAAACATCCCTGATTTTCTGTAGATGACCTGAAGTTTCACCTTTCTTCCATATCTGGTCTCTGCTTCTGGAAAAGTAATGTGCATATCCGGTTTCAAATGTAAGTTTAAGCGCCTCTTTGTTAACATATGCAAGCATCAGGACGTCTTTCGTCTCGGCATCCTGCGCAATGGCAGGCAAAAGCCCATTTTGTTTATCCCAGTCAATCTTTATCATTTCTTGTCACTTCCAAGTTTATCATACAGCTCTTTCATGAGTTTTTTTTCTTCCTGCTCAGAAAGCTTCAGTCCTCTGACCTTCATCCCGTGGATTATCCTGTCCCACTCATATTCAGAGCGTTTAATGGAGTATATCCTGTCTGTATTGTGGCATTTGCTGCATTTATCCTCCACAATAGGTATGCGCTCAACTCTGTCGCCGCAGCCAGCAAGCAAGCTAGCATATACGAGGGAGAAGCTCACCAGAAGGCATCTCAATATGCCTTTTCCCGCCGATGGCTGTCTCAAGAACAACATTCTTACCCTCCACAATCCCGCAAACAGAAGCTCTTTTTCCGCTTTCGCAGTTTTTTATCTTTTCAAGGACGGCTTCAGCCTCGCCTTGTTCTACTATTATAACAGCTAGACCTTCGTTAGCAACTGCCAAAGGGTCAAACCCAAGCATATCACACAGATAGCCAACATTTTCGTGTATCGGTATATCAGATTCTTTCATTAAAAAACCTAAGCCGCAGTCTGACGCTATTTCGTTCAAAACAGCAGCAACTCCACCTCTGGTGGCGTCTCTGGCAAATTTCACATTCATTCCGGCAATACTCTCAAATATGTCAAGAAGACAGGCACAGTCTGAAAGTATCTCTCCTTCAAACCCCAGCTCACCCCTTGCCAACATAACACTCATGCCGTGCCTTGCTATGTCGGATGTAATAATGACCGCATCACCCTCTTTTATATTTGACACATCAGTATAGTTATATACAGCATCACCTATGCCTGATGTGTTTATTATAAGACCGTCAACGGCGCCTTTTTCAACAACCTTTGTGTCTCCGCAAACGACTTTTACTCCCGCTTTTCTGCATTCGGCAGCCATACTGTCCAGTATGCGTTCCAAATCGCTCACAAGATAGCCCTCCGGAACTATTAACCCAAAAGAGAGATACTTCGGAACAGCACCGGAAACAAGTAGATCATTAACAGTTCCGCAGATAGATATTTTTCCTATGTCGCCTCCGGGGAAAAACTCCGGTCGCACTACATAGCTGTCGGTGGTGAATGCTGTCTTTGAGGATACGTCAAGTATTGCAGAATCTGACGCTTTGTTCAGGATTTCGTTTCCGAGCCGGCTGAAGATGATGTCCGAAACAAAAGAACGAGTTGATGCCCCTCCGCTCCCTACCGACATTGTTATTTTATTCATAAGCTGTGACCCGTAAAGAATGATTTATCTATTTATTATACAGAGTTATGCAGTTTTTAACAGAGTAAATTATCCTCATGCCCATCACGTTATTTCTGCATTATTATTGCATACTTGCTTTGCACAGTAGCTGATAGTATGATAATAATTCATTGAGGGACATATGAGCTATATAGATTTCTTCGAGTTTAAAGAGCACCCTTTCAGGATAACCCCTGATGTTGCTTTTTATTTCACATCAGAAACACATGCAGAGAGCTTTGACTCGCTGAAATATTTTATAGATTCAGACGAAGGTTTCTTCACGCTCATAGGCGAACCGGGAACCGGAAAAACCATAACACTGCGCAAATTCCTGAACGAACTGCCGGATGATGTAGAATATGCGTACATCCTTTTTCCATCGCTGGAACCGGAAGATATGTTCAGAGCTGTACTGGAAGATTTCGGGTATAAAATAGAACCGGGTGTTTCCAAAAATTCGCTCTTCGCCGGATTCAGAGATTTCCTTACAGAAAAAAAAGCACAGGGGAAGCGTATCCTGCTTGTGATAGACGAGGCACAGAATCTGCCCACAGCAACTTTAGAAGAACTGCGCATCCTTTCAAACCTGGAAACTGAGAAAGAAAAACTTATACAGTTCGTCCTTGCCGGACAGCCGGAGCTGGAGGATAAGCTAAACTCAACAGAACTGAGACAGCTCAAACAGCGCATCACCATGCAGACCAGACTGAATTTTCTTAGTTACCTTGAGCTTCAGAAATATGTAGTTTTCCGCCTTTCCAAATCATCATACAAAGGGCAGTACCCAGATCAGAAGTTTTATAAAAAACTCGAAGCACTTTCAGGATGCAATCCAAGAATTATAAACCTGACCATGGAGCGTGCTCTAATGTCTGCTTTTGTAGGACAGAGCAAATTTCTTGAAACAAAGCATCTGGACGCGGCTGCAAAAAGCCTTAGGCTGGAACCTGTTAAAAAACCATCAGCAGTCTCTAAAAACAGTATGGTATACCTTCTGACTGTCATAATAATAATACTGGTATCGATTATAACGTATCAGATAAACATAAAAAATAAAGAGATACCGACAGAACAGCTAGTGCAGGAAAAAACTACACAGACACCTGAGCCTGCACCTGTAATAAAAGCTGCGGAGCCTGAGCCCGAAAGCGAACCCGAAGCTGTTGCTGAAGACCCCCCCGTCATAAAGGCATACGTAATAGTAGATGTACTGAATCTTCGTTCAGCCCCAACAACATCTGAGAAGAATGTCATCTATAAACTGGAAAAAGGAACACCCGTTATTATTAAGGCAGAAGTGCAAAAGTGGGTGCTGGTAATCACCACAGATGAAGAGCACACAGGGTGGGTTCATAGAGATTACATCCTTATACCGGAGTAATAATGGCAGAACTACTCCGTGAAGTTTTCAGCACACCAAACATAGAAAAACTAGCAGCAAGAGTGAAAAACTCTTATAAACCTTTTGACTGTGAAGCTTTTTTGGCTGATGCCGTTAAAAACCAGAAAGAAAACAACTACGGACTGAGACTCGAGCAAATCACTGATTCGCTCTATAAACATCTGCCTTCAGATTATGAAACAACACTCCCAATACTTATAAAATCTCTCACTGATGAACTGGAAGTGACTGAGGACTTCAAATTCCGCAACGTGCATTTCATAAACCTTGCGCAGGGGAGATACATCTCCAAATACGGACTGGAACATTTTGAACTCTCTATGAACGGTTTGAAAGAGATGACAAAAACATTCACTGCGGAATACGATATAAGGTATTTTCTGGAAAGATATCCTTCTAAAGCTCTTAATATGCTAAAACAGTGGGCAGATTCAGAGAATGTTCACGTGCGAAGACTGGCCAGCGAAGGGACAAGACCCAGACTCCCTATGGGGCGCAGAAACCAGCAGTTTGTTAAAGATCCTGAGCCAATAATACCTATACTGGAAAAACTGAAAAACGACCCCGCTCTGTACGTTAGACGATCTGTGGCAAACAGCCTGAACGACATTTCAAAAGACCACCCAGATATGGCCGCAGATATAGCCGAAAGGTGGATAAATGAAGGTTTTGAAAATTCAGAATGGGTATGCAGACACGCAATGCGTTCACTCTTTAAGTCGGGGCACAAAAAAGCACTGTCCATTTCAGGATTCCCCGAACCGGAAGGCATTAATGTGTGGGGACTTAATATCAAATACACCACTTTGAAGCTGGGGGATAAGCTTGAATTCACTTTTGTAATGGACAATACATCAGAAAAAGAATTGAACATAATGGTGGACTTCGAGATATTGTTTGTGAAAAGCAATAAAAAACTCTCGCCAAAAGTTTTTAAGCTGAAAAAGACAGTTATTAAGCCTGGCGAAGTGATTAACCTTTCCGGAAGACATCCTCTGAGGGAAAGCACCACCAGAAAGCACTATACAGGACGCCACCTTCTAAGAGTTATGGTTAATGGACGAAGATCTGCTCCGGCAGCTTTCTATCTTCAGGCTTAGGTTATTTTCTGCTTGAAATTTCCTTTTTTTTCATTATATTCAAAACTCTGCATAACAAAAAAAGAGGTTAAAAATGCCTATTTACGAATATTCCTGCGAGAAGTGCGGAAAAGTTACTGAAAAACTTGTAAGTGTAACGGCTGAAAATAGTGAGATTGATTGCCCTGAGTGCAACGGCAAGGCTGCTAAAATAATGTCAGCTTCAGCGTTCCACCTGAAAGGGAGCGGATGGTATGCGCAAGGCTATTCAAAAGAAAGCGGATGTTCGGCTAAAAAAGATGCACCCGCATGTGCTTCCTGTCCAGCAGCTAAAAACTAAGCTTTCTCTTTCTTGGTTAGCTTAACACGAATGTAATCGCCGAGAACTTTGTCCTGCTTGCCTATGTGCCGGGCAAGCCAAGAGCTCATCATCCTCTGGACGTTAAGAGGCATTCCGTGATCTGCTCCAAATTCGTCATATCTTTTAATAATATCAATAACTGATTCCCTGAACTCTTCGTGCATTTTAATGTGATTCGGGTTGTCGTAAAAATAATACTGCAGCATTACTTTGTTCTCGAAAGCGAGTTGTGTTTCACAGAAGTCTTTGAGAAAATCGAGAGCAAAAATAACATACTGGCGACCCTCGCCATTTTTCATGGCGTCACTGAGCTTATTGAGTTCAGTTATGAATCTTTTCGCTGAATTGTCCATGAACGGGATGCCGTTTGAAAACTCTTCGCTAAAAACTGCCATTGTTCCCCCACAAAAATAAGTTATGTAAATTATCACATTATATCTGTTGCTTTTCAATGGAAAATGCATATTTTATCTATTTTTATCCGTTTATAAATGATATTATTTCACAAGGAGTTATATGAAAGTATTTGCAAAAAACAAAAAAGCTTTTTTTGACTATGAGATACTGGAAACCTTCGAAACAGGCATTCAGCTCAGAGGTACTGAGGTAAAATCCATAAAGGATGCAAGGGTCAGTTTGAAGGAGGCATTTGTCAAAATTATTGGCAGCGAGGTTTTTCTCGTCAATGCCCATGTGCCCGAATATCTGCAAGGGAACAGGAACAACCACGAACCAACAAGAAGCAGAAAGCTGCTAATGCACAGAAAACAGATAGACAAACTAATCGGAAAGATAAAAGAGGCAGGTCTTACACTAGTACCCCTGAAAATATATCAGAAAGACAGACTGATAAAGCTGGAAATCGCTCTGGCAAAAGGGAAGAAAACCCATGACAAAAGACAGGTTATAAAAGAACGTGACCTGCAGCGAGAGATGGGCAGAGAGATAAAACTTAAATAAAACAAATTCAATCCCATTTTATCTATTGACTTTTATTTTTAAAGTTATATCTATTTAGATATATAAGGAGGAAATCATGAAAAACGTACTGATGATAGTTGGTCACTCAAACTATGGAAACTCACTCTCTAACAAAACAATAGCTGATACAGCAAAAGGTAATACAAATATAACTGTGAGAAACCTTGCAGATGTTTCAGATGGTTTTAATTTTAACGTGGAAGAAGAGCAAAAAGCACTAGCCAGTGCAGATATTATTGTTTTACAGTTCCCTTTTCACTGGTACGCTCTCCCTGCTCTTTTTAAAAAGTGGATGGATGATGTTCTGCAGTTCGGATTTGCTTATGGGCCAGGCGGAGACAAGCTGTCCGGAAAAAAATTAGTACTCTCTTTTACAACAGGCGGCCCAAGCGACACCTATACAAAGGATGGTTCAAACAACTATACGGTAGAAGAGTTTACTGCACCGCTTATCCAGACTGCTCAGTTTTGCCAGATGGAATACGCAGGTAACGTATGCTCTAATGGCATGCTGTATATCCCTGATATGATGGGAGACAAAGACGAAGTGACTGCAAAGGCAAAAGATCACGCTAAGCGGCTAGTGGAACATCTGGAATCACTATAATACTTGCAAATCTGATTTTTTCAGATATATTTAAATACGTAGCAGAAAATGGCCTGCATGATCTTTTCGGTTGTGCAGGCTTTTTGCGCAAAAGGTTAATGAAATGAGGGGGCGCACGGTTTCGACGGGGGATCGTAGGTCTCTAGGTGCATGTCCGGGGCGGCAACCCGGTAAGCAAGCCAAAGCAAGTAATTGCAAACGACGAATACGCACTCGCTGCTGCATAGATAGCGGCGATGTCCCCTACGAAGGCATTCCTGCGGTCTTGTAGAGGGCACAAACTTTAGTGGGATAGTCTGGTGTGATGCCTCGGGCATCAGGCGAAACAAAGAGGATGCTCTTTTCAGTTGGGCTGTCTTTGCCCCTGCTGAGAGGCTAAGATAAATGCAAAGACTAAACATGTAGTACCTTTGATCGAAAATACTTCGGACGTGGGTTCGATTCCCACCGCCTCCATTTTCTAAACATCTAAAGGCTTCCAGAGAAATCTGTGAAGCCTTTTCTATTAAAGGTCACAGTGTCCATATTATTCCATTAGATTCTCTTGAAATCCACTACTTTTATGGGTAATATATGGGTAAGAGTAACAACTCAAGACGATATTACCCATTTTAAACCTGAGAGGATTCTATGGCAAAGACAAATAACAAGCTCACAGCTAAATTCGTTCAATCACTAAAGCCTGATGGTAGCTGTAAAAAACATCAGGATGGTGGTGGTCTGTATCTTCACCAGATGAAGACAGCTAACTATTGGCGTTGCAGGTACAACATAAACAATAGCGATAAAATATTTACTATTGGAGAGTTTCCTACAATAAGCCTAGCAGAAGCTCGAACAGCCAGAGACGATCTCAAGAAGATGGTTGCCAATGGTATAGACCCAAATATAAATAAAAGAATTCTCAAGGAAACAGACTCTACAGATACTGTCAAATCTCTTTCGCTAGAGTGGTTTGTACAAAGACACCGACACGAAGTATCTGAAGAACACGCTAAAAAGAACCTTAGAAAACTTGAGAAAGATGTGTTCCCCCTTATAGGTAACATGCAGATAAGAAACGTTACTCCTCAGATACTGCTAGGAGTCTTACGCAAGATAGAAGAGAGGGGTACTATCGAAACTGCCAACAGGACAAAGACTGTATTTGGCAAGATGATCAGATATGCCATAGCTACAGGTAGAGCAGAGAGAGATATTACCATTGATCTCAGAGATGCACTTAAACCTGTTAACAGTAAACATTATGCTGCCTTTACAGACCCCAATAAAGTAGCTGAATACCTCAAGACTGTAGAGAACTACAAAGGCTCACATGTCGTCATGATAGCTATAAAAATGCTTCCCTACCTCGCTCAGAGACCTGGAGAAGTACGCTTGATGATGTGGAAGGATATCGACTTCGAGAAAAAACAGTGGGTTTACACGCCTTTTAAACGTAAGAGCAAAGAGTCCCACATCGTTCCACTGGCTGAGCAGGTGATCTCTATGCTTAACGAGATAAAGCCTTTCTGTGGTGAAAGTGAATATGTCTTTCCAGGAGAGAGAGGTTGGTCACGTCCTATTTCAGACAATACTTTTAACAAAGCTTATCGCAGTCTGGGGTATAATAATAAAGAGCTTGTAGCTCATGGCTGGAGATCAACCTTCAGAACAATAGGTGCAGAAGTGCTTGAGTTCCCTGTTGAGTGGCTTGAAATGCAGCTAGCTCATGTTGTCAAAGACCCTTTAGGAAGGGCTTATAACAGAACACAATATATCAAGCAGAGAACAAAGATGATGCAGAAATGGGCTGACTATCTGGATGAATTAAAATCTGAAAAAGCATAAGGCACTAACATGAATGAATTAAACTTATATAGCAATCTTGATTTTCTCACTGTGGACGAAACTATGAATCTGATAATAGGTAAAAATCCAAAGCATTATAAGTTTGTTTTTGGCTCTGAAAAAAATTTGCCAAAAGATGCAGCACTAATCTATAGAGCCTTAGTAGAAGATATAAAAACCTTTAGTTTATCACTCTATTTTGACGGTATTGAAGCATGTGAAGAAAATATAGGACAATTCGTAAGCTTTGAAGAATATCACTTTTCAAATTGGTGGTTCTTTGGAAAACTAAAAGTAACCGACATAAAAGGCTGGCTTATCAAAAACGAAATAGGATCTGACTTCTTCGAAGTATACTCTCACAACACACAAGATTCAACATCTCCAAACCAAGGTATGTGGCTACCAGAAAACTGGATAACTTAAAAACCACCTGAACAAGAATTCTGCATTTACCCATTAGCTCCAATTGGGGCAGTTACACTTATGAATGCTCATGGAGGAACAGGTAAATCACTATTAGCTCTAAAAATGGCTATGCATATAGCCATAGGCAAAGATATTCTTGGAGCATCTACAAATCGGGAAAAAGTTGCATACCTATCCCTAGAAGACCCTTCAGAAATTCTCAGAAGCAGAATATACCGTATAATGCGAGATATGATAAAAAATGATTTCAACTGCATTGACAACATAAAAGAGCGATTAATGATAATAGACAGATATGGTATCCCAACTTTGATAGCTGAAAGAAAAGACGAGAATATCCGTGATACTGAAACAACAATATCATTAATTGATCAACTCTTGACATACAATATTAAGTGCCTATTCGTTGACACACTTATCCGAACACATAATCTGAATGAAAATAACAATGCTCATATGGGTACTCTTTTAGCTAAATATGAGAAGATAGCTAAAGAAGCTGGTTGTGCAGTTATTTTGCTTCATCACTTACCGAAAGGAAACGAGAATAAGGCATATGCGGCTAGAGGAGCATCAGCCATAACGGACAATGCAAGGTCATCAATGCTTCTAGATAAAGTCTCCATCAGGTCTGCTAGTGCATTAAAAGATGACAGTATGCTTGAAGCAGCTACAGAAAAAAGACTCATCAAAGTTACGCATACAAAACACAACTATTCAAAGCAGCACCCTGACCAATACTTTGAAATAAGTGAAGATGGAACTCCTAAAGAAATAATTCCAAAAGCTGATGAGACTGCAATCATAAAAAGAAGATACTCAGAACTTTACCATTGGTATTCAACCAAATGGCGTAAAGAATTAATAGTTGAAGATAATATAAAAAGCCACTACCAGTCATTTCGACCTTCTAAAGGAATTGGGCATAGGCGTTATTTTGTTGCGTTAAGATGGGCTATAGAAAATGGATATGCTGAAAAAGTCAAAGCACCTAAAGGTGAAAGTAAGAATCCAAGAGCAGAATATTTCAAATTAAAGCCAATCAAAATGTAAAAAAAAAAACACAACAAACTATTATATTAATTCTGAAAGATTTAATCACCCACCACCAATATAAGAAATTATAGTGGTGGGTGGTTAAATCATCTTACTTATTTTTATAATAATTTATTATAAATTCTCTTCTTTTTTTTTTTAATAATTTTTATCTCATAAATTAGTTTAACACTTCATATTTATTTATAATTTAAATGATAATTTTATCCTAAATCATTCAACTAATTGGTGAATCATTAAAAAAAAAAAAATAGGAGAAAAAAATGAAAAAAATAAGAATCCTAAGAAGGAAAGAAGTTGAGTCTGTAACTGGTCTTTGCAGATCATCAATCTATGCAAAAGTCGAAAAAGGAATTTTCCCTAAACCTATTAAGTTAGGTACTCGTTCAGTAGGATGGATTGAATCTGAAATAAACGAATGGCTTGAAAACCGCATTGCAGCTACGAGAGGAGTTGTTAGTAATGAAACATATTAATCAAAATCTTAACTTTGCTAAAATGTCTAATTTCGACCTTACAGACTCAACAAAGAGAGAAATAGCCAATGTAACAGATGAATGGCCTACTTCATCAGGTAAGACACAATATCAGAGGTTCTTATACGGCAAAGACCTTACATACAGACAGGCAGTACTCGCTAAATGTGCCGAATGCTGCGGAGGATATGTTGACGGTAGAGGAGATTGTAAAGCTACAAAATGTCCTTTATATCCCCTTATGCCATACAGAGACAAAGACTAACGTAAGATATTGCTATAGCTATACTTATTTAAGCCTGAATAATACATAATTGAAATAAACAAACAGCAGATTTTCTTATATTTTCACTATTTTAGCATTTAGGGTGTCTTAGGTTAAACATAGCAGTTTGTATTTAATCCCATCAACTTATAAAATCGTAGCATTTAATTACAGTACTAATTTAATAGTAACAGCACAAGTTTGTACTGAAGGCATCTATGCCTTACGTAAAAAACAAATAGGTATAAAATAATGAGTAGAAAACCAGTATATAACAATAAGGCTGTAGTAACTCACAGCAATCATAAGTTTAAATGTAAAATATCTAATACAGAAGCTCTTGAGGCAATGGGAATTCTCAAACCTAATGCCTTTAAGCTTTTGATATATTATTACACACGCTCAACTAACTGGGAGTTTAATGATGCAGAAATAGCTGAAAAGCTGAATATTAAACCAAGCACCGTACCTATTCTCAGAAATGAATTAATTAAAGCAGGATATTTGCTGATCAAAAAAGGCAAGATTCATAATTATTTTATTGGTAAAAAAGCCATAGAAAATTGGCTAAAAAACAGGACTAATCCAGAAGCTATAAATCAGCTAAAAAATGTCCCAGTTTAAACTAAATTTAAGCATCATTATCAAAATTTACACTTTATATAAGCATATAAAAAGTAGTTTAAACCATCTGTATTTTAACATAAACTACTAATAAATAAGCATACTGCCTTTTTGTATAATATATAATTATAATAGAGGCTCTCCCCAGAGAGTCTATATTATAATGGGATACCTATTCGAAGCTTTGAAAACCGTAAGAAGTTACGTAGCGAAGCGGAGTAACTCTGGAGGTTCTTCATAAGCTTAAGAATGGTGATACCATACTTATGCCTAGTGCAACGGTAACATTCATAATAAATTTAACTAAAATTTCAATTGTCTGTTTTAATGTCTTAAAGCATTGTTCATTTGCTAGATAGGGCAAGTACTTGCAAGAAAATTTAAATACTGCTAGAAGCTCTATTTTAAGCTCTCTACAGCCTTACAATGCAAATATCAATGTAATTTACATTGTATTTACTCTAAGAGAGTAAGCTCTACTGAGTAGTTCTGAAGATTGCTTGCTGAATGAAGCAAGATATTCATATATATACAGTGCAACGTACATCGCTATTAAATACAAGTAAGAAAACAACCTATAACTTACACCCTCTTTACATTGCATCTAAGAGGCTCTGCAACAAAATATATTCTACCAGAAGGTCAATGCCCTCAAAGACATATACATGCCTTCAGAAAGCCAATCTAAGGCTTCCTGTGAGCTTAAAACAGTATTAAAAAAAGAAAGCCCTACCAATAAAGGTAAGGCTTAAAGTTGTCGATCATTACGAAGCTTGCATGGATATTTTATCGTCCAGCTCTATAGCCGATATGATCTCCTTTGCTGTTTGATACGCTATGTCTACTGAATCCATTATCTGGTCAACAGAGCCTTTACCCCAACCTGTTAAATAACCGAAGCTGTAACTGCTGGAGTCTATTCCAAAATGTTCAGAGACAATATATGCAGTCATCTCAGCTTCAACTTCTTTTACACTTTTCGGCTTATCATTGTTACCGACATGGCTAAGTTGACAGTGAGCGACTTCATGAATCAGAGTCTTAAGCTTCTGTTCTTCGCTCTTAGAATCATTCAGGACAATGATTTTTCCGTCAGTGAATCCTCCTAGTGCAGACTTAAGACTCTGTTGGATAATTTCGTAATCTTTGCTGAACATTGAAATAAACCTGTTGAATAGCTCTGTATGGCTTCCAAAGTCACTTACTATTGAAGGGACACTTTCCCCTTCTGTCTGGCTGATATCGAATACAGGCACTGTTATGAAGCCAGAGAGGTATTTCTTTTCAGGTTCTTTTTCATTACCTAAAAGTTGGCTCTCTTGCTCTGTAGATTTAATTTTCTTGAATGTCGGAGCAAAGATCATTATAGCCTTCTCGCCTTTACGAACTTGTCTGCCTAGTTCTTGCCATTTGCGATAGCCAGCCACATGAGATGCTTCTGGATTATGCTGATAAATGAGCAGTGAGTTGTAGAATGAATACTGATGCAGTTTCGATACGAATGACAGGTACTGCTGAAATGTACCGCTATTGATAATGTTCTTGAGACCTTCCCTGATAATACCTGTTAGTTCGGATTTTTCTTTGTACATGAATCACCTCCACACCACTAAAGAGTATGGTCAGTGATGTTAAGAACGAAAATGACACCCATGCCAATACTGACTAGGGGGGAGGTCTTGTTTTTCGTGTAAATTTTGAGATGTAGTAATGGTGTCAGGAGATTTTAATTTTCAGTACGGAATTAAAGAAAATAAAGGAGCCTCTCTTTGAAAGACTCCTTTGTAAATTTTATATATACTTTTTACTGCCAATCTGCAATGCAGGCAGGATTACAACTATACGCAAATAGTTTGACAGGCTCTTTCTATATTGGATATTATTTTCATCTAAATCTATTACAAATGCTTCTTACACTATCTCTATCCTCATTTGATCCATTCCATTTTTCTATTTGAGTTTTAGTCCATTCATATCCGTTAGGACATCTAGCAGAAACAAGCCTACCCTGTAAAAAAAATAACTCCTTATCTAAATTTCCATTTTCGAGAAAATATTTGGTAATTCCTTCTTGTCTACCTTGTTCAAAAGTTGATTCAAGTCGAATATTACCATTATTATAATAAGCTTTTTTAACTCCATGATCTTTTCCGTCTTTAGAAGAAAATTCTCCGACAAGAATACCTTTTTGATGTAGGCATATGTTTCCATTTATAAGATAATTATTTTTATCTAAGTAAAGCACGTCAATATATTGGACACCTTCTTTTGTATAATTTTTCTTATACATAGCTTTGGAATCAACGTTCATCTCATAGTCACACTTTGAGTGTGCAGTTATATTAATAATCAATGATATAAATAATATTGCTAACATTTTTCTCATTTAGAAAACTCCTTGTGATTTATTGTTTTAAAATTCAATCTGCATTTCTTCTGTAACATACATTGTAGGTTTCCCTTTGTATGACTTTACGCTCCCCCTAACACAAACAGTTTTGCCCGTTAACGAATTAAGATTGTATGTAAATTTATACGCATCTCTGCCCCATATAACAACACTAAACAACTGGTTAGGATAAGTATTACCAAAATTCAGAAAAACAGGCCTTCCTTTAGCTTTAGAAAAATATACACTTGCGACATTAGAACATGTCTTGACATAGCTCCCCACATATTCATGCAAATCCTTAAGTTTTACTATTTTAATTTTTTCTTTCATATGGGCAGACGGTGGCATAATCGTGCACTTGTAACTTTGCTCACTACTTCCTGACTTAAACATTAGATAAAGCATACTGTGACTTCTATAAAATTGAATTCCTACTGCCCCAGCTTCGTAGTAAGAGTATAATGAAGTATCCATATTGGGATTGTGTTTATAAAGTATAAGACTATCACCTGCTGAACCATTTTCAGGTATAGCAAGTAATTCATTTGTGTTTGTTTCAAAAAAAATAATAGTTTTACCATCAGGAGTGTTTTCATCACAGATAGCAGTAAACTTAGATATTATATTGTATTCAGAGTATTGATTTGCAAAAACAGAGCATGCAATCAATAATAACACTAATAATTTCATAACTAGTCCCATAAGTAACCCCTCTCTTTCATTAAATCCTAATAGTCTATTTTCACATAAATAAGGGTAAATTTTATGTGTTAATTAAATTTTTCATCTAATATGATTAATTTAGCATTATTCAGCATTCCTAGTGCCTCTACAATTCGGAAATTGGCTACATCCCCAAAAATTTTTACCCGCATACTTGCCCTGTTTTGCTGTTCTTTTTACCATTTTTGAATTACAAATTGGACATGCAGGACTTTTATTATATATATTATCCAAATAATTTGTTTCTTGAATTTGCCTGTGTTGACTATTTCTAGTAACTTCTACAAGCTCACGCTTGTCTTTATTTTGGTTAGATTTAATAAAGATATATGTCAACACTAAAGAAATAACAAAAGTATGAGGCAATGCTGCTATAATACAATATGATTTAAAACAAGCTCCAAAAAGCACAACTTGATTAACTACAAGTGTTATTATCCAGATTACAAAAAAAACACCAAAATTTTCTTTTACAGATTTTAACATAATTATTACCACTCAGCTTTTTTACCTCCAGTATACACTTTGCCGAGTTTGTTTTCAATTAACAAGCTTCCCAAGCATTTCCCGTCAATAAAGACATTAGCAACAATTCTAAAATACTTCCCCCTTTGAACGTTTCTGAGCTCTATAACTTTACCAAATTTTAGTTTCTCAACAGTAAACTGCTTAGCTTGTTGAGCCAGAGCTTTAATCTCTGGACGTTTATCTCTCATTTCAGGTGTATCAACACCTGCTACTCTGATAGCTATTCTGTTACCTATTAGCGGATGAACTCCTTCTATATTACACCTGAAAGTATCACCGTCATATACAGATGTGACCTCTTTACAAATTAAAGTTCCGTAATTTACTGAGTCAGATGATTCAGCAAAACAAAAACTGAAACTTGTCTGAAAGAGCAAAAATATACATACTATAAACTTCATTCTGTCACCTAGAAAGGCAAATCTTCATCGTTTGTATTGTCTGTGTCTTCTGGTGGAAAACTTGTGTCACTTTCAACTGCCTTGGGCTTAGACACAAGCTGAACATTCTCAGCAACAATCTCATGTTTTGATTTTTTTGTACCTTCTTGTTCCCACTGCTTATAGTTCAGCCTTCCTTCTATCAATACAGACATACCCTTTGAAACATATTCTCCGCAGAATTCTGCTGTTCTACCGAATGTAACAATATCAATAAAGCAAACATCTTCCTTCTGACCAGTACTTTTACGGTATCTGCTTACCGCTAATCCGAACTTAGCGATATATAAGTTTTTATCTGGAATGTATGAAACCTCAGGGTCTCTTGTCAAATTTCCTAGTAAAATACATTTGTTTAAAAATCCCACAGCACACCCTAAAATGTTTTGCTTGAAAGAGGTTCTCCATTTGCAAATATGACCTCTCTTTTCACCAGACCTGTTTCATGAAATTCTCTGGCAACACCATCAACAACTCCATCAACATAAGGTGTTTCACACCTTAGTGTTCCATCCTCGTAATATTGTTTGGCTAATCCATTTATTCTATTCTGATTATACATAAATTTACTTTTGAGCAAACCATTGCTAAAAAATTCTTTCATAACTCCTTCTGCTTTCCCTAGGCTAAACTGCCCTTCAGTCTTAAGCTCTCCATTAATATAGTACTCTCTTGAGATTCCATCCAAAACTCCGTTGACATAAGGAGCTTCAGCTTTGATATTTCCATCTTCATAGTATGATTGAAATACCCCATCAATTGTTCCATCACTAAAAGGAATCTTTTCTTTAATTTGTCCGTTAATATGATACGTGAGAGAGATACCATTAAATGGTTCTCCTAAGTAAAATTGTATCCCATCGATTAGCTCAAGCTTGTCATGATCGCAAATAACATTTTTGTCTTTATTACCTGTGTTCTCTTCAAACTCTTCATCAGCCACTTCTATAATCCAATCCTTTAAAAATTCATCTAATTCTTTATTTACTTCATCGGAAATTTCATTATTACTACCTGAACACATATCAGTCTCTGATAGATCATCAGTGTAGCTTGAATTCAAAGTTAACATATGTGAAGGGGTCTCTTTTTCATAATAATTTAAAATGTCATTTTCATACTCATCAATACTTACCGATTCATCATCGAATTCATCAACATCTTCAAAAATATCTTTATCTACTTGGCTATGAACTTCGAAAACTTTCCACTTTTCCCCTGCATTTAGCACAGTTGGAATAAATTCTATGTCATCTGAAAATAGATTATCCTGAAAATTATAAATATTTGCGTTTAAGAATTTTTCATGTGTTTTAATGTCAATCAAAACTTTTTCTGGTAAGTATCCATTAGACTCTTTGTATTCGTACAAGAAGTCTTGAAGTCCAACAATTAAATCTTCTATTTCACGAGCCTTACTATTGACTATCTCTGCCTTATGATGAATATCAGCGATAGCCAAAGCCATTCTAACATTCCATGGTGAATTCATATGTGGCGATCCATGTTGTCCTAATAAAGTAGCAAAGTGTTTAACCTCATCTATTTCACCAAGAACTATTCGATTGTATGAGTCAAAAGGTACACCAAGCTCTGTACATAGTGCTCTTATATCTGATCCATTCTGTTCATTTCTTGCTCTATTAGCCCTATCAGCAAAAACTTTCAAAATTATGAAAAAAACAATAATTGCAATTATCCATCCCAAAGCGTATTCTCCTCTGTGTTTGCCATGGTTATATCTTATTTATTTTTCTCATGAATGCATCAGCTAGATGAGTAGCATTATCTGTATAGATCATTGCTTTCTCTTTATAACCACTTTCTATGATGTTGATAACAACATCATCATTACCTATCATGTCTCTAAATGTTACACATCTTGCACCAGTTTCACTAAAATCATCTTCAGCACCTTTAGCTAAGGCATAATTTCTATATCTTTTATACGGCTTTTTTGCAAATATAGACTTACCCCTATTATATCTATAAGCTTCAGTAATTTCTTCTTTTATAAACGCATTACCAATATCTCCATTTGTCAATATTTTCCATGCGATTATTGTAATGAATAATAATCCTATCAGAATAACGTATCCCATATTTTCACCTTTATTCCGTCTCAGTTAATTAAATTCTCACTAAGTCTATTGTAGCATCTTTATCTTACCTTTACTGTAAAATTTGAACTCTTCAATATTCAGTGTCTAAATCTGGATAATGATAACAAAGCTCCTGTCCAAGAATCACATTACCTCCCATCTTCTCACAGCTTGATCTTGCAGCTCCATCAGCAGCTATTGGACCGATCATAGCTACAGCAAATATTTGACCACCAGTGAAATCTATTCTATCTATTTTATTACAGCCTTTAAGGTCTGTAACTGTTTGAGCTTTAAGCACTGCTCTGTTTGATGTTGTAAGACAGCCAGATAAGAACATCGTTAATATTACAAGTATTATTAATTTGAATTTCATATCTGCACCTATGATTTTTTAGTTTTACTAAAACGATCATAGCACCTTGATATTAAATAGAGGTCGCTTAGAAAGCGACATTAGATTTTAATTACCCACCAAGCACAGGCAAATCATACGAGAAGAGAACATCATTAATTTCATAGATATCATAAATGCCTTTCATTATGAAATATTCGATTATCACATCAAATAATAAGCTACGTGAAAGAGAGAATCCTGCACGTTTAAGAAGGTCTCGTGTTTCATCAAGCGAAAGCTCTAGTGCAATAGCCAAAGCAATAGCTGTTCTTTTACTGGGGATATATCTTTGCTCGTTGCGTATCTTAGAAAACAATCTACGGTCAATATTGGCTTTTTTATACACATCAACAGGATTTATCCCCTTATCATCGATATACTTCATAAGAGTTGCAGAAAAAGAACTCTCAAGAAGTGCAGCAATGCTTCTTTCTGTGTCTCTTTTTCTTTTTTCTTCACTTACAGGATCAGAATAGTATGAGTGACGCTCTTTTAACCATGATTCCCCTGATTCTCTTTTCTCACGTTCTTCTGCTTCAGTCCTGTCAGCAAATGCTCTGATTCTGCCGAAGAAGCCTTTATAATTCTTATTACACTTGAATTCATAGTGATTATTTATAAAGATGTTAATTTCATCAAACAGTGGGTTTGAAGGAGTTTTTTTTCTCACCAAAGTTCCCCTTATAGCTCTATGTGTAAATATAAAGTCAATAAGAATTATAACTGTGATAAGATGAATTCATCAACTAGAGTTTATTACGAGGTTAATTAATGACAAAAGCAATCTGTTTTAACTGTGGAAGTATAAAACTCGGTTCACTTACAGCTTGTGAGAACTGCAACGTAGAACCAGAGAGCAAACATGATCTTGCTGTTTCTATTCACCTATCTGATCACTTGATGAGTAATGAAGAGCTCACTGAGATCAGCAAAGCGATAAAAGAAGGCGTAAAGGTCAAGCTTAGCGATGAAACTGTAGAAAAGTGGAGTAAGATGTTTGAGTGAGCGTTAATATCTGCTATAATTTGATTGCACCATCAGGAATACAATCGTAACAAAATAGCCAAAGCGGGTAATATTTGGGTAATATTAAATCAGTCGCTAGTCTTAACCTAGCGATATCAACAACTTGCTTAATATATTCGATTCCCACCGCCTCCATTTTTATCTTTTTTATTATCAATGACTTATATTTCAAACAGGCCGTTTTCGTAATTTTTTCGTATGGGATTTTCCTTGTTTATCAATGACTTACAAGAGGCATATTTCGTGAAAATATTAACTGCTTTATTATAAACAACTTAAGCTGGTATTTCGGTCAATTTCACACTCAACCCCATCTGGCGAGCTAAATAAATTCTCTGACAGCGAATTTATTTCTTGACTTATACATTAATATCTACTACCTTTCATATAGGACATGGTTGGTATTATGCCATCGAAAGTGGGCTTCGGCTCGTGGAATGCTATCATGCGTTCTAACTTTTCCGGGGTACATGTTGTGTCGTACGGTGCGGTTGGCATTGCACGATCACCACGATAGATCTCTGGCCCTGCAGGCTGGCATAGCCTGCAGGAAATAACACTAACTGACCTTTTTTTTGTAACCTCTTCCTTTTTGGCATAACAGCACCACTAGGTGCTGAATAAAGGAGGTGACACATGTCTCACAGAAAGAAGATGTCAGACAAAGTAAAGTCATTCCTATGGAGACACCGTAAACTCATTCGCAAGATAGTTTTATGGTTAGCCGGGATGATTTATGACTTATTTGACTAGAGTTAGTGTTTTTTTTCATAAAGGTGTTGAAATGATAGGTGAAGCACTCCGGCTCATAAGAGTCCTAAACGATAAAAAATTAATCGACGTTTCGAATGACTTAAACATATCCTCAGGATATCTTTCTGAACTTGAGAAAGACAAGAAAAAACCAAGCCTAGACACTATTGAGAAACTCGCTTCGTATTATGAATGTAAGCCTTCCGCAATTCTCCTCTTTTCTGAAAAGTTAGAAGACGACTCATTAAAATCTAAAATAAAGACATCTATTCAGAAAAAACTGCTTGCGTTTATGGACATCGTAGAACAGGGCAAAAATGTCTAATAAGCAATACAATATACATCAAAGCCCGCTATATAAATTAAATTCCAAATCAAAGTTATCCTCTATCTTGCATATAGACAACCTTGCAAATCTATTGAGAGATGGTCATTACAACCGTTTTGAAATGAACGGTCGTCAAATTGAAAGCCCCTGTAAGGAACTGAAAAGAGTCCACAAAAGAGTCTTGAAACTATTATCTAGAATTAATACTCCAGACTATCTGATATCTGGCAAAAAAGGTTTGTCATATGTCGACAATGCCAAGGTACATACCAGAAGGTGCAATCTTGTAAAAATGGATATCAAGAAGTTCTACCCCAGTTCTAAAAAAGAATACGTTTTTAGATTATTCCATTATAAGTTTCGCATGGCGGAAGATGTTGCATGGATACTAACGGAGCTTTTAACATGTGATGGACATATTCCAACTGGCAGCCCTGTAAGCCAGATTTTGGCATTTATGATCTTTGCAGACACATTCGAAGAAATAAATAACCTCGCAATTACCCACGGGTGCTGTTTCACTCTTTACGTAGATGACATTACTATTTCATCTACTGGGAATATCCCGAGAAAATTAATTTATGCCATACGTAATGAGCTAAAAAAAGTAAACCTCAACCTCTCCGGCAAAAAAACAAGATTTTATAGTCTTAATAAAACGAAATGTGTGACAGGCTGCGTTATCACCCCTGATGGAGAACTAAGAATTCCTAATAAGCTTCATCAGAAAATCCATGAAAAATCTACAATGCTTAATAAAGAGGGGTTATCGCCACACGATCACCAAGTACTCTTTGGATTGCTTAATGCTGCTCAGCAAATCCAGAAAAGCACTTTCCCTTCGCTATACAGGGAAGCTAAACGTAATTTCAAAATAAGTGTGGCACAATAAAAAAAATCGCACGACATACATAGAGAGAATCCCCATGAAAACTAACAAATCTACTGGTGTCACTCCAACTGAACAGCTATTATATAAGCTTTGCGAAGATACTTTCCTTAAATTATGGAGTTACCCAAACCCTGTGAAAAATGATGGAAAAGAACTGTGTGATGTCATCGCAGTATTCGAAAACCACGTATTTGTTTTCTTTGATCGAGAAAGCAGGAAATTTGACAATCCGGATAAAGCAGTAGATATACAGTGGGACAGATGGCTAAAGGAAGTCATTGACAAGCAAACCAAAACAGCCCTTGGAGCCGAAAGATACCTAAAGAATGGCGGTGAAATATTTCTGGATGATAATTGCACCATTCCATTTCCCATAAAACTACCCAACAAAGAAACTCTTATCGTACATAAAATTATTGTTGCTCATGGGGCAAAAGAAGCGTGTGAAAAATTTTTCGGAGAAAATTCTGCAGGCAGTCTTGTTATTTGCTATGGGGATAAAGAAAAGTCTCCAAAATTATTTCCATTCATGCTGACACTCAGTAGAGAGAATCCTGTACACGTATTTGATACATATAATTTGGACATTATACTTAATGAACTTGATACGTTTTATGATTTTTCAACATACCTCAGAGAAAAAGAGGAAGCCATCTCAAGATACGATACAATAATGTATTGCGGCGAAGAAGACCTACTTGCACATTACCTGTTAAATTGGGATGAAAATACTGATAGAAATATTATCGGTACTCTAGATACAGAAATTAATTTTCTCAGCATCATGGAAGGAGAATGGCAAGATCTCATCAAAAGAGAAGATTTTCAAAAGAAAAAAGAAGAGGATAAGGACTCATACATATGGGATGAACTGCTACAACAAACAAGCCAAAACGCCATTGATGGTACACTAATTGGGCAAGAGAATATTATAACTGGAAAAAACCCTTTAGTGGAAATGGCAAAAGAACCCAGATCATTCAGAACTCTCCTTGGGAAAAATTTAATACGTGTTATTGATGAGTTCCCAGAATCAGACAATAAAAGCTCACGCCTCTTGTCAGTTATCAGTTCTTTCTACTCAGACACTTTATATGTAATTTTACAGTTAAAACCAAACCATGAAATTAACTATGAGACTGAGTACAGACCTGTTCGCAGAAAAATGCTTGCAATTGCATGCGGTGTAGCAAAAAACAGATTCCCAGAAATCTCTAAGATCATCGGGATAACTTTTGACTCTCCAAAATATACTAAAATTAACTCTGAGGACTTTATATTATTAGATTGTTCCGATTGGGGACAAAAAGATGAAGAATTTTATAATGAAAAAAACAAAGATTTTGGATTCTTTCAGAATATAAAAGACAAGAAAAGTGATTTTTTTGAATTACCTCACTCTCCAGAAAAAAAGCAAATAAAAATAGGGCGAAATGAAAAATGTCCTTGTGGATCAGGACTAAAATATAAAAAATGCTGCAATAAAAAATAAAGAGGGAGCTTTCGCTCCCTCCCCCCATATTACATATCAAATGTTGACTCAAATTCGTTTTCCTCAGGATCCTCTTCTGCAGGCTTAGAATAAACGTCCATCACCATCTGCACAGAGGCATGCCTTCAGAGTGATAAGAGTCTGCGAATCCACTCTGTAATTCTCCCACATCAGATGTGACAGGAAATGTCCCACCTGAGCGTTATAAGTAAGATTATTACGGAGGTGCACAATGACTCTTCACCACAGACTGATCATGGATGTAAAGCTTAATAAGAATATTCTCACACGCAATCTTTATCCGGATATAACAGAACTGCTCCAGAGCTCATTTAATATAAACGAGCAAGAATCAAGAACACTGCTTTTCATGCTCGCCTATCATATAAAAACTGACAACACATGCAACATGTACCGTATCAAAGACGAACATAAGCTATCATCCGACCAGTACTGCCTCCTCATGGACAATGCTCTATCACTGATGAGTAAAAACCTGATATCTCATGACGGATACAGCCGAAACAGGCACCGAAACAGGCATTTGGAAATTTATCCTGATTTCGAATTCAACCCTTCTCTTATAGCATTCGTCCTTAAAGGAACACTCAATATGGAAGGTATTGATTACAATGACTTATACTCTATCATTGATTATTACGAACGGCTGGTGGAAGACAGGGATAATGAAAAACTATCAACAAGCGAATTCTTTGATAAAGTAGAGGACATTGCTGAGAGTTGCCACTAAAGTATTCGCTTCAGCAGTTTCATTAAAAGGCTTAATAATGATGAAAAATCACTTCTACTGTACCTTATGCTCAAAAGGTTGAGCGGTGACGATGATATATGGTTCTCCACCTACATTAAAGAGATATATGAGTCTATAAAAATTGCAGGCAAATTCAGGGAGAAATTTGTCAAAGGGAAACTGAAGCTTCAAAACGAGAATTATATTGACAATGACGAAGATAAGAACTGGTTCCGTGCTGATGTATGCGTCAAGCTAACAAAGAAGTTTATTACAACTTATCTGGACACATTTGTAAATGATAAAAACATTAAATTTGAAAGCAAGTTTTTGAAAGTTGTATCACACGGAGAAATAAATCCCACACTGGTATTTGAAGGTCACCTTCAAAAAGAGATTAATACAATATCAAAAACCGTTGGTAAAACTAGACTCAAACAACTCAGGAAAAGGCTAAAAGATAATAAAATGCCTGTTGGAGTCACCTGTCTGTTACACGGTGCCCCTGGAACAGGCAAAACAGCTTCAGTATACGAGATCGCCTCTCAAACAAAGAGAGATGTTCTACATGTAGACATCTCCTCAATCCGCAGCATGTGGGTAGGGGAAAGTGAAAAGAACATCAAAAAAATCTTTGAAGATTATTACGAAGCAAAAAAGGCTTATGACAATATTCCTATCCTTCTGTTTAATGAGGCTGATGCCCTTATTAGCAAACGAGTGGAGGCCAGCAGAAGTGTTGACCATATGAACAACTCAATGCAGAACATCCTGCTGGAAGAACTGGAGCGTTTCGACGGGATACTCTTTGCAACCACTAACCTGACAATGAATATGGATGACGCTTTCTCCAGACGGTTCCTTTATAAGGTCTGCTTCCCTGTTCCTGATGCCTCAGCCAGAGCAAAAATATGGAAGCAGAAGATACCTGCTCTCTCAGCTAAAGACGCTGATGTTTTAAGCCGTTATCAGGTGTCCGGCGGGCAGATTGAAAATGTCAGCCGGAAAATGCTTATAGATTCTATGCTGCACAACAGCAAACAAAATCTCAACGATATAGAAACCCTTATAAAAAGTGAAATGTCGTTCAAACAAACAGAAAAAATAGTGGGGTTTTAAATGAAAGAAGCATAATTCATAGCTAACGGCAGGTTTCAAACAGTTGTTATTTACGGTTTTCTGTATGAGAAGATCAATGGCGAGATTTTCAAGCTTATACCACTCGGAAAAGGCTCTGGGGCCTATGTACTGTCAGAATGCTCAAAGTGGATTCCGTACCAATATCACATCTTCAGCGATGTTTTGCACGAGGCTTGGGTACACCCTAATGATTATATTATTTACGGTTATAGGTATAACGGGAAATCTATGTCAGATGTTCCAACGAACGCAGTATTTACCGATAATCCGGTAGAACTGAACGGTTTTGTACAAAATTTAGCGGAAGAAGATTTTCATATGGCTAAAGATTATATCTGGATGCTTCAACGTTTTTACTGCTATCAAACCATCAGGGATATGATTCCGGCGTATATAATGAATAGAGTTAGGGACATGCATGAGCTGAAGTGGGAAATGGTACAGCTACTTAATAGCTCATCTTCTGTAATCTAACGTTTTGACGAAAACCCTGCATTAATATTCATAGTTGCCGCCAGCAGACATTTGTTGCCTGCAGATGAACTGCCGATAACTATATATGAAAAAGAAATATTAGAGAAGCTTGGTATAACTGACTGCATAACAGCATTAGAATTGTTCTCAAAAATAATTCCGGCTTTTTATACAGTCAAAGCTTTCCGTTCAATTCTTGGAATATTGAAGTCAGAAAATACAGAAATGATTGATTTCTTGCTGAAAACAGAAAAACTTGAAGGTGAAATCCTGAGCTGTTGTGCAAATGGAGTTTCCCCCTCTCTGGCAAAAGAAATACACAATTGCGGCACTCATACTCCGGACTATTATGATCTTCTGGACAAAATTATCAGGTATGAAAAGCTAAGCAAAATTTTGTCTCTCAGATATGAATATTACTGTAAGCCTTATGAACAAATACACTCAATAAAAGAGCTAGACAATGATACTGCTGAGGCTGAATTGTATTTAGAATATGAGAAAGGGAAAATACATAATCAGCAGGCTGGTGCTGATTATTATATAATGAGACCTTCGGTGACTTTTCATCAGCTCACTTGCAGTGGCCTTAGACAGATGTCGGAACGTCTATCACAATCTGACATTAGTATTATTTAATATAATAAAGACAATGCAGGAAAAAACATAATCAAAGCAACGCTTTCTTACGATGTCGACAGTGATCTCTGGGGAATTTTGGATTATAAATATGAAAATACTGATGATATGCTTGAAGAGATAATGCACGAATTTGTAATATGGCTACAGAGTTAAAAGGAGTCTAATTATGATTGGGGCAATAGCCAGAGATGTAATCGGTTCAGTATTTGAGTTTGATAATTATAGGGGAACTGACTTTGAACTTTTTACCCGTAGCAGTGAGTTTACTGACGATACTGTCCTTACTGCTGCAACAGCTTATGCCATTCTTAATGATATTTCTTATGCGACAGCAATTGTCACATATCCCTGACATAATCACTGCATTAGTTTAATGAGGTTACTATGACAAATTTTAAAGACATGTTTCATCTTACAAAAGAGGAAGTCAGAGCAATACATCGCTGGCTGAGGCAAAAAAGATATGAAAGCAGCAGAGATACTTTCAAAATAATTTACGAGCCATGGCTTGACTCCATAAATGTTTCAGTATCACTAAATATAAACGGCAATACCGAATGGTTAGAATTTGATGGTTTTGAACGTGACACTGAAGCTGAGATTAATACCTTGCAGCTTGGATCCCATAAACTCGAATTGGCAATATCAGCAGAACACTATTCTCCATTTATCCCAGTTTTACAGAAAAGTGTTGAAGCACAGGTGGAAGAAGATATTGAACATGTAACAACATTTGTATTTATAGTCTCAGAAGGTTTATGTGAAATTTATGTTGCCGGCACAAGGATCGGCACACACCCTCTAAAAAAAATTATTACTGATAGCAGCAAAGTGCGATTATGCTTCAGCAATCTCACCACGATTGAAAATCTTATTTTGTGTGAAGATATAGAAGCAAAATGGATTGAAGAGAATATTCCGTATTTCTCTGCAGAAGATATGAAAGTTCTTGTGAAGCGCTTGGATATACTTGGGTATGAGGTTTACGGCATTGAATGCTGGAGTGAAAAGGATATGGGCTACTTCAAAACTTACGTTCAAGAATTGTACATGAACGAATATAATTCACCAGAAAAAGACTGGTTCGTTAATACTTACAAACAGGTGCTTCAAGAATATGCTGAGAGGGTATTGTCTGATGAGCCCGATAATCCGCCAATATTCAATATTAGTATAGGAAGATAACGAACGAAAATTAATATAGGACTTAATGAGCAAACCTGCGAACATGTTTCACCTGACACAAAAAGAGGCTAGAGCAATATATTATTGGCTAAAGCGTAAAAATTATAAGACCGAGACCAACAATACATTCAAAATCATTTTTGAGTCGCAGCAAAGTAATAAAAGTATCTTAGTTTTGATAACTCAAAATGGAATTACTAAACAACTGAAAGTTAACATAGATTTAAATGACAGAGTAAAATCTATTGATACATTGCAACTAGGAAAACACATACTAGATTTATCAATAGATGAGAAATACCAGGCCGCAGTGAATAATAACAATGAGTCAGGTTCATCGTTTGCTTTTGAGGTATCAAAAGGTATATGCGAAATATATGTATCAGATAGAAGCATTGGCAAATACCCACTGGCTGAGATAAGTAGACTGAAGATAAAACCTGCCTTTAGGTTAACCTATATGGAGAATCTGATTTTACTAAAAGACATAAAAGTTCAATGGCCTATACTTTATCAATCCAGAGTCCCATTTTTTTTGGCAGAAGACATGGCTATTCTGGTTGAAAGACTTTATTTATACGGATACAAAGTGCATGGCATTGAATGCTGGAGCAGTAAAGATGTTGACTTTTTTGGGGTAGAAGTCTGGATGGATGGTACACCAGACGATGGTTGGTTTATAGATGGTTGGTTTATAGATGCTTATTATAGGCTGTTGCAAAAATATACCGAAATGGTTTTACCAGAAGAACCTGACAACCCACCGATGTTTGAATTGTCTGTATGTAAATAAGCTTACCAATCAACACGCTTTGTGTTAACATGATTAAACAATGAAGCAGGAAGTGATTTTGAAACTGAATAACCTTCATAAAATACTTAGAGCGATAGACCTTCTTAGTAGAAGACAGGGTGTGACAATCGATGAGCTAGCAGAGGAACTCAAAATCTCTCGTCGCTCAGTGCACAGACTGCTCAATGATCTGCATGATCTTAATTTCCCTCTATATGATGAGCGAGAGCCCTTTGAGCGTACAAAAACGTGGAAGCTGGAACCTGATTATGTCAAAAAGCTACCAAACATTAATATACCAGATATAAAGTTCTCTTCATCAGAGCTGATAGCTATAACCTTGCTTAAAGACAAAGAGGCAATCTTTGCAAATACAGAGATAGGCAAGGCACTAAAATCAGCTGTCGCCAAGATTGATGCGGTCTTTCCGAAAGACTTTATAGATAGTATGAACAAAGTCAAATCTGTATTCGCCATTTCCAACAAAATGCAAAAAGATTATTCCGAAAAAGGCGATATTATAGATTCTCTCACAACAGCTATACTGCAATGCAAAGAATGAAAGATTACATATCACACTTTTTACAACGACAAAGTCAGCACATTCGATGTGCATCCGTTGAGCATATTCGAGCATATGGGTGGGTTATATGCTTTTGTTTATCTGGACTACTATGACTCTGTTAAGGTATTGGCTCTGGAGCGGATGCAGGAGCTAACTGTGTCGGAAAAGACATTTGAAACTCCAAAAGGTGTCGATTTAGAGGACACAATGAAAGATGCTTTCGGTGTAGTTTATGATGACCCGATAAAAATCAAGCTCTGGATTTCAAAAGAACATGCCAAATATGTTAGATCACGTAAATACGCTGCCGACCAGCAGATCACTGATAACGATGACGGCAGTATAATCATAGAATTTTCAACCTCCGGATGGGTTGAAGTGAAGCAGTGGATACTCTCTATGGGTGCTCATGCAAAAGTGCTGGAACCTAAAGAAATGACCGAAGAAATCAAAAGCGAATGCGAGGCAATATTAAACTTTCATAATGCATAATGTATCGGTGACGGTTTTGGCACATATACATGTTAACTTAATCTTATTAATAAGCAAGTTACGAAAAAGAGGTTAAATATGGCATCTTTAGAACTCGCACTAGTCTAATAACTTACCATCAAGGAGGTAAATTAAAAATGTTGTTTGAAGTAGAAAAAAATGCTTTAAAAATCATAACTGAAAATTGGAACGTAAGCGAACTTGATTTAGAAAAGTTAATTGTTGGGGCAGACAATATTTTATTAAATAACAGTATTTTTAAAGAAGAAATATTGATTATAAGTAACCAAGTTCGGACAAAGGATAAAAAGCGAGCTGATATTTTAGGACTTGATAAGGATGGTCGTGGCGTCATTATTGAATTGAAAAAAGGTAAAGGTCATCTTGGTGTAGATATGCAAGCTTTGCAGTATCTAGCGGATTTTTCAAGATATACAGGTAAAGATTTTATAAATAAATTCCAAGGCAAAGATAGCAAATGGTCTAGTGAGGACATAATAAGTTTTTTAGAGTCTGAGAATTTAGAAAGAGTAAATCAAAAAAACAGAATTATTTTGATAGCAAATTCATTCGATTCTACATTATTTTCAATGGGAGAGTGGTTAGCCGAAAAAGGTGTCCCTTTTAAATGTATAGAATATAAAGCTATTAAAGCAAATGATAAAAGACTTATATCTTTTACAACAGTTTTTGATCGAACAAATGAATCTTTATATTCCATAGGCTTTACATACAACGATAGAGCCCCTAAATATTTTTGGCACAATATAGGAAGAGCGGATTTGGATTGGTGGAAACATCTAATTAAATACAGTCAAATACCCGCTTGTTTTGAAAATTCACCAGGTGATCGTGGTGAACAAATTTTAAAATCCTATATAAAAGATGATGTGATTATTGCATATGCCACGGGAATCGGTGCTATTGGGTATGGAGTATTGGAAGACCCAAAGTACAAATTGATTGAATCGAAGTCAGAGGAAAACTTAAGAAAAATAGATAGTTGCTTTCATAGATTATCCATATCATGGAAGTATGTTGTGAATGATTTCAATTATGGTATCCGCCCGTCTGATTTAAAAGGTTATGAAATATACCACCCTGTGTCAACATCAGCTACAATAGCAAATGAAAAGGCAAAAAAATTAATTGAAGATATCGACAATAATCAATTCGCTGGATTCAGCAAGCAGCACATTGCGCTACATTAGTTTGGAGAAGTCTTAAGAATGGTGAAATACCAGATAATTCTCTGTGGCAGATTTTGGGACACTCTGGTTTAACAATATGAAAAACCTGAATTTCGGGTGCGTATCTTTGAAACAGTTTTACAAGGGGCTGAAGCCAAGGTTTTAGAGCCCTCAGAGATGGCTGAAGATATTACGAAAGAAATACATAAATTACTTGCATTATATTAATCAATAAGGAGATCTCATGCAATATAAAGATATACAAAAAATACCTGTTACCGATAGCCCAAACAATGATGCATTTGAAGCCTTAGTTGAGCTTTATTACCAATCACAAGGGTATATCACTAGTGCAGGGAAATGGTTTTGGGTGTGGGAAAACGGGAAAAAACAAAGAGGTTATCAAGACATTGATGTTCTTGCAGTTAATGCTCATGAAATTATTATCATTAGCGTGACCTCTAACTTAGATGATAAGCTGAATTTCAACAGGCTTGGTCAAGTCAACGAAGAAAAACTAAATAATCTCACAGGATATTTTAATAGAGTATTCGACTACCTAAATGAAGTAGAATCATATAGGTGGTTGGTTAATAAAGATATTAGAAAAGTAGTTGCATATAATCATGCATTCAAAAGATCTGAAGTTGCTATAAAAAATTGCCTCGATAGAGACGGAATCCAAACCATTGGATCTGACAAGATTCTTAGCACTCTTGAGCAATACCTTTGCAATAGTAACATTAAGATTCAAGACCTCATATTAAGAGCATTGCAAGTTCAGAAATTCAATAAAGACAAAAAGAAATAAGGCTTGCTATGAGTTTATCTTCTAGTTGAGCTTAGGTTGTAAATTTCTTAATTTTTATAAGTAATTAACTCATACGGTAATTAATATTTGTTTTGTATTTTTGCAAATATCTCCTCATGGAATTTATCACAAGCAAACGAATTACAACTTTCACGGTCAACCAAAAGCAAAGTGAGCCTTCCCGACGGAAGACTCACTTATAAAGCTCTTATATTTAGCTATTTTAGGTATCGAAAATAAATGGACTATGCCAATCAGGGATTGGGGTGCAATATACTCACAGCTGTATATCAACTATGAAGACAGAATTACGACTTTACACAGTTAATATGACAGGCTCTCTTCTAATGAAAAATACTCGTAAGTTTACTGCATGCAATCGCATTAAGGTCTTTATTATTAAAAGAACTAGTAACATTAAAGGGAATAGCACATAACCGTAATGATTTTCCGTTGGTATCTTTAGTAGAGTACTCAAAATGCTCTAATGGTTCAGTAAAGTCCACAGTATACGGGTAAATAAGAAATAGGCAGACATCATTCTTGCTATTGCGTTCATACTTTTTACCATAGGCAAAAAGCTGATACATATCCGACTGAGAAATCAAATAGTTCTTTCTTTCAAGATTCTGGTCAATAAGCTTCCATTTTGTATCCAGCACTACAACTCGCCCATCTTTTTCCATTACGATATCAGGCTTCAGCCGAAACTTACCAGTAGCTGTATGTTTATCAACTAAATAATGTTGTTTATCTTGAGTTTTCAAATGCCAATCTGAAAAATTATTTCTGATATATGCAGCAACATAATCTTCAAAAATCCTCTCCATTGGGAAAAGCAAAGCAAAAGCTATGTCAGTCCCTTTGTAATTTGTAAAAGTTTCATTTTGAAGAAATATCTTGCACCAGCTTAGAACTCTTTCGTAATCTACCATGCTGCGATCAGGTTTAACTTTAGCAAAATCACTAATGATATTTTGTGAAGCTCTTACCTCATCAAAGACAAAAAGATACTCTGAGATGCTTTTCTGGTTTTTATATGATTTTGATTTCTTTGAAAGCATCATCAGGGTTGATTTTATCAACCTGTTTTCTGGCCTGTCAGTAATATACTCATCATACTCCACAAAGAATCGTTCTTTGTGTATCAAATTTTTGTTTAAATGATCCGTCCATTTAATCTTACCTTTCATAAAATTACAGTTTTCAGCTACAGCAACATAGTCGGACTTAATTCCCTTTTTTATCAGCACGCTGAGTTCATCCAAAAACATTGTGATAAAAATTTCTATCAATGGCATTTTACTAGACTTAAGATGAGCGAAATCTATTTGCTTATAAGGTGTGCTTTTTAGACAACGCAACATTTTAAGAAAAATTTCTCTGGTTTCATCTTCCTTGTTATCAAGACCATGAATTTTAGGAAGAATCTCTATGACAATTCCTGCTTTTGTCTCAATGACCCCTACATAATTTTGAGCAACAAGTACCTTTTGTTTTTTTCTACTCTGTAGTTTTAGAAACCTATCAGTGTCATCACTTGAAGAAAGGACAAAATTCTCTAACTGTTCAAACGTATCTTCAGGTACAAAAACATTGCCATTATCGCTGTAACTCAGAAGATCGTTACCTTTCTCATCTTTTTTTCCATGTTTAGCAATGCTGATATAGCTATATTCTTTAAGAACCAGGTGTTTCATGCTTATCTTTTTTCAATGATTTGAGTTGATATATATTTCTAAATGCATCTGGGTTTATTAACTTGTCACCAGTTTCAATCAATGCAGGGTTTATTTGATATTCAAAAGAATCGTCCAAATCATCATGATCAAACCCAATGATTTTATCCTCTTCAACCAACTTACTCTGAACTAATTGATTAAGAGTATCGTCAAAATCTATATTTTTTAAATCGTTCTTCGTAGGTTTGAGTTGGTTGGGATGGCACCCAAGAACTATTTGAATTTTACTCCAGTCGTCATAAAAGTACTCCTGAAGTAGCGGAATAATTTTGTTAGCAAAAATGCTGCAAAGCTCACTGTATCTATGATCTTCATCCAGAATATCTTTTAACTTGATGAAATATGCATGCCCTATTTGGTGATCTCTATCATAAAGATAAGTAATGCGTTTATTGATGGATTCAAGCATCTTATCTATTTCAATATCAATCACCTTAAATCTCAATTTATCATACTTTGGCATCATCTCTTCGAAGATAAAACGACGCCTGAGAGCTGTATCCATTAAGGCAATAGACCTATCAGCAGTGTTCATTGTCCCTATAATATAAAGGTTCCTGGGCACACCAAAACTATCCCCCGAATAAGGCAATGTGACTGTCAACTCGTCATCTGCACCTATTCTCTTAGAATCTTCTATGAGTGTTATAAGCTCACCAAAGATTTTGGATATATTGCCACGGTTAATTTCATCTATTATCAATACAACATTAGGAGATTTGTTTTCAGCTAAGTTGCGAGGAAAGTCCTCTATGAAATTACTTTTATTAAGCGAGTAAGTCGTTTGCTGGCTCAGCTGTTTACTATATATTTGGCTAATTGGTATTTCCACATCTGCCAAAAGCCATTTTACTCTTCTGAAATGACAACGATTAATTTCCTCGTTTGGGAGATACTGGTAATCTCCATCAACGACACCTATCGCTCTGATAGTCCTTAATCCTTTAGACGCAAAAACAATATCTCCGGTCTTAATCTTATTCTTAAACCTGTCAATAAACTCATAATTTGACTTACTATATTCGTAATTATTTTTTTGAACCTCTTCATCATATTTTTTCTTAACTTCAGAAAGTGTGTCACAGTCAGAGTAATCTATATCACCTCCCCATCCCATAACAATAAGGCCATTAGCAATGCAATATTCATGTATTCTAACCCCCTCATCAGATGTTGAGTCACCCAATGATATTTTATGGAAGTCATTTTGCATTTGTTCATCGGTTAGAGAAAAGCCCATGAATTTATTACTGGCTATACTATCACTATATTTTATATTGTCTAAAGCTAGTTCAGCCGCTTTCTTGAAAACACCTGCTTTAACTTTATAGATTACATTATCAGAAGGGTTTTCATCTATATTGGGTGGAATTGGCTTGATGCCCTCAACAAACTCTTCATATGAATAGCTCTGGTGAAATGTCACAAACTCTATTTGCCCCTTCTCTTGTAAAACTTTGAACTTCTCTAATGCATCTTCACGGTCATCATATCTAGTCTCAGTAATTTTCAAAGCCTTCTCGATAACACTATATGTCTTCCCTGTTCCAGGTGGGCCATATAATATTGTGTTTAACTCATATTTGGTTTCAGGAATATTACCCTCCGTTCGACAACCATCTTCACCGTTCTCATCTATATACTTTGCCATAAATTCTTCTAAAAACTTAGAATATTTATTTTTATTGCTAATTTCCAATAAGCCCAGTTGTACATTTACGCCATATCCACTAATATCCCAAGATTCAATTTTTTCCCATGAAATATCTCTATAGTTATCATAAGGTTTAAATGACGCATTATAGACATTTTTAGAGTTAACAACCCCATATCCTATACATGTAGCAACACCAGAAAGGGCAATGATAATATCATTCTCATTTATTTTGTTTACAAAATAGTCGCCGAATCTTGACCAATATTTTAATCTGCCCTCAGGTACACCTTTGCTAATTTTGTGATATTGCTGCAAAAGTCCCTGTTGATCTTTATAATGACTTAAATCGCCAAGTCCTTCTGAATTAATTGCCATTATCTTTTTAACGTAAAAATCGTTCCACATCTCGCCACCAGGACCTGGATAATACAACCAAACCTTACGAACTGACTCATTATTTTTTTGAGGTTTAATCCCCAACTCATCCGAATATAGAACCATCATAAAGCCATATGGGGTAAGTTCCTCTACTTCCTCTTTAATTCTTATATAAATCTCTCTCAATTGGAGCATAGCTGCTATTGGTTTACCTTTCAGTGAATTGCTAGAAATACCAAATTTTTCAATAAAATATTTGATGTGCGTTAATGAGTATATCGGAAGAGCCCATTCGGGATTATAAGCTGCCAATATTCTTAACTTGCGACCATCTCCAAGCAAATCATTTGTATCAATACCTAATTCAGATTGTAAGACTTGCCAATCATAAATCTTCTTTGCGTCCTCAGGATTATAAATACTTGCAATATATTGATGGATTTTCAACACATAAGTAAAGGCTTCATCTAAACTGTATTTTTGCAACATTTTTAATACAAAAGTTGAGCCATCGGATTGATAATAAATGAGATGTCCTCTAGAACTTCCAGGGGAATATGTGCCTATACAATCTCTCAATCCAAATTCAAGCCAATAGCTAAAGGTATCTTTACTGCCACCGCCAACACAATACTCATCTAACGTTAAATGTGTAATTCTATCTGAAGGAAATTTGCTTATAAACTCACGATGTTTAGCATCATTACCTGTAAGTTTATGATATTCTGTATTGCTTTTAGCCAGTTCAATTATTTTCTCTTTTATTTCCATAACAACACCTTAATTTAGATTCTTCAGCATATCCACCCAACCTTCGTGGATCATGACCATGGCCATAGTGTCAAGCTCGCAGTATTTAAGAAGAGCTTTGCGCAGTTCATTACGCTCGGCAAGCGACATCTCTTCAAACTGCATACGGGCATATGCCGTAAGTGCAGCCCCGCCGCCCCTTATCTCATCATCCTCTGTGAATCTGTCTAAAATCTCTTCATCTATATCCTGAAACATTTTCGGCAACAGCTTATAAGGGTCTTTCACTTTGCCGTCTTCCTTTTTTACCCATATCCAGCCTTTATAATTCAGACTAGGGATTGTTTTAGTTCCGTAGACAGGCTCTGAATACTTATCCTGAAGATATTTTGAACTATTCAGAATTGCCGGAAGTACAGCCTTAATGGAATTTGAACCGTTTGTCTGCGGATCATAATAATATCGTTTTACAACATCCCACTGGTCAACCATACATCTTTCGCCTTCCCACTTTTCAACTGAATCTTTTGATGAACGGGTAATAGTTTTAATGAAATGTATCAGTTCTGCCTTGTCAGTGATTACAGTTTTATCATCCTGCAGCTGTCTGTAAATCATGTTTAAAAATGAATTTTCGTGATTGGAATATCTGAAGATAGTGCCCTCATTCGCCTCCAGACACTTTTTCAAAGCTCTCAGAAAATCATAATTAGGAAAAACCCCCGGCTCTGAGTTAAGATACTCCGTCTTATGCTCAACAGTCCCGTCTTCTTTCAGGATATGATGTGAAAACTGAAAGGCTATTCCTTCATAAGGTCTGCGACCGGCATTAAATGGAATCGCCACCATGGAGGTTTCAAAGTCAATAAAATTTAGCGGATATTTCCATGTCGCAAGCTCTGCGGCAAAACCTTCCGCATCAAAATATATGGAACTGTCATTGTTCTTATACTTTTCCACCTGCATCCACTGTCGTTCTCTCGGCGAAAGCCCCGGTTTAGCGTCAGGCGCAGGGGAAATATCTTCTTCTTCGACTTCATCCAGCTTATATTTGCCAGCTTCCAGCAACTTGCCTTTACCTCTATAGTTCCATAGATTAAACATAAGTTGGTCGTCAAATTCCTCATCACTCCAGCCAAGCTGAGCTTTCCAACACTCTTTGAAACCACTTTTAAGCCCCATTTTTTCATCTTCCAGATCAGCTGTAAATTCGCACCCCGCACATCCTGTAGATATCGGTGTATTTATCTTTTCATCTCTCTCATAATAATCTGCAAGGTAGGTAACATAATCAGGAAAGGTCATCCCTTCATAAGTATCAGAATGTATGATGTCGGTTATCTCATCGACATTCACTTTGCATAGAACCTTGTGCTTCAGGTCTGCCTCTGTAATACTGCTCGAGACCTCAACACCTTTTCTGCCATCTGTCGTTCTGATCCTGAATTTCTGATTCAACCCATCAGTGCCGGCGACAGTATTCTTATCAGCCATCATCAGATAGCTGGTAACATTCCAATCCGGAAAAGCTGATTCCATTACATATTTCTGAAAAGCAACATCAAACAGATAGTCAGCCCAGGCACTTTTCGGTTTCCCGTCTCTTTTGTTGAGAAAAGGACTCTGCTCTGTGGTATCAAAAGACTTCGCCTTCACTTCTATCAGTTCAACATTCCTGCCTTTTTTCACCAGAACGTCTACTCTTATGAATAGGTTTATATATTTTATCGCAGGCTCATAGATGATAACGTCTTCCTGCTCCAGCAGACTGTTTGTCTGTTCAAGGGCTTCCTTTTCAACTAGCGTAGTGATATCATGTCCACCTGGATGGTAACATTTCGCCAGTTCACCAACCTGGAAACCGCCTTCCGCAAGTGACGCCAGAAAAGGATCATCTGCTGAAGTATTCTTATATTCTTTTTCTTTCTTTGTATAAAAAAGCTTCGACGGACAGCTATGCCCAATTTTGAACCGTGACTTAGTTAAATACCTTGGTTTACTCATATTAATCCCCGCATCCTGAATTTTAACACACAGTGTTTACTTGTGTCTTTACTATTTTTAGTTATAATACTTTTATGCGACAGATTCTGTCACATGAGACATGTATATCTTTTTCAGAGGTACAAATGGCAGTCGATTTAAGCAAGATACTCGTAGTAGGAATTTCATCCAGAGCTCTTTTTGATCTAGAAGAAGAAAATGCTATCTTTGAAAATGAGCCGCTTGAATCATATATCAAGTACAAGATAGATCATGAAAATGTTTTTCTAAAAAAAGGGACAGCTTTTCCCCTCATTGAAGCACTCTTAAAGCTCAATACGTTATATGAAGGTGAGAAGCTGGTAGAAGTCATTGTTATGTCTCGCAACAGCCCAGACACCGGTCTGCGCATATTAAATAGTATCAAGCATTATGGTCTGGATATCACACGGTCTGCCTTTGCTGGCGGAGAACTGCTCTCTCCCTATCTGGATGCTTTCAAGGTTAATCTTTTCCTCTCAAAAGATGAAGATGACGTCCAGTATGCAATAGACAACGGTGTTGCGGCAGCACTGCTGTATGACCCTCCAAAAGATTACGAACCTGACACAGAACATATCAGATTGGCACTTGATGCGGATGCAGTAATATTTTCAGAAGAATCCGAGCAAATATATAAAGAACAGGGACTGGAAGCATTTCTCAGACATGAAACCGAGAATGAAGACGAACCTATTCCACCCGGCAACTTTATGACATTTCTGGAAATACTCTCAACCATTCAGAAAAAATTTGGTGTGGAGAAATCCCCTCTGAAAGTTGCCATTGTTACAGCCAGAAGCTATCCGGCAAATATCCGTGTTATCAAAACCCTGCGTTCCAAAGGAATATATTTAAATGAAGCATTCTTTTTGGGTGGTCTATCAAAAGATGAAGTGCTTAAGGCTTTCAGACCGCTTATCTTCTTTGATGATCAGGATTTACATGCAGGCCCGGCATCGCAGCATGTACCCTCTGGAAGAGTCCCTTATAAATCCGGCTCTAAATTGAATCAAAAATAACTATTCATTTTCGAAAGCCATATACTCTTTCACAAACCGAAGCCTGATGTCATCAGTAGCTCCATGTCTGTGTTTTGCTACAAGTACTTCCGCACGATCAGGATATGGACACTGTTCTTTAGTATAAACAACATCCCGATATAGAAACATAATCAGGTATGCATCCTGCTCTATCGCACCAGATTCACGCAGGTCAGATATTCTTGGCCGTTTCGACTCTTCCTTTGATCTGTTTTCAACCGCCCTGTTTAACTGAGAAAGCGCCACCACAGGAACATTCAATTCTTTGGCCAGTGCTTTCAAAGATCTTGATATATCGGAAATCTGCTGTTCCCTATTGTCCCCCTTATTTGAGCTCATAAGCTGAAGGTAATCAACAAATACAAGGTCAAGCCCGTGCTCTCGCTTAATCCTTCTGCACTTTGCTCTCATCTCCAGAGGGTTTATAGCAGGGGTATCGTCTAGGAAAAAATTCAGATCAGACAACTGTCCGCTAGCCATTATAAGGTTTTGCCAGTCTTTCTGAGTAAAATAGCCGTTACGGATTTTGGCAGACTCCACCCTCCCCAAAGCAGAAATAAGTCTCTGAACAAGCTGGGCAGATGACATCTCCAGAGTAAAAAACGCTACAGACTTTTTCTCTTCACTCACGGCGGCATTCAGAGCGACATTAAGTGCGAAAGCGGTCTTCCCCATACCTGGACGTCCTGCCATGATAATCAGGTCAGAGGGCTGCAGACCGTTTATGAGTTCATCAAGTTTAGTATACCCAGTGCTGGTCCCTGATAATGAGTTTATATTTTTGAATAGCTTATCAAGGCTGTCGATCACCTCCGGCAGAATTGTCCCCAAATGCCTTACATTCACATTGGCTTTCTTTTCAGCCAGCATGAAAACTCGCTTTTCAGCATCTTCAACAAGATCGTCTATGTCACCATAACTGCCGTAACAATTATCTATAACTTCCGAAGCAGTATTAATAAGCTGTCTAACGATAGACTTTTCTCTAACTATCTTCGCATAATATTTCATGTTCGCAGATGAAGGCAGTATATCGATCAGAGATGATATATAATCCAGTCCTCCAGCTTTGTTTATCTCTTTATCTTCAATGTTGTTCAGTAATGTCACTATATCTACTGGCTGGTTATTTTCGTGTAATTTTACGATGTGCCTGAAAAGATAGCGATGAACTGGCATGTAGAAATCAACCGGCAGGAGCTTGTCTATTATTTTGTCCAGAGAAGTGTTATCTATCAGTGCCGATGCTATGACGGCCTGCTCAGCCTCTTGGCTATATGGCTGCTCATGTTTATCTGATTTCATAACTCAGTCCTCCACACATATTAAACCTCCTGTCCTTAAGCTTGCATTCAGGGTAAGGGTTGTATGTGTCAAAAACTGTCACACTGCAATAGGGCTTTGAAATGATGTCTGAATTAAACAATAATACATGTGCTTTCCTTACGCACAAAAGAAAAAGAGAGGGAGCTTTCGCTCCCTCCTCTATTTACATGTCAAAAGTTGAATCAAACTCATTTTCTTCCGGATCTTCATCCGCAGGCTTAGAATATACCTCCAGCACCATCTGCATAGATGCATGCCCCATGTTCCTGCTAATCTCAGAGAGTTTTACTCCCGCATCAATTGATAAGACAGCAAAGGTATGCCGAGTGTTGTACATTCTCCGATACGGAATTACTAAAGCTTTCAGTGTAGGCTTCCAGTAATCCTTAATAATATGCCTTGTCGAAGTATACGCCTCGCCATACGATGTCAAAAACATAAAGCCTTTCTTAGGCTTACCCTGCTCTATCCACAAATCATTCAGAACCAGCTTAAGCTTCTCTGGTATGCGGACTTTCCTTACAGAGGAAGCAGTTTTCGGTGCTCCAAGCTCATGCACCGCAAAACCCTGCTTGACATGATAGTAGTTCTTATCAAAGTTCATGTTCTCCCACCGGCACGCACACATCTCACCACCACGAACACCTGTAGCAAACAGAAACAGGATAATAGGATAAGCCTTTGTATGATTCTCATTAACATAATCCAGGATCGTGAGCATCTCTGTCTTAGAAAACGCATGTATTGGCGGTTTAGAATACCTTGGCACCTTAACCCGATCCATTATATTCTTATCCACGATATCTCTTTGATAAGCCAGCTCGAAGACCTGGTTTAGAGGCGTCATATAATTGTTGATTGTCTTGCCAGACAGCTCATCTTCCTCCATCTCTTCTATCATGTCCTGGATTTCTGACTGATGGAATGCACTTATCCATTTGTCCAAGACTAGATACCTGCTGACTGTGCTAATAGCTGCAAGATATGATTTTCTCGTACTTTTACTAATCTCTTTTCTAGTTAACTTTTTATCAAGACTGGCTTTGTACATATCAATAACTTCGCCAAGCGTTGCATTAACCGCTATCTTCCTACCCAGCTTATATTTCTCAATATTCTTGCTGCCAGGGAAATGCTTTACGAAATCAAATACATTTGTCCGGATCTCAGCATCTATCTGCTCTGCTAGCTCACGAGCCTTCAGCCTGTTTTCGGGAGTATCCTGCATATCAAGGTACTGCTTAATCATTAGCCCCAAACACGGTATAATAAAGTATAAATATCCACGGTCAGATCGAAGAGTCACTTTAAGTTTCTTACTCATGATAGCCACCCTCCTTCAGCAGATGCTGAAAGGCAGCTTCGAGAAAAAGAACCTTCCCGTTTTTACCCCTGGATGATTTGATGTAATGCACCCCTTGTACAAACTCTTTTCTTGAGACTTTGTTGCGTAGGGTGCCAACAGCGATAGCCGTTCTTGCCGATAGGTCCTGATAAGACATTAAAATAGAAACGTTGTGCATCTTATACCTCCAGCACTTATTTCTATTTCTATAACTAACGAAAACGGGAATATAAAAAAAAACTAGCCCGAAATAAAAATAGTTTGGGTAAAATTCACTTTTTTTACGAAAAACGAGGTATCTTCTTAGGATTGAGGCTCGAAATGAGCTCAAAAAGATTTTGTACTGCTGCTCAGCATGTATTTTTTATTTATTACTGCTTATTAATCTCGAGTGATTTAATTGTGCGTAGAGTTTGACTCTATGAGTGGAATTAATTGAGGTCACATCTTATTTGATGTCAAAGATATCCTTTGACATCATCCAGAATTTTCACTGCTATCTCTTTTATTTTTTGAATTTCTTTACTGCCCACTCCCTCTGCCCGAAGCATCGATATGATGCTCGAATGTTCAGCATAGGAGTGATCTTCAGCTTTATCATAAATAACAGACTTATACTTAGACTTATAAAGTTCTTGCAAAGAAGTCTCAGCGACACCGCTGAAAAATATCTCAACAATATTTTCTACTGCTTCATCCAACGTATTTTTATTTTTTACTGCTCTCTTAAGAGCAATAATATACTTAGTGACAGAATCCAGATTCAGTTCACTGTGCCCATTTCTAAAATTTGAATAGTACCCCTTCGTCATCCCTTTTTCTTTAATAAAATCATCTATTGCTACCGATTCAGTTGCTGTTGCTCTCTCTATAATATCTATAATTGCTTTTGTACTCATTCTACACCTCGAAAGCAAACATTATCACAATTCAATGCGTTTTGTAAATTTCTTCTTGCATTAATTCAATTCGTATTGTATAATAGCATCAACATCAAATAAGACGGAGGATACAAATGAAAAATAAAGTAAAAAAAGTTTCTGTAATGATAGAGAAAAAATGGATTGACCTGTTTAATGTTTCAGCTGACAAAAATCTTGTGCCGGATATTAATACTACTATTGAGCAGTGTGTACATGATCTATATGTTTTTAAAGTACAGAAGATCATGGATCTCACTTACAGCTCTGAGTTCAGACCAATACCAGCCGATATCTTTACTGATGCTATAAGACATCCACGCATCGATAAGTCTCTGGTATCAGTTACTATCAATCAGCACTACAGGCACAACGAGATTGTTGAGTATCTTGATGCAGCGACAGGTATGGAGCTTGCAGATTACGTGAATACCGCAATCAAGCTTATTGCTTTAACCTTTTATGAAAATGCCATACCTCAGGAAGTGTCAGAAGTTCAGAATGAATTCACTGACGAAGAAAAACTTGAAGCGGAGATACTTGTAGATGACATTTACTTTATGGCGGGTATTCTTAATTCAAACAAGGCTAATATGATCAAAAAGCTCTCTGAAAGCAGTGTAGACTACAAGCGCCCGGTTGAGTTATCTAAAGAATTGCAGGACAAGCTGGACTTGGTTGTGGAAGCAGGTGAAACAGACCTCTTTAAGGACTATATGAATAGCTGTCTTTGTGAGCAAATAGTAGATACAATCTTTAATGCATACGACAATAGTGAGTATTTAGCACTCATGAAAACTCCAATGGTTTTATATCTTGATGTAAGAAAAGTCGAAGGCAACAACAATATCTACTTATTCGTAGTCGACTCAACCATCAATGATCGGTTTACAACTGGCGTGCACACAAACAGCAAAATGTCTGTTGAGAATTTAATAAATAATATTATTAAAATCTCTCTTGATTTTACAATCAGAACAATAGAAGAGAAAGTAACCGATGTTATTAATAATAATCCCATCGACATGCGTACTCTGCAAAAGATGCTCCAGTACGTTATCGCAACAGCCCTGCGAATAGAGCGAGGCTCCAATCTTAATTAACCAACCCCTCTCCATATCGGGGCTTCATCGCCCCGATACTTTCCTTAAATATAAGTATCAAACAGTCAATTTCATAATTAAAACTATATGAAAAATTCAACCATACCATATTGCTCAATATATTCTCGATACTCGTCAGAAGTTTTAAACTGTGGCGGTTTTCCTTCCAGGCTTACCAAAGGAACCATTGCCAACTGCTCTCTGATACACTGAATTACTTCGTCCAAAGTTTCAAATATTAGTTGTTTATGTGGAGGATATCCCGCTGTATTATGAAAAATTAATACAGCATATTGCTGACCTTGCTGCAGGTTGGCTAAACTTTCTTTACTCTCATATTGAACCATAGAGTTAAAAAAGTACTCTCAATCCTTTACAATGCCGCTTTCAGTATAGAAAGAATAATTCTTAATATTACTAAAAGATTGTGACACAATCCTATTGTCACTATCCAAAACTCTCTCCCCATTAAATCTTCCTAGGCAAAGCACAAACATTCTGTCATCTAAAAATGAGTTCATCTAAAACACCTCATATATCTTCTAACGATATCGACATATTATATATTTTAAGATCAATATTATCGTTCGTGCTGGCAGCATATGAAAGGCTGGGGTCTATTGTTCCGGCAATTATTATCCCTGAAACTTTCTTACTGGGGAAATGTTTCTTGATTAACCCCATGTACATTGATATCTGCCCAAAAACCTTATAGTCGGCTGTCCCTGACTTCAGTTCAAGCACCATCAAAGCACCTGTTTCAGAATGCTCCAGCAATACATCGATACGTCTATTCTCAACAGGGTACTCAATCCCCTCTTGATTATCGCCATAGATTTTATATCCAGGAAACAAGTCACTTATTTGCGAACAAAGAGTTTTTTGTAAATCTTTTTCATATGCAAAATTCGTGGTTAAATTATCTATATCATCACGAATACATTCCCCTTCATTAACATTTGATCTATCAACTAAGAAGTTGGCATACTTATTTATTGCTGCCCTATATAAGCCATTTTGTAGAGCGCCAAATTCTTCAAACCTGCCACCTTGGTTATATTCTGATTTAATTACTTCAAGTTCATTAATATTATCAATCGAATAGACATTTATAGCAGAATTAGTATTTTGATTATAATGATCAGATATCCCAGTAATAGCTCTTGCATAATTGTTAACGGTTCCTGCTACTCGCCCTTCTCTCTCCATCCATTGTCTAAATAAAGCTTCCATATATTACTCCTATTTATTCAATTCCTTTGCACTGTCCAGCATATCTACAAAATAGTCCCTTACTACATGCGGAGAAATGATCTTGATATGAGGTATCCAGTCGAGGCAGAGCTTCACACATTCCAGTGGGGAACCCGCCTGAAAGCTAAAGATGATGTCACCGTTTTCCTTCTCCTCTATGATCTCCTGATAAGGGAAGAACTTTTTACGTTTCAAAAAACCTGCCAAATCAGACTGCATAAGACACTCAACCATTATCTTTTTGTGCGGGTCAAAGAATATACTCTTTGCGCCCTGAATCTCCTCTTCAATGCCTTTCGGCACCTCATCATAAGTTCTGCCTGTCGGCTGTATATCAGAGATCAGGTCCAGTCCAAACTTACGGATTTCGTCTTTCTCTTTTGCCCCTACCAAATACCAGAAGCCGTCGCTATAAATCAGTCTATAAGGCCTCACCCTATATATTTCGTCATTTTTACTATACTTAAATTGGATTTCTTGTCTATTCAGGATGCTGTTCTCCAGTTCGGTAAATATGGGTGCAATTTTGTCAAAATCCACCGTATCTGCTTTAAGAAAACTTACAATATTCTCTTTGTTTGATGCGGTAATAATCTTCTTTTTAATTTTCTTCAGCATGTCAGAATAATCACTTTGCAGCAGAGATTCGGCGTAATCAAATATGCCGGAGAGAATGGCCAGTTCATTACTTTTCAGATAGCTGTCCTGCAAACCATATTTATCTGTGAGGTACCACCTATGATTTTCTTCATCATAGCAAACACCAGGCAGATATGTCATTTCGTTAAGGTATCTCTGGGCAGTACGGATGCTAACCTCAAATTCCTCTGCCACAATCGAAGAGGTAACGTATCTGTTTTCATTAAGGAGCTTTATCAGGTTCAGGGCTATGTAGAGCTTATTCATAAATCACACCTCATTTACAAAATAATTGTAGCATGCGACAGCTGTTGTCGCTTCGTCAATTTATTATCAATCCATAATAGTGGAGGTGTGGTATGCACAACAGAATAATTTTAATTTTTACGGCAATGATAATGCTCCTTGTCCTCGTGGGATGCGGCGGTGGTGGTGGCGGTGGAGAAGAGTCAACTATGAGCGGAACGACGCCCATCAACCTGAACGACAGAGATTCAATTTACGGTACATATCAGGTTACTTTTGTCTCTGTTAACTGTACTAATGGGGAATCTTTCACCACGTCTAACGACAGAGTGGATGAGTTCAGGGCGTTTGTAGGCTACGGTTATAGTAACTTCTACAGAGATCTTTATCTTGAGGCGGATGGGACTGTTTTGATCGATGTGGCAGATGTCAGACCTTATGATCAGGTGGAGTCAAACAACTATACTTCCACCACGAACATGATAGATGATTATAACTTTACTGAGACCATCTACAATGTGCCCGTCAGTTATTACTATTGTGATTACACATACAGATACAAAAAAATCAGCGATTCTATCGTAACAAATTATTTCCGTGTGGTCAGAAGCAGAACAACTGATGTAAGCGAAGGATATATCTTTTTTGATGAGGCAGAACTGCCGAATTTTAACCTGGAGTTTGGAAATCTGTTTAACAGATTTTCAAATTAATCCCAACATGGGCTCCCGTATTTCATGCGGGAGCTTTTTATTTACTTTGGATACCAGTATTGTTTTCCTTCCTTTATCTCGTACCAATAAGCAGGACGATATGATGGTTTATCAGGTTTTACCCCTGAGTGTTCAGCAGTAATCCATGAACATGAAGCAATGGATAGTATTATTACGATTATAATTATTCTTCGCATACGACACCTCCAGTTATTTAATAACTTATGTCTAATAGGCGTCATTAATTGTCGTATTCATGTTTAATTATACAAACAAGAGGTGCGAGATGAAAACCTTCCCCGTAATCGAATACATTCACGACAAACACATTGTCAGAGACCGTGTGTCTTGCAGTTCCGTATATTCAGTAAAGATGATCAGGATGGACGATCTTGATGACTGGCCTTGGTTTCTGGCTGAGCTATTTATATTCGACCTCTTCGGATGGATCACCCCTTCTAAATACAGGGTTGAGGTTTCAACTGAAAAAGGCGTTTACCGCTCGTGCATTAAAAATAAAAAATATGAATTACGGTATATAGATGAAATCAAAAAGTCAGACCCTGATTTCGATGCACTATTAAAAGATATAAGCTTCAGAGTTTGAATATGACAATCATGAGCTCTTTTTCTTCTTTTTTCTTTTAACGCTTTCACCAGCTTCTTTTACACATTCATCAAGATGCCAGTCAAAATAGTCTTCATATTAATCACTGCTAGGCTCTTTATCGCAAGGAGGTTCCGTATAAGGGAAACTCACAGTCTCATACTCGCCAGTCTCCGAATCAATAAGTAAAACTGACAGAGCATTTCCGTAACAGCAGCCTGTGTCCAGACCTATATCAGCAGAAGTCCCATCAGCAGTTTTTGTTATGACAGGGGCTATTTCAAGACCAGCTGATTTATAATCAAGTGAAGTATGACCGAACACATAATATGTATTTTTACGTTCCTTCAGGCCGCCATAAAAATATCGCTCACGACTGTACATCAGGTCTTCCAAGTCATAGCCTCCCATCTTTTCCCCATCGAGAATTCTATCTAGAGTGTCTCTGTCACCGCCTGAATGGGAAAAGATATAAGTCTTGTCTCCGATTTTCTGGACATGGTATATCTTCGCATTATCAAATATCGACAAATACTCTTTCATCTCATTACGTAATTCTTCTGAAATAAACTCTTCCTTTGTAAATGACTCGACTGTCTTTTCACCGCCGTTTCTCATCCAATATCGATATGCTTCATTGTCCCTAATACTTAACCAGCGAAGAAGCTTATCTTCATGATTACCTTTAAGTAAAATCACTGGGGTATCAGACTCCATAAGATTTTTCACATACCTCAAAACCCATTTTGACCACTGACCTCGATCGATAAGGTCGCCCAAATATATGTACTGAACAATCTCATTGTTCTCCTTGATCTTTTCTATAAGTTTGACGTGCTCGTATTGGCAGCCATGTATGTCAGTAAAAACCGCTATAACTTTCTTTTTCATATCGACCTCTTAAACTATCTTACAGCTCTGGATCATATGCATACAAAGAGTCTTGTAGTCCTGAGCTTTTTCTGTTTCATCTTTACAGTCCTGAATTCCTTGCAGAGTGTCACACCATGCACATGAACCGTATTCAACTTTGAAAGTGAAATAATTACACGGTTGATAGTCCAGTTCAGGCACAACAAAAAGCAGTGTCCCCTGATAGTACCCATCATCTATTTCATAAATAGTCCGATAATCGGGAACACCTTCACAGTAAACTTCCCCAAACCAGTCCGGCTTAGCCTTATTGATTTCTTTTATGTTCATTCGTTCCAGGGTGATCCTCAGCAAATCTTTATAGCTGCCAAAATTATTACATTTGAGAAGCATATATAAATCTTCTTCGATCTCTGTAAATCTTTGGGCCATTTCCTCGATCATTACTTACCTCAAATCAACCCTTTCTTCTGTGCAGCATTATGCAGATATTTTTCAATCCATTCATCTTCATAAACAAGCAGGGTCTGCCCAGTATCTATATCTATTAAATTCTGATAAATAACAGTAAGATCACCAATACGCTTATCGTCGTGATAGTGACCGCAATACCAGTGCCGAAAATTAAGCCTGTCATAGATTTTTTCTAAGAAGAACTCGACTGGATCGTAGTACCGGCTCTTGGGATTTGTTGTCTGGATGAAATCCGAAAAGGTATTTCTGATTGGCGTATACGGCCCGGCATGGGTAATAACATAATCCACTTTCCAGTCAGCATCTTCCAATACAGCCAGAGCCTGATCTTTTTCACGCTTATTGACGAGTTCTTCCGGCCACCAGGTAACATGTGGCGTACGGAACTCTTTATCCATGGAATTAGCTCCTACCAACACAAAAAAGGTCTTACCGTTGATATTAAATATCTGGGAACGCCTTAAGTGCATAAGCTTATTAGCGATAACCCCAACCTCCCCACCGCACCACTGACGGCGACGAAGTACATTGAGACGTGGAAAATTTTCGTGATTTCCATCAGTAAACACAGTGGTCAAAGGAAATATCTTGTTGTACTCTCCGATTAACTGTGACTCCATAGGAGTCTGCTTAGGGTAAAACAGAATACCTGTATCGCCTGCAATGATAACAATGTCATCTCTGTCCAAAGGAGATACACCATATTTCCGTTGGAATTTCTCAGCCTGCAATGCCAACTGACGCAAATGGAACATATCAGAGGTAAAGTGTGTGTCTCCGGCAGCAATAGTCAGATGAAACATTACAGTACTCGTGCAAAATTATCGTAGAGGCACTGCAAATGCCTGCTCTGGTTGTCTTTCACTTTGCTTTTGACGTGCCAGTGAGCAAAGTACCACTCATTAAACTGCAGGTCAGCTTTGAGGAAGTAATCGAGGTAATAGCTTGTCTTATCAAAGAAGATTTCCTCATGCGGCAGTATCAGACGCATCTGACGTATGAAACTTTCAGGACATGTATGTGTCAGGACAATATCCACTTTGAAGTTATGCTTCTTTAAATTATAGAGGGCATAATTGAACTCTTCCTCTGACGGTATTTCCTCAGGCCACCAGTCCAGACCTTCGGTACGAAACTGTTTATCGATACTCACACCACCGCCGAAACAGAAAATCTTTTTGCCGTTTATCGTATATACTTCGCCCCGTTTCAGCGTAAAGATATTGTCGTAGAAGTGTCCCATTTTACCGCCGTATTTTTCTATTACGGGAAGTTCCGCAAGCCATTCGTGGTTGTCGTGATTTCCATCAAGCAGAAAAACATTAAATGGTAACTGAGTCAGCTTTATTATCTCATTAAGTTCCGCTTCGTTTTTGCTTGGATAAAAGAAACTAATTCCGTGATCACCCAGAACAACGACGACATCGCACTCTTTCATATCTCTGTAATTATGAAAAATTTGCGGTGACAGCCTGCTGGCTACATAGCCATGAGTGTCGCCAGTCACAAGTAATTTTATTTTTCCCATAAATCACCCCACTCTTCTTCGAGTATGAAATATTGGTTGATAGGCAGATTAACTACACGAGTGCTGTCAATCATGCGCTCAGCCGCAAAGTGCATATGTCCGCAGAAGGCAATCTTTGGCAACAGAGCTTTAACAAGGTCTGTTATAAGGTCGCAGCCATATTCGAGCTTCCCCCCATGATATTTAGCAGGATTTTCATGAAGCAGAAGGATATCGACTTCTCTACCTCTGCAGGCATCTATAAGCGCATGTATATCAGCTTCATTAAAATATGCAGCCCTCTTGGGCGAACAAAGTTTTCTGCGTTTTGGGTGCCACGGTTGAAAGTTCTCTGCTAGAGAGTGTTCTTCATGAAATATTTTTGAGAATCCGGCAACAGTCAGTTTGCCGACCCCTGTCTCTATCTCTGTGACTCCATAGTTCCCAAAGTAGAAGAAATTCGGAACTAGCTCATGCGGACCCCTGCTCCTAAACTGCTCCAGCCAGCCGAATGGCTCATGGTTCCCTGAGATTGTATATGTTGGAACAGGAACACCTTTTAAATATTCTGCAAACTCCAGAGGTCTATCGCCGCTTTTATATTCACACACGAATTTAGACGGCGCAGGAAAGTGCTGAAGGTCATCAAGACTGCGTATAGGTTCCAAGTCACCGCACTGCAATATGGTAGTGACGTCATTCTTTACAGCATTCTCGTACAGTGTTTTATGTTTACCGTGATTATCGGTGGTCAATAATATCTTTTTCATATTTTCAGCTCCCTAACCTGTAGATAGACTGAATGGAATTTGACCCCATTCTGTTCCGCAGTTATGTCTCTGTGCCAATGCCCGAAGTACCATTCTTTGACTTTCATCTTATAGAGAAGTACTTCGAAGCGATCCCAGGTTTTGTCGTAGTATTTGTCGTTGGGATGTACCGGAAAACCAAAGAGGTCTATAGCCGATAGCGGGCATGTATGCGTAAGAACGTAATCTACTTCCCAATCGCTGTAGCCAAGGCAATGCTCAGCATGGCGGTAGTCATCCTCAGTCGGAACTTCCTCCTGCCACCACGACATACCCTCTTTCCGCCACGCCCTGTCTATGGACAGTGCTCCTCCCATACAGAAAAACTTCTTTCCAAGGATGGTATAGACCTCTCCTCGACGAAGGTAAAGTATGTTGTCGTAAAATACGCCGACATAACCGCCGAATTTTTCTTCGAGAGGCAAGCCGAAGTAATCTGGAAGCCTGTCGTGGTTACCATCTATCAACAGCGAAGTCCAAGGGCATGACTCTAAGAACTTCAATCCCGCATAGTTGAAAAGGTGAAGCTCAAGATCGCCTAAAAGTATCAGGTAATCATCTTTCGTAAGATAAGCTCCTAGAGGAAACCGCTCAGTACCCAAAACATCAGCTATCGCAGCATGCAAGTCTGACAGAATGAATATCCTCATCCATACCTCCTACCGTTAATCACCATTAGCACTTTTTAGCACTAAAGTAAATAGCAACTTTTAGCACCGATTGAGCATGATTTGAATAGGCCGTTCTCTTCAAAAATTGAACTGTCGAAGATATACATCGGGAAGAATATTATTATTTAAATCCAACAGTAATAAATGCTATGATGATGTGAGGAGTAAATCACTACATGACAAAGGCAAATACGGTACCAGATAAGCTGGGAAAGCGTTTTTTCCGTAGCAACACTATTTTTAAGTGCCAAGAAGAAGTTCTTAAAGACAGATATCTTTTTAATGAACAGACTCTTGGTCGTAAATATCTGCACTATCTGAATTTTACTGATTTTGTAGTAGATGTTATAAATGCCGCATACGATTACCTTTGCATCCGAGGAAAAGACCCTTTTCAGCTCCCAGAATATAATTCGTTCACTCAAAAATCTGAGTACGATTTTATCTATGCAGCGATAAGACTGAACCTATCCCTGACAAAGCATAATTTCCCTGAATTTAATGACAATTCAAGAAAAAGCTGGTCTTTAAACTATGGAAGACACAACGACATTATCAACAGATATTACGAACTTTCAGAGTATCTTAAAGAGCATAAGGCGATGCCTAGCTTTAACAGCCTTATATCCAGCTCTTTGACAATGCTTTTTATAAAAATTTTTAATGGATGGATCGGCATAAGCCCTGACTCTTTACATTCAAAAACAATTGTGAAATTTGAGGGGCATACTGAAACTAAGATACCATCTAAAAGATTACCGCAATCTCCTCAGCTTAATGGGATGCCTCGTACAAATCTTTCTTTCATGCTCCAGCACTTTTTGCAGGATGAAGCACTATCTTCTCTTATTTACGAAATATTCTTTAAAGATGACACTAAAAATAGCCTGCAACACTCATTTGATAAATTCAATTCCGATAATCCCGAAGACACTGAATATTACGATAGAATAATTAAGGAAACGATGTCCCGCTTATTTTCTAAAATTATCTCAAAGTACCTTAAATCGCAGACTATTGAACTGCAGAAGCTATTAAATTCTTCTAATGAAATTGACTGCAGCGAAATAGTAGTATCAAACATAAATTCTATCTCATATCCACTAGAACTGAATATAATGCTTCCGGATACCGGTCACAAAACCAATCTCGCCAATATAAAAGCCCTAGCTACCGAGCTCTTTAACTTTCCAGTTAAAATCAATATCGTATACAAATAACCCTGCCCGGATTTAACTCTGGACAGGCTTTCACAGGAACAGCTTTCTGAACTTGCGGGGCTTCATCCAACATACATTTCGCAGCTTGAAACCGGTAAGGCAAATCCATCGATGGTGATTTTGATTGCGGTTGCTGAACAGTTGGGAATTACGATAGTCGACCTCCTTCGTGGCAGTGTCCTCAGTGAGTCGGATGCTCTCATTTTAGAACTGAAAGAAAACCTGAACACCTCAGGCACCACCCAAAAGCAAGCGGTTACGACAATTCTCGAAGGAATCGCCAAGGCTTACAAAAAGTAATTATCCCTCTTTCTGCAACTGGCTCTTCCTAGCTGCGAACGTTTCACTCACGGCTTTATGGACGGCAGGGTCACTGTCCATCAAACTGATGGCTAATTTCGCTTTACGCTGAATACTGTCAGTCTCGTCTTGGAACTTATACCCAAGCTCTTCCTTGACATACTTCTTAAATTTCCCATATGAGAGCCTGCATCCTTTTTTATCGATTGCCCGATAAATCTCCTTTGGGGAGAAGCCTTCTTTGCTTGTAAGTAAATCTTTGAGAACCTGCTCGTTAGCAGTAAGAATTTCAGGATAAGTATCCTTTTGCCTGCGGCCGACAATCTTGCTGCTGATTTCATCAAATTTTATTTCAGACATAATAACCTCCTATTGCCTAAGTTAAAAAAAATATTCCTAAACATATATAACAAACAAATCCATAAACATGAGCAACTTACATAGATTTTTCTTCATTTATTGAAATTTTTATTGCGACAATAACGAAAATACTTTTTTCCTCGTTTCAGAAATTTGTCATATAATATACATGAAAGATAAATTTAATATTGTTGAGCATGTGCTTGACCACCAAGACTACTTTAATGACAAAAGATTCAACTATAAGCTGTCGCATAGTGATCTCAGCCAGTTTGTCATTTCGTTTCATGACCTTCAGTTTCTTGAACGGCAAGAAAGCTCTCTGGAAATCCTCAGTAAAATCACTGATGAAATTAAAGAAAAAACTGTAACATGGAAAGAGCGTAAAGAACTTAAGGCTGAGGTCAAATACTATGAGCGGTTTGGCCGGACTGAAGACTGCTTGGCTGTAGTGCACGACCATGCGGATCACCCTCATATACATTTTGTCTACCCTAAACTTCAGTTAAATAAGAAGCAAACTAAATATATTAAAAGGGGATACGGGCTCAACTTTCACCAGCTTAAATGCCACATCAAAACGATATGCGACAGATATAGTACGGAGCCTAACTTCTATCTAACATCAAAAGAAAGACAGGCATTCCGTAGCCCAAATATTAACATGAAGCTGAAGAAGACTCTGTCACATCTATCATGGCAAATGAAGCAAAATCCGGATTCTAGAATCAAATACAGTCGAGAGCAGATAATGAGAATGCTTGAAAGATACGGCAAGCAAAGCGGAGACATGTCATTTGTAAATAAATTCATCCGGCTATGGAATGAGACGCAAAATGATGATCTCCCTCCCGCACTGCTGGAACACGACCAGAAATTGCTTGAGATACTGGAAGAAAACGACAGTGAAAAGCTGCTATCATCAATTAATGAAACAAACTACAGATCCATCATTCTTAACGACCTGATACGTTTTATACATAAGAAGGCCACTAATCTCCTTCACGAACTTACAGATCTGGCAGTACTCCAATATCCGAAATCCATTGCAAAGAAAATATTGAGTATCAAAAAGAAGCTAAAAAATGAGATTCTAGAGAGGTCCCAAAAAAGACCCGTAAAACCATCTATATACGATGTTTTCAACAGGGCTCTCTCGCATGTGATGAGACATTCTAGAGGCTTTGATGATTTGGAAAAGAATATGAAATGCTATTTCGATGATTTCGGTTTTGCAGGTCTGCCCCACAAAAAAGTCGATGAATTTATCCCTGTCTTAAACCAGACCCTGTATTTTATACCCACAGGGGAAACCCCTTACAAGAAAAACAAGCTCATCCGTCAGAGATTAATAAAGAACACTTTGGATAATGTCCCAGACTTCCGGCCGCTACATTCCATTAAGAAACAAATTGATCTTATTAAACAAAGGTTGGAACCAGCTGAAGAGGCACAACCAACACTTTACTCTGAGCCACCAGATCTTATAATTTAAAACCCAAAGCATACGACAGTATCTGACGTTGGCAAATGTTACTTTTTAAAAACAAGATAATATCGGTAAATATTGCTGCTATATACAATATTATGGTTTAATAGATAAGGATTAATTTACAACTAGACATTATTAATATAAATTTACACTATAAGTTGTGAATCTGATTCACAAAAATTTTATCAATAAAAGGATGACACTTTGCCTCTATCGCCAAAATACTCAACCATACCTGTTATAGATCTGTTCGCCGGACCTGGTGGTCTTGGAGAAGGTTTTTCATCCGTAAATAAAAACTCTAAGTCAATTTTTGATATTAAACTATCAATAGAAAAAGACCCACAAGCTCACAGCACTCTTGAATTAAGAAGCTTTTACAGAAAGTTCTAGCCTTGTGATGTCCCTGAAGACTATTATCAATTACTTAAAGCTGACACTTTAGCCAAAAGGGAGAAAATAAAAAAAAGCTTATTTGAGCAATATCCTAAGCAAGCTGCGGCCGCTAAAAATGAAGCATGGTTGGCAGAACTTGGGGCAGATGGTTTCCCTCCAGAATTAGTTGATCAGAGAATAGAGTCTGCTCTAAACAAATCAAAACAGTGGCTGTTAATTGGTGGTCCACCATGCCAGGCATACTCACTGGTTGGAAGATCTCGGGTTGGTGGCATAAACAATGGAGACAATAGGGTCTATCTATATAAAGAATACCTAAGAATTATTGCGCAGCATCAGCCGACTGTTTTTGTAATGGAAAATGTTAAAGGGCTACTCTCTGCCAAGATCAATGATGAACACATCTTTGAGTGGATACTAAGAGATCTCAGAAACCCCAGTTCTTTATTCCCTAAAACAAACTCTTATAGGTATAAAATCTTTTCTTTGTCCTACACACCAAGTGATTATATTGACGAGTTTCCATCTTACAAAGAGAACAGTGACTATATAATTAAGTCTGAGAAATACGGCATCCCACAAAGAAGACATCGGGTAATATTATTAGGAATAAGAGAAGATGTTTCAGTTAGTCCTCATATCCTCAAACAAAAGGTAAACGAAGTCAGCCTAAAAGATGTTATAGGTGATTTGCCCAAAATCAGGAGTGCTTTAAATAGAGAATTTATTTCTTACAGTATTATAAATAACAAGAAAAAAAGGCAATATAAGCAAGTAAAAGACTCCTATAAGACATGGAGTTCCACTATAAACACATATAAAGATGAAATATGTACATTTAATGGGTTCGTTAATACGGATTGCTCCTTTCAGTTGACAACAAATGAGCATGGTAGAGGTTCTGAATTCATTAAATATGATACTCCATCAGATGAAAACCCTCTAAAAGATTGGTTCAATGATCCTCGACTTAATGGAGTATGCAATCATGAATCCAGAGCTCACCTTACTCAGGATTTAAAAAGATACCTATTTTCGAGCATGTTCACCCAAAAGTATAAACAATTTCCACGTCTTCATGAGTACACTAAGTTTTGCAGTGAATTGATGCCAGACCACGAAAATGCAAATACCGGTAAGTTCGCAGACAGATTCAGAGTGCAACTACCTGATCAGCCAGCAACAACAGTCACAAGCCATATTTCAAAAGACGGGCATTATTTCATCCATTATGATCAGGCACAATGCAGAAGTCTCACAGTAAGAGAGGCAGCCAGAATCCAAACATTTCCTGATAACTACCTGTTTTATGGCTCTAGGACTGCACAGTTTCATCAAGTCGGTAATGCAGTGCCACCTTACCTCGCTTCGCAGATTGCAATAATTGTAAAAGACATCTTCGAAGCCAATTCGCTTAAAACTAAGAATTCTGTAACTAAAAGGACTAAATAATGTGCCGATATGAAGACGTTACACCTAATCCGGAATATCTAATTAAATCAGTGGCTGAACAGGGCTACAGCCTAGAAGCAGCATTAGCAGATTTAATTGATAACTCCATATCTGCAGTTGCCGATAAAATCGAGATCCTAATAAAAACAGCAAAAGAACCTTTCACCCTTATCCTAGCTGACAACGGACACGGGATGGATGAAGAAACTCTTAAAAAAAGCATGCGTTTCCCATGTACTTCTCCCGACAATCCAAGGACTCAGTCTGATTTGGGTCGTTTTGGACTGGGCATGAAAACAGCTTCATTTTCGCAAACCAGAAAATTCACCGTGCTCTCAAAAAACGCCTCTTCACTCGATTACAAAGGAAGAACCTGGGATTTAAATACTCTTACTGATCATGGCTGGAAACTGATTATTAACACTCAAGAAGAAATCTATTCAATGACTGAAGAATATACAAAAATGAGTAATGAGTTTCTTGATCCATTTCAGAACTTCAAACCAAATACTATAATAATTTGGCACGGACTTTATAAATATGAAGAATATCTGGAAGAATCAAATCGTTCAGCAGCACTAAAAAAAGAAATAACAGAAACCACGGCAGAACACCTGTCATTGGTCTTCCATAAATATATGGAAGACAAAAAAGGACCACTTAAAATCAGGCTTAACAACAGTCAGCTCGAACCTTTTAATCCATTTCCTGTTCAGCAAAGTGATTTCAGGCCTATTGAACCCAAACACAGAAAGTTTGGCCCTGATTATTTTAATCTTGAAGGCTATATACTCCCAAACAGAAGTATTGAAGAATCAAAAAATGCTGGAAATATATGGACCACAACACACAGAAGTCTTATTGACATGGAAGGAATATATATATATCGCTCAAAAAGAGTAATCTATTTTGGCGGGTGGAGTGGTGTCATTAAAAAATTGCCCCGTCTTCAACTGGCCAGACTCAAAATTGACATCGGAAATGGTGTCGATAATCTACTGCACCTTAATGTCGCAAAATCAAAGGTTATTATTCCTCATGACCTGAAAGATGCCATTAAAAGTTATATTGAAGAATTGAAAGCAGAAGCGACAAAAGAGTTTTTCAATAAGGGGACAACAAGACTAACTTCTGAAAAATGCAAGAACTCATCTTTGTTCGTAACGACACCTTCCAGTAAGGGAATGTTGTTGGAACTTAATACTGATTTCCCATTAATAAGGCAAATCATCGATAACCTGCCAAAAAATGAGACCGCCAAATTTACTCTTCTAATCAAAATGGTAAACACACAGATCAATAAAATTAAACACACTCATGATGACACTGATTTCCAATGTCTGGCAGAAGAAGAACAAAAAACAGGAAATGAACAGTTAAAAATAATTATGGAAATAGTTCAGAATAGTGGAATGGATAAAAACGTTGTCAGAAAAGAGCTTCTACCAATGCTGGGATATGATATCAGCTCTCTGCCAAAAGATATAATAGGAGTACTGTATGACTAACAGAGAACTTATTGATTTCATAAAGACATTAATAACTAATCAAATATCGATTCAGATAGCTACAGGTAAACCAATAACTAGGGATTTCTTTGAATCAGAAAGCCTGTACTCACATATTACAACTCATTTGTCTCCATTTAATCTCTCTGAAGAAAGACTAAGTTCTCTTTTTGAAACTGCGGTAAAGGAGGCAAGGTTAAAACACCAGTCCGGCATGTCTCCAAGCATTTCCATAAATGACAATATTGATTTCGGAGATTGGCTCGATGATAAAAAAATAAATGAATTGGGCTGGTCAAAAGATCTTTTGTCGAATTATAGAACCAGATATTTCGCATACCTGAGAAAACTCGGCAGGTCAGACGAGTACATAGAAGAAACAAAGCGATCCAGTATTGAGATCATAAAAAAACTGGGCAACCCTCTTACAAAAGAACCTTTTTTCAGGAAAGGACTGGTTGTAGGAGGTGTACAGATGGGTAAAACGGCGAACTTTAATGCAGTCATAAACAGTGCCGTTGATTTAGGGTATGATTTAATAATCGTTCTCTCAGGAATAATGGAAGACCTTAGAAAGCAAACTCAGAAGCGGATAGAAACCGATGTAGTTGGAAAGTTTGTTAAAGAAGGTGTTTTTTTAGGAGTTGGCAAAGATGCTGGATTTGGTCCAAGAGGGGAATACAAGGATGTTATGCAGGTAATTTCAATAACTTCCGAAGATACAGATTTCAAAAGAACTATGCTCGGTGCCGATTTTACCTTAAACAGCAGAAACATACTAATATGTAAGAAAAACACAAGTGTACTAAAAAATTTGATCTTATGGCTCAATGATTATCTGACAACAAATAAAAACAAAATGGAAGAAGTCCCGTTGCTGATTATTGATGATGAAGCGGATAATGCCTCTCTAAACAACCTTGGGCATAAAGGGATTGAATATGCATCTACAATTAATGGTCATATAAGAGCCTTGCTGGCATTGTTCAGGAAAAAAGTTTATTTGGGTTATACAGCTACACCTTTTGGCAATGTATTACAGGACAGACATGAATCTCCTTCGAAAAAGTGGCCAATTAAAGTCAAAGATACTGTCAAAGAGTTTGAGCAGGAATCAAGCCTGTTCCCAAATGACTTTATTGAGTTATTATTTCCCCCACCTAACTATGTCGGAGCCAAAAATTACTTTAAAACAAAATATCATGACCATATCAAAACTCTGCCATTAATCGAGCCCATTAAAGATTTCATTAACGATTTCCCGTATAGAATAAATATTGATACTAATAACCCAACAAAGGATACATACAGAGCAACAACAAGATCAGTGAATAAGGATGATGACTTCCCTAAAAAACTGCCTGAATCTTTAAAAGATGCAATCATGTGCTACATAATCTCCATAGGAGTACGCCTACATCGGAAAAAAAACATCATAAACACCAATTTTTATCAACCGCATAATACTATGCTGATTCATGTTTCCAGATTTACATCATGGCAAAATAAAACAAAAGAACTCGTCAGTGACTATCTTCAGACAATTATAAATGATCTTAATAATGATTCTCCATCAGATCCAAAATCCATATATTCCAAATTTGAACAAATATGGTATAAATATTATGCAAACATTATTGAGAATATACTTGATTACCTCCCAGACGATTATGAAGACCCATTTATCTCTCCTGTAACTTTTAATGAGATCAAACCTCTTCTCATAAGCGCTTCAAAAAATATAGATGTCTGTGCTGTTAACAGCGCATCGGGGGACACGCTAAGTTATCCAGAAGACAGCGAAAAAAAATATATAGCAGTAGGCGGTAATAAGCTCTCCAGAGGATTTACTCTTGAAGGTCTTTCGATAAATTATTTTGTCAGAAATACCAGTATAGCAGACACTCTGCTTCAAATGGGCAGATGGTTCGGATACCGACCGGGATATATTGACTGCTGCAGGCTGTTTACAGACGAAAAAGCCCTTGATAGATTTGATATGACCTCGCTTACTATTGAAGATCTGGAGCAGAGATTTATTGAAATGAACCGGAATCCTGTTAATACTCCCGAAACATTTGCATTATACGTATTGTCACATCCAGGAGTAATACAGATTACAAGAAGCTCAATTTTAAAAAATACGAAAGAGGTTAGGCTTACTTATTCAGATCATCTGATACAAACAACTGAGTTTCTTATCGATAAGAAGCGTATTGAAACTGCTTGGAAAGCTTTTAGCAGTCATATTAACAAAATCAAAGATAAATTCACTCTTATAAATTCAGAATACGCTGTTTTTGATACCAATAGCACTTCCGACCTGTTTGCAATTCTTGATCTGCCAAATACATTTAATGCTATTAATAATGTTGGCAACAGTTACGAACCGCTTAAGAGATTTATCTCTGCCTGTAACCTAGCAGGAAAATTAAAGAAGTGGTCAATCGTTATCAAGACTTCAGGTAAAGGCGATTCTCTCAAACATAATACTTCATGCTTCCCCACACCAATAACGACAACAATCAGAAGGGGCCCAAGCCAAAAACCAACTGATAAAAGGTGGTGGGATAAACTTATAGATGACAATATTTTCGTTGCTGGAGGAAAGTCTGCGAACATACTCGGTGGTGGTCAGGATATGCAGATCCGACTTACCCAATCACAAATAGAAGAGGCAATAAAAGAATTAAGAGATAACAAATCTAAAGAATACAAAGAGAAAAACAAAGAACTAACTAAAGATGAAATTTCAAAAAAAATAAATCAAATAAGTGTACCCGAAAATGTTTTTAGAAATAAGATGTCAGAGGAAGAGGGGATACTGATTATTTATCTCCTCGAGACCAAAGCAATATTCTAACATGCCGAAAATGACCCAGTTTTGCTTAAACTAAAACAAAAAGTCAATCTTGATATACCTATAATTGGCTATGCGATAGGAATACATAAGCTTAACGATACTTATACAGATGGCAAATATCTTCTAAGTAAGTTTCATACGGAAACTATTGAAGAAGAAGAGAATGCTTACAGTGAAATGGCGGGAGATTTGGAAAGTGAATAAGAAATATCTTGAATCCATCTGGAGCAGCATTACATATTCAGGGGAAAATGAATTTGAGTTCCTGCGAATTGATGCTGTAGCGATACCGGAACTGCATCTAGGACTTAAATCAAATAATAACAGATGTCTTTTATTGGAATTACCCAAAAATAACGCATTGGATTTCCGTACAACCATTAAAAAGAACCTCACACTCAGTATGCATAAAAATAGTGCATATCTGGTTCTTGAGTTGACTAATAACTTATTTAGAGAACTCTTTAATGATTTGGTCATCTCAATATATACTCAAATTTATCAATTGTCTGATGTTGATGAATATTCAAGGCTTTTCATTAGAATATTCTATAAATGGAGTGAATTTTTTGAAAATAACAAACATAACAGACTATCTGCTGAAGAAATCATTGGATTATTTGGTGAGCTATACTATCTGAGTCAGTTAATAATTAGTGCCAGTGTACAGAACATTAATAACGTCCTTTTGTCATGGCGGGGTCCTTATGGAAACACTCATGATTTTGTGCTTGATAAAAAACATGTTGAGATTAAAACAAGAATGATCTCCACTGCTGAAATTAAAATTTCCAGTGAATACCAGCTTGAACCAAGCGCTGGAAAGAGACTTGAGTTAGTCATTGTCTTAATTGATGAATCCTTTCCCAATGGAGACTCTATAAGTACTGTGCTTCAAAATATTAAATATTCTATCCAGCTTAACAAAGGGGATTTCAGCATAGTGCTCGATGCTCTCTCTAAAAATGGAGTTACTACAACAAATGCAACTGATTATGACAATTACAGGTTCGAAGTTATACGGGCAACTACATATAACTGTGATGACATAAATTTCCCGAAGCTCACCAGATCAGGAATCCCGGAAGCTGTTGTAAACGCTAAATACTCTCTCATGGTTGATAAATTAGCTCAATATATCATTTCAGAGGAAATATATGAATGAAATAGATGAATATCTCTCACTCAGATCAAACTTACTGGATGATTCCAAAGATGACGGAAATTTTATCACAGAATCTATTCTGCTCTCTCAGATTCTGCCCTCTATGCTCGATGCGAAGCTTTTAGATTCTGAAGATTTCAACGATTCCTATCTTGTCAACGATGGCGAAAATCTAAAACTCAACGCCTATACGATCAATGAATCCGGTGAGAGACTGCAGCTGTTTATTATCGATGAAAATACTATACTTGAAAATGCTGACAATACTGATTTATTGATATCCGAGAGAATCAATTATGAGAATCAGTTTAAAAGAGTTGAAAGAATCATAAGGAAAGCATTTCATGGCAACCTTTATAACTCAATACAGGAGTCAAGCGGACTGACTCCGCTCGCCTCTCATCTTGAGTCAATTGAAGGAATAGAGCGATTTGATGTAATTGAAATATTCTTGATATCACTTACTGCAACAGTTACGTTTAAGGGACAAACTGTTCAGCCCAGAAACATGCATTTCGATAGTTCCCCTACATCAAGAAAATATAAACAAAATGACACAACCATTGAAAAACAGGTGTTAATAATCAAAAAGCTGATTGACTTAAACTTTTTGTTTAAAGTTATGGTATCTAGAGGTTATCGAGAAGCCCTGCTTGTTAATTTTAAAAAAACCTTCGGATACACGATTGAAGTCATTAAAGCAGCTGAAGATAAAAACTTTGATTCATATTTATGTGCGCTTCCTGCACAGGTAATTGCAGACTTATACAAAGAATACAGCTCTAGGCTTCTTGAAAAAAACGTTCGATCATTTCTTCAGTTTAAAGGAGTAAATAAAGAGATCAGAACTACCATCAAAGAGGAACCTGAAAAATTTATAGCCTATAATAATGGACTTACTATCACAGCAACAAATGCAAAAGTCTATGAACACAGAAAAAAGACCTACATAGAATCATTAACTGATTTTCAAATAGTAAATGGCGGTCAAACAACTGCAACAATTTATTTCTCCAAAAAGGATGGGCTTGACATAAGCAAGGTCAAAGTCATGGCAAAAATTAATATAGCTAAGCAGGTGGATGAAAAAGAACTTGAGAAGCTGATCGATAATATAAGTAAATTCTCAAACGCCCAATCCAGAGTCTCCAAAGTCGATTTAAAGTCCAGAAACACACAGCTGGTCAAGATTAAGTCCCTGAGTGAGAGTGTGCTGACTCCTACCGGTAACAAATGGTTTTTTGAGCGTGCTAAGGGGGAATTCAACACAATGCTCCGAAAAGCAGGCAGCAATAGAAACAGGATTAAGAAGGAATACCCTAATGAACGAAAATTTTCCAAAGAACAAATGGCTAAATTTTATACTGCATGGGGGGATGAACCCTATTTGGTAAAAAAAGGAGGTGAAAAGGTTTTCAGACATTTTATTGAAAGGATTGCTCCGGAAGAATCTGAAAGTCAGCCATTAATTGATCGTGATTTTTATGAAAGGCTGATTGCGATTATTTTTCTTTTCAGAAGGATGGAGAAAATACATGGACAGGGTAAAAATGCGATAGGGCAAATACGCTCTGCTGTTATTCCATATACTGTCTCTGTATTATATATGTATTCAGACAAGGTAGACACTCCATTTAATATGGCTAAAATATGGAAGGATGAGTCCCTTGAAGACAATTTTGAATCTTTCCTTTATAATCTAATGTCTTTAATGAACACATTGATAAAAAAATACTCCATCAGCGACGATCTAGGAGAACATTCTAAAAAGAAAGAGCTTTGGGGTAAGATTATTGCTTCACATGAAATTAAGGATTTTATAAGTAACACAACAAACGGTAACATACTTAAAAAATATATTGTCTGACATTAGATATAATATCATTCTATTGATTAAATAACGGTGAAACAGATGAAACTTGAAACATACACAACACTAGAGCTTGTTCGGGCATACGGCGAAATACAGAAAGAACTCAAATCTCGTGAAGTAATAAGATCTAAAAATGTCGTTGGGGATTTAGGGGAATACATAGCTATCAACTACTATAACAAAACCCCAAATTTACCTAATTTGCAAGCCGCCCCAACAGGTACCCAAAATATAGATGCGATAAGCAGAAATGGTGACAGATATAGTATAAAATCGACTACAGGAAATGTAACTGGTGTTTTTTATGGACTACCAAATTATAACTCTGATGAAAAACCTATACAAAAATTTGAATACGTTATTATTGTAAAATTTGGCAACAATATCGATTTAGAAAAAATATATGAACTTAATTGGGATCAATTCTTAAGTATGAAAAAATGGCATAAAAGAATGCAAGCGTGGAATTTGCCTGTAAACAACAAGCTCCCATTGAACTCAACTATAATATTCGACAGTGATAAAGATACTAATTTCAATTTTTAATAAAAGTCTTTAAAATGCAGTCGACCTACCGTATTTTCGACGGCACACTACTTGAGAATATTTAACAATTATCTTATCTATAAATATTTTATAGCTACAACTTGAGAGCCACGCCGCCCATTTAATAATCTTTTACCTGCTTACGGATGGAGAAAAGATTTCTCAATTACACTCTAACAATGTACTGATTTTTACCTTCTAAACTCTGCCAAAGCAGTATTTATTCAATAAACAATAAGCATTCGCATATTAATTCTGCTTTAGCAGAATTTTTATTGCATTCATAAAGGCGCCATGTAATAATTCTACTAGAGCAATATTAATATAGGTGAACTCATGGCTAAGAGGATCATAAAAGAAGAGATACCTGAAGCACAGCAACTGGTTGATGCTGAAGTTCTGGGGAAGTTTATACGGGCGGCGAGGACGAATAGTAATCTGACTATACATGATGCTGCTGCGATATGCAATGTGTCCGTGAGTACAATGACAAACCTTGAAAACGCAAAGGCTGATGTAAAGTTCAGCACCGTTTTAAAGGTTTGCAAGATGCTCGGCATTACACTGCGGATAGAAGCATGACGGGCAAACTTTACCTGAAACTCAATCGCCAGGATATAGGTTTTATACAGCATAATCTCAAAGATGACAGGTTTGAGATTGCTCTTAGCGATCCTAACTTGAAACTCTCCCCTTACCTGTTTTCAGGTGCAGATTCATCCTCTGTAAAATACTTTCTTATGAACTTACTTCCCGAAGGTGTTGGGCTAGATGAGCTCTCCGCCATGATGCACATTTCAAAAGCGAATGTTTTCGGCCTTATCAAAGCTATCGGGACAGAGACTACTGGGGCAATATCATTTCACTCCTCTCCAGATGAACCGGAAGAAACTTCATTCAGGGAAATTCCAGAACAGGAGCTTATAGACAGGATCCAAAAGCGGCAGCAGACCCCCATAACTGTATGGGACGATAAGCCGAGGCTGTCGGTAGCCGGCGTGCAAGAAAAGTTGCCTATCATGGTTACTGAAGATGGTAAGTATGGACTGGGCGAAGGAGAACTGGCTTCAACCCATATTCTTAAATTCGGCAAGCATCCAGACGAGCATATTGTACTGAACGAAAACCTATGCATGACTCTTGCACGGAGACTGAAGCTCCCGGTAGCAGAAACGGAAATTATTAGACTTGGTGAGCCCGTCCATAAAGTTAAGCGATTTGACCGAGTGCTCAAGGACAACAAAGTAGAGAGGCTACATATCATAGACGGCTGTCAGATGCTGAACATGCCTCCATCGTATAAATACGAAAGAGTGTATGGAGACGGCAGAGATGTCCAAGATTTTAGAGAAGGAGCCTCACTGGATAAACTTTTTAAGGCGGCTTCGCAATGCTCTGTTCCTGCGGCAGCCACACGGGACATGCTGAACTGGCTACTGTTCAACCTACTTATAGGCAATTGTGACGCCCACGGTAAAAATATTTCATGGAACTATAGCGCTAATGATATAAGCGTCACTCCATTTTATGACATGCTCTCCATATCCATTTATGGCGGCAAGTACAACCAGAACCTTGCTATGGCCGTCGGAGATAATTTCTCAGCGAAGGTCTACGCATATGACCTGGCAGAGATGTGCGAAATGTGTGGGCTGCAACCTCGCTTTGTTTCAAGGACTCTGAATAAGATGGCTAAAGCTGTACTTAGTGAAACAGACATCCTGTTATCAGGGCTCGACCTTTCAGATGATGAATCCGATTTTGCCACAGAGCTGATTTCGTTACTAAAAGATAATGCGAACTGGTATGCAGGAGTTGCTAAAGAGCTACCATTTATAAATCAGAAATAACTAGGACTTTTGACATGAAACTACCAGAACGACCGAAAGAACATATTTTGGAAACAGCTTCTTTTAAAATATTTGAACAATGGATTCCAGACTATTGGATCACAAGACAAGTTACAGAAAGAGATTACGGGATAGATGCCTACATAGAACTAGTAACTGTCAAAAATCAAGTCTCAGGCGATCTAATTTCTATACAAATTAAAAGCGCCAGCAATCTAAAACTAAGAACAGACAGCGATGGCAGAAAAATCGCAACATCACCAAGCATTGAAATACCTACCATTAACTACTGGAATCAGTTGCTAATACCAGCCTTTTTATTTGTTATTGATGTACCAAAAAAAATATTATTTTTTGCTCCTGTAAAGAAACAGCTAAGACAAAAATACATAAAATCACAGAAACAGAAAACTATGACATTTCAGCTTAAAGAGCATTATTCCTCTTTATCAGAATACAGCTTACCCGTATTTATAGCTGAATATTTTTATGAAAAAAACTACCTAATGGTTCAAAACATAGCAATGCTCTTATTCATCCATTGGAAATACTACACTGAATATTTATCTGGTGAAATAGGTCGAGATTGTTTCTTGCCTGTAGAGGAGCCTTTAGTTTTTCTACAAATTTACAAAACCATCAGAGAAGCTACAAATATTATGGGTTTAGACTGGAAAGCAGCTGAATGGGTAGATATTCTTAAATACGACAATACTATGTATGGTGCTGATGAAATACTACACTCTGGCACTATGGAAGAATTTGTACCTAATATTATTAAAATGTTCTTTATCATATTTGAGGAATTAAAACGTAAAATCCTCCATAAAGAAAATCATTACTGGAAAAGTCAGCATTACATAATCTATAAAAAGGCAAAGGAACTTGAGCATATTAACTATGCTAATTATGAAAAATATATATTTTAACTGCTATACTAAGTTTGCTAAGGAGCTACCGAATATCCGTTAAATCCAAGAGCGGCAAAATTTTCGTAGAATTTTCGTATTTTTGGTCGAAAATGGCTATAAAACAAGGGTTTCAGAAGGTTTACGAATGAAAATGGAAAGCCTTTTACTGTTATCACTTTATGTCACTGCTCATCACAGATTTTAACTATAAATAACTGGTACAAAAGGCAAAATTTCAATTCGATTCCCACCGCCTCCATTTCCCTGCTTACATATCTGTCTAATAATTAACGACTTCCAGTTTCTACGAAAATTTTCGGGGACAAACGAGGGACTAAATAGAATTTACGACCTAACCCAATACCTCATTAGCATCACTATTAAAATAGTAAACAACAAAACACAATATCTTTTCTTCTACCGAAACTGATGAAAAAGCCCGGGTGTACTGGGATATGCCCGGGCTTAAAACAGGAGGAATTAATTATTTACTAGTTTTTAATTACTCAAAGTTGAGTACTGCTGGTTTTTTCATTTTTATCCAGTAACCTTTTCCTGGGTTTAAATTATTTAATGTAACTAATGGAACACTCGTATCATACCAACTCCATTTCCCTTCACTAAATGACCAGATAGAACTAACATCATCCATTATTGAACCAAAAAGAGCTTCAACACTTCTCTCTTCAAGTAAGTTGTAGCCTACAAAATTCCATCCAGTGCTTAAGCTAATTTGATTAATACCTAAGCTGCCTGAAGAAACTATAGAAGTACTTTCTTCCATTTCGATCCAATATGCCTTCCCTGCTTCAATTATTTCGAGATCGCTAAGGAAAGGTAAAGATAAAATGTACTTAGCCCAAATACCGCTATCATAGTTCCAAATTGATACTACAGAGTCTTGATTATTAAATACTTCACTGACTTTCGAATCATTTGGCTCAAAAGGAAATGATACCAAATTCCAGCCAGGCTTAAGGGATATTTTATAACCATCAATAACATGATAGTCTATGAGAGAAGTGTAACCGCCAGATGACTCTACAATAAACGATTCATTATCATCATCTTCTATTACATACTCTTTGCCATTTACAAAAATTTTAATATATATTTCTTCTCCGGCATCTGCACCTTTGTTAAAAGCTGTATCATTAACAGGAATATCAATGTTGAATTCGCCGTTATTAAGGCAATCAACATATTCAACAGAATATCCTTCGCTATTTAAAAGTACATTATCTTCAGCATCAAGAATTTTAACAACAATACTACAATTATCATTCATAAGAATTCCAGCTTCAGAGATGCTTCCAAAAAGAGTAAATGGTGGTGTGAACTGGATATCTGTACTATCTGATATCTTAATATCCTTTGTTGATATAAATTCTATTGAATCATAAACATACTCAGCACTAATTTGGTAATCTTCATCTTGACTTACTTGACCAGCACTTAAATAGCCAGTGTTATCAATAATATGCTCATCAACAGTGCCAACAAAAGACAATGTAACATCGTTAGTTATGTCTGAGTAGCTATTATCACTGTATACAGCATAAGCCTTATACTGCTCATTGCTGCTTTCAGGAATGTTATTGTATCCTTTTATGTATATAGAGGACACCTCTTTAGTAACAGGCAAACTTGAACTATCATTGTGATTTGTGCCCGCCAAAATCTCTTCAAAGTTAGAGTATCCATCATTATCGAGATCTTCGAAAGCATCAGAAGCCAAATATGGGTTAAGTCCAACACTCACTTCGATGCTATCTAGTAAGCCATCATCATCGCTGTCAGTTTCATTCATGTCTAATATTCCATCATTATCAGCATCGCCCATTCCCTCATCAACATCAGAGATTCAATCACCATCGTTGTCAGGGTCAGACTTATCAAAAACACCGTTTAAATCTGTATCAGCATCAGACTCATAAATATCTTCAATGCCATCACCACTAGTTTCATTAATACCTACCCCAGATATTGAAACTTCAAGCTGATTGTTACTAAGATCGGAGCTATTAAAAGTAAGTAAATCAGTAAACTCACCGATAGTATCAGGGATAAAATCTAAATATAATGAGCAACTGTCTCCACCTGTCAACACTATTTCACCAGCACAAGTACTGTTTTCTGTATCAATTTTATACTCTACACCTGTTAGCAATTCTATTGATTCAATCTCCAAGTCTCCCAAGCCAACATTATTTATTGTAATTATTTCTTGATTATCTAAACCTACAACGGTGTCTTCAAAAATAACTTCTTCATGACTAGCCTCTATTTTACCTCTAGGCGGTTCAACTGAAATACTGTATTCAAATGTGGCATATCCTCCATACTCATCTCTAGCTATTATAGTTATATCATGTGTCCCAACTTGGTTCGATTCTGGATTAACTGACAAGTACTGACTATGCGTTTCATTTATAACTTTAGCAGGTAGAGTTGAGCTCACTGTCATTTCAACATCATCGTCTTCACCATCAGTATAGTTGATTAGTAAATGTGTGTTTTCACCAGCATAAACTATAGATTCATCGACAGATATGATTGTTGGAGCTTTATTGCTATACCTTTTCGGGTCATTAGGTGCAACATCTGCATTGTCACCTACACCATCAGAGTCGCTATCTAACCATTCATAATGATTGTTTAGAAATGCATCAAGTTTGAGACCAGTGTTTGATATACTGCCTGTAAATCCAGCAACCCAATTGTCTGGCGCTCCATCATAGTCTTCATCCTTATACGCTGCGGAATCATATGGAAATTTATCCAGCTCTAGTAAGGTAATTGAATCTTCTTCATCCATACCCTGATTCCAATAATCCGGATATCCATCATCGTCACTATCTATCGCTGCTGCAGGATCTGTTGGAAATTTATCGATACCTTCTGTCTTACCTGAAACAAAGAAATCTGGATAATTGTCTCCATCTGAGTCTTTCCAGGCATCTGGTTCATCTGGAAATTTGTCTGTATTATCACCAACCCCGTCTTGATCTTTATCTGCATACTCAGAAGCATCTTGCGGGAACTTATCAATAATTAAACCAGTTGTTGAGTGAGCTTGAGATTTTCCGGGAATCCAAGAGTCTGGATATCCATCATTGTCACTATCAAGATAAGCTGCAGGGTCTAGTGGAAATTTGTCAAGTTTCAGCCCTGTTGTGGAGCTTGACTCTGTTTTTCCAGTTATCCAAGCATCAGGATAACCATCGCCATCAGAATCGTCCGATGCTTCAGAATCATTATCAAAAGCATCTTTTTCATCACTTATACCATCACCATCGTTATCAATAAGAATATTTGTTTGCATTATCATTTGTTCAATATCGAAAGAGTAGTCAGTAGAAACTCCTACGGCAAAATACACTGTATCTCCTGGCTTAAGGACTCTACTCCACTCTTTTACTTCTGTATATGCACCTCTACTATTATCATCTCCATAATGCGTATCCATCATAAAGTCATAATTAAATGGTCTATCTCCTACTAATCCAAATTGACTACAGTATGAATCCGCTTCAGCGGAATCTACAGAAGGACGCTCATTCACACTTGCCATTAAGTATATATGATCATCATAGCCATCAGCATAGGTTGTTGCCCACATTTTCGGTTCATCCCAGTATTCGCCATTTTTTAGAGTATAACTATCCAGCTGAATCACATCTCCACATCTGTCAGGCTCCACAGTTACATCTATTATTACAAAGGCCTCAGGATCATAAAAAGATTGGGACTGATCTTTTACCAATACTGATTTCATAATAGAGTTTTGAGTTATCTCACCATCTGTAACGCTTAAAATTACTCCGTATGAACCATAATTTTGAACATTAAAAGATGCTGTACTACTAGTAGAAATAATCTGTGTGCTTCCATCAGGCTTGAACAATTTCCAAGAATATGAAAGATTTCCTGAGCCATTATAAGATACATTTGAAGCAGCTGAAATAGAGTCTCCAATATATGCTTCATATTTACTTAAAGAAACCGAAGCAGTAACGCTAACATTATCATCTACCACAAGATCAGTATAATTCTGTGAATATTCAATTAATATATTACTCCATCTACTCAATGCAATCTCTCTGTTAGTCATTCTAACCATTAAGTCTGACAATGAGTTTTTAGCATCATTAATCTCATTATTGCTTACTAAACTACTTAACTCTGCACCTAATTGTGACCCTAGAGAAAATGCTGCGGCAGAATAATTAAGTGCATACATTTGAGGACTAGCTAGAGAAGATAGTGTCCCATTAACAAATTCAGTTCCAAAATTTGCCCAATTTGAATCAACTAAAACTAAAGTACTATCGTAGTAAGACTTGGCAATACTCGCAACAATGTCATGAAATGCTTTATACCTTGTTTCCTTAAGAGAATTATAGTAAACATAATTATTTGAATCTTGATCGAAAGAAACTTTTATAGGATCATAATGAAAACTATATCTGCCAAGCAACTGATTAAGTGAGTATGAAAGAAAAACTTTTCGCCAATTATCAGTTTTTTCATTTCCCATTGAAAAGAGGTCTTTAGCGTTTAATACAGCTGATAAACCCACTGCTAAATTTGATGAGATCGTAATAGCCTTAGTGCTGCTTAGGTTGCTAGAACTATTGAGCATTTTTTCAGTTTTCTTTAACATCATTAAAATAATTTTATCATCTTGTAAATTATCTAATACAAGAGTTGCAATCCCATCTACAGCAACTGTGCTTAACCTGTTCACAAGAATACTGCGAAATGTTTCTTTGTTTTGCTTTATTTTAAATTCAACATTATAGAATGCTTCAATTAAAGCATCATCAGCAATATTAAGTTCTTTTGCAATGTTGATAATCTCTTTAAATGTTTCGATTCTCTGATCAACCAATTCACTATTTATCAAATATTCTCTTAAAAGCATATATTTTGAGACATCATTTATAATACTAGCAGCATCACCAACTGCTGACATGATACTAGCAATCTCTGCAACATTCCCAATCGAATTAGGAATTTCAATATCTGGTTTTTCACTAAAAAACTTAATGACTCCTTCTAAGAGGTCACTTCCTGTTGAACCAATACCTCCTACTTCCCCTACTTTAATCAAATCATCTAATAATTTTCCATTTATAGGTGATCCTAAAAGGTGTGTACCATTTGACAGTTTAATATATTCAGTTCCCATAAGTTGTGTAACATTCACGCTTGAAACAGCATTATAAATAAGCTCTTCATAAATATTCCGTCTCTCAGTATAATCAAAATCTATTTTAGCTAACCCACAATATATTGATAAAGCAGCACTACAATCTGTAGTCCAATATTTTAAATCTGATAAAAAAATTTCGTTAGGCGAATCACCTACAATTTTACTATAAATATCAATTTCAGCAGACCTAACTATATACTCTAAAGCAAGTTTTTGTATTTCACTATCAGCAAATGCTTCATAACCATTTTTAGTAAATTTTATATTATTAATGTTTGGATTAATTAATTTATCTAGAGAAATCTCAAATGCATCACCTGTAGACATCGTCCATTTGTTGTTATCTTTATCATAAAAATTTGCTATCTCAAGTGCATACGAAATTTGGCTAACTAACAGTAAAACAATCAACATTTTAACAACTATTCTCATCATCACACCTCACTTTTTCATTTTTATCATTCAACCGCAAGAGCCTTATGTCTTTCCTGCTGGCAAAACCCTACAACAAAGACATAAGAGCCATAAGACTGCCTAAGCCAAACAAAGATGACGATATAAAGCTCCAGCACAATATCTGGAGCTCTACACCTTTGTAACTCCCTTATCACCTCAATAAGCCTCAAATATTTATTTTCATATTTGTTACCGTTCCGCTTTCAGAAATATCCAGCAAAGTCTCAGTGTGGAGTAAACCATCTTGATAAATTCTCAGAAATGCTGTGTTTTGTGATGCAGGAACAACAACATAAATTTCATTACGGTCTGAACGTTCTGCTTTATATATTTTTCCATCTGACTCAACTTCAGCAGTCACCTCATCTAAATTGCCTTTAAGGTCAAGACCGATAACATGGGGAGGAACCATAAATGACCGTTCTTCCTCAAAAACAACGCGTTCCTGGGAGTTGGATGAAGTCTCATTGTTAATTGCCTCATCTATTGATGCATCCATAGCACCTCCACAGCATCCGAATAAACCGAAGATTACAAATAGAGCAGCGATTAAGTTAATTTTTCTCATATAGATCTCCTAAAAAGGGCGCAAAAGATATGCGCCCTTTACCGTATTTTATTACCTTTTATTTCTTGCTATTTTGTAGAATGAACCTATAAACAACATCAAAAGAAGAAGCGGAAATCCACCGGAACCGCCGGCAGAACATCCACCGCCACTGGATGAGGAAGATGTTGATGGCGTTAAAGCTGTATCATCAGATGTTGTATTATCATCTTCTTCATCTCCATCTGTTGCAGCAGTTGCATCTGCAGCTACCATAATAGGGTCTTCAATTACACCATTAGCAAGGCCATCTGCATCAAATGAACCTCCGTCAACAACATCATAAATAATGTTTGTGCCGTCTATAATTACCTGGTCAGTAATGTCCGTACAGATAGACCCATTACATTTCATAATTTTCGATCCTTCGGGTATATCTGGAAATTCTACAGAGACAGCTGCTGTATCTCCTGCATTAGGTACAGAAGCTTTAAAAGATACTGCTGGATAAACTTGTTCATATGTATCTGTGTCAAGCTCAGTAACTGTTTCTATTAGCGTTGGGGCTTCCGTTGCTGTAGCATTTCCAAGCTTCAGACCAAAACTTTGCTCAGAATCTGCTGCTGGAATTTCAACCTTAGGCTCAAAAACTTTACCCATAAGAGTTACTACTGTTGTTTCTTCATCAGTATCATCAGAGGTTATTGTAAAAGTATCCGCCAAAGATCCTGTTGAAGTCGTACCCATACTGAATGTAAGAGTACAGCTTTCTTCAGCTGCAACTTGAAAGCTAGTATCAGTAAGTTCGCTGAGGCAAGTTGAGCTAGTTATAGAAAAAGCTGAATTATCACTCGCAAAAGCTATCTCAGATACAGAAAGTACTTTATGACCTGTGTTAGATATTGTCAGGACACCAGTTGGAGCTACAGCATCTTTGTCTGCCACGCCAATATTTAAAGTATCAGCATCTAAGCTAATTTCAGGCTCTGCTTCAGCTGTGGCAACACCTGAAAGCTGAATAGTTAAAGTAGACTCATCAGAATCATTAGATTCTATCTGAATATTTGCACTGTGGTTTAAATCTGTTCTCGGGCTGAAAGTCACGGACACTGTACAGGACTGCTCTGAGGCAATTGTTTTGCTTATAGTACAGCACCCATTAGCCCCTCCATCAAGATCAAGAGTGAAGTTTATTTCATCGCTAAGTGCAATATCATTGACTTGAAGAGACTCTTCTCCAATATTGCTTATTGTAAATACCTGAGTATCACCTGTAGTATTTTCTACAGATGTGCCAAAATTATGAGATGAGGGAGATACAGCTATTTCTGGAGTTTTAGGAGCACCAACTCCTGTAAGCTCAACATTGAGCGTACCTTCATAATCATCATTTGACGATATAGTCAAATTAGTTTCGTGGGTCGCTGCAGCTGAAGGAACAAATGTTATGGCGACCGTACATGATTCTGCTGATAGAAGTGTCACACTGGTCGAAGCACAAGCACTATCACAACCATCAAGGTCAAGTGAATAATTTACTTCATCGTCCAATTCAATATTACTGATTGAAAGCGAAGCATCCCCTTCGTTTTCAATAGTAAATATTTGAGTGTCGCCTATATTATCTATTATTACCGAACCGTAATCTTTTGTTGCTGGTGTAACATTTATTTCAGCTTTAGGAATAGCCGTACCTGTTCCAGAAACTGCAACAGAAACAGAAGATTCATCGCTATCATCCGATGCAATTACAACTGCAGAAGAAAAGTCTCCTTCACTATTTGGAGTTACAGCAACACCAAAAGTGCAATAATCAGAAGGCTCCACTGTTGCGTTACTTAAATCACATGGTTTATCATCAGTAGATACAAATGCAAAATTATCAGTATCATTCAGAGTTATACTGCTTATACTTAGATTCCCATTTCCAGTATTATTTATAGCTACTGACTGTGCTGAACCAGTTGTGCCCTCCATCACTGAGCCAAGATCTAATTACACTGGACTAACATTAATTTCAGGGGCCGTAGATGCAGAAATATTTACTTCACCAAACTCTGTCGAAGATCCAATAGTAATAGTTCCGTCTATCGGAGAAGTAATATTAAGTTCTGAGCCGTTAATTGTAACTTTTAAAACTGCTGATTCACCTTCTGTAGCTCCTTCAGGCTGATCATTAGATTCATAAATTGGAACACTGACGCTGTACATATCGCCATTTCCGATTTCACTTGTCTCAGCATGAGGATTATCACTAGAATCATCAGGAGTGTTATCAGTATGTGTGAATTGACTCCCATCAGCAGCCAAAACCTCAATAAGAACCTCATCATCAGAAGAAGAAGTTACCTGCACCCCATCTACAGTCAAAGTACCGTAAACAGTATACGGCTGCGGAACTACTGCGTATGCATTGAAAGCTCCGATAAGAAAACATAATAGAAACAGCAATGTCTTATTAATCATAAAATCCTCCATAATTTATCAAGCTATATGAGCAAACCATACACGCTGCTTCTTACATATTTCCTACAACATAGTGTGTAAGAGAAATGTAAGACTATTGCTTTATAGTTATTTAACAAAACGGATACGGCAGATGAATAGTATTTATTAGCAAACATATACAGCATTACTCGTTAGGAAATAAACTGATTTGTTAGATTTTTTTATACTTAATACAAGGATTATTGATTGAAAATGGATAGGCAAAACTGTACAAAATGTATATTAGTTAAATTATTTCAGCAACTGGAGTATAATATGCGAAAGTACCGAATCAGCCACTCAGCGGATATATCAGACGATCCATACATAATAAATAGAAAAGATAAAATTGAGTACGCTCAAGCTAATTTTGTTGATAATAATATATGTGTAATTTCAGCGAAAGCCGGTCAGGGTAAAACGACATTTGCAAAATTACTGACATCTGTTCAATCGACTGATACAGTCTGGTATCAGATAACTAAATCAGACTGCGACCCCATATACTTTTGTTCATCACTTTATAAAAAAATCAAGGAAGATATTAATGGGTATAAATCAGATGTTTTAGATAGCATTATAAAACAAAATGCTCTAATGATTACTGACTATCCCAGATATATAAAAATGATCTTCTCCTCTCTTAGAAATATTACGAAAGACGTTATTATTGTTATCGATGATACACATATACTGCCTGAAAATGGTTTAGGTTTCGGATGTTTACAGCTAATTACAGCCGAGGCCAGCCAAAAAATTAAGTTTATACTGAACACTAGAACGCACTTTACTCCTAAAAGTAATAAAGCTTTGCACCTTGAGGAAAATTTTCTAAAGTTTAGCTCAAATGAATTTAAACAGCTCTCCACTAAGCATTTGAGCTGGCTGTCTGATTTCAGCCATTTGCGAAATATTGAAAAATTAACAGATGGCTGGGTGATGGGGTTGCGTTTAATATACGAACATATGACTGAAAACCGTCAGACTGATATTGATGAATTCAAATCTATTGATGATTTTCTGGATGTATATTTTTCAGGTGCAGCAAGCGAAACCAAAGCTGGAAATCTGGATAAAAACCTACTGTACTTATCATTTTTGAACGATATCCATATAGACTTTATCACTAGCCTTAAAAATGGAGATAAGACTCTTTCAACGATAATGAACATGCTAGAGAAGAACTTCTTTGTTCAGCGTGTTACTGAAAATCGTATCAGATTTCATCACATGTTTGGTGACCTTTTGAGTAAAAAAGCAGAAAATACTTTAAACAAGCAGGCAATCAGTGAGTTTATTATAAATGCTGCTGAGTTTGAAGCTGGTCAAGATGAGCTGACAAATGCATTGGAATATTTCATAGCTGCTGACAACTGTAACAAACTAGAGGCTTTAATAAAGTCAAGATTTCCAGAGTTTTACTTGTCGACCAGTAAGCTCTATATTTATGATCAGCTAAAAATGATACAAAAGAATGATCTTTCGAATATCTGCTGGACTAATATGCTTCTTGGTTTTTTACACCAGTCATTTAATCCTGCAGAAGCTTTACATACTTTAAATATGTCATCAAATGAGGCAAAAAAACAAAAAGATGATTTTTGTCTTGCTCTTTCAATAGCTGGCGAAATTACTTATCATACTTACATAAGCGGTGACTTCAAAACAGTGAAAATAAGGCATGATTTACTTCAAAGTTTATATAACAAACTTGTAAATATTAATCAGACTATAGAAGTTATCATAACTAGTGCCTTGTCAATGGGAGGCATCTACACCGAAAATTCTGATATATCTTTAAAGTATATAGAAAGAGTCAGCGAGCTGGGGCATGAAAGAGAGAGCCTGAGTACTATTATACTCGCTGATGCTATGCACAGTATATACTCAGGAATGCGTGGCGACATATACACTCAGATAAAACGAGTAAATAATGTATATCTCAAAATGAATAATCCCATTTTTGCAAAATTTGATTATTTCATTATGCTTGGACATCTTTTAAACCATATAGCTCACATGGGCAAACTGATTGATCACTCCTCACTAGCTGAAGCTATAAAAAGAGAACGCTTCAGTGTCCTTTTCGACACCTTTATCGATATATGGTACATCGATAATTATGTATCTAAAGGCATGTTAGACGAAGCAGAAGAAATAATTTTTCGTTACCCGCAAAATGAAACTACAGATCACCTAATGTCTCAGATTTTATATTATAAAGCACTAGTACAATCAATAAAGGGTGATAAGACTGCTTTAGAAACTGTATCTAAGTCACTGGGAATGCGTAAAATCAGTGGAGGGCATGAATATTTTTTTAGCCTTAACTATCAGTTTATAGGAGCAGTAAATGCATTACTTGGCAATGACGATGAGGCTATAAAATATCTTACTAAATCCATCGAGACATGCAGTAACGCCAGTATGGACAGCGGATCATACATGTTCATGTCTTGGATCTCACATAAAAAAGGCAATATAGATCAGGCTATAAGCTTTGCTTTCAAAGCAGCTCAGTTATTAATAAGTATAAATATGGACTACTGTTGGGGAATTACTTTTGAAGTCTACAAATCATTTATAAGGTATGCAGCGATGACACCAGAAACTAAGAAATTTGCACAAAAAGTGGCAGAAGAAAAATTTGATTCATTCATTGATAATAAATTTGAGTTTAAGCCGCTGCTGCAGATAAAAACATTCGGCACACTTGAAATTTATGCTAACGACAAAATAATCAACAGCGCAGAAATGACTCAAACAAGTAAAATAATCATTTCTATACTTTTATGCAAAAATGGTTATACATGTTCAGTAGAAGAGGTTATGTATCTTCTCTGGCCAGATGCTGATGAACAAAAAGCACGTAAAAGTTTCGACACCGCAGTCACAAGACTCAGAAACAATATTAAAGAAAAGCTTAATATTGAAGCAAAAGAATACATACAGGTCAAAAACGGAATGATCTTTTTAGAAAAGGTGAAGCTTGACACTGAGATATTTGAGAATTGTACAAGTAAATGTGTTAAACATCTGAAAAATAACGAATTCGTTCAATCTTTGGAAAATTACTTTAAGGCTGCTTCTGTATACTCTTGTATTTTTCTTGAACCCATAAAAGGGTTGGATATTATATCTGCTAAACAACAGCAGTACGAAAAGCTTTTTTTAAGCCTTGTGTCTGCAGGAATAGCTCATTCTGAATATTTAAAAGACTTTTTTGATGTTAGCGAGCTAATTGAAAAACACATAAGCAGTCATCTTCACCTTTATGATTTTATTAAAAAGATTGTAGATTATTATAACTCAAAAGGGCTTTCTGATCAGGTGATCAGGATCGTTGAGCAATATACAGAACATCTCAGAAGCATCTATACCGACGAAACAGAAATTGACAATATCATCTTCAACTTGAAATCATAGTTGTCGATCTGATTGCTTTTTTGCAGTTAATAAATTAGTATCTTATTCATTAATGAGGTATTAATTTGAATGATCTTGCTTCAGAACATATTATAAAAAGACAAAATAAATTAGATACTGTTTTTAAAAGAATTGATAAAGCCTCGTCTATAGTTATCACAGCTAAAGCCGGTCAGGGAAAAACAATCTTTGCCGAACAGATTGCAGAGGAATTCTTCGATCAACACATAATATATCAGCTAACTGAGCAAGATAAAGATCCTCTGTTCTCCATATACAAATTATTCTATTGCTCAATGAAGAATATCTTATGAAACGCAAAAGGATTTCCGGGGACCAAATAGGGACTAGAAATACCCAACCTAATAAATACTGCTACGCCAGTATTAATACGCTTTTCAGCTCAAAAATAGCATAAAATTCTGCTGAAGCAGTATTAATGCATGGTTATAACCGCTCATCAAGTCCAATTCGGGCTGATACACTGGAGTGGCTAAAAAGATGCATCCTTAAGTTCAAAATAATAGCCTTTTCCGAATTAAGTTCCTTCAACTCAAAAATATTCTGTAGAAAATAGTATTTATTAAAATTTTTGCATAAATATTTTTACCTTTTAGTTAACTTAATTTATCTATAGTTATAAATTTTCTGCGCTTTTTGCCGTTATAACGCAATTTTCCGCGCTTTTTGCCGTTACAACGCGTTTTCTTGCACTTCTTTATCCTTATTCACTAAATACTTACCTCAAATATTTTTCTTGACAGCTAACTTCATGGGCACTATCTTTAAATCAGTAAACATTTCAAACCCTGTAAACAAAATATGAAAAAATTGGTGTTTTATGGACGTAAAATTCAGCAATATTTCTGTGTATAAAATCATGCTTCACCCTTTATATTTCCAACTTGTTGGTATTGAAGGTTTTAAACTGGATATTAGGGAAGAAATCTATATTTTTAAACGTCCTGTCATTGTAACAAAGATAGACGGTAAATTTGTATGTGTTGGCAACTTCAAAACATTGCTGCACATCAGGCAACAAAATGGAAGTGCGACAAGCCGTTTGGAAAAAATCAGCTACATTGACGTTATTGAAATTAGTGCTGAAAATATAGAAACGCATGTAATTAATGACCTTCTTGAAGGCTCATATAAGGACTCTTTTATTAATGAAAATACATTACCTAAGTTATTCGACAATCTTGAAGAGCACAAACATGTATATGATAAATTTCTAACTCAACTAGGAGAGACAAGAAAGTCATTTATAAATAACCATATAGCCTTTAGCTATAATGCCATAAACAATAAAAAGCAAAACAAACGTATATACCGCAAAATATTATCAAAACAAAAAATATTTATAAAAGACAAAGATGACTGCTTCCAGCAAGCTACAGCAAGTATTGTAACACTCAACGGCAAGGAAATTGTTGAAGTTAATTTTGATAACGAATCCACAGCACCATTTTTGATTGAAAACGAATCTGTCAATATCTGTGGAAATAGATTTAATATTTTGTTTACAGACAATTATGACTTTTTAGACAATGATGAATACCTTACTCAAGCATTTATTATAAAAGATGACGAAGAAAAGCTGAAATCAATACAAATCAGCTATAAAAACCAGAAATCATCTTGTACAGATCATAATATTGACGATTTCAAGTTTAAAGATAAAGACGTACCGCTTGAGTTCTCAGACAATAAAGTCATCTTTGAAGTGATGAGCAATAAAAACACATCCGTTAAACGCAAGTTTTTATTACTTCCAGACTGGGTTGATTATGAATGATAAAGAAAGCACAATTCAATATTTATCAACCATCTTAAACCTCTCTGAATCTCAGGCTGAAGAGCTGGCTGATACGGTTACATTTTTTGGAATAGATAACTTAACTAATGAATTCATCTGCATATTAGGCAATACATTAAGCACATGTATAGAAACATGAAAACTCTCTGAATCATACTCAAATATTTTGAATAATCCATATTTTGAGCAGAAACCAAGTATTCATGGCATTACCATATCCCACTCAATATTAAGTTTTAATTATCTATCTCAAGATAAAGCTGCATACAAATATTATTTCTATGAACTCACTACACTGCTAAACCTGCTGAAAACTGATAAAGTGAGTTGCACACAGTTGAAACTATATAACTATTCCAAAGCATGCCGTCAGTTTATTGAGTTTGTATCTGAGAACTTCCCTAAAGAATTATTTTCAGCACATTCTTTAAGGGAAACATTAAGTGATATCCGCACTCTTTACGATGAAGATGCAGATGTGCAAAGTATTGTAGATCAAATCAATGTACTAATCTACAAAACATATCGCATGTCAGAAGAAAATTTTTTGATAGAACACATTTCACAACAATCAGCAGATGGTAATTCCACTCTTAAGTTTATCAGACGGATAGGATACCAAAGCATAAGTGCACTAAAATCTGAGATGGAAACATGCACCCAGGAAACAATAGCACAAGATACTTCCACACAGGCTAACTACAGTGCGTATATAAGTGCTGGATATAAGTCATTAGCTATCCAAAAATCACATGTCCCGTTTATTTCTAATGCAAATACTATCACGTTGAACGAGCTAAAATATTTTTATGATGTCATGAACTGTAAAGAAAATAGTACTGATAAACGAGTGTGTGCGTTATTGCTTTTTTTCAGTGCGAACTGCGGTATTGACTTTAGTTATCTGATATCAATTTTCTATAATACATCCTTTATTGTTTCATACGATCATATACTTTCAACATTTAACTACAAGACTGAAAAATCAAAGAGAAAAGCCAAGCAGAATCTGAGTAGTACAGACAATGAGGTAAAGATACTATTTCCTTCTTTCTTAAATAGTACTGCTAAAAAGTTATATGCTTATTGTAAAAAGAGGCACTATGACAACTTAGAAGAAAGAATGAAGAATGAGTTTACTAAAATTAGAAAAGACTACAGGAAAAAATCATCTTTAAGAATTACAGAAAAAAGAGTCTCCAACTTTTTCAACGTTTATTATACTGAAAAATATAAACTAGACTCATTAGTTGCTTACTATATTTCATGTCGGCTTGCAACCCAAACTGTCACCAAGCAACATTATGTCCGCCTTAAAAGCACACAACTATTGAACTCCTATACCACCGCATTTGACAAGTGCCTTGAAGACATAAATGCTTCCCATATAAATAGTAACTTTATGTGTAAACCAGTAGTTGAATATTTTGGATAATCAGCTGTAGTTGAAAAAGATTTTGTAATAAGGATGTTTAAGGAGATAAAAGAAGTTTTCAAAACAACCAAGTGTGAGAGGACACGTTTTAATTTTGCCTCCTTTTATATCTATACTCTAATGAAATTAAGCCTTGGCCTACGTCCGTTGATTCTACCTGTTTTCAACGAAAGTAACACTAGTTTCAGTTCAAGGTTTTCAATAGTTAGAGATAAAAAAAGTAAAAACTATATTGAATTCAGGAATCTACCACTTGGCGATTTCCTATGTAAGGAGTTCGAGTTATTCCAAAAATTAAGTTCGATATTTTTCAGTAGATTGTCTTTTATTATGGAAGATATTAATAAATATGGCGACAATGACACTCTCTTATTTTTACTAAACAAAAATAATAAGCCGACTAATTTTACAAGTTCAAACATAAATGAACTGATTTATAAACATCTGAAAATATATATTAGTCATCTGCCTGCGAATTTCCTGAGACATTACTTCAGGACATACTTATTCAATAACTGTTACGACTCTAAATTTATGGACTTTCTGATGGGGCACAATTTAGAAGGTCAAGAGATGCTCAACAGGAACTCCAGCCTGGATATAATAAAATTCAGAAAACAAGCGATTAACGTGCAACAGCAAATTATTAAGGAGCATAACGTTGACTCACTATTTGCCTGATCTAATCAAAATGCGCCTAGAAGTGATTATCAATAGTAAAGCTTTTGAAGAAACAAGTATAGACGATTTCAGCCAAATATCGCATTGTATAATATCATCTATCAGTAACGATTATTACTTCATACTCCCCGCTACAATGCAAGATGACTATATAGAAAAAGCCATCTCAAAATTTAACTCCTATTATAGACAAAACCATCCTAAGTACTTTGAATATCATGACCACCTTCGGCGTATGGTTAAGTTTCTAAACTCATCTTGCAAGCCAGAGTCAATCATTAAACATTGCAAAACACATGATGCTGAGTTAATAACTGTTTTGTCAGAACCTTTAATCTCTTCCTAACAAATAAAACCATATATACATATTATACGTGATGTTGTAGATGGCTTTGAACCTGAGATAGTCGGAGCTCTAGAAGACTTTTATGTGCTCCGCAGACATTTTAGGTCAACATTTGCATCCAGTTCAGTTGATGCCTCATCCCTTCAATATGCCTTTCTTTTTTCTCTTATAGCTAACAGCTTTGTCTCTGAGTCCAAAATACTTAAAAAAATTAACAGTGTTACGGTTGATCAGATCAACTTGCAGTACAATACAATTACTGTTCCATATACAAATAACGATGAGAACTATTCAAATATCATCATGGATGAGCTGACCGCAGCCATATTAAAGAGTTATCTGTTATATAATAAAGGGAATAGTTCTAAATGTGTTTTCAATATTGATAAAAATGATTTTAATAAATGGCTTGCTGAGGCATGTAAAATTTCTGATATAGAGTGTTTCAACCTAGACAAAATTCGATTCTTAACAAAAGCCACATCAGCCCTGATATTCCCGCCATATATCGTCTCAACTCTATCGAATAAATTTAACTTTGTTTCTCTAAGCGAAAAAACTGTAAAAAGAATCTCATTAAACAAACTAGTCGATAAAAAGCTCTCTGTTAAGAAACCAAAAGTTATTAATCAAGACCCCAGAACTAAGAAGAAAGCTTTTACGCCATTAAAAAAGGCAGCTAAGGAATACATTGATATTGGAAGAAAGATGCACCAGTGCGTAGAGATTGAGTCTAGCAAATCATCTGAAGATTACAAAAAATCACTAATCTCACTGGAAAAAGTCTATTCGGAACACGCAAGTGCCATTAAAGAGTTTGACACTCTAAACTACTTATATAAATCCTTAAAATATAATTTAACTCATAAAACTCGGAAGTTAAGCACTATCAAAGAGTACTTTACAGGTTTCTATAAAGATCTCATATACAATACATACGACACACCTCTTGATAGAATGACAGAAGATGACATTGCTGAATTGATCGAAAAACTCTTCTTTGAAAGAGTTCTATCCGAAGCCACTACAGAAAACATCGCAAAATACAAGTTTAATTGTAAAGACGTCAAAGACATAATGCGTATAAAATCACCTGTTAAAATAGCATCAAAAATCAGGTATTTCTTTGACTGGTATAATATGCAGGCCGGTGATATTTTTACGGAGCTTATCTATGACGAAATATACATCTGTGGTGGGCAAAGCAGAATACGTAATACAATAATCACGGTCAAAGAGTTAGAACTTATTTTATCTAAAATTAATGATACAACAATAAGATACATACAAGAAGTTAGGATCATCATGATTCTTGGATTCTTTGCTGGTATGAGGATATCAGATATTATCAATCTAAAAATACCTGATGTTGTTAATGGCATTGAAAGCTACATCTATGTTGTAAAATCTAAATCTCAATCAGGTACTAGAAGAATACCGCTCCATTATCTTGTGCCTGAGAAATATCTCACAGAAATATTAGATTATCATAATGATAAGAAAACACTGAAATCCAGATATATGCTGTATTCATCTGTTGAGGAGCAACGTAATATTAAAGCTTCTCTGAATGCTATAACCACTGCAATTAAAACTTTCATAAAAGATAACGGATATGTTTTTCATAGTTTACGCCACTCGTTTGGTTCGCTGCTGCTAATAAGATATTATTCAGCTAAGTATTCAGATTTTGACTTGTTCCTAGATAAGCAATTTGACCTTAAAGACCCGTTTGGGTTGGGTATCTTTGATAAAGATAAGCTTCTTGTTCTTTTCGCTGCTGATTTACCAGAATCAAACCCTAATAATTTGCTATGGTACATATCTATTATTATTGGGCACCTTTCACCGGAGATAACAATTGAAAACTATATGCATACCATAGAGTTCTACATAAAATACTTATTGGGAAAATACCGTCTGCAGCTATGTTGAACACTCTCAAAGCAGCAGATATTAAACCTGACACCTACGATAAATTCATATAAAGCTTTGGCTAAACATGGTTGGAATCATGACGATAATTTGCCAGAGGTGAATAATTACTTAAGTATAAAAATCAAATCGGTTACACGAAAGCCAAAGGCATAGCGTCGTAAGTTCTTGAGTCTAACATTCTACCAGCCTTTTTCTTGTTAACCCCTCCCCATTGCTTAAAAAAGAAAGGTGTATTGCTTTTCTGGCATTGTAACTTAATTTCATCAACCCAAGCTTTCTCCATTGGGCGAGCTTTTGGCCCTGACTCACCACCAACAATTACCCAATCTATAAAAGACAAATCCAAAGAGCCCACAGGCGCAATTAACGGTTCTATTGATAAAAACCTTACAGGAGTATTTACCCTATTTAAATCATTGATCCTATATTTATACTTTGCGTTTTCTACTGTAACACCAGCCCAGACATTGCTAGGCCAATTAATAGACTCTGCAAACTCTGCTAATCTATCGCTTCGTTTTGTTAATACTTGAAATGTATGATTATCAGCTACACTAATAATAGAGAATACCTGCTTGATAAAGTCAAAAGGAACATCTTCATGGAACAAGTCGCTCATAGAACATACGAAAACCATCCTGCTATTTTTCCAACCTAAAGGATCAGATAATACACCTTCATGCATGGTTACTTGAAAACCATTTTTATATTTCTTTTGCCTCATTAAGCAAAGTCTATTTGCCATCTTCTCTGCATAGCAATTTGCACAGCCTTCGCTTATTTTGTTACACCCTGTTATTGGATTCCAAGTTGTTTCAGTCCACTCTATCTTTGACATAACGGTTTACCCTGCCTGTTACAAAAAGGAAATTTTTACCCCATCAGGAAAAGTTCCATTTTTTCTTTTTTGGCCATCAGGTTTAAAATCATCAACTTTAACTTTTTCCTCAGTTTCCAAATATAACAATGATTTTCGATGATTCTTTATTGTAAAAAGAGATCTACCAACATGATGTTTGCAAATATCTTCAAACGTTACTGATTTGCCTTTAAAATTATCAAGCAAGTTCTGAGCCAAGTTTTCTTTGTTACCAGAAATATATTTTGATAAATCTAATGAATATGACTCCTTTTTATTATCTGAAATTTTATTGGGGTCAAAAATATATAGCGGAAAACCATCTTCATCTGGGTTCAGCTTTTCAATAACCTCTTTAAAAATTTCAAAACCCTTTGAATTAGTCGTAACATGGAAAAGGTAGTGACTTGTTCTAGATCTACCAGGCATAATGAACCTGAATCCAGTAACATATGCATTATTTATTTTTTTGACTTCACTTTCAAAATACTTAATGATTCTTTCTTCTCTTTCAATAGAAGCTAAACCCTTAACTTCACTGATAAGCTCATCAGCGCCATCCCCAAATAGCGAGCGCATGTGCATTAATAATTTCTTATTGCTTTGAAATGACCTATTGATACCATTGTAGTTAAAGAAAAATAAGCCATCGCACCCAAAGTTTTGAATGCCTAGTTTAATTACATTTAAACTTAAACCTTTATAACCACAAGGGTCAATAAACAACAAAGAAGGAACATTTCTTCTCATCATTATCTTTTCAACAAATCCATCATTAACATCCTCAATGGAAAATTTGGGAGGATATTTAAAACTGATATGCTGACAAACATCATCTACGCACTTAGATAAGGACTGTATAGATTTTTTATGAATATCATTAAAAATTGTTTCAACAGCTCTATATTGTCTCCTATGCTTCATAACATAATCAATTACTTCTAGGGCTGTACTGTAGCTTCCATCTGAGTACTTACCTTTACCAGCAAACAGATCTATGTAAGCAAAGTGAGGTTCTACAGAAGCCCTGCTCGCAGCATGAAACATTATTTCAACCCAGCGTTTGTAATATTCAACAACAATTGCTGTTTTAAGCTTACTGTTTGCAGACTTCTCTTTGTGAAATTTTTCAGAGTTTGTTGCCATACTTATAGATTAATATGCACAAGCAAGTGATGTCAACATAAACACGGTATGCAAATATGCAATCAAGCGAACAATTTATTATTCTTCTATATAGAACTGCTCAGGGAAATCCCAGCCCATATCTTTGGAAAGTTTGTATAAGGTTTTGAGAGTGATGTTGGCTTCACCACTGAAAAGGCGCACAGCCTGACTGTTGCTCAGCAATCTGCCGAGCGAGTATGTGGTGTGTTTTTTCTTAATCTCTTCAAGGTATTCTGGTTTAAGTTTGACTTCCATAAGCAAAGAATACTTACACGCTTAAAAAAAATCAATTCCTTTTCTTGACATGTCTTAAAAAAGTACTATTCTTTATTTAAGACATGTCTAAAATAACACATACGAATTATGGAGGCTAGTTATGTTTCTTGAGCAAATTCTTGAAGAGATCGCAGTAACAAATAAAAGACTATCAGCGAGAGTAGAAGAACTGGAGAAGATAATGAATGAAAAAATATCAGCACCTATTCCGGATTTCATGACCATCAAGCAGATGGTGTCAACAGGTCAGTGGCCATACTCAGAGCAGGCAACACGCAAAATGATAGAGCGTGGCAAGTTCGAAGAGAATTATCACTACAACAAGATAGACAGCAAATACATCTGCTGCTGGAAGGCCATGCAGGAATACCTTGAAAACAGATTCTACACTAGAAGGAGTGCATAATGGGATTTGTAGGAACTAAAAATAATAAGCTTTTCATAGGCTTTACGTACCACAAAGAACGCATAAGGATATACCTTAAGGTTGATGATACTCCTAAAAACAGAAAGCTGGCAGAGATGCAGCTCAGCAAGGTGGATTCTGAGATCGAGCTTGAAAACCTTGGGCTTAAGCGTGCCGATCTTGCATCCATATTTCCTGACCACCCTAAGTTTGCAGCAAAAGACAAGCCCGCCAAGGAAGAAGATCAAACTAAATATATGACCGTTGCGGAATACTTCCCTGAGTGGCTCGGTAGAAAGATCCATATCACTAAAAACAGCGTCCGGACATGGAAGTCTTTCTATAAAAACTACATCGAACCATCAATAGGCGATATCAAACTTTGCGAAGTAACTGAGGACCACCTGCTCCGCATGCTGGAGCGGATGCGCCTGAACCTTAAGAACTCAGTCATTAACAAAAAGCTCCAGAATATCGAAAGCATGTTCAGAGAGCTCCACGAAGACGGAGTAATTGACAGCAACCCTTTCCGTAAAATTAAGAAGCTCCGCAATGAGCCCACAGACATTAATCCTTTTACAGAAGATGAGCTTAAAACACTCCTGAAAGGGTTTAAGCTTCAGCATCCGCATTATTACAATTTTATCTCATTCCTCGCCTTCACCGGCTGCCGACCCAATGAGGCAATAGGGCTGAAATGGAATAGAATCGACTGGGAAAACAAGAAGATTCTTATAAGAGAAGGCTATGTGCTGGGTGAGGCAACAAACCTCAAAACAGCGTCAAGTATCCGCGACATTGATATGAATGACGCCCTGCTCTCTCTGCTGAAATCACAGAAAAAGATTTCTCTCGGCAAGAGTGATCATGTCTTCATAAACATGCGGAGCAAAGTAATCAACTGGGCAAACTTCTTTCAGAAATATCATGAGGTGCTTGGTCTGATGGGATTGAAAAAACGGCCGCCCTATCAGCTGCGCCACACATTCGCATCAATGGCTATCAAAAACGGCGAGGACGTGATGTGGGTATCCCGAACACTTGGACACTCCAATCTTAAAACAACGCTTAGCATATATGCCAGATATATACCGAATAAAGACAGGCAGGACGGCTCAAAAATCGGCAACCTGCACGCATCACTCAGGAGCAGCAAATGAATAAATATCTAGGTGATTTCACTGTAACTCATGTTGAATTAAAAGAAAGTTCTGCCGGCAGTCCCTACATTAAAATTAACGTTAGTGGGCCAGAAGGAAACGAAGATGCATACTGCTACTATAAAATTGACGAACATCTTCAGTTATTGTCCAAGTATGAGACCGTCAGTATAGATGGTTACAGAAAGCCGAGCGGTAGCAGTACACTGATCAGCGTGAGCAGCATTAGGAAAAATCTGAATGACCTGTATCACGAGTACTAAGACAAGTATTTTAAGATCATCAAGCATATTACCAAGCCGGAGTGCCGAGACCTCTTTATGCATATATCGGATGAACACGATATTATGCATAGTTTCATGTCTGTTCCAGCCAGCCTAAAGGAACATCACGCTTATATATGCGGACTTATGGTACACACTGTAGATGCTATGGAGATGGGCGTTAAGCTCAGCAAATATCCAAATCTGAAAAACGAAATAGATAAAAGCACACTTGTACTTGGCCTGTTTTTACATGATATCGGCAAGACACTTTGCTATACAGTGGACGGCTTTGATCTGGGAATGACAGACAGGTGCGTTACCATCGGGCATGTTAGTCTAGGCTACGAGCTTCTTCTGCGTAAATGCTATAGTTTCGGCAGATTCCCTATTGAGCTTAGAGACAAGCTTGCAAATATAATCCTGAGTCATCATAATAATAGCAGGGTAAAGCAGAACTCTGTGGAGGCTAAGATCGTACGGCATATCGATAGTCTCAGCGCAGGGCTGGGCAGCATGGAGGTTTGTTATGGATAATGGAATGATTGCTCTTTATGGTATTGTAGCCTTTTTGTTTGTATTGATGATGGTTGCTGTATTTATCCATGAGAAAGGCGGTAAGTCCAGCTATCGAGAGAAGCGCATGAGAGTGAAATCCCTTAAATACCGAGTAAAATGAGGTATACAGAACTCATTGACTGCATAAACGGTACTGAAGCAGAAGAGCTGTTTCTGGAATTGCTCGACATTACTTTTGATGCCCTCCTAAAACCAGAACTTAATGAATCACAAAAAGAAGCCCTGAAACGCTTTAACGAGTCTGCAGGACTTAATTTGTCTGAGGATGAGCTAATCGCAATACTGTTAGATATATATGAAAATAGAAACAGATAACGACAAGCTAATACTTGGAACTTTGCAAATCAAAATCTTTTTAATATTTTGGCGTTGGAGGCTTTAGTTTAGGAAGCCTAGGCATACGCAGCTTACCTGACGACTCTCAAGCAGCTAAAGCGGCTGCGTCGCAACTACTATCGGTTACCCTTTATACCATCCAATTAAAATACACACAACACTCATTATATTCACAACAAAAACTTGAGAATCATTAATAAATAAACTATCCTTGTAAAGTATTATCATTTAATGAGAGACATATGGACAAAAAAGCTCTATCAGAAAGGGATATCTGCACCAAATATATCACTCCCGCTATAGAAAAAGCCGGATGGGATATTGCGACTCAGGTTCTCGAAGAATTTCCTCTTACAAAAGGGCGAATAATCATCAAAGGCAAGCTTCATGCACGAAAGAAGCCCAAAAGAGCGGATTATGTCCTCTTTTATAAACCCAACATACCTATAGCGATAATAGAAGCGAAAGACAACAACCACACAGTGGGTGATGGTATGCAGCAAGGCTTAGGGTATGCAGACATGCTACATGTGCCTTTTATATTCAGCTCAAATGGTGATGCATTTCTTTTTCACAATAAACTGGCAACAGATGGTAACGTCGAAAAAGAAATCTCTTTAGACTCTTTCCCATCACCGGAAGAGCTTTGGGATATCTGGAAATCGGAAAACAACATCTCCGATGATGAACAAAAAATAATTGAACAAGATTATTATAGTGACGGCTCCGGCAGGACACCGAGATATTATCAAATCAACGCCATTAATAAAACTATAGAGGCTATTGCGAAAGGACAAAACCGAATCCTTCTCGTAATGGCTACAGGTACGGGTAAAACTTTTACAGCCTTCCAGATAATCTGGAGACTTTGGAAATCGAAAACAAAAAAACGCATCCTCTTTTTAGCTGACCGCAATATTCTGGTTGATCAGACCATGACAAACGATTTCAAACCTTTCGGCTCTGCGATGACCAAGATAAAAAAAAGGCAGGCTGACAAATCATATGAAATATACCTTTCACTTTATCAGGCTGTCACAGGCAATGAAGAAGAACAAAACATATATAAACAGTTCAGTCCTGATTTTTTCGACCTGATAGTTGTCGACGAGTGTCATAGGGGAAGCGCGGCGGAAGACTCTAACTGGCGTCGAATACTTGAATACTTCTCTTCGGCAACTCAGATAGGCCTTACAGCCACTCCAAAAGAAACCAAAGATGTATCAAACATTCACTATTTTGGTGACCCCATATACACTTACTCGCTTAAACAGGGCATTAACGACGGTTTCTTAGCCCCATACAGAGTAGTTCGAATTGATATGGATGTCGATTCAGGCTGGCGTCCCTATAAGGGCATGGTGGACAAAAACGGAAATGAAATTGACGACAGGGTCTATAACCTCAAAGATATGGATAGAACTCTCACCATTGAATATCGCACATTAAAAGCAGCCAAAAAGATTTCTGACTTTCTAAAAGAGACAGACAGATATGCCAAGACTATCGTCTTTTGCGATGATATTCCACATGCGGAGCGAATGCGGCAGGCACTGGTAAATGAGAATGCAGACCTCGTAAATAAAAATTCCAAATATATAATGCGTATCACTGGCGACAATGATGAAGGGAAAAATGAACTGGATAATTTTATCTTTCCAGAATCAGTGTACCCTGTTATAGCAACCACATCAAAACTTATGACTACAGGGGTTGATGCTCAGACATGCAAGCTGATAGTCTTAGATCAGCACATACAATCTATGACAGAGTTCAAGCAGATTATCGGACGCGGAACACGGGTGAATGAAGCTTATAATAAATATTCATTCACGATAATGGATTTTAAAAAGGCTACTGAGTTATTTGCTGACCCTGATTTTGACGGTGAGCCTGTTCAGATATTCGAACCGGGAGAAGACGAATCACCCGTGCCGCCTGAAGTCGAAGAAGATCCAGAAAATGGAGACGAGCCAACAGACGACGAAGAAACCATTATAGATTATGACCCTCCACAGGGTGGCGATGACGAACCATCACCAGTACGCCGCTACTATGTAGATAATGTGAAAGTTGAAATCGCCTCAGAGCGGGTACAGATCTTTGACTCAGACGGAAAACTGATAACAGAGTCATTAAAGGATTATACAAAAAAGAATGTCATGAAAGAATTTGCCTCACTGGATGATTTCCTAAGCAAGTGGAGCAGTGCTGATAAAAAGAAGGTTATCATAGACGAGCTTGCAGAAAGAGGTATTTTTTTAGATGCTCTGGCAGAGGAAGTCGGTAAAGATTTCGATCCATTTGACCTGATATGTCATGTGGCGTGGGACATGCCTCCTCTTACCAGAAAAGAACGTGCCGAAAATGTAAAAAAGCGCAACTACTTCACTAAATATGGTGAAAACGCAAGAGCTGTGCTTGAGGCATTGCTTGATAAATACGCTGACGAAGGCGTGGAGCATATAGAAGAGACGAAGATTCTGACGGTTGCCCCTTTTACAGAGCTTGGTACACCTGTGGAGCTTATTAAAGTCTTTGGCGGGAAGGAAAATTATCTGAAAGCAGTAGCGGAACTGGAAAAGGAACTGTACACTGCCTAAAAAATCAAAGGATTGATTAAAATGTCTATACATACACTTATAAAAGTTATCCAGGATATTATGCGGAAAGACGTTGGTGTCGATGGTGATGCCCAGCGTATCAGTCAGGTTGTGTGGCTTATCTTCCTTAAAATTTTTGATGATAAAGAACAAGAATGGGAATTAACCGCAGACAGATACAAATCACCTCTTCAGAGCCGTTTCCAGTGGAGGAACTGGGCTAAAGATGCCGAAGGCATGACCGGCGAAGAGCTTGTAGATTTTGTTAACAACGACCTCTTCCCATACCTGAAAGGACTCGCCACCAAAGCTGGAGTCTCTGAAACAGGCAAAGTTATCGGTGCTGTTTTCGAAGACGCATATAACTATATGAAATCAGGCACGCTGCTTCGCCAGGTGATCAATACTATAGAGAAAGATTTCGATTTCAACTCAATGAGCGACCGCCATATCTTTAATGACATATACGAGAGAATCCTGCTAGACCTGCAGTCAGCAGGAAACTCCGGTGAGTTTTATACACCGAGAGCCGTGACACAGTTCATGGTAGATATCATAGATCCACAACTAGGAGAAACAATTTTAGACCCGGCATGCGGAACAGGTGGTTTTTTGGTTTGCGCTATTGAACACCTGAAAAAACAGGCATCAACCGCTGAGGCAAAAGAAATTCTGGAAGAGACTATCCAAGGGGTAGAGAAGAAATCACTCCCTCATATGCTCGCAGTAACAAATATGATGCTTCATGATATCGAAGTACCTATAAACATAAAACACGACAACACCCTAAGTATTTCTTATACAAAGATTACTCCATCAGATAAAGTAGACATTATAATTACCAACCCTCCTTTTGGCGGCATGGAAGAAGACGGAATAGAGACCAATTTCAAAAAAACACACCAGACAAGAGAGACCGCAGACCTTTTCATGTCTAGGATTATGCAGCGACTGAAAGATATTAATGGCCGGGCAGCGGTTGTCCTGCCGGACGGTTTTTTATTCGGTGAGGGAGTTAAAACAACCCTTAAAAGAGAGCTTTTGCAGGATTTCAACCTGCATACGATCGTCAGACTGCCTAACGGCGTTTTCAGCCCATATACAGGTATAAAAACAAACATACTTTTCTTTGAAAAAGGGACACCTACAAAGGATGTCTGGTTCTTTGAACATCCATACCCCGAAGGTTATAAGAGCTACAGCAGAAGCAAGCCACTGACTATTGAAGAATTTGACCTTGAAAAGAAATGGTGGAAAAAGAGAAAGCAGGATGAACATGCATGGAAAGTTTCCGCCAAAGATATAGAAGAAAAGAATTTTAATCTGGATTTCAAAAATCCTCATGTGATTGAGGAGAATTTAGGCGACCCTGATGAGCTAATGGCAGAATTCATTGAGATTTCTAAGAAAGTCAAAGCTGTACAGGATGCTCTGAAAGATGAACTGACAAAGGCTCTGGAGCGTTCATGATGGACTTTCTGGAGAAACACTTCGATACAGCCTTTTCTGCGCCAAACGGCATAAAGAAGCTCCGTGAGCTTATACTTACCCTTGCCATGCAGGGCAAGCTTGTCCCGCAAGATCCATCAGACCAGCCAGCATCAGAACTTTTAAAAGATATCAAAAAAGAGAAAGATAAGCTCATAGCAGAAGGTAAAATCAAAAAACAGAAAGACCTACCTCCGATAAAACCAGAAGAAATCCCATATGAATTACCCAAAGACTGGAAGTGGGTAAGGTTAGACACATTCACAAGTATCATTATGGGACAGTCTCCTAATTCTGATAGTTATAACGAGAACCAAGAGGGACTGCCATTTTTTCAAGGGAAATCAGAATATGGTTCAGTTTATCCGACTCCTAGAAAGTGGTGCTCTAATCCTGTCAAGATTGCACCAGTTGATTCTATTTTAATCTCTGTAAGAGCACCTGTTGGTCCAACAAATATATGCAATATAGAAGCATGCATAGGAAGAGGTTTGAGTGCAATAGTCCCATTAGCAAATATGCCAGTTTTTTTCTTGTTATATCTATTTAGAAGTAAGGAAAACTATATCTCGTCATTAGGAGCAGGGTCAACATTTACAGCAATAACTTTGAGGATATTAGAAAATTTAGTTATGCCATTACCTCCACTTGCAGAACAAAAACGAATCGTGGAAAAGATAGATCTGCTGTTGGCTAGGTGTGATAAGCTGGAGAAACTGAAAAATGAAAAAGAGCAGCAAAGGCTGGATGTTCATAAATCAGCAATCCACAAGCTTGTAAATACCGAAGAGTTAAACGGCTCATGGAGTTTTATCAAAGATAATTTTTCTGAGCTATACAGTGTAAAAGAGAACATAGCCGAACTCCGCAAAGCAATTATTTCTCTGGCAATGCAGGGCAAACTTGTCCCCCAAGACCCAAACGACCAGCCAGCATCAGAACTTCTGAAAGATATTCAGAAAGAAAAAGAAAAACTCATCAAAGAAGGCAAAATAAAAAACCAAAAACCTCTCCCTCCTATAAAACCAGAAGAAATCCCATATGAATTACCAGAAAGCTGGGAATGGGTGAGATTTGGACAGATATCACAACATAATTCTGGCAAAACTTTAGATAAAAGCAGGAACAAAGGAGAACTTAGAAATTACATTACAACTTCTAACTTATACTGGGGTCACTTCTTGCTAGACAATTTAAAACAAATGCCTTTCAAACTTGAAGAACTTGACAGATGTAGTGCTAAGAATGGAGATTTGTTGATATGTGAAGGCGGAGAAGCAGGTAGGGCATCTGTTTGGAATTTTGACTACGAAATATGCTTTCAGAATCATATTCATAGAGCACGTTTCTATTATGGGATAGATTCATATTACTCTTTTCGTTTTTTTGAAAAACTTAATGCTACTGGTGAAATCAATAGCTATCGAAAAGGCGTAGCTATTTCAAACATGTCTAGCAAATCATTAGCATCAATTATTTTTCCATTGCCTCCTGTGGAAGAGCAAAAACGAATAGTTGAAAAGATAGATCAGCTGATTGATTTATGCGATGAGCTAGAAGCACAGATAGACTCCAGCGAAGCCACACAAACTTCTCTTCTTAATTCAATAATAGCACAGGTGTAAAAGTATGAATAATAATATTGTTTTTAATGACGCTTTCTTTAAATTTCATCCTGTTGGGCAAGGACTATTTTACTCAGGCAGAATACATGATTTCATGCTAAATGAATATGAGTACGAAAATTATTTTGAAAAATACTTAGATACCCATATAAGAGATAATTATTTTCATAGAAATTACCGTATGTTTAAGCATCATTTCTATAGCAAGGCTATGGGCAAAAATAATGTCTTTGATTTTATATATGACATTGGTTCTGACAATAAAGAAATTATTCAACAAGTACGAGATTATGTTAGGTTCCTTGATAGGAGTAATAAAACAAAGATAGATTTATTGGTTCTTTATCACCTTGATAGGGATCATGTCAACGGTCTTAAAGAACTTAATACGATTAATAAGGAACGGTTGAGTGAGGGAAAACAAATTATCCGTTTAGGGACAGTGGTACTACCTTTACTGCATGAAGATGAAAAGTTCTATCTTGTTTCTAAGCAGTTAATAGGTGATTCTACAAAAGATGAGCCCGAAAAATGGTATTACGAATTGTTAAACGATACTAGTAGTTTTTTTAGCAATTTTGGAGATCCAACACTAGTTTTCTTTAACGGTAATGGCCCTATTAATGACGATATCCATCCTAATGATAATCTGACAAATAACGTAAGCGAGCAAATTAATCATTATTATAAAAGTGATAGTATCACAAAGGATACTTTTCTCACAAACAAAACTCCTATCAAAGTTTATCAATGGGAGTTTATATTTTACGATATTAGGGATAAGATCCCATCTGACGATTTAATTAACTTTAAAAAAGAAGTAAATAAACTTGTCCAAGAAAACATTGATTCTGATAGTTTAGATAACCTGTTAACAGAAAGCCCAGAAATATTAGAAGGTCTTAAAAAATTATACAAAGGACTAAAATATACATATAATTAAAAATCAATTTGCATGTTACATAGACCTGTAAAGCAAGTTATTGCATTCTCTTGTTATGAAATGGGACATACCAATATTAATAAGTTCCTTGAGAGAAGCCAGTATGGTACACTTCTAACAGGGGATTTTAATTTAAATAGTGATCGTAACTTTCTAGAAGACTTTGAACAATATTATCTTGCCGATATTAATTCAGCCTATATTCTCCAACTTCCTCATCACGGTGCTGTAAGTTCAAATTCTAAACGTGCTTTAGAATACATGAGAAATGTTAGGTACTGTATAGCCAGTCATGGCATTTCTAATCGACACAGGCATCCGGACTATGAGGTTATCTACTACACAACAAAAGAAGATAAAGAGTTTGTACATGTACATGATAAAAATGACGTTTTGAATATAGAATTCTAACACATAGCTTATAGGAGATGTTGACCATGGGTGATTTTCAGCTTTTCAGATACGACAACAAAAAGGTGGAAGAGATAAAAGGCTCCTCGGTCGCTCTTGAAAAAGCATTGCAAAACCTTATTGAAACTCACCTCGAAACATTCATTGGTGTTCGCTTTCTAGAATCTGAATACTCAACAGGTAAAGTACATGGTGGTCGTATCGACAGCCTGGGCATTGATGAAAATGGGTGTCCTGTCATAATTGAATATAAGCGCTCTACAAACGAAAATGTCATTAATCAGGGTTTGTATTATCTGGACTGGTTAATGGATCACAAAGCCGAATTTGAGCTTCTAGTGATGAACAAACTCGGCAAAGAGACCTCCGAGCATATTGAATGGGGTAGCCCAAGGCTTATCTGTATCGCCGGAGATTTTACAAAATACGACTCTCATGCTGTCCAGCAAATAGACCGAAACATCTCACTTATGCGTTATAAGAAGTTTGGCGAAGACCTGCTGATGCTGGAACTTGTTAACAGCACCACATCGTCATCTAAAATCAAAGAAACCACAGAGCACTCACCTGCAGCCAAGTCAGCTAAAAAATATAAGCTAGTGACAGACTTTTATAATGACATGTCTCAGGATATGAAAAACCTGTATGAAGACATACGTCACTACATAATCAGCCTTGGAGACGATGTACAGGAAAACACTCTTATGTACTATATAGCTTTTAAAAGGGTTAAGTGCTTTGCCACGGCTGAGTTTCGCCCACAGAAGAAATGTATAATGCTTTATGTGAAGGCTGACCCGGCAGAAATGTCATTTAATGATGGCATCACAAGAGACGTAAGTAATCTCGGTCGCCTCAGCCCATGTAATATTGAGATGACAATTAAAGACGCTTCAGACTTTGAAAAGATAAAGCCACTGATTGTAAGTAGCTATCATGCAAATTAATTGTTTAATTTGATACTTACGTAAGCCTGATGATATACTTTGAAAAGCATATTCTGAGACTTTTGAAAGTAAAAAACGGAACTTTAAAAGTAAAATATGAGACTTTGGTTAGGGGACTTTTAGGGTGCAGGCTTAAAGCGAGCAGGCTCAGACATGGCAAGACTCAGCAAGACCTTTCGTTGATAAATAAGAATAAATTCTACACCAAAGTACATTCTGGTACAATCCGGCTTCCCACCGCCTCCATTTTTATTTATTCCAATTTATCAATTCTTTGGCACGTTGAAAAATGAGTTGGTCTATCACCAGAAATATTCTACCCGTCAGGAAACAGAGGCTGAGACTCAGGAATACATTGAGATATTTTACAATCGGGTGAGAAGACATGCCAGTCTTGGCAATCTTTCACCTGCTGCATATACTCGATTAGAATTGACGAAGCGTTACCGCTAAATGATAAAGTTATGGTGTCTAAAAAACTCGACTTAGTCAACAGCATATTCATAAAATTCAGTTGCAAATATTCATCAGGAGTGCAACAATTACTGTGTGAATATTATTGTTTTTTGCGGATCAGTTACATGTGCTACTAAGGACAGTTTTTAATATTTTTAGAATGCCATTAATGCTTTGATTACTAATATTGATTTGTTCTAATTATTATTTTAAACAGATTCTACAAAACAATAATACTTCAAAAATTTAAAGAGGTGTTTACTTATGATGCATATAAATCGTCGCAGTTTTGTGAAATTTTCCCTTACAGCATTTGGCGGTATAATGCTTACAGGTTGCGGGGGCGCAGGCTCTTATGGCTCAAGTGACATACCAAACGGCTATAGGTTTTATAAAGTTAAAACACGTGGTGAAACTATTTCTGGGCGAAATGATCCATTCCAGATCGATTATTTCGGAGGCTCAATGCACTTGAGCTCTGACGGAGTAATCACTTTTGATGCCATCGATAAAGATAAACAAAAAGGTATTTTTCAGCTTGGCTTGGACATAGCACGCTTTACACCTCGTATCGATTGGGAAAGATTGGCTCTACTTGTTGGAGATAAGCTAGCTGATGAGCGGGTAGTTAGTGGCTATAGAAGTTTTGATGTTGATGAAAATGCAAATATCGCAGCAATACTTGAAGCTGATATAAGATATTCAGAAAATCATTACGGTGCCGGTCTTTATTCAGAGATTGACCAAATGGGTTTTCAGCCGCTACTTATCGCAGGGCAATCTTTTAACGGTGGTTTGAGCATGAGCTCTGGAATATTCGGAGACGTCTCCTACTCAAATAGAAATATATTAGCATCAGCACATTACGTAGCAACTGATTTTTCAAGCAAGAGTGACAGCTTAATCCATATCCCAAACCATACCTTAGATGATGCTTCTATTTTAATCTCTTCAGGCGATATAGTTGCTGGTACAAATCATACAGCTTCTTCTTTTGGGCTTATAGATCATAACCTTTCAGGTGATTACTCATCCAATGTTTTTGTTGTCAACTCATCACGGGAACGAACTAGTGAACAAGAGACTCAAGGCAGCATTAATATAAAAGGAAATGTTAATTCACCAAAAAACCTTATGACTCGTGCGACAATGACTGGTGCTGTTATAGATGAAGGCATGTCTTATGGCACAAGGATAAGTGATGCGGGTGACATATGGTCTACTCAGGATGTTGGCGATGTATCGACGCTTCTGCAGAACGAAAAAGTAGTTATGAAAACAGGAGACCACACTACAGCTGGTAATATTTTAAGTATTAGCCCAGGCTCTGTTGGCGCTGATGGTACTTACTTTTTTACTGCTATAACTGAGCGAAATAATGTTGCAGGAGTTACACTGTTCGCTACAAACGGAAGTGACACTGTCACAATCCTTTCAAGCGGAGATGTACTTTCTGATAATGGTGTACCTGTTGAAGGCATTTCATTCGGTACAACAACCAAGCACATAGATGATGAGAATCGTCTGGTTTTCCTTTGTTCTTTTGCTGATGAAACGACTTCATTAATGCTAGGCATTCCTGCCTAATAAATCTCAGAGAGAGCGTATAAAATCAGTAGTTTAGATTTATTGTTTAAAATATAAGGAGGATATAATGGGAACCCAAAATATAGATAAAACATTTGTCGGGACAAGTGACCCAGTAACACTACATTACAGCCAGTCATATTACGGTGAGCATATAATAAGTAATGAAAAGACTACTTTTAATATATCGAGAGAATTGTTTAATGTAAGTAAGAAAATCCTTTTCGTGAAGTTTTTTGCGCAAGCATCAACAGAAGTAACAGCAGGACTTGCTCTTCCCGCATGGACTATTAACTCATACGTAGACGAAGGAACTATAACAAACGATGAAATGAGGATCGTCCTTACAGAAGACACTGTGATGGGAGGGATGCTTTTTGGAGCTGAGATTAGCGCACATTTTCTTTTCGAGCAAAACACATGGATCCCTACTCATATATGGCACAAAGGCTGGCATCTTCACAAAACTAGCGCACACTGGAACGATACTTTCAGCAAAGGGGTAGATATCACTTTTGATTTGATCCCTATGTTAGTTGACTTTATTTGGGATCTTAGAGATAAGGTTCCAGGTTTTAAAAAGATTGCAATGCTTTTTCCTACATCACTTCTTGATCACATGCAAGATACCGAGCATGGTATAGTTGAAAGTTCTGGAGTCTTTATCAATGCAAAAATACCTGTTAAATGGGATATATTCTTCATTGCAAGACAATTGGTGGAAGTAGGAATAGATATTGTCAGTGGACCTTTGGTGGAAATTGTTGCGGTTCTTGTTGCTGTTGGCGAAGCATTAATATCGCTTGAGGAAGAGATTGGAGTGCAACTAGGTTTTGGCCCTGAAATAGATATTATGTTCCCTGTAAGGGTTAGAATAACAGACCTTGTTGCTGATAACGTCAGATTTGGAACACTTGAGTTCGATAGTGGCACAATTATCGGAACAGACCCGCAATTAATTGATACGACAAAAAATGCTTTGGATGTGGATAATACTCCAGTCGAGAGAATAGGAGTACATTGCAAACATACGCTAGAGCTACTTGGACTTCAAGTTTCATTGTGGTCCAAAATATCAGCATTTAAGGTGCTATCTCATAGTGGTGTTTTAACTATTGATCTGGTTGAACTGCTTGAGAAGCATCTTAACTTTGATCTTGGCTTAGACTCTTTTAATTCGTCACTAACTAACGAAATAGGCAAGGACGGAATTATCGGAGACTATACCAATAAAAGACCTGATACTATCGAGGTTAAGTTTATATAAATGACTCAAAATAATAATACAGGAAAAAAAGAAGTCAGCATCTCTACTATTGAAGGAATGCTGAATGTACTCAAAAACGGAGATGTTCCAACAAGATTTGCCGTACTGAAAGCCATAACACAGAACCCTGAAAAAGTAATGGATATGGCTAATAAAGGTGGGGATGATCTATTTGAGATACTATTTGATTTGTGTGAAACAACAGAAGATTACAGCACCCGTAAAGGGTTTGTATATACACTTTTGTACTTAGATGAAGGTAAATATATTGACTTTGCTAAAAAAGAGTTTTTAGCTACAAGAGATAGCGATGTAGCAATACTGGCAGCTCAGAAAATAGCTAAATTGCCAGCTGATGAACGTATAGAACTCCTCGGTTCAGTTGTAATGGATGCAGAGAATCAGACTAAAAGTAGAGCTGCGGCAAATCTTTTAGCTCATTGCGAAATTGCAGATAAAAGACTGGCGATTAGGGTTGCAAGTCTAACAGACCATAAAATTTCGATCCCTCCTGTAAATAAAGATACTCTCACTGACTGGCTGGATGAGCTAGAAGGGCCATATCCATACAATACCCAAAATTTAATTTTATCGAATAAAGAAGAATCACTATCAAAGCTATTAAGCTTTTGGGATAAATTACCAGATACTGTAAAACTATGGACATTTAATGAAACTTTCAACAAACCCGAGGTGCTCTTAAATAGCATTATTACCCAAAGTAAAAACAAAAAGCTTTTGTTGGCTGTATTTAATACCCTCCAGCAAGCCCCCCTTAGTGGTTCTAACGACGATCTGATCGCTCCCTTCTATCAGCACGAAGATGATGAAATACGTGCTGCAGCTATAAAAGCAGGACACGTTGAAAGGGATTGGTCATCTATGCTAGAGAATGAGTCATCAGATATAGTCAGAATGGCTATAGTTACGCAAATATCTAGATTTAAACAAAAAGATAAATGCTCGATTCTTGCGTGTTTATTAGAAGACAAGAACTGGCGCATTAGAGCTACAGTCACTAAAGCTTTGGTTATTCTTGCTCCAGATTCTCTGCCAATACTTCGTGATCTGCTTACGCATCATGACCCTAATGTTAGAGCTTCTTCGACACAAGCCCTTATAAGACTTGGCGAATATGACGATACTTCTGTGAATATAATCGATTAGATTGGGGAATCAGCGGGAAGTATAGTGAGCTAAGATGAATAACAGACTTCATTACTTGGCCTACAGAACCTTTACCCCAGCCTGCGATAGATGTAAGCTTCGTTTAAATCTTTTGTTTTGCAGATACATCCGTTTTGAATTTTCAGCCTACAGTGATAATACTTACCTCTCTTATAGATTGCGACATCGCCATCCAGTAAGTTCTTAATAATTTTCACTAAATACACCTCACAATAATCAAAATTATAATATTTGCTAATGAGCAGAATTAGCATACGCTTTGTTTTTCAAATGGTACCTAAGTTTAGTATAAAGAAAAAAGGCTTGCAGGCTTCAATGAAGGCACATGCTGACAAGTTGCGTGAAATCCAGAGAACTAACGCTGAAAAGAAAAAGACAGTATAGTACTTTGGAAAAACCACGCCTCATAATCGTTGCTAGTCCTAACCAGTCAGGAAAACCACAATCACAGAAAAGCTACTCAGGCATGAATGGATGGACGGTTGCGAGTACATAAACCCAGACTTCATAGCCAGAGATGAACTCGGTGACTGGACAACCAGAGAATCATTCATCAAAGCAGCTAATATCGCCGAGGAAAGACGAAACAAATTTCTTGTCGGAGGGAAGAGTATCGCTTTTGAAACTGTTTTCTCATCAAGGGAAAAGCTTGAATTCGTTCAAAATTAGAAATGGCAGAGAAGCCAAAGAATATTTTTCAAACATTCCTGAGTGGTCTCAGACCATTTTAGATTCGACCCGTTAATCTTTTTTCCCATTTACGATAATTCTAATTCGATTCCTATTTTGGAAATCGAACTCAAGTCCACAGATGGACTTTTCAAGAAATCCATACCTAAAGTAGTGCCCAAGATATGGCAAAACCTGTCCATGTATGTACAATCCGATTTTATCGAATAATTATCGGTGTTGTTATTGATCAAAGATTTATGTGATTTTGCAGTCCAAGAATAGACTATTTGAGACATATTGGAGGAACCACCTCCTCCATAAGTTACACAAACACAAATACTAACCATTTGACCTCATAGCCAGCTTCTCAACACTTCGAAATCATAATTATGAAGAAAACATCACCTCCGTGCAAAACCAAATTTGTAATTTTTGGTATTTAATTATGAGCAAAACAGGTGTAAATTATTAATATAATCCCTATAATATATAAGCGAGGTTTAATCATGTCAAAAGAGAAAGACGAAAACAGCATACACATAGTAACTTCTGCACACCTAGCCACTTCTTTTCCAGAATTGTCTGAATTTGAGTTCGGTCTTATAATCGCTTCGAATGCTTTTGAGCGTTGGATTATAAGGTGCATGAATGCTGCCGGAGCAAAAGATATGGCAGTACTTGATATATTAATAATCCATCATGTGGCCCATAGGGGAACCGAAAAACGCCTTGCTGACATCAGTTTTATTTTAAATATTGAAGATACCCATACTGTTTCCTATTCTCTGAAGAAACTAGTTGCAGCAGGTCTTGTGGTAAACCAGAAAAAAGGGAAAGAGATGTTTTACGCTATCACCGATAAAGGCGCGGAGCTTTGTAAAAGGTACAAAGAATTCAGAGACGGTTGTCTGGTGAACAGCTTTACCAAGTCAGAGGACGAAGCAGCTCATCTGGCTGACATGGCTAAATTCCTCAGAAACCTTTCAGGAAGGTACGACCAAGCATCAAGAGCGGCTTCATCATATTAATACTACAGAACTAATACGTTTAGATCATTAATTACTACAAATCAATATCTGTCAGCTTAACTACATTTAGTCCGTGGGCTTCCAGCCCCTGTCTGACTTTAAGAGCAGTATCCACCGCATGGGCATTATCGCCGTGTACGCAAATGCTATGGAACTTAACAGGCAAATATTTACCATTTATACTTGTGAGTCCTCTCTTTTCAACCATCCGCAATACGTGCTCCAGACACTCGTCACTATCATGCAGCACTGCTCCAGGAACGCTTCGAGATACCAGATTCCCCTCGTCAGTGTATGCTCTGTCAGCAAATACTTCCATAGCAACATTCAGCCCTGCATCAAGCCCTGCTTTCGCAAGCTCAGACAAAACAGGGGCAAGGAGTATTATATCTCTGTCGTATGCGTATATAGCCTCGGCAACAACTTTTGCTATTTCTGCATTTTCGCATGCATCATTATTAAGAGCCCCATGAGGCTTAACGTGACTGGCATTGCTCCCCAGAGAAGATGCTAATCCGTCTAAAGCCCCTACCTGATATATAATAGACGCCTTAAGCTCTTTAGGCGAAAGTGACATCGACCTACGCCCAAAACCATGAAGGTCGGGATAAGAAGGGTGTGCCCCTAAGCTGACACCCTTAGCTAAAGCTGTTTCTATAGTATTAGCGATAACCAAAGGGTCACCTGCGTGAAACCCACAGGCTATATTCGCAGACTTAATAACATCTAAAAGCATATCGTCATTGCCTATTTTGTATATACCGAAGCTTTCGCCCATATCTGCATTTAAATTGATTTTCATGGTTTTACCACCTTTGAGTATTTTGATATATAATCTTCGTCAGGGATTTCTGACAAGGCATTTATTACACCACAAATCAAGTTAGTCCCGTATAGGGCTTCCAAATCGATTACACCTACTGGCTTCATTGGCTGAAGGTTCTCAAGTAATGCAGCCAGCTCTTTACGCTCCTGTATCAGTATCTTTTCAGCCTCTTCTGATTCCACAGCCTGAAATTTTATAATACTTCCAGGCAGCATAACAGCTAACTTCGAAAGGTCGGAGCTGATCACTGTTGCAATTTTTGGATATCCACCTACCGTAGGACCATCTGCCAGAAGCACAATCGGTGATCCATTGCCCGGAACCTGAATTGCTCCGGGTACAATGCCATCAGATACAATCTCAGGTTTTTTATCAGGATGATGACTTAAAACAGCCCCTTCAAGACGGCTGCCCATTCGGTCAGAATCTCTTCCTATTTTATAATTACCGCTTAAAAATTTATCGATTTCAGGCTCAGTAAAATAATCATCCTGAGGCCCCAGCACTACTCTTATAATATACGGTTCTGACGAATTGGCTTTAGCGAACACTTTATCATCAGGGTTTTCAGCCAGACAGGAATCAAGCTTGTCACTGAAATCAGTTTCAGGTATTTGAAATACAGCATTTGCGGAAAGTTTCTTCCCGTCACAGCCGCCGAAACCTCCACGCATATATGTAGAGTAACTACCCATTGTTTTTGATATACCCAGCCCGCCAGCAACACCAATATAGCCGACTTTACCAGACTTGACATTTCCAACCTGCAGACTATCTCCAGCTTTAAGTGTCACGCTGCACCATGATCTCAGTTTAGTTTTAAAACCCTTTCTTATAAGCTCTGCGTTAAAATCTCCTGACAAAGACAGTCTTGCAGTGCCTGATTGAAGGGTTAGCGTCGGCCCCTGCAGAAAAAATTCTATCACAGGCATCTGTGGTGCATTCCCAGCCAGCTTGTTTGCAATTACGGCTAATTCTGTGTGCAGTGCTCCAGATTTTGGAACCCCAAAACGCCTGTAACCTATTCTGCCCATATCCTGTACGCTTGACAAAAGACCGGGGTTTAATATTTTCAGACTGAAGCTCATAAGCGGCTCCCTGTAATTTTAAACTGCTCCATATCAAGCAAACCTGCTTTTTTCTGTTCAAGAAGTTCCTTGAGCCTATCGCTGGAAATTGCCTGAAAACCAACCTGGTCACCTGGTGAAAGCAGTGTAGGGGATACAAGCTCAGCATCAAAAAGATTTAGCGGACACCTTCCGAGAAGCTGCCATCCACCTGGGCTTTCCCAAGGGTATACAGCCGTTTGCTGCCCAGTAATGGCTACTGAACCAGCCGGAACTATTACGCGGGGTTCCGTTCTTCGAGGCATATGTATCTCATGAACAACATCACCCATAAAAGGGAATCCAGGTAGAAAACCTATCATATAAACCGTGTAGAGCTGACTCGTGTGGAGTTCAATAACCCTTTCAGCTGTGAGATTTTTGCACTCAGCCACTGTCTCAAGATCTGGCCCGTATTCGCCACCGTATAAAACCGGCAACAACCAGCGGTTTGATTCAGGACTGGCTGTCATATCGAAAGATTTCAGCAAATCCATAATCTGGCTTTTCAGAGTTTTTTTAGAAATTAAAACAGGGTCGAAAACGACAGTTAGCGAGCGGAATGTAGGTATTGTCTCAACAACACCATTCAAAGAGCCATTTTCCTTTGCTTTTGTAAGGCAGTCATCCATAGATGCTACCTTTAAAACAAGATCTTTATCTATATCATTTCCAAATTCTATAGTAAGAGCACTGTCTCCTAAATTTAAAAACCGTGGATTTAACATAACAAAATTACCTAATATATTTTATATCGCGACTAGTTTCTGGAAACTTAACTGATCATAAAAAAAGCAATGCTTGTTTCTGAACTGACTAATCTATGCGTAAGTCCTCATTTTTAATGTCACACACAAGCATGTAGCCTGGGGAATGTGTTATCGCAAATGGCAGTTTGGCCTGTTTTAAAACATTTTGCGGAGTAACGCCACAAGGCCAGAAAACAGGAAGCTCATCCGGCAAAACTGCTACAGAGTCTCCGTAATCTACTGCATTAATATCACTTATTCCTATTTGAGAAGGATCACCTACATGGATAGGTGCACCATGGACACTTGGGAATTTAGAACAGATCAGCGCAGCATCAACTATTCTGCTGCATTTTATCGGGCGCATACTGACAACCATTTTACCTGAAAATATTCCAACACTTTCTAGGTCGATGTTTGTGTTGTACATAGAGACATTCTTCTTCTCTTCAACATGTCTCAAATATATACCAGAATTCATCAAAGCCTCTTCGAATGAAAAACTGCACCCAAGGAGAAAGAACACAAAGTCCTCTTTATATAAATCTGTGATATCACTGATTTCCTTGTCGGGTTTACCATCTATAAAAGTCTGGTATTTGGGAATATCTTTTAGCAGGTCAGCACCTTTTGCAATTTTTGATGTATGATGTTTGCCGGGCCCTACAACCTCAAGCAAAGGACATGGTTTTGGGTTTTTCTCGCAGAATTTTTCAAAATCCCCCGCATATTCACTCGGTAAAACAACAAGGTTAGCCTGGACAAATCCGTTACAATAGCCGGCTGTAGGCTTTATAAACTCTGACTTTGAAATTATCCTTCTTAATTCAACTGGTTTCATTTAATCCTCCTGCTAATTACTAATTAACGTATTTAGCCAGTACCAATGCCAAGTCTGGAAACAGAATTAAAACAATTACCATCACAACCATCATAATCACATATGGGAAACTGCCTATTGTCAATCCTGCCATAGAGCCTGTTTTACGAATACCCTGAACTACATAAAGGTTTAAACCTACTGGCGGAGTAATAAGTGCCATTTCAATAAGGATGATAAGGAGCACGCCAAACCAGACAGGATCATAGCCCATGCCTACCACTACAGGAGCAACGATAGGTATAGTGATCACCATCAGAGAGAGTGTTTCTATAAAAAAGCCAAGGACTACATACATGCACACAATCGTTAACAAGGTCATTAAAGGAGTCATTCCAAGCCCATTAACAAAAGCGGTAAGTTTAGCTGTAAGCCCTATTGCAGAAAGTACAAAATTGAGAAAATAAGCTGCAAGCAGAATAAGCATGATCATTGCTGTGGTACGCATTGTACCTTCTATAGCTCCGACAAGCATGCTGAACGAAAATTTTCTGTAAAGCATAGTAAGAACAACAGCGGTTATAACACCCAGCGCCGCTGATTCAGTAGGTGTGGCTAAACCGGAGTATATCGACCCTATAACAACTGCGAATATCACAAAAACAGGTATGATGTCTTTTAACGAAGCAAGCTTCTCATTCCATGTAAATGACTGTTTTCCTCCTGCAATACTCGGTTTTATGGTGCATAGCAGTGCTATAAACATCATAAAAAAAAGAGTCAGGATTATCCCAGGAACAATTCCTGCGAGGAAAAGCTTTGGGATAGACGTATTAGTCAAAAAACCGTAAACGATCATATTTATCGACGGCGGGATAAGGATGCCTAGTGTCCCACCGGCTGCGATTGAACCGGCGAAAAAGTCCTCATTGTAGTTGTTTTTTCTCGCCTGAGGTATTGCAACAGTCGAAATAGTGGCTGCAGTTGCAACGCTGGAGCCGGATGTGGCGGCAAACATTGCTGACGTCATAACATTCGCATGCATAAGTCCGCCGGGAAGCCACGAAAGCCACTTGTTCAGAGCGTTATATGTCCTTTCAGCAAGGCCAGCTCTCAAAAGTATCTCTCCTAGGAGTACAAAAATTGGTATTGCCACCAACAGAAAATCTGTACTTGTTCCCCATGATACTTCACCAATAGCTCTGTAAATAGGAAATGGTGAGAACTGCCATCCCAGCAGTAAGCCTAGTGACGCAAGAGTAGCGGCAACAGGCACGCTAAGTATAAGTAAAACCAGCAATGCTGGCAAAGCTACATTTAAAAACATATTTGACTCCTATCACGCAAAACTTTTCAGAGAATCCCCGTATTTTACTTAATACGTATCCCTGTCTCTTCCTCTATCTCTTCTTCAACGCTGCTAGCTCCAGCTATATTTCTTGCACCTTGGTAATCTTTTTTGAAAATCAGAATCAGCGAAGAGACAAGAACTATAAGTATAGTTACTAAAAACGCTAGAAAACCCGAAAACCATATTCCCTGAGGTATCCACATTGGCGTTTGCAGTGGAGTGTTTGCTGTTGAGTTTCTTAGAAAGGACACGTGAAATACTTCATAAGCAAAATAAGTCAGAGGCGCTACAAAAGCCAACATAGATAACAATGAGAGTACATCAAGAGCAGACTTAAGTTTGTCCGAAAGCTTGCTGTAAAGCAAATCTATACGGATATGACCCTTATGTATCAAAGCATAGCCGAGAGACCAGCTGATACAGATTGCAAGCGCATAACTGGAAAGCTCGTCAGCACCACCGATAGAGATCGAAAATGCTTTTCTAAGAACTACTTCAACTCCGATCAAGCCGACTGCAAACAGCAGAATAAAGCCACTCACTATTACGCACATTTTACTGATTTTTTCTGTAATTCTTAAAACCGCATTAGGCGCTTCATATGAATTATGCTGCATAAATCACCTTTTATTTCTGATTAAGCGTAAAGCTGCCGACAGCTTTCATACCGCCGGCAGCATACGATTTATTTACTGATACCTACCGTTTTACCAACAGTCTCGTACCATCTGTCTATCCATTTTTTATCTACTCGCTCAGACCATTTCGGCAGAACTACTTTATTAAGAATATTAGATGCAACAGAGATGTCTTCCTTGGAAACCTTAACAAGCTTCATCTTAACAGGGTCACCCTGAGGGCACTCACCTGTACCTGTAAGACAGTTGATCCCCTGCTGTGTTTCAGTTGCTACAGCGTCCCATACAGGGTCTTCAAGATGCTTAGCAAAATTAGTCATAAGAAGATCCTGTGTGTTTTTATCAAGAGATTTCCATGTATCAAGGCTCATAGCTGTCACAACAAATGCCCAGCCACCGATCGGAAGTGGGTAAAGGTGAGTTGAAACTTCTCCCCAGCCAGCAGAGAAGCCAGAAAGGCTACCTGTTACAGCACAGTCAACAACGCCTCTCTGAAGAGACTGTGGAACCTCGCTAAATGCAAGAGTTACGCCAGTAGCTCCGGTTGCGTCAAGGAACTCGGCCAGTGTTCTACCGCTAGCTCTTACCTTTTTACCTTTAAGATCACTTAAACCTGAAATTTCGGTATTACAAAAAAGCACCTGAGCAGGATAAGGCGCAATACCAATAAGCTTAGCATTAAAGCTTTCATTCATGATATCGTCAAGAACAGGTCTGTATGCATTAACAACTTTACGTGCAGTATCAATATCAGGCGCTATACCTGGAAGATCAAGCCCTTCAAGTGCTGTCGAGTCAGACACAGCATAATTCGCAACTGTTGAACCGACATCGAAAAGCTTCATACTCATAAGCCTGAAAACCTCTCCACCTTTCATCCCCATCTCATTAAAAGATGTAAGATTTGCTGAGATTTTTCCATCGGTAGCGGCGGGAAGTTTCTCTGTCCAAAAAGGCACTTCAAAGTTTTTGTAAAGACTCAGGAAGCTCCAGCTTCCGACTACTTTAAGTTCCTGAGCAAAAGATACGCTCGCAAAACTTAATATCATCAATACCATAACGACAACATTTCTATACTTCATATTATTCCTCCTAATATGCTACAGCCTGGGCTGTAAAATAATCTTTATTCAATTTTCAAAACCACAAACAAATCTATTTATAAAACTGCTTCTCAGCTTTTAAACATAAGAGCAGTTTGTCCAGCAATGCTAGCAATAACATGCTAAATACTCATTGAATCAATATTAATAAATAAGAAACATTGTTCTATCTATAATAATACCCAAAAAGAAGGGGCAAGTCAACGTTATATTGATATTTTGTCTACATTTTATCGATGTTTCGTTATTGTTTGTTCGTAAAAAGCAGTATATGTTCTTAAATACAAACAATTTAATATTTTAACTGCTTAACTATTATTCTAAAAAAAACTTCGGTTCATTGCTTGTGATTGCTGATCTGGCTGCTTATATGTGCCCTTCGCAGCAACAATTATGACTTCCTCATTTCAGATATATAATCGCCCAGCACAGTATCAAAGTGCAGGTCATATAAGATGCTGTAGCCAAGACCAAACGTTACTGCGTTTTTTTGCTCTGGTCACAGATGAAAAGATGAGTGCTAAAGAAGCATTACAACTTTACCGCAATAAGGACGTTGTGAAAAGGCCTTTGGGATTATCAAAGAACAGCTTAATGTGCGGCGCTTCTGGTGTCATCTGAGCAGGTGTTAGAAGGGTGAATGCTCTTTCACAGTTTTTTCAATTTCAAGCATTCTTATAATCTCTTCGGACTCTTTTTCAGTCAGCGGAACAGGTGCCATCAGCGTATTTTTATCATGTGAGCGTGGATTCTTCATCCACTCTTTAAGGATTTTTTTGTCCCAAGGCTTGCCTATTGCTTTTCTTTGCGGGTAAAACTCGGAATACAGTCCCGATAAGTTCGGAGCGGTGTCTCCGATGCCGGAAGGGCCGTATCCTGACGTTATTACCCTATGACAGCCGCCGCATTTTTTATCAAAGACATTCTCAGACGAATCTGTAAAGTAAACGGCATAAGGATTTTTAGATGTTTCAGAAACAGAAGTACCAAGCAGGTATTTTATAATACTGGTACGGCTTGTTTTAGTGAAATAAAATTTCGGCATAAAATCTGTTGGTTCACTGATGCTTTTATCAAGCTTCTCTGCTGTATTTTTAGCTGCACTCGCCGAAAGGTCAGGGGCGAGGTCGTTACCCTTGCCTCCTATAAGATGACATCTTCTGCAAGAAGCTTTCTCTGTGATTTTTCTGCCTTTTTCCACTGCTTCAGCATTGATTTTAAAATCCGCATAGCTTGAAGTTATAAGCCCAAAGTGGGCAATATTTTTCCTGCTGGTTCTACCGTCCCCTCTATGGCAGGAAATACACGAACCTGTCTTTTCATAATGTTCCGAATGACAGGTGGTGCAAAGCTCTGCGAAGGCAGTACTCGCCAAAAATATTATAAGTATAATCCGAATGACCAATTGGCACCTCTAAAATACATGGCTATCACCGTAAGTGTAATAACCGCTATAACCATGAAGATAAAAAGCATCCACACAGCTTTGTCGTCTTTTGCAAAATACCCATATCCTGATTTGCGTTTTGAAATCTCCGGTAAAAAAAACAGTGCCATATATAAAAGTACCGCAACATTAAAGAGCCAGGCCTTCCAGCTGACTATCTCCTGAATAAAAAGCAGAAACCACGCACTCTTTACAGGGTTTGGCGGATTTGAAGGATCCGCAGGCTCGCTGAGCGGAGCACCTGCTATGTATGAGGCTACAAGCACAACTGCCACAACTGAGGGGATTAATATTTTAAGCCTTTTGAAAAGCTCCGATTGCGGTATTTTTTCACCGGCGCAAGACAGCCCCTCTCTCCGGATAGCAAACATGTGAATGGATGTGAGCAGTATAAGAATAAAAGGTATCAAAACAGCGTGCAGAGCAAAATATCTGGTTAATGTCAGTCTGGATCCTGCGCCGCCGGGGGCTAATATTGAGCTTATGAAATCGCCGAAAGGGAGTATTCTGATAAGCTCAAGCCCTGTCTTTGCCGCCCAGAAACTGAGCTGATCCATCGGAAGCAGATATCCCGCATACGCCTCGAAAACTATCAGGGCAAATATGAAAACACCAAGTCTATAGCTATATGTGCGCAGCTTATAAGCGCCTGAAAGTACAATCCGCAGTAAATGAAGAGATGCGGCGACTATCAGTGCATGCGAACAGAATCTATGAAAACTTCTGATAAGCTTGCCGGCAAAAACCTGCTACTCTATAAACAACACAGATGCAAATGCTTTATCTGTATCTGGAGTGTAGTAAAAAAGAAGCAATGCGCCGCTCAGAAAAAGCATCATTAAAAGAACACCAGTAATAGTCCCAAGATAAAATGTCTGCCTGAACCTGACGCCTGAAGAACTGACCTTTTTCGGGAACATGTGTTTAATAAAATGATCAAACATTCTCTTTACCTTCAAACACTTTAACAGATCTCCCTGTCAATATTGTGCGATGTGTATCCAGTCCTCTCTCCGCAGGCCCTTTTATAAGCCCCCCGTCAAAACGGAAACTGCTGCCGTGGCATGGGCATAAAAACTTATCACCCTTAACAAGCACAGTACAGCCCAGGTGAGTACAGCTGAGTGACAGTGCTTTCACATTATCCCCACTTCTGACCAGAGCAATATTGTGCTCAGGATACATCAATGCGCCGCTCTCTGGTATCTTTTTCATGGAAATCTCAATAAGAACTTTTTCACTGCCTGCTGGTGCTTTTAAAAATTTAAGCACAAGCGCACCTGCTCCAAGACCGCCAAGCAGCTTCAAAAAAGTCCGTCTGTTTATTCCAGTTCTTTTATTATTTTCTGCCATCTGCCTGTCTTCATTTTTTTGTTTTTGTCTGTTTTATACTTGGTTGTTTCTATCTGTTTTTCATTTAAAAAACTACCGTTATAAACACGTTGCCCCTCTTTATTCCAAAAAGATTTTAAATCCAGACCTTCTCTTTTCAAGTCATAGATGTCGTTTTGCAAAACCATAAGTCTTTTGTCGTTTTCGTGGCAGGAGAAACAGCCTCTCACTCCACGTTGTGTGGTGTGAGGTGAATATGCCGCCCAGCTATTTGATATCATTTTATTTTCAAAAACAACTGCGTTATCCTCAAAGACGGTAAAAAACACATTAAAAGGGCGTAATGGTGATATTTTGCCGTCAGCATCCACCCCAATAGGCATCTCTCTGTATTCGTTCAGCAGCGAGGAACGTACACAGCTGTCTCCAACGGTTTTCAGTTTTTTCGCATACTGATCGTATATCTTCCTGCTGTTATCGAAGCACATGTATGTAGTGCCGTATTCACCGTGCCCCCACGCTGAGTGACAGGATTCGCATTTCAGATTTTTATGTGTCAGATGTTCGTCCCGGCGGCTAACCTTGTGGCAGGATTCGCATGTTAAGGTTTTGCCTTCTGAAAGGTTTTTCATAGAATGACAATCTGCGCAGTTCATCCCTTTTTCAAAATGAACATCCGGAAGCATCTTCAAGTAATGCTCACCGTTAATCTCTTTCCCCCGCTGATATTTTTCGGCAGGCGGACGGAGGGCATAACCTGTATAGTCTGTGCCTGTGGCGTGTCCGTTATGGCATTTTATGCACGTGTCCGTAATAGGCTTTTCTATCTGGTGAGTGCCGTGACAATCTGAACATGTGCTTACATGACACCCAGAGCAATTTTTCTCAAAGAATTTACTGTCGTAACTATCAAATGTCTCAGAAACGTACCTGACTTCGTCTGCCCGTGTGTGCATCTTTGAGTTCAGCATATTATCGTATTCATTGTGACAGCTTATGCAGCCCTCAGCATCAGAGCTGAATACCGCTGATTTTGCAAAATGCTTCTCATTTTCAGCATGGCAGTCCGTGCAGGATGCTCCGAAATGATCGGCTTGAACTTCAGCGTGGCACTTTGCACAATCCTCAGCGAAGCAAAGGCTTGTGAACAGAGTCAGAAAGAACAGAATCATAATCGATTTTTTTACCATAAATCCTATTTTCACCTTTTTCGTGGCAGGTTATGCACAAATTTGCCATAAATATCTTTTTTATCTCGTCTTTATGTAAAGCTCTGCTTCCTTCACGGACAACAGTGCTCATGTCTTGTTTTACAGAATTCTTTATTTCACTCATAGCATCCAGTGGTTTATCGCATTTTTCACATATCACCGCACTGGTGATGTCCAGACCATCTTCTAAACTTAATATCCCCTGCCCAAGCCCTGCAAAGTATGGATCCATGTGGCAATCTGCACAGGATACGGCTTTTTCAGCAGTGTTGTGAGAGTAAAAAGGGGCAAATTTTAATATCTTTTCACCCTTATAAGGCGGTACTTCATCTTTTGAAATTATCTCATCATTATATGTGACAGAGATAAATGTCTGACAGCCCGGCGTTACAGGTGATATCTTTCCGCGTTCGTTTAATGCCAGAGCAAATGGGTAAAGTGTACGCAGGTCTTCTTNNNTGACAGAGATAAATGTCTGACAGCCCGGCGTTACAGGTGATATCTTTCCGCGTTCGTTTAATGCCAGAGCAAATGGGTAAAGTGTACGCAGGTCTTCTTTTTCACTGAAAAAGCCTCTCGTGGATTCACCTTTTATGGGGTCCGGCTGTGTCTTACCCATATCCACAGATGTGTGACAGCCGTAGCACTGCGGAACAGCTTTCGAATGACATGAATAGCACTCCAGCCTGTCATGACCATAAACTTTATGATTATCTGTATTTTTTATTGTTTTAGCTTTCAGTCTTTTTCCTGTCTTTTTTACATAAAGGACAATTTCACCATCCTCATAAAACACGTTTGAATACATACGCCCTTTTTTGGTGAGCACAGCCTTGTCACCGAATTTAGCTTTTTTCACATAACTCTTCGACTCAATTAGCGGTGAATCTGATTCTGATGTTATCTCTTTGTAAACAGGTTCAGAGTTTTCATCTCCGTGGCAGTCAGCGCAGGATATCTCTATTTGTTCATAAAGGTTTTCGTAAGCATACCCGTCACCCATAATGTCTCTGGATGTGTGACAGTCAACACAATCAATGCCGTTAACTGAGTGAATGTCGGGGTGTATAGCTGTCAGATTCCGCTCACCACTGGTCAGTTTTCGGGGTCGTCCATTTTTTGTGGGAATTAAACCTGTTTCGAGATCTGCTTCGCCGAAATAACTGAGAGCGATGCGTCCGCTTCTGTTGTGGCATGTGTAACACATTTCACCATCAGGAACTTTCACAATCTCATGAGTTCTGCTGTATCCTCCCCTCCCCTTCATAGATTTGTCTGTTCCCTTATATTTAAGATCTGCATCGTAACGAAAATGGCATGCAGCGCACCCTGTAGAGTGGGCAGTGTCATAGCCGCCCATCTTGCTGAAAGAGATGTGGCACACACCGCATAATTTACGGTATAGGTCTGCCGGAAGCTCTTCCATATCTGCAACATCAGCTAGCTCCATCTCTTCTCCGTCTTTTCCGTATACCTTTGCACCTTTTACGGATGCGAGCACCTTTTCGTGTACGCCCCATGCGTAAAAAGTATTTTTGATCATACCTGTATTTGTATACATCAGAGTTGAAGTGACTCTTTTGTGCTGATACTCGTGACAGTTTATGCAGGTTTTATCCCATACTGATGGATCTGAAGGATTTTTTCCACCTAGCATGCTTTTGTGAGAAATATCTTTGTCAGCAGATGTATTATCACCGCCATGACATGAAATACAGGAGATATTGTGGTTTTCGCTTATCTGTTCTATGCCAGTGTGACAATCGACGCATGTAGATGAGTATGCAGAAAAGAAGATAAGCAAAAAGAGGGTTGTGCAGAAAGTTTTTGCCATAAAGATATATTACAACAAAACGGGGCGGATGTACCGCCCCATTTTAAATCGGAGGTTTCTAGCAGCCTTCGAAAGTTGGAGCGCTTACACTGCCTCCACTGCTGCCGCCGCCAAACAGGTCATCCAGATCTTCTTCCTCTTGTTCCTGTTTCGGAGAATCACCAGATGCAGAGAAATCGAATCCTGAAAGATCAACGGTGCCTTCGCCGCTAGTTATTTGTACCAGCACATCATACTTTCCCCATGCAGCCCTGCTCCATGGGTCGTACTGGAGTGCTCTTTTGTAGTAATTTTTAGCTACGTCAAACTTCTCTTCTGACATTGCCTGATCACCGAGAGCAAGCATTTGTCTGCACTGCTCTTTGCTTATATCCACAGCATGAGCCTGAGGCATAGCAACAAGCGCGAGCAGACTAAGCATCATTATTCCAATTATGTATTTTTTCATTTTCGTTACCTCACTATATATTCAGCAAATTTCTTGGTATATACCCCTGCGTGTATTATAAGATAACGCATGAGGTAACCGCCAAGCAGAACCATAATTTCCAGGGTGACTACCGTTTTAGTTTTCATGTGCAGCTTGTGCGCCTCTTCCATTCCAAAAGCAATAGCAGGAACCAGAAGCCCAGTGAAAACCAGAAGGAACCAGAAAAGAAACGCATAGTCTCCAAAAAGAAGAGACTCAGCAGCGTATTTCATTTCGGGAACACCCTGAAGAGCAATAAGCATCATTCCTATAAGCATGATTATTTCCAGCACTATAAGATATAGATGCGCAGTCTCAATCGGCTTAATATTTGCATCACTTTTCAGGAAAATAAGCTTCACAATCATAGCACCGGATATTCCGGTGGAAGTGGCTGATATTATGAAAAGTATCGGCAGTGCTGTCTGATGCCAGAAAGGTATTGCTTTCAAAGATCCCAAAAGCACAGCTGTATATCCGGCAGTGCATATACCCGTAATGATCAGCAACCAGTTAAGGCATCTGCTGCATCCTATCTTCAGATATCCGAGGTTATATGCCCCGTATATAAAAGACAGTATTGTGAATATTGTAAGTATAGCCGTACCCCATGTAATGGCTGAGGCAGGGTTTGCAAAGAGGAATATTAAAAGCCAAGGCTTCCACATCCCCTGTCCTAGATCGATGTATAAAAAGAATATACCTATGCTGACAAGAGGCATGCCTATTAAGCTTGCCGCTTTGATAAAGGAGAGGTATTTTTCTCTGTCGTACATATCGGCAACAGCAGCCACAACCATAGAACCAGCGCCGACACCGGCGAGGAACAGGTAGACCGCAATGTACCATTCAAAGGCTTCCTGATGTACCATTTCTGCCCCCTATTTCTGTATGTAGTATATGTTCGGCAAGGTTCCGAGATCTTCGCGGAGTTTCCAAACTTTCTGTTTGTTCTCTTTCGCTGCTCCCAGCACCATAGAGATTTCGCTTGCCGGATCGTTAATGTCGCCGAATACTCTGACATTTCCGGGGCATGTTGTAGCACATGCCGGTTCCAGCCCATCTGCAATCCTCGGCAGACAGAAAGTACATTTCTCTGCCACCCCTAAATCATGATTGTAAAATCGTGCATCATAAGGGCATGATGGAATGCAGTATTTACATCCTACGCATCTGCTGCGGTCTACGTACACAATGCCGTCTTCTCTATTGTGGCTTGCTTTTGTAGGGCAGACTGTTACACAGGGTGCTTTGTCGCAGTGATTGCACTGAGATGGGAGAAAATCCATACGGAATTTTCCGTGGAGTTCCTTTTTCAGACCCTGATCGATATGCGTACGGAAAAAGTCCTCAGGCACATTCCACTCGGCCTTGCATGATACCATGCAGGCTTTGCAGTCTATGCATCTGTCTATTATGTATGCCATTGCATATTTCTTATTCATAAGTTACTGCCCCCTTACACTTTCTCTATCTTGACAAAGCCGTTCTGAAGTCCGGCGCCGCCGCTGATAGGGTCTGTTTCGTTAGAGCAGAAGTCGCTTGTTCTGGCACCTTTGCCTGACATACGGGTCATCATAGTGCTCTCGTGTCCAAATCCCTGCGGGGTAAAAACCGCTTCCGGATGGATATAGTCCACGACTTTTGCAACCAGCTCGCCGCTTGTATTGTTTCCGTTGGTCACTCTGACTTTATCACCGTTTTTGATGCCTAGTTTTTTGGCACGTTCGGTATTTATCCAGAGCGGAACCTCGTAGTCGTGGAGCGCCAGCAGCCAGGCGTTGTTCTGAGAACGTGCATGTGTATGGTAGCTTATACGACCAAAGAGAAAACGGAACTCGTTATCGGAAGGCCTTGGCACAGGAGTATATTCCGGCAATGCAGAATATCCGAGCGCTTCTATATTTGAGCTTTTCAGCTCTACTTTGCCGGATGGAGTGAAAAACCTAGGTCTCTCACCAACAGCTCTAGGGAAAGGTTCACCCACAGCTTTAACAATACATCCGTGCTTTTTCATATATTCTTCGGTAGTGCCAGCTTCTTTGAAAAGTACATAGTTGAAATCCTCTATGGCTGTGAAGTGATTTGTATACCCCATAGCTTTGGATATCAGCTCTGCTATTTCCCAGCCTCCTTTTGTGTCGTGGACTGGATCTACAGCCGGTTCACGGTACTGGATGTAACCCTCTTTTCTGCTTGTTACTATCGCAGGGTCATACCTTTCCAGATATGTAGATTCAGGCAATACCACGTCGGAGTAGTAAGCTGTATCTGTCATATAGATATCGCAGGTAACAACAAGCTCACTTTCTGCAATCGCTTTTTCCACTAATGCAGAATCCGCCTGATGATGAAAGAGGTTTGTCCCATAGGAAAACAGAGCTTTCATAGGATGAGGATCCTGATTAGCTATAGCTTCGAGCTGTTTGTTTGCCAGACCGAGGTTTTTCGGAGCCATAGGAAACGTTGTCCCTGCACCGTCTGCTCTGTCGTGTGTTGGGTGGTGGTCTATGGAGACCATGTGAGGCTTTTTCACAGGGTATTTGACAGGGGTGTAAAAACCGCCAGGCATATCCCAGTTGCCGAAAAGTGCGTTTAAAACTGCAATAGCTCTCACAAACTGGACATCTGTGCCGTATCTGGAAAGCCTTCTGCCTGGGTGTATGTAGCAGCTAGGTGCTGCTTTTGCCAGAGATTTGCAGGCATTCACTATCATATAAGCAGGTATACCAGTCTCTTTTTCGGTATATTCGAGAGAGTTTTTCTTGACATGCTCAGCAAGCTCGTCAAATCCTTTAGTATACTTTTTAACAAATTCGCTGTCGTATAAATTGTTTGATATAACGTAGTTGATCATCCCTAAAAGCAGAGCAGTGTCTGTACCTGGGCGTATCATCATAAACTGATTAGCTTTTGCCGCAGTTTTAGAGAAACGCACATCAACATATATAAGCTCTGCGCCTTTAGAAAGACCGCTTACAAAATCCTGAACTTCCCCAACATGTAGTGCTTCAGCAATATTTCTTCCAAGCATCATCATGCATTTCGAGTTATCAGAATCTACCGGCTCTTTTCCGCCAACAGGCTTTCCATAGGTAGCCGCCCATGCTATCTCTCTGCTTCCTGTGCATTGCGAGAAAGCAGGAATAGCAATGTTTGGTGAACCTATTATCTCAATGAGGTTCATAAAAGAGTGCTCGCCTGAGCCATGCGCAAAAAGCGAGAAGGATTCTGGGCCGTACTGGTCCCTGATAGCTACAGATTTTTCAGCTATATACTGGATAGCTTCTTCCCACGTAGCTTTGCGGAATTTTCCTTCCCCTCTTTTTCCTGTCCTAATCATCGGGTACTTTACTCTGTCAGAATCGTAGAGTTGAAATACTCCAGAGTTGCCTTTTGCACAGAGTTTACCGTAGTTGCTCGGACATTTTGCCTGCCCTTCCAGCTTTTGCACCCGTCCATTTACTGTTTTGGCTGTTAAGCCGCATTTCCAGAAACACATCTCACACCAGTTCTGAGAGTATGACACTCCAGACTTTGCAGATTCTTTATCTGAGTTTGCAGAAACTTTCAAAACAGGAAGACCCATGATGCAGGCCCCAGCAGAAGCTGCTTGTAAAAAGCGTCTTCGGGATAACCTAGTCCTTATCATTGATTCCCTCTTTATTGTGTAGTTTTGCCGGATCTGAAATTGAAAAGATCAATAACATCTCCAAACATGAATATATAAACAATAAATTAAATAAAAGTCAACATATACGTGAATTCTTTCTCACTAATCGTAGCAGCATTATATACAAATATTCCGCTATTTATATCTCTTTACAAAATTTAACTAAATATTAGTTTGACTAGTTTATGGCATTTACTATATAACAACTCATGGCACTTAGAGACTGCTCTGAATCAGAGCTTGAAAACTTATTGGAATTTTTTAAAGCTATGTCTAATCCATTGCGCCTTAAAATGGCTCGCATGATATGCATGCAGCCAAGGTACAGCCACGAGCTTGAAGCGGCTTTCGACTGCGAGAGGTCAAACATTACCAAGCATATTAATGTCCTTAAAAATGCTGGCGTCATAAAAGCTTATAAAGAAGGAAGAAAAACGCTTTACGTAATGCAAGCTGTTCGAATAAAATCCCTTATGCTTTGCTTAGATCAGGAAAATTACCTAAAATATAAGCAAGAGCAGGAAAACTCAAAATAACTTTTTATAAATACTAATATTCCTCACTATTAGCCTATTACAGCATCATACTGCTAAAGCCGACCATTCTTTTTAACAAATGCGAAACTTTTATATATTCAATTAAAAGCATAATAGCGTTTATTACATGGTTATATTGCTAGATATAAATTTTTTTATGTTAACTAGTGAATATTTATTCACTTTTTTATTGACCAAAATATATTTTATATATACCCTTATCTTAGACAAAAACGGAGGTTGTAAGCATGAAAAGACTTACCACAATTATATTTGTATTGATTTTTACAATGACATGTTTCACTGCATTTGCCGCAGCACCAACAGAGCCTGCTTCTATCACTAAAGCAAGAGATGCTATGGTTGACGCAGCTGTTAAGCAGATCAAAGAAATTGAAGTAGCTGACGTTATCAGTATGATGAAAAACAAAGAAAGCTTTGTACTTCTAGATATCAGAGAAGCAGCAGAGCAGGGTTTCATTATTCCTGGCAACACTAAAAAGATCCCTAGAGGTCTTGTGGAGTGGCTTGTTGGCAAGCAGGTTAAACTTAACGAAACTGTTGTAGTTTACTGCAAAACAGGTCTCAGAGGCGCTTTTACTACTAAAGTACTTAACGACCTCGGTTACAGTAAAGCTGTAAACCTTAAGGGCGGAATAGTTGCATGGCTTGAAGCTGGTTATCCAGTTGAAACATACATCGGCAACATTAAGCCTGACGGATACAAATTCGCAAAATAATTCAAATTAGCTTTAACTTAAAAAAGGGCACTGTAACAGGTGCCCTTTTTTTATGCATTAATTTATCGATTACTGCTTTTTACAGATACACTTACTTACCCACCTAGTCTTTTCAGTGCCTGAGCACAAGCTATACGGACATTTTCATCAGGATCATCTTTGCGCTCTCTTATAAAAGCCATGCTTTCAGGAGCCATAGCTGCAATAGATATTATTTCTTCACATGCGTTGAAAGCGTTCAAGCCCTGATGCAATTGAGCAAGATATGAAACATGTGAAATTAAAAACTGTTCACTGCTCTTTTGTAAAATAACCTGAGACAATTCCGCATACAGCTTCGATGTTTTTGAACAGATAGAAATGTCCGCCACTAAAATAGTGTGATCCAGTAATACCTTTCAGATGTATACCCCAGTCCGGAGGATTAAGCCCGGAAACTGCGCCATCCTGCCTGCCATTAAGAAGAACAGCTTCAACATCAGCAAAAACATTAACATCCGGAGAGTAATCCACTAAAAGCTGATAGTCATTTCTCAGTGTATTTATAAGGAGCTGCCCTATGTCTCCAGATTTAATAACTTCTGCGGGCAAAGGCTGATATGTATTTTGAATCCAGTCAATAAAGTCACTGTCATCTTTTTTAAGGCAATCTGCATAATATTTACGGTCTATCAGCTCCGGCGGTTTCTGTCCTGACAGAAACAATTTACAAGGAAAGGCTCCGAAATCAGCTAGAATTCTGGTCGCTTCAAAGGCTACATAGCCTCCAAGACTATGCCCTAAAAGAGCGAACCTTCCGCTGTATTCAGAAATATATTTTGCAGCTTCGGCGGCAAGCTCCAGAAGTGAATCCGCTTTCTCATTTATTCTCGATTCCCGCCCCGGATATCTGAAGATAAAAGTATTTATATCATACTTAGCAAGCTCCTGTGCTACTTCGAAATATTGACCTGCACCAGAGCCTGCATGTGGAAATATAAATAGACCTCTTTTGCAGCTCTCACTATAAAAAGGTTTAAGAAAAATCCTGTCATCCATTTTTCACCATATATGAAATTGTTAGTACATGGGTGTCATGCGCCATGAAATGTCCACTGCTTAACGATTTTTCAAATACTTTATTTTGCCCTTTAAAGCCAACATCAAAAGAACGGCCATCCAGTTTGATTTCCACATCTTTGAAATCCAGCATTTTTCCCGTCAAAGGATACTGCATTTTATAAAATGTCTCTTTTGCCGAGAAAATTACAGCCGCAGTCATTGAAGGTGACGAACTCTCTTTGATATATAATATCTCATCGGCACTGAAAATATGCTCCCACAAGTCTGGGGTTACCCCGTATTGATTCTCTATATCTACCCCCACAGACAATATTTCTTCTCTGTCTGTAACAACAGCTACGCAGAGACTGTAAGTGTGAGATATAGAGCCTTTAAGTCCTTCAGGCCATAACGGTTCTCTGTTTGTGCCTTGCAAAACTGCAGCATGTTCCTTTCCAAGAATATCAAAACATTTACGACAAAGCATTCTCCCTGTTGAAAATTCTTTTCTTCTTTTGCTCACAGCATTTTTTATGCAAACTGACTCATCATCAAACAACATGTTTTCATAATCTGCAACAGGGGAAACTGCAATAGCGATACCATTTGGAGAGAGTGTATGCGTAGAAGAATTCCAACACCTATTAAGCATATTAAGCCATTAGTAAATCAACAGGAACGCCCCTTCTGCCCACTGCAGCAGCACTAAACAAAATCAAAGCTTATCTTATTGCACATAGCCGTTTTATACATTATACTCAATAAAATAAAATTAAATAAGCGGGTAACAACATGCCCTTAGACTCTAAAGACTCTAAAAATGAAATCCAGAAGAAACGAGGCATTTTTCATAATATACCAAAAAACTGGAAACATGTCAGAGGGAAAATATATCTATTTCTCACTGTTTCCGTACTGGTACTGCTTGTAGTTTTTGCATATTTTTTCAACAGCATATTCATTAACATATATCCCGGAGAGGCAGGAGTGCTCTGGAAACGCTTTTCAGGCGGAACAGAGATGGACTATGTTTACAACGAAGGACTCCAGATAATCTTTCCATGGGACAAAATGTATAAATATGACATCCGTGTTCAGCAGTATTCATATGATTTTGAAGCACTTTCAAAAGACGGACTTATAATAAAATTTGACTTGTCTGTAAGGTTTTTTCCTCAAAGATTAAACCTGCCTAAACTTCACAAAGAGATAGGCCCCGATTATATAGAAAAAGTAGTTAAGCCTGAGGTACAGGCTCACCTTCGTAAAGTTGTAGCTAACTATACTCCTGAAGAAATATACACTTCTGAAGGTTATCTGCTGCAAATCATAATTCAGGGTTCAATGGGCGCTTTTTCAGACAGATATCTTAATCTGGAAAACCTGCTGGTCAAAAAGATGACTCTACCTGCATCAATACGTGATGCTATAGAACGCAAACTGACTCAGGAACAAAAAGTTAAAGAATATGACTACAGGCTGATGAGAGAGGCTAAGGAAGCACAAAGGAAATCTATTGAAGCAGAAGGTATCAAGAGATTTCAGGAGATTGTTAAATCTGGAAAATTCTTTGACAAATACATTCAGTACAAAGGGATTGACGCCACTTTAGAACTATCGAAGTCTAATAATTCAAAGGTTGTTGTTGTAGGCAGTAACGGTAATCTGCCGCTGATTATGAATCTTGATTCTGCTGGGAAAGCGCCGGATATGCCGGCAGAAGCTGCGAAAATAGCTCCGCAAGAAACAACAAGAGACAATAAAGAGACTTCATCACCTGAACAAGGGAGTTCTGTAGAAGATATAGTTGGCGAAACAGAAAGTGCAAGCGACTTTTTATCCAGGATAAAAGGATATTTCAACCCTCCCGAAAAAATGAATAAAGAACCTATCAATAAGACTCCAGGTAACTAATGCTTATGAACAGCTTAACCAGATTAGCCTATATATTTTTAGCGTTATTCATCATAACAGGCTGCGACAGAACAGACCTGAGAAAAGCTGAAGAGAAACAGTGGGACTCAGGAATCACATTCCACAATCCCAGCTTTAAGCCTGCTGAATCTTTAAATATTATTACATGGAATGAGTACATTCCTGATGAGGTTTTCGACAAATTTACAGAAGCTTACGGGACAAAAATAGATGTAACATACATCCACAGCAACGAAGAGATGTACAGGCTTCTTAAAAAAAATCCTGAAAAATATGATCTGATAATGCCTAGCGACTATATGCTTGTAAAACTGAAAGATGAATCTATGCTGCAAAAAATAAATCTTGATAATATACCAAATGCAGTCTATCTGGATGAGAGCATCCGTAGAATGAAGCAGGATTTTGGGCTTAAATACAGCGTACCTCTATTTTATAGCAGTATAGGAATTGGTTTTAATATAAAATACATACCCGGCTTTCCCAGATCGTGGGCCTTCATTTCAAATCTGGCAAAAAATGATTATTTAAATTATCGAATAAGCCTGAGAAAAGACATGCGGGTCGCACTAGGTGTGGCGCTGATGTCTATGGGGTTTTCTCCAAACACTGTCAACCCTGCTGAAATTGAAGCCGCTAAGAACACACTAATAGATTCAATAGAAAACACAGGGCTTCAGCTTATTGACAACGCAATAACTAAAAAAATTGTAAACAAAGAAGTTCTTCTGGGAGTTATATGGAACGGTACAGCTTCAGAAGCTTTGAAACAGAATACAAACATCCGCTTTATATACCCCGAAGGGGATGTTATTACAACATATGAAAGCGGTGTTATTCCAGTACATAGCAAAAACTTGCAAACCGGAGAGCTTCTGCTTAACTTCCTGCTTAACGACCGTGTAATCGGGCACATATCAAATTACAATTTTTTCTCAAACTCTAACCCCAACTCGGCTCAATACATTGATATTCAGATAAAAAACGGCCCCGGCTATATTATACCTGAGGAGGAGTTTAGAGTTTATATTGAAGATGTGGGTGAAAATATTAAGCTTTATAACGCTGCATGGGAAGAAATTCTTGCTGCAAAGCCAAATGAAAACCTGGTCTCACTCCCGCTTCCGAAGCATGGTTTATTTCAGGGGACTAATGTCTCTTCAAAAACTGCAAAACAGCTGAAGGAATAAGATGAAAAATTATATAAATTTTATCAGGGAAGAATCAGGAGCTATCAAGAAGTCTATGATTTTAATGACTTCGATTGCAGGCATAGCAAACGGACTTGCGATATCGACTGCTATACATACAGCTGAAAAGATTAAACCAGGCGAACTGCATTTCAGAGAATTTTTAATGTTTTGCTCGCTTATGCTTCTGTTTTGGTATTGTAAACGATTTTCTATGAACGAAAGCACAAAGATGGTTGAAAAGATTATCTCTTCTTTGAGAATGCGCATACTCGGAAAACTTAAAACAACTAACCTTGTAAATTTTGAATCCATTGATAAGGGAGTATTTTACTCCTCACTTTCCGAAGACGCCTCCACAATATCGGCGTCAACAAACCTTGCAGTAAACGCCATGTCGTCCGCTGTAATGCTTATTTTTATCATCTGCTATATCGCTATTTTGTCAATAAAAGGACTTATAATAAGTCTTGGAATAATAGCCCTTATGGTGCTGATGTATCTAAGAAATGAAAAAAAGATAGCTGAACTGTTCAAAAAATCAACAGTTGCCGAAAACACTTTTATGGACAATCTAGGCGGTCTTTTGCTTGGGTTCAAAGACCTTAAACTCAACAGGCGTAAATACAAAGAATTTAATAAATGCGAACTCGAAGATGTTATCACGGAATCAGCAGATCACAGGGTAGATGCCGGACTGAGAATGAACATAACAATCCTTTTGGCTCAGACATTTCTGCTTTTGGCCATAGGGGGCATGCTCTTTATCCTGCCACAGTTTGACAGTGACAATGTTTACATAATACCTAAACTGATAGCACTTTTAATATTTGCTTCTGCTCCTATAAGCGATTTTGCTGTTGCTATTCCTGCCATGGCAAGAGCGGAAGCAGCTATAAACAACATCAGGTATCTGGAAGAACTAATAGACGAAGGACAAAGCAGAAGTGAAAAAATAGCTGATGAGCAGGCTATAAGAGACCTTAAGTGGGACACAATTTCTCTTAATGATGTAAGTTTTCAGTTTCCTCATAAATTTAATGGGCGCCCGTTTAAAATTGGACCTGTTAATCTTGAATTTAAAAAAGGCGAAATCACTTTTATTGTTGGCGGAAATGGTTCAGGCAAATCGACCTTTCTAAAGGTTCTTACAAGCCTTTACTCGCCTGAAAGCGGCACAATATGCATTGATGATACTGAAATAGATGCATTCAATAAAGCTTCTTACCGAAACCTGTTTTCCACAATATTTTCTGACTACACACTTTTCAGAAGACTCTTAGGTATAGATATGCCGGAGGATTCTTTACTGAACGAGCTGTTGAAAAAGATGGAGCTGGCAGAAAAAACAACTATCGAAGCCGGCGCTATTACCAACAGAGACCTTTCATCTGGTCAGAAAAAGAGGCTGGCTCTTATTGTCTCAATTTTAGAAGACAAGCCTGTTATGGTTTTTGACGAATGTGCAGCGGATCAGGATCCTGTTTTTAGAAAGTTCTTTTATGACAACCTGCTCCCAGAGCTTAAAGCAAAAGGCAAAACTATTATCGCAGTGACCCACGATGATAAATATTTCTATGCAGCAGACAGCATATTTAAGATGGAATACGGTAAATTTATCCCATTCAACGAAGATCTGAGCTAATCACATAAAAACTGCCCGGAGGTTTTTTTTTGATACCTTTTTCTTTTATACAAAAAGGACTTATGTTTGATGTTCTGAACATTGGCAACAATGTCCCCATATATAACAACGGCGGAATGGTCGACATGAGGGGCTTTGTTGATACTGACCTCCTCGAAAAAGCTGTCCGCCTGTCCATAAAAAGATGCAACATTATAAGTGCTTGCATCATAGATAAAGATTGTGAATATTTTTTCGAATATGGCCGTTTTGAAACTCCAGCTATAGACTTTGTTGATTTCTCTGAGGAACTGAACCCAGAAAAGGAAGCACACTCTTACTGTAGTAAATCAGTTGCTGAGTCTTTCGGTAATCTGATAAACATGCCTTTGTACCGATTCTCTATACTCAAACTATCTGAAAATCACTACGCTCTTCATATGAAGTACCATCAGATAATTAATGACGGATGGGGGATTGTAAGGCATCTTACAGACATTGCAGAGTGCTACACAGCTTTGCTGAATGGTGACGAAGACAAACTTCCGCCAATGAATGACTATGAAATCTTTCAGTCAGCCCAAGCAGAATACATTAATTCTGATAAGTTTAAAAAAGACCTCCAGTTTATGACATCCTATTATGAAGACACTTCAGAAAAGCTTTTTCCTTTAGCAAAGCTAGGCTCCAGAGAAAGCTTCAGAAGCATTGAATCAGACTATGTTCTAACTCTCCCATTTTTAAACAGTTTAAAAAATACCGCCTCAGCTTCCGGAGTATCCCTCACAAATATTCTTTACATTGCTACATATCTGGCAGTCTTTAAATTTTTCGGAGTTAAAAACCAGACATATTCATACATCAACCTGAACCGCAGAGGGCATGTCCAGAAAAATACTGTGGGCTCATTTGTAAATGTGCTTGCGATGAAAGCTGGATTTGGAACAGACTGTACAATGAAAGAACTAGGGGTGAGATTCGCCAGAGAATCAATGAGCCTGATGCGCCACACTGCTTGCCCTTCAGTTTTTGTTAGCTCAGAGCTGACAAAAAACGGACAAAAGGGTCAGCATGTAGGCGAAATTTCCGTTAATCACATAACACCGAAACTTCCTCAGAAAATAGGGGGTGTTGATCTTAAAATAATATATACCCCAAGCGGTTTTAGCGGATACCCTCTGGATATTATTGTTCAGGAAACGACAGAAAACAAAGATGTGCTCCTGCGTACAGTAAAAAAACGCAACATCATGTCCGAAAACGACAGCCTGCTTTTCGACAGATACCTGTGGAACCTGCTTAACCTTTTTACGGTTGAACCCAATATGGCATGCAGTGAAGCCCTTGATAAGTGTGAAAACGACAACGTTCCTTCACCTTTTAAAAATCCTTATAATCAGCCAGATTTCTCAGGATTCGAAGAGGAAGAGCCAGAAAATGGTATTTCAAGCCTTTCCGAAGGACCTAAAAACAGAACAGAAATGACAGAGACCGAAGCCAAGCTGAAGTCAATATGGGAAAAGCTGACTAATTTAAAAATAGATGACCCATACACAAACTTCTTTGCCGTTGGCGGGCACTCTCTTCTTGTAATACAGATGGTAAAAGAGATAAAAAACGCCACTGGAGTCATACTGAAAGCTAAAGATATTTTTGAGATGCAGACCCTCGAAAAAATCTCAAAAATAGTCGATATCAGCATCAATGCCAGACGAAACATCGCCATTGAACATATAATGAATGATTTCGCTGCAGCCTTGGATATTGACATAGAAAAAATAGCAAAAGACACTGCTTTCTCTGAGTACTGCGACAACACCACACAACTTGATAATCTTTACAAAATAATCAACGATAAGTATCATTTAAGTATCAATGAGCAAGCCACTTCTGATATACTTACACCAGAAAAAATATACCGCATGGTTCGTTTTGAAACGGAAAATGAAGACGAAGATTCCACCGAAGCTCTCTCCTTAGAGGAGATAGAACAACTAAATAAGCTATTGGAAAATTAATGAAAAACATAAACCCATACGACTCTAGTGTTTCACATTTCTCTCTTACTATGAACCAGAAACGCCTCTGGTTTTTACAGGCACTCGCCCCTGAATCTTTAGACTTTGTCCTCACCCACGCTTTTTCTATCCCCATAGACAAATCTGTCACCACTGAAAAGATAGAAAGCACTCTGAATATGCTTTTCAAAAATAATCAATCTCTAAGAGGTGCTTTGACACTTACGGAAAACAATACGGCAAGGCAGTTCTTTCACAGTGCTGAACTAGATTTCCTGCCGGAACCCTTCAATAAGCCTGTGGAAAACTTCATAAAAGAGGTCTCAGAAAAGCCTTTTGATATAAAATCCGGAAAATGTGCCGAGTGCTATTACACTGTTACACAACAAAACACTTTAACTGTAATAATAAGGGTTCATGCAATATTTGTGAACAAACTTACCCTGCCTTTACTGGCTGCGGATTTTGAAAATATATTAAACGGAGCCGGCGTTTCGAAAGACAGCTCCCTAAGCGATTTCACAGAGTACCAGTATAAATTTCTAAGCTCCGAATCTGCCACAGAGAAGACCCTCTACTGGAAGAGTAAATTTTCTAAACAGCCACAAGAGCTTGATTTGCCCGCAGACAGAGGCAGACCTCAGATGAAAAACCATAGCGGCTCAGTTTTTGAGCACGCTTTTCCAGAATCTCTTACCAATAAGATAAAAGAATATACTTCAAAAAATAATCTAAGCGTTTTCCAGTTTGTATTCAGCTCTGTTTCTGCTTTGTTTCACAGATACACAGGCAACACTGAGATCACCGCAGGAACAGAAATGCTGTTTTCTGAAGCTCCAAACGGTAAAGCCGGAGCTTTTCTGAATTATGTCCCTGTAAAGCTGAACTTTAAAACATCCACAGACTTTGATGTTTTTTACAGACATTCAGCGGCAGAGATGATGAAATCCGCAGACAACGGCGACATCCCTTTTTCAGATATTATAGACAATTCTCACAGTGTAAAAAACACCTCCAGAAACCCGCTTTTCGACTTCGCTGTTTCAGAAAAAATATCTGCTGAGACTGAAAGAGTTAACCTGATCAAACAAGAGAAAACCCATTCAGATTACGATCTGGAAATATCAGTTGAGTGTTCGGAAAGTGTCTTATTCGAAATTGTTTATGACAATGCTCTTTTTGACCGGAGCAGGATAGAAAAACTTATGCTTCATTTGGAAGTATTTATCTCCTCCGCGCTGAAAAATACAAAAATGACAATCTCTGAAGCAGAGATACTTACTGAAAACGAGAAAAAACTTTTAATAAAATATAACAGCACAGACCACCCGTTCCCTGACACTGAGACCCTTGCCTCTGCTTTTGAAACAACGGCTAAAAAGAACTCTGACTGTGCTGCACTTCTTTTTGACGGCAAAAGCACCACTTATTCTGAACTCGAAAAAATGAGCGGCAATATAGCTGCCGCACTGAAAAATAGAGATACAAAAAATTATATAGGGATAATGGCTGAAAGATCTATCGAGATGATAGCAGGGATACTGGGTATAATCCGCGCAGGGATGGCATATGTCCCGCTTAACCCTGACTATCCTGCACAGCGTACCCAATGGATGCTTGAAGATACCGACTATCCGCAGGTTTTAACCTCAAAAAAATATGCTGACAAATTTTCAGACTCCAAATGCGAACTGCTCTTTTTTGAAGATATAAAAGACTCTGCCTATTCAAAATCAGAGATAACTCCTGACGATTCTGCATATATTATTTTCACTTCCGGCTCAACAGGCAGACCAAAAGGGGTGGAGATTCAGCACAAAGCCATTATGAACAGGCTATTTTGGATGCAGGACACTTTCACACTGGACAGCAGTGACGTTATCTTGCAGAAGACTCCATACAGCTTTGACGTTTCAGTGTGGGAGATATTCTGGTGGTCACACTGCGGAGCATCACTCGCGATACTCCCGCCCGGCGCAGAAAAAAACCCCGAGTCCATAGTCGAGTTTATATCTGAAAACTGCTGCACAGTTCTCCACTTTGTCCCCTCCATGCTGAACCAGTTTCTTAATTATCTCGAAATGGAACCCGCACAAACAGCAAAGCTTAAGACACTGAAATATGTTTTTGCAAGCGGAGAGGCACTCACAGCAGAACTCTCGGCAAAATTCGACCGTATCATCGGCAAGCATATGCAAGCCGAACTGCACAACCTGTACGGACCGACAGAAGCAGCTGTTGATGTAACATGGCACCCCTGCACGCCTCACAATGAAAAACAGACAGAGATCCCTATCGGAAAACCTGTTTATAATACAAAAATCCATATCCTCGACCAAAACGGTAATGAGATGCCACCCGGTGTTGATGGAGAAATTCATCTCGGCGGGGTGCAGCTGGCAAAAGGATATATAAACAGAGAAAAACTGACCTCTGAAAAATTCGTTACAATAAGAGGCGAACGTCTTTATAAAACCGGAGACAAGGGCCGCATAGGTGATGACGGGTCAATTATTTTCCTCGGAAGGCTGGATGGTCAGGTAAAAGTGCGAGGATTTCGCATAGAAACCGGCGAAGTGGAAAACGCACTGATGAAGGTCAAAGGTATCAAAGAGTGTGCTGTAGATGTTGTTACTCTCAGCTCAAAAGTCGCAGAACTTGCGGCTTGGGTTTCAGCAGATGATGGACTAAGCACAAAAGACATAAAGGGAGCACTCAGCAGAACATTGCAGGACTACATGATCCCTACCAAAATTTTCAGCGTGGACAATATCCCGCTGAACCCGAACGGCAAGGCAGATAAGAAAGCACTACTGAAGCAGAACAGACTGCTGGATGTAACAGTTTCTTCATCTGACATCACAGAAACCGAACAAACAGTTTCAGACATATGGAAAAAACTACTGGAAGTTCCGGAAGTCGGGCTTGACGTAAACTTTTTCGACTCCGGCGGCAACTCACTGCTGCTGCTAAGCCTTCATGAAGCACTGGAAGCCAGATGGAAAGGGGTTTTCAGAATAGCCGAGCTTTTCACCTATACAACAATAAAAGAGATAAGCGCTGAGATAGACGCTAAAAATGTATCAAAAACTGCTGCGGATAAACGCAAAGACCCTAAAGAACTCAGCAGAAGAGCACTCAAAGGTGACAAAGAAGCAATCCGCATGCTCAAAGAGATGGGCTATCTAAAAACAGGCGGCTCAAAGACATATCTCGCACCACAAGGGCAGGTTGCACTGTGGGCGTGGGAGCAGTTTAACCCTGAATCATCCGTATACCATATACCGCACTCATTCGAGATCCCTTTTGAAACAACCGTTGCAGATGTAAAAAATGCACTCGTAAAATTAGCGGATAGACAGCAAATCCTGAAATCTTGCATAATCTTCGAAGACGGAAAGAATCTTTTAAAAGTAGAAAATAAATTAAACATTGATATTGATAATGTAGTTATAGAAAACGAGAAAGAATATCACAAGCTTCTGGAGAAAAAATTTATCCAGAGGTTTAATTTAGCCGCAGTTCCCCTCTTCCGAGCCACTATTGCTCAGAGCAAATCCGAAAAAAGTAAAAAATTAGTTTTAATATTTCATCATATAATAATAGACGGCTGGTCAATAAACATCTTTACCAGCGAGTTTCTTGAGATACTTAAGTCCGGTTCTGACAGGAATCTGCCAAAACTGAACGCACAATACTTCGACTATGCTGACAATTATAATAAACTTCTGAATTCGCCCAAAGCGGACAAACTGAAAAATTTCTGGAAAGAATATGCTTCCAATTTCAAAAAAATTGAGATGCCGTACGATTTCCCAAAGTCATCTATAAAAAGCTCCAAAGGCGGACTAATAATGTATAAGCCTTATGCAGGAGCATCGAAAGCTGTCAGCAGTCTTATTAAAAAAGAGAACACAGCCTTTGCTGTTTTCACTTCTGCACTGAATATTATGTTCGGCAAGCTATGCGGAGCCGAAACCCTTGCTGTAAGTGTTCCTGCCCACGGCAGATATTCTGAAGAATATTATCCGCTCATAGGCTATTTTGTAAATATGATCCCTATCATCACAAAAATAGAGGATGGCACAACTGTAGAAGAACTGATCAAAAAGACATCTAGCAACATTTTCTCTGTTCTCGACCATCAGGAATATCCTCACAGCATGATTGCAGATATTGTTAAAGATACTGCAAATGACAGCAATGCCGGATTTCTTGATATAGTTGTAAACATTGCAGAGGACGTGGCAGAAATATTGGCACTGACAGATATTAAAAAAGTCAGCCTTGGAAGCCGGTTTGATCTCAGTTTTTATATAACCCGCTCAGGAGATGAGTGGGTAGCCGGTATAGAATATAACTCCGGTCTTTATACAGAAAGGACGATAAATCTGTTTTGCGAACGTCTCTTTTATGTCCTTTGCGAAATGGAAGAAAAATACACTTCCCCGGTAAGCGAGGTTGCGGTCGTTGCGCCTGAAGAGCTTGAAAGTCTTAAAAATCTGAACCCTAAACCTTCGGCGATGCCGGAAACAAATGTCATAGACAGATTTGATGAAATTGCAGAGAGATACCCCGATAAAACAGCAGTCAGACTCCTGCCGAAAGAGCTCAGTTATAAAGAGCTGAAAGCAGAATCTATAAAAATTGCCTCATTCCTTCAAAATGATAAAAGTGCCGAACCTGGCGATATTATATGTGTGCTTTGTGACCGGATATTTGAGATTCCAGCTATTTATCTAGGTATACTGCGAAGCGGATGCATATTTATGCCTGCTGACCCTAACTGGCCTGATTCCAGACTGGACTTTCTCATAAAAGACAGCGGCTGCAAAACTGTTATATCCAACCGAGCTGATAAAAAAATATCAGGCGTACAGGTAATAGATATAAAAACAGCATACTCAGAAAAGCCTTTGAGAAGTATCGACATATCCCCGTCAGAAATTGCTTACATAATATATACTTCCGGTTCTACAGGAACCCCAAAGGGTGTCAAGATTCGGCACGGCTCACTTACCTCTGCTTCAGAATCCGGTTCTTTAACAGGATTTGACCCCAAAGGCTGCTTTATCCAAGCAGTTCCACTTATTTTTGATGCCTCAATTCTCGGCATATTCTTACCTCTGCTTAATGGGGGCTGCTTTACGCCGCTTACAATACTAAACATGGCAGACGTGGATGAGTTTAGAAACGTTGCTGAAGCAAACAGATGCACTGACATGGTAACCTCGTACGGTATATTCAAATCTTTCGTTTCAAGCGGAAGCGACATCTTCAAATATATAAAAAGGCTAATGGTGGGAGGCGAAATATTAAACCCTTCTCTGGTGGGAAGAGCTACTGACTAATACCCTGACCTTGTTATTATCAACGGATACGGGCCGACAGAATCCACCGTAATATGCGCTACCCATAAAATAGACAATACTAAAAGCTACGACACGATACCTATCGGCAGGCCTGTAAAGGACGCCAGAATATATATTGTTGATTCAAATAGAAACATACTCCCGAGAGGCGCTTGGGGAGAGCTTTGTGTTGCTGGAAATATCCTTTCATCGGGCTATCTGAACCGCGAAGAGCTAAACGCTAAGCATTTCGCACCGCTTATCTCTGTTGACGAAGAGCGAGTTTATTTCACTGGCGACATCGCCAAATGGAACAGAAACGATGAGTTGGAATTCAAAGGGAGAAAAGACAGTCAGGTAAAAATAAGAGGCGTAAGGATTGAGATAGGCGAGATTGAACACTCTTTACTCTCTAACCCTTCTGTAAAAGACTGCGTTGTTGTAAAAACCGAACTCAGTGACGAAGTTGTTGAGCTAGTCGCTTTTGTAACTGCTTCCTGTAATATGACAGAGCAAACACTTAAAAAGTATCTGGGTACAATACTGCCCGCATCGAACGTACCATCAAGGATTATTTTTCTGGATTCTATCCCGCTTAACTCATCCAGCAAGGCAGATAGGGATAAGCTGACACAAATTGCATTAAAAGCTCTGCAAAATCAAAGCATCAGTGAGCATAAAGATTACTCAGAAATACATGAACAGATCTACAGTATACTTCAAGCTGTCCTGCCCGATACAGAGTTCGACATGGACTCTAACTTTTTTGACATAAGCGGAAACTCAATCCTTGTGATTGACCTGTTTAACAGAATAAACGCCATCTATCCTGATAAGATAAAAATCCCTGACCTTTTCAGATATACCACGGTAAACGAGATATCCTCTTTTATAAAAGGGGAACAAGAAGAGACAGTCTCAGCCAAAACTATTAATAATAGCGGAGATATCGCTGTAATAGGCATGGCTGTGCGTCTTTCGGATTATGATGATACCGAATCACTATGGACAGACCTTTTATACGCATGCGACAAAGTGGGTGAAATACCACCTGAGAGGAAAAAACAGACTCTTGACATTATCGATTCTGATGGCGCTGGTGTAAACTTTTTTGAGTCAGCCTACCTGAACGATATATCACTGTTTGATCCGCTCAGATACGGAATTTCTCCGGCAGAAGCAGTTCTTATGGACAGCGAACAGAAACTTTTTATGATGCTGTGTATGTCTGCCCTTGACGATGCCGGAAGCGGCGGCGAAACTTTAAGACACAAAAAAGTCGGTGTTTTTGCTGGCTCATCACCATCAAGCATATACAGAGACTTCATAATAAGAAAATACCCAGAGAGAATCGAGCAGGCTTTCTCTGTTACAGTGCCATCATCAACAGCCACCAGACTTTCATACCTTATGGACTGGAAAGGTCCTGCTGCTATGGTGGACACCGCATGCTCATCTTCTCTGAACGCAGTACATCTGGCATGTAATGCCCTTAGAAACGGAGAATGCGAGTATGCACTTGCCGGAGGCGTGAAAGTCAGCTACGTTCCTGTGGACGAGGGGCTGGACTTCGCAATACAGTCTAAAAAGTCCCGTGCATACACTTTTGATGATAACGCAGACGGAACAGGTATGGGCGAAGGCGGCTGTGCTATCTTGCTCAAGCCACTTTCAAAGGCTGTGGAAGATGGAGACAGCATACACGCTGTTATCAAAGGGAGTGCGGTTAATCAGGACGGGCGCTCCAGCGGCCCTGCTGCACCAAACCCAAAGGCACAGACGGAGCTGATACTAAACGCATGGGCTAACGCAGTGGTTACAGCAGACACAATAGGATATATCGAAGCCCACGGGACAGGCACAAAACTGGGCGACCCTATAGAGATAGATGCCATCACAAAAGCATTCAATAACCAGACAAGTATGAAACAATTTGCAGCCATCGGCTCTGTTAAAGGCAATTTCGGACATCTCGATTCTGCGGCAGGTATATTAGGATTTGTAAAAGCTGTACTTTGTGTGAAAAACGAGAAAATTCCACCACAGCCATTTTATACCACTCCAAACAAAGAGATAGATTTTGAAAATTCACCTGTTTTTGTTCCTGAAAGTATTATCCCATTCCCTAAAGTCTTTTCAAAGAGGCGTGCAGGGGTAAGCTCTTTCGGACTTAGCGGTGTAAACTGCCATGTAATCATCGAAGAAGCTCCAAAGCAGATGATGACAGAAGATGAAGGCATGCAGTTTTTCCTTTTATCCGCACCAGATGATGAACTGCTTAGAGATTACTGCGGAAGGCTTGCGATCTCGCTTGTGAAAAACAGCTGCTCATTAACTGATCTGGCATACACTCTGGCGTACGGCAGACCTGTGCTTAAAAAGCGTATAGTTATCATCACAAAAGGCAAAGAAATTTTAATAAAGGCTCTCACATCGGTTTCAGCTGGTGTTGAGTTTGATGAAGGGGCGGAAATCTATTTTGACGCAGAGGGCGAGCATAAAATTTTCGGCTCATTAATCATAGATTTTATTAAAAAAGCAAAACTGCCAGCATCTTTAACAGGGAAAAGAATACATATTCCATACAGCAAAAATAAACAGATATCAGTGTGGCCAAAGAAAACAGCGGTAAAGAAACAGTCGGCAGTATCAAGCCAGCTGATCTCTGCTCCGGTAGAAACACCTGATGGTTTTAGTTTTTCTATGAATGTAAGCTCGGCAGAATTCTGGCCTATACACGAACATATACTCTCAGGCTCACCGGTAATGGCGGGTATGGCTGTTATAAACATTTTAAAATCAGCAGCTCAGCAGGCAGGGCTCGCAGGCAGTGTGGAAGTAACAAATCTAAAATGGCTTTCACCTTTACGCCCGGAAGATTTCCTCTCCCCTAATTGTCTGCTAAAACTTGATACTAAAAACCAATCATTTGCTGCATCTTTGATGTATAAGGCGAAATCCGGTGCATGGAACACTGTACTGATGGCAGACATTTCTCCACTTACAAAATTTTCAGAAAAAGCTGACGTCAAGCGCTGGCAAAATTCGTGCAGTGTAAAAAACGACGTAACCTTTTTAAATGATAACCCGATAATAAATGTTTCTGATAAATGGCTATGCCTCAAAGAAAAGCGGTCTGACTCTAACGGAATTTTACAATACGGCGAACTGGAACTGACAGGTGCTTCTGGTGATACATGGCGGGATTTTAATCCTGCGGTTATAGACTGCGGGGTCAGCATGGGGCTGAAAGAGCAGTATGTACCAGCATTCTGTAAGTCGGTGGAAATAATTAAACCTCTGCCGGAAAAGATTTTCTGCCTTACTGAAACGAAATATAACGAGAGAAACAAGACAATATACACTGATGCTCTTTTTACTGACGACAAAGGAGATGTCTCCCTAAGGTTTAAAGAGATAGGTTTTAAAAAAATATCACTTCAAAACATTCCGTTATTCAGAAAAATGTGGCAGGAGAAACCTGTTAACTCAGAAGCCCAAACTGTTCTGCCGAAGCTGCTTATTGCTTGCGGAGAGCAGAAATACCTGAAAAAGTTCAAACCAGAACTTGAAGATGCCGGGGCTTTTGTACCGGAAACAGCATCGATAGATAAAAGCTTAACAGACATCATAAACTCATCCGAAGGGGCAAGACTCATTTATTTCCATGAAACTGATGAGTCGCTTTTTAAGTTTATTTCAGAGCTTAAAACAGTTCTGAAATATGTTCGTAAACCCCTCTTTTTCCTCTCTGTGACCACCGGCTCATTTAGAGTGAAAAATGAAATTCACAATTTTGAAAATATTAAAAGATCGCTCTTTAACGGAATGATGAGGGCCGTCGGCCACGAATCAGCATTTCTAAAAGCAGCAAGTATTGACTGTGACGAAAATACCGATTTCAGAACTATCATAGCAGAATTTAATGAATTCACCCCTGAAAACATTCCTATGAAAACAAGGGCTGTAAGAAACGGCAAAAGATATGTCCGAAGCTATGAAATAGCACCAGAAGCTGAAGGCCCAGACCTTGTTACAGAGGGGGGGAGCTACCTTATAACCGGAGGCTCCGGAGGAGTTGGTTCAGCTTTTGCAGCATATCTGTCTGAAAAAGGCGCAAAACATATAGGTATTTTAAGCAAAAACCCGAAAGATCTATCCGCATGTGTTCATACAAAACAAACTAACATGCATTATATTAAATGTGACGCAGGTGATAAAGAGCAGTTGAAATCCGCCGTCAAATCTTTTGCAGATACAGCAGGACTTATTAACGGCGTTATACATGCCGCAGGCGTACCTGGGGACGGATTCCTTGTAAACAAGGACGATGCTACCTTTGAATCTGTGCTTCGGCCAAAAGTTGAGGCAACAATAAATCTTTACGAAGCTGTAAGTGACTACTCACCAGAATACATTATCCTCTGCTCATCCGGAACTGCTCTCACAGGAGCCCCCGGACAGACTGACTATACATCAGCAAATACATTTCATGACTTTTTCGCCGAATCACTCTCAGACGACAAAATCCATATAATAAGCATAAACTGGCCAATGTGGCTAGACACGGGGATGGCGAAAAACCTGCCGGAGGAGCTTAGCAGCAAATACGGAGTGACACCGAAAAATGGCCCGGAAGTGGCTGAGACAGCCCTGAAAACAGGCGCATCAGGCATCATCCCTGCTGCAGACCCAAGGCTCTTAAGCTGGCTCACAGACGAAAATGGCAACCGACAGAGCAACAGTGAAAAAGAGGTCTCTAAAGAAAAGAAAAGCAGTGCTTCTATCATTAAGCAGATAACAGACACATGGTGCAGAGAGCTTGATTATAAAAAACTGGATATTGACGATGATTTTTATGAGATAGGCGGTGATTCGCTAAGTGCCATGAGGATAGCCAGCAAACTTACCACTGAGCTGGGAAAACCAGTAACAGTGACAGACATCTTTGCAAACCCTACCATCAAAGAACTGACTCTTTTTCTGGGTGGAGACCTTGCAGAAAACAATCCAACAAGCGGCGTACAGAAAGCTCCTGAGCAGGAATATTATTTGATAACCTCCGGTCAGGAGGATATTTTCAGATATCAGACAATCTCTCCGGAAAACACTTCCTTTAATCTGTCCTACTTTGCAAGTTTTAACACCACTATAGAAGCGGATAGGCTCATAAAATCCTTAAAAGTGCTTTTTGATCGTCATAAAATTTTCAAAGCATCTTTTAAAGAGGTCTCCGGCGAAATCCGTATGTACATTAATGAAGACAGAGAACTCCCTTTTGAAATTTTTGACTTAGGCAGCACTGACAAAAGAATTGAAACAGCTGAAAATTTCATTCAGCCTTTCAATCTGGAAAAGGACACTCTGATAAGAACAGCACTGCTCAAATGCGACAATAAAAAAGATGTTCTGCTGTTCGATCTTCACCACATCATCGGCGACGGCAACACACTCGAAATATTAATGGACGAGCTGAAAAATATATATTTTGGAAATGAACTGCCTGATAAATATACCGATACTATAGATTTTATTCACTGGATGAAGTCTATTGAATCATCAAAGGTGTGGGAGCAGGAGAAGAAATTCTGGCTTGCTAAATTTCCTGACGGGATAACAGATATTTACTTTCCAGAGGACAGGATACGGCCGTCAAAGCTCACTTTCAAAGGCGCCTTAACCTCTATAATCATAGAAGCTGATAAGCTGAAGCGCATCAGAGATTATGCAAAAAAAGCAAAGACAACTGTTTACACTTTAATGACTACTGCTTTGGCTCTGGTTCTTACACGGCAGGCCGGCAGAGAAGATATGGTGATATACTCAGCATCCAGCCTACGAGACAAGCAGGAGTTTGTAAATGTACCCGGACTGCTTATTAACACTGTGCCACTCTGCATCGAAACAAAACCAGACAGCAGCATTTCAGAAAATATTAAAAATGTCGCTTCAATCATTGGGGATTCGTTAAGATATAAGCTGGTAGGCTCAGGCGATATCAAAAAAGAGCTGGGCAACAGCTACTCCGAAAACAGGTTCAAATTTGGTGAGATCATTTTCTCATACATGAATTATTCTCAATCAGAAGCATCATCAGGCGAAAATCCGTGGTTGGAAATGCTTGGAACAGGTGATAAAGCATCAGCAAAAGCGGAAATGAGCTTTTTTGGTCTCGAAACTGACAACAAACTGCACATTACCGTTGAATATTATGCAGACGCATACAGTAAAAACTATATAGATCGGATATGTTCACTCTATTCCAGTCTTATAGATGTGATACTCGATTCTGACCCTCAGACTTTAATTAAAGATATTTCAGAAATACCTGCTGAAGAAAACGAAAAACTGCTTAATGAATTTAGCGGACAGTTTATGGGTTTTCCTCAGGATAAATCACTTGTAGCTCTTTTTCAGGAGACAGCACTGAAACATCCGGATAATATCGCCATAGAAGATGACGGTAAAAAACTAAGCTATCGCGAGCTTGACCGCATATCAAATTATTCAGCAAAGATTATCAAAAAGCTAGGCACAAAACATGGCGAACCTGTGGCGGTATACGCAGACAGGAGCATAGATTCTGTCACAGCTATTTTGGGTATTATAAAAGCAGATTGCTGCTACTTGCCGATAGATGATTCTGCACCAGCAGACAGAGTTAACTCCATTATTAAGTCAGCAGGGTGCTCTATTATTATATCCGAAGACAATTACAAAAATTCGGAGCTGACCAATATTCTGCTGAAAGATATTGTTAGCGGCGGCGAAGACGAAGCCCAAGTGACTGAATCTGATGGAAATTCTATGGCATATATTATGTTTACATCCGGTTCCACAGGCGAGCCAAAAGGCACAATGATAAAACACCTGTCAGTTACAAGGCTGGTACGAAATACAAACTATATAGAATTTGGCTCAGACGATAAGATACTAATGGGTGGCACTCTGGCATTTGATGCCTCTACACTGGAGATATGGGGCGCACTTCTTAACGGCGGGACACTGCATATAGCCAGAAAAGATCAGCTTCTAAGCAGAACAGGTCTGAGGGAGATAATTAACAGCCATGGTATAACTAAAATGTGGCTCACAGCGAGCCTCTTCAACGCAGAAGCGGACAAGGACCCTTCAATATTTGCAAACCTGAAAGTGCTTATGACTGGGGGAGAAAGGCTCAGCGTTAAACATGTTGAAAAAGTTATGAATGCATGCCCAGAGCTGACTCTAATGAACTGCTACGGCCCAACAGAAAATACTACATTTACTACCACCCACGTCATTACACGTGACGATTTGAAGAGCAACATACCTATTGGAAGACCTATAGCAAACACAAGTGTTTACATACTAGACAACAGACAAAGACCTGCTCCTGTAGGCGTATGGGGCGAGATAGCAACAGGCGGGTATGGTGTTGGAGAAGGCTATATAAATGACAAAGAGCTCACTAACAAAGTATTTATAGACAACCCTTTCAGTGAAGGTAAACTCTACCTTTCTGGTGACATCGGCAGGTTCAGAGAAGACGGTGTTATTGAGTTTTTCGGAAGAAAGGATGCTCAGATAAAAATCCGTGGAAACAGAGTGGAGCTTTCGGAGGTTGAAACAGCAGTGACAGCTTCCGGATATGCCAAGCAGGCGGCAGCCTTTATTGAAAACAGTGAGACTGATAAATTTCTTTCTGTATGTGTCACCGGCTTTGATGAAAATAACCTGAGCTCACTCAGAGCCTATCTCATGCGGACAATCCCTACATATATGATCCCATCCAGATATTATCTGGTAGAAGAGATTCCGGTGAACAAAAACGGAAAAACAGAGAGAGCATCACTTCCGGAGTGTGCTGCAAATGGAAAATTAATAAAGCAAACAGTAGAAAACACTGACGATCTGGATGCTAAAGAGAAGATGGTCATAGAGTGTTTTCAGAAAATAATGGAGCTAGAAAACATAAGCTCTGAGGACAACTTTTTCAGCCTTGGCGGGCACAGTCTTCAAGCTGCTAAAATCATTGCTATGATTCAGGATAAATGCGGATATGAACTTTCTATCAGCAAATTTATGCTGAACCCGGTAGTTAAAAATATTGCAGCACTGATAGAAGACACTGTAAACACATACGAAATACCGAAAGCTGAAGCCGCAGAAGATTACCCTTTAAGTTATGCACAGAGAATACTTTACTCTGTCTGTCAGCTCGAAGGAGCAAGCGCAGCATATAATATCAACTCCATAGTAAAAGTAGACTCATCACTGGATCTGGAAATATTTAAGAAAACAGCCCGAATACTCATTGAAAAACATGAAATACTAAGAACATATTTCATAGAAAAAGATGGGGATATCAGACAAAAAGTTGCTGAGAATGTGCCGCTCCCATTAAAGATTGTATATCTGGATGAAGTGGGAGAGAAGAACATAAAAGACATAATAAGCAAGGAGCTAGACAGGTCTTTCGACCTTTCAGAACCGCCTCTTATAAGGTTTTGCATGTGGAAACACCTTGATGGTACATGGACTTTAACCTTTGTTATCCACCATATAGCTGCGGACGGGACCTCTTTTGAAATATTTCTCAGCGACATGACTGAAATTTATGAATCTCTACTCACAAAAGGGGAGTACATTTACGATGAAGAATCTATTAATTATAAAGATTTTTCTATCTGGCAGAATAAGTTCGACTTCACAGAAGAACTAGAATCATGGCAGTATAAGCTCAGGGATGTACCAGAATCTGTGGAGCTTCCGCACGATTTTGATGTCCCTCTACGGAGAAAATTCACTGGAAAGACTATTCTGAGAGATTTTGATAAAGAGCTTTCAGATAAGCTTCATGAGATTTCATCCAGACTGAATATAACTTTTAACAGCATGATGATGGGTATATTTGCCCTGCTCATAAACAAGCTAAGCAATCAGGACGATTTCTGTATTGCACTGGGCAGTGCCTCCAGACATCACCCTGCTCTACAGAATATTCTTGGATTTTTTGTAAATCTGATGCCTATCCGCTTTAAATTTGACGAAGAGCTTGACGTTCAGGAATACTTCACCAAAACATATAGTGAGATCTTAGCCGCTCTGGAGCTTCAGCACTGTCCTTTTGACCTTGTTATTGACAAAGTGCTTACTTCCAGATCAAGCGGCAGGCAGCCTTTGACTAATATCGGTTTCGAATACGAAACATTTGATATGGACAATTCTGACAAATCCACCCTTCAGTTTATCGAGATGGATAAGGATCTGGGAACTATCATTTTTCAGGATTCATCTAAATTTGACGCAACTCTTTATGTTGTTGAATCAAGTGTGGGACTCCACCTGAAACTGGAGTTCGACACGGAACTATTCTCTCAACAGAGTGCCGAAAGGTGGCTTGATTACTATAATGAATTTTGTGAAAATATTGCAGAAATGCTCTATGAGCAGGAGATATAATGAAGATCGGAGATCTCAAGCTTAGCCTGAACAAACAAGATAAAAACAATATTTCTACATTTATAAAAGACAATACAATAATATCCGCTTTCGAAAAAACCGCTGAAAAACAACCTGATAAAAACGCTGTATACGACGGCACAGACTGGATAACTTACGGAGCACTGAAAGCTTCTGCTGATTCGATATCTTCGTTCATACAGTCTCTTAGCATAGAAAAAGGCTCATTCATTGCTATCATGGCAGAGCGAAAAAATGTCGCAGTGGCAGTTATGCTTGGGATTATGAAAGCGGGATGTGCATATGTACCTATAGATCCTGAGCTCCCTGAGAAAAGAATCCTTCAAATGATAAATGAATGCAGCTCCCCGCTGCTGTTTTTCACCAGCAAATACATGAGAGGCGCTAATATCCTTCAATGGAACTCTGCGTCAATGAATAATATCTGCTGTGTGGATACAGATGATTTTTACTCTGTTATCGAATCCACTGGCGAGATTATGGACGAAGCGCTTTGGGATGCTGTGGCTGAAAATGCAGATACAGATGTTCAGGCCGGAGGGTGGAAAGACCCGTACAGCGGAGAATGGATTAGCGATGATATTATGGACAGCTTCTCTGTTAATGTTTTCGAAAAACTTCAAAAATATACAGACAAAAACTCCGTGATAATGGAGATAGGTTCTGCAAGCGGGCTTTCGCTTAAAAGACTGGCTCCGCTTTGCAGTAAATATTTCGCAACAGACATCTCTTCCTCTATGCTTGATTTTCTGAAAAGCAATCTCGTAAGCAGGTTTGCCAACGTGGAGACATTCCACACACCTGCTCACAACATAGACACTTTAAAGCCAAATACATTTGATGTCATAATCATAAACAGCGTTGCGCAGAGTTTCCCCGGGCATAACTATATGCGGGATGTAATGAAAAAGTGCGACAGCATGCTTAATGACTGCGGCGTTATTTTCTTGGGCAACATTTACGATGCATCTAAAAAGGGCGAGTTCGAAAAATCATTTATAAAATATAAGATGACGCACCCTGAGTCTAATGTTAAAGCACATTTTGATGCCGAACTATTTTTTCATCAAGACTTCTTCGCTGACTGGGCGGCAAATCATTCATACACAACTCAGTTTTCTGATACAAATGTTGAGGCCGATTTTTTCAGCTACGGATACGATGTTGTTCTGGTAAAAAACGGAAAAGAACAGCAAGCAGTCCGGGCTAAAAGACAATTTAGCAGAAGCGACCTGACAGAGTCCTCATGTGCAGACCTTTCTGAAAACGGCGATAACGCTTACGGGATATTTACCAGCGGAACAACAGGCACACCAAAAGGAGTACAGATAGCTCACAGGTCTGTGCTTAATCTGGCAGAAACACTTTACGACATGATATATAAAGACGGCGCTGTCAGAACGGGAGTTTTCCCATCTTTCAGTTTTGACCCGTCAGTACAGCAGATATTCCCAGCTCTTATATACGGCTCAGAGGTTGTAATAATCCCTGAGACATTCAGGAAAGACCCTGTAGAGCTATACTCTTTTGTAAAAGACAGCGGAATAGAGTTTATGGACTTAACCCCAGCCATGGCATCCGTGTTCACAGACTACGCCATCGGGAACGGTCTGAAGTGCCCTTTGACGCATCTGATTGTTGGCGGTGAACAGTTTTCTAAAAATCTTGCCAAAGAGATTTTCAGATGGAACTCATCGCTGCACCTCATAAATGCTTACGGACCAACCGAGTGCTGTGTAAGTGCAACCTACTATGAACTTGATGCCGACAAGCTGGACAAGCTTCCTTCCATACATATCGGTTCGCCGGTTAAAAATACAGAAATATTTATCTTTGACGATGCAGGAAACCCTATTCCTGAAGGATTGCAGGGCGAAATATGTGTTAGCGGAGAAGGTGTCAGCAGAGGCTACATAAACGACAGCAAGCTCACTGATGAAAAATTCACACCCCACCCTTTTAATCCCGATAAAAAAGTGTACCGCACTGGTGATATAGGGCGTGAATTCAGTCCGAATCTATTTATGTTCAACGGCCGTAAAGATACTCAGGTAAAGGTGCGGGGCTACCGCATTGAGCTTGCAGAGATAGAAAATACAGCACTGAAACTTGCTGAACTCAACAACTGTGCAGTAGTATGCAGAGACTTTTCCGAAAGCGGAAATCCCGCCATCGTTCTATATTTCACATCAGATACCCCACAGGAGCCGGCACATATAAAAGCATCTCTGATAGAAACTCTCCCTGAATACATGATACCTGAATACGTTATACAGATAGAATCTATCCCCCTGAACTCAAGCGGGAAAATCGATTATAAAGCACTTCCAAATCCTCAGATAGAGTCTGAGAAAATCTCAGACGGAGAGAAACCGTCGACAAAGAACCAGATTAAAATTGCTGATTTTATAAAACAGCTTACCGGACTGCCGAACTGGACAATAGACGATAACTTTTTCGACTCAGGCGGCAACAGCATTCTGGCTGTCAGACTTATCAGCATGATACACACTTACTCTGGGAAAAGAATACCCCTTACATACCTTATGAAACATCCTACCATAAGGCTGCTTGCGGCATATCTGGAAAACAGAGTTTCTACAGAAAAATGGACACCTCTGATACCAGTGAGTACCTGCGAACAGTCCACAGATGACCTTTTCTGTTTTCATCCGGTAGGTGGGAGTAACTTCTGCTATCACCATCTGTCTGTTGCATTAAAAAATATGTATAACATCACAATGACACAATCGCCAGGCATGTCCGGAAACAGCAAACCTATGTCAGACTGCAAAGAAATAGGAAGACTTTTTTGTGATGAGATTTTACAGAACTTTCCAGATTCGCCAAAAATACTTATAGGCTGGAGTTTCGGTGCGCTTATTGCCCTTGAAACTGCCAGAGAGATGATAGAGAGAGGGCTCAGACCAAAATGTGTAGTTATTATTGATATGACCTCCGGAAACAATAGAATTTCTAAAGAGATGCTGTCCAGTGAGACGGGTATTAATAAGCTATTCATAGACTTATTCGGTTTAAACGACCTGAACCCTGAAGAAACAACAAGAGAGCAGATCAGAGAGCGTGTTCTTAAGCTTGGCATTGAGACAGGTTTTTTTCCTGAAGGTATGGAAGATGAAATATGCAACCGTCTGCTTGATGTTGCTATGGCAAATGCTCATGCAAGCGTAACATACACACCGCAGAAATATGACGGTGAAGTGCTTTTAATAAGAGCAACAGAGATTACCAGATCTTCTTTTATAGATTCCGGAGAGGATGCATTTCTCGGATGGAAAAACTATCTGAGTAACATAACACTGAAATGGGTTGATGCTACTCACGAAACAATACTTTCGCCGGATGTCATCCCTGAAACAGCAAGGCATATAAAAGATTTTATAAAGAGGCTGAAATAATGAGCAGCAAAACAGCAGCCCTCTTCCCGGGGCAGGGCAGCCAGAAGCAGAACATGGCAGACAGTCTGGTTAAAAACCATAAAATAGCAATGGATGTTTTCTGTGAGTGCTCAGACATTCTGGGAACAGACGTTCTGGCTCTTACACGACTAAGTGAAAAAGAGATAGCTCAGCCTGCCGTAACACATAAAATAATACCTGTTTCATCACTTGCCGCCTGGGCAGTTTTCAAGGAAACATCCAAAGCTGATTTTGCAGCTGGACACAGCCTTGGCGAGCTGACAGCATTAGCGGCTGCCGGAGCCTGCTCAGTGAAAGATATGCTTAGCCTCTGCTCAGTTCGTGGTGAGCTTATGCAAAATACCACGTCAACTGTCAGCGGCGGAATGACCGCTGTCCTTAATTCCTCTCTGAGTGACATTTCAGAAGTCTGCGAAGCGACAAATGGAGCTGATAACGACAAAACATGGATAGCCAACATAAACTCTTATAATCAGATTGTGATAGCTGGTGCAAAAGATAAGCTTGATGAAGCTGAGAAATTACTTACCGAAAAAGGTGCAAGCTGTATACGGCTGAAAACTGCCTGTGCATTTCATACACCCCACATGGGTACGGCAGTTAAAAAATTGATGGAGAAGGCTGCAAAAATAAAATGGCAGCAGCCAGAAATAACTATTGTTTCTGCACGCACTGGAAAACCTTATGAAAACCACAGCACAATCCCGTATGAACTATCCTTGCAGCTTGTGCAGCCGGTGTTATGGCTGAACACTGTACAGTTTCTGAGAAACGCCCATGTGAAAACAGTATATGAAATGACACCAGCAGGAACTCTCACCGGTCTTATTAAATCGATTGAAAAAAATATAAGTTGTCACAATATTTGAATTTAAGAGATGTTTTTAGTATTTATTGACATAAAGTTTCATTTAGAGGTATACTTATATGTGTAGAAATGTTTTTAATCATCTCTATATACGTAGTTTAGATACATATAATAATACGGAGGATGCATCGTGAGCACAAAAACTGAAGAGGTAAAAGGTCCGGAAATTAATGCCGAAGAGCTCGAGGGTCTTACTACTCTTGAGAAGTCTAACAAAATCACAAAAACTTTTGTTCTGTGGAGTGCAGGAGGCGGTCTTATTCCGTTTCCACTAGTAGACATTGCAGCAATCTACGCTGCTCAAATAACAATGATTACAAAGATGACTCATGTATACGGCATCACCTTCTCTGAGCATAAATTTAAAAATATCATTTATCCGCTTGTAGGCTCACTTGGTGTTGTTCCTGCTACTACTAGTCTGCTTGCATCTCTTGTGAAACTTATACCTGGCGTAGGACAGTTTGCAGGCGGCATCAGCATGTCTGTTATGGCTGGCGCTATCACATATGCAACTGGTAAAATATTCACTATGCATTTTGAAGCTGGCGGTACTCTGCTTGATTTCGACGCTGATAAGATGAAAGAGTACTACAAAGAGCTATACGAAGAAGGTAAAAAAGTAGCAAAAGAAGCTGCTAAGTCATAGGTGCGTCATGACAATACCTATTCCTCCTCAACTTTTATCGGTTCTTATATACCTGATATTCTGCTATTGTCTTGGAATGATAGGTCGGGAATATAAGTTTGGGTTCTGGGGTAATTTTCTGCTGAGTATAGTTTTCACACCTGTGATTGGGTTGTTAATAGTACTGGCACAGGACAGACGCCCAATATGCATACATGAAAAAGAATAAATAAAAAGCCCGTAGCAATACGGGCTTTTTTTTATGCTGTTTGTGGACCTTTTTTATAAAATCCCTTAACATCGTTTTTCATCTTTTCCGTATCAACAGTTAAAAGAGTCCCGCCGCTTTTATAATGAGTCATAAAAGCCATCCCTATGGCATATGTTAAAGCTGCGTTGCTTATGAGAATGATTCCTTTCAAAGTCCCTACAACCGGAATAAAGTTTAATATATTTGCAAGAGGCTTAGCAGACACCACAGGTATAACAGCGCCTAAGAGCGACGTTAGAACTTTTTTGCCTAAATCCTCTTTGAATGGCACACCATATATTCTGCTGAGCTCGCTCAGCATCTCTAACTGGACAGCGGCAGCAACTGCGGTATCTAGATATGGAACAGGAATAAGGCCTGTCGCCGCACTAAATGCACTGTTTCTTAATATCAAGTTTTTTGCTTTACGATTTCTTGCAGTATCATTATAAAAACTTTTCCTTATTATCTTGCGATCTTCCGGTGCATCATCTGAATTCTGCAACACTTCTGGTTCTATAACTTCAGATTTAATGTCTTCTTGCTCAGGGTTTACTATATCTTCTATTACATCAGACATCTGACTTTCGTTTTTATCTGATGCCAGTGGGTCCACAGGCATTCTTTTCTTACCAGCCATCAAACACCTCCAGTGTTTTTCATTACCCAAGCTGCAACTTTTTTATAATCCATAGAACCGTTAGATTTTGGTGCGTAAATATTTATCGGTTTGCAGTGAGCAGGAGCCTCCGCCAGAGATACGTTTTCTCTGATGACAGGCGTAATTTTATTTGGAAAAGATTTTTCAAGAGATTCCATAACTTCTTTGTGCAGGGCTCTTCTGGTGTGAACTCGGCAAGGGACTATACCAAGTATGTCCACATCACTTTCTGAACGGCTGCTGATAGCACTTATAATGCGCTTCATATCAACAATGCCTCTAAGACTAAGCGGGTGAGCCTCAAGCGGCAGAAGTATGCCAGAGGACGCACTAATTGCGCTCACAGTGAGAAATCCTAGCCCCGGCGGGCAGTCTATGAAAATGTATGAGTATTTTTCTTTCAGTTTTAATATAGATTTATAAAGGTTAAACTCAGAACCTTTTGTTCCTGTAATCTTGTTTTCGACGGTTGCAAGGCTGTAGCTGCCGGAAACGATATCCAGATTTTTAAACTCTGTCTTTTCGGTTTCAAGCGGAGCAGCATTGTATACTGAATTATAAAGGGAATCACTTTTATTGTCTGAACCGATCCAAGAGCTTGAGCTCCCCTGAGGATCCATATCAATAAGTAAAACTTTTTTATTTTTTGATGCTATTATTGCAGACAAATTTACTGAAGTTGCAGTTTTGCCAACACCACCTTTATGATTTGCCACAGCGATAATTTCAGCCATTTCGCACCGCCTACACTTAGCTAAAGCTAATTATACCGCTCATATGATGATGCCGTCAATTGCAACCTCTGTAGTTTCACTGAGCAGTGGCCTTAAATATGACAACGGCTTTGCAGATTAAAGCGGCTTTGTTTGCTGCTTGAAAGAGAGAGTAAATTCTGCGCCCTTCCCATTATTTTTAAAAGATATCTCACCGTCAAAACGATCATTTATGATGCTTCGAACCATACTGAGTCCAATGCCTGTGCCTTTATTACTTTTAGTTGTGAAATATGCGTCGAAGATTTTTTCCTGAATATCATTAGGTATCCCGCCTGCAGTATCAGAAACAACAACTTTGACCACACCACCTGCAGATTTAGAGGCAATAAGGATTTCGTTATCTTTAAGCAACTCTCGGTTGCTGCCTTTCATCTCTATAGCGTCTCTAGCATTATGTATTAGGTTGATAAGCACTTGCTTGAATTCATTAACAGCGCCTTTGATAAGAAGCTCTGAATCTTTTTCACATTCTTCGCATTCCATAGAGCCGGTTTCGCATTCATAAACTATATTGTTACTAACCTCAACTTCTTTACTGTCACCACATGCACAGGCAAACCTGAGCTGCACCCCGTCCTTTGTAACGTATGAACCTATAAGCTTGATAACTTCCATTATGGCGGCATTTACATTAAACAAAACTAATGTATTGTTTGGCTTAACATAATTCCTAAAGTCGTCGATAGTTTGAGCCATATAATCAATCTGGCTTAAGCCCTGTGAAATGGATAATTCTAGTTCTTCGTCTTTGTTGTATTTTTCATTGATAGTCTCATGTATTAATTGAAAGCAAAGGTGAAGCACATTAATAGGCTGACTCCACTGGTGCGCCATATAGCCCAGCATCTCGCCCATAGTTGCCAGTTTCGACTGTTCAACAAGAAGTGCTTCGTTTGCTTTTAGAGCTTCATTTTGTATTTCATACATTTCGGTCAGCTCGGCATTTGCAGTTTTCAGCTTTTCCGCCTGAGTCTTTATAAGTATGTTCTGTTCGTGTAGTTTCTTAAATATTAATACTTTGTGGCGTAAAATATCAGGGTTTGCAGGTTTAAGAATATAGTCAACAGCACCGCTCTTATACCCTTTTTCAATATATTTATCCTCTTTGCTCAAAGCAGTTAGAAATATTATAGGGATATTTCGAGTTTTCTCGTAACCCCCCATAAGCTCAGCTGTTTCGAAACCATCCATACCGGGCATCTGTACATCAAGCAAAACAAGAGCGAAATCTTCTTTTAGCATTAACCTGAGAGCTTCTTCACCATTAAGTGCTGTCATTATAATGACATCCATCCCAGTGAGAATTGCCTCCATAGCAATGAGGTTTTCCTTTCTGTCGTCAACTATCAGTATTTTTGTTACTATCCGGGAAGTCTCTGTCATCATCTACCACCTAAACCGTATCAGCTAATTGCTTTTTTAAATAATCTGCAATCTCTTTAATAGTGCCGGTAAAACTTGTGTCTACTCTCTTCAAAGCCGCTAAAGGCATAATTGAATACTCCGCCTCATCTGGACTTTGAACTATGGTACAGCCCCCCAGATCACGTATCTGTGCAAGACCTTCAGCACCATCGTGGCTGGAGCCTGTCAGAACAATTCCTATAAGGGACTCTCTATAAACTTCTGCTGCGGTTTTAAAAAGAACATCTATGGATGGTCTTGAGTAGTTAATCGGTTCTGTAGCCAAAAGTGTTAGAGTTCTACCCTGTTCCACTGCCAAATGATAATCAGCTGGTGCAAAATATATCGTTGCAGGCAAAACAGGTTCGTTCGGGGCAGCCTCTCGAACATTAAGCCCGCTCATGCCCGAAAACAATTCGGCAAGGTTAGAGTTTTTACTTTTTTTTATGTGTTGCACTATCATAACCGGGATATCCAAAAAATCCCCAATCTCTTCCAGTAGCTTTTTAAAGGACTCTATACCGCCGGCAGAAGCTCCAATAACCACTGCCTGATACTTTAACCTTACCATCTTTTTACACCTTAATATTTTAACCTGTATATTTTCAGTTTTTTGTCCAAAGTCTCAAAGTCACTTTCAGCTGTGCTGTTCTCTATGGTTTCTTTTGTCCCAAGACATAAAACTCCACCATTACACAGACTATCTTTAAAAAGATGAAGCACCCTGTCCTGAAGGTTTTTGTTAAAATATATCAGGACATTTCTGCACATTATCAAGTGTATCTCTCCAAAAACCCCATCTGTTACAAGGTTATGGTTGGCAAAAACGACTTTTTTTCTCAGCGAGCTATCCATGATGACATTGTTATCGTCTGCAATGTAATAGTCAGAAAATGATTCCTTCCCGCCAGCCTGCTGATAATTTGATGTATAATTTTTTACATATTCTATAGGATAAATCCCATCCTCAGCCATCTTCAGAACTTTGTCGTTAAAATCTGTTGCATAGATCTGTGTTTTGTTATAAATCCCGGCCTCTTTAAGCATTATAGCAAGTGAGTATACCTCTTCGCCTGTGGAGCACCCTGCGTGCCATATTTTTACAAAAGGAAACGTCCGAAGCAAATCTATTATCTCATTTCGCATGAACAGATATACATCCGGGTCACGAAACATTTCAGTATAGTTTATCGAAAATGACAAAAGAAGCTTATTCAAAAACTCTCTGTCATATATAATATCTTTAATCATCATAGATATAGATTCGTATCTCAGCCTTTGCTTTACTTCCAGAATCCGGCGTTTAATATGAACACGGGAATAATCCCTAAAATCGAAGCCGTGCTTTTTCACCAAAGCTTCAATCAAAAGCTCAACCTCAATATTTTCGTTCTCCAGCTCTATCTCTCTGTCCGTCATTTATATAACCACACCCTTAAAAGCGACAAGAGCTTTTCAACATTTATGGGTTTTGCCATATATTCATTTGCTCCGGCTTCAATACACTTGTCTCTGTCTGTGTGCATAGCTTTTGCGGTAAGAGCTATTATTGGCAGCTTTGAACCTCTCTCGTCTTTGCGTATCTCTCTTATGGCCTCGTATCCGTCCATAACAGGCATCATTATGTCCATCAGAACAAGGTCGATAGTTTCATTTGCCAGTGCTTTTTCAACACCTTCTTTACCGTCTTGCGCCATAAGAACTTTTATCCCCTGCTCTTCCAAAACGCTGGAGAGAGCAAAAACGTTGCGTATATCATCATCAACAATAAGTATCTCTTTACCCTTTAGAACAGATTCATCACTATTGACATTAAGTATTTTCTTTTGAAAATCAGGTAGATTCTTCTCTATTCTATGCAGAAAGAGCGATGTCTCCGCCAACAATCTTTCAGGTGATTTTGCACCTTTTATAACTATACTTCCAGCATACTTCTGTAGAACTTTCTCTTCTTTATGGGTCAGGTCTTGACCCGTATAAATAATTACAGGCATGTCAGCAATGTCCTTATTGCTTTTTATCCTGTTGAGAAACTGAAGTCCATCCATGTCCTCAAGTCCCAGATCAAGTATCATACAGTCAAATTCATTTTTCAGAAGAAGGTTGTAAGCCTCCTCCGCTGTTGCAACAGCCGTTGTAATAACATCACCGTTGCCGATAAGCTCAACAATGCTTTGCCTCTGGATATCATTATCTTCCACAACAAGAAGATTTTTTACAGCTTTTTGGATAACACTTTCGATTTTTTGAAATGCATCATCCAGAGTTGATGTTGTGACAGGTTTTTTAAGGAAGCCGATAGCACCCATCTGCATAGCTTTCATTGTGTTATCCGAGCCAGAGATGAAATGTACAGGTATACTCTTGGTTTCAGAGTTTTCTTTAAGTCTTCTCATAACTTCAAAACCGTCTATCCCGGGCAGAGAGATATCAAGAATAATAGCTTTTGGCTTATAGTAATCTGCAAAGAATAATCCCTCTTCTCCATCAGATGCTATGGCTGGCACAAAGCCTTTCTTAACAGCTATTTCACTCAGCACTTTAACAAAATTACTATCGTCTTCTATGATTAAAAGGACGTTTTTCCCTATAAGTGATTCGTCCTTCGCATAGGTTTTGGCTGGCTCGGTAACTGAAGAAGATTCAATCACTTTCTCCTCTTCTTCTAATGTTTCTGTATTAATCTCACCAGCGACAGCCACTTCAGTATTAAGAGGGAGCATTACTGTAAATGTTGTCCCTTCATGCAACTTACTTTCAACACTGATATCGCCACCTAGCAGCTCGCATACCTTTTTGCAGATAGTTAGCCCCAGACCTGTTCCGCCATATTTTCTGCTTGTGGTTCCGTCAACCTGTCTGAAAGCTTCAAATATGTGCTGAAGCTTATCATTAGGTATGCCCACTCCCGTATCGCTGACTGAAAAAAGAAGAATTTCACCAGGCATATATTTATAACCTTTTATATCAATATCTTCCTCTGAAAGTTTCGCTGAAAGCACCACTTCCCCTTTCTCAGTAAATTTAACCGAATTAGACAGTAGATTCTTTATTACCTGCACCAGTTTAAACTGGTCTGTCTTTATGACTTCAGGTATATTCTCAGCATAATCCACACTGAAAGAGATTTTTTTATCATCAGCAATAGGCTTTATCTCTGCCTCAATCTCCTGCATAAATTCTTTCAGATCGACATCAGTTATATCAACGTCAAGGCGTCCGGCTTCAATCTTTGAAAGATCGAGTATGTCATTAATAAGGTTAAGCAGGTTATTTCCTGAAGCATAAATTGTTTTTGCGTAATCTATCTGTTTCTGATCCAGAGTTCCCATTTTATCTTCGCCTAGAAGCTGGGAAAGAATTAAGATGCTGTTCAAAGGGGTTCTAAGCTCGTGGGACATATTCGCGAGAAATTCTGACTTGTATCTGCTTGCATCTTCGAGGTCTTTAGCCTTTCTGAGCACCTCTGTTTGAACCTCTGTCAAAAGGTCGTTCTGTCTGTACATCTCGTCCCGCTGTTTCTCTATTGCTATTGAGCGTTCCTGCAGCTCTTCGTTTGTAACCCTAAGCTCTTCCTGCTGCTGCTGAAGCCTTTTTTCTGATTCTTTCAGTAGTGTTGTCTGCTCTGCAAGCTCTTCGTTCGAAACCCGCAGCTCTTCCTGCTGTTGCTGTAGCTCTTCGTTTGAAACCCTAAGCTCTTCTTCTTGCTGCTGAGTTTGTTCCAGCAAATCTGCTACTTTAGTTTGGGCTTTTGCCATGTTTAACGTAATGCCGATAATTTCAGCAGCTCTGGATAAAAACTCAAGCTCAACTTTGGTAAACTCTGAACTTTTGCCCAGCTCTATGGCGGCGACAACATCATTTTTATAAAACACTGGAAGGATATGTATCTCTGTAGGCAAAACTTTGCCTATTCTTGAACTGATCTTAATATAATTATCTGGAAGATCTCTAAAGGTCACAGCTTCTCCGCTTTTCGCTGCTGCGCCAACCAAACCTTCACCCATCTTGATTTTACTGCTTATTTTGAATTCTGGGTCAGTGGCATAACCTGCCAAAAGCCCTAGTCCTTTATTTTCTTCTACAAGATAAATCGAGCCGACCATAGATTCGGTATAAGCAGCCAGGTGACTTATTATTAAGTCTCCTATAGCTTTCAGATCGTTTTCGCCTCTGACAGCACTATCAAGATTTACCAATCCCTGCCGCAGCCACATCCTCTCTTCATCACTTTGTTTGGAGCTTTTAAGTGCTGTTGCCATGGTGCACATAACTTTGTAAACACCAGTCTTTTTTTCATCTGAATCATCAATGTCAAAATCCCCATCAGATACTCTCTTTGTAACTTTACTAAGCAAATTAGGGTCTGCACCAAGCTGTGCTAAAATATTTCTGCCGAAAATAATTGCTGAGGTCACGCATATTGTTAATATTAGGAATGCAAAAATCAGACTATTGCGAAAGTTAGCGGTTCTACTTTCCAAAGACTCAGATATGAAATTATCAGCCTTATTTCTGGCATATTTATAAAGAGCCAGCACATTTTCATCAAGCTCAGTCATAATGACCTTACCGTGAACGCTGGCCATGTCTTTTGCTTCTTTAAGGTTTCCTGCTTTTGCAACAGCTATAAAAGTCTCTCGGTGGGGTGCCCATGATTTGAAATGTTTAACAGTGACTGCTGCAAGCGTTTTCCCCTCTTCACCCAGAATATTATCTGTTATAATCTGAAGATCCCTAAAGACTTCCTGCTCGCTATCTTCTATTTCATGCACATTGGTCATAAAATGATTTTCATCTGTTATTATCAAAAGTTCGTCCAAAGCCATCTTCATGCGATATATATGGATAAGCACTTCCAGTGAAGCGTTTGATACCCGCAGCGGATGCTTATATATCTTATCAGTAAGATTAGTAAATTTTACAGAAGAATAGATCGAGTAAACGCCGAAAATTGAAAAAAGTATTATTAGGCTTCCAAAGATAACGATAAGTTTCTTTTTTAATGAAAAATCTGTCATAACATCAACCTCTGTCTTTGAGAACTAATTATATACAGTTATTTTATAAGTATCTATCTTTAATCGCAGCAATCATTAAACTACTCAATTATAAAACAGACAGTCTCACTGTTTGATGTGAACATTATCCAGATGAATCGGTTACGTTAAGAATCATCTTGTTACAAAAATACACTTAAGCTCTACCAGTAAAAACGCACAATATCCTTGAAACGTTTAGATACGTATTCGGAGGGCGTCATACCAGTGAATCTTTTAAACTCTTTAATAAAGTGTGCCTGATCATAATATTCATGATCCTGTGCAAAGCTACTGAAATTTATCTCTTTTCTGGAGGCTGCAAGCTTGTTCAAATGTTCAAGCGTGCTGAGAAAACGCATATTGTTCTGCATCATTTTAAAAGACACCCCAAAGACCTCCTGATGTTTTTTCTGAATCCATCTGGGGGAGTAACCTAATGTTTTAGAAAATACTTTAAGGTCAGGCTGCTTATTGAGGAAAAAAGGTGTGTAAGGATCTGCAATTGTAATATCTTTAAGCCTGAGCAGTAAATATTTCTCAAATATCTTCACCATATTCATACCTGAGCTTTCTTTTTCAAGCTCTTCGCAAAGCAGCAGGCACTCACTTCTGTTTCCCCATATGTCCTCCACTCTGATGTCAGAGTCTATCAGTTCAAAAGGCGATATGCCGAAAATGTCAAAAACTGCATTCGGGTAAAAATCCACTTTTAGGTTTTTAATAGGCCTGCTGGAGTTTGAAGGTATTTGAAATATGTCCATCCAGCTTCCGATACCGCTGTTCACGTATGTTCTGCGGTCTATGCTTGTTATTTTGTTATCAGTGTGTATTTCGCTGAGATTTCCACAGAACTCAAACATGAAATTTGTTAGAAATGTAGGGAAAGCTCTGGTGATATACTTCCCTTCTTTTTCAGAAATATCCCCTATTGAATAGGTATAGCTGTGGACATACCTGCTAATAAGCGGATGCTCCGGTTTAACTTCTTTATAGTTTATCAAGTGATGGCCTTTAAGCAGAAATATTATATGTAAGGTTACCTTCACTGTAATGTTTTCGCAATAATTATTGAAAAGGCTGTTTTGTGCGTGTTTTTACAATCTATCCCGAAAATTAAACACTATATTTCTCACATAAATCTGAACTAAAGGAGTATATCGTGAGCAATTTTTACAGTCCTAAAAAATATTTTACAGCGACTTTCGTTTTAACGACATTTTTTTGGAGCATAGGAGCTTATTATAGTTTTCGCCCGGACAGCGGTTTCTATATGGCTTTTATGCTGATTGGACTTACAATGCCATTCGTAGTGGCGCTGGCAATGCTTATAGGAAAAAACAGCCGTAGTGAACTGAGGAATTTTCTTAATAAGCTTTTTAACATCAAACTAATAAGATTAAAGATGATTCCGGCTATGCTTTTTCTCATCCCGTTTTCAGTGGTGGTATCTATCTTTATCTCAACATTTTTCGGCGGATCTTTTAATCAGTTTCAATTATCAGAGCATTTTTCATTTTCTACAGGATTTGTTCCTGTTCTGCTTTTGTTGATGCTTGCCGCTGTTTTCGAAGAGTTGGGCTGGCGGGGATACGCTTTTGAGAGCCTGGCAGAGAGATACTCAATGTTCAGCTCATCAATAATTTTCAGCATACTATGGTCAGCGTGGCATCTGCCCCTCATCTTTGTAAACAACTCATACCAGTACGAGCTTCTTAACGAAAACATTTGGTACTGCATTAACTTTTTCTGGAGCATTGTGCCTCTTGGGGTGATTGTAAGCTGGTTCTGCCTTCGTAACAACAAGAGCATTATATCTGCAGTTATCTTTCACTTTGTAATAAATATTTCACAGGAAGCACTCGAAATAACCCAGGTCACTAAATCGATACAAAGCTTTGTTCTTTTGATAATGGCAATAATCATTATTTACGCTGACCGGGAGCTGTTTTTCAACAAGGCGGTAAACAATGCATAAGCTAAGGCATTTGTACCTTATTTTGATTGGTGTAAGCGGTTTTATAATCAACTCTGTATACGCTTACGAGACTTCGGTATTTCTTTTTAGCGAACACACAGCAGAGCTTACAAAAGAAATATATATATCTGCATTTGCCATGCAGGTTTCATGGGCAATCCTTTTTTTCTGGTACCTATTCAGCCCTTACAAAAGACGGATAGTGCTGCTTATTTCTCTTGTGCCCATGATTATCGCAAACACACTGTTCAGCCTTACTTTAAGGATTGAACAAATGCTGAGCAACACTCTGGTGCTTATGGTCTTCATCGCAGTCCATATATCCGGCTATCTGCTCGCACAAAAATATATTAACAAGGAGATATAAAATGAGAATTTTTTTAGTAACTTTGGTTGGGCTTTTTATGGGATTTCAGGCTTTTGCAGGCGAACTGCATGGCGAGGCTGGTGCAGGTGCAATCTATATTACAGGCACAGACAGAACAAGTGTCTCCGACAAAACTTCAGCTGCAGTAACTGCCAATGGAAGCAGTTACAGTGAGACAATGCCTGCTCTGTTTTTTAAGATGAGCTATAAAGCGTCAGATAATTCTGAAATATATGCAGGCATACCTATTTAGGATCTTGACCCAAAGCTTAAACTAGGCGGGAAATATCAAAGCAGCGCAGGGGAGACTGAACTTTATGCTCATTTTTCGCTAATGAAAGAGATATGGGACAACCCCTATTCCACTGAAAAGAGCGAGACAGACCTTTCAGAAAACGGATTTGGGCTTAAGCACAGCTTTAAAAACGGATTTGGCGCTGAATACATCTTCACTTCTGTAAATGTAAAAGATGACAAACTGGGCGAGGCTCATAGCGAACTTGACCGCTCCGGCCAACGACATCAGGTTGAGCTTTCCTATGTACACACCCTGGACGGCAAGAACATACTTATTCCGGCTTTTTACATGGGAATATCACAAATGAAAGGTGAAGCTCAGCAAAGCATAAAAGCCGGACTAAAAACCGCATATCTGCGCAATATATCTGGTAATGTTCTTACTTTCGCCGTGAGTGCTGAGAGTGAAAGGTTCGTTGAAGAAAACCCTGTTTTCATGAAAAAAAGAAGTGATAACTCTGCAAGTATGTATGTTTCTTTTCGTAAAAACGGCATTGGAGGAAGTGAAGCAGTTTTTTTATCCGGCGGGTTATTTTACATGCATAAAAATTCAAACATTTCATTCTATGACTCAGATGCAACAGGAGTAATATTTACTGCGGGTTATCAGTTCTAAAGGTTGTCCGCTCTTCATAATTGAGGTCGGTCAGACATAGGCAGGCCTTAATTATTGTCAGTATTTACTGCATTTTCGCTTGGCACTTTTGGCAAATATATTAAAAACTCTGCACCTTCCGCCGTGTTGCTTGCTGTGATTTTTCCATCAAAGTGATCTTCAATCATAGTCTTAGACATATAAAGCCCAATGCCTGTCCCCATCTTTTTCTCTTTGGTCGTAAAATATGGCTCAAATATCTTATCCAGTATCTCTTCAGGAATACCTGGGCCGGTATCATTATACCTGATGATCAGGCAATCGGCTGAATCTTCAATGCAAACTGTAATTTTACCCTGCTTTTCTTCTGATTCTTCGATTGAATCGAGTGAATTTTGGAATAAATTAAGTAAAATCTGCTGGAATTCCCCTATAAAGCCTTTGCAGGAGCATTCTTTCATATCGCAAGCAGTCTTTGCATCACTGATCAAACAAAACTTGCTGTTTATTTCGCACAGCTTACACTTCAAAAAAATTTCGATGTTATGACTTAAGTATCTTAAATTAACTAAGTTTATGCTTCTTTTGATTATATTGTATAAGTTAAAGAGCTCTTTCTCTTTGTTTGGCAAAAAGAATGTTCTGAAATCATTAACTGTTGATGTCATGTGGTCAACAAGATTCATACCAAGATCGCTGTATTCATCAATTTTATCGCTGGGTAATTCTGTATATCCGCTTTTACGGTGCAGACTTTGCAGAATAAGTCCCAGAGAATTTAACGGTTGCCTCCATTGGTGGGTTATTGAGTTAATCATTTGCCCCATCTCAACAAACCGCATCTGATTAAAAAGCGTCCTCTCGGAGTGTACTCTTTTCGCCACTTCGTCCTGCACTAATATTTCCAGATGATTGTTAGATTCCTCGACCTTTTTCAATGTCTGTATTAAATGTAATGCCGCTGCACTGTACCTAGACAATAATTCAGCCACAGAAGCGTAGTGGTCTATGTACTGGGGATACAAAATTTCTTTAACTTTTATATTTCCGAAGCAGACACCGCTATGGATCAGCGGAATTTGAAAACTATCATCATTTTTTACAACATTACTGTATTTTTCTTCTGTAAGAGATATTTCTATTTGTCCTGAAAAAAGCATTTTGAAAAAAATCTTAATTGAATTCACTACGTCATCGATCTCATTACTCTCTAAAACGGTCTTAATAAACTCAGTAATCATTAAATGTTCAGCATTGCTGGCACTCAGCTCTTTTATTTCATTTTTTTTATTTTTAAGCTGAATATTTTTTAATATCTCAGATAAATTCTTTACTGCATAATCAGTGCCAATCTCTAAGACTGTCACCGATCTGCCACTGAAAGTTTCAAACGCATCAATTTTATCAGCCAACTCATCTATCTCACCAGTATCTAAAAGCAAAATGCCTGATGAGAAATCACGAAAAAAGGCTGATGCAATATCTTGCTTAACCCCCCATTCTTCTAATTTCTGTTTCCAGTCATTTATCCATGATGAAGTTACTAAAAAATAACCTCGCTTAATATATGAGTCAGCAAGAGTAGGCGGAGCTACAAAATCCACACATCTATCATATTTGATCTGAGTAAAGTTATCTGGTAGTTTTTTATCGGGCTTTATGCAAGAGCATCCTATAATGATGACGTTGTTATATGAGTCTGCGGTATCTATTGAATCATAGTCAAGCCCGGCACAAGAGGCAGAAAATTCATTAATTGAAAAGGAGTATTCAGGAAATTGCTTGGCAGTTTCTTTTAAAACCGAAATGTAGTTTTGACATATACACAGCTGAATATCACTCATCTTAAGAGTTGAAATTTCCAAATTCAAACACAGCTTCTCTTATAGCCTCAAGCACATCATCTTTTACTTGATAAGGTATCTCACCATGAACATCAGACAAAATAAAGCCTCCGCCCTTGGCAGCATGTTTAATACTTTCTTTAACTTTCATACGTGCAGTGTCAGCATCCCAGTTACACATTTCAAGCCCATTCAAGTTTCCGATAATTGTTATTTTGTTATAGAACTCTTTTTTCAAATCCGCAAGATTTTCGTCGCACCCCACACCAATACCTGCCGTTCCTGTTTGAGAAAGCAACGATGCTACTTTCAACACTCTGCCTGAAGCAAAATGAGTGACCGTTGGACCATTTATCTGAGAGAGTGTTTCTTTCGCAATTTTGAAACCTGTATTTTCATAATTTTCCGGGGGAGTTATCGTTGGTGATGACACCGGGTCAAAATAACATATTGCTGTGGCGCCTGCATCAAGCTGAGCATTTGCCCAGTTAACACAAAACTCTTTATTAACATTCATTAAATGTTCAAAAGCCTTCGGTTCTTCGTACATTAGTTTCAAATACCCCTCGAAACCCAACTGCATTACAGGTAAAGAGAATGGCGACATAACAACGCCTATTACTGGTCTTTCTCCATTTGCTGCCTGTTGCAGACCTGATGTGGCTTTCAGGATATTCTGAAGAACTTTAGAGCGTGAAATATCTGGAGATTTCGCAGCTAGTACTTCTTGAATATTTTTAAAAACCGGCGGACCTGCATTTGGAGCACTATCATCGTAAAAAACAGTATCTCCGCCAAATGCCTCTGTTTCTGCTGATGCATAATGAAAAGAATAATAGCAGTCATGCTGATATTTTTCCTGAAGTCTTCTCTGACCTTCTATGACGGAATCAGGGTTTGAATAATAGTCTTTAATAGTTTCGCCTAGCTCTTTCGCTCCGTGCATAGTGAGCAACAGTAAAAAAGGAACTCTATCAGGCTCTTTAAAGCTCAAAGCAGTCAGTATTCTTTCCAGTGAATTCATACTAACTTCTCCGTTTTGATGTATTCATTTACAATTCGAACACCATCAAAAGCATTATATGCAACGGCGTCAGCACCTACTAAGTCAGCTAAATCTTTGTCTAACCGAAAAGGAGCACCGCCCACTACTACTTTTAAATCAGGCTTGATCTGTTTTCCTTTCTGCACAACCTGCTGCACTTTTAAAGCAGAACCGATCATCAGAGTAGATATCATTAATATGTCAGGCATGTCATTTTTAATAACTTCAAGCATACTGCCCACATCTAAAACCCCACAATCATCGGCATGAATTACTGATGATGACAATACTGAAAGGACAATCCGCTTACCTAAAACATGGTGGTCTTCCAGTGCAGCTATAACTATTTTAAGGTCTTCGGGGTTAGAAACGTTAGATTTCGGAAAGTGTTTATCAGCAAGTTTTTCACAAATAACACCGCTCATATAGACCTGAGCTAAGGAAGCATCTCCCGCTTCCCACTCTTTTCCTAGTGTTTCAAGGCTTTCATACATCACTTCTTCCAAAGATATACCAGACGTGTTAATTATATCTTCAGCGATTTTGAATATGACATTATTATCCATCTTTATCATAGCATCAAAAAAACCTCTGGTTAATTCTGATTTTGAATGCACAATTTTCTCCGCAAGCTAATTCAAACAAGACTAAACGTCTGCTGTTTTATATAATAGATTTAGTTTTCTCGCCACACTATCTTTATAATTCTTATTTTACCACAAATATTCTTTTTTACTGCGGTAATAATACCCCTACACTACAAAGATGTTAGCTTAAAAGCACTATAATTTCATAATTTATTGTGAAACTTAAGTAAATAACACTTGCTATATTAGATTATCTGCCTATAGTGTCTTTAGTCACACAGTACTTGATATAAGTTTTAAAACTTGTTACTAATTTGGATTTTAGAATCATAACCGACAGTTTACTAAGCCTATCAATTGAATCACTTCAATAAAGCCCACATAAATTTGTTTCAGTTCATGCTTCAAAAGGTTAAAAACCTCTTTCCACTATTTTGTACCAAAGTCCGAACTCCATCAGACATGTTTTGACAAAAAAAATATACGGAGCATAAAATGAACATTTATGTAGGCAACCTTAGCTTCTCAACAAGAGAAGAGGAAATTACAGCACTTTTTAGCAATATTGGTGAAGTAGAATCAACAAGAATAATATCTGACAGAGACACTGGCCGCTCTAAAGGCTTCGGCTTTGTAGAGATGAATGACTCTGAGCAGGCAAAAGCTGCTATAGAAAAACTTAACGGAACAGAGCTTGACGGCAGAAACCTCACAGTAAACGAGGCTAAACCAAAAAGCAATGATCGCGGCAACTCCAGAAGATACTAGTAAATCTTCCAACTGACAGCATACGTGTTGTCAGATATGGCCACACTAACAAACCGGACAGCAATGTCCGGTTTTTTTATTAATTATCATCCTATAACACATAAAAAAAGGGCACCAAACGATGCCCTTCTTTATCACACTATAAATTATCAATGAGCCTTTATCTATGAAACTGGGCTCCATGATCAGAGTATTTATCATTTACTTTGAAGTGTATGGCCTTTTTAAAGAAGCTGCCCACTTTTCTAAACATGCTGGAAAAAGAATCGTGCACACTTTTGCTGCGCATCTCTCTCGCATGCTGAGTAAGCTGAAGAATCTCGTCATATGTTAGTTTTTCCTGTGAACCGTAAAATTCTTTAGCTGATCTCATAAAGCACCTCCGTGTATTTGATTGCTTAATTCTTTGTTTAATCTTATGTGTAATTATGCTATATATTTATCATCAGTAAATAACCAAAAACGATCACCTGATGTGCAAAAACGCACAGCATGCTGTAGAATTTGCCACCTAAGGAGATTTGATGTACCAAAACTGGGATGACCTAAGATATTTTTTAGCAGTGAGCCGGACTAACTCATTTGCCGGAGCGGCCTCCCGCCTTCAGGTAACCCACAGCACAGTTGCTAGAAGGATTACATCAATGGAAGAATCCCTCAACACAACCCTGTTTCTGCGAACTGAGAAAGGCTGCCGTCTGACCCCTGCTGGCGAAGAACTGCTCCCTTATGCTGAGGAGCTTGAAACAACAGTAATGAATCTTGAGGAGAAGGTGCACGGTAAGGACAGTCAGCTCTCTGGCATAGTCCGTATAGGCACTCCCGACGGACTGGGCAATTGTTTTCTGGCAAACCATCTGGGAAAGTTTCAGCGTATGCATCCAGAGCTGGAGGTTGAGCTCATTGCTGTGCCCATGTACTACAGCCTGTCCAAACGTGAAGTGGATATACTGATAACCATAACTAAACCATCTTCCGGCAACGTAGTTTCCCGAAAGATAACCAAATACCGCTTGGGCTTATTTGCATCCAAAGATTATCTGGCAGGACATAGCAAAATAGCAAACAAAGCAGACCTTGCCAGTCATAACATGGTGGATTATATCGAAGACCTGCTTTATGACGCTGACCTAAAGTTTTTTAGTGAATTTGCTCCTGATCTAAAGGCAAAATTCCGAAGCTCCACGGTGGTAGGGCAGATGTTTGCAATAGCCGCAGGCTCAGGAGTGGGAGTTATACCATATTTCATGGCGTACACAGAACCTGAGCTGGTACCAGTACTCCCGGAACTATATATAGAGCGAAATTTCTGGCTACAGGTAAATCCGGATTCCAGACAGCTGGCACGTGTCAGAACGACAATAGATTTTATTGTGAACGAGATAGAGAGCGACAAAGAGAGATTTCTCTCACTGCCAACACAGCCTGACAGCTAAAACTCCTCTCTGATCTTCTCAATATGCTTACGGTTCACTCCAAAATCTGAGTACCCTAAACGGGCTGAAGAGCGCAGATGGATAATGCCTTGTTCTTTTGCCAGAACAAAAAACATATCATCCTTAAAGCCGAAAAAAGCGGATTTACGCAAAGCATGGATGCGTGTTGGAAGCACTTCCAGCACCTCTGTTCTGTCCTGATTATTCAGTACCTGTACCAAACGATCCATAGCCTCTTCAGGTGAGTCATTAAAATACAGCGGATCAATGCTGAATTTTTCTCTGTCATCAGTTGAAGAGACACAGTTAGGGCGGTTGCCGCATTTTAAAAGCTTGTCAGTGTTTATTGTACGCCAGTTTTCAGGCGGGCTGACAGCACACCCCATAAGGGCTAGAGAGCTCACAATTATTATCTGTTTAAGTTTGTTCTTCATGACACTAACATTATCATATATGAACATCTCACAAGCTTTTATTAAGATACTTTTATAATATTATCTATTTCCCCTTGAATATATGCAAACTTGACACATCTTAAAATAGAACAGTTTTAATTTCTGTCTCATACTTAACGGAGAAAATAATGACAGTAAATGATTTGCGACCCATACATGAAACATCAAAACACGTCTGGCTAATACACTCGGCTACAACAGCCATCGCAGCAACCATAGCCCTTGCTGTGGCGAATCTGCTGAATCTGGGTGAAAGCTACTGGGCGCCCATATCAACCATAATAGTTATGCAGTCTACACTTGGCGCATCATGGGACACATCGAAACAAAGATTTGCAGGCACTGTAATAGGTGCTTTGGTGGCGGGAATAATGTATGATTTACCTGTTCCTATCCCTGTCTCACTTGGCATAGGCATATTCATAATGGGGCTTATCTGTGCCGGCCTGAAAATGGTCTTGAGCGCATTCCGGTTTGCCGGGGTAACATATGCAATAATCATCCTCCTTCCGCACACTGAAACAGCCTGGCGCATTGGGCTCCACAGGTTTATAGAGGTTTCTTTGGGGATTGCCGTTGCACTTGTTGTAACAGCTATAGCTCCTGACCACCCTTTTAAAAAGTCCCGAAACAAATAACAATGCAGCAAAGAGATACCGTTAAGAAGCCTGCCCAGCTCCATAAAATGCATAATATACTGAAAATAACTTAGACTCCTCTCACGTTTAGTAATTTCAAAAATCTACTTCATGTGTTATGTTTTAAAAAACTTATATGTGAGGGAAAAATGGAACTTAAAGGTATATATCCTATAGTACCGACACCTTTTTATGATGATGGCGCAGTGGATTATAAAAGTATAGAGCGTCTCATTGATCTGATGGCTGGTAAGGGTGTGCATGGTCTTGCCATCATGGGAGCACTTGGCGAAGGGCCAAAGATCACTGATGATGAACGCTCAAAGATAATAAGCCTATACAGAAGCCATATGCCTAAAGATATGCATCTGGTGGTGGGTGTACGAGCTCCTGCCACAGACCCAGCAAAACTTATGGCTGAAAAGGCTCGCGAGCTTGGCGCTGATGCGCTCCTTCTGGGGCCTCACGGCATTCAGAAAGACAAACCTCTGCTGGAATACTATCAGCAGGTTTCAGATGCTGCAAAAATACCCTGCATAATCCACGATTACCCCGCTGTAACCGGCATAACCATGACGGTTGATCTAATCACAAAGATGTTTGAGACAGCGGAAAACGTAAAATATATCAAACTGGAAGAGCCGCCCACAGGAGCGAAGATTCAGGCACTCCAAAAAACGCTCGGTAAAAAACTGAAAGTTTTCGGTGCACTAGGCGGTATGTATGCCTTTGAAGAGCTACAGCTTGGAGCTGTAGGGATAATGACAGGCTTTGTTTATGCGGAGCTTCTGGTTCAGCTTTATAACCTGACTCAAGCAAACAAGTGGGATGAGGCCGCAGAGCTTTTCTATGACTTTCTGCCCCTGAACCGCTGGGAATTTCAGCCGGGAATCGGCATATCACTGCGGAAAAAACTGCTTCAGAGAATCGGCGTTTTCGAATCTGCAAAAGTTCGCCATCCAGGTGCAGACGCAGACGAAAAAACAGTCGAACAGATGCTGCAGATCATTAAACACCTGCAAAAAAAGGGTTACGCACTAAAGCCAGATTAAATGGACGCTAAAAGATGAAATTCTTTGAAATATTTGGAATAAAAAAAGGGGACGTTGTCTGCATAGTTGGGGCAGGCGGCAAGACCTCCCTTATGCTGCATCTTGCAAAAGAGCTTACAGAAGCAGGTCACTCTGTACTGGTAACAACAACCACAAGACTTGCTTCAAATGAGATAACATCAGATTTTGATTTCCTAGTTAACATTAATGGCGAAAAAGCGGAATCTCCTGACATTTCTGCCATAAAAAACTCTGATCATGACGTAAAACTTATAGAAGCAGATGGTTCAGCCCGTAAGCCTTTAAAGTGCTGGCTTGACAGCGAACCTGTTATTCCAGAATTTGCAACCTTAACAATAGGCGTTTTAGATATAAGCACCATTGACAAAAGTCCTGACATCCATAGACCGGAACAGTTTAAAGCGCTCACCGGATATAAAGATAAAATAACCGTTAAAAACCTCGCAGAAGTCCTTAACAGCAGTGACGGAATATTCAGAAACTCCTCTCACACCAGAAACATCGTCTTTCTGTCGAAGTGCGAATCTGAAAAAGATATCAAAAACAGCATCAGGCTCTCACCCTTCACACACAAAAAACTCACATATGGAAGCGTTTTCAATAAAACAATAGCAAACATTCCAAAGCTGAGTGCTGTTATAATGGCGGCAGGCACATCAAGCAGAATGGGCGAGAACAAACTCCTTATGCAGATAGATGAAAAAGCTATGATCACTCACCTGCTTGATAATCTTCCAGCCGAAGTGTTTAACAAAATATCAATGATATACGCTGATGATGCATTAGCAGAGCTGTGTAACAAGTCATGGCTTAGAATGATAAAAACTGACGGTGGACATGAAAAAAATATTACAATAAAATTAGGCACTGAATCATGTTCAGATTCAGACGGTATAATGTTCTTTGTGGCTGACCAGCCATTTCTAAAAAAGGACACTATCATAAAGCTAGCTGACTCTTTTTTTAAAAATACTTCGAAGATATTAATACCAGTATGCTGCGGCAGACAGAGAAACCCTGTGATTTTTCCACAAAAAGTCTTTGCGCAGCTCATGAACCTTAAAGGAGACAGAGGCGGAAGGACCGTTATAGATAACCACCCCGAGCTGTGCATCTGCATAGATTTTGAAGATGAAAAACAGTTCACATACATAGACACGAGGCAGGAATATGAGCGATATGCAAAATAACCTGATAATAATCAGAGGCGGCGGTGACATAGCAACAGGGGTGGCGGTGAGGCTCTTCAACTCAGGCTATGATATTTTGATACTGGAAACAGAAAAACCATCCTCCATAAGAAGAACTGTAAGCTTAAGCCAGGCAGTTTATGATGGAGAAATGACTGTGGAAGGTGTTTCCGCAAAGCTGACGGACACATTTGAATATCCGCAAAACCATATACCTGTGATGATAGACCCGCAGATGCAGATACTTGATACAATTCAGCCCCTCGCTCTGGTTGACGCAATTATTGCAAAAAAAAATCTCGGGCTAAATAAAGACCTCGCAAATATAGTGATAGCTCTCGGCCCCGGTTTCAAAGCCGGCATAGATTGTCACGCCGTTATTGAAACCATGCGCGGACACAACCTCGGCAGAGTTATTTACAATGGCGAAGCGATCGCAAATACAGGCACACCGGGAGACATTGCCGGCTACACATCTGAGCGGGTATTGCACGCATCTGATGATGGAATGTTCAAGATAACGTCAGACATAGGAAGCATTGTTCAAAAAGGCGATACTATCGCACACATGAACAGCGTCCCAGTGAAAACGTCCATAGACGGACTGGTGCGAGGTATCATAAATGACGGTCATATTGTTCACAAAGGCATGAAGATAGCAGACATAGACCCCAGAATAGAAGAGATAAAAAACTATACCACTATATCAGATAAAGCTCGGGCAATAGGCGGAAGTGTTCTTGAAGCTATACTCCATCTAAATGAAAAGGGCAGGTAAAAACCTGCCCTTTTAAGAGAGTATATAACATTGAGAATGTACGTCAGTCTTTTGCAAGACTGTTAAACTCTTTGATAAGTTCATCAATTTCTGAGGCCTGATTCAAAGTTTTACCCCAGAAATTTTTATGGTCATACAACTGTGCATTCAGCTCGGAAATATCTTTCTGCTGCTGCTCTATCAACGTGTAGTATTTTAGGTTATGGATAGCTTTCTTATCGTAGTATGTCAGTTCTTTTGTGTTATCATAAGTGACTGAGCGCAGTAGCTGTATGTCACGCTCAGCGTGGGAATTAGTATAAACCCCCTGCTGCTCTTCGAGCTCTTTCAATCGTGAGCCGTAAAGCTGCATAGAATCGGTGGCAATGGTAACCACATAATCATTTTCAGTAAGTTCATTATACTTCGAAAACTTGATAGAAGCAAGAACATTTCCTATACCGGAAATGCCAAGCAGGTCAAGCTTCTCCACCAGCTCAGGGTCGACTCCTTCTGATTTAAGCAGCTCACGTCCTTTCTTTTCGTTAAAAAGCCTAAGTAAGCGTATAGCCTTCTCGTCATCCACAGCAACAGCAAAATCTGTGTCCTTGCAGTCGTGCACCCAGGGGATGTGTTTATCACCAATGCCCTCAATTCTGTGGTCACCAAAACCGTTGTTCAGAAGTGTCGGACACTGAAGAGCTTCGGCGGCGGCAAGCTTCATTTTAGGGAATTTTGTTTTCAGATAGTAGCCCGCAGCGAGAGTGCCTCCGGAACCTGATGATGAAATATATCCTGCAAAATTATCGTCCACGCCAACATACTTATTAACAAGCTCTTCAACTGCGCTCCCTGTAACATTGTAATGCCAGAGCGGGTTCCCCATCTCGTCAAACTGATTAAATATCTGAAGGTCTTCACCGGAGCGTCTAAGCTCCCAGCATTTGTCAAAAATCTCTTTAACATTTGACTCGCAGCCCGGCGTCGCTATAACCTCTCCAGCCACAGTTTTCAGCCACTCGAAACGCTCTTTTGACATCTCCTCCGGAAGTATAGCTATGGAGCTGTTTGCAAGGAGAGCGGATACATAAGCACCGCCACGGCAGTAGTTACCTGTGGACGGCCAAACGGCTTTTGTTGTCTGGGGATCGAATTGCCCCGTCACAAGTCTGGGAGCTAGGCATCCGTAAGTAGCCCCAACTTTATGAGCTCCCGTAGGGAACCATTTCCCCACCATTACTATTATATTAGCCTTACAACCAGTTAATTCCGGCGGAAGTACAAAATGGTTCACGTCCCCGTAAAGACCGCCTGTCTCCTTCGCCTCATTTTTCCATGATATACGGTAAAGGTTCAGCGGATTCACTTCCCAGAGCCCTACATTTTTCAGTTTTTCTTTAATATTCGCAGGAATCAGTTCCGGATTTTTCATCATCTCAAAAGTAGGCAGTGTTATCCCCTGATCTTTGCAGTATTTCGCGTTTTTATCTCTTGTCTCTTTATTAATACTCAAATCTATCATTATCAAATCTCCTTAATGGCTTCTTCTACTGAAGCGATCATTTTGCTTTTACCTTTCATAAGCTTTGAAGCTGAGGAAACATCCTTTAATCCGTTACCTGTACATAGCACTGCGACAACTGCATCTTTTTCTATTTTACCCGTCTCTGAAATAAAACCGGCATATGCAGCAGCGCCCGCTGGCTCTGTAAAAAGCCCGGCTGCTGATGCGAGTTCATGCTGTGCATTTAATATGGCATCATCAGACACTCTAATAACCCTTCCGTCATGTTCTTTTAGCAGTTTCAGAGCGTGGTAACCGTTTCTCGGCACGTCCACACAAATAGAATCAGCCACAGTAGATGTTGATATATTTTCAAATTTTCCAGTCTTTTCTGCACGGTAAAGTGCGTCACTGGTCTCAGCCTGAACAGAATATATAACAGGCATCTTTTTAATAACGCCAAGCTTCACCAAATCTGCAAATCCCTTAAACACTCCAGCCAGAATACACCCATCACCCGTGGAGACAAAAACATAATCTGGAGCCTGATGAAGCTGTTTGAAAAGCTCCAGTGAAACAGTTTTCTTCCCCTCTATGGTCATAGGGTTATAGGCAGTGTTCCGGTTCATCCCGCCTTTTATCTTTGAGTATTCCAGTGAAAAGTCGTAAGCCAGGTCGTAGTTACCCTTAACACGGAAAACATTAGCTCCGTACTGCATTGCCTGAACCAGTTTCGCCTCAGGAGCAGTTTCCGGAAGGAATATCGTTATCTTCTGCCCGGCAGCAGCTCCTACACCAGCCATTGACGAGCCTGCATTGCCCGTTGAGGCGAGTGCTATCTCACCTATGCCGTGCATCTTTGCAAAGGCTGACACGAGAAACGATGCTCTGTCTTTAAATGAAAATGTAGGATTAACGCCATCATCCTTTATATAAAGGTTCTTGAAACCTGTCTTTTTTCTAAGGTTTTCCGGAGCCCACAATGGTGTGCCTCCGACCGGAATGGATGGGAAATATTTTTTGTCCACAGGAAGCAGATCAAAAACATCAAAACTGCCGTCCGCAGACCCGTCAAGCTCTACCTCAAGTATACCTCTGACAGGTTCGTCACCCTTCTGGGCTTTTGAGCAGACGGGGCAGACCATCAGGTCAGGTTTAATGTCATATTGTTTACTGCACTGTGTACATATATAATTGAATTTCATACTTTGCTCTTCTCTTTAAGCTCTCTGACATAGCTGTATATGGTGTATTTAGAAAGTTTCAGCTCTTTAGCAACCAAAACCACTGAACCCTTTATCTCAAAGACGCCCTTCTCGTAAAGTCCGTAAACTATGTATTTATTTTTTTCGTGGTTTGGTATGTTTATATTTGTGCTGATGTCTTTGACAATATCATCTACTGCATTGTGTATAAGGTCTTCCACACTGTCAGCCACCATAACCTCTTTGACAGGTGCATGCTCAGGCTGATGAAACAGGCTGAATGTAGAGATAAACTCTGTGAGCGGCACTGTCATGTTAAAACTGATAGACAGCAGACCTATAGCCTGCCCTTCATTTGTTATTACCGTTTGAATGGTGCGCATAGGCTCACCGGACTCTGTGCTAGTGGTGTAGCATGTATGATCCTGCCTGCCTGTCTCGTTATATTCAGAAACAGCCTGAAGACCATGCTCGCTTATAGAATCGCCCACTTTCCTTCTGGTGTGGTGAGAGTTCTCGATCTTTATTATAGCATTGTCGGGGTTTTCGAGACTATGAAGGGTTACTTCGCAGTAAGAACCGAAAAAGGCGGCAATTGCACTTACAGTATCTTCATAAGATTTTAAGATTTTTTTATCAGCGCTGTTCAGTTTGGTCATATCATTGTCCTTCTGAAATATAATTACATACTATAAAATAAATTGTATAAAATCAACAAATTTCCGTCTATTTTATCTAATTTATTTGACATAACCCAATTTTGTTGACGATATACAAAAAATTGTGTAGATTATTTAATGAATAAAAACATATACAACCGGAGGCTTATAAATGCAGGATTTTGCAAAAATTTTAGAAAAAGCGGAAAGCTATAAAGAGGACATGACAAAATTCCTCAGAGACATGGTTCGCATACCAAGCGAGAGCGGACAAGAGGGAGCAGTGGTCGCCCGTATAAAGCAGGAGATGGAAAAGGTAGGTTTTGACAAGGTAGAAATCGACCCGCAAGGCAACATCCATGGAACCATAGGTCATGGAAAACGACTGATAGCTTATGATGCTCACATAGACACTGTTGGCATTGGCAACATGGCTAACTGGAAATTTGACCCATACGAAGGCTATGAAGACGAAGAAACCATAGGCGGCAGAGGAACATCCGACCAGGAGGGTGGAATGGCCTCTATGGTATACGCAGGCAAGATAATAAAAGACCTCGGACTGGAGGATGACTATACACTTGTTATGGTGGGCTCTGTTCAGGAGGAGGACTGCGATGGACTCTGCTGGCAGTACATTATCAAAGAGATGAATCTCAAACCGGAATTTGTAATATCCACAGAGCCAACAGACGGCGGGATATACAGAGGACAGCGTGGACGCATGGAGATAAAGGTCACAACATCAGGCGTTAGCTGTCACGGCTCCGCACCAGAACGCGGTGATAACGCAATATTTAAAATGGCTCCTATCCTCACCGAGCTGGAAGAGCTTCACACAAAGCTGCACGATGACGAATTCCTTGGAAAAGGCTCACTTACTGTTTCAGAGATTTTTCACTCATCACCTTCCAGATGTGCTGTGGCTGACGGATGCACAATATCTATAGACCGCAGACTAACCAAAGGCGAAGACAAAGACTACGCAATAGGCCAGATACAAAACCTCCCATCTGTACAAAAAGCAAATGCAAAAGTAGAGATGTACACTTATGAAACCCCTTCCTACACTGGGTTAGTCTACCCAACTGATTGCTACTTCCCTTCATGGGTAGTAGAGCAGGATGATATCTCCTGTGAAAGTGTGGCTGAAACATACAGAAGACTTTTCAAAAATGAACCAAGAATAGATAAGTGGACATTCTCCACAAACGGGGTATCCATAACAGGGCTTTTCGGGATCCCGACCATAGGATTCGGCCCCGGCAAAGAGGCTCAGGCGCATGCTCCGAACGAGATAACATGGAAACAGGATATGGTAAACTGCGCGGCACTTTATGCGGCGCTGCCGAAAGTATATCTGGAAATGTAACAAGGCGGACAAAATGAAAAAAACGGTAGTTGTGGCTATTGGGGGTAATTCGCTCATTAAAGACGAAGCCCATAAATCTGTAGAGGATCAGTACGAGACCGTAATGGTGACCTGCAAGCATCTGGCTGACATAGTAGAATCAGGACGAAAGCTTGTTATAGTCCACGGAAACGGTCCGCAGGTGGGGTTTATCCTGCACCGATCATCAGTCTCTTTTGAAGCAGCAGGAATCCACGAGGTTCCTCTGTCAAGCTGTGTTGCTGACACTCAGGGAGCCATCGGCTTTCAGATACAGATAGCTCTGGAAAACGAACTCCGGAAAAGAGGTTTGAAAGAGCAGACATCTACCATCATAACAAGGGTTCTGGTAGACAAAGATGATGAACACTTCCAAAATCCATCAAAACCTATCGGTTCATTTTTTACCGCCGAAAAAGCAGAAGAGCTGAAAAGCAACCATCCTCACTGGAGCTTTATAGAAGATTCCGGCCGTGGATACAGAAGGGTTGTGCCCTCCCCTGTTCCGCTGGAGATACTTGAGATAAACGCCATATCAGATATGGTAGAAAAAGGCTATGTGATGATAGCCTGCGGAGGAGGCGGTATTCCCGTTATAAAGTCGAAAGACGGCTTTGCAGCAGCAGACGCTGTTATCGACAAAGATCTTGCCTCTGCTATGCTCGCGGAAAAGCTTCAGGCTGACCAGTTTATTATCTCTACCGGAGTGAGCCACGTTTCTGTAAATTTTGGAAAAGAAAATGAAAAAAAACTGGAACATGTAAAGCTTTCCCAGATGAAGCAGTATGTAACAGAAGGTCACTTTGCACCCGGCAGTATGCTGCCAAAGATAGAGGCTGCGATAAACTTTATAGAAAACGGCGGCAAAGAGGTGATAATCACCACGCCCGAGAATCTGAAAGACGCCATAGAGTATAAAACAGGAACAAGAATAACAAGATAAAAGGAGACTCATAAATGAGCATTAAGAAACTGATTAAACAGCTTGATAAACTAGACACTAAAAATATGTATCTGAACGACTTCCTTCTAACATGGGAAAAATCCGCAGACGAACTTGCTGCCGTTTTTCAAACAGCAGAAATTTTGAAGGCTATGAGAGAGAAGAACATCTCATCAAAGGTTTTCGACAGCGGACTTGCTATCTCGGTGTTTCGTGATAACTCCACAAGAACAAGATTCAGCTTCGCTAGTGCAGCTAACCTTCTTGGGCTCGAAGTGCAGGATCTCGAAGAAGGCAAATCTCAGATAGCCCACGGTGAAACAGTCAGAGAGACAGCAAACATGGTCTCTTTCATGGCGGACGTCATAGGTATACGTGACGACATGTACATCGGCAAAGGTAACGCATATATGCGTGAAGTCTCGAAGTCTGTTCAGGACGGATATGACGAAGGAGTTCTGGAACAGCGCCCAACCCTTGTGAACCTTCAGTGCGACATAGACCACCCAACACAGTCAATGGCTGATGCCATGCACCTGATAAACACTTTCGGCGGCGTAGAAAACCTTAAGGGTAAAAAAATTGCGATGACATGGGCATATTCTCCATCATATGGAAAGCCGCTTTCTGTTCCACAGGGTATAATAGGTCTTATGACTCGTTTCGGAATGGATGTGACACTTGCTCACCCTGAAGGTTACGAGGTAATGCCTGAAGTGGAGGCTGTGGCAAAAGGCAACGCTGACAGTTATGGCGGAACATTTACCAAGACCAACAACATGGCAGAAGCCTTTGAAGGAGCGGATATAGTATATCCTAAAAGCTGGGCTCCGTTTGCTGCTATGGAAAAAAGAACGAACCTATACGGTCAGGGCGATTTTGAAGGCATAGACGCACTCGAAAAAGAGCTGCTTATCCAAAATGCAAACCATAAAGACTGGGAGTGCACAGAGGATCTGATGTCTAAAACTAAAGACGGCAAAGCGCTTTATATGCACTGTCTCCCCGCAGACATAACAGACGTTTCCTGCAAGCAGGGGGAAGTTGCAGCATCTGTTTTTGACAGATACAGAGCACCGCTATACAAAGAAGCCAGTTACAAACCTTATGTTATCGCAGCGATGATCTTCCTCAGCAAGTTTGAAAACCCTGCTGAAACTTTGGAAAAAATTAAGAAAATGGACAAAAATAGAATAAAATAGAGAGAATATATGGTTAGGTTTACGCTAAACGGAAAAAACATTGAATATGATGGCGAAGAGATATCTCTGCTCAGGTGGCTGAGGTATACTCTGCGCATTGCCAGCGTAAAAGACGGCTGTTCCGGTCAAGGCGCATGCGGTGCATGCCTTATAGAGATAGATGGCAAAGCAAAGCTTGCATGCAGACAAAAGATGGCCGACATGGAAGGCAAGAATATGGTTACAATAGAAGGTTTTCCAAAAGAGCTGAAAGAGACACTGGGAAGAGCTTTTGTTGCATCTGGAGCTGTTCAGTGCGGATTCTGTTCACCGGGAATGCTAACCAGAACAAAAAACCTGCTGACGAACAATCCTAACCCAACAAGACAAGAGGCAGCTCAGGCGGTCAAGCCTCATCTTTGCAGATGCACAGGCTATGTTAAGATTGTCGATGCTATACTTCTGGCGGCGGAAAAACTGAGAGACGGAAAATCTGTTGAATACGACACGCACGAAATAGGTAAGTCCGCTCCGAAATTTCAAGCATATGAGAGAGCAGTTGGCGAACCGCTCTTTGCTGATGGAATGTACTTCGACGATCAATATCTCGGTGCACTGCATCTGAGCGAACACCCCAGAGCCCGCATTTTAAAGATAGACACTTCGAAAGCGGAAGCTGTGGAAGGTGTTGTAAAAGTTTTAACATATAAAGATGTCCCCGGTAAACGCCGCATAGGAATGATAACCAAAGACTGGGACGCATATATCGCAGAAGGGGAAATAACCAGATATGTGGGCGATGTTATCGCCTGCGTGATTGCTGATAAAATGCTCACCGCAAGACATGCGGCAACCCTTATAGATGTAGAATATGAGGTTTTAGAACCTCTCACCGACATGACACTGGCAGAGCACTCCGACATCAGGATACACGAATCAGGAAACCTGCTGAAATAGACGAACATTTGCTACGGCGAAAGTGTTGATGATGTTTTTGCAAAATCAGCGCACGTTGTCTCAGGCAGGTACGAAACACAGCTTATAGAACACGCATTTCTTGAGGTTGAAAGCAGTCTGGCAAGATACGAAGACGGTGTGATGACAGTCTATTCTCAGGGTCAGGGGATATACGAAGACAGACACCAGCTGGCAGATTTGCTTGGCTTAAAAACAGAAGATGTTAATGTAAAGCTTGTCCCCTCTGGCGGTGCTTTCGGCGGAAAGGAAGACCTTATCGCTCAAGGACACGCTGCCCTAGGAGCTTTTCACCTGAAAAGACCTGTAAAAGTAACCATAACAAGAGAACAGTCCATAAGAATGCATGCGAAAAGACATCCGATGATACTAGACTATAAACTTGGCTGTGACGAAAGCGGCAAATTCACTGGACTTTATGCCAGAATACTCGGCGACACAGGTGCATACGCATCTGCCGGCGGACCTGTTATGGAACGTGCTGCAACACACGCCGGTGGGGCATATTTCATCCCAAATATTGACGTGCAGTCAAAAGCTGTTTACACAAACAATCTTCCGGCGGGAGCCATGCGTGGCTTCGGTGTAAATCAGGTCACTTTCGCCATAGAAAGCCTTATTGACGAGCTTTGCGAAAAAGCCGGTTTCGACAGATGGGAAATCAGATACAAAAACGCTCTGGAACCCGGGCTTAAAACAACTAGTGGACATATAGTACGCAAAGATATCGGCCTGAAGAAAACACTGGAACTAGTCAAAGAGCAGTACAATAATAATAAATATACAGGCATAGCATGCGGTATAAAAAACTGCGGTATAGGTAACGGTGTGCCTGAGCTTTCGCAGGTGCGCTTAGATGTTGTGAACGAAAACCACATAAAGCTTTATCACGGCTGGAGCGAGATGGGGCAAGGCATAGACACTGTAGCCAAACAGATGCTGTGCGAATATCTTGGTCTGAACAAAAACGTGAAAGTAGATGTCATAGTAATGACAGCCAGTGAGACAAAAGGTGGAAGCACCACTGCCAGCAGAGGGACTTTTTTAGTAGGCAAAGCACTCATCAGTGCCGCTAAAGGGCTAAAGACTGACATGTCAGACTCTACTCTTAAAAAACTCGCAGGCAAAACTTATAACGGCACTTACCTTTGCGACTGGACAACACCGCTAAACAGTGAAGGACAGATAATCAGCCACTTTGCATACAGCTATGCAACACAGCTTGTCATACTGGACGAAGAGGGGACTATAAAAAAAGTAACAGCTGCCCACGATAGAGGAACGGTAGTGAACAGAAAACTTTTCGAAGGCCAGATAGAGGGTGGAATTGTTATGGGGCTGGGATATGCCCTTAGCGAGAACCTACTTCTTGATAAAGGAAAAATTGTTGACGGCAGATACGGCAAGCTAGGGCTTTTACGCTCTACTGATGTGCCTGAAATTGAGATTAAAACAGTTGAAATATATGACGAGGAAGCGCCCTTCGGAGCAAAAGGTGTCGGCGAAATATGCTGTATACCAACAGCCGCTGCTGTGGCTTCTGCTTTCAGGAGGTACGATGGCGAGAGGCGGTTGAAACTGCCTGTGAAGCAGGTACAGTTATACCGGGCGTAAAGATATCCCTCACCGCCGCTAAAGACTTAACAGACGGAGGCGTTATGGCTTTATATCTGAAAAATGCTGCTTTTATAGACTGGCAGACATTTAAAATTACAAATACAAACATAAAAGTGACCGACAGCAAAATAGAGTTTGTTAACAATGTCCATGCAGACGGCAGAATAATCGACTGCAAAGGCAAATTTGTAACCAAATCATTCGCATGCGGTCATCATCACATATACTCCGCCCTCGCCAGAGGGATGCCCGCACCTAAAAAAATACCTAACAATTTCAAAGAGATACTAACATATGTGTGGTGGGCCATAGATAAGCTGCTTGACCGTGACATGATACAGGCGAGCGCACTTTCATCCGCCATGTACTGCGCTAAAAACGGTGTGACATTTGTCATAGATCATCACGCATCGCCTAATGCTGTTGAAGGGTCGCTGGACATTATTGCGGAAGCTTTTGACAAGGTAGGTGTTTCTCATCTGCTGTGTTACGAACTTTCAGACAGGGACGGCGCAGACAAGGCTCAGGCGGGGCTGGCAGAACATGAGCGTTATCTCTCCTCAGGCAGACAGGGTCACGTGGGGCTTCACGCATCATTCACCGTAGGGGACGAACTGCTGGAAAACGCAGTATCCCTTGCTAAAAAATACAACACAGGACTCCACATCCACACAGCAGAGGACAAGGCAGATCAGGATCACTGCATAAAAGAGCACGGTAAATATGTTGCAGAAAGATTAGCGGACTTCGGTGCACTTGATATGCCCCAGACGATTCTGGTTCATTGCGTTCACCTGAACGATAACGAAAAGCGTATAATCCGTCAAAGCGGTCATTACGTTGTTGAAAACATAGAGAGCAACCAAAACAACAATGTAGGGCTTCAAAACTATGCAAGCATCACAGAAAATGTAATACTGGGTACTGACGGCATGCACTCCGACATGCTCAGAAGCGCAAAGGCGGCTTTTTTGTCTGGTCAGGCTATTGAAGGGATATCTTTCCCTGAGGCATACAACAGATTTAGAAATGTGCACAAATATATAAGCTCATCAGGCTTTAACAACGATGGAGACAACAACCTGGTCATACTTGACTACGACTCTAACACAGAGCTGACACAGGACAATTTCCTCGGTCACTTCATATTCGGACTGGAGAGCAGACATGTTGATTCTGTCATTTCAAACGGAGAACTTATCGTTCATAACAAAAAGCTCACAAGAGTGAACGAAGATGAAATTCTCGCATTCTCAAAAGAGATGAGCAAAAAACTCTGGGCAAAGATGGAGCAGGCTTGAAGCTTTTAATAAAAAACGGTCTGCTGGTAACACCGGACAAAACATACAAAGCGGATATACTATCTGAGGAAGGCGTTATTGCCCGTATAGATAAAAATATCAGTGAAAAAGCTGACGAAATTATCAATGCAGAAGGGAAATACGTGTTTTCCGGAGGGGTGGATGTACACACACATCTCAACCTGGCACTAGGTGACAGAAAAGTCTCCGACGGTTTCTATCACGGCACAGTGGCGGCTGCATTCGGCGGAACCACCACCATAATAGACCATCCGGAAGCTGGAGAAAAAGATTGCTCACTCCACCATCAGCCGGATATGTATAAAAAAAATCTGGAAAAAGAAGCAGTGATAGACTACGCAGTCCACGGTGTTTTCCAGCGGGTAGATGATGCGGTATTAAAAGAGATACCTGAGCTCATTAATGACGGGATACCAAGCATGAAGGTCTATTGCACTTATGATAATATGCTCACATACAATGCAATCGAAAAAGTCATTGATGTTATGGACAGTAGCGGCGGACTCACGGCATTTCACGCAGAAGATGACGCTGTAATAAAAGAACTACAGAAAAAATACGGCGACGAAGGAAGACTTGAACCGATATATCACGCAAAAAGCAGACCGGATTTTTCTGAGGCTGATGCTATAAAGCAAATTCTTAAAACTGCAAAAGGCAGACCTGTCTACATAGTGCATCTATCCACTAAAAAAGGTCTTCAGGTTATAAAAAAGGCTAAAGCAGTTGGACAAGCAGTGATAGCAGAAACCTGTCCGCAATACCTTCTGCTCACAGAAGAGAGATACAATGACCCGGACGGAGCGAAATATATTATGGCTCCTCCTTTAAGAAAGCAGGAAGATTGTGATGCTTTATGGGAAGGTCTCGCAGACGGCACTATAGATATTGTAGCCACTGACCACTGCTCTTTCTCTTACGCTGACAAGGTTAAGTTTGGCAAAGATGATTTCAGGCGGACACCGGGCGGATGTCCGGGAGTGGAAACACGGGTACCACTGCTATACTCCGAGGGGGTGGCAAAAGGACGTATCACATTAGAAAGATTTAGCGCGCTGATTTCAGAGAACCCTGCAAAAAAAATGGGACTTTATCCGAGAAAAGGTTCATTAGCGGTGGGTTCTGATGCGGATTTTTTCATAATGGACACAGATATCTCAAGAAAGATTTCTGTAAATACTCTTCATCATAAATGCGACTATACACCATTTGAGGGGTACGAGGCCACAGGGTGGCCTGTAACCGCCGTATCCCGAGGCGAAGTTATTGTAAACAATGGAAGATTTACCGGAAAGAGAGGCAGAGGCGTCTTTCTCCCCCGTACACCTTCCAAAAAAGAGGATTAAACATGAGCAGTGACAGATTTGTATCCGCAAGCATTAAAACAATTTTCAAATACATCAAAGAATTTGAGAAGACAGGCATCTTTTTAGGGATCCCATCAGAATTCTTTTTTACACCGAAATCTGATGATACTTTTATGGTGAAAAGATACGGACAGATGCTTGAGACACCACTTGGGGTTGCAGCCGGGCCTCACACTCAGCTCTCACAGAACATAATCTCCGCATGGCTCACAGGAGCCAGATATATGGAGCTGAAGACCGTGCAGGTGCTGGACGAGCTGGATGTAACCAAGCCTTGTATAGACATGTCCGACGAGGGGTACAACTGTGAATGGTCGCAGGAACTGAAGCTTAACGGCTCCTTCGAAGAATACCTGAACGCATGGGTGCTTATTCATGTGCTTCGGGACATGTTCGGCCACACCGGAGAGAACGGCTTTGTTTTTAACATGAGTGTCGGATACAACATGGAGGGTATATTAAGCCCTTCCGTGCAAAAATTCCTGGACAAAATGTCTGACTGTTCAGATGTGCTGGATGACAAAATAGCAGAAGTTGCAAAGTTTTACCCTGCGGTAAAGAACCTGCCAATATCACCTTGTATCACAAATAATTTAACAGTGTCCACTATGCACGGCTGCCCGCCTGAGGAAATTGAAAAAATAGGTCAGTACTTTATAGAAGAAAGAAAATTCGACACCACAATAAAGCTTAACCCTACCCTGCTGGGCGCAAAAAAACTGAGAGAAATTTTAAACGAAAGACTCGGCTTTGAGATAGAGGTTCCAGATCTCGCATTCGACCACGACCTGAAGTATGCTGACGGAGTAAAGCTTATAATATCTTTGAAGAAATCTTCGAAAAGATCAGGCGCTGCCTTCAACCTGAAACTGACAAACACACTGGAAACCTCAAACATCAGCCAGAAACTGCCGAAAAAAGAGAAGATGCTTTATATGAGCGGTCGAGCCCTTCACCCTATCAGTGTAAATCTGGCAGCAAAACTCCAGAAAGAGTTTAAGGGTAAACTGGATATCTCATTTTCAGCCGGAGCTGACTGTTTTAATATTGCAGATATCCTGAAAAGCGGGCTTACCCCTGTCACTATCTGCTCAGATATTTTGAAACCCGGCGGCTATGGCAGGCTGGCACAGTACATAGAGCAGATAAGAGGCATAGAGATTCCTGCGGACAGCTTTGAGTATCTTACAAAATACGCAAACGAAGTGATTGAGAATCCTCTGTACAAAAAGCAGAGTTATCCTTACGAATCGGTAAAGACAGAGCGGGAGCTTGGTTTTTTCGACTGCGCTGAAGCCCCCTGCATGACAGGCTGTCCGGCTGGTCAGGAGATACCGAGATATCTGGAATACACTGCAAGGGGAGAGTTTGAAAAGGCCTATAAGACCATAGCAGCAACAAACCCATTCCCAAACGTGCAGGGGCGTGTGTGCGATCACGTCTGCCAGACCAGATGCACAAGGATGAACTACGAAAAACCTATCTTAATCAGAGAGGTTAAAAGATATATAGCAGAAAAATTTGAAAAAACCGGAATAAAACCATCAGCATCAAACGGGCTGAAAGTCTCAGTAATAGGCTCAGGACCTGCCGGTCTTTCCTGTTCGGCAGTACTTGCACGAGAAGGCTTTCAGGTGGATGTTTACGAGGCAAAAGACTTCCCCGGAGGGATGGCTGCGGACGGTATACCTGTTTTTCGACTGGATGACGGGTCACTGGCGAAGGACATCAGAAATATAACTGCCCTCGGTGTTAAGCTGCATCTGGGCAAACATATCTCCAAAGATATCTTTGACAAGCTCCGAAATGAAAGCGACTTCACATACATTGCCGTGGGAGCCCAGAAGGATATGCATCTGAACATTGACGGCATAGACTCAGAAGGGGTTTATGATCAGCTTTCATTCCTCAGCAAAGTACGCAGAGGCGAAAAGTTAAAATTCGGCAAAAACATTATAATAATTGGTGCAGGAAACTCCGCAATGGATGCCGCCAGAACTGCACGCAGACTTGCTTCTGATGGAGAAGTGACCATCGTTTACCGCAGAACAAAGAGAGAGATGCCGTGTGACGCTGAAGAGATAAGAGGAGCTATGGAGGAAGGGATAAAAATTGTGGAACTTGCCTCACCGGAAGCTGTTGTCAGCGTAGATAATCAGGTGACAGGTTTGAAAGTAAGCCGGATGAAACTGGGCAAACCAGACAGCTCAGGCAGAGCCAGACCTCTGAAAATAGACGGCTCTGAATACGTGATAGATGCGGACACAATAATAACCGCCATAGGCCAGCAGGTTGTTCTGGACTTTCTGCCAGAGGAAAGCCTGAAAGTAAACCCAGAAACTTACGAAACCCAGATGGACAGAGTTTATGCCGGAGGGGATGCATACAGAGGCGCATCCAGCCTAATAAACGCCATAGCGGACGGACAAAAAGCAGCATTTTCAATACTGGACAAAGCGGGCGTGGCAAAAACCTTAAACCTGACACCAGAAGAGGACAGAGTCATAAACAAAAGAAAGCTGATGGTAAAACAGGCAAGCCGTGACTTCGGTGCAGAACTGCCCGAGAAAAAAGCATCGTACAGGCTTAATTTCGATCTGTTTATGGATACTCTTAGCGATGAGGCGGCAAAAAAAGAGGCGTCCCGCTGCCTGCAGTGCGACCTTATCTGCAACGTATGCACCACTGTCTGCCCTAACCGAAGTAATTTCTTCATCGAGACAGACACTGCCGAAATACCTATTGAAACTCTGTTTGCTAACGGTTCAATAAAACTTACTGGCAGCAAAAAGTTAAAGCAACAGTATCAGATAGTAAACATAGGCGACTTCTGTAACGAATGCGGCAACTGCACAACATTCTGCCCGTCAGCAGGCAGACCGTTCATGGATAAACCAAAATTTCACATAACCCGTGAAAGTTTTGATTTGGCTGAACTGGGCTTCCACATAACAGAAGAAGACACAATGCTGATCAAAAACAATGATGAAAAAGCTGAGGTAGTGGAAACTGACAGCGGATATCTTTATCAGGAAGATGACCTGATAATATCGCTGGATAAATCAAGCCTTAGAGTTGAAAAAATTCTTATGAATAATATTTCATCAGACAGAAAAATCGGGTACATTACAGAGTACGTATATTTGTTTAAAATGATAAAAACCTGCGCACCGTTTTCGCAGGAAAGGATCTGACCGGGAGGTTCAAGTGGCAGTAGGCAAATCTGTTGAACGTCTGGACGCAGTGGCAAAGGCTACAGGGCGAGCCAGATACACCGAAGACTTTACACTTTCAGGAATGAAACACGCTGTCTATGTCAGAAGCACCATCGCTCACGGCATAGTTACAGGTATTAATACAGAGAAAGCGGGGGCGCTCCCCGGCGTAAGAGCTATCTTTACTTACGAAGATGTGCCGGATATACGTTTTTCCACCGCAGGACACCCATATTCTGACGATCCTTCACACAGAGACCCATACGACAGACATCTGCTTACCAAGCATGTCCGTTTTGAAGGGGACGAGATAGCAATTGTTGTTGCAGACAGCGAGCTGATAGCGAGAAAAGCTGCAAAGCTTGTGGAAGTTACATATGATGAGCTTGCTGTTCTGAACACGCCGGAAAACATACTCGCAGAAAATGCTCCGCAGATACACCCGGAAGGGAACCTTACCGGAGAGCATGAGTTCAGCGTGGGCGGAGATATGAGCGAGGCTGTAAAAGCATCAGCACACCTGACAGAAAGCAGCTACAAAACAGCTATGGTTCAGCACTGCCATCTGGAAAACCAGATAGCATATGGATATATGGATGATAACGACAATATAGTTGTGGTTTCATCCACCCAGATACCGCACATTGCAAGGCGCATAATAAGCGAAGCACTCAGCTTTCCTATAGGGCGGATAAAAGTTATTAAACCATACATCGGCGGAGGTTTCGGAGCGAAACAAGATGTTGTGGTGGAACCTATGGCTGCCTGGCTGACACTTAAAATGGACGGCGCTCCTGTGCAGGTAAACCTCACAAGAGAAGAATCACTCTCATGTTCACGTACCAGACACCCGTTCATAGGCCATGCCAAAGGCGGTGCCGACAAGGACGGCACACTGAGGTTTCTTGATTTGGATGCTGTGTCGCTCACCGGCGCATACGCATCCCACGGTCACGCCATAGCACAGGCCGGTGGAGCAAAAGCTTGTACCATGTACCCCAGAGCGGTTATACGGTATCACGCCAGAACACTCTATTCTAACATGCCCACAGCAGGAGCCATGCGTGGCTACGGAACACCGCAGGTTGTGTTTTTTGTGGAAAACATCATTGAGGAACTAGCCAGAAAATCGGGCACAGATCCACTTGAGTTCCGACTGAAAAATGTCGGCATCACAGGGGACATAAACCCGCTGAACAATAAACCTATTCTCACACACGGACTGAAAGAATGTCTCGAAAAAGGGCGTGAGCTTATAAAATGGGACGAAAAGCAGAAACTTTACAAAAATAAAAAATCCGGCAACATCCGCTCTGGGCTTGGTGTTGCATGTTTCAGCTACGCATCAGGGACTTATCCTGTTCTGGTTGAGGGGGCAAGTGTACGCATGGTTCTGAATCAGGACGGTTCAGTGCATATTCAGGCCGGAGCTACAGAGATAGGTCAGGGTTCTGACACTGTATTTGCCCAGATGACATCAGAAACAACGGGTATATCATTTGAAAAGGTAAAGGTTATCTCCACTCAGGATACTGACTTTTCACCTTTCGACACTGGCGCATATGCTTCCAGACAAACATATGTCGGCGGTCAGGCTGTTTATAAGGCTGCCGTGGAACTAAAAGAAAAAATATTGAAATACGCAGAGCTGATAACAGGACAGACGATAGACAGAATTATTATTGCGGGTGACAAGGTTGTTTTGAAAGAGAAGCCTGAAGTAACCGTTATAACCATGCGTGATCTGGCTGTGGATGCTTATTATCACAAAGACAGAGGCGGTCAGATAACCGCAGAAGTCTCTTATAAAACAAGAACAAATGCACCTTCTTTCGGGTGCACATTCGTAGACATCGATGTGGACGTGAAACTTTGCAAAGTTTATATCAAAGAGATATACAACATCCACGATGCAGGAAAAATCATAAATCCGCTTCTGGCTGAGGGTCAGGTTCACGGCGGTATGAGCATGAGCATAGGTGCTGCGCTCTCGGAAGAACTTCTCATTGATGACAAAACCGGGCGTGTCTATAACAACAACCTGCTTGACTATAAGCTCCCAACCATAATGGATATGCCTGATTTGAAGTGCGCCTTTGTGGAGACAGATGAACCCACAGCGAGTTACGGCAACAAATCTCTCGGCGAGCCTCCGGTCATCTCCCCTGCTCCGGCACTGCGCAACGCAGTGTGGGATGCAACAGGTGCGAAGCCGGACGAGATACCGATGTCGCCGAAGTATCTGTTCAAAGTCTTTAAAAAAAGCGGAATAATTTAAGCGGAGAATGAGATGTTTGATATAAAGCAATATGAAAAAGCCGAATCAGTAAAAGATGCTGTCAGACTTTTGTCTGAAAATCCCAACGCAAAGCTCATCTCTGGCGGGACAGATGTTCTGATCAGGCTTCGTGAAGGTCACAGCGAATACTCTGAACTGGTCGACATACATGATTTGGAAGAGATAAAAGGCGTTTCCTACACAGATACCGGAGACATAGAGATATGTGCTGCCACTACCTTTACAGAGGTTGTGGACAGTGAAATTATAAACGATGTGCTGCCCGTGCTGGCACTTGCATCAGGAACAGTAGGCGGCCCGCAGGTGCGCAACGTAGCCACAATAGGCGGAAACCTTTGCAACGGCGCTGTGAGTGCCGACAGTCTGGCGAGCCTTTGTGTTCTGGATGCTCTGCTTATAACAGAGAGCGCCGAAGGTGAGCGTGAAATACCCATAATAGATTTTTATCTGGGGCCGGGTCAAGTTGTGCTGGGGCAAACAGAGATTTTGAAATCTATCAGAATATGCCTCGATAACTACGCCGGATACGGCACACATTATTATAAATACGCCATGCGAAACGCTATGGATATAGCCACTATAGGCTGTGCAGCAGCAGTAAAAATGGATGACGGAAAAATAGAGACTTTAAAGATTTCTTTCACAGTGGCGGCTCCCAAACCTATCAGGGCAAAGACCGCAGAGGAATTTGCTGTGGGGCTTGAACCCACAGAGGAAAATATTAAAAAGATAGCAAAGCAGGTTATGAACGATGTTACTCCCAGGGACTCATGGAGGGCTTCGAAAGATTTCCGCCTGCACATTATAGAAACTCTGGCAGAGAGAGTTATTAAGCATGCCGCTGAGGATGCCGGAGGTGAATCATGATTACCAGAGAGATATCATTCATATTAAACGGAAGTGAGATGTGTATAGATGTTGATGTGCGTATGTCGCTTCTGGACGTGCTTCGCAATGAAGGGTTCAACAGTATCAAACAGGGCTGCGGTGTCGGAGAATGCGGCGCATGTACCGCTCTGGTGGATGGTGTACCTTACGACACATGCGTATATCTGGCTGTATGGGCAGATGGCAAAGAGATAAGAACAGTAGAAGGGGAATCCAGAAACGGCGAGCTTTCAAAAGTGCAAAGAGCATACATAGATGCCGGAGCTGTTCAGTGCGGATACTGTACGCCGGGATTCATAATGACAACCACTGCCTTTGTCGAAAAACACAAAGGTAAAGATATAGACAGAGAGCTCATAAGAAAAGAGCACGCAGGAAACCTCTGTAGATGCACTGGTTATGAAATGATAATCTGTGCCGTGGAATCCTGTATGAAGGACTCTTGATTGAATAAAACTATACTGATCAAAAACGGAAATATTGTAACAATGAACCCTGAGAGGGCGGTCATAAAAGGTGATCTGCTGATACAGGGCGATATTATAAAATCTGTCGGTGAAGCTGCGCAGACTGCTGATGAGGTTATCGATGCCGAAGGCTGCGCTGTAATACCTGGGCTGATACAGACCCACATACACCTTACACAGAGACTTTTTCAGGGGCTGGCTGATGACATGCAGCTTCTGGACTGGCTGAAAAAGCGGATTTGGCCTCTTGAGGCTTCACACACATACGAAAGCAACCACGCCTCAGCAAAGCTGGGGATAGCTGAGCTTATAGCAGGGGGCACAACCTCTGTGATAGACATGGGGACCGTCAGCCATACGAATGCTATATTTGATGCGGCGAAAGATGCCGGAATAAGGCTTATGTCCGGCAAATGTATGATGGATCACGGAAAAGATGTTCCGACGGGGCTGATGGAAGATACTGAAGAGTCTATAGCCGAATCTGTCAGGCTGGCAGAAAAATGGCATGGAGCAGAAAACGGCAGGCTTATGTACGCTTTTGCACCTAGGTTTGTGGTGTCATGTACCGAAAAACTATTAATAAAACTCAGAGAGATCAATAAAAATCTCAACCTGAAGATACATACACACGCTTCAGAAAACATGGGCGAGATAGCCTTGGTTGAGAAAGAGCGCGGCATGCGCAACATAAAATATCTGGAGCATTTAGGACTAACAGGCGAAAGCCTTATACTCGCTCACTGCATATGGCTGGACGATGATGAGAAAAAGATACTGACAGACACAGGCACTATGATATCCCACTGCCCAAGCAGCAACCTTAAATTAGCATCGGGGATAGCCGAAATACCTGAGCTGTTAGAGATGGGGTGCAATGTTTCTCTGGCTGCTGACGGCTCACCCTGCAGTAATAATCTAGATATGTTCACCGAGATGCGCCACGCGGCTCTCATACAAAAGGTGAGACTGCTTGATCCGGTTGCTATGCCTGCGCATAAAATATTTGAGATGGCGACCATAGGCGGAGCAAAAGCTATGGGACTTTCTGATACCACAGGCAGCATTGAACCCGGCAAAAAAGCAGATGTTGCTGTTGTTAGGCTGGACACGCTGCACAACCTGAACGCCGACATGGGGGACATAGTCTCTCAGCTTGTATATTCTGTAAGGGCTTCTGATGTGCAGACGGTTATTGTTGACGGAAAGATACTGATGAAAGACAGAAGCATGAGCACTCTGGACGAAACTGAGGTGATAAATGAAGCTAAAGCTCAGAGAAATAAAATATTAAACGAAAATAAAAGTTTATTTGTATAAAAATTAATCACATAAAGGGACATAAAATGAGCATGAAAGAAGACATCTATTATTTACGGCTGGCGAATGAGGCTGCCATTGAAGCGAAAAACAGCGGGAACACACCTTTCGGTGCGATTCTTGTGTCATCTGATGGTGAAGTGCTTCTCACTCAGGGGAATATCGAGATAACAGAACACGACTGCACAGGTCACGCAGAGAGTACTCTCATGAGGCGAGCGTCTAAAAAATACCCAAAAGAGTTCCTGTGGGATTGCACTCTTTATACAACTTTTGAGCCGTGCGCCATGTGCTGCGGGGCGATATACTGGGGCAACGTAGGGAGAGTAGTTTATGGAACAACAGAGAAGCGTCTGCTGGAACTTACTGGTGATGATGAACAAAACCCGACCTTTGATCTGCCTTGCAGAGACATATTTTCTAAAGGGCAAAAAGAGATAGATGTTGTTGGGCCGTTTCCGGAGTTTGAAAAGGAATCAGTGGAGCCGCATATCGGTTTCTGGAACAAATCTTGCTGAATCAAACGCTTGGCAGTAATAAATTAATTTAGGAGGAGCTATGAAAGCTTTTAAAGGAATTCTTCTGACTGTTGCTATGGTTGCTATGCTTGCAACATCCGCTTTTGCAGACGAAAAGATCAAAATCGCACTGGTTATACCAAGTACGATAGACGACATTGCATGGTCACAGGCTATGTATGAAGGTATCAAAGGCGCACAGGCTGAGCTTGGCGAAGACAAACTCTCTTTTGAAGTGAGTGAAAGACTCTGGAATGCTGTTGATGCGGGTGCTGCAATAAGACAGTACGCCATGAAAGGTTTCAACATTATCATTGCACACGGCGCCCAGTATCAATCTCTGCTGGCAGAGATAGCTACTGATTTTCCAAAAACATCTTTCGCTTACGGAACTGGTTTTAACACACCAGAGGCGAATATATTCGCTTACGACCCACACGCTCAGGAGGGAGCATACCTTCTTGGTATACTCGCCGGATACGCAACAAAAAGCAACATTATAGGTCTTGTCGGTCCTATTGCTGCTGGAGATGCTATCAAATATAACAAAGGATTTGAGCAGGGTGCAAAGTCTGTGAATAAAGACGTTAAGGTTAGAATCGCCTACACTGGCAGCTTTGGCGACATGGTTGCGGCTGGCGAAATAGCAAGAACACACATAAAAGCCGGCGCAGATGTGCTGACTGGTACTTCACAGCAGACAGTTGGAGCTATCAACGTTGTGGCTGAAAAGGAAGGACTATACTGGCTCTCATCCGACATGGATCAGAAATCAATCGCTCCAAACACTGTTCTCGCAGCTCAGGCTTATAACTTCAAGCAGGTTGTAATGGAGATGATCCAAAGCAGAGCAAAAGGCGTTATGGGCGGCAAGCACCTTGAGCTTTCCCTCGCTAACGGCGGTCTTATTATGATGCTTAATGATAACATCATAGATGATATTCCAGCCGAAGCGGTAAGCGCTATGAACTCTGCGAAAGAGAAAATCATAAACGGAACACTTAAAGTAGAACTTAAATAATTATCATACCCCCGGGGCAGAAACTCCGGGGGTTTTTATGGATTTGTAATGACAAAAGTGATTAAATCCCTGCAATTTCGAAACATTACCAAACGTTTTCCGGGCGTTATAGCCTGTGACAGTGTCAGCCTTGAGCTTAAAGAGGGGGAGATCCTCGCCCTGCTTGGCGAAAACGGTGCCGGAAAGACAACACTGATGAACATGCTGTGCGGACTTTATCAGCCAGACGAAGGTGACGTGCTGATAAATGGCGAGCCTGTGATGATAGATACTCCGCTTAAAGCGGGCGAACTTGGCATAGGCATGGTGCACAAGCACTTTATGCTTGTTCCAAACCTTACGGTAAAAGAGAATGTCGCTCTATGTATGTTTAACAGTTCCACCATTAAACTGGATATGGATGCTGTTACCGATAAAATTAAAGAGATCGCCGACAGGCATAAGATAAACATAGATCCTGATGCTTACATCTGGGAACTGAGTGTTGGGGAACAGCAGCGGGTTGAGCTGATAAAAAGCCTTTCACTTGGTGCGAACCTGCTTATTCTGGACGAACCAACAGCGGTGCTTACACCTCAGGAGACAGACGAGCTGATAATACTTTTGAAAGAGATGGCCGAAAGCGGCTGCTCTATTATTTTCATCAGCCATAAACTGAACGAAGTGAAAGCTGTAAGCCACCATGTTGCGGTGCTCCGCAACGGATGTCTGGTCTACAACGGAAGTACCGAGGACCACACAGCAGACGAGCTGGCAACACTTATGGCAGGCAGAGATATCTCTCTCCCTGTGGCATCTGAAAAAATCACCTGCTCAGAAAAAGCTCTTGAAATAAATGACGTATGTGCGCTGTCTGACAGGATGACACCTGCACTGAATAATTTATCACTGTCAATGTGTGCTGGCGAGATAGTCGGCATCGCAGGGGTTTCCGGCAACGGACAGACAGAGCTGGCGGAGGTGATTAACGGACTCCGCAAGGCCACTTCCGGTCAGATATTTCTGGATGGTCAGGAGATAACAAACCTCTCCCCCCAAAAGATTATAGACAGCGGAATGGGATATATCCCAGCAGACAGGCTCCACGAAGGGACTGTCGCTTCGTTTTCTGTGAAAGAAAACATCATACTAAAAGATTACGCCAAATCTCCACTATCCAAAGGGACATTTCTTATGGATAAGACCATTTGCGATTACTCTAAAGAGCTGGTGGAGAAATTTAACATAAAAACACCGGATATAGACACCACCTGCTCATCACTTTCGGGCGGAAATATTCAGAAGGTTATCCTCTCACGTGAGATTATGCGAAACCCTAAAGTTCTGGTAGCGGTATACCCCACCAGAGGACTTGATATGGGTGCTGCGGAGTTTGTTCACTCTGAGCTGTTACGTGCCAGAGACGAAGAGAAGGCA
>PKTM01000015.1 GCA_002869145.1 Denitrovibrio sp.
ATGGGACGTAATAGAGTTTCCATCGCAGTTTCTGGAGCTGTTTGCATATAACAAAGATGTGCTGAAAATGTTCGCAAAACACCACGAAACCGGCAAAGTGCTGCCAGATGATATGATAGAAAAACTGGACGGTGTTCGGAAATTCATGTCAGCAACAGCGCTTCTTCGCCAGATAGAATTTGGTCTGTTTGACATGAAGATACACGAAAAGCCATATACAGCTAACGAGGTTCAGATGATACTTGATGATGTGCGCAAAAAGACAGCACTCATCAAACCACCAGAATACAACAAGTTTCAGAACGGTTTCAGCCATATATTTGCAGGAGGATACTCTGCCGGATACTATAGCTACAAGTGGGCGGAAAGATTATCGTGCGACGCTTACAGCATATTTCTGGACAAGGGTGTTTTCGACAGTGAAACAGGTGAAAAGTTTCTGTCAAATGTCTTGAGCAAAGGTGGCAGCGCTGACCCTATGGAGCTTTTTGAAAAATTTGCTGGCAGACAACCAGACAACGACAGCCTGCTGATAGTGAACGGCATTACACCGTCAGTGTGACAGTTTATCTATGACATTAAGGTGTCTGCGGTACTCCTGATTGGTTACAGTTGATTTCCAGAGACCTGCAGTCATAGCACCTGCAACAGTTAATGTCAGAAGCACTGCTATTACATATGGCAGCAGCTTGTGGTTCATACCAGATGTGACCTTTAAACAGTCATCACAGTTTCTGGCGTTCACACAGTCAAAACAGCCAAAACACTCTGGAGTGTCTATCCTTGACTTGGTATGCACCTGAATATCGTTCGGGCATGCAGCAGTGCATTTGCGGCAGCCTGTGCAGTTTTCTTCCGATCTTTTTACCTTAAAAGGGGAAAAAACGGAAACCAGACCAAACAGCGCACCGTAAGGGCACAGAACTCTGCACCATACATTTTTTGATATTAAAGTCAGCAGCAAAATAACAGCTAAAACTATAACTGTTGTTCTGGAAGGATCTGTGAAAAACTGAAGCATCTTAGCATCAGCAATAATATTGTAGGGTGCATTCAGAAATGACTCTATCGCACTTACTGTCAGATTTATAAGAATTATATAAACAAAAAAAGCAAGTAAACCGTACTTTAAAATGGTCAGAGTATGAAAAAGATATTTGTTTATCCTTTGTTTTAACCCGATGTGCGAGAGCGTTTCAGAGACAAAACCCACAGGACAAATATGCGAACAGAAGCTTTTCTTAAAAATTATGCTGATAATAAGGAAAAAAATTAAAAGTGTCAGCCCTGCAGGATGTATATAGTCGTATATTCCTGTCAATAAGAACTTTTTAAGAGACATAAGTGCACTGATAGGGAGAAAACCCTCAACAATACCTGTCTTTACTCCGGCATCACCGCCGCTCCTTAAAACATCTATATAAATATAAAAACGAATGCCGGCTAAAATAACTATAATTAATATAACTAGTTGTAATATTTGCCTTTTATTCATATTTCACCCTAAAGTACAATATCATAACTTATATGATAAAAAAATTGATTTATATCAAAAAGATACAATTTTAATACACACTTCTTGAACCATATTTACTATTGAAATATTTTATAGGTACCGTACAATATTTTAAACTTAGGAGGAATAATGAGTATTTTTACAAAGACCCAGCAGGAGATAGCAGAGAGCATTGAATCTGATGCCGTTATAAAAGACTGGAAAGACTGGAGATGGCAGTTCAGAAATTCAATTACAAACATCGAAGACTTTGAGGACATTTTAAATATTAGTTTTTCAGAAGAGGAAAAAGCCGAACTGAAAAAAACTTTAGAACACTTTCCAATGGCGATAACACCTTACTACGCATCACTTATCGACATTTCTAATTTTAAGGATGACCCCGTTTTCAAACAGTCATTCTGCTCATCAAATGAACTAAACATTCAAAAGTACGAAATGGGCGATCCCCTCAGCGAGGATTCTGACAGCCCAGTGGAAAACATAACTCACAGATACCCTGACAGAGTGCTTTTTCATGTGAGTAACATGTGTGCTATGTACTGTCGTCACTGCACACGAAAAAGAAAAGTTGGTGATCAGGATCACATTCCAGACAAAGACACACTACAAAAAGGAATACAATACATAAAAGATAATCCGCAGGTAAGGGACGTTCTGCTCTCTGGCGGAGATCCTTTTATGCTTTCAGACAGCACTATTAAGTGGCTTTTAGAAGAAGTTAGCGCAATAAAACACGTGGAAGTTATCCGTATCGGTACCAGAATGCCTGTAGTACTTCCTTACAGAATAACAGACGAACTGGCTGAAATATTAGGCAGTTTTGATAAGCTCTGGGTTAACACACATTTCAACCACCCAAGAGAGCTGACTGATTCTTCCAGAGAAGCAGTAAAGAAGCTTGTCAAACAAGGCATCCCTATGGGCAACCAGACAGTACTTCTGGCTGGAGTAAACGACTGCCCGTATCTTATGAAAACGCTTATGCAGAAGCTTGTTAAAAATAGAATCAGACCATACTACATATATCAGTGTGACCTTTCAGAAGGGCTTTCGCATTTCCGCACCCCTGTCAGCAAAGGAGTGGAGATAATAGAGTCCCTAAGAGGACACACCAGCGGGTTTGCCGTACCAACATATGTTATTGATGCGCCAGGAGGCGGTGGAAAAATACCGGTTAACCCTAACTACGTAATATCTTATTCAACAAACAAGGTAATTCTAAGAAATTATGAAGGGGTCATATGCTCCTATAAAGAACCTGACAGCTATGAGCCAGTATTTTGCGACAGAGACTGTGACGAATGCACACTGGAGCTGAAAACAGAAGGTACAGAGTATCTGCCGCCTGTAGGCATCGAAAAGTTAATGGCAGACAACGAAGAAGAGACATCACTCATCCCTTCAGATAATGAGAGGGTTTCAAGGAGGTCTTAACTTATGGATGAAATAATCACCTTGGGAAAATCAAAGGTGCATCACGGAAAACACAATAACAGAGCATATATTCTCAGCTTTTCAGATTCTGACACCCACGCCACAATTGACTTAGTTGAGGTGCTTTCAAGAAAAGAAGGCTACTCAAAAATAGTAGCTAAAATCCCGGAAACAAGGCTTGATCTTTTCAAAAGTAAAAACTTTGTTAAAGAGGGAACAATAGAAAGCAGCAATTACGAAAGATACTATTTTGTTTCAAAGTATCTGACAGAAAAAAGGCGACATGTCGAAAATATTGAAGAGATAGAAGATGTTATAAATACAGCTCTCAACTGTGAGCAGAAGGAAGAAAGCACAGACTACACCATCAGGGTGCTGAACAAGCAGGACATTGACCAACAGATTAATATCTATAAAGAGGTGTTTAAGTCTTACCCTTTCCCTATATATGACAGGAGCTTCATAGAAGAGACTATGGATAATGATGTCACATATTACGGAGTGTTTGACGGTGACAGGATGATTGCCACATCAAGCGCTGATCTGGATCCTAAAACAGGATGCGCAGAGATGACAGACTTCGCCACACTGCCGGAACAAAGGGGTAAAGGCTTCGCTGTCACACTGCTCAAAAAGATGGAGGAAGACCTTAGCAACAAAGGGATAAAATCTTTTTTTACAATTGCAAGAAGTGTCTCCTACGGCATGAATAAAACATTCGCCAGATGCGGATACTCTTTCAGCGGAACACTCTTCAACAACACCAACATAAATGGTGAAATTGAGAGTATGAACATCTGGTACAAGGTTATATAAACAAAAAAGGCGGTCAGTTGACCGCCTTTGTTTTTGCTAGATACATTTGTCAGGAATAGGAAAGTTATAGTCGAAAAGCTTCCATGAAGCTTTTACATAGTCAAACATCTGCTTAACGCTGTCGCTTTCATAAAAATCTTTATCATAATCTTCAAACTCGAAAAATGAAGTCTCTTCAATCCTTTCACCTTTCTTCTCTTTTTCAAGTACGGAGTTAATGAAGTCTGTCAATTTCTCTCCATATTCAACAACATAAAGATTACCGACTGGTCTGCATTCACGTATTATACTTGAGTAAAGGTTTGTCCATATTGACATGTTCTGTATGTGATCCTCTCTCGTTATCTCTTCGGCTCCGCTAGTCTGAACGATGGCTCCCGGATGGCGAACTGTAACATAGTAGTTCGCTCTGTTGCCGAAAAGAAAGTTCAGGAACTTTACAGCATAGCTGAGTGCTGAGCTTTTAATAAAAAAGTGTTCACTGTCTGGTGCTTCATTATTTGCATATACAAGAAACTGGCAAAGTTCAAAAACGAGACTGCTGAAATTCCATGGAAGTCTCCACCCCATGTCGTATTCTGTGGCCAGGTGCTCAACACAGAATTTTCCGTTTGGCATAAAGTTGTGTGTCATGGAGAGCAGAAGGTCGTTCCACGGCCATTCATATATATCGGACATGGCCTGATAAAGTGTTGTACCACCGGTTCTTGGCATACCAAGCACAAAGTTAAATGTGCGCCCTTCAATATACGGCTTCACAACGTCACCCTTTTTCTCGATAATGCCCTGATAGAGTTTGACAACCTCGTCTAAATGTTTCTGAAGTTTCTCCTGATACTCTTTAGTATTTATTTGTTCGCCTACAATATCGTGGTGCTTGTTCCTCAGCTCATCGAAATCTTCGATTTCCATTCCGCCTTCTGTGACAAGCTTCCATGTCTCTTTCGGGTCTATCCCGGCAATATACTCAAATGTGCCCATAGAAATAGGTACATTCATTTTTGAAGTCATAGTCAGAGTTTTAATGTTTTTTTCTTTTTCGCTCATATTTTTAGTCCTTAGAAAAATTTAATATCGGGTAGAATATTAACCCCAGAGTACATCATTTTCAAGAAATAAAAAATAAATGTAACCCACAAAGTCCTTAAACCTGCTTTACACAGTTGCTTGTTTGGTTTAAATATATACTAAGTAAAAAAATGGAGATCTATAAATGTTCAAAGAATATGCTAAAAACAGAATAATACTTTTTGACGGAGCTATGGGAACATCCATCCAGCAATATGAGATAAATGAAGACATTTGGCAGGGGAATGGCGGATGCAGCGAGTGGCTTAACCATGCTGCCCCACAGATTGTACAGGAGATACATGAGCAGTATTTTGAAGCCGGCGCAGATGTTGTAGAAACAAACACCTTCGGCGGAACAGAGCTTGTTATGTCTGAGTATGGTTTAGAGGACAGAACATATGAGCTGAACCTGCTGGGTGCACAAATAGCCAGAAAAGCAGCAGATAAATATGGAAAATTTGCCGCTGGTTCTATGGGTCCGGGAACAAAGCTGCCCAGCCTTGCCCAGATAAGCTATGACGATCTTTACACAATGTACCACTCACAGGCAGAGGCTTTGCTTGAAGGCGGAGTTGATCTTTTTATAATAGAAACGTGTCAGGATCTGCTCCAGATAAAATCAGCTCTGAACGCTGTTTTTGACGTAAAAACGCAAAAGAATTCAGATCTGCCGGTTATGGTCTCTATTACAGTAGAGCAGAACGGAACTATGCTTATGGGTACCGACATAGCCGCAGCTGTTACACTTCTTCGTGAGTATCCACTCTTTTCCATCGGGCTGAACTGTTCCACAGGCCCAGACCTGATGCATAACACTATACACACCCTCGCTGAGAGCTATGACGGATATATATCATGTATACCTAATGCAGGCCTGCCCCAGAATATAGGCGGTCAGATGGTCTATTCTATGACTCCTGAGAGGCTCGGGGTAATTGTTGATGAGCTTATTAAAGAATTCCCTATCGCTGTGATAGGCGGATGCTGCGGAACCACACCAGAGCACATCAAAGCACTGCGTCCGGTGGCTGATAAAAACAAACCAAAATCACCTCTTGCCAAAGAATATAAAGGCGAAGCGTCCAGTTTATACACAGCGACACAGCTTATTCAGGAACCCGCCCCCGCGCTCATAGGAGAGCGTGCAAACGCAAACGGAAGCAAGGCTTTTCGCGAGATGCTTCTTGCTGAAGATTTCGAAGGGATGCTCGCTGTTGCAAAAGAACAGGAAGAATCCGGTGCACACTTTATAGATGCCTGTGTGGCATACGCAGGACGTGATGAAAATGCAGACATGAAAAAATTTATGACAATGCTTAATAAAACACTCACAGCCCCTGTGGTGATTGACTCCACCGAACCTGATGTAGTGCTAACCGCTCTTAAGTCATTTGCTGGCAAACCTGTTATAAACTCTATCAATTTCGAAGACGGCGGAGAAAAACTACATCAGATACTCCGCGCAGTGAAACAACACCCGTCTGCTGTGATTGCTCTCACCATAGACGAAGACGGTATGGCGATGACAGCAGAGAAGAAATTCGAAATTGCTGAAAGAATATACAACGTTTTCACAAAAGAGTACGGCCTGAACCCAAACGATCTTATTTTTGACCCGCTAACCTTCTCTATAGGCAGCGGCGACACCACACTAGTGGACGCAGCCATTCAGACCAATAAGGCTATAAAGATGATAAAGGAGCAGCTTAAAGGGGCAAAAACTGTATTAGGGCTTTCAAATATTTCATTCGGCCTCTCTAAACAAAGCAGACCTATACTTAATTCCGTCTTCCTTCACGATGCTGTTGAAAATGGGCTGGACATGGCTATTGTACACGCCTCTAAAGTTCTCCCAGATTCAATGATTTCAGACGAGGATAAAAAATACTGCAAAGACTTGCTGGCAGGGAAAGAGGGAGCACTAAACGCTTTCATAGAGTATTTCAGCAAGAAAGAAGGCGTTGTGCAACAGGAAGAAAAAACAGACCTGCCTCCTGATGAGATGCTCAAAAATCTTATCAAAAAAGGACGAAAAGCAGGACTGGAAGACACCTTAAAAAAGCTTATGAGCCAAATGAGACCAATAGAGATAATAAACAATATAATGCTCGACACTATGAAAGAGATTGGCGAGCTGTTCGGAGCTGGAAAAATGCTTCTTCCTTTTGTGCTTCAATCAGCGGAAACAATGAAAGCTGCCGTCTCTATTCTGGAACCTCACATGGAAAAAGGTGATACAGAGACCAGAGGACGTGTTGTGCTTGCAACCGTGAAAGGAGACGTACACGACATCGGTAAAAATCTTGTGGATATTATACTTTCCAACAACGGCTACGAGGTTTATAACCTCGGGATAAAGGTTTCTGTGGAAGAGATGATTGAAAAAGCTAAAGAGATAAATGCTGATGCCATAGGAATGAGCGGTCTGCTTGTAAAGTCAACAAACATTATGAGAGACAACATAAACGAAATAAACAGACAGGGCATGAATAAAAGAATTCTTCTGGGAGGAGCCGCTCTCACAGAAAAATTTGTAAATAACGACTGCATACCTATTATGCCGGGAATGGTTAACTACTGCAGAGATGCTTTTGATGCGCTGAAAGTATTGTCTGGGGAAAGCGAAGGTTCCACTGCACCTGAAAAAACATATTCCGACAGAACAGCAAAACCAAAAGAGGTAAAAAAACCAGTACTAGAGACTCCTCCAAAACCTCCTTTTACAGGAACAAAGATTGTAGAAAATATTAATGTAGACGATATACTTGAATACATGAACAAGCTTGCACTCTTCTCTCATAGATGGGGATACAGCAAGAAAGGGATGCCTGACTACGAGTATGAAGCACTGATAAAAGATACAGTTATTCCAGAGTTTGACGAAACCCTCGCTGAGGCAAAGGAAGCAGGGATACTTGAACTGGGGATTAAATATGGATATTACTACTGCAACTCCGATGGACAGGATCTCATTGTTTATAAAGATAACACAGATGAGGAACTCACCAGATTCACATTTCCAAGGCAAGATATTGCTAATGGTGTGAGCCTTTCAGATTATTTTCAGCCAGTAACAGCAGGGGTAAAAGATGTAGTCGGTTTTCATGTGGTAACAGTGGGCAACAAAGCTGCGGAATACTGTCAGCAGCTTTTCAAGGAAAACAAATATAAAAAATATTACCAGTTTCACGGATTTTTTACAGAACTTGCAGAAGCTATGGCAGAATATGCGCACAAAATGATAAGGGTTGAGCTTGGCACTGACGGAAAAGATGCGAAAAGTGCACATGGGATTATCTCTCTTGGATATTCAGGCAGAAGGTATAGTTTCGGTTACCCCGCTTGCCCTGATCTTGCACAGAACTCTCAGCTTGACTCATTTCTGGATTTCTCAGAAATAGGTGTCACACTTACTGAAAGCCATGAGATGGTATCTGAGTATACCACTTGCGCAATAGTGGTGCATAACAGCACTGCTGAATATTATACAACATAGACTTATTCGGACTGTTTTAGTTTGATTTTTAATTTTACTTGTGATATTATTTTAAACACTAATATTAATAATATTAGAATGTAAGGAGGTAAAATTATGTCTATAGGCGAATTTGTAAAAAGTGCTGATTTTAAATCAGAGAAACATGTACCTGTTATTGTGGTCCCATCTGGAGTTAAAGCAGGCGAAGCTTTTGAAGTAGAAGTTTCCGTTGGTAAAGAGATACCACATCCAAATACAACAGAACATTTCATAAACTGGATATCTTTGTATTTTAAGGCTGAAGATGGCGCTATTATCAACCTCGGCAGAGCAGATTTCACTGCTCATGGAGAATCAGCAGCAGGTGCAAACCAAGGTTCTGCACACACTGACCCATTTGTAGTTTTCAAGGTAAAACTTGAAAAAGCTGGAACTCTTTTCGCTACTTCCTACTGTAATATTCACGGTCTTTGGGAAGGCACTGCAGACGTGGCTTTCTAACGAGATAATAAATTAAACTTAAAAGCCCGCTTTAAAGCGGGCTTTTTTTTGCATATTTATAAAAAAGTGCTGATCAGGATTATCCACTTACCACTTCAAGATTTTTTCCGACGACCTGCGTAGTTTTATGCTCATCACCAAGAACTTCTTTATATATCTCGTGTGCCTGACCAAGATATTTTTTAGCCTCATCTTTTCTGCCCATACGATACATAAGCTCGCCCAAGTTATTTAATGTGGATGCAAAAGATTCAGTGTTCCCTTCCCCAAGAGCTTTTTTGCTCTCAAGAGCATCTAAATAATATTTTTCAGCTTTTTCAAAATGACCCATTCGGGAAGTTAAAAAACCGAGATTATTAAAACCGAGAGCTGTCTTTTTATGAACTCGTCCAAGAACTGTCTCATAAACTTTTGCTGCTTTTTTGTAGCTTACCTCTGCATCGGAAAGGTTTCCGGTAAGGTATTTTAGTTGGGCATAATTAGAGTAGGATGTTGCAGTACTTGGGTGATTATCACCATATAACTTATCTTTTATTTCAAGTGCACGCTTGTGCATACTTTCAGCTTTGTCATATTCCTTATTCTTTTGATATGCAAATGCCAAATCATTTATAGCCGAAGCAGACGCTTTGCTGTTTGGGCCATAGGTTTTAACTGTTTTTTCCAGAATATCTTCGTAAAGCTTGGCCGCCTTGTCTGGGTTACCGTTTTTCAGCACAGATTCAGCGTAGCTGCCCAAAGACCTGATAGTCTCTTTGTCATACTCGCCGTGTTTCTCTTTTTTAACGCTGGATATCTTTTTATAAAGCTGAACGGCCTTAGGCAGGTTCCGTGTGTTTGCATAAATAGACGCCATCTCTTCTTCAGCTTCAATTCTCTTGTCATCATTCTGATCAAGACCTTTGCTGAGAATAGCGTTAGCCCTTTCTGTAAACTCAAGAGCTTCACCTTTTTTGCCAGCTAGCATATAAAAATTAGATAACGCCATCAAACTGTCAGCTACATCAGGATGCTCTGGAGTAAGTGCATCTTCCCTTATCTGAAGCCCAGAAAGCAGTATGGGTTCAGCTGCGTTAAAGTCACCTGTGTGTGTGTATATAGATGCAAGTTTTATCATGGCAGGCACTGTTTCTGCTGTATTTTTGCCAAACTGCTGTATGAATTCGTTAAGAGTGTTCTGCATTGTCTCTTCAGAATTTATAACTCTGCCGGCCTTCAGATAAAGGTAGGCCAGAGTATCGCATAATGCGACTGTCTCTTCGTGAGTGCCGCCCAGAATACCTTTCACATGATCTCTCACATGTTCATATATGCCAAGCCACATATTAAAAAACTCAGCAGACAGGAATTCTTTCTCAATACCTCTGAACCACATGAGAAAACCGTCAATATCAAGCGTGTTTTTAGCATGATAGACTGCTTCATAAAGATGCAGAGGTAAATTCAGATAGTCTTTGGATGAGTTCAACTTAGAAACATGGTATTGATAAGCCAGATAATGTATATTCTCTAGCGTATCAGAATCAAGTGTCTTTATTGCCTGTTTTTTATATGCCTGCTTAATAGAGAAAAAACTGCCGCCAAGACGCTCCACAAAACGCATGTCAGTAAAAACTTTTATGGGCAGTGTGCGTTTGTCGCTATTTGCAGCATATGCCTGACGAATAACCTCAAAAAGCTCACCGTTAAAAACACGAAGTGCGCTCAAGACCTTAGCGAGTGCTGCTACATCAGACTTAAGTGCACTCAGGTGAAGCTGAACAATGCTTTCAGGGTCTGATTCATATGTGTCAAGTGTCGGAGCCATCATGCCGGACTCAACCATCATGTCAGAAGTCTCTATGCAATAGCTGATAAGAGCCGGATTGCCGTCAGTATTATCATAAATGGTCTCTATTATGGCCTCACCATCTATCCCTATGGAAACAAAATATGCGCTCCCATCATCTTCGTCAAAGTTTTTGAGATGAAATGTGTCTGATTGAATTCCTGTTTTAAGCGGTGACATGGATTCCTTTGATATATACAGGAACTTACCGCATTGAGCTTTATCTGCAAGGCTCACTGCCCAGCTATTGCCGTTGTCATCCACTTCAAAGATATCATCAGCGTTCTCAAAAACGATAATCATATCCTCGCCTGTCTTTCGCTTATAGTCTTTTAGCCCAGCTGCGAAAGCTCCTATGAGAGACTCCCAGTTAAGCTGATTCTGGGCTTGGAACATTCTCATAACAGCCTTTCTGGCGTTCCCTTCGAACCAGTCATCCAAAACACCATCTTCAACAGCTTTATAAAAGTTCCTGCTGAAAAAAGTATCTGACTCGTATTTAGCAAAAACTTTCTTCAAAACAGTTGAGTTGTTTTTGAAGAATTTAGCAGGCGGGATCTCCATTTTTCCATGTATGCGCTCAACTCTCATGAGATATATAAGGTCAAACAGTGAAAAACTGTCCGCCATGTTCTCATTAAGCTCCTGTCTGATAGCGAAAAGGGCATTTTCAGGAAAGCGTAGATGTTTTTTGTTAAGGTCAACATCAACAACACCGGAGGTCTTATGGATATCTCTCACCACTGCAGCGACAAGAGTACTTTTACCCACTCCTTCCTCGCCGTATATGTTTATAACCATTGACTTATTGTCGTGTTTAAGAGTCAACAGTGATGCAAGTTTATTCTTTATTTCGCTTCTTCCAGCGAAACCGCTCATAGGGAGTTCAATCATGTTTTCCCTAACTCTCCTTATCAGGTATTGTTCGCAGCCAGACATATTTTTTGTTAAAAACGTCTTTTACAGCTGCTAAAATGCTCTTTTTGTCTACTTTGCTCATATTATCCAGAAATTCATGGTAATAATCAGGTCTTCCAACTGTATATGAGTAACCAATATCGTTTGCCTCACTGGAAGATTTTTCTCTCTGAAAAACCGACTGGCTTTTCAGCCTGTTTTTGGCTTTCTCTATTGCTTCTACGGTTAGTATATCATCTAAATCACCGATAGTCTTTATTATTTCGTTTTTTATATCTTCTGATTTTTCAGGTTGAGCATTATAAGTAAAGACAAATGTACCCATCTTTCGAACGCCATAATATCCACCGTTGATACTGTTTGCCAGCTGCTTATCATACTTCATTCGCATGTTTAAAACAGAGAACTCACCACCGGAAAGCACTTCGCTCAAAACTTCCATAGCATAAACATCACTGTAAAGCAGACCACCAGCAGGAAAGCTTATAATGCCATACTCCTGCGCTATGTCCTTCTTTATAACTTTCTGAAAAGACTCTTCAAAACTGACTGTTTTTTCAGTGTTATATATTTTACCAGCACTCACCGTGCTTTTCTGACTGAAATACTTTTCTGCCATCTTCTCAACTTTTTCAAAAGGTATGTCTCCAACCACAACCAGTGTCATGTTTTCTGGATGATAATACCTGTTATAATAATCAACTATCATATCTCTAGAAAATGACGTTACCGTCTCTTCGGTTCCTATGACTTCTCTGGAGTATGGCGATCCATCAAACATGACCTCAGCGAACTGTTCCCACATTTTGGCTGTAGGTCTGTCATACTTCCTTTTTATCTCCTGAACCACAACAGGCTTTTCCTTCTCTATCTCTTCTGTGATAAATTTTGCACGGAAAACCATTTCGCTGATAGTGTCAAAAGCAACTTCAGCCTTGTGCGATGGAGCTGTAATATAGTAAAAGGTGTAATCCTTACTGGTGGCGGCGTTCATCACACCCCCACTTGACTCCACTAAAGAATCTATCTCACCTGGTGCATATTTATCTGTACCCTTGAAGACAAGATGCTCCAGAAAATGGGATATCCCGCTCTCATTTTTCGTTTCATTTACAGAGCCTGTTTTAATCCATACCTGAACAGATGCCACCTTCACATTCGGTATCTGTTTGTATATGAGAGTCAATCCATTATCAAGTTTATCGGTCTGCTGAGCCAATACTGTCCCCCCGGTTACTATCAGCGTTAAAACCGCCAGTAGAAACGTTCTTATCATTCTGCATCAAACCTCCGGATTAGATTGTAAAACATATCCAGTATAACATTATAAGGCACAAGAGAATCTATTTCACCTAGTGACACTGACGCAAGAAAGTCTTTGTAGTTCTTGAAAAATGCCTCTTCTGAGTACATAAACTTGTCCAGCCATTTTCTATCTTTGGTACATGCGTGCTGGGCTATGTTCTTTTGTAACAATTTAATCCTGATGAGTATACTTTCAAGGTTCACTCGCTCCCACTCGTCTCTTATCTTCACTTTCTTCATACCTGTGGTAAGAGTGTTTATGCTGAGTTTATATCCGGCATAGTAGTATCCGTAAAGAACATCTCTAGGATCTGACCCAGTCTTAAGTGTAAGATCAAAAATATCATATGCAGACTTTAAATATCTGACATTTGTTACTTTCTTTGCAAGTCCGACAGGGATACCTCCAGAGACAAATGAGTTTACCATCTCATCATGGTTTACCTTCATATCTTTAGACAGATACTTTGGTATCTCTGCAAGTATAAACTCAAAGACATCTTTGGAGCCTTTCAGCATTGCTTCGTTGGCAGGGTCTATAAGCCACGCAGTGGCTACTTTCAGAGTTTTTTCTATCTCTATAAGTGCGCTGTAAATGGCAACGGCTTCCGCTTTGTTATCGAGTTTTTTCAGCGACTGCCGAAGCTCCATAACATCAAGAACATCTTCTGCCACAAGATAGCTCTCAGCCAGCTTAGTGAAGCTTACGCTGTTGTTTTTAAACAACTCAAAAAAGAAAGTTGCACCGGCCTGATTAGTAAGCCTGTTAACTACAGCTGTAGCAGCTATCTCTCTGCGAAGTGAGTGTTCGAAAAGTGTCTCACCAAAACGCTCCTGAGTATCTTTAGGATAGTAGTTCAGGTATTCACGTTTGACCAGCTCGTGTTCAATGTCCAGATCCGCCTCTATGCTGTTATAAAGGAATATCTTAGAATATGCCAGAAGCACACAAAGCTCCGGCCTTGTGGGCGGACGGTCCATATCTATAAATTCTATATTTTCTATTCTGAAATCCAGAAGACCTATAGTATTGAGATATCTTGCCATTTCACGATAAACTATCGGATTGGAATCATATCGAAGAGCTCCACAGCTTATCACCATAGACTGATGATAGTTATCTGAAAGTACAAGCTCTTCCACTTCACCTGTCAGCTGCTCTATGTATTTGTTTCTCGCCTGAACACTTTCTATAAGCCCATCGTCCAGAAGTTTATCAAACATTATCTTCAGATTAACCTCATGGTCAGACATATCCACACCTGCGGAGTTGTCCAGAGCATCAGTATTAACCATAACTCCGTTCATCGAAAGCTCTATCCTTCCTCTCTGTGTAACACCGAGGTTACCCCCTTCACCAATAACCTTGAACCTGCATTCATCACCATTAATGCGGATATTGTCGTTGGCAGGGTCACCTACCTGAGCACTGGTCTCTGTAGAGGCTTTGATATAAGTCCCTATACCGCCGTTCCAGAAAAGTTCCGCCTCCATCTTTACAATAAGGCGGAGAAGCTCCTCCCCTGTAACAACGCTTCTGTCAGTACCAAGCATCTTCTTAACCTTCGGGTTCAGCTCAATCTTCTTGGCTGAACGTTCATAAATTCCTCCGCCTTCAGACATAACTGAGCGGTCATAATCCATCCATGTTGCCGTTGTTGAGAGTTTAAAAAGCCTCTTGCGCTCCTTAAAACTTAAAGCCGGATCAGGGTCTGGATCTATAAATATGTGAATGTGGTTAAACGCAGCGAGCAGCTTTATCTGTTTTGAAAGAAGCATTCCGTTACCAAAAACATCTCCTGCCATATCACCAATCGCAACAACAGTAAAAGGCTCCGTCTGTATGTTTTTTCCAAGCTCCCGGAAGTGGCGCTTCACGCTCTCCCAAGCTCCTTTAGCTGTGATACCCACTTTTTTATGGTCATAACCTGTGCTTCCGCCGGATGCAAAAGCATCACCCAGCCAAAAGCCGTTATCTACAGATACAGAATTCGCAAGATCGCTGAACGTGGCTGTTCCTTTATCTGCAGCTACAACAAGATAAGGGTCCTGCTGGTCATATATCTTCACATTTTCAGGATGCACAACCTTTTTACCCTTGTAGTTATCAGTAATGTCAAGGAGTGCTCTTATGTAGTTTTTGTATTGTTTAATAACGTTTTCTTTATCTTTTGCTCTGTCTGCGTAACGGTTTTTCACAATGAATCCACCTTTGGAACCCACTGGAACTATCACTGCGTTTTTAACCATCTGCGCCTTAACCAGCCCCAGAACCTCAGTTCTGAAGTCGTCAATCCTGTCAGAAAAGCGGAGTCCGCCTCTTGCAACCTTTCCGCCACGCAAGTGAACACCATCCATCTGCGCAGAATGCACGAATATCTCAAACATTGGTCTTGGTTCGTGAATTATTTCGAGTTTTTTGGAAGCTATTTTAAACGAAATATATTCCCGTTCGGGCACTTTGAAATAGTTGGTGCGTACAATACCGCCTATAACCTGAACGTAATATCTGAGAGCCTTGTCCTCAGCCACAGACATAACCTTTTCGACACCTTCCATAATCTCAGCAATTATTGGTTCTATGTCAGGATTTTTCACCCTCAAGTCATATTTTAATTCAAAGAGTTTCACAAGAAGACTTGCAAGCTTTGAATTATTTATCAGTGCAAAATTAAGGGTCTTCAGTGTGAAACTGCTCTCTATCTGTCTGATAAAGTTCCTAAGTCCACGAAGCACTGATATCTGCCTGTAAGAAAGCTTTTCTAAAAGAGCCAGACAGTTAAGTTTATCAGATTCCACAAAACCAGTAAGTATCTTGCTTACAAGAACAGGAACGACACCTTTGAAGTCTTCACAAAACGCTTCAGGATCTTCTATGTCTGCAAAATATACAGCGTTTACATGTTTCTTTGAATCACCGAATCTTAGCTCGTATGCGTCTTCTTCATAAACCTTCAGGCCAATGTTGTCGAGAATAGGCATCAGTTCTGTTAGAAGATACCTTGTGTCGGAGTATATCTTCAGTACTGCCTTCCCTTCATCTGTGTAAAGTCTTGAACGGACGCCTTTCAGGCTTTCCAATATTTTAATGTCTCCGAAAGTTGCCTCTGCGGAGTTTCGCGATCTGTATGTTTCGCTAAAATTATCTATATATTTATTAAAAACAGTATCAACGTCAGATCCGCCTAACCTGTCACGCAGTACATCATATAGATTTGACTCCCAGGTGCGCATCATAGTAAAGATACCTATCTTCACCTGTGTTTCATCTACCTTGTCCAGAACACTAGTGTCTTTAACAAAAAGATGAAAATGCAGAAAATACCTTTTATGCTCATCCTGTCTTACTGAAATATCCAGAAGTGTGGCATTGAAATAGTCCGTCAGATAGTCTTCCATCTCACTCACAAGCTCAGATGAGAACCTCTCTGAAGGCATTGCTACAAAGAAAAACATGTTGTTCAGCGGTCTGAAATCTCTGTAACATATGCGAACCTGATTAGTACCCTGCATGGAGATAATAAGCTCTAGCATCTCCACCATTAGTTTCTTGCTGAAATTAAAAAGCTCAACTTTCGGGAAGTAATCTATAAGGTCACGAACCCATTTATAGTCGTGTGAACCATGTACAAAATTAAAGTGATCAAGAGTAGCCTTCACCTTCTCTTTTACAATAGGGATGTCGTGTGGGAGAGACTTCCGGCCTTTGTTTGAAAATAATCCGAGAATACATATGAGCCTGGTAGCAGACTTGCTGCTGTCCAGAAAAAGCACCCTGTCAAGGTATCCTCTCTGTTTCATTTGAGACTTCACCAAAGACTTGTCCACAACAACAGGGTAACCCTCTACAAAATTAAATTTGTCATTCTCCACATTGCTAAGGAGCGTATCATAGTCCGGCTCAGACTTGTCTAGTTTAAAAATACCAAGTTTGTTGCACGTGTGGCAGTTTTTGTCCTTGTCTATGTCAATGACCCTTGCACCCTGAAAGATGAAGTTGTCCTGTAAAAGCCAGTGAATGAACCTAGACACATCAAGCGCACTTGAGCGGTATTCTGTGGCTAGGTTATGAAGCAGTTCTGTTATTTTGTGAAAATCGTCAACAGACACCATCGCATTTTCGTATATCTCTGCAATGTCTTTGCTAGTCTCTTTTAGTGCACTCCCCTCTCTGTTTTCCAGAAATATTAATACAAAAGATTCATTTCTGGAACCGATGGATGTTTGAGATATTTTAGACAAGTTGCCTTTGCGGTCACGTTCTATATTGAAAATGGGATGAAGGATGAACATATTCTTGAAATCCTTCTCTTCAAGATAACCCCATATGCTGTCGTAAAGAAACGGTCTGTCGTCAGTAACAACAGATATCATGCTGAAATTTCCGATGAAAAAATCTGTGTTCTGCAGATCATCAGTTTTCACATAAACTTTCTTCTTCTTGCGGTCTGAAATAATTTTAAAAAGATATTTTACAAAACCCTCCAGATCTTCATCCGAAAGAAAGTTAAGCATATTAGTAGGTATCTGCCCAATTATAAGACCGCTAAAATCGAAAAGTATAGGGTCTTCATTTTTATATTTGCTGAATATCTTAGAGTGGCGCTGGTCTAGCAGGTCGCATTTGTATTCCCCAAAATCAGATTTGGTTATACATGAAAAATACGAAGGATTCATTTAATTCCCCCTTGATGGAAAAAAGATAAATTTTATATGAGCGTGTCACCCCTCACATAATGTAATAATAAACCTTATTTTTTTTCTTTCAAAGCTATTTCGACAACAAATGATTGATCTTCGAGTGTAAACTTGACACCAACACATATAATATGTGTCGGACGTTGAATAGTGTGACCTCTGCCTGTAATGACATTAGGTACAGAAATACTTAATTTCTTGCCTTTATCTGTAAAAAGCTTTTTTGTGCTGCCGGCTATCATATTGATAAGTTCGCCTATTGCATCACCTACATCAGTGTCCACCTCTTCCTTCTCTTCCATAAGAAAAATAGAAGCGATCTTCATAGCAAGGTCTTCCGGCAGGCTCACAGAAACATAACCTACAACATCACCAACTATACCTATGACAGCAGAAACATCATAATGAAGATTCTGGTCTGATTTTATATAAAGATCACCTTTTACCGGATTGAGCCCTGTCATTGTCTCAAAAACATTAATGGTGGAAGCAATGAACGGGTTTACAAATTCAGCTTTCACAAAAGCCTCCATATGCTAATACTTTTTTACAGAATAAAACAATTTATTTGTAATGTCTATTAAAGACTTTCAAATTTTTACCCATTCACTCTGTCATTAAAGATATGAAGTTATATAATATTCTAGCAGTCAAACCCCATATTATGTCATCTCCGTAGCGATAAAAATGAACCTCTCTGCTCTGATTTACATGTATCCAGTTTTCGCTGTAGTAGTTTGATGGATTCATCAGATGCGAAACGGGAATCATGTAAACCCTGTCCACTTCACTCTGCTGCAATGTAAAATCAGTTGATTTAAGAACTCCTGTATAAGGTGTAACCCTATGTCCCCACTTCGAAAGCTCATCATCCATAGCGCCAAGAATCTGAACTCCTGATGATTCCACACCAATCTCTTCATGAGTTTCACGCAGTGCGGTCTCATAAAGGCTTTTATCATCCGGATCCATAATCCCGCCGGGAAATGACACTTCTCCGCCATGATGAGTCAGATGTCTCAGCCTCTTTGTAAAAAGGATATTGCACTCTTGTCCATGATTTATGATGGGTATTAAAACGGCGGCAACACGAGGTGTAGCCGCCAAAGTATTTCTTTCGTAATTTTTAAGTTTTTTTTCTATATAGTCTACGGAGCAGTCTTTAAGCACTAAGCCCTTCCACTATTTTAACAGCAGCAGCTATCGCTTCATCAAGCTTCTCAGGGTTCTTTCCTCCGGCTTGAGCCATATCAGGACGACCGCCGCCGCCTCCGCCAGTGATCTTCGCTACTTCACGGACAATATCGCCAGCTTTAACCTTTCCTATGGTGTCTTTTGTAACACCGCAGACAAACATAACCTTGCCATCCGCTTCTGCGCCCACAACAACAACTCCGCTTTTTATCTTGTCCCTTGCAGTATCTACAAAAGTTCTCATGGCATCAACATCGGCACTTCCAAGCTTCACAGCCAGAACCTTTATACCATTCACAATTTTAACATCATCCATAAGACCTGCTGCTTCTTTTGAAGCGGCCTGATCTGCAAGTTTTTTAAGTTCTCTCTCTTTCAGTTTCAAAGATTCAGTAAGTTCATTTACTCTGTCAATTAAAGCATCAGGAGTCGTTTTCAGAACTCTTGAAGCCTCTTTCACCATAGCATCAACCTTCTGCATACCGGAAACCGCTGACATACCTGTCACAGCCTCTATTCTGCGCACACCAGATGCCACTGACTGTTCGCTGGTCACCTTTAGAAGTCCTATATCGCCAGTGCGTTCAACGTGGCAGCCGCCGCAAAGCTCCTTGCTAAAATCGCTAATTTCAACAACACGCACCTTGCTTCCGTACTTCTCTCCAAAAAGAGCCATCGCTCCAGCCTTCACAGCATCGTCTATATTCATATAAGTCTTTTTAAGCTCGGTATTTTCCTGAACAGCCTCGTTCACAATCTCCTCAATCCTTGCTATCTCCTCTGCGGAGACAGATGCATAGTGATTAAAGTCGAACCTGAGCCTGTCAGGGCTAACCATTGAACCTGCCTGACGGACGTGATCACCCAGCACCATCTGAAGTGCCTTATGAAGCAGGTGCGTTCCGGTATGGTTTTTCTCTGTTGCACCTCTGGCCTCAGCGTCAACCTCTGCTTTGATTTTCTCACCTTTTTTAATGGAGCCAAGCTCAGTGAAGCCTCTCATGGCTATCATGCTGTCACCAAACTTATAAGTTCCTGTGACTTTAAATACCGCTGAATCCGTCTTTAAATAGCCCGTATCACCAGTCTGACCACCGCCCTCAGCATAAAAAGGAGTCTGAGCAAGCACTATGTCGCAATTACCCTCAGCCGTATCTGTCTCTTTATCGTCTTTGATAATTGCTGCGACCTCAGATTCTGCATTCATGCTGGTGTAGCCTACAAATTCTGTTTTGATGCTGCTGGCTAGTCTCAGGTAAATATCTGAAACTTTCTGTTCACCGCTTCCTGACCATGATTTTTTCGCACGGTCCTGCTGAGCTTTCATCTCCTGCTCGAACCCTGCTAAATCAAGAGCGTAACCATTGTCTTCTGCTATGTCTTCCAGCAGATCTGTGGGGAACCCGAATGTATCGTACAGTCTGAAAATATCATCACCTGAGATGACCTTGCTTTCAGAGTATTTTTCAAGCAGTTCGTCAATAATTTTAAGCCCTGTATTAAGTGTACGTGAAAAGGACTGCTCCTCGTTTGAAACAACCTTTGCTATGAAAGGTTTTTTATCTGCAAGCTCAATGTAGTGGCCTTTCATAAAATCCACTACAAACTCACACACTTTAAAAAAGAATGCGCCGTCCATGCCAAGCATACGTCCGTGTCTCATGGCACGCCTCATAATACGTCTGAGAACATACCCTCTCCCTTCGTTAGCCGGAAGAACCCCGTCACCTACAAGAAAAGTAGTAGCACGGCTATGGTCAGCTATAACACGCATAGAGACATTATCTTTTTCGTTAACGCCATATTTTTTGCCAGCGAGTTCTGCAATAAATTCCAAGATAGGTATGAACAGATCAGTGTCATAGTTGCTTGTAACACCCTGCACAACTGATGCCACTCTCTCCAGCCCCATTCCAGTGTCTATCGAAGGTTCAGGGAGCGGTGTAAGTGTGCCGTCTTCGCTTCTGTTGAACTGCATAAAAACCAGATTCCAAAGTTCAAGATGTCTGTCGCACTCACAGTTTCTGTCACATCCAGGCTCCTGACAGCCGGTGTGCTCACCCTGATCTATATGTATCTCAGAACAGGGACCGCATGGACCTGTATCGCCCATCGCCCAGAAATTATCTTTCTCGTCTCTATATTCTATATCTTTAGGATCGAGACCAATTACCTCTTCCCATATTTTCGCAGCTTCCTGATCATCATTAAAAACAGATACGAACATTTTATCCGCAGGCAGTCCCATCTCTTTTGTAAGAAATTCCCAGCCGAACTTAATCGCATCAACTTTAAAATAATCGCCGAATGAAAAGTTTCCCAACATCTCAAAAAATGTATGGTGACGTGATGTTACACCTACATTTTCCAGATCGTTGTGCTTCCCGCCAGCCCTTACTACTTTCTGACTGGTGGTTGCTCTCGTATAGCCTCTTGTTTCACGCCCTAGAAAACAGTCTTTGAACTGGTTCATCCCTGCATTTGTGAAAAGAAGTGTCGGATCATCGTGTGGAACCAGTGATGATGAGCTTACTATCTCGTGTCCGTTCTTAGCGAAATAATCAAGAAATTTTTGTCTGATTTCCTGTCCTGTCATAGTCATAAAAAAACTCCATTTATCCGTATCTATTTATTTAAGTTATTAATGTATTCGTCCCATTCTATTGGTAAGAGGTATTTTTTCTTGCTGTTGCACTCTTTACATGCCGGAACAATGTTACCTTTAGAGGTAACCCCGCCTCTGGCAATAGGTACAACGTGATCCATAGTAAGTTCGGCCGGAGCAAATTTTTCTCCGCAGTAATTGCACACACCTTCAGAAAGTTTATTTTTCCACCATGGTTTCTTTCGAAACTCTCTAGCCTTCTCTTTCTCTTTTCTGATGTGTTTTTCGTCTGCTGTAATGAAAAAGCTGTCCATAACAGGTGGATTATATTAGCAGGAAACAGGAAATGCAAGGAATATGAAAAAACGGGCACGAACATCTACACTTTTATGACAATACAACGCACCTCCAATTCAAATTAAAAAATATTATTCATACAATCATATATATACAAAAAGCACTTTTTTTAATTATGTGCACTAATTTTATAGCCACACCCGCACATATTGTTTGTTTACTAACCTCTTTAACTTATTGCTACTAAAGAACCCATAGTTTCTGTGAATGCATGGGCACTTGTTATTATAATTTCCAATAAGCATTATTAAGCTTAAAATTCTGCAAACCTCCATCTGAAAAGGGATTTAGCACATTTCAATATGCAAATTAATGCTTGAACATAAAAACAGTTTCAAGTAAACTCCCCTTAGTTTGTAAAACAACATTTTTATATAGAACTTTCAGGAGGACATAGTGAGTAACAAAGACCTTAAAGGCCTCGAGGTATACGGTCTCACCAATTTAGGCGAGATAAAGAAAAACCTCACGGCTCCAGAACTTTACGAAGAAATCATCAAAAACGGTGAAGGCACAATAGCAAATGGCGGCGCAATGGTATGCCTTACAGGTGCAGTAACCGGCCGTTCACCTAACGACAAATTTATCGTTGAAGAAGACACAACAAAAACTGACGTTAACTGGTCTAAAGGTAACGTACCAATCAGTAAAGAAAAATTTAACATCATATACAACAAACTTCTCGCATACCTCCAGACAAAAGATGTCTATGTACAAGAGTGTTACGCTGGAGCTGATGAAACTTCCAGAATAAAAGTTCGTGTAATAAACGAGTTCGCATGGCAGAACCTTTTCATAAGAAACATGTTCATTCAGGAGCCTGATGCTTCTAAGCTTGAAAACTTCATGGCTGATTTCTCCATTATCTGCTGCCCTAACTTTAAAGCTGCAGGCGATGTAGACGGTGTTAACAGCGAAAACTTTGTTATTCTGAATTTTGAGAAAAAGATAGTTATCGTCGGCGGAACAGCATACGCAGGCGAAATGAAAAAATCAATATTCACAGTAATGAACTACCTTCTGCCAAAGCAGGAGATCATGTCAATGCACTGCTCAGCAAACATCGGAAAAGAAGGCGACGTTGCCCTCTTCTTCGGTCTTTCCGGTACAGGTAAAACAACTCTCTCTACAGACCCAGAAAGAGCACTCATCGGTGATGATGAACATGGCTGGGACGACAAAGGCGTTTTCAACATAGAAGGCGGCTGTTATGCGAAAGTAATAAACCTCTCCCGTGAAATGGAGCCTGATATTTTTGCTACCACTGAGATGTTCGGAACAATACTTGAAAATGTTGTTATGGACGATAATCGTCACGTTGACCTCGATGACGACAGCATCACAGAAAACACAAGAGCTTCATACCCTCTTGAGTCTATAGATAACATTGAGCCATCAGGAAAAGGCGGACAGCCTAAAAACATCATCTTCCTTACATACGATGCATTTGGTGTGCTTCCTCCTGTGTCAAAACTTACTGTACCACAGGCAATGTACCACTTCATATCCGGTTACACAGCGAAAGTTGCAGGTACTGAAAAAGGTGTTACAGAGCCGAAAGCTGTTTTCTCCTCATGTTTCGGAGAACCTTTCATGGTATGGCACCCTTCCGTGTACGCTAAACTTCTCGGAGAAAAAATTATCAAGAACAATGTTACATGCTATCTTGTAAACACTGGTCTCACAGGTGGTCCTCACGGTGTCGGTTCCAGATTCAAAATCAGCCACACACGTGAAATTATTAAAGCCATTCTCTCTGGCGAAATTGATAAGTCTGAGTTTGAGCAGGACGAAATCTTCGGATTCGGCATCCCTAAAACTCTCGGCAACATCCCTTCAAATGTTATCCACCCGGTGGAAAGCTGGAGTGATAAGCAAGCATACAAAGCTCAGCTTACCCAGCTTGCTGAAAATTTCAAAGCTAACTTTAAGAAATACGAAGAAGGCACAGATCCAGAAATTATCGCTGGCGGACCGATTATCTAAAAGTTTATATCACAGAGCCGAAGGTACTTCCCTTCGGCTCTTTTTTTGTGCTATAATACGAATCAAACAGCATTTGGATATTGGGAGATAATATGGAAAAACTATTCAATGGAGCCATCCAGTTTAGAGAAACCAGTTTTGAAAAGCGTAAAGACCTTTTTAAATCACTTGATAGAGAACAGAAACCTCACACACTCTTTATTGGTTGTTCTGATTCCCGTGTTGTTCCCGGGCTCATTACTAAATCTATGCCGGGAGACTTGTTTGTAGTTCGCAACATAGCAAACATAGTACCTTCATATAGAATATCTAATGAATATGCATCAACCACATCAGCCATAGAATACGCTGTGAATGCCCTCCATGTGGAAAACATCGTCGTCTGCGGTCATTCAAACTGCGGAGGATGCGCTGCTCTTTATTTCGAAGAACACGAGCTGGCACAGCTGCCGAACGTTGCCCACTGGCTGGAACAGGCTCAAAGTGTTAAAAATGAAGTACTCCTGAAACACCCTGATGCTGATCCGGTGCGAAGAGAGTGGCTTACTGAACAGATAAACATTGTAAAGCAGATGGCAAACCTGCTGAGTTATCCATACATCAGAAAAAAATATGACGAAGGTACGATAAAGCTATTCGGCTGGTACTACATGATAGGGACTGGAGAAGTTTATAATTTCAATCTTGAAACTGGCGAATTCGAGCTTATTTCACTTGAAGCAAAATAAGCCTACCTCTTTGCCAATGGATGGGCTGAATCGTAAACTCGCAAAAGTTCTGTCAGGTTCATGTGTGTGTATTTTTGCGTTGTGGTGAGAGATTCATGCCCCAGAAGCTGCTGAATGGTACGCAGGTCTGCACCGCCTTCTAAAAGATGTGTTGCGTATGAATGTCTGAAGCTGTGGGGAGAGAAATCAACAGGAAGCCCCGCCATTTTCAAATATTTTTCAACTATCCTTCTCACTGAACGGTCTGTAAGCCTTGAACCATATTTATTTATAAAAATAACCTCGTAATCAGGCAAATATCCTGTGCAAATTTCTTTTTTTACATCCAGATAGTCATTTATCATACCTATATGCATGTCTGCGATAGGAACAATCCGCTCTTTTTTTCCCTTACCGCGGACAAGAAGCCGACATCCGCCAAAATCTATATCAGACAAGTTCAGACCCACAAGTTCGCTCACCCGCACACCTGTGCCGTACATAAGTTCTAGTAAAAGAGCATCCCGCATCCCGGCAGGGTCACTCTTTTCAGGGGCATCCAGTAAAGCAATTATGCTGTCGATATTAAACACCTTAAAAGCTTTCTGGTCTTTTTTAGGAAATTTAAGCATGCGTGCCGGATTATCTTCTGAGTGATTTTTCTTCTGCATAAAAGAGAAGAAAGACTTCAGACAAGCTATCTTGCGCTCAATAGTGGATTTAGCGAGACCCTTATCAAAAAGCATCGCAACAAAACCGCGCAGGGCGAAAAAATCTGCATCATTGACGCTGTTAATGCCAGATTCCTCAAGATAACTGCACAAATCAGCTAGATCTCTGGAATAGTTTTTAAGCGTGTGCTCTGATGCGCCCTTCTCGTTCAGCATAAATTTCAGGTATAGAGTCACGGCTTTATCTATGTTCATGATTATATTATCGGACGTTTAATAAATTTATTCAATCTTGGCTGTTTTTAAATGCAGTTATTTATGTAATAATGCATCAATGAAAAATATCATCATAAGCTCCTGCCTGCTAGGTGAAAATGTACGGTATAATGGCGAAGCTGTAGACATATCTGAAGGCGTGAGCGTGCTTTCAGATGAATATAATATAATTCCTGTTTGCCCTGAAGTGCTTGGCGGTCTTTCGGTTCCTCGCGAACCCTGCGAGATAGTCAACGGTACAGGGATAGATGTCTTAAACGGCTGCGCAAGGGTTATGGGGAGCAAAGGGGCGGACTGCACTGAAGCATTTTTAAAAGGTGCAGAAATTGTACTTTCAATTGCGAAAGAGCATAAAGCAGAACTTGCTGTGATGAAAGAGAGAAGCCCTTCCTGCGGAAGCAGCAGGATATATTCGGGCGAATTTAACGGAAACAAAAAACCAGGACAGGGTGTCACATCGGCACTTCTGCAAATGTCAGGGATAAAGGTAATAAGTGAAGAAGTCATTTAAACTGATACTAATTTTGTCTGTGTTTTGCCTATTCGGTTTCGACACCGTGAAACTCAGCAATATCATAAACAAATCTGCAAAAATAACAGATTCGGGAGAGCGAATTGCATACATCTCGTCTGTTTTTAAAAATGTACCCTACAAAGATAACACACTAACAGGAAATTCTGACGAAAAGGAAGTTCTGGTTATCAATCTCAAAGAGATGGACTGCTTCACTTTTCTGGACTATGTAGAAGCACTGCGCCTATCTGCCAGCCCAGATGACTTTGTAATGAACCTAAAAGAAGTTCGCTACTTCAACGGTGAAGTCACCTATAAAAGCCGAAAACATTTCTTTACTGACTGGGTATCTGGCGAGCAAAACTCTGTGAAAGATATCACTCCTGAGCTGCCCGGCGGAATTACAGTGGAAAAATTTATCAACAGAAAATCTAAAAATAAGAACTGGCTTAAAAATCTGCCCCATACAATGCGAATGATCACATATATCCCCTCTGAAAAATTTGACAAAGATGTATTAAGACTGCTACAGACTGGTGACTATATAGGCACATACACTGATAAACAAGGACTTGATGTGACTCACACTGGTATCTTCATCCGTAATGAAGGGGGTGAGTTTCTGCGCAGCGCCTCTTCCAAATTCATGAAAGTGACAGACTACCCTTTTGAAAAATATGTAAATGGAGTGAAAGGCATTATCGTATTAAGGAACAAGTAGCTTAGACTTGTTATCCAGAAATAATTAAGCTTAATTCATACGCTTATGATAACGGAAAATTATCATAATGTTTCAAAGCTCTGTCGGCGTACATCTGTTTTTTCAGTTTCTTGTCTCTTATCTTCTTGCCAAGCCCAGGAAGCATGCCGAAATGGAAATTTGATGGAACATATTCTTTTTTATTTTCAGCTACTTCACCTGACACATGTCTGGCAAGTGCACCTAAAGCTGTCTCTTCGTGAAAGCCTTCAAAATCAGGATGTACTATGGAATATGCTGCCAGAAGCCCAGAAGCGGCTGATTCCAGATATCCCTCCACGCCCGTTATTTGACCAGCAAAATAAAGATTTTCATCGCCAATTACCTGAAAAGTGCGTTTCAAATGCCCCGGTGAGTGGATATATGTGTTTCTGTGTATGGAACCATATCGCAGGAATTCCGCATCTTCCAGTCCGGGTATCAGGCGAAAAACACGCTGCTGCTCATGTATCTTCATTTTTGTCTGACATCCCACAAGGTTATATGCAGTCCCTTCACTGTTCTCTTTTCGGAGCTGGACAACAGCGAAATACTTCAGCTCTGTCACTGGATGCCTAAGACCCACAGGTCTAAAAGGCCCGAAAGTGAGCGTCTGATGACCTCTAGCCGCCATCTCTTCTATAGGCATACATCCTTCGTAAACATTCAGTTTTTCAAAATCTTTAAACTCGACCTTTTCAGATTCTATCAAAGCATTGTAAAATATGTCGTACTCTTCTCTGTTCATACCAAGATTCAGATAATCATTGTCCCCTTTCTCCCATCTGCTTTTAAAAAACGCTTTTTTCATATTCACAGAATCAAATGATATGACTGGTGCGATAGCATCGAAAAAATAAAGCCCGCCTCCGAAACGTTCTTTTATTTTATCCGCCATTTTTTCAGACGTAAGAGGACCGGTGGCTATAATACATGGCCTGTCAGATGGGATATCTGTAAGCTCTTTTTCTATAACTTCTATGTTTGGATGGTTACGCACAGCACTGTCCACACCTTTGGCAAAATCTATCCTATCCACAGCCAAAGCGCTTCCGGCAGGAACTTTACACTTTTCTGCAGTATCAAGTATCAGTGAGCCTATTTTCATAAGTTCCTGTTTAAGAAGACCGCTGGAGGTTTCAGGCAGGGTACTTTTAAGGGAGTTGGAACAGACGAGCTCGCCCAGAAACTCTGTCTCGTGGGCAGGGGTCATAACATTAGGGCGCATTTCATAAAGCTTTACTTTATAGCCTTTTTCTGCAAGATAAAAAGCGGCCTCACAACCTGCAAGACCGCCTCCGGCTATATAAACTTTTTTATCCATTTACTGTTTAACTGAGATGGTTCCGTCTTCCAGCACCATCGTTGACTTAGCGTTTTTACATTCAGGATAACCTGTACATGCAAAGAACTTACCACGGCGGCTCTTTTTCAGTTTCATAGGTTTGCCGCATTTTTCACATTTAACATTCTCATCTACTTTATCATATTTAGGAATAATCTGGCCTGTTTCGTTCACTTCCATATTTGCAGTGAAGTCGCACTCCGGGTAACCCTTGCAGCCAATGAACATACCGTTGCGGCCACCTTTTATGGTGAGACCGCTTTCGCATTTCGGACATGGTGTGCCTATCTCTTCACCGGCAGCTAATATCTTTATTTCGCCATCAGGCAGTTTAACGTAGTTTTTAATATTTTTACATTCTGGGTAACCCGGACAAGCCAGCACTTCGCCAAACCTTGTTCTTTTGAAAACAAGCTCCTTGCCGCACTTTTCGCACTCGATACCGGAGGGTTTATCCTCCTCTTTGGGCACCAGCTTAAAAGTACCGTCTTCCAGACGTTCATAATTTGAAGTGAATTTGCAGTCTGGATAAGCGGTGCATGCTATGAAGTTTCCATTACGTCCGTGTTTAATGGTGAGGTCTTTACTGCACAAAGGACACTTCATGTCAATTTTGAGGTCAGCGTTGAATTTTTTCTCTGCCTGCTCAAGCTCCGGCTTGAATTTACTATAGAAATCCCCCAGAACCCCTTTCCATGTAAGTCTACCCTCTTCTATACCGTCAAGTTCTTCTTCCATCCCGGCGGTGAATTTCTTTTCGAATATCCTGTCGAAATTCGCTATCAGAAGAGTACAAACAACACGTCCAAGCTCTGTCGGTTTAAAACGTTTCTCCACCAGATCAGCATAATCTCTATCCATAAGGGTAGATATGATTGATGCATATGTAGATGGTCGTCCGATGCCTTCTGCCTCAAGAGTTTTAACAAGAGTCGCTTCTGAATATCTGGCCGGAGGCTGGGTAAACATCTGCTTACTTTCGTGTTTTTCAGGTTTGAGGTTTTCGCCATCTTTCACTTCAAAGATAAACTCCTGATCCTTCTCGCCATTATCATCCTTACCTTCTATGTACAGGGTTTGAAAGCCCGGAAATTTCAGAACTTTACCCTGTGACTTAAGCCCGTAAGGTCCGTTTTCAATATTTATAGTATTTTGATCATAGACTGCATCCGACATGTTGCTGGCAACAAATCTATCCCAAATCAGCTTGTATAGTCTGTACTGGTCATTGTCCAGAACGTCTTTCACAACATCTGGTGTTCTCATTACGGATGTAGGCCTGATTGCCTCGTGTGCATCCTGTATATTTTTATTTTTTGCGGCTGTCTTCTGCCCTTTTGACAGATAGGCTTCTCCGTATTGCTTTTTTATGAAGTCCCTAGCCTCTTTTGTGGCATCCGGAGATACTCTTGATGAATCAGTTCTCATGTATGTAATGAGACCCACAGGACCTTCTTTGCCAAGCTCAATACCTTCGTAAAGACGCTGAGCAACAATCATTGTTCTCTTCGCTGTGAAGCTGAGTTTTCTGGCGGCTTCCTGCTGAAGTTTTGAGGTTATGAATGGCAGCGCTGCACGCTCGTAAACTTCTTTGCGCACAACTTCTGCAACTTTGTAGCTGCCTGATTTAAGTTCAGAAAGAACTTTCTCGGCTGTTTCACCGTTTTCTATCTTAAACTTTTTACCGTTTTTCTTTTCCAGCCTCGCTTTGAGCTGAGCTTTCTGCCCGCCTTCGAAGATAACGTCTATAAGCCAGTACTCTTCAGGTTTAAATTTCTCAATGTCTTCTTCGCGTTCAACCAAAAGCCTGAGAGCAACAGACTGCACCCTGCCGGCAGAAAGTCCGTATTTAAGAGATTTCCAAAGCAGTGGGCTAACAAGATAGCCAACCAAACGGTCAAGGATACGCCTTGCCTGCTGAGCATTCGTTCTGTTTTCGTTTATGGGACCAGTGTTTTTGATCCCGTCCGTAATTCCTTTTTTAGTGATTTCGTTAAAAAGGACACGATGTATTTTCTCTTTGTTTTTCTTACCCAGCTCTTCTGCTATGTGCCATGCGATGGCCTCCCCTTCTCGGTCGGGGTCAGGAGCAAGGTATATGTTTGTGGCAGAATTTGCTACTTTTTTAAGCTCGTCAATAATCTTCTTTTTACCCCTTATAATGGAGTACTTCGGCTCGAAATTGTTGTCTATATCGACACCGAGTGAGCTTGATGGAAGATCTTTTACGTGGCCTACTGATGCAAGAACTTTGAAATCCTTGCCAAGATATTTTTCTATTGTACGCGCCTTGGCGGGTGATTCTACAATAACTAGATTTTTGGGCATAATTTATCCGTGTCAATTATCAATTCAAATATTCTTCATCTTCCTCTACACCTGATGCGTAAAGTGATTTACGCTCCATAAGTGAATAGAGTGCAAGGTTTTTTATGGATTCCACATCAACCTTATAACCCTCTGAGCTCATGGCGCTTTCGATAACATCCTCTAACCCAAGCGGGTCAAGTATGCCTGTGATGTGCAGTTTTTGCAGATAACAGATAGCGTCAGAGGTAAGGGCGTTCTTCTCTTTTTTAGTAAAAACACGAAACCAGAAGTTCCCATCAAAGTTGCTTATATCAAGCACAGTCATGACTTGTCTGATCTCGTGATCGTCAAAACCTGTGTTAAAAAGATAATCTTTGATAGCCTTCTCGCTGGTGTTCTCGCTAAATTCCAGATAGTCAATTACCATGTTGAGAGCTATGACAATTTTGTCCATTGAGTCCCCCGGCAGCCCGGTACTTACCGTCGATTTCCCTGACAACATATCCCTCGAGCTCCATTTGCGCAAGGTTTATTGCAACACTCTCTATGTCGAACCCCGACATGGCGCTGAGTTCATCCGGGTTCAGCGTGCCTCTCATAAGCAGATCAAAGAGCTTTGTTTGCTCAGGGCTACCAAACTCTAATACACTCGTCTCTTGCTTGTCAACTTCTTTGAGGTCATAAATTTGGTATTTTAGCTCCTCTATCACATCGTAATATGACTGTACAAGCTTCGCACCTTCCTTCAGGAGGGCGTTTGTGGCGTTATTTCTGTTATCTTGAAATGCCGGAACAGCAAAAACCTCGCGCCCCTGTTCTCCGGCGAGCCTCGCTGTTATGAGAGAACCACTTCTTTCGGATGCCTCCACGACTATTACACCGTAAGACATACCGCTTATGATACGGTTCCGTTTGGGAAAATTGAATGATACTGGGGGGATGTCTGAAAGAAAATCAGTAATCACACAGCCTTTTGCAAGAACCTTATCCAGATGGCGTTTGTTCTCTGCCGGAAAGAAATGTTTCACACCGCATCCAAGAACAGCAGTGGTCACACCCCTCTCTATAGCTCCGAGGTGTGCTGCGATATCTATACCTCTGGCAAACCCGCTTACGACATTAAACCCTGCCTCTGCTAGGTCACATGCGAGCCTGCCAGCCAGCTCACATGCTGCACGGCTTGCGTTTCTGGAACCTACTATAGATATAGCTGGTTTTTGTAAAGCATCCGAATCACCCCTTACATAAAGCAGCGGAGGCGCGTCTTTGGTCTGTCTGAGAAGTTCAGGGTATGATTGGTCATCTATGCATATAATGTCTGCACTTAGGTTTTGCAGAGTTTTTAGTTCGGATTTGAAAAGTGACGAGTCGATGTCTGAGGTTATTATGTTTTCTGCCACAGGTTTCTTCACGCCGAAAGAAAGCAGTGCCCCCATGTCGAGATCGAAGGCTTTTTCAAGGGTGCCTGCTCCTTCGAAAATACGCACAAGGGTTCTGTCGTCTGCACCTTTCACACATCTTAGCTTTAGAGTTTCTATCGCAAGGTCACTTGTCACACGCTCTCCTATGAATAAGCATTTTTTCCCATCCATGGAAAAAATGCCAATACGCTCGCGCATAACAAGTTATGCTGCGCTACGCACGGCGATTTCCATCCATGGAAATAAAGATACCTCACTGGCTAAGCAGATACTCACAAAGTAGTGTCACTCCAGGCAGTGTTGCACCTTCCGGTACGGTGTATTTTTTGTTATGAAGTGGCGGATGACTTTCGCCTTTTCTGACTCCTTGCCAGATAAAAGCACCCGGAGCGTGCTCCAGATAAAAAGCGAAATCCTCGCCACCCATACTCTTTTCGTATTCACCAAGAGGTATATTTTTTTCTTCGCAAAGACTGCGGAGCTTACCCACAATCGTTTTATCGCATATAACAGGAGGTGTCCCTTCGTGTATGGTAAAATCTGTCTGGATACCGTAAAAGTCCTCTATGGCTTTCAGCCTAACCTTCATACCGTGCTCGATGAGCTTTTTCACAATCATTTCGAAATGCCTGAAGGTTCCGCCTACCCTGACCTCTTCTGGCAGGATGTTTGATGCTGAACCGCCGTTAATCTTTCCAAATGAAATGAGACCGTCAAGTATCGGGCTCTTCTTTCTGGTGAGGATAGTCTGGCAGCTCATAATATATTCCGCTGCTGCTGTAACAGTATCGGTTCCCATGTGCGGCATAGCAGCGTGAGTGGACATACCTTTAAAAATGATGTCAAAGTGGTTCGAACCTGCCATGGTTCCGCCTTCAACAAGCGCAGCTTTGCCAAACTCGACATCTGGTGTTGTGTGGGTGGCAAGTATTTCACTGACACCATCCATGCAGCCTGCCTTTATCATTTCAACAGAACCGCTCACAAGCTCCTCCGCCGGCTGAAATATGAACCTAACATTCACATTTAGTTTATCTTTCATTTTAACCATAACATTTAGTGTTGTCAACAGAGTTGTCATGTTTGCATTGTGACCGCACAGATGGCTGTATTCTTTCCCCTCTTCGTCGAAAGGCAGCCCGTCCATATCAGCCCGCAGAGCTATTGTCTTCTCCGCCCCAACATCCAGCGTGCCGAAAACTCCTGTAACAAAAGCTTCCGTGTAGCTGAGCCCCATCTCTGTAAGCCGTTTTTTGATATATTCTGAAGTTTTGTACTCTTTCATAGAAGGTTCAGCTCTATCGTATAGCTCTTTCAAGTCTATGTTCATCTGTGATTCATCAATATATTTCATATGTTTCTCCGTTATTATCAATGCTGTCAGTAGTAGAATATATAACAAACTGGGGATTTTCGTAATATTAAAATCTTTTAAAAATAAGTAAATTGCGATGTATACCTAACAAAAGCGGTTTGTCTTATTCAGTAATATATAGTAAAATCATGAACCGAATGGGAAATATTATGGACAATAAAAACAACATCTTAAAAGATTTACCAAAGATAGACAAGCTGATGACAGACAGCAGGTTTGACGGTCTGAACAGTGAGTTTGTAAAGATATCCGCCAGAAATGTGCTGAACAGCATTAGAAATGAAATGCCCGAAAAAATAGATACAGGCGTGATATTTGACAGAATTTTAAAGCAGTACGAAGTGCTTGTGAAAGGCACACTTTATAAGGTTATAAACGCTACCGGAGTTCCTATTCACACAAACCTAGGCAGAGCACCCATCTCAAAAGAACTATTTGACGAAGCATCTGACATAGTTTGCGGCTACTCAAATTTGGAGTACAACACTGAAAAGGGTAAACGAGGCGACAGGTATCACCACGCAGCAAATTATCTTAGAATGCTCACAGGTGCAGAAGATGCGGTCATAGTGAATAATAACGCGTCTGCGGTTTTTCTTATTTTAAATACCTTCTGCAAAAACAAAGAAGTCATTCTAAGCAGAGGCGAGATGGTGGAGATAGGCGGAAGTTTTCGAATTCCTGATGTAATGAAGGGCAGTGGAGCAAAGCTTATTGAAGTTGGAACCACTAACAGAACCAGAAAAAGTGATTACATAGATGCTGCAACACAAAAAACCGCTATGATGATGAAGGTTCACAAAAGCAACTTCGAGATAGTAGGCTTCAGCGAAGAAACCGCACTGAACGATGTTTGTGATGCTGCGGCAGAGAAAGGGGTTATCTCCTACTATGACGCAGGGAGCGGATTGTTTGAAAAAGTACTCCCCGACAGCGTATGCACAGACCTAACCATACCTCAGACTATAAAAAACGGCTTTGATCTTATCTCTTTCAGTGGATACAAAATGCTCGGTGGTTGTCAGGCGGGCATTATCATAGGCAAAAAAGATCTCATTAATAAATTGAAAAAAAACCAGCTTATGCGGATGCTCCGTGTGGACAAGATAACTCTGGCACTGCTTCAGGCTGTTTTTAGAAAATATCTGAAAAAAAGCGGAGAGAGCCTTCCGGTTAACTCTATGCTGACGAATAAAGACCTGCAGAGTAAAGCACACAGACTGGCAGAGATGCTCCCTTGCAGCACAGAGGTTGTAAGCATCAGCTCCACCATAGGCGGAGGCAGTTGTCCGACATCTGAAATAGAATCATTCGGAGTTAGTATAAACATAAAAATGAAACCTCAGGCTATAGACAAAAAACTTAGAAACCACAGCACACCCGTCATAGCAAGGATCACCGACAACAGACTTGTGTTAGACGTGCGCACCATAAGTGAGACCGAATTTGAAACTGTCAGCTCAGCCGTGGAGGGTCTTTTATGAAAAAGAGTGTAATCTTCGGCACAGCCGGACACATAGACCACGGAAAGTCGTCACTTATATTTGCCCTTACCGGCAAGCATCCGGACAGGCTCAAAGAGGAACAAGAGAAAGGGATAACAATAGAGCTTGGATTTGCGGGACTGGAGACTGAAAACGCAAAAATATCTTTTGTGGATGTACCAGGGCATGAAGGCCTGGTTAAAACAATGATAGCCGGCTCTGTGGGTTTTGATTCGGTGCTTTTCTGTGTAGACAGCAGAGAAGGGATTAAACCTCAGACAGTGGAACATTTTAATATAATCCGCACTATAGGTGTAAAATACTGCGTTGTTGCACTCACAAAATCAGATTTGACAGATGAAAAGCAGATAGAAAAGACAAAAAAGGATGTTGAAAAACTTTTCAGCCTCAGCACTATAAAGATCATCGATTTTGTACCCACAGACAGACAGAATCCTGAAACTATACAACAGCTTAAAAATGCTATTGATAAATGTGCTGGCAAAATAATGCCGAAAATTCTTACAAGATGCTACGTGGTTCGAGCTGACAGAATATTCTCCATTAAAGGCAGCGGAACAGTGGTAACAGGCACGTCGCTCTTTGGACAGATATCTACCGGTACAACTATTTACAACACAAAGAATATGCGTTCAGCAAAGATAAAAAGCATTCAGGTTCACGACAAAACTGTGGAAAAATCTGTGGCTGGTGAAAGAACAGCGCTGAACCTGCCTGATTTTTCGCTCAGTGATGTACAAAGAGGGAATATACTCTCAGACAACCCGAAAATAGCTACCACCAAAGGCATATACGCTAACCTCACCGTTTTCGAAGGTATCCCCGAAAAGACCAGTATAAAGCACAACAAGACATATTCGATATTCATAGGCGCTGAAAGCTGCGAGGGGAAGATTATCTTTTACGACCAGAAGAAACTTACACATGGCCAAAGCGCTAACTGTTTCATTAAAATGGATAAACAAGTCACCCCATACTTTGACGAACCTTTCATTATCCGCTCCGGCAGCCCGCAGATAAGTGTGGCAGGCGGGCGTGTGCTGGGTATAGAAGAGACCTATCCGGACAGGAGACAGACCAAAGAGATAATGGAGCTTTTCAGCATATACGACTACGACAGAGCCATAAAAAAAGTGACAGAGGTCTTTTACTGCGGACTTAAACTGGCGGAACCTATTCAGTTTTCCGGACTAATCAGAAACGAACTGGCAATGAAGCTGGCACAGCTAAACATTGCAAATTTTCAGGGATACATAATAGATAACAGTCAGCTTGAAAGCTATGTGGAAAAGACTATAGAGATGCTCAACAAGAAAGGACTGCTGGCAATAAGTAAGATACAGCACACCTGTGAAGATCTGCCGGAGCACGTGCGGTTTGACATTATAAACCGTATTATTGAGCGGGCACAGAAACAGGACTATATTTTTGACGGGCAGACTCTCAAAAAGAAAGAGAAAGACCCATTTGAAGAGCTTGCGATATCCGTTTTAAACCACATGAAAGCTGATCCGACTATCTCTAACCCTGCAAAACTCGCTGAAAAGACAGGACTGCCGGAAGCCAAAATAGTAAAATGTCTTCAGTTTCTTTGCAACAGAAGCCTTGCTAAAAACATCGAAGGGAACAATCATGTGACAATGGAGCTTCTGAACTCATTTGTGGACAAAGCAGTTTTAGAGTGCGAAGCAAACGGGGCAGCAGATCTGGCATCTATGAAAAAACACTTTGAGCTCCCTCGTAAGCTGCTTGTGCCATTACTGGAGCAGCTGGATAAAACAGGACTGTTCATAAACAAAGATAATAAAAGGATACTCAAAAATAGATAATATGGGATTTAAACTCGTCTCTGACTACAAACCTGCCGGCGATCAACCGGAAGCCATCAGACAGCTTGTGGCAAATTATAAAACCGGAGAGAACGCTCAGGTGCTTCTTGGTGTGACATGTTCTGGAAAAACATACACAATGGCAAATGTTGTAGAGCAACTCGACGTACCCACTATCGTCATAGCTCACAACAAAACACTTGCGGCACAGCTATATGGTGAATTCAAAAAATTCTTTCCTGAAAATGCAGTAGAATACTTTGTAAGTTACTACGACTACTATCAGCCGGAAGCATACAAACCACAGACAGATACATTTATAGAGAAAGATTCCTCCATAAACGAAGACATAGATAAGCTTCGGCACTCAGCCACCAGAAGTCTTTTAGAAAGAAGGGATGTGCTGATAGTAGCCTCGGTATCATGCATTTATGGTCTCGGATCTCCAGAGGCGTACCACGGCATGCTGGTAAATCTTGAAGTGAATGACGATGTGGAAGTGCAGACAGTACTGAAAAAACTTGTTGAGATACAGTATGAAAGAAATGAGTACGACTTTCACCGCGGAACATACAGACTTAAAGGTGACACTCTGGAAGTGTTTCCCGCACATGAGGATTCTATCGCTTATCGTATAGAGTTTTACGGTGACGAGGTGGACAGGATAAGCGAGTTCGATCCAGTCACAGGAAAAACCATAAAAGAGCGGCCAAAGATAGCCATCTACCCAAACACACATTATGTAACCACAAGCACTACAATAGAAGATGCTGTCAAAACCATAAAAAAAGAGCTGGCTGAAAGATGTGCAGAGCTCCTTAGCATGAACAAACTGGTAGAAGAACAAAGACTCACCCAAAGAACGATGTTTGACATAGAAATGATGCTTGAGACTGGCTACTGCAACTGTGTTGAAAATTACTCCCGTATCCTCGAAAACAGAAACCCAGGCGACACCCCGCCCACCCTGCTGAACTATCTGCCGAAAGATGCACTGGTAATAGTGGACGAATCCCACATGACTATCCCGCAGATAAGAGGGATGTATAATGGAGACAGAAGCAGAAAAACCACTCTGGTGGAGTATGGGTTCAGACTTCCGGCGGCCATGGATAACCGCCCGCTTAAATTTGAAGAGTTTCAAAATAGGGTCAACCGCATAATGTATGTATCAGCCACACCGGACGATTTTGAGATAAACGAAGCCAAGGGGCTGCTGGCTGAACAGATAATCCGACCCACAGGACTAATGGATCCGCCTATTGAGGTTCGCCCATCAAGAAATCAGGTGGATGACCTTTACAACGAAATATTAAAAACAGCTCAAAACGGCGAAAGAGTTCTTGTGACCACACTAACAAAAAGGATGTCAGAAGAACTCACAAAATATTACGATGAAATGGGCGTGCGGGTAAAGTATCTTCACTCAGAAATAGATACACTTGAGCGAATCAAAATCCTGAAAGAACTCCGTTTGGGAGAGTTTGACGTTCTGGTAGGGATAAACCTGCTCAGAGAGGGGCTTGATCTGCCTGAGGTTTCTCTGGTCGCCGTGCTGGATGCGGATAAAGAAGGCTTCCTGCGGTCTGAAAAAGCCCTCATCCAGACAATAGGACGAGCCGCCAGAAACATTAACGGAAGAGCAATATTTTATGCAGGCAAAGTAACCAGATCCATGCAGGCAGCCATAGACGAAACCACACGAAGACGACAAAAACAGATGGAATATAATGAAGAGCACGGTATTACACCACAGACCATAAAGAACGAAATAAGCAACATTCTTGAATCAATTTACGAAAAAGACTACGTGACTATTGATATTAATGACGATATAGGTATAACATTATCGGGACAGAAAGATAAAGATATAGAATCTCTGAAGAAGCTCATGCAGGAGCATGCGGCAAATCTTGAGTTTGAAAAAGCAGCAAGGGTCAGAGACATGCTTTTTGAATATACGTCAGGTAAAAAATAAACTATTACGGCCACACAGGGTCTCTATATAAAAGGTTAATAAATATGTTTAAAAAAATACTCAAATACTTTGCAATACTATGCGTAGTTTTAACTCTCTCAGTTTCTGGGGGTGTGCTTGGATACATTTACAAGCTCAGCCTTGAGCTTCCATCCATCAAAGACCTGAAGGACTACGAATACAAAAGACCTACCATTATATATGACAGGAATGGAGATACTATTGCAGAGCTGGGCGATGAGCGCAGATATCCGCTTAATATTGAAGAGATACCAGAGATGCTTCAAAACGCAGTTATCGCTGTGGAAGATGCTAGGTTTTATGACCACGGCGGTGTTGACCTTATGGGTATCATGCGTGCTTTCATAACAAACGTGAAGGCGGGACGTGTTGTTGAAGGGGGGAGTACACTCACCCAGCAGCTTGTTAAAATTATATATCTCACCCCTGAAAAGAAGCTGAAACGAAAGGTTAAGGAAGCTATTTTAGCTTACCGAATAGATAAAGCACTTTCGAAAAAGAAAATACTTGAGATGTACCTTAATCAGGTATATTTCGGCAGAGGGGCATACGGCGTAGAAGCCGCAGCTATAAACTATTACGCAAAAACAGTCAGCTAACTCACAGTATCTGAGGCCGCCACTATAGCTGGTGTTCCGAAAGCGCCGGGGATATATGCACCGCACCTGAACCCTGATAAAGCTTTGAAAAGAAGAAATCACGTACTTTTTCGTATGTTTGAAACAGGATATATAAGCGAATCTGACTATCAGAAGTTTTCTATGGAAGAGATGGTTATTATAGACCGTATCCCCCCTAAGAACATGGCTGCGGGATATTTTGTAGATTTTATCATCCGTCACCTGAAAGAGCAGGAAGGGATAGAAGATGTGGACAGTGCTGGTCTAAAAGTATTCACCACACTTGATTTGAATATGCAGAAAAAGGCTGAAGATGCCGTTAAGTCAAACCTGCTTGAAATGACTGAAGCACTGGGTTTCAGAGGTGAACTTGCTGTTTATAATGCTGAAACAGACACTCTCGAAGAGCTTCTTGATGTTCAGAAAAACTACCTGACAGAGCTGGGATTCGAAAAAGCTCTTGTTACAAAGGTAGAGGAGAACTTTGTGCATATTAAAACCTTAAACGGTGAAGGTATGCTGAATATAACAGATAACAGATGGGCGAGACCATACAAGGCATCATACTGGAGAAACACAGATTTCAGGCGCATACTCGACATAAACGACATTATTTATGTAACACTTCTAAGCGAAGAGGAGAAAACCTACCGTATGGCACAGGAGCCTATACTTGAATCCGCTCTGCTTTCTGCCAGTCCTCAGACAGGCGAGATATATGCTATGGTTGGGGGGTTTGACTATCGCAAATCAATGTTCAACAGGTCATTTCAGGCGAAAAGACAGGTTGGGTCGCTCTTTAAGCCTATAGTCTACTCCGCAGCACTTGAAAACGGGATGAATATCATGTCACAGATACTTGATGCACCCGTCATAAAAGAGATGGACGAAGAGGGGGAGTTCTGGAAACCTGAGAACTACTCAGGAAAATTCTTCGGGCACACCACACTGAAAGAGGCTCTCACAAAATCCAGAAACCTTGTCACCATAAAGGTGGCTGAAAAGGTAGGTATTGATAAAATAATTGCTCAGGCACATAAATTCGGCATTAAAGAAGACCTGAACAGAGACCTCTCTGTAAGTATTGGTTCCGGCGCTGTATCTCTTATGGAGATGGTTTACGCCTTTTCAACATTCCCGAATCTGGGCGTAAGATACGAGCCTTATTACATTACAAAAATAGAAAACTCTAAAGGTGAGGTTTTTGCAGAATATATGCCTTCAGAGCCTATCCCTGTTATCAAAGAAGGGACAGCGAACATTATGCTGGACATGATGAGAAATGTCGTTGTGAACGGAACAGGTAAAAGAGCTCTTGTTATACCAAAGCTGATAGCGGGTAAAACTGGAACCACAAACGAAAACAAAGACACATGGTTTGTTGGATATATGCCTGATCTGGTAAATGGCGTTTGGGTCGGGTTTGACGATTTTCAGTCAATTGGAAAGTATCGTGTTGGCTCAAACACAGCTCTGCCTGCCTGGGTAACTTTTACTAAAAACGTCCACGAGAATTTTGGCAAAAAGCTGTTTCCTGTATCAAAAGATGTAGCTTATTTTCGTGTGGATGAAGAGACTAAAAATATAACTAACAGTTTCTCAGGAGAGTATAGCTTCGAGCCGTTCGAAAGACCTATGACTATGACGGAGTAATATAAACTATGTCTGAATGTAACCTTAATAACCTGCGGGCTGCGTATTTTGAGATCAAAAATGGAAAGATAAGCGACATGAACCCCGCTGGTGAAAAGTTCCTTCAGACAGGTCTAGATGCCGGCATAAAGAATTTCAAAGAATACATCATAGAACACATAGACACCGGTGAAAACCTGATGCGTATTCAGCACAGACTCTTCGGTATTAAAACCATAGAAACACTGCCAGTCCTTCGTGTGCTTATTATAAATGTTGAGGAGTTCCGTCCAAACCTTGACGAGCTATTTGACATAAGCTCTTTTCAGCACGAAATGAAGAACCCGCTAACAGTCATAGACGGAACCAGCCAGCTAATCCTTGCTAAAAGCAACGACGAATACATAAAAAAATGTGCGAGCATCATCCTGAATGAAACAGACAGACTGAAGCACATAATGCAGAACATAAGGCTGCTGTCTGATATGGTTATCGAATATTCTGAGTTCAGTCTCCCTGCTTTTCTGGAAGAGCTGAAGGATTCTCTGTCAGTGGTTTTTCCTGATATTAAGCTTCAGATGCAGGTGGAACCCTCTCTGGACAACATTGTGGCAGACAGAAAAAAACTTTTCATGGCAGTTAATAATATCATTAAAAACGCATGTGAAGCTCAGAAAGAAGGAGTCATTTCACTATATCTCTCAATAGACCCCACCATAAAATACATTGATAAGAATAAAGACTGGGCTCTGCCTATGCTGAAGATATCTATAATAGATACCGGGTCGGGGATAGCTCCTGAAACTCTGAATAAGCTTTTCACTCCATTTTTTTCAACAAAAAACAGAGGGACAGGGCTGGGACTGGTCATTGCCAAAGAGATCTCTGAAAAACATAAGGGGCGAATAGAAGTTCAATCCACCCCTGGAAACGGCACTACATTTATTATATATATACCTATGATGCCTCAAGACCTTTACTGAGAAAGAAATCAACATACTTCATGTCTTCCACGAGTATATGGTTTTTCACCCAGTTCTCCAGAAAGCTGATAACGTTAAACCCGATGACAGCCTCTCCTGCTATTATCTTCTCTTTCAAATCAAGAGCAGTGTTTTTAAGGTTTGTATGTATCTTCACATGATCTGATTCGTTGGGATAGCCGTACTTTTTAAACAGCTTTTCCTCGTGGTCAAAATGGTACACAGTATAATTAACCAACTCATCCAGTATACCAAGGAGTGTGTCGGATCCTTTGTTCGCCTGCATAGCGTTGTATAGTTTATTGATAAGCTTAATGAGTTCCTTGTGCTCGTCGTCGAAAACCTTTAGTCCAAGCTTTAGCTTTTCAGACCATGGCATGAACTCTTTCATTTTAGCTGAACGAAAACCGGATGCCTGAGTGGAGATTGTTTTTGCGAGACCTGTAAGGTTTTCACCTGCGTTAAATGATTCCTCTACTATCTTAATAATCTCCTCTGTCTGAGAGCTTATCTCTGTGGTGCTTCTGGTAACGTCACTAAGAGCGAGAGATTCCTCCTCTTTTGAGTGGACTATACCGTTTATCTGATCGGAAACATTAAGTATGTTTTCGTTGATCATCTCTATGGCCTCAACAGAATTATCTGAAAGCCCGATACCTTTATCTACAAGCTTCACAGAGCGCTCAACAGAGACATTTACTTCGTTTATCCTTGCCTGAAGGTCTTTAATAACGTCTTCTATCTGTTTAGTGGAATCAGATGTTTTCCCTGCGAGTTTCCGCACTTCGTCAGCAACAACAGCAAATCCTCGTCCGTGATCCCCTGCCCTTGCCGCCTCAATAGCCGCATTTAATGCCAGAAGATTAGTCTGTTCAGCGATCTCGTTGATAGCAACCACTATCTGACCTATCTCCTGAGACTGTATCTGGAACCCTGTAACTACCTCAACAATAGAGTTTATACCGCCGGATATCTCTTCCATACTTTGCCTGTTTTCGCTGATGATATCTTTACCTTTTATAACCTGTTCGTTGCAGGCAGCTATGCTCTCTGAGGATGTACGGCACATATCCAGAACATTCTGTCCGGTGACGTTCAGCTCTTCTGCGGCTGAGCTCACGCTTACAACGCTGTCATTAACCCTGCTCACCATCTCGTTCACAGAACCATAAATATCCATCAGGTTTTTAGACGCGCTGCCCATGTTAACAGAGGCAAAATAAAAGCTGGAGATAGTATCTTCTACTTTTTCCATCATATGGTTGACGAGTAAGCCAAGGCTGGATAAGGAAGCTGGTTTACCTTCAGATACTCTTGCTGAGAGGTCACCGCTGTCGAGTTCTTCCAGAACATTAGTTATATCGTCCAACCCTTTTACAAAGTTCTTGTTAATGTAATATGTTAGTATTATGGCTAAGATAAGTCCTATAATCAGGAGTAAGATAGACAAAGCCATTGTTTTCATCATTGTCTCATTAAGATATGACACCACAAGTGTGTCTGGCATGGTTGAAGCTTTTCTTACAAACAAAAAGTTAATAGCAAAAATACCTTCAGCAATTATCCCTTGAAAAACAAGAATAAGAATAACTTTTGACAGAAAACCTTTACTGTGTTTCTTTTTCATATCCGCCCCTTACAAGTAATTAATAATTTTACTAGTTATGATAATTTTACCTTATCGTTTTTAGTAAGTAAACAAATGGTTTGCGGCAAATATCACTTTATATTATATAATTACAGAAACTACTATTAGTGAGAGGTACAGAATGCCATTCTTGAATCTGAAAAATATTGAAGAAAAAGAGATTATCAAAGGCGCAAAAGTAAAATTTATACACTCAGAAGGGATGACTTTTGCAGTGTGGAGCTTTAAAAAAGGTGCAATTCTGCCAGAGCACTCACACCCACATGAGCAGATATCAAAAAGGATAAGCGGACAGTTTGAACTTACCGTAAACGGTGAGGCTATTGTCTTTGAAGATGACGACGTTGCCGTTATCCCTTCAAACACAGTGCACAGCGGGAGGGCTCTCACAGATTGCGTCATGATGGATATCTTTCACCCGGTGAGGGATGACTATAGATAAAAAAAAGGGCGGCAAAAGCCGCCCGGTGATTTATATTGTCACTACAATCCTGCCGGAAGTCTCCCCTTTCAGTATCTTTGAAAGATATTCAGGAAGTTCGTCAAATGTTATGTCTACCGCCAACTCTTCAAGGTTAGAAAGCTTCAGATCTGAGGATATTCTCTCCCATGTAGATTTTTTAACGTCTATTGGAAGCTCCACAGAATCAATGCCTAAAAGAGACACTCCTCTGAGTATAAAAGGGAATACTGTTGTGTTCAGATCCGGAGACTGTGTCAGTCCGCAAGTTGTAACAGCGCCGCCGTAGGCTGTGGTTTTAAGCGCTGAAGCGAGAATATTTCCGCCTACTGTGTCAACAACACCAGCGTAAAGACCTTTTAACATAGGGCGTTTACTTTCATCGGTGGCTTCTTCTCTGCCTATGATCTCTTTAGCACCAAGGCTTTTCAGAAATTCGGCCTTGTCAGCTTTACCTGTAACGCCAACAACGTGAAAACCCAGTTTTGCAAGCATCGCAACTGCCACAGAACCAACTCCGCCAGTGGAACCTGTGACAAGGATTTTACCGCTTTCAGGGGTTATCCCATGATCCAGCAGTTTTATCACTGACAAAGCAGAGGTGAAGCCTGCTGTGCCATATATCATAGTCTCACGAAGGGTCAGGCCTTCTGGCTTTTTAACAACCCATCCTGCTGGCACTCTTATATACTCTTCGTAACCTCCGCTTGTATTCATACCAAGGTCATATCCAGTTACGATAACCTCTTCTCCAACAGAAAAAGACGCGTCAGAGCTCTCTGCCACAACACCAGCAGCATCAATACCTGGTGTGTGCGGGAAGTTTCTAGTTACACCTTTGTTTCCGATACTGGAAAGGGCATCTTTAAAATTCAGAGACGAATATTTTACATTTATAAGCACGTCCCCTTCAGGGAGTTCATCAATATTTTTTTGTTTAACAGTAGAAATATATTTCCAATCAACCTCTTCTGTTACTAAAGCTTTAAATTTTTGCATTTTTACCTCCTTAATCTCAATATATTGTAACTCAATAATATATCATTGTCCATTAACTAGTTATATTTAAACGCCACAATACAATTGCAACCTCTGTTGACAGTTTTAAAACATTACACTATTATTCTGTATGAATAATAGAACAGCATTATACTACATTTTATCAGGTCCTGTTTATTACCAAGTAATAAAAGACAGACGCAGACTGCAGCTGCTGAAAAAAGAGGTTCTGAAAGAGGAAATTTATTTTTTTGAGAAAAGATACGTCATAAGGGAATCTTGGCATAAAAGGTATTTTAAGATTCTAATTGCTGTTTTCAGTGTAAACCTTATAGCTCGAATGATAGAAAGAAAAATATCACGATCTCATAGTGTTTACCAAGATAATTATTCAAAGTTTGCTTTCTCTACTATGCTGGCTTTAAGGGAATACAACAACAACAGATCTTTCTTTAATATTGAAACGGAAGAATTTATCATGCTTAAAGATTTGATAAAAATAATAAATGATCGCGTGAACATGTATTGCAATCATAAAAAGTGTCATTTTAACACCCTGTCTCTTATACATTCAAATACTCCTTTGGGTATTGAAATTGAATTCACAAACAAAGGCTCAAAGGCAGGAAAGTTCTTTGAGAACAAACAAAAGGATGCGTTGTTCAACTTTTCGAAATATCATTTTTATCATCTCATAAAGTTTATGTGGAGATTTGGAGCTTATGTTGATTCAGAAATGCCATTTAAGCAATTTATTAGGAAAGGCGGCTTTCTTGAATATACATTCACAAGACCAGACATAGCCTTTAAACCATCACAGCCACTTACATCAAGCCCTGCGCTAGCTGCCAGACTTATAGAAGAATCTATAAGGTTTACACCTGTCAGGCCTCATAGCCTGCACATAACTTTTCAAATAGATGAAAATTCAAAAAAACTGCCTGTGGTTTCATATGAAGAATTGTTTTTTATGATGATTTGTACCGGACATTTTGAAAATACAGGCAAAGGTCTCATTGAAACAAGGATTTCTGAAGGAAACATGAAGGACTGGGCAGTTATAAGAGACAGACGCAATGATAAAGGGTGGGTCAAAACCGTAGAGTTTACACATATGCGTGCCTGCAGAAGTTTTGTAAAAAGAGGAGTTTATGAGCCGGCTATACTTCTTCTTCTTGCTTATAAAAACCTCTTTAACTTTGAAAACGTTGAAGGTCACTCCAGCAAACTGAGAGAGTGGGCAAAAGCTCCTAGCGTACCGTCTGTTAACATAGATTTTATGCTGGAAAAAGTCTATAGAGGCCTGAGTTTAGAGGTTTCGCTTCCAGAACATTATAAAAAAAATACTATAAAGTTAATAAGAAAGCTTTACGATTATAATAAAAGTATGCTAGATTCATAAATAATAATAATTATCGGAGAGACCATTGGCGAAAGATTACACAGTCTTTACATACGGCACATTGATGAAAGGCTTTTACGGCCACGACAATTTCATGCTGGATGCAGAGTTCATCGGAGAGGCCACTGTAAACGGGGATCTTCGCTTCTTCACAATAGATTATCCTGTTTTAATCAAAAAAACAAAAGGGGGCAAACCTATAAAAGGCGAGCTCTACAAAGTTGACGAAAAAACCTTAAACAAACTGCGCAAGTACGAAGGTATAGGGAACCCATTCACTTGTTACACTGAGCGGAATGTAACTGCCAAAACAAAAGATGGTGATGTGATTGCCCGCTCATTTGTAGTTATACCCCGCATAGAAATGGCGATGCTATTTACTTCAAGACATATATCCGAGTGTTGCTGGCGTAAGTTTAAATCAAAAAAAATGCGCCTGCCTATCCCGCAGCCTCTTATAATATCAGCCGCCGCAGGTCTGCTTGCAGCTATTGTCTGGGAAATGCACGCATACGGAATTATTCACCTTTAAAAGCAGAAGCTTGTCACCTAAGTCTACAAGCTGAAAAAAAAGGCGCACAACCTAAGATGTACGCCCTAAAGACTTATTAATCCATTAATATATCTGTGATCTGCCTGTAAGTGGCAGCAGTATTTTTAACAACCTCTTCCGGAAGAACAGGTCCGGGAGCTGTTTTGTCCCAATCCAAAGTTTCCAGATAGTTTCTAACGACCTGCTTATCCATACTCTGCTGAGCTTTGCCCGGCTCGTATTTTTCTTTGAACCAAAATCTTGATGAATCAGGAGTAAGTATCTCGTCTATAAGAATGATCCTGCCATCAAGCTCGCCAAACTCAAACTTTGTGTCAGCTATTATTATCCCTTTTTCAAGTGCGATGTCTCTGGCAGTTTCATATATCTTTATAGTAAGCTCTTTCAGCTTATGAGCTTTATCAGAGCCAATTATTTCACACATAGTCTCAAAAGATATATTCTCGTCATGGTCGCCCACCTCAGCTTTTGTGGCAGGAGTAAAAAGGGTTTCAGGCATTCTGTCAGAATCGCGAAGACCCGCGGGAAGTTTTATTCCGCAAACAGCACCTGTTGACTTGTAATCTTTCCATCCAGAGCCTGTTATATAGCCCCTTGCCACGCACTCCACTGGAAATGGCTGACATTTTTTTACAAGCATAGACCGTCCATCCAGAATATCTTTATACTTGTGGCAAACTTCAGGCATCTCATCCACATTTGCAGTTATAATATGATTTTCAATGATGTGTTTTGTTTTTTCGAACCAGAAAAGAGCTATTTCAGTAAGTATCTTCCCTTTTCCGGGTACGCCATTCGGAAGGATAACGTCAAAGGCTGAAAGCCTGTCTGTTGTGACGATAAGCATCTTGTCGTCAAAATCATAAATGTCCCTGACTTTTCCCCTGCCAAGCAGTTTCATATCTTCGAAATCTGTCTTAATTACAGCATCCATTAATACACTACCTCTTATATTTTAAATTATCAGAGTCTTTTCAGCCTCTTATATGCTTCTATCCCGCCTGTGATATTATAGGCTTCATAACCCATGTTACGCAAATTGCGCACAGCCAAATATCCTCTGAAACCTACCGCACAATATATATAAGCTGGTTTTGATTTGTCTATAAAATCAAGCTTATCTCGGAGCTCGTCCACAAAGACATTTACAGCTCCCTCTATCATGTAATCTTCGCACTCTTTTTTCGTGCGGACATCTATTATCTGTATATCGCTGTTTTTTTGAATTTTTTCAAGTATTTCCTCAGTAGTTACGGTATAACCATCGCCTTTTACAGAGTTGGATGCAACAAAACCTGCAATGTTTAAATTATCTTTTGCTGAAGCAAATGCGGGAGCATAGCAAAGTTCAAGGTTTTGAAGGTCCTGAACAGTAAGTCCGGAGTAAAGGGCAACTGCCGCCTGATCTATCCTTTTGTCTGTTCCATCAGGGCCGCATGCTGACATTCCAAGCAGTCTGCCGGTTTTCTTTTCGAAAACAGTCATCATGAAGATAAAGGCATATCCTGGAAAATATGAAGCCTTGTTCACGTCTTCAGTATAAATATATTCAGCATCAAATCCTGCTTCCAAAGCTTGTTTGTGGGTCAGGCCTGTCTGAGCCATAACAAAACCTTCAAAACCGACTACGGCGGAACCAAGCACACCATTAAAGCTCATGTCACCGCCTGCCATGTTGCATCCTGCTGTGCGACCTTCTCTGTTAGCAGGTCCGGCAAGAGGAAGAAGGACTTTTTTTCCTGTAATAAGGTTAGTCTTCTCCACCATGTCACCTGCTGCGTATATGTCTTTTATGTTGGTCTGCATCCGGTCATTGGTAAGCACACCACCTTTTTCGCCAAGCAGCACACCAGCCTTTTCAGCCAAATCTGTATAAGGTTTTACACCTGTGCACATAAGCACCATATCAGTCTCTATGACACTTCCGTTAGAGAGCGTCGCTTTAATTTTGCCATCTTGAACCAGTTTTTTCACATGAGTTTTTACAGTGACTTCGCAGCCTTTATCCACCATTTTCTCTCTAAGGTTCATAGCTACTATCTTAGGAAAGTTAGGCATAACCTCGCCAAGCGCCTCCACTACATAAGGTTTTACACCGCAGTGGAGCATTGCTTCAGCCACCTCTATACCAATGAAACCAGCTCCTATTATTAGTGCTGATTCAGGATTATTCTTCTCTATGAATTCTTTTACACTGTCTGCGTCTTCGACAGTACGCATAGTGAAATATGGTACATCTTCAACGCCTTCAATAGGAGGTATAAAAGTTTTAGCTCCAACAGCAAGCAAAAGTTTGTCGTAAGGCCTCTCTGTTATACCTGAGCCTGTCTTCAGGGCAACAATTTTTGATTTAGGATCGATGTCAACAGCTTCAGTTTTGGTAAGAACACCAGCGTTAAATCTTTTGCCAAAAGACTTTCTGGTATGAAGAAGGATACTGGAACGTTTTTCTATCGTTCCACCGGTGTAATATGGCAGCCCACAGTTTGCAAATGATATATATTTGCCTTTTTCTACAAGGGTAATTTCAGCATCTTCACTGGTTCTTCGAGCTTTTGCTGCACCAGTTGCACCTGCAGCCACACCGCCGATAATAAGCAGTTTGTCAGACATAAAGAATATCCCCCTTTAATGTTCCATCTTTCAACGCTGTTGTTATTAATACATCTATAAATATATTAGGTTCAACAGGTTCTTTAAATTTTATTGTAAAATAGTTATCAGTAATCCCAGTATTATCTTTTTGTGTAAGCACCTTATAGATATTTCCAATTCTTTTTTTTGCTGCCTCATATTTTATCTCTGCTGCTTTTGCACGGAGAAACTTCGCCCTCTCTGATTTGACTTTACCATTTATTTTATTGGGCATTTCAGAAGCTTTGGTTCCACTTCTGTCCGAATATGCAAATATGTGCAGATGTTCTAGTAATGATTTTTCTATTGTACTGAGAGTCTCTTTAAAATGCTCATCTGTCTCTCCTGGGAAACCGACAATGACATCAGCGCCAAGCAAGCAGTCAGGTATTCTTCTCTTCAGCTCAGTAAGTTTATCAATATATTCCTCTGAAGTGTAGTTCCTGTTCATTCGTTCGAGAGTTTGAGAGCTTCCGCTTTGCAGCGGTATATGGTAGTGTCTGCATATCTTGTCAGTGTTGTTTTCCAGCAGAGAAATCATTTTCGGGGTGAGTTCATTCACCTCTATAGATGTGAGCCTTATCCGAAAATCCCCTTCTATCTTTAAAATACCTTCTATAAGTGAGCAGAGGTCAAACTCACCAGCTATATCCATACCATATTTCCCAACATGAATCCCAACAGGGACGATCTCTTTATAACCAGTATTTACAAGATTTTTGATCTCGCTGATTATGGAGTCGTAAGCCCTGCTCACAGGGAGGCCTCTGAGCGAAGGTATTATGCAATAGGCGCAATTGCTGTCGCATCCGTCCTGTATCTTAACAAATGCTCTGGTCTTTGTAGCCATAGATATATTTTCTGCCTCCACAAAACCGTGGGTATCGAATATACTCTCCAGATGGTCACTTTTTTCGGATATATGTTTCAGAACATCCATCTTTCCAGAGTTTGTCACCACAATATCAGCACCTATGCTTTTCAGCTTCTCTTTATCCTTTTCTGCTGCACAGCCTGTCACGGCTATGAGTGTTGATGGTTTTTCAGATTTAGCTCTGCGGATTAACGAACGAAATTTCTTCTCTGCATTCGCAGTGACAGCGCAAGTGTTAAGTATTATCACATCAGCTTTTTTTATATCATCGGTGATAATGAGGTTATAAAGTTTAAAATCATTTACGATTTTCTCACTTTCTACTTGATTAACTTTACATCCATATGTATAAATAAACGCATACATGTTATAAATGTTTTATCCTTCTTTTAGGTTTTACTCGTTAAAAACGCTTCTGTAAAAGGGAGCGTTTTTTTTGTTCTGTTCATGGAATATATCCGATTTACTTAAAAAGTGAAGTGTTATATTATATAGGCATGGAAAGAAATGACAACTCGCTTCCACGAAGAAAGCCTGAAAAAGAAGAGGAAGTAAAGCCTCCTTTTATAACGCTTAACCGCATTATAGGCTTGCTTGCTGTTTTACTAGTGGTCATTGTTTTATCATTTATGATCTACTCTTTCGGTGGCGGTCTGCAGCTTCTCGTCAGTTCCACTACTACCAGAACTGATGCCTTCAGAGACTATGATGTTGTTAAACAAATAAGCAAGAATTATTACGCTGTAGAGTTTCGTGACCTTATCACAAGCGCCGGCGGAATGAAAAAAAGATATTACAGGTATGACCTGACCATTGAAACACAGGATAAAAACAGCACCGAAGACATAGTAGACACCAGAAAGAGTGTCATAGCACTTATTAATGGTGTCATGTCTACATTCCCGCCGGAAGAGATGAACACCGAACCGGAAAGAAACCGAGTCAAAACTATTATGGAACAGGAAATTTCAGGAAAATACCCTAATGTCAAAATTAAAGGGATATACTTTACAAACTTCCTGTATGATTAAATATGCAAACAATTGAAAACATAAAAAATTATTACAATGAATACTGGTTGAAAATAAAAAACAACAGGCACTCCTACTCAACTCCATGGCAGTTTTCTCAAAGGCTTACCGAGCTTACTGATGAAATTGTGATCAGAGCGTGCAAGCTGGCTGAAGAGCAGGCTGAAAAAATTGACGGTATTGCCGTTCTGGCTCTCGGCGGATATGCAAGAGAGCAAATGGCTCCACATTCCGACATAGACATACTGATCCTTCACAAAGGCAAAGCAACCAAAAACCACGAGGCTTTTATAAACACATTTACAACGGTAATGTGGGACATAGGGACAAATCCGGGCATACAGATCAAAGGGATAAAAGATGTTGCAAGGGCTGCCATGGAAGATGAAGTTGTCAGGACATCATTCATAGACAACAGATTTCTCTTCGGCTCAAAAAGCGATTACGAATCATTTTTAAAGATAATAAGCGATAAAGTCATGGAGAAAGGTAAAACAGAATTTCTCATGATGAAGATAGATGCAGTAAGAAACAGAAACGCAAAATTCCGTGATTCTATTTTTCGTCTTCAGCCTAATATTAAAGAAGGCTCAGGCGGAATAAGAGATATAAACACAATTTACTGGATATGCAAAATACTTTACAAAGCCAGAAACCTTCAGGAAACTGTAAAGCACAATGTACTGACTCAGGCTGAATATGATGCCCTTATCGACAATTGCGGATATCTTTTTGCGGTTAGAAACGAGCTTCACTACTATCACAACAGAAAATACGATCTTATGACACTGGAAGCTCAGATGGAGATTTCCAAAAACCTCGGATACTCCGGCACTCACAGCATTCAGTCAGTGGAACTCTTCATGAGGGATTACTACATAAGAGCAAAACAAACTTCTGAGATAACCAATAAAGTGATCAGCAGAACACTGGCAAAGCTATCGTCAAAAAGCATTCTTAAAAAGACTCACATTTCCAAACTTTCAGACGGCTACGCGCAATATGCAAATACACTGACCGTCCTTTCTAAAGACATCTTTGTTGAATCTCCTAAAAAGCTTATAACTGTTTTCACTTATGCTGCAAGACGCGGACTGAAACTATCAGACTCAACATGTGAGCTTATCAGAGACAATACTTACCTGATAGACAATGCCTTCATAAAAGAACACGGAGCGACTTTTTTAAAAGCTATCAGCTCATTCCCAAACTCTTTTAAAGTTGTCACTAACATGTACAACTGCAACGTGCTTAAGTCTATGCTGCCTGAATTTGAAGAGCTCGAATGCAGGCCGCAATTCGATTATTACCACCATTACACAGTGGATGAACACACAATTCTGGCGCTCAGCTACATAGACAAGCTGGCAGGAAGTATCCCTCCGTCACTGGAGCTCTACCAGTCTGCACTGACTAAAATAGAACGCAAGGGTCTATTAGCATTAGCCATACTTCTGCACGATATCGGGAAAGGACAAGGTAAGAACCATAGCCTTGTGGGTGCAAAAATGGCAAAAATAATCTGTAAGAGGCTCGGCATAGGTATGGATGACACAGACACTGTATGCACTCTTGTGGAACATCACCTGCTTATGAGCCATATAGCACAAAGACGTGACCTTCATGACATAGATGTTATAGAGCACTTTACATCGTTCCTGAACAGCGAAGAGGAGCTCAGGCTGCTTTTTCTGCTAACATATGCAGATATGAGTGCTGTGGGCGGAGCGACATTGAACGAATGGAAAAACAACCTCCTCCAAGAGCTATACACCAAGTCAGAGATGGCAATAAACAACGAAAGCCTACAGGATGAGTTTGACGTTGTTGTTAAAAGAAGAAGAGTAAAGCTTGAGGAACGCACCAGACAATTACCTGATATATTTGAACTTTCCAAAACTATAGACGATGAATATATTTACTCAACAAAGGCTGTTCATATAATCAGATATCTTCAAATGGCTCAAAATGTCAATGACGAAAACGATATCTTTGTTGAACTGGACATAAGAGAAGGCCTGAACGCCATAGAGGTTATAGTCTGTGCTAAAGACAGACCCAGACTTCTCGGTAGAATTTGCGGAGCGCTGACATCGCTGTCTTATAACATCAAGTGGGCCAAAATATATACTTTGGAAAACAACATCACTATTGACAATATTATAATAGACAACCCTTTCAGCGGTAAAAAAATGCCTGACGTAAAACAGGAAGCACTGAAAAACCGTATCATAGAAACTGTCAAAGACACCAAAGATATACAAAAACAAATACAACAGTCTGAAAGCACTATAAAATCTCCGACACAGGTCTTTGCCAAAAAAGATAAAATCGTATTCGACAATGAAGTTTCAACGCAGTACACTGTAATAGACATATATGCGAAAGACAGAATAGGACTGCTATACGACATACTCTGCACCTTTTCAAAGCTGGATTTAAACGTCGCAAGAGCGAAGATATCCACAGATATAGACAGAGTGGTTGACTCTTTTTACCTTTTAGACAAAGATGGCAACAAAATAACTGATCAGGTAGTCTTGGATATTATAACAGAGGAGCTTTCAAAACAAATTGAAACCTAGGCTGTATAAAAAGCTGATGAAGCACCCGGAGCTGGATAAGCTTCTCAGTGACTGCTTCAGCTTTACAAACAATCCAGACGAGTCAGATGTCATTGTGACTGACAATCCGGATATGATTCGGGAAGCCCGACTGAACATAATCATATCTGCACATGTCCCTGAGAACAATGTCAGTGTTTCACCTGACCTTGATCCCGAAAGCATGCTGGAAGCCATAAAACTTTCTGTCAAAACATATTCGATCTCGCCAAGAATAGATAAGATTTCAATGCTTCAGGAGCAAAACGCGCTTTTGAGCGAAGCCAATAAAGGTCTTGTGGAGCTGTACAACCTTATCGATAACAAAAACCACCAGATAGAGTTCCTAAAGAATAAACTTGAAAACATAATAAACTCTGCCGGAGAAAGTATTGTAGAGATTAATAAATCTTCTCAGATTATCTATGCAAACAAAAAATTCACCGATACTACTGGTTTTGATTCTGAAAGCTGGAAAGATATGAGTTTTCTGGAATTGGTGCATCCTGACAATAGAGAAGACTACATCAATACCTTAAAAGTAGTGTCATCAGAAAAAACATCCAACTTACAAATGAAAGTTAAGATAGCAAACGGTTCATACATAACAGTAAACGCCTATTTAACAGTAATCAATAACGGAGAAATGCATTTTGAAATAATATTTGAAGATATCAGCAAGAAACTTCTTATAGAGCAGCACATGAAAAAACTGGAAGAAAAAGCCATTGTGGCAGGATTTTCCAGACACCTCTCTCATAATATCCTTAATGCCCTTACAGTTGCGGCAGGTTTTTTGAGAAGGATACGGCAGGAATCAAACCTTACAGACTCACAAGGACACAAGTGGAATATTGTGGAACAGAAGTGTAAACTCATAGAGGAGATAGTTACTGGATACAACGACTATACAAACGCCATATCTATGCAAAGAGAGGAAACCTTTGATCTTGCCCAATTCATAAATCAACTAGCATTGGAGCTCAAAGAGAAGACTTTTTCTAAAAATTTCTCAGCATTTTTATATTACTTCCTTGACCAGTATAATTTAGATGTTTCAACCCATTTTACAAAAAGCTACCCAGTAGAAGGGAGTAAGATCTTTCTAAAAATGGCACTTTGCTACATTATCAAAGACTCTATAAGGTATTTTGACGAATTTACACCGCTGAATTTCAAGATAGTCACAGAAGATATGAACGGCCGTCTGACAGTTATGGTACATGTTCCGAGTGTAGATTTACCCGGAGCAATATTAGACACAATGCTACAGCCCTGGAACCACCAGGTTCTTTCACAAAGTTTTGACTACTGGGGGATAGTTATTGCAAATGTCATAATAGAAAAGCATGGCGGAAGCTTGAGTCTGCGCAAAGAAGCTGACGGACTCTCATATATTATCGAGTTTTAGAATAGCCTTAATTTTCTATTGTTCTTTATCATTTGGATAAAGTCCTGTACCATCAATTTTTTTCTGCTGAACATCAGCTAAATAGAGAACTACAAATGAAAAAATTAACATAATCAGCATTACCCACATATTATCCTCCGTAAAATGATTAATCTGTAATATTTAATATACGCACTTTTTTCATAAATTACAAATTTTTGCACCATTCAAGAGTTTTCAGCTTACAGAGTTATCAGGGTTATCTCTGATTCTGCGCCTATTCTAAGCGGAGGTCCCCAGTACGCTGTCCCCTGGCTAACGTACAGATGCATATCCCCAAGATCGTAAAGTCCTCTTACGTACTTATGAAACAGATGTATAGCTATCGTCCAAGGAAAATACTGACCACCGTGGGTGTGGCCTGAAAGCTGAAGGTCAAAACCATGCTTTGCTATATAATCAGCAATCTCAGGTCTGTGTGACATTATCACCGAAAAATCATAGTCTTCGTCAGTCTGTTTCGCCTTTTTTGGATCAGGAGCTTCAAAGCCAAAACTTTTTGCCTGAATATCCGGTATACCAGCTATCATAAGTTTTGCATCGTTGTGGTTAATTATGCGGTTACTGTTAGATAAAACGTTTATACCAAGACCTCTGACCACCTCCATCCACTGGGTGACCCCAGAGTAGTATTCATGATTTCCTGTCACAAAAAATGTACCATACGTGCTCTTAATATCTTTCAAAGGGCCTATGTAGTCTGATACATATTCGGCTGAACCATCCACAAGGTCACCTGTAATAACCACAGCATCAGCATCAAGCTCGTTTACCATGTTTACTATACGCTGCACTGTACCTGATCCAATGGTAAGTCCGGCATGAATGTCTGTAAGCTGGACTATTTTAAACCCTTTTAATCCTGCGTGAGTGCCGCTTCTGTTAAGCGCTATGGACTTAATAACGGGCGCACCAACAGCTCTATAAACACCGTAACCAGCCACAGGAAGAACTGCTAGGCTCATACCTGTACCAAGTGACGTTGTTAAAAACGCCCTTCTTGAAGGTGAAAATTTTGGAGATGCTCTTGAAACTAAAAAGCCTGTAATGCTTAATACGTGTTTAATAACAGCAACACAAAACAGAATGCTTACAATGCCCAAAACAACGACACCAATCCAGAGCATAAATGTCAGAAGCTCGCTATTGCCGTATTCTCGCATGATAAGTCTTGCGATAAATGTAAGAAACATAACGCAAAATGTAACTAGCCCAATGGATATCCATCTCTTTTTTAAAAGAATCCTTGTTGTATATAAAGCCATAAAAAGCATTACTATAGATGCTACTAAAAAAAACATTATTTCACTCCGATTCAGTTGTTAAACATTAATCTAGTATATGTTGCAGGGATTACAAGAAATTTCGAATAAATATTATACAAGTTTCAGAAAACACCTACAGATTTCAGGTAATGCATAAGCTGATATGTTTCAAAGTTGTCTGCTGCCGATGACTCTTCATTTAAAACATCAGAAACAGCAATAAAAGGGAGTTTATAGTCATCGGGATGTCCACAGGCGTGCAGTTTATCGTGCCCGGCATGGTCTGATGTGACTATCAGAAAATATCTGCCTTTCTTTTTAATAAAAGTAAAAAGTTCCTGAAGCTCTTCATCAATAAACTTAAAGTCCTCAATATACTCCTCAGACAGCCAGCCATACTCAGGCCCAGTCATATCAAGGACTGAAATATGTAAAAATACAAAGTTTTTATCTTGAGTGTTCACATATTCAGTTGTTTTATATATTGGATATTCTTTAGAAAATAACGTGTTATCTATAGCACCGTTTATCAGATAACCAAGCTTGCTTTTACTATAAACATAAGCAGTACTGTATCCCATATTTTTAGCTATGTTAAAGATTGTTTTCTGAGATATTGTTGCATCGCCCTTGTGCCATGTGTTGTTTTTTCGGCCACCTTCCTCTGGACGGACACCAGTAAACATAGCAGAGTGACTGACAAGGGTCTTTGGAGGGTCTGTGCTTTTTCCGTTCAGCTTTATAATGCCCTTTTCAGCCGCCTTAAATATATTCGGTGCGTTTTCCGCTGTAACCGCATCCGGATGAAGTGCATCTATAGATATGATCACCACATTGTTCAGCAGTTCAAATGCATAAATATTGAATGAAAATAACACCGTAAAAATTATAACTAATATTTTCATATCAGTTTCCTACAAGACTTTTTCTTGAAACCTTTTTACGCGTTTTTATGTTAAGCATTTCTACTATGACAGAAAACGCCATTGCGAAATAAAGATAGCCCTTCGGTATATGGAAATGCAAACCTTCTCCTATAAGGCTTACACCAATAAGTATAAGGAAAGATAGTGCAAGCACTTTAAATGTTGGATGCTCATTTATGAATCTACTTATAGACCCTGAAGCTACCATCATAACTAAGACTGATACCACAATTGAAATCACCATAATGCTAACGTGCTCCACCATACCGACAGCTGTAATTACAGAATCAAGCGAAAAGACTAAGTCGATAATCATAATCTGTATAAGCACAGAAGCAAAACCGGATATTTTAGGCATTGAATTTTCATGCTCTTCTTCGTCCTCTATTGAATGATGTATCTCAATTGTGCTTTTCGCCAAAAGAAACAATCCGCCAACAATCAATATTAAATCTCTCACTGACACACCATGACTGGATATATAAAATATTGGATTAGTTAACTTTACAATGACAAATATAAGCATAACGAGGCATATTCTCATAATCATTGCAAGCCCAAGACCAATAATTCTGGCTTTATCCTGCTGTTCCGCTTTAAGTCTGCCCACCAATATGCTTATAAAGATTATGTTATCAATACCTAGCACGATTTCTAGAGATACCAGTGTGACAAGTGCTACCCACGCCTCAGGGCTTACTAACCATTCCATTTTAGCCTCCGCTTTCAAGAAAATATCTTAACATAAATTAAAAAAAACATGAATATAAAGTAAAATGCAGAAGACTAGCCAAAGGCTTTACGAATCCATAATAGTTATCGTTGAGTAAGACGAATGTTATATATATCACAAAAAAAAAGGGTGGACATTAATGCCCACCCTTTCTCTTTATACCAAGTATTTAATCTTAATATCTATATCTGCTGATCGAGCAGCATTTTCCTGATCTTAACAATAGCGTCTGTTGGGTTAAGTTCTTTTGGACACGCCTCTACACAGTTGTAGATTGTGTGACATCTCCAAACACCATGCTTATCGTTGAGAATCGGAAGACGCTCTTCTGCACCTTCGTCTCTGGAATCAACAATGTATCTCCAAGCACGAAGGAACGCGTTTGGTCCGAGATACTTTTTGTCTGCCCAGAAAGAAGGACATGATGACGAGCAGCATCCGCAAAGGATACACTCATAAAGTCCATCAAGAAGTTTACGATCTTCAGGAGACTGGTAAATCTCTTTATCAGGGTTTGGTGACTTTCTGATAATGTAAGGTTTAACAGTGATGAACTTATTAAAGAAATCATCAACGTCAGTTACCAGGTCTCTCATTACATTCATCCCTGGAAGGGGCTGAATAACTAAATGATCTGAACCGAGGTCTTCGACCTTAGTCATACATGAAAGCATGTTAACGCCATTTACGTTTATACCGTCAGAACCGCAAACACCTTCACGGCAAGAACGACGGTAAGTAAACGTAGGGTCAAGCTCCCATTTTATCTGGTTCAGGGCATCAAGAAGCAGATAGCCAGGTCTTCTAAGTTCAACCTGAAACGTATCATAATAAGCTTCTTTATCCTTATCAGGATCGTACCTGAATACTTCAAATGTTACTGTTTTCATATTACCATCCTCCCCTTAATACACTCTTGGTTTTGGTGGGAAAGTTTCAACAGAAATAGGCTTTTGGCGAACATTTCTGTAATCTACCCTTGGTGTTTTAAGGTCTTCTTCAAGGTACACTTCTGTGTGCTTGAGGAAGTTTGCATCGTCTCTGTCCGGATAGTCGTCACGGAAGTGGCCGCCGCGAGACTCTTTTCTGAGGATAGCTGCCGATGTACAGGCTTTAGCAACAAGTATCATGTTGTTAAGCTCGAGAGCCTCTATGAGGTCAAGGTTATAAACGGAAGACTTGTCATTGACTTTATAATCGTCCATCTTAGCCTCAAGCTCGTTCAGAGTAGCATAGCACTCTGTCATAAGCTCTTCTGTTCTGAACACTGACATCTTCTTCTGCATTACATCTGTAAGCTCGCCCCAGATCTCGCCGAATGTATGTTTTCCGTTAGCGTTGGCATACTTATTAATGTTAGCCACACCTTCGGAACCTGCATTATCAACAAGACCAACAAGACTGTTCTCAGCAGCGTATTTTGCAGCCTGCTCACCAGCAGTTCTGCCGAATACAACAAGGTCGAGAAGTGAGTTAGTACCAAGTCTGTTAGCACCGTGAACAGAAGCAGAAGCGCACTCACCTGCAGCGAAAAGCCCAGGTACATATTCTTCACCATCCATGTTCCCTTTAATAACCTGAGTATGGTAGTTAGTCGGGATACCACCGTTCTGATAGTGAGCGGTAGGATTAACAGGGATAGGTTCTTTTGTACAGTCAACACCAGCGAAAACAAGAGAGAGTTCATGGATACCAGGAAGTTTCTCCATAATGTTTTCAGCGCCGATGTGGTCAATTTTAAGAAGAACGTGGTCTTTGTTAGGACCAACGCCGCGACCCTCGAGAACCTCAAGAGCCATAGAACGTGAAACGATATCTCTAGGCGCAAGGTCTTTGATAGTAGGAGCATATCTCTCCATAAATCTTTCACCCTGAGCGTTAAGAAGTATACCGCCCTCTCCACGAACACCTTCAGTAATGAGGTTTCCTGCTCCGTAAATACCTGTTGGGTGGAACTGGAAGAACTCAGCATCTGACCAGCTGCAGCCTTTTCTCATAGCGAGAGCAAGACCGTCACCAGTGTTAATGTGTGCGTTTGAGTTTGTCTGGAAGACACGGCAGTTACCACCTGTTGCAAAAACTACTGCTTTTGCGTTAAAGATGTGAAGTTCGCCGTTCTGGATATCGTAGCAGAGTACACCATTTACCTGACCTTCGTTCATAAGAAGCTCAAGCGCATAGAACTCACTGTAAAAGTGTGTACCCTGATCAACTGATTTTTCATAAAGAGTCTTAAGCATAGCGTGACCAGTACGGTCTGCCGCATAGCAGGCTCTTTTTACAGCTCTTTTACCGAACTCAGCAGTGTGACCACCGAATGGTCTTTGGGCTATTTTGCCTTCTGGAGTTCTTGAGAAAGGGAGACCTATGTGCTCAAGAGCGATAATCATCTCTGGAGCCAGTCTTGTCATATACTCGCAGGAGTCTTGATCCGCAAGATAGTCTGAACCCTTTACCGTATCAAACATGTGCCAGTGCCAGTGGTCTTCTTCCAGGTTACCAAGTGCAGCAGAGATTCCACCCTGCGCAGAAATGGTGTGTGATCTTGTAGGATAAACCTCAGACACTACCGCTGTTTTGCAGTACTGGGAAGCAACCTGAGCTGCATTCAGCCCGGCACCACCTGCACCTACAACAACAACATCAAACTTATGATATTCAATTTTTACTGACATACCTTAATACTCCTTACATAACCTTAACGGCGAGAATCACAAGCGTAATAGCGAGTACCCAGTAAACGCCGTATATAACGCCTCTCCAGCCTTCGCTGGGGACATAGTCATCTGTGATCATTTTAAAACCGTTAAATGTGTGAAATACACCAAAAGCTGCAATAGGGCCCAGAACAATCTGCATCATTCCTGCGCTTCCGCCTTTGATCATGGAGAAAAAGTGTACGAATACAACGAGAATCAGGATGATACCTGACACTCTTTGCATAAGCCATCCGATTGTACCAGTATCACTGGTACCCATATACTTGTAGTTTCTCATAATGCTAATTCCCCCCTTACGCCGTAAAGATCGGTATAAGACCGATGATGGTTATTACTAGTGTGAGAAATACTACAGCCATAAAGTATTTCTTGAAAGTCTCTCTTTCTGCGGCAGCGCCGAACTCCATAAGGACTATTCTAACGCCGTTAAATGCATGAAAGGAAAAGCTGGCAAGAAAAAGTGCTTTCACTATTGAAAGCGAAACAACACTCTGAAATGGAGCAACTGCACCTGAAGCACCGAGGATGTGAAGAATCAGATAAAGTCCGATAATCACTCCTGATATCCGATGAAGAAGCCATGCTACCATTCCGGGGTGTTTGCGATACCCAGATTTCTTTGGGTAGGTTACAAGGTCTTTCCTTGGCATCTTACACTCCTGAAAAAAGTTTTTAAGATACAAACACTGTTAAAATCTCAATTATTGTAACTATCATAATGAGTATGCCATGTCAACCTGATTGTATACAATATACAAGCATTTTTTCACATTTATCCTTCAAAGCAATCAATTCCAAGGAATGCTCAGACACAATACAATATCAGAAACTCTGTTATAAAATTCAAGATGGCAGCTTTTTATAATTAGTCATAAGGGGTATTTGTTCTTAACCTTACATTAACACTCTGCAGCCCTTTATTTTCAGCGCTAACATAATATCAGCTGACATCAGTTCTATCGCTGTTGACAAATACCATCTCTAACTGTTTAAATTGTTTGTGGGAAAATATATATTATTTGGTGAAAGATGGATTTTGAACTGAACAGAAAATCAAAGACCATGCTCCTTAAAACAGCCAGAAACAGCATTAAAGCAGGACAGGACAGCCAGAAATACACTCCGGAAGATGTCCCTGTTGAGCTTGATTTTAACAGCGGATGTTTTGTAACACTGCATCTGCGAAACAGGTTAAGAGGCTGTATCGGGAATTTTCGTGACGACATTAATGTTGTCAAAAATGTTTCTGAAATGGCATCTCAGGCAGCATTTGCAGACCCGCGCTTTGGTCCGGTTTCCAAAGATGAACTGGGTATGGTGGATATCGAGATATCTGTCTTATCACCCATGATCAAAACATCTGCCGAAGATATTAAAATAGGCAGAGACGGAATATATATTGTCAAAGGACTTGACCGTGGAGTTCTTCTGCCTCAGGTAGCTACAGAGAACAAGTGGGATAGAGTAACCTTTCTGGAGCAGACATGCATCAAAGCAGGTTTGCATCCTAACGCATACACAGAGCCTGACACTGAAATATTCAGATTTGAAGCACTGATTTTCAGCGAAGACAATCATTAATTAATGAGGAGAGTTTATGGATAAGTCATACGTATGGAAAGCAGGAGGCCCTGCAGGAGCAGGAATAAGCACCCTCGGCCCCGTTTTCGCAAACATTATTAAAAAATGCGGATACTACTCACACGGGTATCTGGAATATCCGTCACTCATCAGAGGCGGGTACAACAGCTATCAGACTGTCTTTTCCAGAACACCGGTAACTGCACCTAAAAAGAGGATAGATATTTATCTGGCTCTGGCAGATGTCTGCTTCGAGCGAGAAGAGTTTGACGATGACACAATTATTATTGGCGATTTTGAGAACCTTAAAAAAGCAGAAAATGCAAATGGTGTTAAAGTCGATATCCCTATGAAAAAGATCATAAAAGATATCGAAGGCAAAGATATCATGAAAAACACGGTAGCCTTGGGGGCATCTATTGCTGCACTTGGTCTGCCGAAAAAGATAATGGAAGAGGTAATCCGAGAGAGTTATCCTGAAAAAATAGTAGAAATTAACGTTAAGGCCGCTGCGGCAGGCTTTGATGCCTGCGAGCAGAAGATAGATGGACTGGATGCCACACCGGAAAAAGGCTGCGAAGAGTGCGCTATAATGAACGCTAACGATGCAGTTTCAATAGGAGCCATAAGAGCCGGGTTATCTTTTTACAGTACATACCCCATGACACCCGCCAGCTCAATACTGCACACGCTTGCCAAACACAGCAGAGACTATGGCATCACTGTAAAACATACCGAAGATGAGATCTCAGGCATTTTAATGGCTATAGGTGCATCTCACGCAGGCGGCAGAGCTATGACAGGCACATCAGGCGGCGGATTTGCCCTTATGAACGAGGGTCTGGGGCTTGCAGCCATAACAGAGACACCTCTTGTTGTGGTGCTTTCTCAAAGACCCGGACCTGCAACAGGAATGCCTACGTGGACAGAGCAGTGTGATATGCAATACGCAATACACGCTTCCCAAGGAGAGTTCCCAAGGGCGGTCTATTCCCCCGGAGATCTGGAGGAAGCATATAAGTTTGCAATAGACGCTTTTAATCTTACAGAAAAATATCATGTACCTGTAATAATCCTTCTGGACAAATTCCTCTCAGAATCTGTTTTTATGTCGGGCGGTCTCGACCCTGATTATGGCGAGGTGGACAGAGGCAACCTCTTCGAAGGCGACAGCGAAAACCCTTATAACTATTTTGAACGATACAAGGACGTCAAAAACGGAGTCGGTGCCAGAAGTTTTCCCGGTACTCCGGGAGCATTATATAATGCTGACAGCACAGAACATGACGACATAGGTTTTGTTGTGGACACTGCAAAAAACAGAAAAAAACAGACTGACAGAAGGTACAGCAAAATGCCTCATATAGCTTCTGAAATGCCTCTGCCCGAGCTTATAGGCAAAAAGGATGCAAAGCTTACTTTTGTGTCATTCGGCTCTATGAAGCAGGTACTTCTTGAGGCTATGAAATTCGACGACAGGTTTAACTTCATACATTTCCCTGCTGTATGGCCGCTTGACTGGGAAGCTGTCAGTAAGCTTTTGAAAGATAAAAATCTGATAGCATTTGAAAATAATAAAACAGCTCAGCTAGCGTCACTAATAGCTGAAAATACCGGAATAATGATAGACAAGAAATTTCTGAAATATGACGGAAGACCTTTCTTCACCGAAGAAGTTCTAGAATACGTTAAGGAGGTGCTTTAATGAAACCATTAGACTATAACACCGGAAAAGTACCTCAGTGGTGTCCGGGATGCGGAAACTTCGGCATATGGAACAGTATAAAAAAAGCTATGGCAGAGACTGAACTGGAACCTCACAAGACTGCACTGGTCTCAGGTATCGGCTGTTCGGGAAAGATGGCAGCCCATGTAAGGTGCTATGTTTTCCATTCGCTCCATGGAAGAACCCTCCCTGTGGCAACAGGCATAAAGCTTGCCAGCCCCGAGACTACAGTTCTTGTTAACGGCGGTGATGGCGACGGATACGGTATGGGTGTAGGTCACCTTATCCACGCCATGAGAAGAAATATTGATGTAACATACATAGTGCATCATAACAAAGTATATGGTCTTACAACTGGTCAGGCGGCTCCCACTTCACCAGAGGGAACCAAGACTAAGTCGACCCCTTTCGGCGTTGTTGATTCTCAGATCAACCCTCTGATAATGGGGATGGCAAACGGAGCCACTTATGTAGCAAGAGGATACACAACAGACTCTGATCATCTCTCTGACCTTATTGTAGGCGGGATAAAACATAAAGGGTTTGCTCTGATAGATGTGCTTCAGCCATGTGTGACTTTCGGCGGTCAATATCAGTACGACTACTATAACGACAGAATTAAAAAGATGGATGAGATCCCCTCCACAGAGGATGCCATAAAGCTGGCATCGGACACAGACACTTATAACATTGGTGTTTTCTCTCAATATGACAGACCAGCATATAACGAGCTTCATCCGGAGATTACTACCGAGATAAAAGCTAAAGACGTAACAAAACTAATAAAATCATTTGTTTAATAAAAAAAGCCCCGCAAATGCGGGGCTTTTTATTTATCTATGAACAACAACTTGTTTCTGGTTCTGGGCTTTTTCTGAAAAGTTTCTGTTTAGCAGTAACCCAGATCACAGCCAGCAGAAAAAGACCGGCTGTAAGATTGAAAAGACCACTAAATGATTCTTCCTCTCCTGCGAAATCTGTAAAACTCAAACCTGTTCTGAAGTAAAGGAAGTCTGTTCCAAGAGCGAATATAAGTGTAAAAAAGACTATGGATACCAAATATATCACAAGTCCTCGCTTGCCAAGCATATTTCTCACAACATTCAGGGCAACCATATTAGTCGCAGGGGCAGCAGCTAAAAACACAAATGCAGCACCCGGTGAAAAACCGGCGATCAGAAGAGACATAGCCACTGGTATGGCAGAGATGGAACACACATAAAGCGGTATCCCCGCAGCAAAAGCTATCAGGTAGCCGGACACAACACCTGCATCACTGCTGACCATGTCTGGAGATATGATCATTGTGATAAATGCCGCCATAAAAAGACCCAAAAGAAGCGGATAGGCGAGATCTCCAAGCAGGTCTACGAATGCATACCGGAAAATATTTTTGATTCTGTCAGCAAGTGATGCCTTGGCAGGTTCGATTGTTTCACAGCAAGAGCTTGAGCAACCGCATCCTTCTGTTAAATCAGCAGTTTCATCCGGCTCGTCTTTATATATAAGATCAGTTACAAACCCGGCAAATATAGCCGCCAAAGAAGCACTGACTACTCTGAAAAGAGTTATTACCCAGCCGAAGACACAGTATGTGGCTATTATAGAATCTGCTCCAGTCATAGGTGTGGATATAAAAAAACTGGTTACAGCTCCTTTGCCTGCACCGCTTTTTTTCAAAGAAGCTGCAAGAGGTATGACACTGCACGAACAAAGCGGCAGCGGCAAACCAAGCAATGAAGCCTTTACGGAAGGCCACAACCCTCTTCCGCCAAGATTTTTTTTGATATAATCATCAGAAATGAACTCCCTCATTACTCCCGCCACAATAAGGCCGAAAATAATGTAACCGTGCATAAGAAGTGTCATCTCCCAGAATGTATCGAAATAGTCGTAAAAGTATTGCATTAAATCCTCTGAAGTAATCACTACTAGATTAATAGGAGTTATTTAAGAAAAAGTCAACTATGTTATTGGTTCACAGGAAAAACTATTAACTCACAAGATTATGCGGAGTTTCGCCCTTGAAAACCTTTATCACAGAATCACAGCATAGTTTTGCCATTGCATCTCTGGTAGCGAACGAACCGCTGCCTATATGAGGTGCCAGAACAACATTATCCAGCTTAAAAAGTCCCTCGTCAATTTTCGGTTCAAACTCATACACATCTAGTCCTGCGGAAAAGATCACATTGTTTTGAAGTGCGACAACAAGGTCTGATTCCTTTACTATCTCTCCCCTGCCTATGTTGACTAAAACAGCAGAGGATTTCATCTGACGAAATGTCTGCATGGTGAATTTATGTTTTGTTTCGGGTGTTGCCGGAGCTGTGATAATAACAAAATCTGACTTGCGTATCATATCCTCAAAGCTGACCTTTTTCGCACCGGTAAGCAGCTCTGCCTGAGTCTTTTCAGACCTTGAGTTATACAGTATATTCATATTAAAACCGGAGGCCATCTTCGCAACAGCCTGACCTATCCTGCCGAATCCGAATATGCAGAGAGTTTTGCCGTGTAGATCCATTCCTAAAAAAAGATCAGGCTTCCACCCTTTAAACTTTTTAGCACGTGTAAACTTTTCGCTCTCGCTGATACGTCTGGCCGCTGCCATCATAAGCGAAAACCCAAGCTCCGCTGTTGACTGGGTGAGAACGTCAGGAGTATTGCACACAGCAACGCCTCTTTCTGAGGCAGCCTGAACATCGATATTGTTATAACCAACGGCGTAATTTGCCACTATCTTCAGATTTTCACAGCTGTCTATAAGTTCTTTATCTATTTTATCAGACAGCATAGAGATGATGCCGTCTGCATCCTTTGCTCTTTTTTTAAGTTCTTTCGGGCTTAACTGGTCACCTTTGTTATAGTCCAGTTCATAATCTTTCAGGTATTTTTCGATTTCGAACGGAAGTTCCGCAGTAATTAAAATCTTCATAGCTTCCTCTCTGCATGACACAAAAGTTTATTTGTATTTTTTACGTCTAAAAAGATCAGTACGCTTAGATATAACACGATCTATGAAAAGCGTTCCGTCGAGGTGGTCTGTCTCGTGCTGAAGCAGAACAGCCTCGAAACCTTCAGACTCAATAACTCTTTCGTTAAAATTCTCGTCTTTGAATTTTATCAATATCTTTCTAGCGCGATTTACATTTCCTGTAAAATCAGGAACCGACATACACCCCTCTCTGAACTGAAGCATGCCTTCCCACTTCAATATCTCAGGGTTTATGATGATAAGCCTGCCGTGATGATCTTCACATTTTTTATTCTTAGATGCATCAGCAACAACAATGCGGAGCGGTTCGCCTATCTGAGTAGCCGCTATACCTGTTGAATGGCCTGATGCCTCCATTGTGTCTAAAAGGTCTTGAATAACCTGTTTAGCCTTATCATCAAGGCTTTGCACATCTTCAGCCATCTCTTTCAAACGGGAATCCGGATATATTAATACTTCTCTTATTGCCATTTTTTAAAACTCATATGTCTCGATGTGCCTGATATTAACATCAGTGCCAAGGTCTCTGGATATCTTTTTCAGATCATCCTCCCACCCTTTCACATCTTCTTCATTTTCTATGATAACTTCCAGAACCATTATATATATAGGGCTTGCTTCGCCCCCTGCAACCTTCGTCTGAAGATCCATAATATTTATCTTTTTGTCAGCCAGATACTCAGCAATACCATTCACTATACCGGGTTTATCTGAACCGTAAACGGAGATAACATAATGCTCCCCGTCAGGTTTAGGCACAGAATCTTCCATCACCTGAACATAGACTACAATATCCAGCTCTTCCTCTAGGTTTTTAAAGAGCGCTTTAACCTCTTCCACACTTCTCCCCTCTTTCCCTTTCACAATGAAAATGGCGGAGAAAAAACCTTGAAGCAGTGTGGAGCTTGAATCCTCAATATTAAATCTGTTGTCATAAAATACTTTTGAAACACCTGCCACTATACCCGGTCTGTCCGATGCTATCAATGTAACAGCAAAAAGCTTTTCGTTCCCCATAACACACCTCAACTACTGATACTAAAAATATTATCAGTCTCCCTGCACCCTGTGTCAACCTTATTCTATAACAGAAGGGACTTAGTCTTAAATAATAATTTTTTCATAAAGATTACTCTTGAAAAAGAGACGTTATCAGCAATATAATAACGCAGGAAGGTAAATAAATAATGTTTGAATTATTCACAGATAGAGCAAGAAGAGTAATACTTTTTGCGAGGGAAGCCTCAGAAAGACTGATGCAAACCTCTATAGATACAGAGCATATCCTACTGGGACTGCTTAGAGAACGTTCAGGGCTTGCAGCAGAAATCTTCAGCCGCAGGGGGATAGACGTCACTCTGCTTATGAATGACGTAAAAGGTGTGAGCGAAAAAGGGCAGAACCTTATGATTAAAGGTTCGCTCCCTTTCAGCCAAAACGGCAAAAATGTTCTGGACTATTCTGTTGAGGAAGCGAAAGCTCTTAACAACAAATATGTAAACACAGAGCATCTCCTGCTGGGTCTTTTAAAAGAGAAGAAAGGTAAGGCATCCATGCTCCTTTCAAAGCTCGGCTTTGACCTTGCAACACTCAGAGAAGAGATTCAGAATATCTCCAGAAACTACACTAAAAATAAAGAACAGGCAGCCACGCCGACTCTTGACGAATTCGGCCGTGATCTGACCCAGCTCGCCCGTGACGGTAAGCTTGACCCTGTTATAGGCAGAGAGACAGAGATAACAAGGCTGATACAGATACTTGGAAGGCGAATAAAAAACAATGCCGTCATCATTGGCGAGCCTGGAGTTGGTAAAACAGCCATTGTGGAAGGTTTAGCTCTTAAAATGGCAACTGAAGATATACCTGATTTTCTCCGTAACAAGCGACTTTTTTCTCTGGAGCTTGGAAATGTGGTTGCCGGTACTAAGTACCGAGGTCAGTTTGAAGAGCGGATGAAAAACCTTATAAAAGAGATAGAGACTGACGGCAATGTCATTGTTTTCATAGACGAAATTCACACTATAGTCGGCGCAGGTGCAGCAGAAGGCTCTATAGATGCATCTAATATGCTGAAACCCGCTCTGGCAAGAGGTGTCTTCCAGTGCATAGGCGCAACAACACTTGGAGAATTCAGAAAGAATTTTGAAAAAGACGGCGCGCTGAACAGACGCTTTCAGACCATACCCGTTGATCAGCCTGATACAGAAGAGACTGTGCAGATACTGGACGGAGTTAAGAGATTTTATGAAGATTTTCACAAAGTATTTATCCCTCACGACGTACTGGAAGAGATATCACGTCTCACCGACAGATACATTACAGATAAATTCCAGCCAGACAAAAGTATAGACGTTCTGGACGAGGCATGTTCAAGGCTGAAGCTGGCAACACGCCAAATGCCCGAAGACATGCAGCGCATGAAACATAAACTTGACCACTACAAAGAGCTTCGTGACGAAAAACTGCGCTCTAACGACTACGATGATATACAGAAGTATTCTAAAAACGTTGAACGCTGGGCGAACAAGCTGTCTGTGGCGCAAAAAGAGTGGGAAGAGGAGCTTGATCTTGACTGGCCGACCCTCACCATTGACAACATCTCTGAGGTTGTAGCACACATGACGGGTATCCCCGTGCAGAAGCTGAAAACCGACGACATGGCACGCATAGCAAATATAGATTCCGACATAAAAGAGCATATCATAGGACAGAACGAAGCAGTGGAAGCACTCTCCAAATCTGTGAAAAGAAGCTTCGCCGGACTCTCTAACCCTTCAAGACCGCTAGGTTCTTTCATCTTCATGGGCCCCACAGGAGTGGGTAAAACCGAAGTTGCAAAAAAACTTGCAGAGATAGTTTTCGGTTCTGAAAGTGCTCTCATCCGCATAGATATGAGCGAATATATGGAGCGCTTCAACTCATCCAGACTAATTGGCGCACCTCCGGGATATGTAGGGTATGAAGAAGGCGGAAAGTTAACCGAGCAAGTGAGGCGGAAGCCATATTCAGTAATACTTTTTGACGAGATAGAAAAGGCTCATCCTGATGTACTTAACATACTGCTGCAAATACTTGATGACGGACACATAAACGACAGCCTGGGGCACAAGGTAAACTTTAAAAATACCATTATAATAATGACTTCAAATCTGGGCACAAAGCTTAGTATGAACAAAAAGACTCTCGGTTTCGACACAAAAGAGTCACCTGAAACCGGAATAGACTACGATATTTACAGCTCTAACGCTAACAAAGAGCTGAAAGATAAATTTCCGCCTGAATTCATAAACAGAGTGGATTCACTTGTGGTTTTCAAGCCTCTAGGCAAGCAAGAGCTTATGGATATCATGGATCTTCAGATAATAGAGATCAATAAGCGTCTCGCAAACATCGGGAAAAATATTACTGTTGATAAAGATGTCAAAGAACATCTTGTCACAAGCGACTATGAGTACAATTACGGCGCAAGACCTATTAAGAGACTTCTCCAGTCACAGATAGAAGATCCGCTCAGTGGACTTATTCTGGAAGGTAAATTTGCCAAGAGGAAAAATCTGAAAGTGAAATTGATAAAAGATGCCATCTCATTCAGATAAAAGAATACTCATAGCAGGTGCTGGAGCTATAGGCAGCTTTTATGGCGGCCTCATGGCAAAAGCAGGATACAATGTAGAGCTTCTAGCCAGAGGACCACATCTGCAGGCTATGCAGAACTCCGGCACGCTGAATATTAAAAGCTGGAAATACGGCGAACCCTCTATAAAAGTAAAAGCCGTCAGGGAAGCTGACGGGATTTACGACCTGATTATACTCTGCGTAAAAACTCAGGACACCCTCACCACATGCGCACAGCTTAAAGACAGCCTTGCACCGGATGGATGTGTCCTCTCATTTCAAAACGGGGTGGAAAATCCAGACATAATAGCAGGTTTTTTCGGCAGTGAGAGAGTGCTTGCGGCCAGTCTTTTTGTTGGGCTGTGGATAGACCCGCCCGGAACAGTTAACCACACAGCATCAGGCGACTGCATCTTCGGCGCATGGAGCGACCAGTCAAAAATATTTGAAAACATCATTAAAGAGATATTCGACCAAAGCGGTATCTCATCAGAAATAAGCAGCGATATCCGCCATACTCTATGGAGCAAACTTGTGTGGAATGTGGCTTATAACCCTCTTTCCGCACTTCTAGAAAGCACTTGCGGCCCCATGATAAAAAGCGACACCGTCAGACCTCTGATAGAAAATATGGTATTGGAAGTGGTTGCTGCTGCAAAAATGCACGGTGTGACCATAACAGAAAAAGAGTGGCGTGAGAAAATCGAGCACAGAGATTCTTTAGATAAATACAAAACAAGCATGCTTCAGGATATTGAGCGCCATAGAAATCCAGAAGTGGACGGCATTCTTGGCCCGGTTATCAGAACTCACGAGGCAAACGGACAGAAAGCACCATACTGTGATACTATTTTGAGATCACTTGAGTTCAAATACGGCGGCAGCTTCATATACTGTCCAAGACTTACCGTGGATATGGTCGTTAAAAAAGATGACTGCATACTTCTCATTGAAAGAAAAAATGAACCACACGGCTGGGCACTACCCGGCGGATTTGTTGACTACGGCGAATTTGTAGAAGATGCCGCAAAAAGAGAACTTTTGGAAGAAACAGGAATAGAGGCGGGTGAGATACATCTTTTAGGGGTATATTCAGACCCTGCCAGAGACAAACGAGGGCACACAGCATCTGTAGTCTATTACACAACAGCCAAAAGAGACCCTATTGCAGGTGACGATGCAAAGAACGCAAAGTTCTTTACTATAAGGGGACTTCCTGATGATATTGTTTTTGATCACAAAAAAATTATCAACGACTATTTAATAAAATCCTAAACACTGTCAGTTACTTTTCACATATTTTTAAAATTATTTTACACTTGTTTTATTGCCAAATTTTGCGATATTAATATTAGAGGCTTACAATGACACATAAACAAACCTCTGAAACTAATCGCAGAGACAATATGCGGGTTCAGGCTCGCTTGCATTTCTGTGTTTCAATTATTGAGGGCATAAACCAAAAGACTGGGACTTACACCTACGACAAATGTTTCTGCACAACAAGTGCAGACATTTCTCTTGGCGGTATTTGTATCGCACACAATGGAGAGCTTAATGTCGGGTTTGACGTGGAGATATCTACTCCAGAGAAGATGACCAGACCTGAATGTATCTCCTGTGAAAAGGCTTTTTTGTATACTAACGAGCTGGAACTCCAGCCGATTATAGGAAAAGTAGTCTGGTCCACAGGAAACAGATGCGGCATAAGCTTTAAAAAAATGACAGTAAGAAATGAAAATATTCTGTCTAAGTTTATTTGGGACGAACACCTCAATGATGTTCGGAGTGTAAAACAGCAGGTAACAAAACAAAGAAAGTTTTAGCATGATCTAACCGATTTTCGTTATTTGAATTTGGTTGCTCACTTGAGAAAAACAATAGATTTGTGTTTTTCAAATCAAATAATGTAGTGTAGATCTGTAAAAAACGATTAATTTATTCTCAATTAATTATCATCAATAATCAGACTTTTTTAGTCCTTTAGTCTTGACTAATTTAATTTTTTAATATATTCTTTTGAAAAATTACATTTAACAAGGAGAGTATTAATGAGTTTAGTTACCAAAGCTGCACCATTATTTGAAGCAGAGGCAGTTGTAAACAAAGAATTCAAGCAGGTAAAGCTTGATGGATACAAAGGCAAATGGGTAGTTCTATTCTTTTACCCTCTCGATTTCACATTTGTATGTCCAACAGAGATAACAGCACTTTCTGATGCCTATGGCGAGTTCCAGAAGCGTGACTGTGAAGTTATCGGCGTTTCCACCGACTCAAAATTCAGCCACCTTGCATGGATAAACACTCCTCGTACTGAGGGCGGTTTAGGCAACATAGCATATCCGCTTGTTGCAGACTTTACTAAATCTATATCTGAAAGCTACGGTGTTCTTCTTGAGCCTGGAATGGCTCTTCGTGGCACATTTATAATAGACCCTGACGGAAAAGTTCAGTTTGAGCTTATCCACGATTTAGGTATAGGACGTAACGTTAACGAGATAATCAGAAATCTTGATGCTCTTCAGTTTGTCCGCAAGCATGGCGAAGTTTGCCCTGCCGGCTGGACACCAGGCAAAGAGACTATGACACCAGATCCTGAAAAAATGAAAGACTACTACAAAAACAATCCAGACGGATGGCAGAAGTAACAAGGTAGAGTATATACATAACGAAAAAAGGGAACCTCAAACAGGTTCCCTTTTTTTATTTATTAGCTGCCTTTTTTCTTTCTTATATACATCTTTTCACCAGCAAAAATAAAAATCAGAAATATTACCGCAGTATATATGATTGTAATATCAGACTGTATCTTCACATAGACGAGCGCTCCAAGCACCACCGCATCTAACAGCAGCGCTGTTATCAATACCCACGCCCGTGTTTTTACCTCATTTTTCAAATGAGTCAGCAGTCCCCAGTGAACCGCCATATCCATTAAAATATACAATATAGCCCCTATTGCAGCAATACGGCTAAGGTCAAAAACAAGAGTAAGCACAATAGCAAATACAATAGTGTATACAAGTGTGTGTTTTTGGATTGAACCGGGCATGCCGAAGTGACTATGCGGCACAAGCTCCATCTCCGTAAGCATTGCAAGCATCCTGGAGACTGCGAATGCACTCGCAATAACACCTGAAACTGTTGCTATAACAGCAAACAACACTGTGATGCGCATGCCGTAAACACCAAAAACAGGCCTGGCTGCCTCTGCAAGTGCATAGTCCTTCGCTATTACTATCTCTTGTATAGAGAGGCTTCCACCAACGGCAAAATAGACAAACATATAAAGCACAAAGCATATACTCAGGGATATAATAATAGCCCTTCCGATATTTTTCTTTGGTTCTTTAATCTCGGAGCCGCTGTTTGTGATTGTGGTGAACCCTTTATATGCAAGGACACCTAGTGCAGTTGCACCTAGAAATCCTGCAAATCCTGCATCCGGCGCTTTTGAGGCAGAGAAACTAAACCCTGATGCCCACAAACCGCCTACACCAAGCAGCGCAACACTTCCAATTTTGATAAAAGCTGTAAAAAGAGCAACTTTCTGTATCTTTTCATTTCCAGAGACATTGATGATAAAGGCAAATATTAACAGACCTACACCAAGCAGAGAAATTACCATACTGCTTTGAGTGTTGAACAGCTGTCCTACGTAGCTACCAAAGGTTCTTGCCACGAGACTTTCATTGATAACCATTGAAAAATACATCAAAAGCGCATGACCGCCTGTAATATACGTTTCGCCATACGCCTTTTTCAAGAACATAGCAATACCGCCAGCTGACGGGTATTGCGAACTCATCATTACGTATGAATATGCACTGAATCCTGCCACAACAAAAGCTGCTGCAAAAGCCAGAGGGAAAAGGCTTCCCGCCAGATCAGCTATCTGTCCGGTAAGGGCAAATATACCAGCTCCTATCATAACCCCGGTACCCATAGATACCGCACCTGCTAAGGTTAAACTGTTTTTCTTATAATCGTTTGAGTGATTTTCATGTGTATGCATACTACTTACTATAATGACTATGTCAAATTATGCAAACGGGAGCCTAACTAATTATTTCAGAAAAACCAATTCAGCTATATTTACAGACTATTTTACAATTTTTGATATCTCTTTAAACTCTGGTGTGCCGGCTTTGCCAAGAAGCATAAAAAGCACTGACTCGGCACATGTAACAACAGCGCCTGCTTTCTCCATCATACCGAGAGCTATCTCCCAGTTAAAATCTTACCTGCTGCAAATAGCATCCGCCGCCACATGAACATTATACCCCTTCTCCAACAGATCAAGCACTGTCTGCAAAACACAAACATGTGCCTCCATTCCTGCAACCACAACACTTTTAGCACCTTTCTCTTTAAGTGCCGCCTCGAAAGTCTCCTCGCCGCAGCTTGAAAAGGTAACTTTCTCAATATGCCCATCTATATCCTTTGCAAGCTCGCCAACTGTGCCGCCAAGACCTTTTGTATACTGCTGTGTGGCTATCACAGGTACACCAAGAACATTTGCACCCTGCACCAGTTTGGAAGTGTTGGAAAGCATATCCGCATAAATCTCCTGATCCATTGCAACCACAAGCCGCTCCTGAACATCTATAACGACAAGTGCGGTCTCTTCCTTATTTAACTTAAACATGTTCTACACTCCTTAATTTTTACTACCGTGTGCTCCCAAGATGGCGATAGCTTATATTATCTATAATTTTAAATTATTACTATCGGCTTCTTATTCATACTCCGGCAAAGCCGGAAGCATGCAACGAAGCCTTCGACCCTCCGTCGCCCTGCATACGCAGCTCTGTCGGGCGGGTCGCACCTTGTGCTCCCATGATGGCGATAGCTTACATTATCTATAATTTTAATAATTGCTCTATCTCTTTTATCTTCTCTTCGACATTATCAAAATGGCATACCTGGAGTCCGCTATCTGATGCCCTTTTTATGTGACCTGCATTGTCATCCACAAAAAGCACCTCTTCCGGCTTTACACCAAAACCGTCACATACTTCGGCAAAAACAGTTATATCCTTCTTCCCTTTGCCAAGATAATAAGAGTTATAAACCTTTTCAAACAAATGGTAAAAACTGTGCTCTGCATTGAGCTCATCAAGCCAGTTGGTCTGATCGGAAAGGATGGCAAGCCTGTATCCGGCATTGCCTATTCGCTCTATCAGCTCAATAACCTTAGGGCGTATTTTGAATCTTTCAAATATTTTTTCACGCATCTGGTGGTAGCTCATTTTAAATTCGTAGCGCTTTGCCAAAGTTGTCCAGAAGACATTCTCCATGGCTCTGCCGTACATATACCCCGTGTTCCAAAGAACGTCACGAGCATCATCAAAAAACAGTTGAGGGTCAAAACCGTGAAAAGAGGCAATATCATTAAGCCCGTTCTCCCACCCCTCTTCTGCTATCACTCCGCCAAAGTCGAAAAATACTGCAGTAATCATCCAAGCCTCCAATAGATATAAGATACAATATTAGTCCTGAATGTCAAAGAATGAAGTTGAAAAACATACGGCCGTGACCTATCCTAATAACCTAAATTAAAATAATGGAGCATGTTTTGAATAAAAAGGTTTTGATTGCGATGAGCGGCGGGGTGGACAGCACACTCACCGCACACATAATGAAAGAGAAAGGCTATGATGTTATAGGCTGTACCATAAAGTTCTTTGACGAGCAGGAAGAGGCCATCAGAGACGGTGAAAAGGCCGCAAAAGAGCTGGGCATCGACTGGTACTGGGCTGATTATACCAGTTATTTCAAAGAGGATGTCATGGCGTATTTTATAAGAACATATCTTCAGGGAAAAACACCAAACCCCTGTGCGCACTGCAACAGACACGCCAAATTTAACTACCTTTTCCGTGAAATGAAGGCAAAAGGCGCAGATATGATTGCCTCCGGCCACTACGCTAAAAAGGTGAAGATAGGCGATCAATACTTCTTTGCAAAAGGCGCAGACGCTATGAAAGATCAGTCATACTATCTATGCCTGCTTAAAGACTACCAGAGAGAAGTAATAGAGTTCCCGCTGGGTGATATGGAAAAAACCGAAGTAAAGGCTCTGGCGGCAAAACTAGGGCTCTCAGTGGCAGACAAAGAGGAAAGTCAGGACATATGCTTCCTGAAAGGCGGGGATTACAGGCAATTTCTCGAAGAGAAGCTCGATCCGGCTGCAATAAAGAAAGGGTGGTTCATTAAGGATGGAGAAAGGTTCAAAGAGCACGAAGGTATAATATATTATACAATAGGTCAGAGAAAAGGACTTGGAATAGGCTACCATGAGCCACTTTTTGTAAAAAGCATAGACGGTAAAACCGGAGATATTGTCGTTTGCGGCAAAGATGAAGTTACCGGCCGTGGTGTAAAGGTGCACGACATGGTTTTCCCCTCTGAACATGACAGAGTTTTCCGTGCAGAAGTAAGAGTGCGCTACAGGATGGCTCCTGTGGGCTGCATGGTTGAGATACATCCTGACAACAAGGCAACCATACTTTTTGATAAGCCAGAATTTGCCCCAACACCCGGTCAGATAGCTTGTGTTTATGAAAATGATGTAGTGAGCTGTGGTGGGTACATTGAATCAGTTTTTTAAAAAATATAATAATGCTGTAGTGGCACTGAGCGGAGGCGCTGATTCTGCCGCTGTTCTTATGCTTGCAGTGGAGCATATGGGCGCGGAAAATGTTTCTGCTGCCACATGTATAAACAGCCACGTATTCGCTTCTGAGATAGAAAACGCTGAAAGTATCTGCAAAAGACTTGGCGTGAAGCATATAAAATTTACGGTGGAATCACCACCTGAATTTTACAAAAATGATAATGACAAATGCTACTACTGTAAAAAAGCCGTGATGGGAGGTATTTCCTCCATTGAAGGTTTTGATGTGATTTTTGACGGGACAAACGCAGATGATGACGAAAGCGACAGACCGGGAAGCCGAGCTGTCAGCGAACTTGGAATAGTTTCGCCCCTTCAGGCAAATGGACTTGGTAAAAAATTTACTCTGGATAAAGTGAAACAGCTAAGCGGAATAACTTTCAGAGACGAATCATGCAAAGCCACAAGACTCACTCACGAGATAGACGAAGACCGCATGAACAGGGTTGAAGCATTTGAACAGCCGCTAAAAGATAAAATGCCAGGAATCAGATACCGCATAGATGAGGCGTATGTGTATTTTAAAAAACCACTTATACTGACAAAAAAGGACTTTGTACTTATAAATGAGGCTAAACGAACACTCAGATGAAATTCTGGACACACCATTAAGCAAACTCTCTTATGTTATCTTTGATATAGAGGCTACTGGCGCACGCCCTGACCTTGGCGACAGGATGGTGGAGATAGCTGCATTTATAGTGGAGCCGGGGTTCAGACTGAACAGAAGAAATTATTTTCATTCTCTGGTAAATCCTGAAATAGATATACCCGACAGAGCTTCCAAAATACACGGTTTATCCGCTGCTCAGCTTAAGTCTGCGCCGGATTCGTGCAGTGTGCTTTATGACTTTTTTGATTTCGCAGGGTCAAGCATACCCGTTGCGCACAGAGCATCAAAAGATCTGTCATACATAAAAAACGAAATGAGCGACTACGGTGTGAAAATGGACTTCAGCCTTTTTGTGGATACCCTCAGGCTGTCACGCAAACTTTACCCCCGCCAAAAAAACAATCTGGACGCACTCACTGACAGATTTAACATAACCACCAGCACAAAAGCACCCAGACACAGAGCAACCTATGATGCTGAAAGCACAGCAATCGCATTTTGCATTATGATGAGAAAAGTATTTGAAGACAGGTGCTATACACTTTCTGAATTGCTGGTATATCTTGGTAAATAACATCTTTTACTGGGAAAACGTACCAAAGTACTTGTCCCCAGTTACGCAATGAAATATTTTTAAAATAGGTATAAAAAAAGGCGGTCGCATTGACCGCCTTTGATATTTTGTAATATTGAATATTATCTTTTTGAGAACTGAGGGGACTTTCTGGCTTTTGGCTTACCAGCCTTCTTCCTTTCCACAGCTCTGGCATCCCTTGTAAGGAAGCCTTTCTTTTTAAGGGCAGGACGGTTTTCTGCATCGACCTCGCAAAGAGCTCTGGATAAACCGTGTCTGATGGCTCCAGCCTGTCCAGTTTTACCGCCGCCTTTCACAGTGATATAGAGGTCAAATTTGCCCTCTACGCCAACTGTAGCAAGTGGCTGCAAGCTGATCATGCAAAGAGTATCTCTCTGAAAGTATGCTTCAGGAGCTTTTCCGTTGATAGTTACAACACCTTTGCCCGGTTTAATGAAAACTCTAGCGCAAGATGTTTTTCTTCTACCTGTTCCGTATATATAGTCAGCCATCAATAATCTCCTTAAATCTCAAGTACTTCAGGGCTCTGAGCAGCGTGTGGGTGCTCTGATCCTGTGTAAATCTTAAGCTTTTTAAGCATAGCTCTGCCCATTTTTGTTTTGGGGAGCATTCTTCTTACAGCCATTCTGATCACTTCTTCCGGTTTCTTTTCGAGCTGCTCTTTAAGAGTTCTCTCTTTGATACCGCCAAGGTAGCCAGAGTGTCTGTAGTATTTTTTATCTTCCATCTTAGCACCAGTAACAGCAAATTTCTCTGCGTTTACAACAACTATAAAGTCGCCAGTGTCTATGGATGGTGTGTATGTAGGCTTATGTTTTCCCATAAGTCTTACTGCAACTTCAGAAGCGAGACGGCCGAGTATTTTGTTATCAGCGTCCACTAAAAACCATTTCTGTTCTATTTCGTCGGGTTTTGCCCAATAGGTCTTCATTACATATACCTCTTCTAACTGTGAGCCTTCTCTTTTATTAAAAAAGCACCATTATGTCAAGCAGTTTTTACTTGAAAAACCGCACTCATGCCTTTTCCAGCGTTATTTTCAGAAAAATAAAGCTGTTTAGAAGCCCTTTCTTCTCTCTTTAATTCTTGCAGCCTTGCCGCGAAGCTCTCTCATGTAGTAGAGTCTAGCCTGACGTACACGTCCCTTTCTTACCAGTTCGACCTTGTCAATCTTTGGTGAGTAAAATGGGAAAATTCTTTCTACGCCAATGTCTCCAACCATCTTTCTAACTGTAAAAGTGGAGTTAGAGCTGTTATTGTGAACCTTTATTACGAGGCCTTCGTAGATCTGAACACGTTCTTTGGTGCCTTCTTTAATTCTGAAGTGAACCTTTACTGTGTCACCTGAGCGAAACTCAGGGATCTCTTTATTTGAAAATGCAGCCTCGACAGATTCGATCAATTTATTCTTCATCGAAAAGTCCTCCTAAAACCTGTATATCCTATCTAATATTATTGCCACAGCACTTCTAACCGAAAGGTGGTTGAAATCTCCAGCCCCGTTTATCGGTTTAAGCACTCTGTCAGACATTTTAAAAACATCCTCGGTAAAACCCCATCCTGTACCAAAAATGATAAGGCAAGGTTTGTCCTCGGATAGTGCGGACATCTCATCGAAGTCGATGTTTGCTCTGCTGTCCCTCGCTGTGGTGGCGATAACAACAGGGCGCTCACCCTCTTCTTTTTCAATGTCTGCGATCACGTCAAGCAGTCCCTCCTTCAGGTGTGTACCACCGAAGGCCTGCTTACGGTTAACATTGTAAGTAGCTCCAAACCCTTCAAGCCAGTGCTTAATAACCCTTGAGGCTATCTCTCTTTGAGCCGCAAGCGGTGTCACCACAAAATATTTTTTTACATTGTAAGTGGTGCAGCTTCTGGAGATGTCGTGCAGATCCATATTTGTTATGGATGTTGCCACATTCTCCTTCTCTTTGTCTTTCATCGGGTAGTGAAGCAAAGCGACGTATATTCTCTTTTTTCTGCCCAGTGTGTCAAGGTATTTTTTGTCATCATCGCTGAGTTCTGCTGTTGCCAGCATGTCTTTTCTGTTTTCGAAAGTCTTTTTGAGAGATTGCTCTCTGCGCCAGCTTTCGATCTGTGCGTGATGTCCACTGAAAAGTATCTCCGGAACCTTTAGTCCTTCGTACTCCGCAGGCCTTGAATAGTGTGGATGTTCCAGCAGCCCTGACTGGTGCGATTCCTCAAGAGGAGAATTTTCGTCACCCAGAACACCCGGAAGCAGTCTCGCTATGTAATCTATCATCACCATTGAGGCAAACTCTCCGCCTGTGAGAACGAAGTCCCCAAGTGATAATTACTCATCCACATCCAGGTCAACAACTCTTTCATCAACACCCTCGTATCGTCCGCAGACGAATGTGAGACTGTCGTACTCTTTGAGCCGTTCGGCATCCTCTTGGGTAAATCTCTTACCCCGAGGGTCCATAAGTATAACCCTCGTACCGCCCTGTTTCTGCTTAATATCCTTCACTGCGCGGTGTATGGGCTCGACTTTCATCACTAGCCCCTGTCCGCCGCCGTACTGGTAGTCGTCTGTGGTTTTGTGCTTATCTGTTGTGTAGTCTCTGATATTAACGGGATTTATTTGGAAAAAACCAGAATCCGCAGCCTTGCTAAGCACACCCAGCGAAAAAGGATCACGAAACATGTCAGGAAATATTGTAAGGATATTATATTTCTTCACTGACCAGTCCGCTCCTTTCAACAACCAGTTTCTTTTCTTTCACATTTATCTCTAAAACATGGTCTGTATTATTGGAGATAAGGTAGTATCCGTTTTCGGATTTAATGCGGAAGACCTCTGCAGGACCGTTATCCATGTAGTCAACCAGCGTACCAACCTCAGCTCCGTTACTGTCTAACACCAAACTCCCTACAAACTCGTGCCAGTATATTTCGTCTTCGTCAAGCACGGGGAGTATCTCTTCGGGGACAACAACGTCCATCCCCTTATATTTAAGTGCTTCATCTATATCATAAACACCTTTCAGCTCTACTAGGATATTACCCTTATAGTCTGACATGTTTTCAACAGCGAAAGAGGCTTTAACATCTCCGCCTTTTGAAAGCATCATATATTCGATCTCTTCAAAGATCTCCGGACTATCTGTAAGCACCTGCATAACAAGCGCCCCTCCAAGTCCGTGTGTATTTATAAGTTTTCCTACTTTAACTAATTTCATGAACCAAGCCAAAAAAGGCGCAAAAAAACATGCTCCTTTTGTTTATCATATTCAATCTTCTCCAGCTTCAACCTGGCTTACACCAGATATTAAAAAGTATTACTCGAGAATTTCGAGAACCACTTTTTTTCCGCTTTTAACACCTGAGGCATTCAGAATTGTTCTGATAGACTTAGCTGTGCGGCCCTGTTTGCCAATAACTTTACCGAGGTCTGACTGATCAACCCTCAGTTCGAGGATAGAAGCCTTTTCACCTTCGACCTCTTTCAGACTAACAGCATCCTGGTTATCTACAAGTGATCTCACTATGAATTCAACAAGCTCTTTCATGGTCCACCTCTATAATTAGAGAATTAGCCTTATTATTACTGAAAAACGTCATTGCAGAAACTTTTCAGTAAACTTTTTCATCGAGATGCAATTAAATTACCCGCAATTGAGTAATCTAAACTATCTGCTCTCGTGATATTTTTTCATAACTCCGTTTTTGGAGAGTATATTCTTTACTGTGTCAGTCGGCTGTGCGCCTTTCTGGAGCCAGTTGAGAGCTTTGTCTTCATCCACTCTGATCTCTGCAACCTCTGGCATAGGGTTGTAGTATCCGAGTATTTCGATAAAGTTACCGTTACGTCTCTCTCTGCTGTCACAAACAACAATTCTGTAAAAAGGTCTTTTTTTACGACCAAGTCTCATAAGTCTTATTTTGGTAGCCACGTGATATTACCTCACTAAATTTTATTTTATACATTCTTTTCAGAAGCTTTCGCTTCTGCTTATTTTGTCAGCCAGCCGGAGATAATCTCCGCCCTGCCCAGCTTATCTCATTTTGAGAAAATCTTTCATCATAGCCGGGTTAAGCTTGTTTGATCCTCCGAGCTTCTTTGTCATCTGCTTCATCATCTTATTCATCTGATTAAGCTGATTCACAAGCCTGTTTACATCAGCGACATGTGTTCCGCTCCCTCTAGCTATCCGTTTCTTACGGCTTGAGTTGAGGATCTTTGCATTTTTACGTTCTTTCTTTGTCATAGAGAAGATGATGGCCTCAACTCTTTTGAGCTGTTTGTCATCCACTTCACCCATGTTTGTATTGCCGAGTCCGGGGATCAGCCTGAGTATGCTGTCCATAGATCCCATCTTTTTGATCATGCGGAACTGCTTAAGCATGTCCTCAAAATCAAGACCATGCTTGGCCATTTTAGCGGCCAGCTCTTCGGCATCGCCTTCTTCGATAGAGTCCTGAGCACGCTCAACAAGCGTAACTATGTCCCCCATACCAAGGATACGTGAAGCCATACGGTCTGGGTAAAACTGTTCAAACTCTGTGAGCTTTTCACCTGTACCGATAAATTTCAGAGGCTTGCCTGTCACTTCTTTGATAGAGAGCGCAGCACCGCCTCGTGCATCGCCGTCCATCTTTGTCAGTATGATACCAGTGGCATCAAGCTGTTCGTTGAATGTCTTAGCAACATTCACAGCATCCTGACCTGTCATGGCATCAGCCACAAAAAGAACCTCATCAGGGCTCACAGCTTCTTTTGTACGGACAATCTCGCCCATCAACTCTTCGTCAATGTGCAAACGACCGGCCGTGTCGATAATAACTATATCTTTGGCAGTTTTCTTAGCCTGTGAAAGCGCATCTTTTGCGATCTTCACCGCATCTTTGCTCTCTCTGTCTGAATAAACATCACAGCTAAGCTGTCTGCCCAGTGTCTCTAGCTGGTCAATAGCCGCGGGACTGTAGATGTCACCTGCCACCAAGAGCACCGATTTGCTTTGCTTCATAAAAAAGTTCGCCAGCTTTCCGGCTGTTGTTGTCTTACCGGAACCCTGTAGACCCGCCATCATAATAACTGTGGGAGGGTTTGAATTGAGCTTGATCCTTGCTTCTTTATAATCTTTTCCGCCGAGGATATCTACCAGCTCATCATTCACAATCTTTATGAAAACCTGATCGGGTGTGAGGCTCTTCTTAACCTCTTCCCCAAGCGCCTTTTCAAGAACATTGCCTATGAAGGTTTTTACTACTTTAAAATTAACGTCAGCCTCGAGCAGAGCCATACGGACCTGTTTCAAGGCTTCGTTTATATTCTCGTCATCAATTCTTACCTGCTTTTTCAGCTTAGAAAAAACAGCATTTAGCTTATCATTTAACGTCGCAAACATATTTTAAACGCACCTCTATCAACGTATAAGGGTGAACTAAAGTTTATAGGTGAAAGCAGAGGCTATGTCAATGAATTTATTTAAGATTATCTGTGTGTACAAAAAACTCGTTATCCTGAAAATCTGCCCATGAACTGAGCCCGTTTAAGCCTGTTACAAAGTGTTTCTGATTATACAGGCAAAAAACTTCCATCCTAGAGTTTTTTGCAAGCCGCTCAGCCGAACAAGTACAGGCTTCGCTTACACTACGCTGAAACCTCAGGAACAAGTACCTTCGGTTCGCTCCGTGAGGCACCTCCTGTGCCTTATGAATATTATCCTGAAAATCTGCCCATGAACTGAGCTCGTTTAAGCCTGTTACAAAGTGTTTCCATGGTGCGGCGTGCAAAGTCTTTGTTGTCCCGCACTATCTCGTTGAAAATTCTAGGAGGCATAACCACAAGCTCGCTGTCTACTGCGGCTTTTACATCTGCACTGCGCGGTTCGTCAGTAATGTGAGCCATCTCGCCGAAAATCTCCCCTTCAGTAATAGTCCCTATCACTTTGTCTTTGACAATAGCATTAAGACGGCCACTCAGCACATAGTACACATTTACCGATTCATCACCCATGTTGAACAGAGTCTCCTCGGCAGGGATTGTCATCGTGAATTTTTCAAGCACTTTCTTATTGATGACCATAAATTTGTGATCAGGCCTTTCATCGCTGAAAAGCTGGTTCAAAATCAGATAATCAGCTCTGTATGTAACAAACACATACTGCGCACAGAATAAAAACAGCAGAAATACAAAATAAGACCAGATAAGAATGATAAAAACACTTCCAAGAACACCATATGCAGTGTTAGTGGATACCTGGATAACAAATGAATATGCCGCTGATTTGACCAAAACAAACATAATAACAAATAGCAGAGCACCTTTGAGTGCGCTTTTACTATCTGGCCTTCTTACTGGAAGATATCTATAAGTGAAAAAAACAAGAAGAAACGCTATTAGCCCCGGAACAATGTAAAGCAATAAGTTTAATATGGGCGCAATATAATATATGCTTATGCCGCTTACCTGAAGGTATTTGAGCAAAATAAACTTTGTTGATGTCAATGCACTGACCACTACCACAAAAATTATGAGAATCGGGATAATGCCTATTGAAATGAAGTTTTCTTTTATAAAATTGCGTTTCTTCTCCGCTGGAAAAATAACAGCAAAAGCCCTCTGGATAGAAGCAAGCATTAACCTGCTGGTGAACAAAAGGTTGAGGAGGCCAAAAGCCCCTATTGCACTTCCTGCCTTCTTTGATATCTGAAATTTTTCAAACAGTTCAGGGGTTAATTTTTCATTAAATATGGCTAAAACTATAAACAGGTCTTTTGAAAAACTGGGGTAGCTTTTTAGGAAAGTTTCGAAAATAAACATCAGAAGAAGAAAGAGCGGAACGAGACTTACCAGTAAATAAAATGCTCCGGCAGCAGCGTGGTTACGCAGCTCGTTTTTGGTAAAGAACGAATATGTAATGTTTAGTTTATGATAAAAATCCAGAACATACTTATCTTTGTCTTTAAGACTGCCTGTAAGTTTATTTATAAACACACTCAAACGACCTTGACGTGCCAGGGCTCAAATCGCACTCCGTAAGGATTCTTCTTGTCATATCTGATGCGCATATAACCTTTGCTCATCAGCTTAGAATATTCATCAGTGGTTGCGAACTTATCAGTGAAGTTGTCGTAACCCCAGCCTTTAATGCCAACGTCAAAATCTCCTATGCCGTGATAAGAATAACCAACATGTGCTATAGATCTGGAAGCCATAGAGAGATTCCCTTTTGTCTCTACCACTTTGCTCAAAAAGAGGTGAAGCTGCTTAACAACACTGCGCACGCCTGACGTTAGTGTAAGAGACTTCATCTCTGTAGTTATGTTCCTGTATATAGAGAGTGAACTGCTTTTGTAAACATAGTGCCCGCTTCCGGGTATCTTTTCAAGCTTGCTTTGGTCGACATTATCAGTAAGACTATCGAAAATACGTTCACCGAAGAAACCATACACCGAAGCATCTCTGGCAAATAACATATCCAGGTAGTTCAGCTCCTGTTTCGTGAATGGAGTCAGAGCGCTGACGTTATTCATGTACTTGAGTGCTTCATCGAAATTTACAATATTGAAATTGCCGAAGCCAATATAGCGCATAAGAGCGTATGTCTTTTTTTGACATGATCTGATAAGGGCAAACTCAGCGGAATCTGCTATCAAGTCGTCACTGAATGCGTGATTGAAATTTCTTATCTTTTCGAAATATTCTCTGGAAGAGAAAACGTTCTCAGAAGGACCTGACTCAAAACTGCGGATAGGAACAGGTTTATTCAGGCCGTACCCGGAGAATGCGCTCAGTGTGGAAGGTGAGGCAGTTATTAAAGCAGCAGAAAATGATAACTTTAAAAAATCTCTTCTAGTGGTCATAAGTCATGTACCTGTTCATACAATCGTTCTGATATTATATTACTAAATTGAAAATATTATTGAAAGCGAAATATGCATATACACAGCTATATAGCGAGCTATGATAAAATTTTTTAATCTCACTGCTTTGCGAATTCCAGATTTTTGCGAGCAATGTTATATAAAAAAAAGGGGCTAAATGCCCCTTTTAATACTTATAGTTGGTTGATTACTAATCCGGTCTGAAGCTTTGGATAAAAATAAGTAGATTTCTGAGGCATAACAAGCCCGCTCTCAGAAATTTCTCTAACTATATCAATATCCACGCCCTTCAGTATAAAAGCTATAGCCTTCTTATCCGATGTAAGATGCTCTATCTTTTCCATGGTCTGAACAAAATAAACGCCTTCTTTTCGAAGTATCTGTTCTTCTGTCATACCCAGAACATCTATCATAACAGCCTTTTGCAGAAGGTATGTATCTATCTTTCTGTAAACAGGGTGAAGGTTTTCTATTGTCTCGTCGTTTGCTTTCAGACCATAAAACTTCCCGTCAAAATATGCGGCCAACGTTCTGCCAGTTGCAGGATCGTTCACATATTCCAGGGCAGCCTCTTCGTCAGCAAGGGTTTCCAAATCAAAGTTTTTGCCAACTTTATCAAGAAACCCGTCAATGCTGAAGCTAGAGTCAACCTCGCAAACTCTGTGTGTAGGGAATATTTTGAGCCCTTCATCATAAAAGTTTACAAACATCATCATGACATAGTCGTAAGGCTTCTCTTCACCGGGTACATCACCTTTCTGCTCTCGCATATAGTCGCGGAAATTTAGTGCTGTCTCGTATCTGTGGTGTCCGTCGGCTATATAAATAGCCTTACCTTTCATAAAATCCTCTATAAAAGAGACCGGTTCATCACCACTCACAGCCCATATTGTATTTTTAACCCCTTCATCGTCCACAGCGGAGGATGATGGCATATTCTTTTTAGCATCAGTAAAAACTGAGTTCAGCATGTTTTCCTGATCCAGGTACAGTCCGAATATCTGGCTGAAGTTAGTTTTGCACTCTTTCATCAGCTCGAATCTGTCTTTTTTAGGGCCGGAAAGAGTCTTTTCGTGCGGGTACACAGAACCTTTGCCAAGCTCTTCCAGCTTCAGAAGGCCCACAAACCCTGTTCTCACATACTCTTTTCCGCCAAACTCGTATATCTGTTCATATACATAAAAACCGGGTTTCTTGTCTTTCATAAGGATTTCTTTATCCAGCAATTCCTTATAGATCTTTGCCGCACCTGCATATTTTGTCTCAACATCGCCGTCCGGCAGATCCATAGTCACGACATTATGCGGGCATTTAGCTTTAAGCTTCTCTTTCATCTCAGGTGAGATTACGTCATATGGAGGAGCTATCACATTTTTGAGGAGAACTTCCTCAAGATTGTATCTGACTCCTGTTAAAGGTCTTACTATAGACACTCTTTCCTCCGAATTTTTTAATTTACGACCAGTTTCGCAAATTTTCTTTTTCCAACTTTAAGGATATATTCCCCAGGCTGAAGTGTTTGGTCAATATTTTCGGTCTTTTCGCCATCTATATAAATTCCGCCCTGTTTTGCCAGTCTTCTGGCTTCGCTGTTGCTTGGCAGAAATTTCAAGCCTTTCACAATAGTTTCTAATAGTTTCTCACTTGCTTCCATCGCATGTTCATGCATATCATCGGGGTTTTCCCGCTTTGAAAAAATCTGTTCAAAACCTTCTCTGGCATCTATTGCAGCTTGTTCTGTATGAAACCTTGCCACTATCTCCATAGCAAGTTCTTTCTTTGCATCCATAGGGTGCTTCTGACCGTCAGCGACTGATTTTTTCAGTGCATCCAGTTCCTGAAGCGACTTATCAGACAGCAGAAGATAATATCTGAACATCAGCTCGTCTGACACAGACATAACTTTTCCAAACATATCCTGTGGTGTTTCATTAATGCCTATGTAGTTATTCAGAGACTTCGACATCTTCTGAACACCGTCAAGACCCTCCAGTATAGGCATAGTGAGGGCAACCTGCGGTGCCTGTGCGTCGTGCCTTTGAAGGTCACGTCCAACCAGCAGGTTAAACTTCTGGTCAGTTCCGCCAAGCTCCACATCACTTTTCAGCGCTACAGAGTCATAACCCTGTACCAGCGGATAGAGAAACTCATGTATGCTTATAGGTCTGTTCTCTTTATATCTTTTTGAAAAATCGTCACGTTCAAGCATCCTGGCCACAGTGTACTGGGAAGCGAGTTTTATCATGTCAGAGGAGTCCATTTTTTCCATCCATGTAGAGTTAAATGCTACCTCTGTCTTTTCAGGGTCAAGTATCTTAAATACCTGCTCTTTGTATGTCTCAGCATTAGCTAGAACATCCTCTTTTGTGAGAGCTTTTCTGGTTTCATTCTTGCCTGTAGGATCTCCTATCATACCAGTAAAGTCTCCTATGAGAAATATTACCTGGTGACCAAGTTCCTGAAAATGTTTTAATTTCTGAATAAGAACCGTATGCCCAAGATGAAGATCCGGCGCAGTAGGGTCAAATCCCGCTTTTATTCTAAGCGGCGTACCAGTTTCATAAGATTTCTGTAGTTTTTTAAGGAGCTCTTCCTCAGAGATAATCTCTTCGCTCCCTCTTCTGATTTGTTCAAGCTGTTCTTCAGGCTTTAACACATTTCCTCCTGTCAAAGCTCCAAAAGAGCTTTAAGCAAAATGTATGTAGTTTATATATGATAATGAAGAATTGTTCAAGAGAACTGTTGCTTTTAGTATACTATACTCCGTAAAGCAGCCTATCCATGCGGGTTTCAAAGAAAAGATAAATTATGGCAGCAGCAGAAATAAACGGTCCGAACGGAATCATCATATCTTTTCTGCGTGCAGTCAACTGCCAGAGTATCCCCACCACAGCACCCAAAAGTGCCGAGCAGAATACCAGAAAAAATACTGACTTCAGCCCCAGAAACGCTCCGCATACACTCACCAGCTTTATGTCGCCAAACCCCATACCTTCACGCTTTCTGACCATCTTGTAAAGCATAGCAGGGATATATAATGCTAAAAAACCCACAGCCGCACCGTACACTGGAAAAAGTATATTGCCATGAACTATATATGAAGTGATAAAACCTGATATAAGCCCAAACACAATGAGACTGTCAGGTATTATTCCACATTCAAAATTTTCAGTATCTATTGCTGAATAAAGATCTGCAAAACCCGCAGATACTGTCACTATTATAAGACAAACAGCAAGAACAAACTCTGCACCCAGACCAAACCGCATATATGAAAAAAGGAAAAGAAGTCCTGTCAAAAGCTCTGTTATCGGATACATCAGAGATATCTTTGATTTGCAGAATCTGCATCTGCCGCCAAGAATGACCCAGCTTAAAACAGGTATGTTATCAAAAAAACGTACGTATTCCCCGCAACTGGTGCAGTGAGAAGCTGGTTTAATAATGGATAGGTTTCGTGGAAGTCTGTGGATAAGAACATTCATGAAGCTACCGGCACATAGGCCTATAAAGAATATATAAATCTGAGATGCTATAATACACCGCCTGAAACTTAGCTGCCCTCATTCAGTGAAACTTCTATTACAAAGTTTTCATCACCGACCTTAAAAGACATACCTATAGACTGTACATTCTTCTGTTTGCCTACTCTGTGATTCTTACCAACCACAACATTCGGAATGGATATTTTGAATCTAATCCCTTTTTTGGAGAATATCTGTTTGGCGCCGCCAGCGATCATGTTGAGAATTTCGCCAATAGCGTCCATCACATCTTCGTCCATCTCAGTCTTCACTTCGCCAAGAAAGTTTTCAAGGACATTGTAAGCAAGCTTTTCGCTCATACTGATCACAACAAATCCAGATGCCTGACCTGCAAGTCCTATTATACCTGAAATGTCGTAAGGGAGTTTATCACTTGATTTCAGATACAGTTCACCCCTTTCAGGGTTAATTCCGACCATAGTTTTAAACACCTCGCTAGTGGAGGTGATGAAGGGGTTCACATACTCTGCTTTCATAGTTATTTTGCCAGAAAAATTATTTTATGTTCGTCTGCAAATTTTATGCAGGCTTGTTTGTCTACAACAAATGTTTTACCAGCTTCCACTGCCAAAACTCTACCATTATTATCAGATAAATTCATCAAGGTGTCAACACCCACTGTGGGAATATCGAACCTTTCATCCTGAGAAGGTTTTGAACATTTAACAACGACCGCATCCTTTTTCGCAAGCTGACAACCTCTTTTTACAGCCTCATCTGTCCCTTCAATAGCCTCAAGAGCCATCACAGCTTTATCTTTCACAACCACTGTCTGACCAATGTCAAGTCTGCCCAACTCCTTTGCTATTTCCATTCCAAAATCTATATCTGCTAAATGATCTTTAGACGGTTTCTTCTTGCTGTATACGCCTGATTCCAGAAACATCTCCTTAAGAACATCGGATTGTTTCATCACCTCAATACCGTTTGCTTCCATCTCTTCACACACAGCCTGCATTAAAGTATCGTCTTTTCTGTTTATGGTGGAAGCGAGAAGTTTTACAGCCGTTATGTCGAATTTGATATCAGAAAAGAGGAGTGACTTATTCACCTTTCCGGCAAAAAGAACTCTTTGAACACCAGCTGACCGCATAGTTTTTATAATCTTGCCAACCTGAGTGACACTGAACTGCTTTATCTCAGCATTTTCCAGTGAGCTAAAATCTGCAGTAACCTCTTCGTACAAAGGGATAACAAGAAGATTGTCACCCATTTTAATGAGGTTTTCTGCCGCAATTAAAGGTATTACCCCATAGCCGGCAATAAGGGCTGTTTTCAAACTTTAACCTCAATTTTGTTGCCGTTAGAGCCTGTAAGAAGCTCGTCAACCTTCAAAGCTACCTTAAGAGAGCGAAGTTCGTGCTCCACAGTGACATTTCTGCACTGTTTACCCATCACGCAATCAAGGAAATGCTTTATCTCCATTTTCAGGGGATTGTCCTTATATACAAAAAGTTTTTCATACATATATTCATTTTTATACTTAAGCTCTTTCACTCCAAACTCTTTACCCTCTCTGGCCTCACGATATATGTTGATATCCTGTGTGGTGTAATCAAGATATATAAAAGCACCCTTCTGTGAGATGCTCATTGTGCGGTCTTTCTTCTGGGTCACTCGACTTACAAGGATTGTAGCTACGCAGTTGTCTTCGAACTGGCTAATAACAGATGCGAAATCCGGCTTAGGAGAATATACGCAGTTGCCATGTGCCTGAATGCTTCTTATATCCTTATTTACCATGTTTAAAATGATGTCTATGTCGTGTATCATCAGATCCAGAACAATAGAATCATTGCCAAAACTAGGGTTGTAAGGCCCTACTCTTCTTGATTCTATGAGATAAGGATCGTCTGTAATGTTATCAAGCTCCTGCACAGCACCGTTGAATCTTTCAACGTGTCCTATGTGAAGAACAAGGTTTTTCTTCGCTGCTATATTAAAAAGCTCTGTGGCCTGTTCAATGTTTGTGGTTATTGGTTTTTCAACCAACACATGTTTGCCCTCTTCCAGACATTTTTTTGCTATTTCAAAGTGGTATTTGGTCGGAGCCGCAATAGTAACGGCTTCCACCTTTTTCAGCATCTCGGTAAAATCTCCTGTCATAGGGTAATTGTAGTTACCTGAGACAGCATCTCTGACAGCGCTGTCAGCATCACAAAGCATCTGAAGGTTTGATTCCGCCATTTCATCGTTTAGGTTAAGATGATACCTGCCCATTCTTCCTAATCCGATAATTCCAGTTTTAACCATAATAAATCATCTCCTGGTAAAGCTGCGCTTGCTGTCCTGTAAAAAATCTATGAATGTTTTGATCTCGTCAAACTGCTGAAGTCCGGCCAGTTTATCAGGCAGGTCTGCAAGCTTTATGTTAAGGTCCTGATAGATATTCAGAGCCCTTTTTATCTCTGCTCTCACTTCTGGTTTTGCCCCGCGCCTTTTAAGCCCTATGGAGTTTAATCCCTCTATGGCAGTTGGCGTCCCGGCATACATTACAAATGGTGGAATATCTTTTGTCACACTTGCCCTGCCGCCAAGCATAACGCCTGTGCCGACTCTGACAAACTGATGACATGCTGCATAGCCGCCGAAAACAACATAAGACCCTACCCGGCAATGTCCGCCAAGGGATGCATAACTAGTCATAGTAATGTTGTTTTCAATTTTGCAATCATGGCCAACGTGAGCATAAGCCATCAAAAAACAGTTATCACCAACCACAGTCTCCCACACATCCTCTTTGGTGCTGGCTCTGTGTATGGTGGCAAACTCTCTTATCACACAGTTTTTACCTATGATAAGTTTTGTGTCTTCGCCGCTGAAAGAATAATCCTGCGGGTCGCCGCCTATATGGGCATTAGAACACACTACAGTGCCCTCGCCCACAGTGGTATGAGACTGAATAACTGCGTTGTAACCAACTTTTACATTCTCTTTGATGACACAATGTTCACCTATGTAAGCACCGGGTGCTATCTCGGCAGAATCTGCTATCTCGCATGTAGGGTGGATCACTGCGCCTTTATGTATCATGAATTACTTCTCCGAAGGTGTCATCATTGCTGTCAATTCACCTTCACAAGCAAGCTGTCCTTCCACAAATGCTGAACCTTTAACTTTTACAATATTTCTCTTCTTTTTAACAAGCGTAACAACGAGTTCAAGCTGATCCCCCGGAACCACCTGCTTACGAAACTTTACACCGTCAATAGCCATAAAAAAGCAGAGAGGGTCCTAGCCAAATTCATCTCCCGAATTTTCAACAGCGTGGATTCCTGCGCACTGTGCAAGAGCCTCCACAATAAGCACACCAGGCATAACGGGATAACCCGGAAAATGCCCCTGAAAAAATGGTTCGTTCATAGAAACATTCTTTATCGCTTTGATATACTCAGGTGTAACCTCCAGAACTCTATCCACAAGAAGGAACGGGTATCTGTGAGGAAGTTTTTGCATAATGCCTTTTATATCTATCATTTATTCTTCTCCAATTCGGATATTCTTTTAACAATATTCGGAAGGTCACGGACAAGTGCAATCTCTCGCATCCAGCCTTTTCTTGTTGTGGCAGGTGCACCGCCGTATATGCCAGGTTTATCTATGTCAAAAATAGCACCAGTACCTGCTGCAAGCATAACCTTTGAACAGACAGACACATGGTCACCAATCCCCGCTCTGGCTCCTACCATAACATAGTCACCTGTTCTGGAACTGCCTGCTATGGCTGACTGTCCGGCCATTATATTGTGTTTACCCATAACCACGTTGTGAGCTACCTGTACCTGATTGTCTATCTTTGTGCCTTCGCCAACAACCGTGTCAGAAAATTTCCCTCTGTCTACACAGCTGTTAGAACCTATCTCAACATCATTTTCTATTACCACTGAAGCTATATGCGGAATCTTTACATTAGTCCCCATCTTCTGGTAATATCCAAAGCCGTCAGAACCGATAACTGTACCAGAGTGAATTATCACTCTATCGCCAAGGGTGCATCCATCGTATATTGATACATTGGAATAGATAATACAGTTTTCACCTATTTTCACGCCCTCGCCTATCACAGCTCCCGGATATACTTGTGTTCCTCTGCCAATCTCAGCACCATCTTCTATCACGGCAAAAGCCCCAACAGAGATATCCTCTGCAAGGATTGCACTGTTTGAAACATATGCATTTGCATGTACGCCCAGCTCTTTCTTTTTTGGCGGATAGATGGCATTTACAGCCGCCACAAGGGCAAGCTCTGCATCTTCAGCTACAAGTGATGATACACACTGAGAGGTGTCAAAGTCCTTCTTAACCAAAAAGAGACAGTTCTTAGATGAGTAAACATCTTCGGGTATCTTTTTTTCAAGCAGAGGTACAAGACTGCCTTCAGCAATATTATCATAAGGGGAAACACAGCAGACATCAATGTCCTCACCTTTCAGTTCGGCATTAATTATTTCTGCAAGTTCGGAAGCTTTCATTATTTTCCTTGTTTATATACTTTGTTGTATCTTTTTATAACATTGTCTGTAATGTCTACACTGTCAGCCATGTAAAGCACTGCAGAGTTTTGAACTTCGAGGATAACTTCATAGCCGAGCTCTTTACCAAGGTCAGTAACTATCTTCATCACCTCATCCTGAACCTTTTTAAGATGTCTCATCTCAAGTCTTTTAAGCTCTTTTGTGTAGTCTTCTTTGGAAGTGTTGAAGCTTCTGATCATCCTCTGAATCTCAGTCCTCTTCTTCTCTTTTGTCTCTTCTTTGTATATGCTCTCTTTCTGGGCATATTCATCCTGAACAACCTTAATCTCATTGCCTAGATCGCTCAGCTTTTTATCATATTCATCAGCCTGAGTCTGAAGCTTGTTATAAACTTCTTTGCCGGCCTCGGACTGTTTAAGCACTTCCTGAAAATTAAGCACGCCTATCTTTGCAAAAGCATTCACAGAGAACGCCATCATTAAAATAACCACTAAAATTGAAACTCTTTTCATCAAATCCTCCTAATTAACTGTATCGTGTTCTTATTCCTGCACAATCTTACCAAAAGCAAACAGCAAAGCCTGTGTTCACAAGAAACCGATAATTATATTTTTTATTTACTTTCTTTTCTTTTAAAGCATACCGCCGATGGAAAATTCCCATTTTCCTTCGCTTTGTCCATCAGGTGAGTTATGCGGAATACCATACTCTAGCCTAAGCGGTCCAACCGGTGAATACCATCTGAAACCAAACCCATATGAGCTGTAAAAATCTCCGCTCAGAAACTGATCATCCTCTGTAAGCGATTGGGCTGCATCGTAAAAAACAACACCCATAAGCTGTGCTTCTTCCGCCACAGGAAATATGAGTTCTGCGTTGGCCTGAGCAAACTTCACTCCGCCAAACTTATCTCCGTTCTCATCCACTGGTGAAACATCACCATAATTGTAACCTCTTACACTATACATACCGCCAAGCCTGTATCTTTCACTTACAGGCACCTCGCTGTCTTTATAATCCCAAACCCGTCCAGCTTCAACATGCCCCATGACAACAAACTTCCAAAAGAGCGGAACATAGTGAGTGTACTCTCCGCCAACTTTTATAAAATCATTGTCTCCACCAAAAACGCCGCCAGCAATTTTGGAATAAATAACAGCTTTGTTTCCAGCATTTGGGTTATATGGGTGATTAAGTGTGGTCCATCTGAGAGTAGGGGTAAAACTAACAGTTGTGGTCTCCCCTTCCTGAGTCTTAATCAAATCAGAGGCATCACTGTCAATATCGTTGATGTTTATAATCTCGTAACGAAGACGATAATTTGCGTAAAGTTTCCTTTTTATCGGCTGGTGGCCTAAACCAATAGCGCCTCCATATGATTCTTTGTCATACTCATAGTAGCTTCTGTCAGTTTTGAAGACATCTGCGCTGAAAGAGTAAGGTCTGTCAAAAAGCCACGGATTCACAAAACTTACAGTATAGTCAGCTTTTTTAGATTAAAATTCGCCCTTGGTAGTAAGCTCATATCCTTTGCCAAAGAGGTTTTTCTGTGTAATGGACACCATACCAATTAACTGATCAATTGTGGAGTAACCAGCGCCAACACTGAACATACCTGTCATTTTATCTTTAACATCAACGTCAAGATTGACCTTATCACTTGCGACTGGAGTTTCAGAGACTCTAACCTCACTGAAGTAATCAGTGAACTCCATGTGGCTCTTTGAAGCAGCTATAAGGGAACTGCTGTAAAGGTCACCTTCAGTTATATCAAACTCTCGCCTGATAACTCTGTCCCTTGATTTGGTATTACCTCTGATGTTTATTCTGTTTATATATACAAGCTGGTTTTCTTCCACCTTGTAATTTATAGATACTGTCTGTGAGTCGTTCTTAAAAACAGTCTGGGGCTCAACGTTCGCATAAGCGTAGCCTTTTGTGGTAAAAGCCGCCGTGATCCTTTTTACATCTTCCTGGTAGGTCTCAACATTAAACCAGTCACCAGTGTTAAGTTTGGTTGCTTGTTTTAGGCGGTCAAGCTCCACATGCTCATAACCTTCATAAGTCACATCAGCAATCTTAAACCGGACGCCTTCTTCTATCACAAGGGTTATCTCAATCTTTTTATTGTCTTTTGAAAGATCTATTCTGGGCTCTCCAACCTGAATGTTGGCAAAACCTTCTTTCAGATACATCCCTTTAATTTTCTCAATATCGATCTCCAGTTCGCTTCTTTTAAGTTTTCAGCTCCCTGTGACCCATGACCAAAATCCCTTTTCTGAGGTCTCTATCTCTTTCAGAATTTCTTTATTTTTAAAGAATTTGTTACCTACTATTTTTATATCAGTAATTTTAGCTTCGACACCTTCGTTTATCAGATAAACAACATCAACAGTGTTGTTTCCTCTGTCTTCGATGTCTGCGGTGATTTCAACAGAATAAAACCTTTCATCGTGATATTTATCTTCTAATATTCTCAGATTCGCCTCAACCTTTTTACTGTCAAGAAGCTGTCCTGTCATCGGGACTATCTCCTCTTCCAGATTTCTGGTTTTAACATCGACATTACCGTTGAAAAAGACCTTATTAACAAAAGGTTTCTCTTTGACGATATACACAAGCACAAGCCTGTCATCAGCAAGTCTCATATCTACTTCAACATCTGTGATTATGTCTGCGCTGAAAAGATTTTTGATACTGTTGTCAACTTCAGCCAGGTCAAACTCAGTGCCCGGTTCGACAGTATATTTAAGGATTGTGCTGGTGGGAACTCTTCTGTTTCCTTCTACCTCAACGGCATCAATCACTGCGGCAAAAGAATTCGCCGCGTATAAAAAAATCAGTGCAATAAAAAATAAATACTTTTTCATGCTGTCTCCACGGTATCTATTATTTCCTTTATTCTCTGGTATTTAACCTTAGCCATGCTTTTATTACCAATAAGCCTGGCAGTTGATTCCAGTATGGTCTCTATCTCCATCAGACCATTCTTTTTCAGGGTCTGACCTGTAGAAACAAGATCCACAATAAAATCTGAAAGTCCCACAATAGGGGATAACTCTATAGAGCCATACAATTTAATAGTTTCCACAAATACACCTTTGCCGGCAAAAAAGTTTTTAGTCAGCATGGGATATTTAGTTGCAACGACCATGTCATGTCTGTAGGAGAGATCTCGGTCTGTCATCCCAGCTACACAGAGCCTGCAGTAACCGAATCCCAAATCAAGATACTCGTAAACATCGCTGCCGGATTCCAGCAGTATGTCTTTCCCCACAACACCTATGTCAGCTGCACCGTGTTCAACATATGTGGAGACATCCATATTCCTCACCATCATAAACTTGATATTGTTTTTTTCATCGTAAAAGGTGAGCCTTCTGGAATTAAAATCCACCACTCCTTCATTAGTGATGCCTTTTTTAAGAAAAAGTTCAATTGTATCTTCTGCGAGTCTGCCCTTCGGCAGAGCAACGTTTACACAGTTTTCATTCATTATTCTTTTACCCGTTTAAGTTTTGCGCCCACAGCAGTGAGCTTGTCCACAAAATTCTCATACCCTCTGTCCAGATGATAAAGTCTGGATATATGAGTCTCACCTTCTGCCATCAGCCCGGCTATTACCAAACTTGCGCTTGCACGCAAATCAGAAGCCATAACAGGAGCACCTGTCAGTGTATCTGTACCCTGTATTATTGCAGATTTATCTTTCAACTTGATTTCCGCACCCATCCTTTTCAGCTCTGCAACATGCATGAATCTGTTCTCAAAGATGGTTTCAGTAGCTACAGAAACTCCTTTGCTGCAAGCCATAACAGCCATAAACTGAGCCTGCATATCTGTTGGGAAGCCGGGATACGGAAGGGTGGTTATATCTGTTGCAGATAACGGTTTGGTTTTGGTCACATTTATAGTGGTGTCGTCAAGCTTGTCTATGTTCAGTCCTGATTCTTTTAGTTTGTTTAAGGTGGAGCGCATCTCGTGCAAAGGGACATTAGTCAGCTCTAAATTGCCTCCGGCAGCAGCAACACAACACATAAAGGTTCCCGCTTCGATCCTGTCAGGCATTACAGTATAATCAACATTGTTCAGGGTTTTCACCCCTTTGATGCGAATCTCTTTTGTACCTTCGCCATCAATATCGGCACCCATCTTTTTCAGAAATCTGGCAAGGTCAACAACCTCCGGCTCCTGAGCTGCGTTACGCAGAACTGTTTCCCCTTCGGCGAGTGCTGCGGCCATCATAATGTTTTCTGTTCCGGTCACGGTAACTATATCAAAAGTTATCTCTGCGCCTTTCAGCTTTTCGCAGGCAGCCTCAACATATCCATACTCCACAGTTATCTCTGCGCCCATGGCTTCTAAAGCCTTAAGGTGAAGATCCACTGGTCTCTCACCAATGGCGCACCCGCCGGGCAGAGAAACTCTTGCACGTCCTTTTCTGGCCAAAAGAGGCCCAAGTGTAAGTACACTGGCTCGCATGGTCTTAACCAGTTCATATGGCGCTTCTATCTTTTCTTTATCGAATTTGCTGTTTAAAATAACGGTTTTACCATCTCTGTGAGACGAGATGCCAAGCTCTTCAAGGAGCTTCAGCATTGTGGAGATGTCCACCAGCTCAGGTGCTTCTGAAATTCTGAATTCGCCATCTGCGAGAATCACAGCAGCGAGAATAGGCAGAGCTGCATTTTTGGCTCCGCTCACACGTATGGAACCGTTAAGTTCGTATCCGCCTTCTATTACAAGTTTATCCAACTAATTACCCTTTTAATGCCCTGAAAATCTTTAGTTACTGAGTAGTCTTCACAATATCCCTCGTTCTTCAACAATTCGTATTGCCCTAGACCGAGTTCGAAGTGAGCACTTCCAGAGTTTTTATTACATATATTAGGTATCATGTCCATTAATTTTTTATAAAACAAAAGACCGTCCACACCAGCAGAAAGTGCATTTTTAGGCTCATACTTCAAGGAGTTAGGCGAGTCAGACCACTCCTGTTCCGTCAGATAGGGCGGGTTGCAGGTTATAATGTCAAAATTGCTCAGGTCAAGCTCGTCAATTCTGAGCGCATCTGCACACAAAAGTTCCGCTTTAAGGTCATATCTTTTAAGATTTTTTAAGGCTGTTTCAAGTGCATCAGAGCTTATATCAAGCCCCACACCTTCGGCGTTTTCCAACTTAGAAAGCAAAGCAGTCAGCACACAGCCTGAGCCTGTACATATGTCGAGTATACGCAGATTTTTTCTGCCGGCTGCTGTTTCCAAAGCTTTTTCTACTAGCAGCTCCGTCTCCGGTCTTGGAATAAGCACGGATTCGTCAACATATATATCAAACCCATAAAAATTCTTATTATTAATAACATAAGCCAAAGGCTCACCGCTTTTAACTCGGTCTAGTTTTGATTTTGTTTCGTCTGTGATTAGTATATTGTCTGACAAGTGCATGGGAATTTGTGAATAGGGTATCCCTGATGTGTGCGATGCAAACTCTAAGACATCGCTTCTGTTTGTAAAATATTTCTGCAAATAGTTGAGATACTCAGCAATCTTCAAAGGACAACACCTATGTCTATAAACAGCATTCAGAGGCAATTCGGCCTATAAAGCTACAGACCCGACTGCTGAAGGCGTTCTGCCTGATCAAAGGCTATTGTCGCATCAATCATATCTTCCATATAACCCAGCAGAAATCTGTCGAGGTTCGCTGATTCCTTTATGCGGTGGTCAGTGACCCTGTTTTGAGGGAAGTTGTATGTTCTGATACGTTCGCTTCTGTCGCCGGAGCCCACCTGAAGCTTTCTGTTTTGAGCTTCTTCGGAATTCTTTCTCTCTATCTCCGCCTCAAGTATTTTTGAACGAAGCAGTTTCATCGCTTTCTCTTTATTTTTTATCTGGCTTCTCTCGTCCTGACAGGAAACAACAACTCCAGTTGGAATGTGCGTGATACGTACAGCCGAATCAGTTGTGTTTACGTGTTGACCACCAGCACCTCCAGCACGAAAGACGTCCACGCGCAGGTCTTTTTGTTCCACTTTAACATCTATATCTTCAGCCTCAGGCAAAACAGCAACTGTGCAGGCCGAAGTGTGTATACGTCCGCCTGATTCCGTCTCTGGAACTCTCTGCACTCTGTGACCGCCCGCCTCAAACTTCAGCTTGCTGTAGGCTCCATGCCCTTTAACAAGAGCTACCACTTCTTTGTATCCGCCAACACCAGTATCGCTGAAATCAACAACTTCAACTTTCCAGCCGAGCATCTCAGCATATCGAGTATACATCTTCAGAAGATCTACGGCAAAAAGAGATGCCTCATCTCCGCCTGTCCCTGCTCTTATCTCTAAAAAAATATTCTTGTCATCATAAGGATCTTTTGTAAGGAGTGATTTCCTAAGAATATCTTCAAGCTCTTCCATAACACCGTGCTTCTCTTCGAGCTCCATCTCTGCAAGCTCAATAAGGTCTTTATCATCAGAGGTTTCTATAATATTTTCGGCTTCTTCCACTGATGCCTTTTCTGCCTGATATGCTTCATATTTCTCAACCACAGGCTTAAGCTCTGCATGTTCCTTAGCAGTCTTTTGAAATAGACTATGATCATTCATAAGCTCAGGATCAACCAGCTTATTTGTCAATTCGTAATATTTCTTTTTGACTTCGTCAAGTTTATCAAACATTTTTTTTCCTTAAACTACGGTGGTGATTCCTTCTGTAGCTATATCCATGTCCAAAGAGGCTCTGATAGATATCAGCGCAACTTCAAGCTGGCTGTCGTCCGGTTCCTGCGTAGTTATATTCTGTACAAAAAGACCGGGCATTATAAGTATTTTTACAAGCGGATTTTCAAAATGCTTTCCGCTGAATTTCAATATTTCATAACTTACCCCTGCAATAATAGGGATAAAAAACAGTCTTGCACCAAGCTTTACTAAAAAATGTGAATCATTGGGGATGATTGAAAAAACCAAGATGCACACAACCATAAGAATGATAAGAAAGCTTGTACCGCATCTGGGGTGAAAACGGCTCTGGGCACGGGCGTTTTCTATTGTAAGCTCCAGCCCCTGCTCATATGCAAAGATAGCCTTATGCTCCGCACCGTGGTATTGAAAAACACGCTTAATGTCCTTCATAAAAGAGATCAGCCACACATAAATGACAAAAAAGAGCACTCTTATTACTCCGTCAATGCCATTATAAAGAAGCGACGAATCCTCAACCGCAGGGAGAACGTATTTTGTAAGCTCTGTAACCTGAAGAGGGAGATATATGAAAAGCAAAAGCCCAAGGCCAATGCCTGCGGCCATACTTAGAAACATAGCCCAGCTGCTTACCTTCTCCTCACCCTCGCCTGTGGAATGGTATGCGCTAAAATTCAGAGCTCGTATACCAAGTATCAAAGCGTCATAAAGCGCTATAAGACCCCTTACAAGAGGCTTTTTAAAGAACCAGTTTTTATCTAGCTTAACTTCCTCTTTTTTGAGGACAATCTCATTTTCACTTTTACGGACAGCGATCACAAATTTCGAAGGTGCTCTCATCATAACACCTTCAATAACAGCCTGACCGCCTATGTTCGGTTTACTCATATAAATAGACTCCTATTAAGTACCGTTTGATAGTATAGGAAACTTGCAGGAAAAAACCAGAGAATTTTTATTTTGTACTAAGCTTTTAAATTCGACATAAACAAATAAGCCCCGATGGATTAACATCAGGGCTATTTTATTCGAATTTTCAAAGAAGAAATGTATTAATTACTTCTCGTTTTTTTTGTACTTCTTCATGAACTTCTCAACACGGCCAGCAGTATCGATAAACTTCTGCTTTCCTGTAAAGAACGGGTGGCATGAAGAGCAGATGGCAACAGAGGCCTTACTTGGGTCTACAGTGGACTTAGTAACTATCTCTGCACCACAGGCACATTTGAAAGTTGTGTCATTGTATTCTGGATGAATATCTTTTTTCATTATATTATTACCTCTTATTTCCGCATTTATTGCGCCCTTTGGACATAGCTATTACCGACAGCCAGTCAGGGAACACGGTTTATAACACAGTACATTATATTATTCAAGGTATTATTTTGCAAACAATCTCTTCAATAATGTGTGTTCTTCTGATTTGCAGTTACAGGCTACTTTGCCATACTTTCAAGGAACTCAGTGTTGGATTTTGTCCCCTTCATCTTATCAAGAAGGAACTCCATTGCATCCACAGAGTTCATGTTTGAAAGGAAACGGCGAAGTATCCAGACTTTGTTTAACTCGTCTTTTGTAAGCAGAAGCTCCTCACGGCGAGTACCTGACCTGTTAATGTCAATAGCAGGAAATGTCCTGCGCTCAACAAGCCTTCTATCAAGGTGAAGCTCCATGTTACCTGTACCTTTGAATTCTTCATAAATAACTTCATCCATCCTGGAACCTGTCTCTACCAGACCTGTTGCAATGATGGAGAGTGAACCACCCTCTTCTATGTTTCTAGCAGCACCGAAAAATCTCTTCGGCTTGTGCAGGGCGTTTGAATCCACACCACCGGAAAGAACCTTTCCTGATGGCGGCTCGATGGAGTTGTATGCACGGGCAAGTCTTGTTATATAATCCAGAAGGATAACTACATCTTTTTTGTGCTCCACAAGTCTTTTAGCCTTGTTCAGAACCATCTCGGATACTTGAACGTGCCTGTATGCAGGCTCGTCAAAAGTAGAGCTTACCACTTCAGCATTTACTGAACGCTGCATGTCGGTAACTTCCTCTGGTCGCTCGTCTATGAGCAGTATAATCAGGAATACCTCAGGGTGGTTAGCCGTAATGGCGTTTGCAATGCTTTTCAAAAGCATAGTCTTACCAGTTTTTGGAGGTGCTACAAGGAGGGCTCTCTGACCTTTACCAATAGGCGCCAAAAGGTCCATAATCCTTGTTTCATATGCATTTGCTTTATATTCAAGCTGAAATCGTTCTTCTGGAAAAAGAGGGGTGAGGTTTTCGAAAAGAGTACGCATGCGTGATGCGGCTTCGAAGTTTACCTCTTCCACTTTTAAAAGAGCGAAATATTTTTCATTGTCTTTCGGTGGTCTGATCTCTCCGGCAACAGTATCACCGTTTCTGAGGCCAAACTTCCTTATCTGCGCAGGAGAGACATAAATGTCGTCTGGTCCCGGAAGATAATTATAGCTAGGGCTTCTGAGGAAACCGAAGCCGTCAGGGAGTATCTCTATGACACCCTGTCCGTATATCTGTCCGTTTCTGGCGCTGGTTTGTTTAAGCATCTCGAAAATGAGTTCCTGTTTAAGGAGTCCGTCTGAGTTCTCAATGCCTGCAGAGTTGGCTATCTCCACAAGTTCTTCAATGGGTTTCTTTTTTAAATCAGTAAGATTCACGCTATTTCTCCAATAGTTATGTGTAATTGTTTAGGTTTTAATGAACCGATTAATATAATTTGCAACGGGTTAGTATTATGAATAATCTCGTTAGTTTTTTAATTGATTTATTAAATATACGGTACACTGCCAGATAGCAGTAATTCCTGAAAGACTGCATATCAGCCGTTCGTCAGTATTTAAATTAGTCTTATTGTGCAACAAAGTCAAGCAAAAGGTTAGCATATTTTATACACGTCTTTGTGCAAAACAAATTTACCGTATCGCACCAATTAGCCACTTACGTAGACTCTTAGTCTAAAGCTCCATGTCCCGACCATAAACAGTGTGTATGATCTCACGTGCCGTCTCCTCGATACTCTTATTAGTGGTGTCGATCATGCTCCATTTGCGATTTTTACGGATGAGTTCGTAGCAAAACTCCACCTCAGAAAAAATCTTCGGCAGATTATTATAATTGCTTGTAGTTCTATAGTGACGAAGCCTTGCGCTTCTCACTTTCTGAAGAACCTCAGGATCCATAACAAGCAGAACGATCTTGTGCTGTTCTATTTCAAAGACCTCTTTTGGTATTGGAATTTCCGGCACAAGCGGTATGTTCACTACCTTAAAACCTTGTTGAGCAAGAAAAAAAGATGTAGGTGTCTTTGACGTTCGGGAAAGACCCAAAATAACAAGATCAGCCTCAAGTATGCCTTTCACTGTCTTCCCGTCATCGTGGGTAAGTGAAAACTCCATCGCTTCTATACGTTTAAAATACCTCTCGTCAACCTTTCTGAGAAGCCCCGGTTTTTCGAGCTGCTCCATGCCTAGATATATCTCCAGATAATCAAGGGGCGGTCCGAGAAGATCCACACCCTTCATGTTATTATCTTCCAAATATTTTTTTATTATCTTGCGAAATTGTCTTGTTACCATTGTGTAGGCTATAAAAGATTCGTCCATCTTTGCATGGTTTAGAATAGAGACCAGCTGATCCTCACGGTCTATCATAGAGTAAACAGTGAATTTGACATCCGGTTTTTCGAACTGCAAAAGCGCAGCCCTCATCATACTCATAGCACTCTGGCCTGTACCGTCAGATACAATATAAATCCTTTCAGACATCACTCTCTCCGTTTATCATTTTCATAAGTCCGTCTTCATCTATTATGTCAACACCGAGCTTTTCCGCCTTAATAAGCTTGCTTCCGGCATTTTCACCTACCAAAAGATAGTTAAGCTTACCGGATACAGCAGACAAAACTTTCCCGCCGTTTGATTCTATCAGCTTTGTAAAGTGTTCTCTCGGCAAACTTAATGTGCCTGTCACAACAAAGGTCTTACCTGAAAGAACATCAGAATCCATCTTAATCTTTTCCGCCTCAAAACTCAGACCGGACTTTTTTAGTCTGTTAATAATATCTGAAAGATCAGGGTTTGAAAAGGAATTTACTATAGCCTTTGCAGTCTCCTCTCCTATATCACGCACAGAAACAAGCATCTCTTCGTCCGCACTCATGAGTGAATCTATGTCACCAAAACGCTCTGCGAGAACCTGCGCTGTCCTCTCGCCGACATGACGAAGCCCAAGCCCATAAAGCACCTTGTCAAAAGGCTTGCTAAGTGATTCGGCTATTGCATCTCTCAGCTTCTGAATAGATTTTTCACCGTAACCATCTTCGCCAATTAAATAATCGAAGTCTTTTTCATAAATATCTGCAACATCAGAAATCTTGCGGTCATCCACCAGTTTGTTTACCAGCGCTTCCCCAAAACCCTGAATATCCATAGCCTTACGTGAAGCAAAATGAAGCAAAGCACGCTTCACCTGTGCAGGGCATGCCGGGTTAATGCACTTGCGGTTTATATCAGTCTCTTCCTTTACAAGTTTGCTTTTGCAAACAGGGCAGCTGCTTAAAAACTCTACCTGTTTCTCACTTCCGTCTCTCTTTTCGATTATGGGTCTGATCACTTTTGGAATGACATCGCCACCCTTTTTAATTGTTACCCAGTCACCCTCCATAATGCCGAGCCGCTCTATCTCGTCCTCGTTGTGTAGGGTTGCATTGGATATTGTAGAACCTGCCAGCTTTATCGGTTCCAGCTTCGCCACGGGAGTTATACTCCCTGTGCGCCCAACCTGAAAATCGACTTTCAGAAGCTTTGTTTCAGCCTCTTTCGGAGGATATTTATATGCTATAGCCCATTTTTGAGATTTGATTGTTGTTCCGAGCGAACGTTGTACAGCTCTGCTGTCTGCTTTTATAACAGCACCGTCAATATCATATTCCAGTGAATCACGAAGAGAACCTATATGCTCAACATGCTTCCATATTTCTTCAGAATCATCAAACTTCTTTGTTAATTCATTAATCGGGAAACCAACCCCTTTAAGACATGAAAGATCTTCTGCATGAGAACCGCTAAGTGTCCCGTCCAGTCCATAAATAAAAACATCAAGCCCCCTTTCAGAGGCAAGTTTGCTGTCGAGCAGTTTCAAAGTACCCGCTGCTGCATTTCTTGGGTTTGCAAAGAGTTTTTCACCTTTTTCAGCTTTATCTCTGTTTATACGTTCAAAGGATTTCACCGGCAGAAAGACTTCACCCCTTATAATGAGCTTCTCTGTATAATCTATCTCCAAAGGGAGGCTTCTGATAGTGCGGATATTATGGGTAACATCCTCACCGTTTGTGCCGTCACCTCTGGTTGCACCTTGCACAAGTTTGCCGTTTTCATAGGTCAAAACTACTGCTGCACCGTCTATTTTCGGTTCAACAACAAATTCAGCGGCCTGATATTTTTCTTTTATCCCTTCTACAAATTTTCTCAGATCATCCTGATTATAAGCATTCGACAAAGAGAGCATCTTAACTTCATGAGTTACACTTTGCAGGTCTGAAACAGGCTTATCACCTACCCTTTGGGTTGGTGAATCGGGAGAAATAATGGATGGATTGTCTTCTTACATTTTAAGCAGTTTATTATACAGCTCGTCGTATTCTGCATCTGTGACAACAGGGTCATCATAGACGTAATACTTTTTGCTGTAATAGTTGAGTTTGTCTACCAGCTCTCTGTAATCCATCTAAACATACCTTCTCAGTAAGCTTCCAGCCGGAGCTTTCAAACCTTTTAAAATGTATTTCATTCCCGGTTTTGTATTAATCTCTGCAATACCGTTCATTGCAAGCAGTCCGCCCACAGTTATCTCGGTTTCGTTCATATCGGGAGTAAGCAGCATAACTTTTTCTTCCGGTGCAAATTTCGCTTTAGCATCAATCAGCACCCCTTCCTCATGTTCACCTTCCACCAAAGCTAAAAAGTCACACCCACGCACATAAGAAGATGTGCCGTATTTCATACTGGTCTCATCCGCCCGGCCATTATAAAAAGCCTCAGTATATTCCCTATGACTCACGCTGGTCAGATGGCGCATCCAATCATCTTTTACTTCATACCCGCCTTTCACAGCTTCATCTATTGCCTGTCTATAAACACCTGTGACAGCGGACACATACATAACACTTTTCATTCGACCTTCTATCTTAAGGGATTTCACACCCATATCTGCCAGTTCGCCAACATGTTCAATGAGGCATAAGTCTTTGCTGTTATAGAAATAAGTGCCGCGTTCATCCTCTTCCACAGGAAAATACTGCCCATCACGGGTCTCTTCTACCAATGAATAGTTCCAGCGGCAGCTCTGGGCGCAGTCTCCTGCGTTTGCATCCCTTCCTGTCATATAGTTACTGATAAGACATCTGCCCGACATAGAGATACACATGGCACCATGAACAAAAACCTCTATTTCGCACTTGGTATTTGCACATATATGTTTAAGTTCATCTCCGGCAACTTCCCTGGCAAGTATTACACGCTCTGCACCGAGAGAGTGCCAGAACTCTACAGCGGAAAGATTTGTAACATTAGCTTGTGTGCTTATATGAACAGGTATCTCCGGAGCAACCTCACGGGCTATACGAAAGACTCCCGGGTCTGATACTATCAGCGCATCCGGTCTAATGCTTTTTAACTCGCCAATATATTCTCTAACGCCTTCCAGTTCCCCTGTTTTCAGAAAAGCATTAACTGTTACATATCCCTTTTTCTCACGTTTGTGCAGATATTGAAAAGCTTCTTCCATCTGAGCGAAGTCAAAATTTGAAGCACGCACACGAAGACCAAACCCTTCACCGGCAAGATATACCGCATCCGCACCGAACCTTTCGGCTGCCACTAATTTTTCGAAACTTCCGGCTGGTGCCAGCAGTTCAGGCTTGTTCATTTTTCACCATATATAAGAAGTACACCGCTGCCTATTGGCAAAATGCAGTGTCTGTGTTCAACTTTAACTCTCGCAATAAAGTTACGAAGTGTTCTCACCACTTCGATATATTTATCAGGCACTTCACAGTCTTGACTGAATACATGACCATACATTAATATATCATCGAAAACTATAACACCGCCGGGTTTTAATTTTTTCAGTGCATAATAAAGTATCATTGGGTATTGTTTCTTCATAGAATCCACAAAGATCATGTCATACTTTTCACTTTGTCTCTTCATAAAATCAATCACATCAGCAAACACAAAATCTATACCTGTGCAGTTTTGATGCGCATAATCCAGCCTAGACTTATTGTAATCCAAAGCAGTAATGTGCGCATAGGGTGCGCCTTTTTGCATATATCTGGTTGAAACACCTATACCGCAGCCAAGCTCCAGTATCTTCTCAGGTTTTAAAGTGTATGTAAGAAATTCCAGAAACATCCCCACGTCTGGCTCCACGGATGGCGTTTTCATAAGCTTCGCATCTGCGTGCAAAGCTTCATCAGCGCCGTCAGCCAGCCCTTTCACAAAGGGGTTCAGGATATCAGTTTTCATCAATACCCTGTATTGACTCTGGAGTAAGTCTCTCAGAAATACGTGCAGCAAAGACAGGGTCTGATTTACCCATAGCAGATATTATCTTACCCGCTGTCATCGAGTTCATTCTTAGAAAAAGCTGAACAGCCTTTGCAATATCCATCTTTGCAATGATATCTGCTGAGGATTTTGCTTTAGCCGAGCCATAAGCTTTTGCAAGAGCATCAAGATTTTCATCTTCCTGAGTCTTTATCTCGTTTAACCTTGTGCTTATTGTCTCTTTAAGCTTGCGCAGCTCGCTCTCTTTTTGCAGGAGCTCGTCCTCTAGCGCTTTAAGCCTTTCCTCTTTGCTAGAGATGACTTTTTCACGTTTATCCAGATCAATTTTACGTCTCTCCAGCTCCTGAGCTATTGCCTGAAGGTTAGCAAGGCTCTCCGCCATAACGTTACCTGTAAAAACTGTCATTATCATTATCAGCAAAGCTGTCTTAATTTTCATTTTTGCCACTCCTCGTTACTGCAAGCTCGTCAATGAGCTTCATCTCTTCTTTGTTAAGGTACTGTCTGAAATTCTCCACATGTTTCTCTTTCAGTTTCAGTATAATCTTATGTCTCTCTATGGCTTCCATCACCTTCTTTTTATGTATCCCTATATTGAGTTCAAGCTGGCGTTTCTGCTTCACAAGTGCGTTCTTCTGCCCTGTCAGCTTGGCTATATACTTATCATACATTGACCTGAACATGTTTTCAGCTGTTTGTTTGTCTTCTACCTGCTTTGCTATTTCATCTTCTGCAGCCTTGACTTTCGCATTAGTATCTGCAAGTTTCGCATTCATGGCAGACAGCTTATTTTTTTCTATATCAACTATTCTCTCTCTATATTCAAGAACCTTTTGCAGGCGAAAATTCTTCTTCATCAGGAGTTAATAATCTCTTCAAGCAGTTTTGTGCTCTGCTCGAAATTTATTGAGTTGTCAATTCCTTGCTTGAGAAAATTCTGAATTTTATCAATCTTTGCTATTGATTCGTCAACTTTAGGGTTACTCCCTTTAACATAGGCACCTATGTTGATAAGGTCTTCAGCTTCGGAGTATGTAGCTAACAGGTCACGAAGACGTCCTGCGTTTGCAAACTGTTTGTCTGAGACTATCTCTTTCATCAGTCGGCTTGCACTGCTTAACACATCTATGGCCGGGTAGTGGTTTCTTGCGGCCATAGCCCTCGAAAGCACAATGTGGCCGTCAATGATAGAACGGACAGAATCAGCAATAGGGTCGTTCATATCATCAGCCTCAACAAGCACTGTATAAAGTCCGGTTATATTTCCTTTACCTTTCTGGGTTCCTGCCCGCTCCAGCAGTTTCGGCAAAAGTCCAAAAACAGAAGGAGTATAACCTTTGGTTGTGGGGGGTTCCCCTACTGTGAGCCCTATCTCTCTCTGAGCCATAGCAAAACGTGTGATGGAGTCCATCATCAGCATGACATTTTTCCCTTGGCTTCGGAAATATTCTGCTATAGCAGTCCCGACAAAAGCACCAAGTTTTCTAACAAGAGCCGATTGGTCTGACGTAGCGACAACCACAACACTTCTTTTTAGACCTTCTACTCCCAGATCCCTTTCAATGAATTCCCGAACCTCACGGCCACGCTCTCCTATCAGAGCTATGACATTGACATCAGCGTCCGAGTTTCTTGCTATCATTCCCAAAGTAACAGATTTGCCAACACCGGAGCCGGCAAATATCCCTACCCTTTGCCCTCGTCCTAAGGTTGCAAGGTTGTCTATAGCTTTGATACCTGTGGACACAGGTGAATTTATGATCTCTCTATCTAGAGCTTTGGGAGGTGAATTATAGACATTGACCAGATCGAAATCTTTTATCGGTCCTTTTCCATCTAACGGGTTTCCAAGTCCATCGAGAACCCTGCCAAGAAGATTGTCTGATACTTTTACAGTGTTGCCGTAGGATTCGTTTGTAACAGCGCTTCCGGGAGCGATACCTTCACTGTCTCCGTAAGGCATCAGTATGATACGGTCATCATTAAAACCAACTATTTCGGCAAGTATATGATTACCGTCAATATTCTCTATTCTGCACCTGGTTCCGATACCAAGCAGAGGCCCGTCCGCCTCAATGGTGAGGCCGACAATCTTTGTAACTTTTCCTTTTATCTGGAGAGAAGACTTGTGGTCAACCCTCTTCAGTCGGGCTAAATTCTTCATGTATTCTTTCCACAAACTCCGATAACAGTCTTTCTATACTAAAGTTCATCTCGCCAATATTTGTCGAAACTTTCAGACTACCTTTTATGACACTTTTGTCGGGTTTTGTCTCATAATCCGGGAAAGAGCCTTTCATGCTGTCCACATCGTCTGGATGAACTAGAAAAACAACTTTTTCAAGCTCTCGAAGGTGTGACAGCGACTTTCTGGCTATGGAAGCGACAATGTTGTCATTTATCTTTCTTTCCTCACCTACAATATCACGAACCATGCTTATCAGCATATCAGGCAGCGAATCATCAAGCTGACTCACAGCATCTTTATAAGTCTGAACACTGCTTATAACTTGCTTATATGTAGCTTCTAGATTTTTCATATAATCAGCTTTTTCAGCTTCATATCTTCTATCAGATTCTTCTTTACCCGCTTTATGCCCTAATTTTTTTCCTTCTTCAAGCCCTGCCTGTCTGGCCTCGTTTCGGGCCTTGTTCAGGTCTTCCTCAGTGATGGCAGGTATCTCCGGCTCTGGTTCAGCTTCCGGCTCAGGCTCCGGCTCAGATTCTTTTTTTATTGCTTTCAAGTCTGCTTCGCTGAATTGCTTTGGGGCATATTTCTGAGCATTTACTTCCCTGTCCTGAACTATAACAGCTCTGCCCATCTCTATATCGTCATCGAAATTACCGATTGTGTGCTCAACTTCACCGGGGGTATATTCCATCTCAGCGATCTTTTCCAGCTTTTTAGGCTTTTCGCCAAGTTCTACGGTTTCATATACCTTAAAACCGAAGTGCTTCAGTTTTTCGCCTTTTACAAATTCATCTTTGATTATCTTTTTTGACATTATGCTACCTTATTGCTCGTATAAAGTCATATTTAGCTGAAGCTGAGGGGTCAGATCCTTTCATCAAGATCGATCCAGAATCATTAGTGATCATCCAGTGTTTTCGCTCTCAGCTCGGGATTACTGCTGCTTGGTTAATGCTGGATTATTTTATGCAGATTCAGTGCGAAAAATGCGAAAATCGGAGCATGTAAAAACATATGTGAGCACTTTACAGCATTTTTCAACGCCGAAGCTATGAAAAAGAACCAGCATTTTATACATATTCCTCTTCTTCTCCACCGCCTATTGATATAACTCCATCTTCATCAAGTTCACGGACAATGGCGACTATTTCATGTTGAGCTTTCTCCACCTCTTTCAGTTTAATAGGCCCCATGTATTCCATCTCTTCTTTCATGGTGTCTACAGCACGTGCTGACATATTCTTGAAAAAGCGATCCTGTGTATCCGGGTCTGTACCTTTGAGAGCAAGTGTAAGAGCTTTCTTGTCTGCTTTTTTCAGTATCTCCTGAAGAGCCACATCGTTGAGAACTTTGATATCTTCGAAAACAAACATCATATCTCTGATGGCCTGTACAAGCTCCGGATCTTCCTTCTCCAGTTTTTCCAGGGTAGATTTGCTTGTAACCCTGTCCATCCTGTTGAATATCTCTGCTACTGACTTAACACCGCCCACTTCGACGTTGTAGGACGAGAGTGATTCAAATCTCTCTTCAAGCACCCTCGCAAGTGTTTTAACAACAGAAGGCGAAATATCCTGAAGGTTTGAGATTCGCAGAGTGATGTCTGACTGCAGGTCATCCGGAAGCTGTGCAAGTGATTCTGCCGCCTGCGAAGGATCCAAATGTGCAAGTATCAGTGCTATTGTCTGAGGGTGTTCTGTCTGAATGAATTTCGCAAGCTGTTTCGGGTCTATTTTCGAAAGGAAATCAAAACCCGAAGACTGCTCAAGCATCTTTGTGAGACGGTCAATTATTTTTCTGGCTCGTTCCGGTCCAAGAGATTTGACCAGTACGGATTTAGCATAGTCCAGACCGCCTTTTGCAATAAATTTCTTAGCGAGCATCATATTATAAAAATCTTCTATGTACTCGTCCATTTTATCAGGAGAAACAACTTTTGTAGTTGCGATCTCTTTAGTAAGCTCACCAACCTCTTCTTCATCAAGAGCAGCAAGGACAGGGGATGTAACGTCTTCCCCCAGTGCAATCATAATAGCTGCCGCTCGTTTTACACCATCTTCGCTCATCATGATTTAATTGTCCCCTCTCATAAGTGATTTAAGCAGACTTGCCATTGCATCTGGATCTTCAGAGGCAAACTCTTCAATCTTCTTAAGCATAACTTTTGATTTAACAGAATCTACATCCACCGGAGATGATTCATCAAGCTCAGATTCGATTTCTTTTTCAAGCTCTTCAAGCGACTTAGGATAAGTATCATCTATCCTGATATCTATACCCATATCCCCTTCAAGCTTTCCGTATGTTATTGAGCCGTCCTCGTGGACAGTAACAGGTTTGTCGAGTCTTTTAAGTATCTTGCGGATAACGAAAAAGTAAAAGATTATAACAATGAGTGCCGCAAGCAGATATTTGGAAACCATACCTACAAGTTCCATAGTCTTTTCTCTCTTCAGGGTGTCATACTCCTGATCTCTTGCAGTTGTGTCGAACGATATGTTTGACACCTCTATCTGGTCGCCCCTTGTTTCGTTATAGCCCACAGCCATAGCCACAAGGTTTCTTATGGAGCGCATCTCATCTTCCGTGCGCGGTCTGCTTACAAGTGTTTCTGTTTCTCCGCCTTCAGGGACTTCTCTTACTTTTCGGTCGTCAACAACCACAGCAACAGTAACCCGGTCTATGGTTCCAAAGGCTTTCTGCTCTACAGTAACAGTCTTGCTAATTTCAAAGTTCTGAGTCTCCTCAGCCTTGTTATATTCCTGATTGTTCCCGTTATTTGTTATGTCAGGTTCTGCAAGATTGGACTGAACACCGGGAATACCTGTAGGTGCGTCCGGTTTGTTTGAACTGTTTATCTCCAGCGACTGCTGGGAACGAAGAACAGGAGTATCATCATACTCCTCTCTGGTGGATTCTCTTTTATTAAAATCTATCTCCGCAGTCACTTTAGCTACGGCTCTGCCTCTTCCAAGGGTGGCTGTAAGTATCTGATTTACCTTTCTTTCGAGGTCATTTTCTATCTTTTTTGTATATTCCAGCTGGTTCTGAGTCATCATAAGAGGTGTGCTCTCTTCGTCAAGAAACTCACTCAGAAGCCGCCCCTGAGTGTCTACTATCTGAACATTTTCAGGTGTAAGACCTTTCACTGAACCGGAAACCAGAGATGCAATAGAACGAACCTCTTCTCTGTTCAAAGTGGCACCACCACGAAGCCTAACGACAACTGCCGCTTTGGACGATTCCTCATCGGCGATGAATAATCTATCCTTAGGCACAGTAAGATGTACTCTGGCTTCCTGTATCTGTTTCAAAGAGGAGATTGTTCTGGACAGCTCGCCCTGGATTGCTCGCTGATAATTGATGTTCTGCATGAATTCTGTCATACCGAAACTAGTATTGTCGAAAAGCTCAAGTCCGGCACCGCCGCCTCTGGGGATACCCTCTTTAGCAAGTTCCAGTCTTGTTTCATATACGAATTCGTTTGGGATAGTTACCTTTGCGCCATTATCTTCTATCTTATAAGGTATTTGCAGCTCTTTCAGTTTATCGACAACCGAGGCCGCATCTTCCTGAACCATACCTGCGAAAAGTGTTTTATACACAGGTTTGTTAGCCCAAAAGACAATAACAGCAACAGATATAAAAACAGCCGCCAGCGCGGCGGCCACTGATACTTTCTGTAATAAAGACAGTTTAATATAGGTATCTTTAAACTGGGATACGATATCGCTGAGAGCCATATACCCTCTCTCTCATACTAGATTTGTGTTCTCATAACCTCTTTGTAGGCCTCCATGATCTTGTTACGCACCTCAAGCATCATCTTGAGAGACACGTCGGCCTTTTGCAGAGCCACCATAGTGGAATGTATGTCATTTGTTTCGCCGCTTAAAACTTTCTGCACAGCTCCATCAGCTTCCATCTTAGCGCCGTTAACATCTTTAATGGCGTTCTTCAGCATAGTGGAAAAATCAACTGAAGCCTCAGCTTTATTGGCTGTGGATCCTTGCCCAGTTGTGTCCAGCTTGTTAGGCAGCAAAAAGTTTATACCGTTGATCTCTGACATCACACTACCCCTGCACCGAGTTTACATGAGAAAACATGTATACACTCCCTAATAATATAGTATATCTTACCCTGTTTTTACAACCCATTTTATTAAGCTTTACCTAATTCAAGTGCCTTCATTGCAAGCTGTTTTGCAGTAGAGAGCACTGTAGTGTTAGCTTCATAGCTTTTTGTGGTCTCAAGCATATTTACCATCTCTTCTATGGGGTTGATGTTTGGGTAGGCCACATAGCCCGCCTCATCAGCATCTGGATGGCCAGGTTCATACTTTAATATCGGCGGTTTTTCATCTTTAATAACTTCTGTTACCTTCACGCCGCCTTTAAGTTCACCATCCATTATCTGTTTAAAAACAACGTCCTGTCTTTGGTAAGGCCCGCCTGAATCTGTTCTTGTTGTATGAGTGTTGGCAAGGTTAGCAGAAATAGACGAAAGTCTTATCCTCTGCGCGCTCATTCCTGTTGATGCAACTCCTAGAATATCAAAAAAGCTCATAATTTACTCCTACTTTACGTTGCCAATAACTTCTTTAAGCTTAGAAAACTTGCCCGCTGTCAGGTCTGAAAAAAGATTATATCTGATAGTATTTTCAGCCATCTGGCTCATCTCGTAGTCTATATTAACATCGTTTCCGTCATTTCTGACAGATGGGTTATTCTGGTCATATATAAAAGCGGCCGGATTTATGCTCGTTGCTGATGGCGGAATATGTTTCTCATTTGTTCTTTCAAGAGGTAATTTTTTCCCGTTCCCCAGCGCTTCCTGCATCACGTTATCAAACTTGATATCTTTCGCCTTATATCCCGGAGTATCCATATTTGCAATATTTTCAGCTATCACACGGTTTTTGGTAGCAGCTATGTCTACTCCAAGTGAAAGCTTATCTATTTTCATTCTATCAAAAACGTTCTGCATACTTTCCTCCGTTTGAGTCTATATAACAATAACTGTGCCAATAAATAAGGAAATAATAGCAGCCTCTCAGTCTCCTGATGCTTGAGTGGAATATTCGCCGAACATTGTGTTTTTGGTATAATTAACTATATTCTCCCTTAATAACTGATATAATATTTTATATTAAAAATTGAGGCTTTATATGGACGATGTATGCGGAGCTATGGTTCAGATGGATTTAGATGGCCGAATAATCTCCTGGAACCAAAGCGCTGAAAATATACTAGGCTTTAAAGAAGAAGAAGTTCTGGGAATAAATGGCGTTCAAAATATCTTCGTGAACAACGTCGGAGACGAAGACATGCTCGATGTCGCAAAAACTGGCGAGGTTTATTACAGCTTCGAATCATACGTCAGAAACAGCAACGGCGAAATGCAGCCTGTGGCCCTTGTTACATCACCCATCTCTGACGAAGAAGGAACCGTAACCGGTGTTACCATTTTAATAAGTAATATTCTTCTTATCTGACAAACAATCCCGCATAACCCTTACAGACAGCTATGCTTTATAATTCTTTTCATAAAATTTAAATAATGCTATAAAGTGCCCAATGAAAAATATATACAGACTTTGGTATTATTTTAAGAAATACAAAATAGCAATCACTGTGGCAATGATCGCATCAGCTATTGTAGCTAGTACTGATGCTGCTATTGTATATCTTTCAAAAGATGTTTTTGACAAGATATTTATAGCCAAAGATACACGCATGCTCAAACTTTTGCCTTTTGCTATAATGTCACTATTTATAGTCCGGCTGATATCCACTTTTTTTCAGAGTTATCTTATAAAATCCACAGCCCAAAAAGCCATACAGCAGATCAGAAACGACATGTACTACAAAATGATACTGCTGCCTATGAGCTATTACGATAATAACGAACTGGGCACGATGATGACAAAGGTCATAAGTGACGTAAGCAACCTTCAGTCTGCGGTTTCTTCTGCTCTAAATGTTTTCAGAAGTGTGCTTTCAGTTATATTCCTTACAGGGGTTGTTTTTTATCAGGATTTTACAATGGCTCTCTCTGTTTTTCTGATTATCCCTATTTTAATGATTATAATTAAAAAATCCGGGAAAAAGATGAAAAAACATAGCGCTAAATCACAGGAGCAGCTCGGTTTTGTCGGATTCATTCTCAATGAGTCATTTTCCGGTATAAGAGTTGTAAAGGCTTTTATAAATGAAGCTAAAGAGTTCAACAGATTTAAGCTAGCCTCTGTAAAAGAGATGAAATACCGTCTTAAGCAGGCTGTGGTCAGCTCAGTCAGCTCACCGCTGATAGAAACCATGAGCGGGTTTGGTGTGGCGCTGATAATTTTCTATGGCGGTTTCAAAGTTATCTCCGGAGAGACAACGCCGGGAACTTTCTTTTCATTTTTAACTGCATTTGGGTTTATGTTTGAACCTTTCAAGAAGATAAATAACTACAACAATTTACTGCAAAAAGCAAGCGCCTCTGCCGACCGGATATTTTCGGTGCTGGACTGCGAAAATGATATTATAGACAATAATGGTTCCCTGAAATGTGAAGCAGCAAAAAAGGACATCAGATTTGATAATGTCAGTTTCAGGTACAGTGAAGATGGCCCTGATGTGCTAAAAAATATAAATCTGACTTTAGAGCATGGAAAAAGCACTGCTATAGTTGGACACAGCGGATCAGGCAAAAGTACTCTGGCATCGCTGCTCTCCAGATTATACGATGTAACTGATGGCAAAATAACCATAAATGATATAGACATAAAAGATTTTGATGTTTATTCCCTAAGAAGAAACATAGGTGTTGTGACCCAGCACCCATTCCTTTTTAACAATACGATCATGTACAATATTGCATACGGTTCAGATACAGAGGATATGGAAAAAATAAAAGAAGCGGCTAAGCATGCATATGCCCTTGATTTTATCGAAGCAATGCCGGACAAATTTGATACCCTAGTGGGCGAAATGGGCGTCATGCTCTCGGGAGGTCAGAAGCAGAGGATTACCATCTCCAGAGCGATACTTATGGATCCTCCAATACTTGTTCTGGATGAGGCCACCAGCGCATTAGATATGAAATCTGAGCATATTGTTCAAAAAGCTCTGGAAGAACTTGTTAAGAAAAAAACAAGCATAATTATTGCCCACAGACTTTCTACTGTTATAAATGCTGATAAAATTGTTGTTCTGCACAAAGGCGAGATAGTTGCCGCCGGAACTCATATTGAGCTTCTGGAGAAATCTGATATCTATTCAAAAATGGTTCTGCCTCAGCTAGTTTAGCCCGGTCATTTTTTTAATATCCTGCGTCATCCTGTAATATCGTCAATGTTAAAGCCATCATCTTTATATTCATTAAGTTTGTTTCTGAGGGTTCGCACTGTTATACCAAGCAGCTCTGCCGCTTTTGTACGATTGCCTCCAGTCTCTTTCAAAGTCTTTATAATCAATTCCCTCTCCATCTCCGCTATGGTTCCTGCGAACTCAATCCCGGCAGTTTCACCGCCAGAGTTTCCACCATCATTCACATCAAATGTTTCAGCAGAGGTCAGGTCGCTGCTGTCAGCCATAAACTGGTTTATGGTTATTCCGTGAAGAAAAAGATTTCGTTCCGAAACAACACAGTCTTTGCAAAGTACAACAGCACGCTCTATGGTGTGTTCCAGTTCACGGACATTTCCTGGCCAGTCATAGTCCAGCAGGGCAGCCTGAGCATCATCAGCAAGCTTACAAGTTCCTTTTCCGTTGATCTGGCAATACTTTTCAGCGAAAAATGATGCCAGTTCCATAATGTCGTCTTTTCTGTCCCGAAGCGGAGGGAGCTCCATAGAGATAACATTAAGTCGGTAGTAAAGATCTTCGCGAAAATTCCCGGCATCTACCTCTTTCTTAAGTTCCCGGTTGGTAGTGGCAAGTATTCTTACATTTATCTTAAAAGGTTTTGTGCCGCCGAGCCTCTCGACCTCTTTCTCCTGAAGAACACGAAGAAGTTTTGCCTGAAGATGAAGCGGTATCTCGCCAAGCTCGTCAAGCAATATAGTGCCTCCGTGGGCTAGCTCAAACTTCCCCGGTTTACGATTTGCCGCACCTGTAAATGCGCCTTTCTCGTAACCAAAAAGTTCACTCTCCATAAGGTTTTCCGGCAGTGCTGCGCAGTTTACCGCAACAAACGGCCCTGATCCCCTGCTTGAGTTTTCATGTATAAACCGTGCAAAAACCTCTTTACCGGTTCCTGATTCTCCGGTTATCAAAACTGTAGCCTCACTGGCCGCCACGTCTTTTGCAAGCATAAAAAGCTGCGACATGAAAGCACTTCGGAAAATAGCTGTGTTCTTTTTACGCTTTGTAAGGGGTGCTACCTCTTCGATCTCCAGCACACGCCTCACCAGCTCTTCTATCACCTCTGGTGCAAATGGTTTTAGGATGTAGTCATATGCTCCCAGTTTCAGTGCCTGAACTGCATTATTTACTGTACCAAAAGCTGTAACAAAACAAAGTGGAGAAGAGACCCCTGATGACTGCATCATATTCATCATGGTCATTCCATCCACATTCGGCATCCGCATGTCACTTATAATAAGGTCGTAAGGTTTTTTCGATGCTTTTTCAAAACCCTCCTGACCGTCTGAAGCTGTGTCTATCTGAACACCCATACGGCGCACAGTCTCATACATAGCTTCGCGCATATTGTCATCGTCATCAACAATAAGTATTCTCTTTGATGATAAGTCCATATCCTTCCCTTTTATCTTGGCAGTTCTATTTTGAAAGTTGTATAACTCTTGCCGTCACTGTCGAGTGTAATGTTACCGTCATGAGCTTTCACTATCTTATACACAATAGCAAGTCCTAATCCTGTCCCTTTAGCCTTTGTTGTCTGAAAAGGGATGAACAGTTTTTTGCGCATATCTGTGGATATCCCTGAACCGTTATCGTTTACGCTGAAGCCGCTGGAAGAGTTGTCTGTAAAAGACTCCATAGTAATAACTCCGTTATCCTCCACAGCATCTATTGCGTTATGGATTATGTTCATAACCACCTGTTTAAAAAGCTCTTTGTCGCAGCTTATCTTATCATCTTCGCTAATGAGATTTTTGAACCGTATATTTTTGTCACGCATAAGGTGCTGCATATAAAGTATAACATCATCAACAATATCCGCAACATACTGTTCGGTTTTCTCCAGCTGTATCTCTTTGGTGAATATAAGAATGTTTGTAATTATAGCATTTATTGTGCGAACACCTTTAATAATGGAGCGGGTAAGTTTCATTCCAGATTCATTTTTGTGCAGGTCGCGCTCCAGCAGAGATGCGAAAAGCTCTATACTGCCTAGCGGATTTCTTATGTCATGAGCTATGTTTGCGGCCATCTCGCCCATCAGCTTCAGTTTCTCGTCCCTGTTTCTCTCCATCTCCAGATTTTTAAGGTGGGTTATATCATTTATCACATAAACATAACCTTTCTGTTCCTCAGTATCGAGAAGCCCCACAGAAACTCTTAATGTGCGTTCGTCTTCCTCGTGGTCAAAAACACCTGAACGGCTGTATTTCTCCAGCATCACAAGAAACTTGTCATCTCCAAGCTCTGCCAGAAGTTTTTCTGCTACTGGGTTTTTCACCAGAATATTATATTCTTCGTCAACTGCAATAACACAGCTATTAGAGTTATAAAGAACTGACTCTAAAAGAGTACTTAGCTTCGAAAGCTCTACATTTTTCTCCTGAACCTCTTCACGAAGCTTCTTTGCTTCCTCCTCAATGATAGCGTACTTCTCTTCAAGCTGTATGGATGCTTTATTGAACTGGTCAAAGGCCTCCATAAGCATTTCGAGTTCTTTCGCCTGTTCAGTTTTGTTCTGCTTTTCTGTCAATTAATCATCTCCGGTGTGACTGTACAAATAAATTTCTATTTTTTCAGGTTTTTACGCCACTCAATCTCTTCCAGTTCTCCTCTGGCTGCACTGGCATAAACAGAATCCGGCACAGATTCCAGCAGCTCCATAAGTGCATTAACTGACTGTTCGTCTCTGTCCATTTTCATATATGTTTTACCAAGATAGTAAAGACCTTCTGCTCTCTTCTCGTCTCTTGGCGTATGAACCAGTTTGAACTGCTCAAGAGCGGTCACTGCATTTTCAAAGTTATTCCTCTTATAAAATGCTATCCCTGCATCCAGATACACTTCATCATATCCTTCAAATCTGGTGTTTTCATCTTTGTCTAGTCTGTTATACAGATCAAAAAGTATCGCTTCACGTTTAAGATCGTCAAAAACACCTTTGCTTATACTGTATATCTGTTTGGATGCATAGGTCTTGTCTTTTGTATAGTTATTAAGCATTTCGACTATATAGTCTGGTTTTCTGCTCTCCAGTTCCTGTACAAGGAAATCCAGCATTCCTTTAGTAAAAATGTCAGGGTTTATCTGCTGAGTTATTCTGTCCAGCATGATAGACGTCATAAGATAGTAAGGGTTCTGCTTGTTTTCCACACTGTCCAGCATTTTCCCTGACTCTTCAGACATACCCATTTTATAAAGCGAAAATGCTGTATAGCTCTTCATTTTATCGCGAAAATCAGCATCACCGCCGCTTGTGATCATGTCCGTGTTTTGGTCATAAAGGCTTATAATCTTCAAAAATTCTTTATCAGCGTAATGATCATCCATCACTTTTTCGATAGAGGTTGCAAGAATCTGCTCTGCCTCTTCAACATGTGCTCCCTGTGGAAATGACGCCATATATTCGGACAGAACAACTATTGCATCTGTAAAATTTCTCGACTGAAACAGTTCTTTACCATAAGCGAATTTTGATTCCTGAAGCATATCCATCCATTTGTCAGGAAATACCAGATCAGTATTCTCGGTCAGAAACTGAGTCAGATCGTCCACAGTCTGCTTATATTCTCCATCGTAATATTTGTCTTTTATGTCACCGAACCGGATGTCCTGAAGTATCTCCTGAGCCTCTCTTTTATATTCTGTGTCAGGAAACACCTCAAGCATGCCTTCTACAAGCTGTTTGGCCTGTGCATACTGAGATTTTTTATAAGCATCTTTAGCTTTTGTAAGGGTGATGCGCTGGCGCATTTTATAAACTTCAGGCAAATGCTCAGATGTAAAGTTCATTCTTATAAAATTGTCTACACGGCTATCAGCCTCATCATATTTATTCTGTTCAAAATAGGCTCTGATAAGAACTAGCTCAGCCTCTGAGCGTATGTCAATATCTCTGGATTTCAATGCCGGCTCAAGGCTTTTTTCCCACTCCTCGGGCATCTTGGATTGAAGGTGCCTTCTGGCATACATCACCAGACAGAGCAATCCGCCTTTCTTCTCTTTATAAACCTGCCTGCATATATCCAGCCTTCCATCAGTAGCTGTATTGTTGCCTAGTTTTTCATACATTCTTGCAGAATGATACATGGCAAGGTCAGAAAATTCACTTGATGGATAAAGGGAGTACAGCTTCTCATAAACCTCTCTGGCGATGTCAAACTGGTTTCTTTCGTCAAAAATTTCTGCCATAGCATAAAGTTCTTCCGCGTCAAGAAGGCCCATCTGGTCCTTCCTGTCCAAAACGGTAAGAAAAGACCTGTATGCTAGGTCGTAATCCTTCTTTTGGTAGTGCAAAAGACCAATCTTTGCATTCTGGCGGGTAAAAGTCTCAGGAAAATTCCTTATAACGTCTTCCCTGGCATCAATGGCTTTCTCGAAACGACCGGATCTTGAGTAAATATCAGCTATACGCTCGTAAGCCATTTTTCTGATATCCCTGTCGCGAAGAGTTTTTATCACAGAGTTGTAAGCGAATATTGCCTCGTTGAAAAGCATAGCCATCTCTTTTGCCTCTGCGGATTTTACCAGTGCGTCCTTCTTTCTGAAAGAATCAGGGTATTCTTTGATGAAATCATCAAATATCTGGCTGGCGTATATATAATTATCGTTTGAATTTTCTCCTAGCTTGAAATATACCAGACCAAGACGAAACAGTCCTTCTTGTCTATAATAACCAACGGCACCGCTATTTAGAAAATTTTCAGTCATGGTAAGTGCTGTTCCAAGCTCACCTTCGGCAATAGCCTCGTCTATGCGGCCAAGAATAACGTCTGCTTCCTGATCCTCAAGAATCCTGTCTGTCCCTTTGATAAGCGGCTGTTCTATCCCGTAAGAAAGCTGAATGTCTTCGGATTTTTTAGCTCTGGCCGCTGTAATAAGAATATCACCATCTCTTTCAGAGAGTGAATAGTCAGTTTCCGGGTAAAAAGTTATGGTTAGCATTCTGCCGTCTATAGATAAGGATTTTATGAATGGATCATTGAAGCTGGTTCCCGAGTCCGCTGCCAAAGGCGTAACAAGCTCAACCATCATCTTGCTTTCACCTTCACTGACAGAAACAATACTGCTGGCCATGCCGTCAACCACAAACTCAGAAAAATGACCGTTGTTTCGGACATAAATCCCTGCTGCCCAGCCATTTAAGAACACAAAAAAAGTTAATATAAACAAAAATGTTCTAGCCATTGGCATATTCTACAATAAGGCTTTAAAGCTGGCAACTATCCTTTAATGAATATTTCTTGAATAGCCGTTTTATTCATGGTAACTTACTATTACTAATGTGAGGGTAAGTCATGGCAATAGATCACGGAATATTACTCGAAACCGGAACCAACGAATTTGAAATCGTTGAATTCATTATTAAGTCCGATACAAAAGAACACCACTTCGGCATTAACGTTGCAAAGGTAAGGGAAGTTATCCGTTTTCCCGATATTGTCAAAGTACCCGATGCACACCACAATGTCATAGGCACAGCAAACATTCGACAAAAACTTATACCAATAATTGATCTAGGCAAATGGCTGGAGCTGAGCTATGACGAAGAATATAAAGAGAAAAAAATAATTGTCACATTCTTCAACCACCAGTACAACGGTTTTGTTGTTGATGAGGTTGTAAGGATTCACAGGATAACATGGGCAGATATTAAGGATTATTCCTCCATAACAGATTTCAGCCTAGTGGAAACAGTGCTTGGCGTCATTGACATTGGCGGCAATCTTATACAGTTGTTAGACTTTGAAAAGATAGTTCTGGAAATGAGTCCGGAGACCGGATTGAAAGAGGTAGAGATTGACTACTCAAAATCACACATTAGAGAAAGCAAAATTGTTTATATGGCAGAAGATTCCAGTGTTATAAGGAGATTTCTCCACTCGCATCTTGAAAATTCAGGCTATCAGACACACTCTTTTGAAAACGGTAAACTCCTTTTGAACAAAGTGAAAGAGCAGATACCTGATTTAGTCATTACTGACCTTGAAATGCCAGTCACAGATGGAGCATTTGTTGTAAAAACTCTCAGAGATAACCCTGACACAAAAGATATGCCTATCCTTGTCTTTTCTTCACTCGCTTCAGAAGAAAACGAAAGAAAGGTCATGAGTGTGGGCGCAAACAAATTCATAGGAAAACCGGATACTGATATACTCGTAAACGAAGTAGATCAGTACCTTATATAAAGGAGAGGACATGATTAGAAAATTCGCTGTTTTAGCAGTTGCTGCTATTGGACTCACTGCCTGTACTGGCAACCAGGATATGGTACAGCAAAGTCTTAATAATATAAAAGACGAAATGCTTGGTATTCAGTCAACTATCGGCGATATGCAGGTGAACATGCAGGAACTGGATAAAAATATCCGCATCAACACCGAAAGTATCAATAGAAATTCCGATGCGCTTTCTCAGCTTCGCGAAGAAATGACTATCACTAATACCGACATAATGGAGATAAAAGACCGTGTGACTGAGCTTGAAAACTCAAAAATGGAGTTTGCAGAAGCAAAAAGACCACCAAAAGTCATGAATGAAGGCGGCGAAGAGGTCATCATTATCGAAGACAATATCAAAGACAAGATAGGCCTTTACACATATGCTTACGAGCTCTACAGAAACGGCAAATACGCTGAGAGCGAAGCGAAGTTTAACGAGTTCATTTCAAAATATCCTGATGTTGAAAGATCAGATAACGCTATGTACTGGCTGGGCGAAATCAAATACGCTCAGAAAGATTATGAGGGAGCCATAGTTAAATTTCAAATGCTGGTAGACAACTATCCGGAAGGCAACAAAGTGCCTGATGCACTGCTTAAAATGGGATACAGCTATGGAAACATTCAGGACAAGGACAACGCTGTCAAAGCTCTTCAAAAAGCTGTAGGTGAGTATCCTGAGTCTGATGCTGCAAGACTTGCCACTCAGAAACTCCGTTTCTGGGGCGTAAATTAGATTTTTAAAAGAACTATACTATAACAATAAAAAGCCGGACAACAGTCCGGCTTTTTTCATTAAAGACAGCTCGCCAAACTCCTTATATTAAAGCAGGATGTGAATTGTACCAATATATTGTCTATTTTTTATGCAATATTTTTGTCAAAAGAAGCACTAATGTTTGATTATTTTTTAATCATGATGTATATTTATCTATGAGAAAAATCAGAGTACTAGCCGTAGACGACGAAGAGAACATACTCTGGATACTGAAAGAGGGTTTGTCAGATGAGAAGATAGATGTACTGACTACCACCGACCCGTATCTGGCAGAGACTTACCTTGCAAAAGGTGTGGACATATGTCTTGTAGACATCTTCCTCGGCGATCATAACGGTATCAAGCTTACAGAAAAATGGTCCCCTGCATTCAGTGACACCCACTTCATAATAATGACCGCACAGGACACTGGTTCGAATGTAATAGAGTCTATAAAGTCCGGCGCGAAAGACTTTTTCCCAAAACCTTTTGACCTGCTTGAACTTAAAAACAAAGTGATCTCACTCTGCGGCAATATTCAGCACACTACCATCAGCGACAGCAAAGAATATGATTTTGAGACGAAAAACAAAAAGATGCTCGAAATCTACAAACTGATCGGTAAAATATCCAAGACCAACATAAACATCCTCATCCTCGGCGAATCAGGCACCGGTAAAGAGGTTATAGCCCGGATGATACATAAACAGTCAGCCAGAAGCGAAAGAGCTTTTATCCCTATAAATATGGCAGCTATTCCTAATGAGTTGCTTGAGAGCGAACTCTTCGGACACGAAAAAGGTTCGTTCACAGGCGCCATAGTCGATAAAAAGGGTAAGTTTGAAGAAGCAAACCACGGAACCATCTTTCTGGACGAGATATCAGAAATGGATATGGGACTTCAGTCTAAACTGCTCAGTGTCATACAGGAGAAAGAGGTTACAAAGATAGGCTCCAGCAAAACACTGAAGCTTGATACCCGTATAATAGCAGCCTCTAACAGAAATCTGGAAGAACTTGTCTCAACAGGGAAATTCAGAGAAGACCTTTACTACAGGCTGAATGTAGTCTCAATAGAGCTACCCCCTCTTTATGAAAGAAAAGAGGACACTGCATATCTCACTAATCACTTCCTGCACAAACATAAAAGCATCAAAGACAAAGTACTTACGTGCAGCGAGGAAGCTTTGGATGTTCTCACCACATACAGGTGGCCGGGAAATATCCGTGAACTGGAAAATACAATACAGTATGCCATAGTAAATGCTGAAACTGATGTTATAAAGCTTGAGAACCTTCCACCAAAGATCTTCGATCAATGCCACGGCACAGGTAAATCAAGCACATCACACGACTTATACAAGCTGGCTCTGGACATACTCGAATCAGAGATTCTCTCCGAAGGCAACAACGCCTATGAAGAGTTCATGAAAATAGTAGAATACCCTATAATAAAAGCAGTACTCGATAAAACGGGTAACAATAAATCAGTTTCAGCAAAAGTTTTAGGGATAAACAGGAACACCTTCCGCAAAAAGGTAAGGGAACACGGTTTTGAACAAGATTCTTAAGATTTTAAATAAGAGCAAAAAGCCCATGACATTCAAGCAGATTCTTGTGCAGTCAGGGGTTGACCATAAAACACTGAAAAAAGAGCTGCGCGAACTGGTACGCCAAAACAAGGCGGAAAAGTATCGTAACAGCACATACGTATCCAAAAAAGCTCCTGAACATCTTACAGGAAAGCTGGATCTTCACCCTGACGGCTACGGTTTTTTGTCACTGGATGCCGGCGGCAAGGATATCTTCATCCCTAAAAACAAGATGTCTGGAGCAATGCACGGCGACAAGGTCAAAATAGTACCGGAAAGCTTCAGAGGAAAACAGGAGGGGCGCATAGTCGACATTGTCGAACGCTCCGCACAAAAGATAGTCGGAAGGGTGGAAAACCTCGCCGGCATAATCCGCGTGATTCCTATTACCAGAAAGATGAGCAACCTGATATATCTTTCATCTAAAAAAGAGAAATACACCGACGGCGAAGTAGTACTTGTTGAGCTGACACACTACCCTTCTGAACGCTCAGCTGCCAGAGGACAGATTATAAAAGTACTGGGTAAAATGGACGATCCCCGCATAGAAGACGAAATAGTCCTGAACAGGTACGATATTGAACGTGAGTATCCGGAAAATGCAGTAAACTATGTTAAGCAAACATCAGACAAGCTTATGCAGAACCCCGGCGAAAGAACAGACTTCAGAGAACTTACCACTGTTACCATAGATGGAGAAACAGCAAAAGATTTCGATGATGCCATATCCATAGAGCAGACCGGAAACGAATTTATCCTTTATGTACATATCGCGGATGTCAGTCATTTTGTAGTGCCCGGAACACCTCTGGACAATGAAGCATACCGCAGGGGAACTAGTTTTTACTTCCCAGAATTTGCAGTCCCTATGTTGCCGGAGGAGCTTTCAAACAACTTATGTTCGCTCCGCCCAAACGAAGACAGGCTGACTCTCACAGCAAAAATAGTATATACAAAAGACGGTCAGCGTAAAAGTTCTAAGCTGTACAGGTCTATTATAAACAGCGACAGAAGGCTAACATACACATCTGTGCAGGATGTAATTGAAAACAACGTGCAAGAGAGTGACAAAAAAATTCTGCGACTGATAAATGACTCTAAAGTGCTTGCTGAAAAGATAATGGTTAGGAGAAGCAGAAACGGAATGCTCGACTTCGATTTTCCTGAGGCCACTTTTGAACTGGACGAAAATGGCGAAGTGACAGCCATAATCCCTGCACAAAGACACATATCCCATAGAATCATAGAACATTTCATGATAGAAGCAAACGAAGTTGTCTCTGAATTTCTGGAAAAAAACACAAAAAAATCAGTTTACCGAATACATGACAAACCAGACCCTATGAAACTTCAGGATTTCGCTGGTCTCGCTGAGACATTCGGCGTTAATGTTACTGTGAAAGACATAACACCAAAAGATGTCTCAGTAATGAACAAGGCTGTTAACGAATCTGAGTATAAAGAAGTACTCGGCTCTGCTCTGGTGCGAACCATGGCAAAGGCAGAATACAGCACAAATAATATTGGTCACTTCGGACTGGCATCAAATTCATATACTCATTTCACCAGCCCCATCAGACGTTACCCTGACCTGATGGTGCACAGGCTGATCTGTAACAGGCTTTTCGCTACAGAATATCACATGGAAGCCACACTGGACGAAGGGTGTAAGCTCTCTACTGAAAATGAGCAGAGAGCTGTTAATGCAGAGCGGGATATTCATAAGTTCAAAAAACTGATATATCTTCAGAAACATATGGATGAGCCTTTTGCCGCAGTCATAATGTCTGTAGGACCTTTCGGGCTAAACATATATATAGAAAGCCTTATGCTTAAAGGCACAGTGCAGCTTGAATCTCTGTCTGGGGATATCTTTCAATATACAAAAAAGTCGCAGATCGTTAAAGGAAAGCTTACCGGGGAGATATTCCGTGCATCTGACACCATTGAGGTAATGCCGGAAAGAATAGATATAGACAATCAGGAAGCCTATTTTTATCCTGCGAAATAATTACTAACTTGATATGAGCGGGTATAATAAGATATACTTAGAGTATTAATTTTCTATGGACGTGTGATGCTCACAAAAATCTTTAATGAAAAAAATATTGGCCGCATAAGTCTAATAAATATGATAGCTATCATACTTGTTCTTACTCTGGCAATGATAGTTTTTATCATCCGGCAAAGTAACTCAGAATTTGAAAACGAGAGAGCAATTCTTGTCAAAAATTTCATTGAAGGCAAAAAGAACAACCTGAAGGGGGAAGTGAATAGACTTCAGGACTTTACTAAATTCAACACAATCCAAACCAGAAAAAACGTAAAAGACCGTCTGAAAAACAAGGTTCATGACTCTATTGCTGTTATTAACAATTACCACATAATACTTAATGACAACATGAGCCATCTGAATGTGGATAAAGAAATCCTAAAGTTTATAAAAGTAAATCCTTGGGACAATAAAAATGAGCATATCTACATTATAGACAAAAAAGGCAATGTGGTTTACCACCCAGAGTATGAGCAGGGGACAAACCTTTATAACCTGAAAACACCTTTTGGAACTTATCCTGTTCGAACTGAGATAGAAACTGCATTTAACAATGGTGAAGGCTTTGTAGAAAACCTGATGCCGGTCAAGAAGGGTTCTTCAAAATTTGAACAGAAAATAGCATACGTGAAAAAACTTGGAATACACGATTGGTTTGTGGGCAGCTCTTACAATGAAAATTATCTGACAAGTATCATAAAGGAAAAAGTAAAAGAGAGAATTGATTCAGTGACATTTGATAATGACGGACACTACTTCATTCTCAACACTGAAGGTAAAGGCATACTTATGCCAGGAAACAAGGGATTTGAGGGAGCAGACCTTACCGATGTAACAGATTCAAGCGGAGTATACTACTATAAAAACCTGCTTTCATATGCCCTTCAGGGAAATGACCTGTTTGTTTTTCACAAACAAAGATACAGCGACCTGAACAAAACAAACCAGGTAATCTCTTACTGCAAACTCTACGAACAGTGGGACTGGCTCCTGTGCGGCACAGTATCCATGAATGACCTTACACCTATTATCAACAAAAAGAACGAAGCACTGAAGAAGAAACTCTCAGATAACAAGCAATACGCACTGGTGCTCTTCCTTATTGCAGCACTTATTGCCTCTGCTGTGTCTTATGTGTTTTCTGTAAACACTCAGAAGATTTTCTCCAGATATAAAACCGACAAAGAAAACAGAAACAGAGAGCTGGAAGAATTAAACCTTGAGCTTACAAATCAGCTCTATACAGACCACCTGACAGGGCTGCCAAACAGGAACAAGTTGGTAAACGACCTGAACACTGTTGACAATCCCATACTTATTTTAATGAACATCGACTCTTTTAAGAAAATTAATGAGACCTACGGGTTTATCATCGGCGACTTTGTGCTCATTGACGTGGGTGAACGGATAACCTCTTTCGACAATAAGTACGATATGAAGCCATATAAATTTCATGGCAACGAATACGCCCTGCTTATCGATAATGAAATGCCGGTGCCTGAGCTTAAAGCTTTTATGCATGAGCTGACAGAATATCTTGATTTCAGTGTAAAATACGAAGAGCTGGAAATAGAGATAGATATATCCGTTACAGCAGGTGTTTCCAATGAAAAAGGTAATATCTTTGAAAAATCCGGAATGGCACTTCGCCACGCAGATAAGAAGAAGCAGCCTTACACATTATACGATCCATCCATAGACATTTTGGACGAATACGAAAACGATATACGCTGGACAAAAGTAGTAAAACGCGCGCTGAACGAAAACACACTTATTCCTTACTTCCAGCCTATAGCAAACAGCCGCACAGGTGAAATAGAAAAATTTGAATGTCTGCTTAGACTTATAGACAATAATGAAGTGATCACACCTTTCCAGTTTCTTGAAATAATAAAGAAGACAAAACTTTATCAGCACATTACTAAGCGAATGATAACAAAGTCTTTTGAGACATTTACTGACAACGACTACATGTTCTCTATAAATCTCTCCATAGAAGACATCATGGACGAATCTACATCAAAATTTATATTGGACATGCTTCGCTCCAGCGGTATAGCAAACAGGGTAATCTTTGAGCTTTTAGAATCAGAAGGAATCGAAAGCTTTGAAGCTGTAAATGAGTTCATCAGAAACATAAAAAAGACTGGGGCGATGGTTGCCATAGACGACTTCGGCTCTGGATATTCCAACTTCGTATATCTGTCGGAACTGCGTGTGGACATTATTAAAATTGATGGTTCACTCATCAAAAACATAGACAAGGACACTCAGGCTCAGATAATAGTCGGAACCATAATAAAGTTCGCTAATCAGCTCAACATAAAAACAGTGGCAGAGTTTGTTCACTCAGAAAGTGTTAAGCAAAAAGTAATCGAGATTGGTATTGATTACATACAGGGCTATCATATAGGCAAACCAATCTCAGATATCAAAGACTATGTAATATAAATATTAGTATTCGAAGACCTCAGTACCTTCCGGCACAGCAGGATCGAATATTTTCGGGTCTATACTTTTATCTATCTTAATATTATTAAGCTCAATATCAGTATTGTTTCCGTTCTGGTCTTTTGTAAGAATCCCTGTGACAATACCGTTTTTAACTTCGAACACTATCTGCTCAAGCCCCAAATCATCTTTTGGACGGAGCATAAGCTTTGAACCTTCAAGCTTAACATCAAAATCGTTTCTAATGTCTGATGGATTCAGCATCAGCCTCATAAACACGTTAGTAGCCGGGTCCAGCTTTTGAATTATCATCTGCTTAGTGTCGCTGTCGTAGTACTTCATAGTTGAAGTATCAAAAAGATAAAACTGTCTGTAAGGGTCATCGTAGTCCCAAAGAGCTTTCTCGCTGCTTATAATAAACAGTTTGCCACTATACTCGTCTTCACCAAACCCTTCTATCTCAGTTGTCTGAACAAAATCAGCAGTATAGGTTTTTATCTTTTCCAGTTGTGCCAAAACTCCGGCAGCATCTGCTGACCATGCAGCAGAAACAAACATAAACAGCATAATATATATAAGAGAAAGTTTTCTCATTTTTCACCTCGTTTTCAGATTTATAAATATATACTGTATAAACCTCTGTGTAAAGGGCATTGCAAATGCTCATGCATTGGTACTATCTATTGGTCTATATCTCTCTATGTTAGATATTTATGCAAAATATGGCATTTGATACATAGCTAATTTATCTATACTATTAGTTATCCCTATGCAAATTGCAGAAATAAACAAATTTCACATATATATCCATTTATACATTTTATCTACCAATTAAAACCCCTCGGTTGAAAGGCATTCAAAGGATTTAACGTACTAGCGCCCTATATACAAAGGTTTTATGACTATTGACATAATAGATATTGCATTGTATTATTTAGCAGAATCTTAAGTTTTTACTGAATATAACTTCAGAGCAAAAAGCATCACAGCGCTGGCAGCCTATCAGCAGATTTGTTTGGTTAGCTAAGCAAATGTTTTTTTACTTAAGCTAAATTTTTTAAAAATATCTAGGAGTTTATATGAGAATTAAAAAGTTAATGTAAGCAAATAGAGGCGAAATAGCTATTCGTACTTTCAGAGCCTGCACCGAAATGGGTATAAGAACAGTTGCCCTATACTCTGATGAAGACAAATATTCTCTACACAGATATAAGGCTGACGAGGCATACTCCATAGGTAAAGGACTTGACCCTGTTGCAGCTTATATGAACATTAACGAGATCATAGAATTGGCCATACAGAAAAAGGTAGATGCCATACACCCCGGATATGGGTTTCTGGCTGAGAACGCCGAATTTGCAAGAGCCTGTAGTGAAGCAGGGATAATCTTTGTAGGACCTAGTCCTGAAACAATCAATATGTTCGGCGATAAAAAGAATGCAAAAGTACTTGCAAAAGAGTGCGGTGTGCCTGTTATTGAGGGCTCAGAAGGCATAGTTTCCACTACAGACGAAGCTTTAGAAGTTTCTGAGACTATCGGGTACCCTGTGCTTATCAAAGCTGTCGCAGGCGGCGGCGGAAGAGGGATACGTGTTGCCAAAGATAAAAAAGAACTGCTCGAAAACTATGAGTCTGCAAAAAGCGAAGCATTAAAGGCTTTCGGCAACGGCGACATTATTATAGAAAAATATATTGAAGAGCCTAAGCATATAGAAGTTCAGCTTCTGGGCGACAAGCACGGAACCATAGTCCATCTTTTCGAACGGGACTGTTCCATTCAGCGCCGTCATCAAAAGCTTATAGAGATCGCGCCATCCATAAGCGTTGCTGACAAAACACTTAAATCTATGTATGATTCTGCTATAGCTATAGGTAAGAAATCGAAACTTATGAACGCTGCAACAGTGGAGTTTCTGGTAGATAAACATCAGGACTATTACTTTCTTGAAGTAAACCCCAGACTACAGGTGGAACACACCATATCAGAACTGATAACAGGAATAGATATTGTTCAGGCACAGATACTTATCGCTCAGGGCGAAAAGCTCTCTACACCTGATATTGACATAAAATCCCAAAAATCCATTCAGAAAAACGGATATGCTATTCAGTGCCGTGTAACTACTGAAGATCCGGAAAATAATTTTTTTCCTGACACAGGGGAAATACAAGCATATAGAGTTGCTACGGGGTTCGGTGTGCTGTTGGATGCCGGAAATGGTTTTGCAAACGCCAAGATTTCGCCTCACTATGACTCCCTCTTAGTGAAGGTGTCCACCCACGCCCACTCCTTTAAGCAGACTGCAAGAAAAATGCAGAGAGCGCTCAGCGAATTTAGAATCAGAGGGGTAAAAACTAATATCCAGTTTCTGGAGAAGGTAGTCGCCCATGAAAAATTCCTTAAAGGCGATATAAACACCACCTTTGTAGACAACAACAAAGAGCTTGTAACATTTAAACAGCGTCAGGACAGAGCCACAAAAGCTCTGATGTTCCTTGCGAACAACATAGTAAACAACCCTTCAGGGACAAAGCTGTCAAAAGATATAATACTCCCTGCCATAAACCCTCCTTTTGTTCCATACGGAACACCAGTACCAACAGGCACAAAGGACATCCTTAACAGGCGCGGAGTTGATGGGGTTATGGACTATCTCCGCCGCTCCAAAGAGGCTTTTTTCACCGACACAACTTTCCGAGATGCTCACCAGTCACTGCTGGCGACTCGTGTGCGTTCCAAAGATATGCTTGAGATAGCTGACTACTACGCTCATAACCTCAGCGGACTTTTTTCTCTAGAGATGTGGGGCGGAGCCACGTTTGATGTATCCTACAGATTTCTAAAAGAATCACCTTGGGACAGGCTTGCACAGCTTCGTGAAAAGATTCCTAACATACTTTTTCAGATGCTTCTGCGTGCTTCAAACGCAGTGGGCTATACTAACTACCCTGATAATGTAGTGAAGGAGTTCATCAGGCTGGCCAGCGAGAATGGGATGGACGTTTTCCGCATTTTCGACTGTTTCAACTGGGTGGATCAGATGAAGCCAGCTATTGAAGAGGTTAAGAAACACAACCGAATAGCTGAGGCAGCTATATGTTACACAGGAGATATCACAGATCCAAAAAGGACAAAATATTCTCTTAACTACTATACCGGGTTAGCAAAAGAGCTGGCTGATGCGGGTACAGATATTATCGGCATAAAAGATATGGCAGGACTGCTGAAGCCCTATGCTGCAAAAACGCTTATCAAAGCTATTAAAGAGGAGACAGGTCTCCCTGTTCACTTCCACACCCACAACACAAGCGGAAACGCTGAAGCTGCATCACTTATGGCCTTTGAGGCTGGTGCAGATATTGTGGATGCCGCATTGAGTGCTATGAGCGGGCTGACTTCTCAGCCAAACATGAACTCTATTGCAGCCGCTCTTGATGGTCAGCCGAAAAACTCAACTCTGGACAAGAAAGCTATGCAGAACGCCTCGGACTATTTTGACAGGGTAAGAAGATACTACTTTCCATTCGAAAGCGGTCTAAAAGCTTCATCCGCTGAGGTATATGAACACGAGATTCCCGGAGGTCAGTACTCCAACCTTATTGTACAGGTGGAAGCGATGGGGCTCATAGATAAATGGGAAGATGTCAGAAAAATGTACACTGCTGTGAACCGTGAACTGGGTGATATCATAAAGGTCACACCTTCGTCTAAAGTAGTGGGCGACCTTGCACTCTTCCTTGTTCGAAACGACCTTACAGTGGACGATCTTTACATAAAAGGTGACACTCTTAATTTCCCTGATTCAGTGGTATCTTTTTTTCAGGGAATGCTCGGTCAGCCATACGGCGGATTCCCAAGAGAACTACAAAATATTGTTCTTAAAGGTGAAAAACCGCTTGATAGCAGACCCGGAGAGCTGCTTGCTGATTTTGACTTCGTTGCCGCTAGGAACGAACTGAGTCTTCAGTTCGGAAGAGATTTCAGCGATGAAGAGGTTATTTCATACGCACTTTATCCTGCGGTATTCAAAGAATATGTAAAATTTAATGAACAATACGGTGACCCGTCAGTTTTCTGTACCATATCCTTCTTCTACCCTCTGGAAAAAGAGGAGGAGATAGAGATGGACATAGAGGAAGGAAAAACCCTCATCATACGCCACCTTGCAATAAGCGAAGCTGACAACAAAGGGATGCGGAAAGTTTACTTCGAACTGAACGGACAGCCGCGATCAGTAATTATTAAGGACGAAACACTAACTGACATCATAAAGTCCAACGTAAAAGGCGACTTAAGCAACCCGAAGGACATTTGCGCAACTATGCCAGGAAGCATCACAAAAGTTAATGTCAAAGCCGGGGACAAAGTTGCCAAGGGTGACGTGCTTCTTATAACTGAGGCTATGAAAATGGAGACAAAAATAGCAGCTGGCACTGACGGAAAGGTTTCTGAGATACTCCTTAATCAGGGAGACAAGATAGAATCCGGTGACCTGTTAATGACGATTTCATAAAAAAGAGCCCTAAGAGAGTATAATATAATAAAAAAGGCCGGTCTTTTAATAAAAGTCCGGCCTTTGCTATGTTGATTTTAGAATGAAAATCCAAAGTTTACTGAGTAGCCGCTAACATCTTTTGCAAAAAGATACGTGAAACCGAGACGAACCTTTCTCATGATATTTTTTACTTTACCACCTTTAGTATCTTTCTGTTTGATCTTTGCAAACCCGTAAGACAACCCTACTTCATTATACTGATCTACATAAAGCTCAGAACCTAAGTATCTTGTATCAGTAACGAAGATCTCAAAGCTTGTCCCTTTTGCCAGACCATCAGACGGAATATTAAGATTAAGCCCGTTACGAAATACTGTGTTTTTAATATCAGTGTCCACTGTGTAGTCCTGATAGCTGAAAGGGATAGTCTTATAGTAACCAACCATGTTCCCCATAGTAAGTGTATATTTGTCCAAGCTAAATGCATATGAACTAGTAAGAGATCCGCTTACCAGCTGAGCTGCTGATGCGAGATCAATAGAGCCAACTGCGGTATATCCTATAGCAGGAACAAGACTCCAGCTATCGTTTACAAAATATGTAAAGCCAAGCCCAAGACCTGCGTTATAAGCTTCTGAACCGTCAACGTTTATCACTGATATGGGAACTCTTATGGATAGCGAGTTCTTAGAATTATTAAACTTAATAGTGTATGCAAGAGGCAGTGCATATGTCTTACTGGACACGCCGTCAAGGTCGTAGTTGCTGTATCTTGCAAAAATAGAAACCATGTTGGCGTTAAGACCTGAGCCTGCTCCAACAGAGTTCATCTCAATTGCGCCATCGGAGTTTACTGCATAGTCGTAATCCATGCTGACCATTCTGGACTGGGCAGATGTAGGGTTACCAGCCACAGGATCGGTAGCAGTTGAGGCTGCCAGCTCCTCCATAAGTTTAGACATAACGCCGTCACCATTGTCTTTCAGCCAATCTTCGATCTGATCAATAGAGGCATCTCTGTCTAGCCCTGAAAATGTCTCTGATATACCAATCGCTGGTATACTTAGAACTATAGCTGTGTCTCCGGCGGCAGCGCTTAGGTTTATATCGATACCTCTGAAGTCAATATATCCCCTTACAGCAGAAGTCTCTGTGTAGCCGGAAAGGTTCTTCTCCATCTGGTCTAAATCCAAGTCATCTATTACAGACTCGAAATCTGAAAAACTCTGAGAATAACTGGAACCAGCGGTCTCAAGATAAATATCAAATACACCGGCAAAAGCAACAGACGGTAACACAAGGACTGACAAAATCATAGTAAATATAGATTTTCTGAACATGACCAACCTCTCTTTTTAGTTATTGTATAATTTTATCATGTGAGAATCACAAATTAAACAGAAGTTGACGTTGTTTTTTAATGAATTGAAATGTATTTAGTAACTCGTTCAGCCGTTTTTTGAGGAATTTTACAGTTTTCTGCAAGAGTTTCAGCATCCATGTCTTTTCTGTGGTATATATCCGGATAAACCTCAAGAATCTTTTTAACTGTCTTCTCCCCTACCCCTTCTAAAAGGAGCAGCGGTGAACGCTTAAAGTTTTTCAAAGCAAGCTTTCTGCTGTAGTCAATGGCAAAACGATGAGACTCATCCCTTACTTTCTGAATAAAAAGAAGAAGCGGGTCATTCTTTTTAAAATTCAGAGGGTTCTTTCTGCCGGGGAGGTGAACTGATTCCACAGATTCTTCCTGCTTATCCTTCATAAACTTGATACTGCGCCCTTTGGATATAGATATGAAACTTGCATCATAATTCGCTTCTTCTGCTGCACGGATTGCAGAGTTAAGCTGGCCTATACCGCCATCAACAATGTAAAGGTCAGCAGGTTTTTCACTCCCCTCTTTTATATTTTCAAACTTTCTGCAGAAAAGCTCATAAATACTAATAAAATCGTCGTTTTCACCTGATCTTATTCGATATTTTCTGTACTGCGGTTTGGAAAATTCGCCATCTATGGAGACTATAGAAACCCCCACTGTTGACGAGCCTCCCAGATGTGAAATATCCACACACTCTATTCTGGATATATTTTTATCTGTGCCTATGGCTTTTTTCAGCTTTTCATAAATATCTTTCCTGCGTGAGAGTTTTTTCAGATACAGCTCTGTCTGCACCTTGCCGTTTTTCATTGCCAGCTCCTTCACTGACGCAAAACCTCTCTTCCTGAACCGCAATTTTCTATCAGCCAGCTTTTCTATCGCCTCTGAAAGAGTTTCGTAATCTTCCAGACCAGAAATATATATCATCTCAGGAAAATTTCTCAGTACACTGTACATCTGAAGCACAAATGATTCTATCACCTCAGCCGGGTCTTCAAACTCTTCTAATATCTCTGTTCTGCTGCCAGTGACCTTGCCGCCTCGGATGAACATGGCGGTTATACCGCTGACATTTTCAAAAACATGAGGTACAAAAACATCCACACTTTTAGTGTCGTCAGGTAAAACAACCGACTGTCTGGTAAAAAGTTTAGACAATCCCCTCAGCCTGTCACGCATGAGGGCGGCCTCCTCGAAGTGCATTTCATCCGATAGCCTCTGCATCTCCTTCTCCATATGTTCCCTGACAGACTCAACATTACCGGAGAAAAACTCCCTGATCTGATCCACTAGTCCTTGATATCTGTTTTTGCTGATGAACTTTTCGCATGGGCCTAGGCATTTTTTTATCTGATATTTAAGACAAACCTTCCCCTCTTTGAATCTGGTTTCTGTACAGGAACGAAGAGGAAAAACACGGAGGAGCTCATCAACGATAGAACGCAGACTTCCAACATCTACAAAAGGCCCAAAATATTCACCTTTAGCACCTGATTCTCTGGTTATTTTTATTTTCGGATACTCTTCTTTTGTGATTAGCAGGTAGGGGTAGCTTTTGGAGTCTTTGAGCCTGACGTTATATCTGGGCTTTTCTGTTTTTATTATGTTGTTTTCCAGCAGGAGCGCCTCTGCTTCGCTGGATGTTATTACAAAACGAACGTCACGGGCTGCCTGCAGCATCTTTTTTGTGCGCAGCGGCTTCCCTTCAAAGTCTGAAAAATATGATGATACCCTGTTGCGCAGATTTTTCGCTTTCCCCACATAAAGTATCTCGGCATTTTTGCCTATATACATGTATATGCCCGGATTTTCGGGTATCTCTTTAAAGTCTGGCCTAAACATCTTCTGATTATATTTTATAAATCTGCAAGGGTCAATCAGCCGTTCTTCATGAATAGAAATGTCCCCGCAGCAACAGCAGCAACACCCGGCCACACTGACCATGCTGGGAACGTGCCTGTTAACAGTATCTCCTCTGCCATTACAAAAACAGGAATAAGATAAGTGTATGCTGTCACCTGACTTACGGGTATTTTTCTGCTGGAATACTGGATAATAAAAAACGTGACAACAGTTGATAGCAGCACGATAAAACCCAGTCCGTAATAAAGCCTCGCAGGCGCTGCAAGCCAGTCCATTTTGAATATCTCAACATTTGCAAAACAAGCTAAAACTATGGAACCAGTTAAAAGAGTCCAGAAAGTAAGTACCGCCGTCGGCTCTTTTTTAGCAAACAGCTTTGTAAATACCGGGTAAAGACCTATACCCATGCATCCAAACAAAAATATTATATCGCCAACATTAAGCTTAAGTCCTATCAGATTTACCGCATCTCCATCAGCTATAACCCACACAGCGCCAAGCATGGTGAGCAGAAGGATAACTACCTTATACAAAGGCGGATACTGTCTGAGAAGCACCATTCCCGCTATTGTGGTAAATATGGGAACAGTCACAAATATAAGGCTGGCATTCACAGCGGATGTGTAGCGCAATGCATAAAACATTGCCAAAAAATAACCAACAAGAGTGAGGCTTATAAGTGTGTACCTGGATATGTCTTTTACAGAAGGTCTTTTGAAACCATACTGCCTGAAAACAAATGTACTGAAAACCAATGCCCCAAGAGCAAAACGGACAAAAGTCAAAAGAACCGGGTGTATGTCGTTTGTTATTGCATGACCAACATGGAAAGAGAGCGACACTATGAGCGTATATATAATAAGAAGAAAATGTGGATTTGCAAAAATACTGCGCATTTGTCCCGCCTGCATAATATTACACAAAGTATATCAGAGATCAGCACTGACTAAAATGTAATAAGTTTGCAGCCGTTTTTAAGCATCATGGTTACAGGTTCAGCCATATATTTTACATCTATACCAAGATTAGCCAGATCATCTGACACATTATAAATATCTGCGTTCTCCCTGCATGCACTTACATTTACACCTGCTGACATCATCTCTTTTACTTTATCCTGAAGAGCTTGATCCTCTGATAGAAGTTTTGCTGACGGGCCCCAAATGATAAGATGCACCTCATCCCACCAATCTCTGCACTTGGCATTGAGTGTATACATAAAAACAGTAGTCTTTGCTACTTCAGGGTTAGAGGAACTCCATATAACAGCAAGTTCATTATTATCAACTTTATTAGCCATGATTTCCTCCTTTTATTAGAATCAATCAATATTATATTTAATAACTTAACACTATCCATAACCTTATCAATAGAAAATGTGACTTTTATTGTCCGATTATAACCCGTGCTAATTGAAAAGTATTTCTGCTCACAAATCCATCTCATTTGATGTATCTTAAAGTAATGAAACTTTCAGTAATACTTTTAACAGGCTTAATGCTCTTTTCAGCGCTTTACGCTCCACAGCCGGTCTATCCTGTTTTGATAGATCAGTTTGGCGTTGAGCCTACCCATATCGCCCTGCTGCAAACAGCGACATTTCTGCCGCTGGCTTTATCACCAATATTTTACGGTATGGTCATAGATAAATTTTCACCGCTGAAAATACTTAGATTTGCCCTGCTATTCCTTGCCGCCGGAGAGCTTTTATTTGCTGTTTCAGACTCATTTCACACGCTGCTTGCATCCAGGTTTTTCCAAGGGCTTTTTATTCCTGCGGGGATGACTGCTGTTCTCAGTTACATAGCAACAAGCTACGCCAGAGAGAAGATACAGAGATATATCGCTTACTACATGGCATCTACAATGGCGGGGGGCGTTGCCGGCAGAATGTTAGCGGGATTTTTCTCTAGTGTATACGGGTGGAGATTCAGCTTTATTATGCTTGGAGTTTCGGTCTTTGCCCTGTTTATGATGACACTCGTTTTGAAAGACGAAGCACCCATAGGTAAAAAAAGTCTGCACGGCATAAAGGATATGCTTAAAAACAAAGAGTATATGAAACCGGTTTTTATTGTATTTTTCGCATTTATCGTTTTCTCTTCTATAATGAATTTTTACTCGATAAGACTTAGAGAACTATCCCCTGACTTGAGCGAATTTCTTATAGGAGCTGCTTATTTCGGGAGTCTTTTCGGCTCCGTCACAGCATATATGACACCTGCTTTTGCACGCATAACAGGCTCTTATAAAAATACTATACTGCTTGCATTTGGCTTTCAGCTCATAGCGCTGATGGTTTTCCGCATACCTTCTGTTGCAATGTCATTTGCAACACTTTTTGTTTTTTGCGGTGCATTTATAGTTATAAACACAAGCTGTGCGGGGCTGCTGAACAAATATGCGGATGTCAGCAAAGGAGCAGTAAACGGCGTGTACTTTACTGTTTATTATATGGGTGGGGTGATAGGTTCATTTTTACCCGGCTATATCTATGAAGGCATGGGGTGGAACATGTTCCTTTTCGCACTTATGATTTCTTCATCAGTTGGGCTAGCTATGGCTATCTCAAGCCGGATAGAGACTTAGACCCATTCAGGCTGAAAAGTAACATGTCCAATATTATATTCAGCCCTAAGACCGTCAGTCAGCTTTTTAATAATCTTATTATAGCTCTCTTCACCTTCACTCTTAATAATTATATGAGCGGTTAGACAATACATCCTATGAGTCACTTCACACACATGAAGGTCATGCACATCATAAATATGCTCATGAGCATCTGATATGAATTGTTCAATCTCTTCCACGTTAACAGGGGAAGCTTCCAGCAGGACATTTACAGAGCCTTTGAAGAGTGAGTATGACCATTTTGCAATAACAAAAGCCACCACAAGAGCAATAAGAGGATCAATAATTACCCATCCGGTAAAGTAAATAACGGTGATACCAATAACTATGGCCACAGAGGAAAGTGTATCAGCCATCATATGAAGAAAAGCGGAGCGAAGGTTTATATTTGTAATGTCGCCCTTCATTAAAATTACACCAGTTATCACGTTTACCGTGAGTCCGATAACTGCAACAATAATACTGATACCTGCTTCCATCGGCTGAGGGTTTATAAACCTTTCGAAAGCCTCGTAAAGTATCCAGACAACAGACAGCCCTATGGTCACAGCGTTCAAAAATGCCGCCAGAACCTCCATTCTGTGATACCCGAATGTTTTTGCTGCGGGAGCCTGCTTATTTGCCAGAATAATTGCAAAATAACTGATACCAAGTGCAAATGAGTGAGTAAACATGTGGATAGCATCACTCACAAGAGCCAGCGAGCCAGCAATAAGACCAAAAACTATCTCCAGTATCATTGTAGAAAAAGTTATAACCAAAGCCACGCCGAGCACTTTTTTATCCACAGATCTGTAGTCGTGTGAATGGTCATGGTCATGATGTTCGTGCTCGCGGTGATGATCGTGATGATGATGTTCAACAGTCAAAGGCGCATGAACGTGCCCGCCAAATATGCATTTTTCCATTATAGCTTCCCTGTATATTAAAAAATAAACCTGCTTTTTTGTTTTTATACCTATACCATCTTTGATAACGATTATCAACATCAAAGTGAGCATGCTATAAACTGTGACTGCTATAAAACTCATTACCATGCTTGAGGTGAAGAAATACATACCTTGCTAATATATTGGACAAAATTTATCCTTTAATTTGTAGATATTTGTGTTATATTTACTTAAGACTATAAGGATGTATAAATGAAACACGAGAAAAGTATCAAAGTACTAAACCAAGCCATAGCTGATGAAATGACTGCTATTCATCAATATATGTATTTTCATTTTCACTGCGATGATCAAGGCTATGACCTTTTGGCAAAAATGTTCAGAAGGACTGCAATGGACGAAATGCTTCATACGGAGAGACTCGCTGAAAGAATTTTATTTCTTAAAGGCGAAGTTGAGCTGAAGGCTCACTCTGACGTTGTTAAAGAGCACGATGTTAGAAAAATGCTCGAAATGGCTCAGAAAATGGAAGATGACGCTGTGGAGAAGTACAATAAGTTTGCAAATGAGTGCAGCGCAGCAAACGACTCTGTTTCAAAAACTCTCTTTGAAAACCTAGTTGTGGAAGAGGAAGGGCATTTTGACGGATTTGATGACGAACTGGACAACATGGACAGATTCGGCGAGAACTATCTTACACTGCAGGCAATTGAGCGTGCTAAAACCCGAGGCGCAAACACTCCGGCAGAGTAACATATACAAAAATATAATTATAAAGCCCGCTGTAAAAGGCGGGCTTTTTTTTACTTACAACTGCTGTCACACTCTCCCGCACGAATTACTGAAAGTTTACCTGAATTAAACATCTCCAGATTATCTTTGATTATGTCTGCCTGAGCTAAATAGGCTGTTACACCTGCCCCCCTGAGCCTATTAACAGCGGCACAGCCTATCTCTTTAACTACTATAGCTTCCGCTTCCAGATCACCCACCTGCTTAGCTGAAGCTTTACCACTATCATCTACGTGTCTCCCCCTATTATCAATGCATCCGGACTCTTCAGTCTCTACATTAACCCAGTAAAAACAGGGCGTGTCAGAAAATTCAGATGAGATAAGGCTTTCAAGACCCTTGTCATCTTCTATCGCAAATATTATGATCATTATTCACCCCAGGCAGATAAGAAAATTATATTGCTTTCTGATCTTTTTACAAATAAAAAGTAATTGCTAATCTATGGTATATTTAATTATTGAGGTGAGTTTATGAGCAGTTCAACAGTGCTCGCCATTATAGGCACATACAGAAAAAATGGTGTCATAGACCGTATTACAGATGCTGTTCTTGCTTCCGCACAGAATGCAGGAGCTAAAACAGAGAAGATTTATCTTATTGATAAAGATATAAAATACTGCACAAATTGCAGAGCATGCACCCAAAAAGAAGGTACACCAAGAAGCAAGTGCGTCATACGTGACGACATGGACGAAATAATGGATAAGATAGATAAAGCGGATGCACTTGTGATTGCCTCACCTATGAACTGCTCCACCGTAACAGCTGTCATGAAGACTTTCACCGAAAGAATCGTCTGCTATACCTACTGGCCATGGGGAGCAAAAGCGCCTAAATACAGAATAACAAACCCTGACAAAAAGGCTGTTCTGATAGCTTCTTCCGCCATGCCTGCAATAATTGCAAGAATTTTTACTAAAATGGTGAATCTGCTTAAAGAGACCGCAATAGTTCTAGGTGCTAAAGAGGCAAAACTGATATTTGCTGGTCTTTCAGCAATTGATAATAAACAGGAAATTAAAGACAAGGTATTGCAAAAAGCTGATAAGATGGGTAAATATTTGGCTCAGCCTTTGTAGGAACCGTCGCAGTTGCAAAGCCTCAGTGTTTTTACTGTCAAACTCGATATTTGTGCATGAGATAAAAATATTAATCATTTTTACCTCAAATCAGTTAATCAACCATATGTTTTCTGCTCCATTTACGTATACAAATAATGAGTACAAACCTCAATTTATATAATGGTATTATCCCAAATAAGGAGCATCTATGAATTTAAGTAAAGAAGATTATGAGGCAAGAGAATTATATGCAAATTTCGGCTTAGCGATCTACTTATCGCAAGTTCTGGAATTATCTATCAACAATTTAATGGTTTATGCATTCTTAGACTCTGATAAGGAAAATATACAAACCCAGGAAGAATGGAAAAGACTTGGCGATGACTTATATAGTGCAAATTATAAGAAAACACTTGGTAAATTAATTACTGAGTTAAAAAGATCAAAAATATCCCTACCTGCTGAAATTGAAGAAAGACTTGATGAAGCTTTATCGATAAGAAATTTCTTATCTCATCATTTTTTTCGTAAAAATTGTTTATCAACTCTAAGTTCTTCAGGTACGAATAAATTAATTATAGAGCTTCAAAACTATCAAAAAATTTTTACTAATGCGGATAAACTATTAGACAATATATTTACCCCATTAGCAAACAATTTGGGAATAACAAATACTGTGATAGATCAGAAATTAAATGAATTTAAAGAATCTGCAAAAAGAAGACAATTCTAACGGTAGGAACCGTCGCAGTTGCCGGAATTCATCTCTGGAAGTTTTCCTGATTCTAAAAGTTTTATCTCGTACATGACCATCCCTGTCTGTGCGCCATACACTTTTATGCCGAGGCTGTTCAGCCTGTTAATAGCACCCCCGCCAATCCCTGTACACACCACAGCTTCTGCGCCCTGCTTTGAAAGAATATCTGACACATTTCTGCTGCCGCCACCATCTGCTTTGGCATCCGTATTTTCCAAAAAACCAATTTCTTTCGTATCTGTGTCGTACGAGATAAACCCCGGTGCAACAGCAAAATGGTCAAAAAGCTCGCTCTCTTGAGCGTTATTGTGCTTAACAGGGAAAAATACTTTCATTTGTTATTCACAATCACACATGCATGTAATAGATTTGTCACCACAGGAGAGCTTGTTAGTCAGACAGATCAACCTGCCGTCTCTGAGAAAGCCGACATTTTCGTAGACATTGCCAATATTCGCTCTTACTACCTGAATCCCTGCGTTCTGAAGCTTATTAAGCGGCTCAGGTCCAACACCGGAAAGGATAACAACATTGACTTGTTCGTCACCAAAAGCCTGCATTGGATCGCACTCATTGGGCTTTTGGCATAAATGTTTATTTTCTATATATCTATGTTCTTCTGTTTCATTGTTAAATAGGATAAAGCCTGTAGCATCTCCGAAATTTCCATAAATTTCGCTCTCAAGTCCGTTGTTTGTTTCAACAGGAAAAGCTAATAACATGAAGCACCTCAAAGGTAAGAAGTTTTAAATTGATGATATTAATATATACCTGTTCAGTCTTTTTACAATTATAAAATTGCAGATTTAAAGTGATCAAGAAAAAGGCGGCCATTTCTGACCGCCTTTTATCTATAACTAGACTGTAATATCTAAATTATTTGCCGCAGCAACATCCGCCTTCAGCTTTACATGCTTTTGCGAGTTCGATACCTGCGAGGATCGCGTTCTTGTTAAGCTCTTCTGTACCTTTTGGCACTCTGGAAAGAACTGCTTTCTCGAGTGTTTCAGTAGAAACAAGTCCGCATATTTCGTTAAGAGCACCAAGAGTTACAACGTTAGCAACCATAGCCTTGCCCACTTTTTCAGCGGCAGTTATGATGATTGGCATTGTGTAAATTTTCCAGTTACCCTTAGGCGCCTCTTTAACCATAAGGTCGTCAAGTATAAGTATTCCGCCATCAACAAGGTCTTTGGAATACTTTTCTGCAGCTTCCTGAGTAAGTGCAACAAGCACATCAGGAGCCATTACTTTCGGATAGAATATCTCTTCGTCAGAGATAACAACCTCAGCTTTTGAAGCACCGCCACGAGCCTCTGGTCCGTAAGACTGAGACTGTATAGCTTTTTTGCCTTCGAATACTGCAGCGCCAGCTGCAAGAATGATACCGGCAGTAATCATACCCTGTCCGCCGGAACCACTAAGTCTGATTTGAGTTTTAGCCATTATCTAATCCTCCCTTAGCTAAGCCCGACGTTAGCGTCGTATGCTTCGATAAATTCAGGTTTCTCTTCTTGGTGAAGAACACCAATAGGAAACTTGCCTGCCTGCTCTTCGGCAGTCATCTTATCCCACTGAACCTTGTTCACAGAGTTAGCTTTCTGCCACTCGATCATTCCCGCAGGAGAAGCGAGTTTGTTCTTACGGCCGTAGCCTGTAGGACAGCCAGCGATGATCTCTACAACAGAGAATCCTTTGTGCTCAATAGCTTGTTTGATAAGTTTTTCCATAGGAACAGCGTGGTATGTTGTTGATCTTGCAACAAAGCTAGCACCAGCACCGATAGCAAGCTGAGCGATGTCAAACTGGTTATCGGAGTTACCGTATGGAGATGTAGTAGCACGGGCTGCCTTTGGTGTAGTAGGTGAATACTGACCGCCGGTCATACCGTAGATGTAGTTGTTAAACACGAGACATGTAATGTCGATGTTACGACGGCAAGCGTGGATGAAGTGGTTTCCACCAATAGCTGTCATGTCACCGTCACCGCCGAGTGCAATAACGTTAAGCTCTGGCTTTGCCATCTTAACGCCAGTTGCAAAACCGAGTGAACGGCCGTGTGTTGTGTGCAGTGTGTTAGCATCGATGTAGCCAGGGAGACGTGACGCACAGCCGATACCGGATGTGAATACAAGGTCGTCTTTGTTCATACCGAGGCCGTCAACAGCGCGGATTATGGATTTCATGATAATCCCGTAACCGCAGCCTGGACACCATATATGTGGGATTTTACCTGCTCTGAGGTATTTAGCGTAATCGTAAGCCATGATTATTTACCCTCCTTGATTTTGTTAAGGATTGTAATAGTGGTGATAGGCTCAGAGTCAATCTGGTTAATACCTTCTATTGATGGAACTGTGCCTTCCATTACTCTCTTAACCTCAAGGATCGCCATGCCGAGGTTCATCTCAGGAACGATAATCCTTTTAACTTTATTCTTATATTTCTGAAGATGCTTATCAGGGAAAGGCCAGATTGTAAGAGGTCTGAAAAGACCAACTTTTATACCTTCTGCTCTTGCCATTTTTATAGCTTCTTTAGCTGAACGTGCAGTAGAACCGAAAGCAAAAACGAGTATTTCTGCATCATCAGTGTCCATTTCGTCTACTACAACGATTTCATCGTAATGATCAGTGATCTTCTTTTCCTGACGAATTTCGTCAGCCTGAGCAAGTTTACCGTCGTTTGATGGGAAACCGTCTTCGAGGTGGTTAAGACCAGTGATGTGGTAGCGGTAGCCAGAACCGAAATCAGCCATAGGAGCAACACCGTCAGCCTCAGGCTTGTAAGGGAGGTAATCCTTAGGGTCGCATGTTGGGCGCTTACGGTCTACAACTTCAAGGTCACCAGGTTCAGGCATGTTTACAGCCTCTCTCATGTGACCGATAATCTCGTCTGTGAGGAGGATAACAGGGATACGATATTTCTCTGAGATGTTGAAAGCTCTAACAGTCTCTTCAAGCTGTTCTTGAACAGTGGAAGGTGTGAGCGCAACAGCAGGGTGGTCACCGTGTGTTCCCCATTTAGCCTGCATAATATCAGACTGGCCAGGGCCTGTTGGAAGACCTGTAGAAGGTCCGCCTCTCATAACGTTTACAATAACGCATGGAACCTCTGTGAGGTAACCATAACCAAGGTTCTCCATCTTAAGGGACATTCCCGGGCCAGATGTTGCAGTGAGAGATTTTCTTCCTGCGATAGAACCACCAAGAGTCGCTGCCATAGCGGCAATTTCATCTTCCATTTGCACAAAACGTCCGCCAACTTTTGGCAGTCTTGCTGCAAGTATTTCTGCTACTTCAGTGGAAGGTGTGATTGGGTACCCTGCGTAGAATGTACAGCCAGCGTACAATGCACCTTCACATACAGCCTCGTTCCCCTGAAGGAACTTTACTTCTTTAGCCACAAATTCCTCCTAATATTATTGTTTATAAACTTCAATCGCAAAATCAGGACATCTGAGTTCGCACTGCATACACGCTATGCACTTGTCCAGATCTTTGACCGCTGCTTTGAAATCTTTCATTTCAAGAGCATCAACGGGGCAAAGTTCTACACAAATCTCACAGCCTTTGCAGAGGTTTACGTAAATTTCGATTTTTTCTGCCTTAGCCATTTACCTCTCCTTTTGATATTTGAGATTCTCAAATCGAATTTATCTAAAGGGTGTTAGTCATCCACCTCTTTATATACGACTTTACATATATTCAAGTCTGTTGTTATACCCCGCAAAGAAATTTACGTCAACTAACTGTTGGCAAAATTTGATTTTTCTTGTTTGGAGTAAAATAAGCAGAATATTAGCAGAAACTTAAACTACCTTAAATATGCTTAAATCTTGCTGCCATTATCCTGCTGACCACTCTGGCTGAACCAAAGTGTATTTATTTCAGTTCATGACCCATCTTCGACAGTCTCAAAAAGTGTTAGTTATGGGTTATACGCCCATAAACAGCGTTCTGCAAGACTTTTTCGAAAGATGGGTCATGCCCAAATTATTTAAACCTAAAATTAAGTAATATTAACTATTACTTAAGAAAGTTAAGTCTCTTAAGGTCTTCTACAAGTCCTTTAACAGCATTTACAGATACATCCATCATGCCCTGCTCTTCTTCGTTCAGGTCAACTTCGATGATCTTTTCGATACCATCTTTACCAAGAACCACAGGAACACCTACGTAGTATCCGTCTACACCGTACTGACCGTCAAGCTGAGCACAAACAGGAAGAACTCTTTTCTGGTCGCGAAGTACAGCTTCAGCCATAGCTATTGCAGAAGAAGCAGGTGAGTAGAAAGCAGAACCCTTCTTAAGAAGAGCAACAACTTCGCCACCAGCAGCTTTTGTGCGCTTAACCATAGCATCCATAACTTCTTTAGCTTTTGCAGCATCGCCGTATTTCTTCTCAAGCTGCTCCATTACAGGTACACCGTTAACGTTAGCATAGCGTACAAGCGGAACCATAGTGTCGCCGTGACCGCCGAGAACCATAGCGTTTACGTCTTTAACAGAAACTCCGAGTTCCCAAGCGATAAATGTTGCGAATCTTGAAGAATCAAGAACACCAGCCTGACCATAAACTTTGTTAGCTGGAAGTCCGGAAGCTTCCTGAAGAAGTGTAACCATAGCGTCAAGCGGGTTAGAGATAACGATAACGTGAGCTTCAGGGCAGTATTTGCCGATGTTCTCACCAACAGATTTAATAATGTTAGCGTTAGTGTTGAGAAGGTCATCTCTGCTCATACCAGGCTTTCTAGGAAGACCTGCTGTAACGATAACTATATCAGCACCGTCAAGGCACTCATAAGTGTTAGAACCAGTAAGCTCAACGTCGAATCCGTCAACACGGGAAGCTTCTACGATATCAAGCTGCTTACCCTGTGGAAGGTCTTCTACGATGTCAAACATAACAACATCGCCAAGCTCTTTGAGAGCTGCAAGCTGAGAAAGTACTCCACCGATGTTACCGCCGCCGACTAGGACGATCTTTGGTCTTGTGAATTTAGACATATTTGTTTCTCCTCGGTTAATTTTGAGCTGCCGGTACTCTGCCCGGCAGCTGACTATATCTAGCTACGCTATTAAAATTTAGATAGCGTCTATGATTGAGTTAAGTGTAACAGAAGGTCTCATAGCTTTGAAAGCAAGTTCTGCATCAGGTCTGAAGTAGCCGCCTACATCCATACGTGTACCTTCAGCATTAGCAATCTCAGCTACTATCTTCTCTTCGTTATCTGCCAGATCTTTAGCAACAGGACCAAACTTGGCAGCTAGTTCTGCATCTGCAGTTTGTGCTGCAAGAGCCTCAGCCCAGTACATAATAAGGTAGAAATGTGAGCCTCTGTTGTCTATCTCTCCAGCCTTACGTGATGGGTTTTTACAATTTTCAAGGTGCTTCTCAACAGCGACATCAAGAGTCTCAGCGAGAATTTTAGCCTTATTATTATCGAAAGTTTTAGCAACCTGCTCCAGTGATGGAACAAGAGCGCAGAACTCACCAAGTGAATCCCATCTCAGGTGACCCTCTTTCAAAAACTGCTGAACGTGCTTAGGAGCGGAACCGCCTGCACCTGTCTCGAAAAGACCGCCGCCTTTAAGAAGAGGTACTATTGAGAGCATTTTCGCAGATGTTCCAAGCTCAAGAATTGGGAAAAGGTCTGTAAGGTAGTCTCTGAGAACGTTACCTGTAACAGATATTGTGTTCTCCCCTTTCCTTACTCTCTCAAGTGAGTATTTCATAGCGTCAACAGGAGGCATTATCTTTATAGTAAGACCTGTTATATCGTGGTCTTTAAGGTAAGCTTCTACTTTTTTGATAAGCTCAGCATCATGAGCTCTGTTAGAGTCCAACCAGAAAACTGCAGGTTCACAGGAATCTTTGGCTCTGGTAACAGCAAGTTTTACCCAGTCTTTGATCGGCTCATCTTTAGCCTGTGAAGATCTGAAAACGTCGCCTTTCTCTACAGAGTTCTCAAGAAGAACTGTGCCTGAGTTCTCGTCTATAACCTTGACAACACCATCCGCTTCAGCGAAGAAAGTTTTGTCGTGTGAACCGTACTCTTCAGCTTTTTTAGCCATGAGACCAACGTTTGAAACAGAACCCATTGTTGATGGATCAAACTGGCCTTTCTCTTTGGCATCTTCTACAATCTCACGATACATAGTGGCGTAGCATCTGTCAGGAACCATTGCTATAGTGTCCTGAAGCTCATCAGCAGTGTTCCACATTTTACCGCCGTCTCTAACAACGTTAGGCATGGAAGCATCAACGATGATATCGTTAGGAACATGAAGGTTTGTTATGCCCGCTCTGGAATCAACCATAGCGAGTGCAGGGCCTGTTTTGTAACAAGCTTCTATATCAGCCTCTATCTCAGCTCTTTTATCTTCCGGAAGATCTTTAAGCTTCTTAAGAACCCAGCCAAGACCGCCTGAAGAGCTTGCGCCGATAGACTTTAATGTATCTGCGTGCTTTTCGAAAGCATCTTTGAAATATACTTCAACACACTGACCGAACATATAAGGGTCAGAGATTTTCATCATTGTAGCTTTAAGGTGAAGAGAGAGGAGTACACCCTTCTCTTTAGCTTCTGCCATAGTGGCTGCATAAAACTCACGAAGAGCTTTAACATTCATTACAGAAAGATCAAGTATCTCGCCTGCCTGCATTGGGTGTTTGTCTTTAAGAACTTTCGCAGAACCGCCTTTAGGGGTGAAAACCCACTTAACAGTTGTAGCCGCAGGAATAGTTACTGAAACTTCTGATTCATAGAAGTCTCCCTTTTCCATGTGAGCTACACGGCACTGTGAGCCGGATTCCGGCCACTGCTTCATCATTCTGTGTGGGAATTTCTGGCCAAATCTTTTAACAGCTGCTGCTGCTCTTCTGTCGGAGTTACCCTCACGAAGCACAGGGTTTACGGCAGAACCAAGAACCTTGGCATATCTCTCTTTGATAGCTTTCTCTGCATCTGTTTTAGGCTCTTCTGGATAATTTGGAACATCGTATCCCTGTTCCTGAAGCTCTGCTATCGCATCCTGAAGCTGCGGTATAGAAGCAGAAATGTTAGGAAGCTTTATAATATTAGCTGTTGGATCCTGTGTAAGCTCACCAAGCTGAGTAAGATAATCCTCTACTTTCTGATCTTCTTTAAGATTATCAGGAAAGTTTGCAAGAATTCTACCAGCAAGAGAGATATCTCTTGTTTCTACAGAAATTCCAGCCTCTTTAGTGAACTGCTGAACCATAGGAAGCAGTGAATAGGTTGCTAAAGCCGGAGCTTCATCAATTTCGGACCAAATGATAAGTTGCTTAGACATGTTTTCTCCTCATTATAGTTTATGTTTTTAGTCGTTTCATTTATTGAAATTTCAGCGATCAAATATGCATTGTCACAATTATAATGGCATTTCGTTTTCGACGCTGTATACAGTATACAGTTATACTTATGAGACATGATTTGTCAAGCATTATCAAGCTTACCAATGATAAAACATCATTTAATTTTTATTTTATCAAAACCCACAATCTTTTGCGCTTCACTATTGATTTTACGAATTTGCATAACACTTTTTGCACGTAAATTTCATGTTAAAAACATGTTATGTAAAATGTCAATAATAGTTATGAAAATTCAAAATGACGTTTATGCACGCATAAAGACTGGCGGGCTTTGGTGCTATAGATATCTGCTGATAAAAAATTAAAGAACTAGTTGATTATAAACATATGCTGATTCGTTTTAAGCTTTGGTTCAACTATATATTCACTGTTTCTTGACCACTATATACTAATTAAGCTATTATATTTTTAGATACTGATTACTTTTATTTAAAAGAGGTCACGATGACTAATATTAATCAAAAAGTAAACCTGCTTATTGTCGAAGACGACAGGTTCACACGAAAGTTATACTCAGAAATTTTAAAAACTATAGAAAAAGTAACACTGCACGAGCTGGAAACTGCTGAAAATGCTTTAGAATATATTAAAGACAATAAACCTGACATAGTAATTATGGACTACAAATTACCCGGAATGAACGGGCTTGAAGCCACCAAGCAGATTATTGCTGCACACCCCAATACTATAGTACTGTCTATATCCGGCGATAACAGGAACGATCTTAAGGACGAAATGACAGGGGCTGGAGCAGTCTCTTTTTTGAAAAAGCCTGTCAGAGGCAAACTGCTTTATCACACCATCTTAAACTTTGCTGAGATCGTCCAGACAAAAAAGCACCTCCAGAAAAAACCAGACCTGCAGATATTCAAAGAAGCGGAAGAGCAGGCCGCAGATTCCTACGAGAGCAGACCTGTAAAAAAAGCACAAAATGAAACTTTCATAGAAAATTTCGAAAACAGAGACAGGATGTCTGAAGGACTTTCGATGTTGTCTGAAAATTCTGACACTAAGAACTCAGAAGCATTTTTTGAACAGCTGGGTAACGATTCAATGCACGTTAACAGCTTTCTTGAATCATTTAACAGCCTGAAGAACTCAGTTGAAAACCTGACAGCAGTGGTAGAGGCTGACCTCTTTGATGAAATCTCTGATCAGTTCAGGAAAAACAGTGTCAGGCTGAATGCTCTGCTCGAATTCCCTACATTAGTATATACTCTCACCAGTATCAGCGAATTTATGGACAGCCACGACATAGAGTATATGAGCGATATACCTATGAAAAAACTTAGCGCATTCCTTGTGGAATTCACACAGATGTATGATTCTATGGTTAGTTCCGTATTTATAAACAAAGATGCATCTGACATTCATGATATGGATTTCGCTCTCATGAGCTTCGGTTTGCAGATAGATTCTATATTCTCAGATCTAAGCGTCTTAGCTGAAGATGATGAAACAGCTATAGACGAAGGCGGCTCCATAGAACTATTCTGACTTTACGGCATGGAACCATCAATATATACAAGCCTTTAGACAAGTTACACACACATAATTCATTTGAAAATTGTTTTTTTTATTGGTAAACTTTTTTATTATTTTTTAAGGCGGGCTAAACATGATCAGATATCTTCTTATTTTACTATTAACCATCTCTCTTTTCGGTTGCATGGATATTGTTGACACTTCCTCGGGCGAGAATGATGATACACAAGATCCATCAGGCATCTGGCTCGGCTCACAGACCAGTGTCGGCGTAGGTGCTTTCGATATGAGAACCATCATCTATAGCGGCAGAATATTTGGTATCTCAGAAGATGCCGGAGTCATGTTTGCCGGCACATACATGATGAACAGCGGAAAATATCTCGTCTCAGACGGCACAGATAACTCATCAACATCATACAGACTTTACGACCTGTACGACAATAATAACGCTTTCGCCATAGGCATGGTATCCGCTGCGGTACAGGAAAGAGCCGGCTTCAAAGGAAGCTACGTAAACAGTGCCAATCAGGAGGGGGAGGTAAGCGCACTTTACTCCTCACTATACGAAAAAGCTGTTTCTATCGAAAACATTCAGGGAGTTTGGTCAACAGCCAGACAAAATATAGACATAGATGAAGATGGAATAATAACTGGAACATTAGACTATTGCGAGATAGAAGGAGATGTCTCGATCCCTCATAAAGATAGAAATATCTTCGAAATAGGCTTCACTCTGAGCGAATGTGACAACGAAGGAATTTATGATGGTCTCGGCATCATATTGCAGGATGAATCAGGCAATTCCTATTTTCTGGCACTAACATCAAACTCTGAGAGAATGGAGAATTTCGGATTCCAGTTGAACAACACACCTGAATCTTTCGTAGACACAACCCTAGCCAGAACAGCAGCAGTAAACACCTCTGCAAGAGAGGCGGCTGAGCCTACAGGCAGGGATATCGAGCTTGAGCTAATTACAGGGGAAAATCACGACGGCGAAGATTTTACAGGTCAGAATTTAGGATACCTCATAGAGAATTCAAGCTACCGCAATGCACTCTTTGACGGCACATCATTTATGAAGAGCGAAAATTACAACTCTTACTGTAATTATACGCCATACGTCATTATGGATCGAGCCGACAACCAATGCAACTACACCCGATATCTGGGCGCTAAAATCACCAACAGCGATTTTTCAGGGAGTACCTTTATCGAGAATAAATTCGTGGCTTCCGATGCACGGGTAGAAATAGATGGCTCAGACTTCTCAGGCACTTCGTTTACAGATTACCCTTGGAAGCCAAGTAATAACAATTTCATTGCAACCGACACAGATTTTACCGGAAGCACTTTTAATCAATATCGTATTAATTTTGACGCTGAAAGTAACGACCTGACTGACATCACTTTCAACGATTCAATTGTCAGACTAACTAAAGGTAATGTTGAAGGTATAACAGTAAAAGGCAGCAATCTAACCTCAGAAGAAGGAGACCTGACAGATGTTAAACTGATAGATGACAGCACAATAACCCTTGCAAATGGAAACATTTTCGGTGCAGAAATCATAAAAAACAGCACACTGACACTGACCAAAGGCAGCCTGAAAGGACCTGCATTAATAGAAAACATCGTACTTACCATTACTGATGGAAATATCGAAGGGGTCACTCTAAAAGAGAGCAGCCTGAAAATCGGCACAGACAATCCTGTAATTAAAGACGTTACATTCGACAACTCCGATCTGGTTATTGACAAGGTCATGGATATGCAGAACGTAACCTTTACGCAAGGGAGCGGACTGGTTATAGATGTAGATATTGACACATTATCCGGAATGCTTAATTTAGACGACTTCATCAGTCAGAACCCTGACATGATAGAGCTGAAAGTAAAGATCGATATGCCTGATAAAGATCTCAGCGGCACACATATAATCTTTAACGCTACAGAGCCGGAAAACAGACCCTTATTACTTATTTTTGATCACTATCTCGGAGTATATAAAAATGGAAATTTCTCCGGTACTAATTTTACTGATGCCACTTTTTCACTAAACCGTTACCTGCTGGACAGCATACCTGAAAGTTCGAACCAATATTATAACTACACAGATGCGTTTATTACAAAAACTGATTTTACAAAGGCAAACTTTACTAATGCTGCTTTTACTCAAGGCGTAAAACAGCCCAACGACAACCTTTATAGTTATAAATCAGATAAACCCTCTTTTGAGGAATGCAATTTTAATGCCGCAAATTTCCATAATGCTGATCTCACGGGAGCAACTTTTGCTGATTCTGACTTTGTGTACACAAACTTTGAAGGAGCAAAAGCACCATCTACTTTCGTATTCTCCAATTTGAGCAATGCCTGGTGGACAGACGGCTCAAGATGTGCACCCGGCTCTATAGAGTTCTGCATTCCTGTCCCTGATGTTCTTAACACAGGGCTGACATACGAAGAATATTTGGACGGCAAAGACGATACAGATAAACTGGCAGAGAACATAAAAAATGAAGTTAAAGAACTAGTAGACGATGGCGTAGGCTTTGTAAAGGACACAGGCTCACAGGCATCTAATACGGTAAAGAAATTCTTCGGCTGGTAAGAGCAGCAAACTGAAAATGTTTGTCTCACCTTTATTATTTCCCCCTTTATCAAAGGGGGGCTAAGGGGGATTTTCGATTCTGCACAACCAAAGAAACCCCTCTGACTCCCCTTAGAAAGGGGAGTACGTGTCAAAATACAAACAAAAAGGATAGTCAAAATAATTAATCCTTGCTCATCATATATAACTGTATTTAGCTTGAAAACTATTTTTAGTGCTGATAAACTTTTTTTAATTAATTTTATCGGGGCTAACATGTTCAGACTTATCACTATTATACTTCTAACTATCTCTATTGCAGGATGTATGGGAACATCAGACGAAACATCAGCCAGATCTAAACCACAAAGTCCTTCCGGGATATGGATTGGCACACAATATATACTAAATGACAGCGTTTACGACATGAAGAGCATCATCTATGACGGCAGAATAATAGGCATGTCTGAAGATGCCGGAGTTATGTTCGCAGGCACATACGAAATGAAAGAGGGACGTTTCTTGGTATCTGACGGACAGCCCAACTCTTCAACAACATATAAGCTGTACGACCTGTACAACAACAATAATGTCTTTGCAATCGGGATGGTAGGTGCAAATGTCGATCAAAGAAACAGGATAAAGGGGAGCTTTCTTAATGATGCTAATCAAGAGGGCGAAATTGATCTTAGCTATACAGAACTATATGAAAAAACAGTCTCTGTAGCAGATATTCAAGGGAACTGGTCTACATCCAGAATAGATATATCTATTGATGAAGATGGTATCATAGCCGGAACACTCGATAACTGCGCAATAGACGGCGAAGCATCTACCCCTGAGCAGGGAAGAAACATTTTCGCTATTAATATAACTCTGAGCGAGTGCAGCAATGCAGGTTTTTATAACGGACTCGGCACCATTATTCAGGACAATTCAGCGAGCACATATTTCATAGCACTGACATCTAACTCAGAGAGGATGGAAAATTTTGGATTTGAGCTTGATGAAATGCCTACATCATTCACGCAGACAAGTGAACAGAGAACTTCCTATAGCGCTGAGATGATTGATGATTCATCACAAATTCTGAGCCGGACACTAGATACGCATACCGGAGAAAATCACGATGGCGAAGACTTCACCGGCAAGAGTCTCCACTATAATATATCTGACGCCAGCTATAAAAATGCTGTATTTAACAACGCTTCCTTTGTAGCATGGCAACTTTACACTGGTCTCTGTGATTCTTTCTTGACGAGTTACCGATGTGAAAAATACGGTAATTTCCCGATTGAAATAACTAATAGCGATTTCTCCGGCAGCACTTTTTATAAAACAACCTTGGGTGCGTATAAGAGAAAAGAACAGACTGGCTATTACATTAATAAAACAAAAGTTACAGATTATGATTTCTCAAGAACTTCATTTACAGGAAACTGGACTTTAGATGGTCATTTTTTAATAGATGCGACAAATACTGATTTTACAGAAAGCAGTTTCACCAATTATGTAATGGAGATCGACACTACTACTAACATTTATACCGGAAACACATTTAATAACTCCACAGTGAAATTGCTAAAGGGCGATCTGGAAAGAGCTGTCTTAGACGGCAGTTCGCTATTCGCTGAGCAGCAAGGCAGTACGCTGAAAGATATCACACTTAATGACAGCACTCTTTATCTGGATAAACCTGTCACTTTGAATAATATAGTACTTAACTCCAGCGCACTTGTTGTAAACACTGATGATGTTGACTTAACCGGAATCACCATAAATTCTCTCACATCTCTTGAGCTCAGTAGGGACATTGATCTGTCGGGATGGGATCTGAGCAATACAGAGGTATTTTTTAATGCTTGGAAACTGGACGACCCTTACGTATTTTTCTATAACGGATACGCGTCAGGCAGGTTTGAAGAAACAAACTTTAAAGGATCAAGTATCACAGCAAGTATTGCAGACACTGATACTATAGAAAATGTACCTCCCAATACCCCAAGATATCTTCCAACCTATGTTTTTCACTCTAATTTCTCTAAATCATATTTTTCTGATGCGACTTTCAATAAAGACTCCATACATCTCAGTTACTACGAAGGGGGAGACGTAGTATCATACGCCTCTTTTTACGATTGCGACTTCACTGCGGCAAACTTTGCCAATGCCGACCTGTCTGGAGCTGAGTTTCAGTTTTCGACAATGAACTATGCAAATTTTACAGGAGCAGAAAAACCTGAAACAAGCAAAATGATAACATCATACTACGGAAATTCATGGTGGTTCAACGGTGACAGATGCCTGCCCGGCTCTATCGGCACTTGCCTTCCAGTACCTGACGCTCTGAACACAGGGCTGACTTACGAAGAATACATGAACGGCAAAAGTGACCTGGACAAAGCTGCTGAAAATGTTAAGAAAGAGGCAAAAGATTTAATAGACGAAGGTATTGGGTTCGTCAAAGATATAGGCTCCGGAGCTTCGGACGCTGCTAAATACCTCTTCGGCTGGTAGCGGGTCAGCACCCTCGGGCATAGCAATATACAGTGAATGTCTACTGTACTGCCACGCACCGGACACTCCCGATGGTCGTTTACTGACCGTAAACGAGGCACTTATAATAATATCACAGTCTTGTGGCGAGGCTGTGTCCTAAACACAAAAAGGGCTGAACCTTTTCAGGAACAGCCCTTTGTTATTTTAACCCCATCAGGCGACTACAAGGAGCCGTCAAACAAGGCAGTTAGCAAGTATTCACAGCATAGTGCTGTGCCTGTCGATGCGAATCGACTAGAATGCGACGTTTTCGAGGTATGAAAGCTCAAAATCGCCCATTTTATCAAACTCTAGATATCTGTATATTTCCGCCATGTTCGGCTGTATCTTGTTCTTAAAGAACTCGAAATACTCAGCAGGTGTAGGAAGCTCGCCTTTAAGCGCTGTAACAGCGGTAAGCTCTGCGGAACCGAGGAACACCTGAGAATCATCACCGATGCGGTTAGGGAAATTACGTGTGGAAGTCGAAAGCACGTATGCGCCCGGAGCAACACGTCCCTGATTACCCATGCAAAGTGAACAGCCCGGTATCTCTGTTCTGATACCAAGTGAGGCATATATTCCGTAGTATCCTTCGTCCATAAGCTGCATTTCGTCCATTCTTGTTGGAGGAGTGAGCCAGTTACGGGTCTTAGGATATGTCTCGCCTTCCCATATTTTACCAGCTGCTCTGAAGTGGCCTATGTTTGTCATACAGGAACCGATGAATGTCTCATCGATCTTTGTTCCGGCTATCTCAGAAAGCAGTTTAACATCGTCTGGGTCGTTAGGACATGCAAGGATAGGCTCTGTTATCTCAGAAAGATCAATCTCTATAACAGCAGCATATTCTGCGTTTTCGTCTCTTTCGAGAAGTTCAGGTTTAGCAAGCCACGCCTTAGCATCGTCAATACGCCCCTGAAGAGTTTCAGCGTGCTGGTAGCCAGCCTTTATCATTTTCTCCATCAGTGCGATGTTTGACCTAAGGTATGCTGCAACTGCGTCTTCTGAAAGTTTTATAGTACCGCCGGCTGCGGAACGCTCAGCTGTGGCATCAGTAAGCTCGAAAGCCTGCTCAACAGTGAGATCCGGCAGACCTTCCATCTCAAGTATGCGGCCGTTAAATATATTCTTTTTATTCTTTTTAGGCACAGTGAGAAGACCCTGCTTGATAGCCCAATAAGGAATAGCATTTACAGCATCTCTCAGTGTAATACCTTCGTTGAACTCGCCTTTAAACTTAACAAGAACGGACTCAGGAACATCAAGAGGCATAAAGCCGAGAGCCGCACCAAAAGCTACAAGACCTGAACCTGCGGGGAGTGAAAGCCCCATAGGAAACCTTGTATGAGAATCACCACCAGTACCAAGTGTATCTGGGAGCAGAAGTCTGTTCAGCCATGAGTGGATAACACCATCTCCGGGTCTGAGTGCAACACCCTTGCGCTCTGATATGAACAGAGGGAGAGACTTGTGCATAGCAACGTCAGCAGGTTTAGGGTATGCGGCTGTGTGGCAGAATGACTGCATAACCATCGGAGACTGGAACTCAAGACAAGCGAGCTCTTTGATTTCGTCTCTTGTCATAGGACCTGTAGTATCCTGTGAACCGACAGTAGTCATCTTTGGCTCACAAGCCGTCCCAGGAAGAACTCCTTCAACACCCGCAGCTTTACCTATTATTTTCTGAGCAAGCGTGTAGCCCTGATCTTTTTTAGGTGTAGGATTAACAGGCTTACTGAAAACATCAGACTCGCCAAGCCCAAGAGCCTTTCTTGCGTTGTTTGTAAGTGTACGGCCAATGATAAGATTCAAGCGGCCGCCAGCTCTGTATTCGTCTTTGATAGTGGAAGGCTTCAGCTCGAAAGTTGACAGCACTTTTCCGCTTTCATCTGTAATCTCGCCTTTCTCTGTGTTGATATTAACAACATCTCCAGTGTTAAGCTCGTCCACGTCGCATATTATAGGAAGACCGCCTGAGTCTTCTGTTGTGTTAAAAAAGATAGGGGCTATAACAGAACCTATGATAGTTCCGCCGTTTCTCTTGTTCGGAACATAAGGGATATCGGAACCTATTCTCCACATAACAGAGTTACAAGCAGATTTACGTGATGAGCCTGTACCGACAACATCACCTACAAATGCTACTTCATAACCGTCTGCCTTGTAGCTTTCCATAACTTCATTACCGTCTTTAAAACCTGTCTCTCCCATTGCAATAGCGTGAAGAGGTATATCAGGACGGCTCCAAGCATGTTTCGCAGGAGAAAAATCGTCAGTATTTGTTTCACCGGCAACTTTATATATTTTTACTTTGTATTCTTTTCTAAGCTCTGGCTTGTTTGTAAACCATTCTGCATCCGCCCACGACTTGAGAACTTCCATAGCTTTTGCATTATTCTTTGAAAGCGCCACAACATCGTCAAAAGCGTTGTAAACAAGTATTGTTTTCTTTAATGCCGCAGCAGCGTCATCACCAAGCTCTTTGTCTGTGAGAAGCTCAACTAGGTATTGCACATTGTATCCGCCGAGCATAGTTCCCAGAAGGAAAACCGCACGCTCTTTGCTGATAAGTGAGCAGGAAGTCTCGCCTTTTGCTACCTTCCCCAGCCAGTCAGCTTTGACTTCGGAAGCCGGGTCAACACCCGGTGGAACTCTGTTTTCTATAAGCTCAACAAGCTCTGCCGTAGCGTTCTGCTCAAGCATTTTGCAAACTTCAGCTGTAAATTCTGCAGTAAGAGGAAGTGGAGGTATGCCTAACTTGGCTCTATCTTCCACATGTTTCAGGTAATCCTGCATTGTCATAAGTGTACTCCTGTAAATAATGATTTATATGTGACCTGCCAGTCAGAGCAAGTCGTTTTATTCCCGTATGGTATATGTGGACGCAACTCGCCCATTACTTAACCAAAGATTGTATTCTGTATACAATAATGTACGCATCTTTGTCAAAGTGTTTTAGAACATTTTTATACCTGCGCCAATATTTATTTTTTGGATGCTTTTTCTTAAATGAGTTTTGCGGCATATTCAGGAATCAAAGAGTCTAAGCTAAAGCAAAAGCTCTGACAGGTGAACCGTCACCACCTTTTATATTCAGCGGCAGGCAGGTCAGTTCAAAAACTTCAGTGCCTATTGATTCAAGCCCACGCAAGTTTTCAACGATAACAAGTCCTTTTTTGAATATAATACGGTGATTAGCGTATGTGACAGTGTCAGCAGGATCTATGGATATCATATCCATACAAATACCTTTTAAATCGAAAGTGGCGAGCAGCTCAGCCGCAGAGTCATTAAGCACCGGAAAATTTTTGAAATACTCAGGGGTGCCCCATAGCTTGTCCCAGCCTGAATGTAAAACCGCAAATTTTGCATTTTCCAATTCACCGCTGTACTTTTGAACATGTTCAACTGTAACTTCATTCATACCTCGAACATCGATCAAAACAGCTCTGCCTGTAAAATCTGAGATATCAAAATCTGAAAGAGTGCTGCCACCTTTTAGTATATGGCAAGGTGCATCCATGTGTGTGCCTGTGTGTGAAAACATGGTTATCAGACGCTCTTCGAAGCCGTCTTTCTCTATAGTGGTGGCAATCTTTATCTCTGGCGGTTCTGTACCTGGGTAAACAGGCATCCCCTCAACAATCTCGTGAGTTAAATCTATAATTTTCATACCTATTATTTAGCATATTTTATTAAAGATGTTGAGGTTTTTTAATTATCGACAAATGTTCATTGACAAGTTCCAAACATAGGAATAGCTTATAACATCAAATAATACGGGTGGTATATGAAGGCTGTCTCAGGAGGCAAACTTACAGGCGACCTGTACGGCGGTCTTACTGCTGCTGTAATAGCTCTGCCTCTAGCCCTTGCATTTGGAGTGGCAAGCGGTGCAGGCGCACAGGCAGGCCTATACGGAGCTATAATACTCGGTCTCGTGGCGGCTCTCTTCGGAGGTACAGCCGTACAGATATCAGGCCCCACAGGCCCCATGACTGTTGTTGTAGCATCTGCAATAACCCTATTCCACGGCGACATCAACTCTGTTGTTACAGTAATATTTTTGGGCGGTATATTCCAGATGGCACTCGGTTTTCTAAAGGTCGGGAAGCTGGTTCGCTATATCCCCTATCCGGTCATATCAGGCTTTATGACAGGCATTGGTCTTATTATTATTCTGATACAGATACACCCACTATTCGGGGCTGATGGGTTCAGCTCCCCTCTGGCGGCTGTCAGACACCTGAACACTGTTTTCCCTGGTATGAATTCAGCTGACATGACACTTGGTGTCTTATCTCTCATGATAGTTTTTTTCTTTCCAAAACGACTCTCTTCAAAACTGCCATCACCGCTTGCAGCTTTGATATTATGCACTCTGCTGTCCATTGTTCTGAGTATGGATGCAGCCACCATTGGTCACATCCCTGCGGAACTGCCGAAACTTATAATACCCGACATCTCTCTGAAGCATCTGACGTTTGTGGTCTCCACAGCACTAAGTCTGGCTGTTCTTGGTTCCATCGACAGCCTGCTGACATCTCTGGTTGCTGATTCGCTGACAAAAACCACTCATAATCCAAACAAAGAGCTGATAGCTCAGGGACTGGGCAATACACTTGTATCTTTTGCGGGCGGCATCCCCGGTGCGGGAGCTACCATGCGCACTGTTGTGAATGTAAAGGCTGGTGGAAGGACAAGGCTTTCAGGTGTGATACATGCTGTAGTATTATTGATGATACTTCTTGTTTTCGGTTCGTTTGCAGAGAATATTCCACTTGCAGTACTTTCAGGAATCCTTATCAAAGTAGGATTCGACATTATAGACTATAGATTTCTGCGTGTACTGAAAAAGGCGCCAAAGCATGACATACTGGTAATGTTTGCAGTGCTTGTTCTTACTGTGTTTGTAGATCTTATAGTAGCTGTGGGCGTTGGTGTTGTACTCGCCTCTTTGCTGCTGACATACAGGATAGCTCAGCAGACAAGCACATCTTTTCATGAGATTCCGGTAAATATAGAAGAGAACGAGATAAGCCGCGAACTTCAGGAAAGCACAAAATACTCCATAAGGGTAGTGGATATCAACGGTCCGTTCTTCTTCGGCTCCACAACTCAGATAGTGGGCAAAATCGGTGCATTTCTCGGCACTCAGGTCGTAATATTCAACTGCAGTAATGTTCCTTTTATGGACTACTCCGCAGTGTTTGCTCTGGAAGAGAAGATAAGCAAACTGAAATCAAATAACATTATGGCAGTCTTTGTCGTCAACGATAATGTAAGAGAGATACTTATCAGAAACAATATAACCGATTCTGTTCCCATTTCACACATATTCAGAAATTTTGACGACGCTGTAACTCATGCCAAAGAGCATATCAAAAAAAAGGTAAACCAGCTCTAGGCTGTGAAAACTCACAAATGTCTTTTATGCAAAGCTCTAAGCGTAAATGAGTTATTACACAACGCCGATGCTAGTAAAAATTAAGTACAGCTTATTATGCCTAATTTATTTGGGTCCTGTCATATCTTCCGGCACAACAAATTCATCAAATTTTTCCTCTGTTAAATAGCCCAGCTTCACTGCTGTTTCTTTCAGCGTAGCGCCATCTTCAAAGGCGGTCTTAGCTATCGTTGCGGCCTTGTCATAGCCTATGTGCGGATTAAGAGCGGTTACAAGCATCAGCGACTCTTTCAGATATTTGTCTATCTGCTCACGGTTAGCTTTGATACCAACGGCGCAATGCTCACGGAAAGAGTCCATACTGTCGGTAAGCAGTCTAGCTGACTGAAGGAAATTATAAATGATCACAGGTTTGAAAACGTTTAGCTCAAAATTGCCCTGACTGGCTGCAAAACCTATCGCTGCATCATTTCCAAAAACCTGACAAGATACCATTGTAACGGCCTCAGACTGTGTCGGGTTGACCTTCCCCGGCATAATAGAGCTGCCCGGCTCATTAGCGGGTATCTCAAGCTCGCCTATACCGCATCTGGGGCCTGATGCAAGCCATCGCACATCGTTTGCTATCTTCATAAGGTTCGCAGCCAATGACTTTAAAGCTCCAGAGGCTCCCACTAATGCATCGTGAGACGTTAAAGCCTGAAATTTGTTCGAAGCAGACTTAAAACGCTTACCTGTGAAATTTGATATCTCCTCAGAGACCATTACAGCGAGCTTCGGATTAGCATTCAGCCCAGTACCCACAGCTGTTCCACCTATGGCTAGCTCACGAACATTGTCGAGAGATTCCATAATCTGACGCACATTTGTCTCCAGCATAGCCACATATCCTGAAAACTCCTGACCCAGTGTCAGCGGTGTAGCATCCTGAAGGTGTGTACGTCCGATTTTTACAATATTGGCAAACTCTTCCATCTTTTCATAAAGTGTGTCCTTCAAATTTTCCAGAGACGGAATGAGTTCATCTTCTATAACAGTAACAGCGGCTATATGCATAGCAGTTGGAAAAGTGTCGTTTGAGCTTTGAGACATATTTACGTGGTCGTTGGGGTGCACAGCCTTCTCCTCACGAAAATTCACACCGAGTATCTCTGACGACCTGTTTGCTATAACCTCGTTCATGTTCATGTTGGTCTGTGTGCCGCTCCCTGTCTGCCAAACAGAAAGAGGGAACTGGTCTTTAAGCTCGCCGTCTAATATCTCATCACAAGCCTTTACAACAGCCTGAGTCTTATCTTCAGACAGTTTCCCAAGCCTGTTATTAACCACAGCCACTGATCTTTTCAGCACTGCAAAAGCATGTATAAGGCTCACCGGCATCTTCTCCCAGCCTATCTTAAAGTTTTCCAGACTGCGCTGGGTCTGCGCCGCCCAGTACGCATCTTCCGGAACATTTATTTCGCCCATGCTGTCTGACTCAATTCTGTATTTCATTTCAAACCTCTTTTAAATTATTCATTGCCACTTTGCTTTTGCGCAGGACAAATCATTTGCGTTATCAGCTATATCAAAATTATACTACTTCAGAATCATCCTGCCATACTTATCTAAATTTAAATACAGTTCTGAAAGAAAAATTTAGCTAACACTCAGCAGTATCATGTAAAAAATGTCCACTGTTTACTTATAAAATTATACTGTGAGCAAAGGTACGAACATTTTAAACCGATGTTCAAGTCTGGACTTGTATTTTTCGGCATATTGTATACAATTAATGCGTTAAGAATAACTACAATAACCTTGCGAGGTGGATATTAATGGAACTCAAAAAGGCAATGCTTGAGCTGATGCGCAGAGCAACCACAGACCTTTCTAAGGACGTGGAAGACGCGGTCAAACAGGCATACGACAGAGAGGGTGAAGGAACTCCGGCTAAAAACGTTTTTGGCACTATAATCGAAAACATCGGACTTGCCAGAGAAGCATCCACTCCTATTTGTCAGGACACAGGCTCAGTTATAATCTATGTGGATTTCCCAGTGGGAGATTCTGAAAAGAAATACAGAGAAGCTGCAGAATGGGCTGCTGCTGAGGCTACAAAGCTTCAGTATCTCCGCCCCAACGCAGTTGACCCTGTAACATGTAAAAACTCCGGTAACAACATAGGAACAAACGCTCCTTACCTCCACTTTCACCAGTGGGACAAGGACGAGGTCAGAGTTAGACTTATGCTGAAAGGCGGCGGTTCTGAGAACGTCGGCGCACAGTACAAGCTTCCAGACACAGGGCTGAAAGCAGGCCGTGATCTTAAGGGTGTTAAAAAGGTCGTTATTGATGCTGTGCAGAAAGCTCAGGGTCAAGGCTGCGCACCTGGAGTTATCGGTATAGGAATTGGAGGCGACAGGGTTACATCTTTTGCGCTTTCAAAAGAGCAGTTCTTTCGCAAACTAGGCGAGCAGAGCACAGATCCTGATCTGGCAGCACTGGAAAAAGAGCTATACGAAGACCTGAACAAACTCGGCATCGGACCTATGGGGTTTGGCGGAAAAACTACGTGCCTTGGTGTATACGCTGGCAAACAGCACAGACACCCTGCCACTTTCTACGTATCAATCTCTTACACATGCTGGGCATACAGAAGAAAACAAATGATAATCAAAGGGAGTGAGGTGACATATGATTAAGCTCACTACACCTATCAGTGAAGAGACAGCACGTTCACTTAAGGTGGGCGATGAGGTTCTCCTTACAGGCACAATAGTAACTGCTAGAGATGCAGCACATAAACTTATGATAGAAGAGAGACCGGATTTTATCCGTGAACACCTGAAAGACGGCGTTATCTATCACTGCGGACCAGTTGTGAAAAAAGATGAAGCCGGCGAGTATAGCTTTGTTGCCGCAGGCACTACAACATCTTCCCGTGAAGAGCCTTATCAGGCAGCAGTATGTGAGGAATACTCCGTACGTGCGGTTATAGGTAAAGGCGGCATGGGGCCAAAAACAGCAGAAGGACTTCAAAAAGTTGGTGCTGTTTATCTTCACGCTGTCGGCGGTGCTGGTTCTCTGATCGGTAAAATGGTTAAAAAAGTGCATACAGTTTACAAACTCGAAGAATTCGGAACACCGGAAGCTTTCTGGGTTTGTGAAGTTGAAGATTTCCCATGTGTTGTAACAATGGACAGCCACGGCGGCTCACTTCACAAGGATATCGCAGCAGCTTCCCAAAAAGTTGCAAACGACCTTATGGGATTGTAGTCGGTCGGCACCTACAGGCACATCACAAAACCTTGAGTGTAGACCAACTCCCACTTTTCGAGCGCTCATTACATTCGCTTGAAGAGTAAAGTATGAAATAATAAAGGGGACATGTACTTTTACGTGTCCCCTTTTTTGTGTGTTTACACAAAAAAAAGGGAGCATCTTTCGATACTCCCTTTTATATGTTTAATAATTAAGTTCTAATTATTTTGTTACAGATTTTACCAATGTCATGCTGTAAGCAGGGTCTGAAAAGTTGCCGTGCTCATCAGGATGGTTCTTAAAAAGCCATCCGTCAAAGAAGACTTCGCCGAACTTGAAGACCTTAATCTTCGCTACCGGATTGTTCTCTTCAGCTGAACGTGTTGTTATAGTACCATCAGCATCAATAACGAAATCTGGAAAATAGTGTTCTACAAGCACTTCAAATGGTGTTCCTGTAACTTCTGATTTTTGACCTATAAGCACATCAGTCTGAACAGAACTGTTTTCAGGAATATTTTTCACCTCAAGTATAAGGCTCTTGTACTTTTCAGCTATCTCTTTAGGCACTGAGTACTTTCTCTCTTTTTTAACAGGTGCAACGTCCGCAGGCTTACCGTCTGCTCCAAGAGGTATAGTCCCATCAGCATGGGGGTTAGCAGCAGTTGTTTCTTTTGTTTGTGAATGTGCAACAGACTCAGCTTTTTCCTCATCTACAACACCTTGTGAGCAAGCCGCAAGGAATGCAGCAAGCATTAGTGATACAATTATTTTTTTCATATTCTCCTCAAAACCACAGTTTAATTAAACGGAGTGGGAGGGATTCGAACCCTCGATACGGTATAAGCCGTATACTCGCTTAGCAGGCGAGCGCCTTCAGCCTAGCTCGGCCACCACTCCCATCCAAAAACAAAAAAAACGGAGGAGGTAGGATTCGAACCCACGGAACGCTCGCACGCTCAACGGTTTTCAAGACCGCCTCCTTAAGCCAGACTCGGACACTCCTCCGTAACAAAGCAGGGAATATTTATATGATATTATGAAACTTTTTTCAAGAGCAAAATAACATTATTGTTTCTTTTTCTCTCTCTGTTCTTTTAGGATACGCCATGCGCCCTCTTCTATGGTCAGAACGGTCTTAGAAAAAAAAGTTATAATCTCTCCGTTTTCAGATATATGCTCTATATATTTGACTTCTGCAAGTTTTTTCTTAATAGTTTCTGTGACAATTTTTACCCCGGCATGTTCACTGTTCTTGGTCAACAAACGGAAATGCTCCACAAACTCTTTCTCTCGAAATATCTTCCTAAGATCACTTTTAACAGAATAAAGAGAGAAAACGCCTTTGCCATCTGATGCACGGTAACACTCTGTACGAAATTTAATTATCTCAGAAGGACTCAGGCTATTCATCTACTCTCCTTATTATTTGGCAAAATTTGCACTCCTAAAACTCTATTTAATCAACATTTCTGGAACCGAAATAATCTTCGATACCCATTGTGTCAGATAGTGCTCCCTGCACGAAAAGCGTCATACGTATCATCTCTAAAAGCTCACGAAAAGTCTTTCTGTCTATTGCACTAACCAGACATACTTGATTATATCTTTCTGTTAACTCGACTATTTCATGTGCACGGTCATACAGATCGGGCTCTGCACCCTCTGGCATCACACCTGTTTTTATATAGTCCAGTTCATAGTCCGCCAAAAGATCGGTTTTGTTTATCACCAGTATAGTTTCTCTGTCGGAGAGCTCCAGCTCCTGCAGCACAGTCTCCACAGAATGAACTCTCGAGTCAAACCCCTCCGCAGCCACATCTACCACATGAAGCAGCATATCAGCATCCTGAAGCTCTTCCAGTGTGCTCTTAAAAGCACCTTTCAGGTTTTCGGGAAGGTCACGAATGAACCCTACAGTATCTGTTATAATAACATCCTTCTCCTGCGGAAACCTTATGCGCTTTGAGCTGGTATCCAGTGTCGCAAACATCAGATTATCAGCGTAAACACCGCTCTGGGTGAGGCTGTTCAGCAGTGTTGATTTCCCTGCGTTTGTATATCCGATAATAGAGACTATGGGCAGCTCATTCCGGTTTCGCTTCTGCCTCATGGTTTGCCTGTTTCTCTCTATCTTTTTCAGTTTGCCGGAAAGCATGGCTATCCGGTCGTTAATCCTGCGCCTGTCAATCTCCAGCTTTGTGTTTCCGGGGCCTCTCCCGCCTATTCCTCCGGTCAGTCTCGAAAGCGAGTCATCCCGTTGATAGAGTCTGGGCAATAGATACTTCAGCTGGGCTAGCTCAACACGAATTTTACCATCATTGGTCTTTGCCCTTTTTGCAAATATATCAAGAATAAGCTGAGGTCTGTCTATAATTTTGAGGTCTGTAAAATCTGCAATAGCCTTCGCCTGTGCCGGTGAAAGCGGGTTATCAAAAACGAGAAACTCCACGCCGTTCTGCATGGACTTTATAACAACCTCTTTCAGCTTGCCGGGACCTACTACATATTTAGCATGCATCTTGTCTTTGATCTGAAGCACTGTCTCTGATACGTGCATATTGGCACTTCTGGCAAGCTCTGCCAGCTCTGTCATATTCTCGTTCCCCTGCGCTCTTGACTTATAACACCCAAGCAGAAGTGCATGGTTTCCCACATCCACCTGATGAAGACGTTTGGTTTTTGAGGATATTTCACCTTCAAGCTCTGTTATAAAATCCAGATAATTTACAGTCTGTCTGTGAGGGTCGCGGTCTATCAGAAAATCATAGTACTGATCGCTCTCGGGCGGCAGCAGATGAGCTGTTTTCATCCCGTCCGGTATGCCTTTGTCATTAAAGTAAAGTGCTGTAACACTATCCAAACGCAGAAGCGCAAGGTCAGTAAGGTCATCATCAGTAATGTCTTCGCCTGACAGGTGAGTGTGAACAAGCCTTAGTCCTCTAAGACTGCCCGGAACCAGGGGGAATCTGTCCAGCCTTGGGATAAACACCTCTGAGGTGTCCCCTACTATCACATAATAGACGTTACCCTTTCTATCAACCAGAACACCTATCTGCCTGTTAAGCTCGTTAGAAAGCTCACAAATAGTTCTGGCAAGCTCAGGCTGAACAACATCTGCCACACCTGCCTTTCTGGTGTAAAGCTTTTCTAATCTTTGTATTTGCTGCGGCTTTAAGCCGTCTTTATTTCCGTAAAGTATTTTCGTGTCCTTTGATTGTATTGTTTTAATGCATTCTGCATTTTTAAGCATATTTATGTGCAGTACATTTATTATATTAGTATCCATACACAAGCAATTGAAATCAGCACGCAGAAGTGCGCAGTGTATGGGTGCTAAGAGTATTTGTACAAAGCTGCACAAGCTCCTTCGGAACTAACCATGCAAGGGCCTACAGGGGATTCTGGTGTGCAGGCAGTGCCGAACAAAGAACAGCTTGAGGGTTTAATATAGCCTTTCAGAACTTCTCCGCAACTGCACCCTTCTATCTCGTCATCACCCTGAAGTGAAACGTCGAATTTCTTAAAAGCATCATATTCCGCGTATTCATCTCTGAAGGCTAGCCCGCTGTCTTCTATATAGCCAATGCCGCGCCACCAACAGCCTTTTTTATAATACACTTCATCAATAACACTGCGAGCCTTAGCATTTCCCTCGTCGGCAACTACCCGGGAATAGCTGTTCACAGCCTTAAATTCGCCGTTGTTTGTCTGACGAACCATCTCCAGTATCGATGTTAGTATGTCAACAGGCTCAAACCCTGTGACCACTGCTGACATCCCTGCACTGACCACCGGTTCATAAAGCGAAAGTCCTGTAACAGCCGTAACATGTCCAGGGCATATAAATCCGTTTATTTTTAGGTTTTCATCGCTGAGCAAAAGCCCAAGAACCTCAGGCATTGTTTTGCTGTAAGGGGTTATTGATATATTTTTAATGCCAGCTTTTTTTGCTGTCAAAGCCAAACTGGCAACGGCGGGGGCTGTCGTTTCAAAACCTATACCGACAAAGACAACTTCTTTATCAGTTTCGGCTGCAATTTTTATTGTATCAAGCGGCGAAAAAACTATACGCACATCAGCACCTTCGGACTTCATCTTCTGAAGGCTGACCCCTTTTGAGCCGGGAACACGCATCATGTCGCCGAAAGTAACTATTACCGCACCTTTTTCAGCTATCTCAAAAAGAGCGTCTATCTCGCACTGAGGGGTAACACACACAGGGCAACCGGGTCCGGACACAAGCTCGATGTTTTCAGGCAAAAGAGATTTTATACCGAAACGGGCAATAGCCATTGTGTGGCTTCCGCACACCTCCATAAACCTGTAGGAACCTGTAGCCTCTTTTAGTATCTGCCTGACAAGTTTGCTGCACAGCTCAGCATTGCGAAAACCTTCAATCATCGAGGCCATCGGCGAATTCCTGTAGTACCTGCAATGTTTTCTGTGCCTCTTCGGGATCCATCTTTGCTATGGCCATGCCGGCATGTACCATAACCCAGTCTCCCAACACAACTTCATCAGGGAGTATCATTATAGACACTTCCCTCTTTGTGCCCGCTATGTCAACTGTTGCCATTATATCTTCAAGCTCAACTATTTGACCGGGAAAACCTAAACACATAAATCACCTATATATCTAATTGTACCTGTATGGTTCTTTTGTTTCTATATAATCATTTTTTCTGACGAAGTAAACAGCATACATAAGCCCAACGATAAAACCGCCTATGTGAGCCCACCATGCAACATTTCCGCCTACCCCGCCAGTTCCGTTCAAAAACTGAAAACCGAACCATAAAAGCAAGAAGATAACTGCAGGGATATCAACTATTGTTATAAATATTATTATTATTACTAGTGTCTTAACCTTTGCTCTGGGGTAAAATATAAGATATGCGCCCATAACGCCGGCGACAGCTCCGCTTGCACCTACCATAGGTATTACGGAGTCCGGAAACATAACTATCTGCGTAAGAGCAGCGGCAAAACCAAACATTATATAAATAAAGAGATATTTTAAATGTCCAAGCTTACCCTCCATATTTTTACCGAATATGAAAAGGAAATACATGTTTCCTAAAATATGCAAAAAACCCCCATGGATGAACATGGAGGACAGTATGGGCAAATATCTGTCCGTGAGGGTAAGTGCTGGGTTATCTACAAAAATTTTCTTAGCTACCAGTCCATACTGATATATAAAAAGATTCTCTTCATAATTGCTCATCTGAACCATTTTCATAAACACAGCAATATTTATAAATATTAGCAACCAGTTTACAAAAGGGAATTTAGTTAATGGTATCGAGGTCTTTAGAGGGAAAATAGTCCTTTCTCCTTATAATCTGATAACTTTGTCTGAGTTAAAGAGTTTATTGCCTACCGTGTGGGCATCGGTAACAGTACCTACTTTTAGCTCGTCAACAAGCTTATAAAACTCTAGGCATATTCCGCATGAAAGGATTTCCATACCTGAATCATCAAGCTCGCGCAGCAGAGGCACAGTCTCTTCATTTATTGTCGTCAGCCTAACAGCATTATTTACAAATATAACTGATTTTGGAGGATTTTCGAGGTTTTTCAAGTTTCCAATAAAACCCTTCATAAGCATTTTACCCAACTCAGGCTCTTCAGAGCCCACACACTCACCGCTTATAAGCACCACTGTCTCTTTATCAGATTTATAATCTGCATCAACAGCACAATCATAACCGACAGTTACATCAATCTGGTAAACACCGTCTTTCTCTGTAACATTTGCAGTGTGTCCGTTTGACTCACAAAAGTTCTTCACATTCACACTGGAGCCTTTGTTGTCCACCAGAATGGTCAGTATCCCTTCATCCATTTTTGAAAGTGATTCCTTTGCCATAAGAACCGGTTGAGGACAAGCAAGCCCCCTTGCATCTATTTCCATGTTAAAATCTCCATATCAATAATAAAGTTATATATTACTCTGCTGGACAATTGTTTCAAGGGTTAGTTCTAAGCTGGATAGTTTTACGAAAAAAAAGGCGGTACAGTGTACCGCCTTTATGAGTTTAGTTAATGTCTGTTTACTTGTGACATGCGCCGCAAGATGTAGTAGCTCTCATCTCTTTGTGACACTTGATGCAGAGCTCTGTGTGGAAGACATTTTTTGTGCCTTCGACAACTTCCGGAACTTCAAACTTAAGCATACCGGCCTCAGGATATTCGTGACATGAAGCACATGCAAGTCTTTCTGCGTGGCCTTTGTGCTCAAAGATAACAGCCTTCTTTTTGCCTTCAGGAGCATATCTCTCTTTCAGGTCGATTGTTTCAAGACCTTCGAGAATAGACATCATCTCTTCTGAGTTAACAGGTCCTGTTTTTTCAGCGTGTGTCTCTTCTTCTGACACGCTTTGAGCTGTAATAACAGGTGCATGAGTCTCCTCAGTCTCTTCAGGCTCTACATAATTTTTGATTTTCGCTGTAAGATCGTTAGCTTTTTCGAACATCATGTCAAAATACTCAGGGTTGTGAACACCTTCCGAGCCGTCGCTTTCGATAACTCTTACAATATAAAGAAGCTCATTAGTGAGTTCTCTCTGGCCGTGAGGCATTGCTTCACGTTTAGCCATATAGAAATCTCTCTGCTTCTGAACTTTAACAAGCTGTTCGTTAAAGTAATTCTGTGTATCTGTCATTATATCAGCGTATGATTCATCGTGACACATAACACATGTATCAGTATTAGGTCTTATAAAAGCACTTTCGTGACAGTCTGAGCAGTCGAGGTCTGCCATATACCAGCTGTAACCTTCGATACCTTCTGCGTAAGTGCCTTCCTGAATTTCTTTTTGAGCTACGTGACAAGTAGCACAGTCATCGTTCGCATGCGGGCTAGCCTGAGCACGAACGTCATCGTGACACTCAAAACATGTAGCCATCTCAGGCTCATGGAATCTCTCTCCGCTGTGACCTATGCCAAGGTGGCAGTTGAAACAGCTGAGTCCCATGTCTTTGTGCAGTGTGTGGTTTGGTTCAACACCGGCCTGTACACCATCTGCAAAAACATCGGCTCGGCCGTATTCTTCACGGTATTCAGGCATAACGACTTCATCCATATGTCTGAACTCACCTGCGATCTTGATAATTCTATTTCTGCGCATCTCTTTATTTGCTTCATCTGAATGGCAGTAAAGGCAGGAGTCTTCAAAAGCTGCTTTCTCTGCACCTTCAACAGTAGATCCGTAATGAGTAAGGTCTTCTATAATTTGCTCTTCAGATGTGAATATTTCGTGATAAAGGCTTCTTGTTCCAGCAACAATGTGAGCATCTAAATACCCTATAATGCCGGGATCTCCATGACAGTCAAGACAGCTAACATCTACTTCGCTGTGTATACTTTTTCTCCAAGTATAATATTCGCCTCTGACAGCTATCTCTTCTTTCGCATGACAAGTCTGACAGAACTCCGCAGTACTTGTCGCATGCATTGTCTGTACGCCTATAAAGCCAGCTCCGACTACTACTAAGGCGATGATTATTGTAAAGATTAGAGGGTCTTTACAACTGAATTCTTTTATTTTTTGCCACATAATTGCCCCCACAGTAACTTTGATGGAAAAAGGCGGGTTTTAAGACCCGCCTTGTTTTTTCACTCGATTGTTATTAAACAACGAAAAGAAGGATAAGAGCTACAACAAGTGCATAAATTGCAAGTGACTCGATCAGTGCAAGACCGATGATCATTGTTGTAGAAATTTTACCGGATGCGCTAGGGTTTCTAGAGATACCTTCAACAGCACCTTTGATAGCAGTACCCTGACCAATACCAGTACCAAGAGCAGCGATACCGATAGCAAGACCTGCACCAATGTACTTAGCTGATAAAGCAGCTGCTGCGCCTTCTGCAGCGAAAGCTGTTGTTGCAACTGCCATTAATGCAGTTACTGAGAGAAGAATTCTTACGATTTTAGACATTTTAATGTCCTCCTAAATTATATGAAAATTTTAGTGTGCTTCTTCAAGTGCACCACTTATATAAATCATCGACAGCATCATAAACACATACGCCTGAAGCAGGGATGTGAAAAGACCAAGCATAAACATCGGCAGAGGCACTACAAATGGAACCAGCATAAAAAGAATGATGATAACCAGATCCTCACCGAAAATGTTTCCGAAAAGTCGCATGGACAGAGAAAGCGGACGGGCAAGGTGGCCTATGATCTCAATAATGAGCATCAAAGGAGCCAGCCAGGCAACAGGTCCGAGGAAATGCTTGATATAGCCTGCCCCGTGCCTTTTAATTCCGATATAGTTGTAAACCCCAAAAACTACAAGGGCGGGAGCCACTGTAGAGTTAAGGTTTGATGTGGGAGCCAGAAATCCGGGAATAAGACCAAGCACGTTAGAAAACGCTACATAAAGACCAATACCGAAAATAAGAGGGATATAAGGTCTGCCCTCTACTCCCATCACGTCGTCGCACATATTATAAACCCCTTTTACAAAGAGCTCTAAAGCGTTCTGTGTGCGGCCAGGAACCTCTGCATCCTTCTTTTTAGCAAGGCTGCCTAGGAATAACACTATCATCACAACCAGAAATGTCATGGTGACGTGCCAGAACTTATGAGAAAAATCCATACCTAACAGCATGGACACATTAATTGGGTGTTCCATCGTCTTTCCCCTTTAAGTTGTTGTATATAACTACAAATGGTATACACACGGGTATAATTGAGAGCCCCACCAGCATACCTATTATATTTAAATTCAGTTTGGTAACACATGCCCAGATGACAAACGCTGTTACCAGCAGTCTAAGCTGTCCATTAAAAATCAGACCCATGCTTACCTGCCCTTCAATCAAGCCAACTATCTTTCGTGCAAGAGAAAAAAAGTTGAAAGCTCCAAGAAGGTAACCTACAAGCAGACCATTAGCAAGCGCAGGTTCAAATCTGAACCTGCATACTGTATACAATATTGTGAAAAAAATCAATGACAGAATTAATATTTTATTAGGTGTTTTCATCATCATAAAGATCAGTTTTTTTAATGAAATAGATCATATTTTTGAAACCTGCAATTATGCCGCAAACCATAAAAATCAGAAACAGCCATGGCTTAGTTCCGAAAAACTTATCCAGCCACCACCCCATAGCTGCACCTATGAGTATACTGAAAGCCAGCGAAGTACCTGCTGAGCTTGCGTTTGCCATCTTTTTAATATACTTATCAGTATCAGATTTTTTCACTTCACACCATAAGCTTTGTAAACATCCAGCGTAAAAGCAACCCCTGTTCCCGGTTCATTAAAATTTACTATTTTATCAAGGCCATCCATAAAGTCGTCAAATATTTTGTCGGGTATAGTGGTCATAAGTGTACGGTTAGTAGCTCTGGACCCTACAATCATTTCTCTGAAGCCAGCAAATATCGGGATATCATACGCAAGAATACGTCCCATACCCACAGAGTCAAGAACAGTGCCGCCACGCACGTCCATCTCTACCATATACTCAATAACTTCTTCCAGCAGTTCAACCGAATTCAGTACTAAAAATACCAGTTTCATAAGGCAGCGCCTTGGGGTTTAACACTAGACTGTGAATACAAACTATACCTCCACTCCAGCTATTTCAGTTAGCTCGGCAAAAAAAGTACTGCCTCGCTTTCACTGCGCATTATTCGGGACTAATGTATCTCTTTTAAACTTTCGTAATGTGCTTTTATCGTTGCCTCTAAATCTGCATCAGTGTGCGCTGTACTTACAAACATGCCTTCAAACTGTGCCGTAGCAAGTGTTATACCGCGCTTAAGCATAGCGTGGAAGAATTTCGCATACATACCTGTATCAGACTTAACAGCATCAGCAAAACTTATAACTGTACCCTCTTTAAAAAACAGACATGACATAGACTCTATTCTGTTATAAGCATATTTAAGTCCGAGATTCTTGCAGTTATCCGCCAAACCATCGAAAAGAATATCCGATTTAATTTTAAGGTTTTTATAAAAATCAGGCTGTGAAAGCTTGTTCAGCATTGCAAGACCGGCCGCCGTAGCCAGTGGGTTACCAGAAAGTGTCCCTGCCTGATAAACAGGCCCTGTGTGAGACATCATCTCCATTATTTCACGCTTTCCGCCAAATGCACCAACAGGGAGTCCGCCGCCGATAATCTTGCCCATTGTTGTAATATCAGGCATTACACCGAAATATTCCTGAGCACCGCCAGCCGCAAGTCTGAACCCTGTAATAACCTCATCAAAAAGCAGCACAATACCTTCGTCATCACAAAGCTTTCGAAGCTCCTGAAGGAAACCTTCTTTAGGGAGAACAACTCCCATGTTGCCGGCCACAGCTTCAATAAGTACACAACCGACCTCATCCTTGTTTTCTGCAAGTAGAGCCTTTATGGAATCAATGTCGTTATACTGAGCAACGAGTGTATGTTTAGCAAAATCTGCAGGCACACCGGGGCTTGAGGGCTGATTGAAAGTTAGTGCTCCACTCCCCGCTTTAACAAGCAGCGAGTCGGAGTGACCGTGATAGCATCCTTCGAATTTGATTATCTTATCACGCTTAGTATATGCTCTTGCAAGCCTGATGGCACTCATAAGAGCCTCAGTTCCAGAGCTCACAAGGCGAACCATCTCAACAGATGGAACCATGGCACATATCTTTTTTGCAATATCAAGTTCCGCTTTCGTAGGCGCACCGAAGCTGGTACCCAGATCAGCAGCATGTTTAACAGCACCAATGATATCCGGGTCTGCATGACCAGTGATCATTGGCCCCCATGAGCATACGTAATCTATATATTCTTTTCCGTTTTCATCATAAATTTTTGAACCTTGCGCGCCTTTAATAACAACAGGATCGCCGCCCACAGAACCGAAAGCTCTAACGGGGCTGTTCACACCGCCGGGGATGTATTTTTTTGACTCTTCAAAAATTGTCATAATAAACCTCTCTAAGACATTTTTAAGAATACTACTAAAGATAATGGTTTTGCTCAAGTTATATGTTGAAAAACTCCCTTTTATAATTGAAAAAGCTATCAAAGAATCTAATGCCACATATCGTAAAATAAATGAGAAAAACTAAATCTATTATGATAATATGTATACATATAAATTTAATTATTTGGAGCTTTATTAATGGCAAAGACCATCTCTATTGAACCGCTCACCCGGATCGAAGGTCATATGAAAGTTGAGACCCATGTCGAAGGTGAAAGGGTCGCTGATGCAAAAATCAGCGGTCAGATGTACAGAGGATTTGAAAAGTTTCTCGAAGGCCGACACCCAGTAGATGCAGCTAGAATAGCCCAGCGCGTATGCGGTGTCTGTCACGAAGTTCACGGTGTCGCCTCAATACTGGCACTGGAGGAACTATACAAAAACCCTTCACCTAAAAACGGCCAAATATTAAGAGATCTTATCCTTGGTCTTCATTTGGTGACCGACCATTTCCTGCATTTCTATACTTTATGTGTACCTGACTTCGTGGATTTTACAAAGATACTGGAATACAACGGGAACGACACAAATATCAACACACTTAAAAGCTGGGTTATTAAAACAAAACCTCAGTTTGTGCTGAAACGAAATGCCGGAAACTACATCAGTGACACAAACACCTGCCTTACAATGATTAACAATTATTTTCAGGCGCTAAAAGTTCGTTCGAAGGGGGCTTCCGGTATAGCTCTTCTTGGAGCAAAAGCACCGTTCACACACGCAGTTCTCCCGGGCGGTGTAACCACAGATATCTCCCCTGACAGACTGATGCAGTATTTTAATGTACTGGAAGAGGTAAAAAACTTCGCTATGAACCACTACATTCCGGATGTAATGGAGCTGGCCTCCAGATATCCAGAATATTTCGACATAGGAGTCAGTTACAACAGTTTTTATGCCAATGAAACCTTTAAAGTGCTCGGTGAACCGGTTTTTAAAGGGGGCGTTATACTAAACGGCAGCGAACAGTCATTCTCTTTTGGCAATGTAAAAGAATTCTATGACAACTCTTTTTATGATTCCAAAGGGGAGCCGGCTCCTAAAAAGAGCGGCGCATACAGCTGGACAAAATCTCCGAGATATTCAGGAGAGCCAGTGGAGGTTGGACCGCTTGCCAGAATGATAGTAAACAAAGACGAGTATTTTTATAAAACCATGAAGAAGCTGGGCGGAAAAGTCCAGTCCTCGACAATGGGCAGACATGTAGCGAGAGCTGTGGAGTCCCGAAACATCATCGAACACCTTTACCTTTTGCTTGATGCATACAAATTCGGCGAACCTAATATCAAGCAGGTAGACTTCGATAAGAAAGTTTCAGGTGTAGGAACCGGATTTTCCATCGCCGCAAGGGGTGCACTTATCCACCAGATAGAGGCGGATAAAGGGAAAATAGTCAGGTACAACATGATAGTTCCGAGTACGTGGAACTTCGGTCCGATGGCAGACGGGAAAATAGGCGTGGCAGAAAAGGCGCTTATAGACACACCTGTGAAATTCAGCAGCAACAACTCCATTGAAGTGGGCAGAGTCATCAGAAGTTATGACCCGTGTACTGCCTGCTCTATCCACTAGGAGGAAAACATGTCTATACAAATGAATAGAAGAGAATTTCTGAAAAGATGCAGGTATGTCTCCGTGCTGGTTTTCGGCAGCACGATATTTACTAACGAAATAGCAGAAGGGTTCACTAAGCTTTCAGAAGCTGAACGCCCTCAGGTAATTTTCATACAGTCACAGTGCTGCACCGGCTGCAGTATCTCCGCCACTTACGGCAACGAATCAGACTTCATAGACTTCGTAACAAACATAATCAGACTTCAGGTTCACCCGAATATCTCTTTTGCGCAAGGGGTTGACTATATGTCCCTTATAAATGAAGTAGCGGACAGCGGTCCGTTTTATCTGGTTTGTGAAGGCTCTATCCCTGCGGTGATGAAAGAGGCCTGCGTGTTTAACGAAGAGCCAATGTATGACTACATGCACAAACTGATGAACAAGGCAGCAGCTATAATATCATCAGGCACCTGCGCATGCTACGGCGGCATACCAGCCTCTAACCAAAATGTAACCGGGGCTATAGCAATAGACGAATACATGAAACGTACTGGCGTTAAAAAGCCTATGATAAAGATCCCCGGATGTCCTATCCAGCCAGACAGGCTGATGGGGACAGTGGCATATATAGTAGCTACAGGCAAACTGCCGGAGCTGGTAGACGGGAAACCGAAAAGATACTTCGGTGAACTTATCCATGATCAATGCGGAAGATATCAGGCTTTTAATCAGGGGCACTACACAAAAGACTATGCAAAAGACAAGCTTAAATGCCTTTTGAAAAACGGATGCAGAGGACCAGTGGTGCACTCCGACTGCCCTACAAGAAGATGGAACGGTAAGGTAAACGTCTGCATAGAGAGTAACACACCCTGTATAGGCTGCATTCACGACGATTTTCCGTTCAATTCACCGCTTTATCTTTCTGAAGCCTCATTTGATGACATCTCATGGTCTGAAATGAAGAAGAAGATGGAGAAGTAGCCATGAAAAATTCTATAAAAGCACGGGTGGCAATGTATACCATCATCCCAATGTTGCTCATAGCAGTTGTATTCATAGCTCTGGACACAAAAAAGAACAGACTTGTGGAAGATTCTATGAATGAATATATGTACTACCTTAAAGACATGATATTCATGTCCACGTTCGATTCCCTTAAAAAGGGAAACATGAGAGTATTTGAGGAACATCTGGAAGAGATAGGTCATTACGATCAAGTGAATGAATTCTCACTTCTCGACCCTGACGGGACAGTCCATTACTCTTCGGAAAAGGAACTCTTAAAAAGTAAGGTCGATCTGTCGGATGTAAGCGAAACTGATCAAACTATCATGACAAATGACAATGAGACTATATTCTTTTATCCGGTACAAACCACACAGTACTGCCTGAGATGCCACAGAGACTGGACCGAAGGCAAGATTAACTCATTTTATAAAGTTAATCTGGACAGTTCTTCTATAAGCACTATCAAATCTATGTCATTATTTAACAATATACTTTTGGGTGTTGCTGCGATTATTGCTGTGTGCATAGTTATAGTTGTTATACAAAGACAGATATTTGCAAGACTGCAGCGAGCGAATGATGTTCTTGACGACCTCTGTTCAGGAGAAGGTGACCTGACAATAACCATACCTGTAAGAAGTATGGACGAGATAGGTACTCTAAGGCATAAGATAAACGTATTCATCGAGCATCTCAGAGAGATGATGGAACAGCTTAAAGGCAGTATCGAAGAGGTAGATGGAGAGATAGGCAATATCCAGAGCTCCATTACAACCATTAACGAATCTGTGCAGGAAAATGTTTCGCACATCATGTCCATATCCTCATCTTCTGAGCAGGTTTCCACCACTCTGGGCGAGAACACCAGAAACCTTATGCAGCTTAATGAAAATGTTACCAGTAAAAAAGAGAAGATATCAGAGTCGCTTAAGAGTGTATCTGAAATAACTTCAACCATTGCATCCATGTCCGCTACTGTTGACAAGCTGAGTATGACTGCCGGAGACCTAGAGAAGAAGTCTAATGATATTACAAATATCACAAGCCTTATCACTGATGTTGCTGACCAGACAAACCTTTTGGCTCTTAATGCTGCCATTGAGGCTGCAAGAGCCGGCGAAGCTGGAAGAGGCTTTGCTGTGGTCGCAGACGAGATACGTAAGCTGGCTGAAAGAACTGCTGGCGCCACAAGTGAGATTAAGTCTATAGTCGGGGAAAACTCTAAAACCATAGGCGAGTTTGTTGCTGAGATAGAAAACAACAAAGAACAGGCGAAACAGATGAATCAGAGTGTTGCTGACCTTGAGGAATTTACCCATGAAGTAGATACCACAATGACAGATATTTCAGATAATATTAACACTTTAAACAGTATGATATCTGAAAGCATCAGCGCGCTGGAACTCACTCTGAACAATATCGAGATGGTAAATAATAATATGTCCAGCACTGGGCAAGTGTCAGAAGACATATCAGAAACCACTAGAATGCTCGGTGAAAAAAGCCGCAGCATGAAAGAGATAGCTGATAAGTTTAAAACTAGAAAATAACAGAAATTTTGCCTCGGACAATCTCTGTCCGGGGCTTTGCTCCAAGTTTGTTTTGCAATCCTTATGAATATAATATATCTTTCATATCAATAATACTCGGAGTTTGACCAATGAAAGTTTCTGTAATAGGAGCCACCGGATACACCGGTTATGAATTAGTAAAATTACTTACAAGACACCCGGAATTTGAGATCGCCTGTCTGGTTAGCGAAACCTATGAGGGGAAACTCTTCAGTGATGTCTATCCACAACTTCGAAACATCTGTGATTTAACAATAATGGGCAGAGACTACGAAGAAGTATCTGCAAGATCTAATATTGTATTTCTCTGTTTGCCCCACGCTGCTGCACAGGATGCTGCCGCTTTTTTTCACGGCATGGGTCTTCTTGTAGTTGATTTCAGTGCTGATTTCAGGATTAAAGATGCGGCTCTTTATGAGGCGACATATGGTGTACCGCAGAAATATCCTGTTCTTCTTTATGAAGCGGTTTACGGTCTGCCGGAAATTTTCACCAGCCAAATACAGCATTCGAAATTTGTAGCTAACCCTGGATGCTATGCTACGTCAGTTATAACACCGCTTTTCCCCCTTATTAAAGAGGGTATGGTAGAGCATGAGGGTATCATAGCTGATAGTAAATCCGGAGTTTCAGGTGCTGGAAGAAAAAGCGATCTGGCATTCTCATACTGCGAGTGCAACGAAGACTTTAGGCCTTACAGTATCTTTACCCACAGGCACACGCCAGAGATAAACCATATCCTTAAAAACACAGGTGCAAATACAGACATACTTTTCACACAGCACTTGCTTCCTATGAACAGAGGGATAGAATCAACAATATATGTAAAAACAAAAAGCGACTTGGACACCATTGCAGGCTGCCTGCGACTTTTCTATAAAGACCGACGATTTGTCCGCATTTATGATAACGGACACATACCTTCCACGAACGATGTGGCAAACACGAACTTTATTGACATCAGCTTGTTTGTCAAAGATGAAAGGCTGATAATCGTGTCGTGTCTGGACAACCTTATAAAAGGTGCCAGCGGTATGGCAATTCAAAACCTGAACCTGATGTGCGGTTTTGATGAAACACTCGGCCTTCTGGGATAAACCCCTAGAGGGGTAACACTACATTACGGATACTTACCAGCTGCCGTGTTTTGCAGCTCATTCTTTTCGCCTGAAAAGTGTTACAATTTAACATACAGATATTGGAGAAATATAATGCAGAAGATAAATAATGCAGGGGTGTGCACACCTCTGGGATACTCTGCCAGCTCAGCAGCAGCAGATATAAAAGGAAACCAGAAAGGAAACCACGACCTGACACTTCTTTATTCTGAAGTGCCATTCCAGGTGGCTGGTGTTTTTACCAAAAACTCTATAAAAGCAGCTCCTCTCAAACACGCAATAAAATCTCTTGAGAACAACAAAGAATATAGCGCTATTGTTGTAAACAGCGGTAACGCAAACGCAAGCACTGGTCTGCATGGACTTGAGGCTGTGGATACAATAGTAAAAGCCTTTGAAGATGGTTTAAGTACTGGCGAAGGTTCTGTCCTTATGTCCTCCACAGGTACAATAGGCGTAAAAATGCCTGTTGATAAAGTGGTTGGAAAAGTTGATCAGCTCATTGACGAGCTTGATGACTGCAATTCTGACAAATTTGCAAAAGCTATAATGACCACTGACACTGTAACCAAAGAATTTGGTGTTCTGGTGGAAACAGATAATGGCGCATATGTTGTAGCCGGCGCCACAAAAGGAGCCGGGATGATAGCACCGCACATGGCAACCATGCTCTGCTATATAACTACAGATGCTCTGATAAGCGCAGAAAACCTGCAAACTGTGCTTCAAAATGCTGTCCAGCCCTCATTTAACAGTATCACCGTTGACAACGACATGAGCACAAACGACACTGTATTTCTTTTGGCAAACGGTATGAGCGGCATAATTCCCGAAATGGAGCAGTTTCAGGAAGCTGTTAACTACGTCTCTCTGGAACTAGCCAAAATGATAGTTAAAGACGGAGAGGGAGCCACAAAGCTGGTGACCATAAATGTCAAAAATGCCGCTGAGAAAGAGGATGCAAAAAAATGTGCTTTTGCCATAGCTAATTCTCCGTTGGTTAAGACCATGTTCTATGGCGAAGACCCAAACTGGGGAAGACTCATAGCAACAGTTGGTGCAAGCGGTGTAAAATGTGTGGAAGAAAAGATTGATATGTTCTTTGACGATCTGGCATATGTGAAAAACGGGATAATCATTGACGAGGCACTAGAGGCAAAGGCCGCAGAAATAATGAAAAAACCAGAGATCAGTATAACTATTGACCTGAACATGGGTACTTCTGAAAAAACTGTCTACACATGTGATTTCAGTAAGGAATATGTAAGTATCAACGCTGATTACAGAACATAATGAAAGAACTGTAAAACTTTTCAATCACTCGCCTGGCAATTCATTACAGCCTAAATAGATGCCTATGCATCTTAATTAATTACGAATAATCATGCCTATGAAACAAAAAAAGGGGAGCCAGAAGGCTCCCCTTTATATTTTTAGCTATTCGGATTACCCGAGAAGCTGAAGTGCAAGTTGTGGCAGTGAGTTTGCCTGTGAAAGCATCGCTGTACCAGCCTGATTGAGAATCTGGTTCCTTGTGAACTCTGTCATTTCTGAAGCAAAGTCAAGGTCGCGGATTCTGGACTAAGATGCTGTCAGGTTCTCTCTGGCAGTATCAAGGCCTACTATTGTGTACTCTAATCTGTTGATCTGAGCACCGATAGTTGCTCTAACACTGGAGATTTTCTCTAGTGCGTCATCTATCTGAGTGATAGAGTCCTGAGCAAGCTGCTGATCAACCATGAGTATATCATCTATTCCAAGTGACTTTGTGTCAACCTGTGGAATAGCTGTAAGTATGGTCTGACCTTCGTTAGCACCGATCTGCATTTCCATAGCATTGTCAACAACGTGAAGCTTAACTTCTTCGTTACTGGCAGCTGCGTTGAATGTAATCTCTTTGGTTGTGTCGTTCCAAGAGATTGCAAGACCTGCATCACTAGCTATATCAACGTCTACTCCGCCTATCACGTCTCTGAGTACATAGTCGTTAACTTCGTCTTTACCTACTGTCTCGCCAGTGTGAGCATATGTTACAGTTACTGTAACTTCACTGTTAACGCCCTCTTGGATAGTAGCGAGTGAAAGACCGTCTATGAGTGCCTGATCACCGATGAATGACAGCTGGCTGTCTTCACCAAGCATTGCAGTCTGGATAACAAATGTACCCTGAAGAGCTTCGTTACTGTTGCTGGTTTCGGTAGAAACATAGTTAACAAGGTTGTTGTTAACGTTGGATACTGTGTCGCTTGAAGCGCTGTCTGCACCCATTCCAAGACCGTCAACCAATGCATTCTGAAGCTTTGTTTCGAAGTCTGCAAGTGTGTCATTTCCTTCAAGATATATAGTAGCGGATTTTCCGTTACCAAATACTGTCAGCTCCTGAGTATGATCGAATATGTTACGACCGTCATCAGTTGTAAATCTGCTAACATCTTTCAACTGAGTTGAAGTTGTAGCCGCTTGTCCGCCGCCGCGTACTTCGACCTGAAACTTACTGTCGAGTGTTGTAGCACCAGAACCAGTTGCTGACTCTTTGAAGTTAAGTGTCATCTCACCAACGTTAAGGTTACCAGTAGTGCTATCAAGTGTAGCATGGAAAACAGTTACGTTGTTGAAGTCAACCTGTGAGTCGCCGTTATCTTTGGCAGTAAGCGAATTCGCTGTTGCGTATTTGATAGTAGGGCCTGCCTGGCCTGTAGGTCCACCAGAAATCTGGATAGAACCGCCACCAGAAGCAGCTGCAGCGACTGTCTGCTCATTTGTAAGTGTTATGAGAGCTTTGTCACCAGTCTGAATTTGGCCTGCATCACCAAGGCTTGCAGTAAAGCTTACGTTAATAGCGTTTCCAGCAGCATTAGTAAATCCAGTTGTGTCGATAGTTACAACACCGCTAGCACCCATTGTGGCGCCGCCAGTAATTGCAAACCAGTCTTCAGCTACACCAGTTGTAGCATCAACGAATCTTACTTTAACTCCGCTTGTTGAACCAACAGTAGCGTCATTTGCTACGTTTCCAGTAAAGGAAACTTCCATATAGCCGCCCTGCATTGAGCCGCTTATAGTTGTTGTTCCAGCAGCACTGCTAAGGTCAGCTACGAATGATGAACCTTCCTGCTGATATGTACCTGCAATAGTTCCCAGGTCTTGAGCAACAACACTGTCGCCAATCTTAACATCATAATAACCAGTGCCTACAGTAGGTGCCATACCTTTTACATCTGTAACCATAGTAACGTTAGAAGAGTTAGCTTCGTTGGTTGTGTTGATCTCTGCGCCTATAGCATTTTCGTTAAGCGACATAACATCAGATTTGTAAACATAGTTTTTGCCAGGATCAACTTCGATCTCAAGGTTATAGTTACCTTCGGCAACTTTACCTGTGATAGTTGCATCAATCACATCAGACTTATCTGTAGACCATAAAGCTGTAGAATCACCGTTAAGAAGTTTCTTAGTGTTGAACTCTGTGGAAGCTGCAACTCTGTTGATCTCTTCTTTAAGCTGGTCTACTTCTTTCTGGATCTCTGCACGGTCGTTTGTTGTGTAAACACCGTTACCTGCCTGAACAGCAAGTTCTCTCATCCTCTGTGCCATATCTGTAATTACAGAAAGACCGCCTTCAGCAGTCTGAAGCAGTGATATACCGTCCTGGGCGTTCATGGAAGCTCTTTGCAGGCCGGATATCTGGCCGCGTAATTTTTCAGATATCGCAAGACCGGATGCGTCGTCCGCTGCTGAGTTGATTCTGAGACCAGATGAAAGTTTTTCAAGGTTTTTCGAAATAGCCGTATTTGTTTGGCTAAGGAATCTCTGCGATGTAAGCGCAGGGACATTGTTATAAATTACCATTGACATCATTTACCTCCGTGTAAATCGTGCTACCGGCATCCGTGCCGGTTAGTAGTTTTAAAATGGTTTTACAAAGTTGTTGTTTCAGGGTTTTGAACCCTCAATTCTTTTTAAACAAGTATTAAAAACACTCTCGCTAAATGCACCTCCACAGAACTGAAGACAAAAAAAAGACCGATGCTCTTATCAAGAGTCATCGGTCCGAGTGTTTCAGTACCTGATTTTCATATTCTTTTGTCACACAGGAAATCGTAATAATTAAGTAAAACTTTAGAAGAAAAAACAGGTATGCTCCGACTTTTTATTGCCGGCATTGGTAGATATAAGGAAATAGAAAAAGCCGGAGCCGAAACTCCGGCATTATTAATCATTTATGATGTGCTGTCGTACAACAGTCCCACCATCTCCTTAATGTTCTTTGACAGTCGCAGAGTCTCCTCTGAAGGAATTTGCCTGATAACTTTCTTCTCTTCAGGGTCCATGATCTTAACAATCAACTCTTTAGAATTCTCTTCAATGGAAAATTCTCTTTTCACATTCATCGAATCCAGAGCTGCTTTAAGATCTGAAACCGCTTGTGTGACCTCTTCTTTTTTAGGAGTCTTGGAAGAGGGCTGCTCTTCTGTCTTAATGTCTTTTTCCGCTATTTTATCAACACTGCGGACTTTTTCGGAAGGTGCCACAGTGCTTTTACCATCTATAATAGAGGTTATGTTACTTATATCGTACATATTACACCGTCCTTCTTTTATGAGGGAGCATTAATGCTCCCCCAATTGTTTAATGTGGCAAGTTACCCAAGAAGCTGCAGAGCAAGCTGTGGCAGAGCGTTAGCTTGTGAAAGCATAGCTGTACCAGCCTGGTTAAGAATCTGATTCCTTGTGAACTCTGTCATTTCTGATGCAAAATCCAGGTCACGAATTCTTGACTCAGATGCTGTCAAGTTCTCTTTTGCTATGTCGAGGCCGGTAATTGTGTACTCAAGCCTGTTGATTTGAGCACCAATAGTTGACCTGACACTTGATATTTCTGCCAATGCACTGTCTATCCTAGTGATTGCTTTTTGAGCAAGATCCTGATCTACAACCAGAATATCATCCAGACCGAGGCCTGCAGTGTTTATCTGTGGAATAGTTGTCAGGATTGTTTGTCCTTCGTTAGCACCAATCTGCATCTCCATAGCGTTATTAACAACGTGTAGTTTAGCTACTTCGTTAGTAGATGCAGCTGCAAAGTCCAGCTCTTTGTTTGTGTCGTCCCAAGTAAGTGAGACACCAGCATCGCTTGCTATTGTAACGTCAACACCTTCAATAATGTTTCTGAGAGTGTAGTCGTTTACAGTATCAACACCTACTGATGAACCAGTGTGAGCATCAGTTACAGTTACTTTAACATCGCTATTCTCGCCAGCCTGTATTGTAGCAAGTGAAAGCCCGTCTACGAGAGCTTGGTCTCCTGCGAAAGTCAACTGGCTGTTATCGCCAAGAAGCGCAGACTGAATAACAAATGTACCTTCAACAGCTTCGTTACTGTTGTCTTTAGTTGTAGTAACATAATTAACAAGGTTGTTGTTAACGTTAGAGACTGTGTCACTGGTGTTGCTTGTAGCACCCATTTTAAGATCATCAATTAGAGCATCAGTAAGCTTCTGCTCGAAATCTGCAAGAGTGTCGCTTCCTTCGATGAAAAGAGTTGTTGATGTTCCGTTACCGTAGATAGTCAGTTCCTGAGTATTGTCGAAAATGTTACGACCGTCTTCAGTAGTAAATCTGCTGATATCTTTCAGTTGAGTTGATGATGTAGCTGCTTCTCCGCCACCGCGAACTGATACATCAAACTGTGAATCAAGAGTTGTGGTTCCGGATGCAGTCTCTTTGAAATCAAGAGCTAGTGATCCGATATTAAGATTACCAGTGTTTTCATCAAGTACTGCATGGTAAACGGTTACGCTGGTATAATCTACTTCTGAATCGCCATCATCGGTTGCAGTCAGCGAATTCGATGCGGTAAAGATAATCTTTGGTCCGCTCTGTGCAGAAGGACCGCCGGAAATCGTAATAGAACCGCCGCCTGAAGTTGATGCGTTGCTGGCGAAAGCTTTTGTAGCTGCAATAAGAACCTTATCGCCAATCTGGATATTACCGGTACCGCCAAGGTCTGCTGTAAAAGTGATGTTTAGTGTTGCTCCGCCGTTTGTAGCGAAAGAAGCACCTGTTGCCACTGTTACCTGACCGCTTGTGCCCATTGAAGCACCGTTTGTTATTGTCTGCCAGTCTTCTGCTGTACCTGTTGAGGCATCGACAAATCTAGCCTGAAAGTCAAATGAACCGGATGAGGTGGCTCCAATGGCTTCAGTAAATTTAACTTCTACATAACCACCCTTATAGGTGCCTGTTGTTCCAGCTATAGTAGCTGAACCACTGCTGGCTACAAATGAAGAATTACTCTGAGCGTATGTTGCAACTACTTCTGCTGTTGCAGCGCTTGTTCCGCTTTCTATAGCGATTGTGTAGTAGCTGGTTCCTGTAGCTTCGAGTGATGTAGGGTTAGAAACTAGGGTTACGTTACTTGTGTTTGCTGTGCCGCCTGCTGTTGTGATCTCAGCACCGATAGCATCAGCGTTAAGTGTCATAATGTCTGATTTATAGACATAGTTCTTGCCGGGTGTAACCTCGATATCAAGATTGTAGTTGCCTTCTGCAACCTGCCCTGCTATCGATGCGTTAATAACCGAAGACTTGTCTGTAGACCAGAGAGCTGTCGTGTCACCATTTAGAAGTTTCTTTGTGTTGAATTCTGTAGATGAAGCGACTCTGTCTATCTCTTCTTTAAGCTCTTCCAGTTCTTTCTGGATCTCTTCACGGTCAGCGCTTGTATACACGCCGTTACCGGCCTGTACAGCAATTTCTCTCATTCTCTGTACCATATCTGTGATAACAGAGAGACCGCCTTCAGCTGTTTGAAGAAGTGATATACCGTCATGAGCGTTCATTGATGCTCTTTGAAGACCAGAAATTTGTCCGCGGAGCTTCTCAGATATTGCAAGACCTGACGCATCGTCAGCTGCATTGTTTATTCTGAGACCTGATGATAATTTCTCAAGATTTTTAGACATATCTGAATTAACCTGGTTCAGATATCTCTGTGAAGTGAGCGCAGATATATTATTATATATCCTAAGTGCCATGATATACCTCCATGTGTGTTTTCAGCATCCTTGCTGCTTTCAAATTGTTTTCTTTTTTGCGCCTTGAATCCTGACTTGAGAAAGAAGTGCTTAAGTTGCGTCGAAAGCGTGATCTTTATCAAATCGTAAAAACGTTATTTTTTATTTTTCCTCTACCTCTCCTGAACACCTCCTCAAAACAAAAAAAAACCGATACTGATAATGTATCGGCCTGAATGTCTCAGTACCATTTTGTTTATTAATTTTGCAAACCTGAAAATATGAATCAGGTTATACATATACTTTTCTAGTGATAGTTATATCGACAGAGATATTGAAAACTTTAGATAATGCTGGGGGTTGATTGTGATTATGGATATAATAAAATATTAGAGATAATATTTATTCTAAGTTACTATTAAAAATTCACTTTTACCTCGGATGTCTCTATTTATGTTCTGTATTAGTATCGTCACTTATTATTAAAACTTTTGCGAAAAAAATAAAAAATATAAAAAAGTTGATAAAATCAAGAATAGCTAATAATATTCATTTATGTAATTTATGGAGCAACATATGTCTATTGAGAAAAATAACCTAGCAGCACTTCAAAAACGTTTCCCTGAAATATACAACAAGATCAAAGACATAAAGCCCGGGAAAAAATTTAAACTAACTCCTGTGCCCGGAAAAACAAACATCCCTAACATGCTTGATGTTAAGTCGAACATGCTTTTTTATGATAATAAAGATCCATTGAACTCTGCAATAAATCTTGTCAGAGAGAAAAATATAAAGCTCCCATTCTTCAACATTTTTCTCGGAACCGGTCTCATGTATAACTTCTTTGCATTTTTTAAAGCATATGAAGTCAAAGATAACGTAACAATTATAATTGAAAAAGATTTGGATATCTTTCGCACTCTCGTCTCATGTGTTGATTTGACCCAGATAATCAATAACCATATGTTTCACTTTATCCTAGACGAGCCGCCAGCGGCTCTTTTTACTAAAATAAACAGGATAATACACGGAACCAATGCAAAGTTTCATGCAAAATCCATTAATATTATTGAGGATCAGGCATCTTTTATAATAAACAAAGACTACTACCTGAAAACTATAGCAATACTGAAAGACGCCCTCAGAGAAGTTCTGATGTTCTATGGAAATGATCCTTTTGACTCTATGATAGGTATAGAGAATACATTTTTAAATATTGAAGAAATCATTCATAACCCTGGAATTATGGATCTTAAAAATGCTTTTAAAGGTAAACCCGGCGTTGTGATTGCATCCGGTCCGTCACTGAATAAAAACATCCACCTGCTGGAAGACCTATATGGAAAGGCAGTGCTGTGTGCAGCTGATGGTTCTATGAAAATCCTTAAACAAAAAGGTATGAAACCTCACCTTGTGTCGTCCCTTGAGCGATTGACACCAACTGCTAAGCTTTTTGAAACACTTACAGAAGAGGACTTAAAAGATGTTTATCTGGCGGCCACCCCTGTTATTCACCCGCAGACATACGCAAGCTACAAAGGCGAACGTATTATCACTTATAGAGACTTCGCTACTTTTAAGTGGCTGGGAATTGATAAAGGAACACTTTCAATAGGCCCATCAGCAGGTAACATGGCCTTCAAAACTTTGGAATATCTTGGCTGCGACCCTATCATACTTATAGGGCAAGACCTTGCGTTTGGAGCTGACGATGCTACTCACGCTGACGGCTATACATATGGTCCAAAGCATCAGGCAGAAGCATATACACAGAAGAATTTCCGCATAGTTGAAGGCAACTATCAGCCCGAAATTAAAACTTCACGTGTGTGGGAAATGTTTCTCCAATATTACCACAAGGATGCATCATCATCACCTGCACGTGTCATTAACGCTACTGAAGGGGGCGCAAAAATACTTGGCACAGAGATTATGACCTTTAAAGAAGCGATAGATAAGTTCATAACAGAGGAGATAGGTGTTTTAGACACAATACAATCAACTTTAAAGAAACCAAGTGAAGAACAAATCATAAAAGACAGAGAACAAACTCTCCAGATAGTTAATAACGGGCTAAAATACTGCGGTACTGCTCAGGCAATTTTTAAAGAATCAATAGCTATATGCGATGAATATTTCCAAAAGGTTTTTGTGCAGTACAAAGCTACGAACAATTACGACAAGGTACAGGGAGAGCAATATCTGATAAAGCTGGAAGAGATGTGCAAGATATTCCAGAACAAAGACTTCTATGAAGTGCTTATGCATTATGTGCAGTCATATTTCATAAAAACAATGGTTGAGATAAATGCTGCCAAGCATTAATCTGAAAGTCTTGCAGAGGCAGAATCAAAAAATGTCGCCTTATTAAAAGATATGTTTAACGTGATGATAGGGCTGAACGGAAAAATGATGGAGCTTATGGAGGTTCTGAAAAAGAGACTGGAAGATAATACGCCGTCTAAAGCCTGATTATGTTTGTTTCCTGACCTGTAATGCTTATGCCGCCTTCTTCTGTAACGATGTAAGTGTTTTCAAGCCCTACAAGTCCAACGCCGGGTATACCCCTTTTCGGCTCCACAGCCATTACCATATTCTCTTCCAGAGGAAGATCAAAGCCTTTGGCAAAGACAGGATATTCGTCTATAACAAGCCCAACACCATGGCCTAGAAATTTAACCCTCTCGTCACCATAGCCCATAAAATATTGCTGAAACTCTTCGCTGACATCAGCCATAACCTCTTCGTAAATCTTTGAAGGGATATTGCCTGGCTTCATACGCTTCACGGTTTCTTTAAGTATTTTTACACATTTTTCGTGATACTCATAAGCCTCATCAGGGAGTGCTCCGTAAGCATACACTTGAGTTTTGTCTGTGTGATATCCTTCCATCCCGCAGCCAACGTCAACAAATACCAGCTCATTGTTAGAAAGTTTGCGATCGTCATTACCAAAAAGCGGAACAGCCGGAGAGAGACCTTTGATACCGCCCGGCCCGTCAAACGCATTCGGGTACATGGAGTTATCACCGAAACATATCTGCCCCAGATAAAGCTCAGCATTGAACATACCTATGCGGGTAATGCCCTGGTGGCCATTATCCAGCAAATGTTTCAATATCATTGAAGCAAGCTCTTTTTCGCTCATGCCGCCGCTTATAATAGCAGGAACATATGTCTCCATGGCAATTTCATGCACACGTCCGCACTGACGTAAAATGTTTAGTTCGTATTCCGACTTAACAGCTCTTGTGGCGGCTATTGCCATGTCACATGAAAGTATTTTTTCAAATTCAAAATATTTATTTATACGTTCGAAATGAGCTAGTGGCACAAATTCTTTTTCAATATGGATAGTTTTTCCCAAAGACCCTGTCACGGGCGGGATGTCCCGGAAGCTTTTTATATTAATTATCTTACCAAAATTCGATTCCAGCTCTGCCCTGTAAAAGCTCCTGCGGACAAAGAAGACCGCATCGTCACTTTTAGGGATAACAAGTACACCGTTCTGCTGTGTCCCGGTAAAATAGAAGATGTTAATTTTGTTGATTATAAAAACAGCATTCCATGACGGGTCAAACTGATCCATCCTTTCCCTGAAGGCGTCAAGCCTGTTCAGAAGCTCCTCTTTAGGAATAAGGTTCAAATCAGTTCCTCCAGTGATATCTTTTTCGTGGCCAGAAGGTTTCTCATTTTGGAAAGTACTCTTTTCTCTATCTGGCGCACACGCTCACGGGTAATACCCAGATCATTGCCTATAGATTCCAGAGTTTCAGGGTCGTTGCCGGACAGTCCATATCTTCTTATTATGATTGTTTTTTCATTATCTGAAAGAAATGTAAGCCATTTAAAAATGATCTCTTTCTTGCTGGTATTTTCTATTTTAAGGTAAGGATCAAGATACTTTTCGTCATCAGCAATAAACTCATGGAGAGTACTGCTCTCATCTCCACCTACAGGCATATCAAGTGATGTATCCTGCTTAATGGCATCGAAAACTTTTTTAAGTGTTGAAAGAGGCATCTTGCATGCAGTGGAAAGTTCGTGGATGGTTGGCTCCCGCCCGAATTGCTGCTGAAGCTCGTTCTGAGTCTTCATAACCTTGCTTATGTTTTCTGACATATGGACAGGTATACGCACCATTCTGCACTGGTTAATTATGGCTCGCTCTATAGCCTGCCTTATCCACCATGTAGCATAGGTGCTGAATTTGAACCCTTTTGTGTAGTCGAATTTCTCTACAGCTTTCAGCAAGCCGATGTTCCCCTCTTCCACAAGGTCTACAAGGTTCATACCGCGATTTATATATTTTTTTGCAATAGAAACAACAAGACGCAGATTGCATTTGATCATAGTCTCTTTTGATTCCATGCAGCCCTTCTCTATTCCCTGAGAGAGTTCTGCTTCCTGCTCTCTGGTTAGTACGGGGTATTTGGATATTTCGTTAAGGTAGATTTTAAAGACCTCAAGGTCTTCTGAGGAATACTCATACTTAGGCTCTGGCTCAACTTCACAAGCTTCAATTTTAGCAATATCTTCTTCCATAAGCTCATCAGGTTCCACATCTTCCAGTATCTCTTTGTCTACTGTTTCAGGGTCACTCATAATTTCTCCAGCTTCTCACAGAATGTGCTCTTGCCTGTAAAATTTACAGCATGTTTAATCGATGGCTAAGAACCAGCGAATCTGACATAAGCCCTGTAGAGGGCTAAACTTTTTATACGTTACAACATAACCCGATTCTATTTAAATTGGAAGTAAAAAAATTATTAGATACGAACAGTTTCAATAATAATTATGCCGGAAAACTACTCTAGAAGCACTATCTGGCTTGCATTCAGGAAAAAATGTGCTTTATGCAAAAATATATTAGATTAATTGTGTTAAAGATAATTATTGAGTGTACTTATAAATCAAAACAACATGTCATGACCTATGCTCTGCGTATCAAAAATATCAGCATCATTTGAACGCAAAAAATATTGGTAAAATTCACAATGAGTTTTTCAGGCACCTACAAAATCAACAAATGAACAGTCGGCAAGTGGCGTAATGGCGACCTCGCTCCCGTTTTTGACAACACGCATAAGCCTCCCTTTAGCTGGAATCAGCATAAGCCCCCCATCTGCAAGCTGGTCGATGAGTGTCTGCGGAACAGTTTTTCCCTCTGCTGTAGCTATTATCCTGTAAAAGGGTGCAAACTCTGGCCAGCCCAAGATGCTTGGCTGAAGTTTCATCTTAACATTTCGCAGGGGTATTCGTTTTATTATCTGATAAGTACTGCGGTGAAGCTCAGGAACACGTTCCACAGAGTAAACAGTTTTACAGAGCTTAGAGAGTATTGCAGCCTGAAAGCCTGATCCGGTACCAATTTCAAGCACTGTGTGTTCAGGTTCCAGCTGCAGCATCTTTGTCATGTATGCCACTGTGGAAGGCTTTGATATGGTCTGCCCATAGCCAATGGGCAAGGCATCGTCATGATATACCATTTTTAACATGGCCTCATGAACAAACTTGTGTCTGGGTATAGTCAGAAAAGCGTCTATTATCTCCTTGTCCCACTTACAGGCAGGCCCCACCACTTTGTCTATGTAGGATTCTGGGATGTTTATATTCTTCATAGTTTAATCTGGGTTCCGATACCTGAATCTGTAAAAATTTCCAGCAGTACCGAATGAGACACACTGCCGTCCACAATGTGCGCCTTAGTCACACCATCCTGAACAGCGCTCAGAGCACAGTCTATTTTTGGGATCATACCGCCAGTCAGCGTTCCGTCTTTCTTAAGCATGCGGATCTTCTCAGGGGTCAGTGTAGTTATCAGTTTACCATCTTTGTCGAGCACCCCCTGCACATCTGTCAGCAAAATCAGCTTTCTCGCTTTCAAAGCGGATGCAATACTGCCAGCAACAAGGTCAGCATTAATGTTATAAGGCTGATAATCCTCACCAACACCAACAGGGGCAATAACTGGTATAAAGTCTTTACTTATGCTTTTCAGCACCTCTACATCGACTTTCTTAACACTCCCCACATGACCAAGATCTATTATTTCAGGAGTCATAACAAAATCGTCACCCTCTTTCAGGTAGAGCTTTTCAGCTGTTATAAGATTACCGTCTTTGCCGGAGAGTCCTATAGCCTTACCGCCGTTAATATTTATGAGGCTCACAATATCCTTATTTACTTTCCCTGCAAGCACCATCTCTACAATATTCATGGTCTGTTTGTCTGTCACTCTCATACCAGAGACAAAATGACTCTCTATACCGAGTTTTTTCAGCATTTCGCCTATCTGCGGTCCGCCACCGTGGACTATAACAGGGTTCAGACCGATATATTTCATCATAACAATATCACGGGCAAAGCTGAATTTAAGCTCGTCGTCAACCATAGCGTGACCGCAATATTTGATAACTATCGTCTCACCAAAAAACTCTTTTATATATGGCAGAGATTCTATGAGAATATCCGCTTTTCTTATCAGCTCTTCCATAAACATGCACCTCTGGTTTTAAAGTGATAAAATATTACAGAATATCGGCAAATTTGCAACTATATTAAAATTTTTGCTTTCAAGAACACTACTTAGACGTTTGGGATACTCTTGGAAGTGTAATGGTAAAGACCGCACCCAAATCAGTATTGCCTGCTTTAATCTTTCCGTTCAGACTCTTCTCTATAATGGATTTTGCCATATGCAGGCCAATTCCTGTACCTTTGCTTTTAGGTTTAGTGGTGTAGTCAGATTTAAAGATTAGCTCAAGTGTTTTTTCATCGATACCTGTTCCATTATCTTCAATAATAACAGATACTTCTTCCTCTTCCACCTTTAGAGTAATCAGTATATTCCCCGGCTCTGAAACATCCAGCCCTCCTTTGGAACGCTTATAAGTGATAGAGTCTATTGAGTTGTTTATAAGGTTTATCACCACCTGTTTTAACAGGTTAGGGTAACCGTATATAACAACCCCTCCGTCGATGAGCGGTCTGTCATAAAAGACCTTCACTCCAATGCTGTGCTCTATATGCAGAATAACGTTATTTTTGCCATTTAAAGACGACAGGTCACTTTTAATGTCAACATTTACAGCACCTATTTTAAAACGGCCGTACTGCATCTTTACAACTTCAATCAGCTTCTCTGTAAGGTTAAAGAGCTCTTTCTCAGGCTCCGGTCTAAAGAAGTTTCTGAAATCATCCATAGTATCCGACATATAACGGATATAAGTCATGCAGTCACTTATGGAATCATCAAGGTAAGGCACGTCAAGCTCACCAAAATGATAAGCGTCACGAATATCTTCTATAATAAACATAAGCGCACTGAGAGGCTGTCTCCACTGGTGTGCTATCCCCCCTACCATTTCTCCCATCTCTGAAAGCCTCGCATGATAAAGAGTGGCTTCTTCCGCCTCAGAACCTTTTGTTGCTAAAGGCTTTATCTGATATTTAAAGTTAGTTTTAACAAGGTCCAGCTCTTTCTGTTTCAGCGCCAGAAGATTCTTTATATGTGACAACTCTTCTGCATTGCTTTTTTGCTCAGTCACGTCTTTTGCGTAACCTGCTGAGCCGAAATATTCGCCTTTGTCGTTATAAACAGCCACAGAACTGACTCTCAGCCAGACGATATACCCGTCTTTATGCTTCAAAGACACCTCTATGTCTGCCAGTCTGCCGGTTTGCAGCATTGTATTTTTTATATCATCATAGCTTTTGGAGCTGAGAAAGTAATCTCTCCTCAGGTTGCCGCCAATAAGTTCGGAAGGTGTATAGCCAAGCATATCTTTTATCTTTGTAGAAAAGTAAATGAGGTTTCCGAATCTGTCGGTTCTGTAGAATGCGCCGAGATAGTTCTCTGTGACCAAAGACAAGTTTTCGTTTTCGGAGCTGACAACTGGTTCTTTCAAATATTGCGAACGGGAAAAACTTAGGACATAACCCCTGCCCGTATATTCTGCTGTCATTTTCAGGTAATAATATTTCCCGCCAATCCTGCCGCAAAGCAGGTGATCTGTAAACACATCACCCTTTTTCATATCTGCAAGCGTCAAAGGGATGTAGGATTGATAGTCTACGTGTAATATATCTGAGACTTTTTGTTTTTTTAGTGATTCTGTATTAATGAAATCTTCAGAAAACACTTCAGCATCTACTACAAGAAGATCACTGTTAACTGTCAGTTTGAAGTATAACATATCTGAACTGGGCAATTTTAACTCCACGTAAGAAAATAATTGTGCATAATATTATATAATATCATAAAAATCACTATCAGTCATTCATATGCATTTTTTAAGGGTTATCTTGAGCGGATCTCGATATGTTTTGAAAGAATAGTAACCGCAAGAGCATATTTTACACTTGGGTTGTACCTTGTGATAGCATAGAAGTTATTAAACAGCAGCCAGTATTCAACACCTTTGTCGCCTTCCAGACTCACCAGTGCTGCTTTACGGTTCAAATCAGTCCGGAGTGAAGGCCTAATCCCGTTTTTCTTCATCTCGGCAACGGTAAACTTCGGTTTAATCCCCTGATTAAGATACTTTTTCCACAAACTCCCCTTGGTATAAACCTTCAAAGCCATAGGTTCATCCCGCTTCCATCCGTGTGCTTTAAGATAATTTGCTATGCTGCCGATAGAATCTGCGCCAGATTTAAAGATGTTAATCCTTCCGTCACCGGAAAACTCTTGGCCGTACTTCATAATGTTAGAAGGCATGAACTGCGGCATTCCCACAGCGCCGGCGTATGAGCTTTTCAGATTGAAAGGATCCAGTCTGTTTCTATATGCATACACCATAAGAGCTTCCAGTTCATTTTTGAAATATTCAGCTCGTCGGGGGTAGTAAAAGGCGAGTGTAAAAAGTGCATCCATAGCCCTGTGACTGAGTGCATATGTGCCATAGTCTGTCTCAACGCCTAAAATGGCGACAATGACATTCGGGTCAACGCCGTATATCCTCTTTGCCTTAGCAAGTGTTTTAGGATATCTCTTTTTGAAGGCAACACCCTTTCTGATCTTTTTATCGTTGATAAAATGAGGCTTATAGTTTTTCCATGGTTTGCTTTCAGCCTGTCTGTCCATGTACCCGATGACATCTTCGGTCTTTTCAGCCCTTTTCATCCAGCTCAGAACAGCTTTTTCGCTTATCTTGCCATCACGGGCAACTTTATGGGCAAAACTGTGCATCTCCTGTGTAAGCTCTGCTGAAAAGCCAGAACAGGCAACAAGAAAAATACAGAAAAAAATTATAAATTTATTCATAAGATGTAAGTGGTCTTTTTTAATCATTTAAAGTATAATCACATATCCTTAATAAATTTGTAACATAAAAATACTAAAAATTAAAATGAATAAGTGAGGGATTTAATGTTAGTAGCTCCATCTGTTTTAAGCTCAGATTTTTCTAAACTGGCTTCGGAGATCAAAGCCATAGACAACGCTGGTGCCGACTGGATACATCTGGATGTTATGGACGGCGTTTTTGTGCCAAACATAACCTTCGGCGCACCTGTCATAAAAAAACTTCGCAAATGTACCGAAAAAATATTTGATGCCCACCTTATGATAACCAACCCCGATAAATATCTTGAAGATTTTGCAGATGCAGGGTGTGATTTTATAACAGTGCACGAAGAGGCATGCACCCACCTTCACAGAACTGTGTCAAAAATAAAAGAGCTCGGTAAAAAAGCTGGCGTATCGCTGAACCCTGCAACATCTCTTGAAACAGTCCGTGAGATACTGCCATATACTGACATGGTTCTTATAATGTCTGTAAACCCGGGCTTTGGCGGTCAGAAATTTATCCCCACAAGCTATGACAAGATAAAACGGCTGAAAGAGATGGCAGCACAGCTTAATCCTGAGCTGATAATTCAGGTTGACGGAGGGGTGAATGATCAGAATATCAGAGCCTTGCAGGCAGCGGGATGTTCATGTGTTGTAGCTGGCAATTTTATCTTTTCCAGCTCAGATTATGCTAAAGCTATCGATTCGTTGAAAATATAATACTCATTACGTGCGATTGATCTTTCAATGTGGTATATTAATAGCATAAGGCGGAGGTAAGTTACGATGGCTGTAAAGATATTAGTTGTTGACGATGAACCGGATATCAGACTGTTATACCGCTCAGAACTGGAAGATCACGGTTTTAAGGTTTACGATGCAGCAAACTCCAAAGAGTGCTTCGAAATCTTAAATAATCAGAAGATAGACTTAGTTCTTCTGGATATAAAGCTGAAAGGTGAAAGCGGGATTGACATTCTGCAGTCTATTTCCGGCAAAGAGAAAAAAACGAAAGTAATCCTCGCCACTGCATATAGTGCTTATCAGGATGATTTCTCTACCTGGCTGGCGGACGGCTACTGGGTAAAAACTCAGGAGATAGAGACCCTCACAGATGAGATAAACAAGGTACTGGCAAAGATTTAAAACTTTATCCGGTAAGAGGATTTTATATGGAATAAAAGCACATCTCGCAGGATAGCCTGTGCAGGTGTCTTTTTGTCTGTTATCAAAATTGACTTTATAAGAACAAAATTATTCGTATACGGAGTGTTATTAATATGAAAGCAGTAGTTATGGCAGGAGGGTTCGGCACAAGAATACAGCCGCTTACCTCCAGTATGCCGAAACCTATGATACCTGTGATGAACAAACCTATGATGGAGTACATCATAGATACGCTGAAGGACGCGGGAATCGTTGAGATAGTTATCCTCCTTTATTTTAAACCTGAAGTAATAAAAAGCTACTTCGGTGACGGCAGTGAAAAAGGGATAAAAATTAACTACGTTTTACCTGATGACGACTATGGCACAGCGGGCGCTGTGAAAAAAGCTCAGCCGTATCTTGATGAAAAATTCATAATAGTCTCAGGGGATCTTATCACTGATTTCAACTTTCAGGATATTCTCGGCTTTCACGATGTTAAAAACTCGAAAGCAACCATCACACTCACATCAGTGCCTGACCCTCTTCAGTTTGGCGTTGTCATAACAGACAAAGAGAACAAGATAATCAGATTTCTGGAGAAACCGGGCTGGGGTGAGGTGTTCAGCGACACCATAAACACAGGCATATACGTTTTCGAGCCAGAAATTCTCGACTATATTCCAGAGGACTGCAACTTTGACTTTTCAAAATATCTATTCCCAAAGCTTATGGCAAGCTGAATAGATATTTACGGATACAACGCAAAAGGCTACTGGCGTGACGTGGGGAATCCCGATTCCTACCGTGCCGCACTGCTTGACATCTTAAACGAAGATGTCACCCTGCCGCTTCCAGGCACTCAGGACAAAAAGAAAAATGTCACTCTTTACACAGGCAGTAATGTCAAAATTGACAAATCTGCAAAGCTTGAAGGGCTTGTTGTACTTGGCGACGACTGCATCATAGAAAAAGATGCCGTTGTTAAAAATTCTGTACTCGCCAGAGAATGCAAGGTCAGCGAAGGCGCTACTGTCGAAAACTCCATCTTCTGGAACGAAGTGGAGATAGGTAAAAACAGCACTATTTTAAACACAGTTCTTTGCAACGGTGTCAAATTTGGTAAAAATGTAAAAGCCGAGCACGGCGTTATAATAGCTGAAGGAACCGAGGTTGGTTCACAGGTCATTTTCGAAAAAGATGTCATGGTCTGGCCTGAAAAACAGATAGAGGAAGGCTCTATAGTGAGCTCCAATCTTATCTGGGGCGACAAGTGGAAAAAATCCATCTTTGAAGGGGGTAAAGTATCTGCACGCACTAACGTTGAACTGACCCCTGACCTTGCTGCAAAACTAGGAGCCGCATTAGGCTCTCAACTGCCTGCTGGAGCCAGAGTACTGCTTTCCAGAGACTATGACAAAGCTTCAAGAATGCTTAAAAGATGCTTTCTCGGGGGACTTTTGTCCACAGGGATAAACGTTACAGAACTGCATATGACACCGCTCCCTATCATGCGCTACAAACTGGCCATGTTCGGTGAGGTTGCCGGGGTCTACTTCCGTCAGTGTCAAAGCGACCCAACACATACCGAGATACTCTTTTACGATGATAAAGCTGCACCAATCGATTCTGCTTTAGAGAAAAATATTGAACGCATATTCTTCCGCGAAAATTTCCGCAGAGCAACCCATGACGACATAGGCGAACTTTACGACAAGCTTATGGTGGGCGAGTTTTACAAGGAAGGCGTGCTGAAGAACATTGATATTCCACTAATAAAAGCCCGCAGGTCAAAGATTGTCGTGGATCTTCTGAACGGAACAACAGAAGCAATATATCCGGAACTTCTCAACAAAGTAGGTGTGGATGCAGTTGTTCTTAATGCTTACAGGGACGAAAGTAAACTCTCCCGCACCATGCATCAGGTGGAAAACTCTTTTAAAGAGGTACGTGCGATAGTTAAAGTTACAGAATCCGATCTGGGATTTGTTATATATCCCCACGGCGAAAGGCTCGGTATAGTTACCAACTCAGGTGAAATACTGCGAGAGGATAAAGCCCTTATGTTTATCCTGAAGCTGATAGATATCTCCGCAAGAGAAAAGATAAAAGTATACCTCCCTGCATTCGCACCAAGCGTTCTGGACGACCAGTTGATGAATGTGGATATAGTACGGGGTAAAACTGCAGGAGTGAAATCTGACTACCTTAGAAAATTTTCTTTCTTCGGAGACCTCGCCCGCAACTACACCTTTAACGAAAACGGCTCACACGCAGATGCCATGTTCAGTTCAATAAAGATACTGGAGATGCTCGCAAGACAAAACGTGGAGCTTAGCGATGTTATAAACTCTATCCCAGATTATAATTACAGCCACACTGTTATCAACTGCCCGCTGGAGCTGAAAGGCCTGCTTATGAGAAAGATGAGTGAAGATGCTATGGATAAAGATGCTTCTTTTCTGGACGGCATAAAGATACTCTTCAAAAACAAGGTGTGGGTACACATGGTTCCCGACCAGTTCACTGCAAACGTCCATCTTTATGTGGAATCTAAAACTGAAAAGGATTTCAAGCAGATCCACACAGAGTATAAAGATAAAATAAACAACTGGCTGCAGGAGTAGTCAATATGAAGAAGCTGAGGCTCTGCTTTTTATGGCATATGCACCAGCCATACTACAAAGACGATCTGGACGGCTCATACCATATGCCGTGGGTATATCTCCACGGGCTTAAGGATTACTATGAGCTGCCATACTACCATAATATCTATACTAAGCTGAAAGGTACATATAACCTTGTCCCATCGCTTCTTGTCCAGCTGAAAGATTATGAAAAAACAGATGTAGACGATACCTTTCTGCGCCTGATGCAGAAGAATGTGGCGGAACTTACCAAGATAGAAAAAGGGGTAGTGATACCTCAGCTTTTCATGGCAAATTATAAAAACATGGTAAAACCGCTTCGCAGATACAAAGAGCTGTACGACAGAAAGGGCGACACGGCAATATTCGACACGGGCGCGATAAACTACTCTGATGATGAAATAATCGACATGCAGGTTTTATATCTCATAAGCTGGTGCGGTGTCTTTACCAGACAAAAGCTTGATATAATAAATAAACTTATCAGCAAAGGCCGTCACTTCACTCACGAAGAGAAGATACAGCTGATAGATTCTCTGGCAGAATTTACCTCTGAGATAGTCCCGCTTTATAAACAGCTGCAGGACAAAGGTCTAATAGAGGTCTCAGCCACACCGTTTTACCACCCTATCCTGCCTCTTCTGCTGGAACCGAAAAGCGCAAAGGAAGCACTCCCCTCCATAAGCATGGCGAGCATAGGGACAGACTTTTCGCAGGACGCAAAATATCACGTAGAGAGTGCTATTGAGTATTATGAAAAAGAATTCGGTAAAAAACCTGAGGGCATGTGGCCGGCTGAAGGGAGCATAAGCGAAAAAGCGGCTGCGCTCTTTGCTGAAAACGGCGTAAAATGGATAGCAAGCGACGAAGATGTTCTGGCTGGATCCATAGGTAAAGACCTGAGAAACAAACAAAACAGACAAACACTATATAAAAAACATATTTTCGAATCCACACATGGGGATATAAACATATTCTTCCGTGACAAGGAGCTCTCTGACCTAATAGGGTTCACCTACTCCGGATGGGACGCTTCCAAAGCAGTGGATGATTTTATGGAAAAACTGTCGGATATTTATGATTCATGCGACTTCTCCCCTATTGTTCCGGTGATACTGGACGGTGAGAATGCGTGGGAGTTTTACGAAGAGAACGCCAACCCGTTTTTTGAACTTCTCTACAGCAGGCTGTCATCCTGTAACTGGGTAGAAACACTTACCATGAGCGAGGCGTCACGGTGTAACACCCCTGAACACCGCCCAGCAAAGATACGTGCGGGGTCATGGATATATGCAAATTTCACCACGTGGATGGGGCATCAGGAGAAGAACGATGCATGGAAGCTTCTGTCTGAGGTACACCAGCGGTTTCAGCGAAACAGCAATAGCGACAATAAAGCTCAGATTCAAAAGGAGCTTTATGTAGCAGAGGGTTCGGACTGGTTCTGGTGGTACGGCGACGACCACTTCTCGCTTCAGTCAGACACGTTTGACAAGCTCTTCAGAGGGCATGTGGCAAACATATATAAACTGATGAATGAAAAAGTCCCGGCAGATGTAACAAAGCCTATTAAGAAGATCCATAAAACCGGGCTTCTAAAGACACCGTCCACCACTTTCACTCCTGTGCTAGACGGCAGAGTCAGCAGTTTTTATGAGTGGATAGCCGCTGGGAAATTTGACCTGAAATTTGACTCAGGAGCTATGACGGCATCCGGCAACACTCTTCAGCTGCTTTATTTTGGTTTTGACAAAGACCGGCTTTATCTAAGGATAGACGGCGCTTTCAGCAGAGTGATTAATATGGACTACGAGCTGGAAGCGGAGATCACAACAGACAAAACCCGAATATTTTCCTTCAGCATTACTGATGCCAGTGTGGAAAAATCCAACTCTGAAAGCTGTACTATGGAAGTGTTCGAGGCGGCGATAAACCTTTCTGAACTGGGCGATGAAATCGATAATGCAGACATAGTCTTCCGGCTTAAAAAAGGTCGGACTGTTGTTGAGATTGCGCCGCTTTACAACACGGTTCAGATATATTTTAAACACGACTTTGAAAAAGACTGGCTTTGCTGAATATACAATTCAGTCTCTCTGAGCAGAAGCGAATAGCCCTGCCTTGTTTTAAGCGGGACAAGACTTTTTCATGCAAAATGACAAATCATACGGAGAAAAATATATGAAACTCCCTTTACACTTAGGAATACATTGTCACCAGCCGGTAGAAAACTTTTATCATGTGGTTGACCATGCGGTGGAGAAAAGCTATCTGCCATACTTTAAAACCGCACTGCTGAATGACAAATTCAAATTCAGCATACACTACAGCGGATGGCTGCTGGAATACATCAAAAAGAATCATTCAGAACTTTTCAGTCTGATGGGTGATGCCGTCTCTTCAGGTCAGGCAGAATTTTTTACTGGTGGATACTACGAGCCCGTACTCGCATCTATACCCGGCAAAGACAGACGTGAGCAGATAAAAATGCTGAACGGCTTCATAGAAAACAATTTTAAAGTAAGCCCGAAAGGACTATGGCTAACAGAAAGGGTGTGGGACAGCTCCATTATACCCGACTGCGCAGAGTGCGGTGTTGAGTATGTAATAGTGGACGATTACCACTTTATTACCGCTGGTTTTTACGAATCCATGCTCCACGGGCATTTTATAACAGAGCAGGACGGCTATGAGATGCTTATATTCCCAATCAGCGAGAAGCTCCGCTACCTGACTCCTTTTAAACCGGCAGAAGATGTTGTGGACTATCTGAAAGAGGTCGCTGACAGTGGCGGAAAATCACTCACTATATTCGATGATGGTGAGAAGTTCGGACTCTGGCCGGAAACTTACGAATGGGTATATGAAAAAGGCTGGCTGAAAGACTTCATAAATGCCGTTTGTGACTCTGATGCAGCTGAATTTGCACTCTTCGAAGATACTGTAAAAACTCAAAAACCAGCTCAGATAGCCTACCTTCCTACCGGTTCTTACTTCGAAATGGGCGAATGGTCACTCTTCAGTGAAAGAACCGAAAATATGGAAAAACTGGTTAAAGAACTTGGAGATAAATACACCGACGACACTATAAAGGTCTTTGTTAAAGGCGGTATCTGGAAAAACTTCCTAGTGAAATACCCCGAATCAAACCGCATACATAAACGTACTACTACTCTTTCCAAGAGGGCAAATAAGCTAAATGATGCTTCGCTGCTTGAAAGTTTGTATAAGGCTCAATGCAACGATGTGCTTTGGCATGGAATATTTGGCGGTCTGTATCTGCCAAATCTCAGAAACAACGCCTACAGATTTATAATAGAAGCTGAAAAAAGACTCGAAGAAGTTGAGGGGATAGCACTCCCCGCTGTAGAGACGGGTGATTTCGATTATGACGGATATGACGAAGCGTATATCAGAAGCGATGCGGCTAACTATATGTTTGCGTCAAGAGACTGCGGGCAGCTTGTGGCACTTGAGGACAAAGATAACCTTTTCAATTTCGCTAACACACTTGCAAGGCGCAAAGAAGCGTATCATGAAAAATTATTCGCAGAGCCTAAACCGGAAGCATCAAATGAACAGCCGGAATCCGCAGTGGAATCTGTTGCAACTATCCACGACACAAAGACAAAGGTAGATGAGGAGTACAGGAAATATCTGGTCTTTGACTGGCACAACAAAAACTGCTTCATAGACCACTTTGTGCCTAAGTTTGAAGCTGAAGACTTTGAGGATGTAACCTTCAAAGAGCTTGGCGACTTTGCAAATCAGCCTGCACAGATGAAAAAAGGAAAAGACTCTGTAACCTTCACCCGCAAAGGCGGCATATATTCAGAAGGTTATAAGCATAATGTAACACTGAAAAAAAACTTTAAAGCACTTAAATCAGGACTTAGTTTTGAAATAGATATAAGCTCAGAGGTTCAGGAAGTGACCTATGTGATGGAACTGAATCTTCATTTTAACGACATGGCGAACACGCTCATTAACGGAAACAAAATAAGTGAGCGAATCACAGAAAAAAATGATACATATAGTATAAATGACAAAAGTACACCAAAAGGTGTTTCCATAGTATTTAACGACCAAGTTGAGATGCATGCATATACAGTAAAAACCCTCTCGCAGTCAGAGAGCGGTGCCGACCTGACAGATCAGGGGATCTGTCTTTTGATACCTTTCAGGATAAACGGCGGCAAAAGTGTTAAAGGCAAGATATCTATAGGATAATTGAATGTCAGAACTGAGATATGACCCTGTAAAAAAAGTATGGTCTGTGATAGCAACAGACAGAAGCAGAAAACCAGATGATTTCCTTGTGAAAAGACTCGAATTCCGTAAGGAAGAAATTAATATCTGTCCATTTTGTAAAGGTAACGAGGACAGAGCTGGTTCTGAGATATTCTCCATACGTAAAAAAGATGAATGGCTGACAAGAGTTGTCCCGAATAAATACCCCGCTTTCCGCATAGAAGGCGAGCTGAAACGAACCGGGCACGGAATGTATGATGCTGTCAATGCTGTGGGCGCACACGAGGTTGTAATAGAAACCCCGAAGCACCACGTAAACATAGGCAGCTACACCGATCAGATACTTTACAACCTTTTCTCCACCTTCAAAGAACGTTTAATAGACCTTCAGAAGGACACCCGTTTTCGCTACATACTTCCTTTTAAAAACTACGGACTGTTGGCAGGAGCCTCTATAGAGCATCCTCACTCACAAATAATAGCGCTTCCAGTCACACCGAACGTAGTGAAGACAAAACTGAGCGCATCCCTTGCACACTACAAAAGCAAAGAGAGATGCCTCTTTTGTGACATCCTTGATCAGGAACGTGAGGAGAACTCACGGGTTATTTATGAAAATCAGGACTTTGTAGCAATATGTCCATACGCATCAGCTCTCCCCTTTGAAATAAGCATATATCCGAAACGGCACAATCATTGCTTTACTAGTACTGACGAAGGTGAGATGTCAGGGCTTGCGGATATTACACGAGAGATTTTCTTAAGGCTTTACAACGTCTTAGAAAATCCACAGCTGAACATGGTGGTACATACTTCACCGCCTGTGGTCAAAAGACCATCACAGCCTGCCTACTGGACAAGCATCCGCGAGGATTTCCACTGGCATATAGAGATAACACAAAGGCTTTCGGGGGTTGCCGGCTTTGAATCCGGCACCGGATTTTACATAAACCCTGTAGCGCCTGAGAGCGCTGCGCAGTATCTTAAAGGAGCCGGAAAGTGAAAACTGTGCTGATATCCAGTGAGGTTACCCCGTATTCAAGAACAGGGATGCTGGGGGATTCTGTTGCCGGGCTTGCTAAAGGGCTCAGACAGAACGGTGTGGACACATATGTGATCTCACCTATGTATCTTACTGTATGCGCAAAAGAAGAACAGTTCAGTCACGAATGCACCGTCAGCGTAAACTCCTGTGGGACCGAGTATCCTTTCGAAGTTTATTCTGTTATAACAGTCGAAATACATATGATTTTCCTGCGCAATGACGAGCTTTTCGGCAGAAGAAACATATACGGTTCTGGAGAATTCGATTACTCAGACAACGACATAAGGTTTGGAATGTTTTGCCTTGCTGCTCTGGAATACATAAGACAGTCCGGCATTAACCCCGACATAATTCACTGTCACGAGTGGGCAACAGGGCTTGTACCTGTTTACCGTAATCTCTTTTATGAAGACATAAAAAGCAGGATGGTATTCACCGCTCACGACATCTCATATCAGGGTATCTTTGGTAAATTCAGCATCCAGTCTATGGGTCTCCCCTGGGATGTCTATAATGTAGAGGAGCTGGAATACTACGAAGGGATAAGCCTGCTGAAAGGGGGGATGGTTCATTCTGACTATATTACAGTCCCCAGCCCAACATACAGCGAAGACATAAAAACAGAAGAGTATTCTCAGGGGATGGGACTTCTTATGGCGAATATGGCCCACAAGCTGGAAGGCATACTGGGCGGCATAGACTATTAACAGTTCAACCCTTTGGATGATAAGTTTCTAAAGGCTTTATACTGCGCAGAAAACATTGACGATAAAAAAATAAACAAACAAGAATTTCTGAACCAGACAGGATTGACCGACATAGAAAAACCCCTTTTTCTTGTGGAGACAAAATTTACCGAAAGGAAAGGGCTGGAGCTTATACACGAATCAGCCGAAGAACTTGCAGGTTTAAATGCAAATTTCGCATTTCTCGGTTATTCAGACACACAAATCTGCTCAAAGTTTAAAGAAATAGCAAACACCTATGACAATATGTATACATTCATAGGAATAAGTGAGATGATGACACATCTAGCATACGGCAGTGCTGATTTTGTACTGCGGCCTTCTCTTTACGAACCCAGCGGAAACAGTCATTTGAAGGGGATGCGTTACGGAGCTCTCCCTGTGGTAAGCAAAACTGGGGGACATCTGGATACAGTGAAGGATGTTACAGAACCGATGGGTTACGGTTTTTTCATTGAGGAATACAGCAGACAGGAACTTCAAAAAACCATAAATCGTGCAGTGGATTTTTTCACTGACAAGACTATATTATCAGAATGTATAGGCAGAGCAATGCAAATAGACTTTTCCTGGAAAAGTGCATCTGCCAAATATGTAGAACTTTACAGGAGGTTGCTCGGAGGCAGCTATGAACGTTAAAAAGATGACTAAGACAGAGCTATATGAGCTCGCAAAGACCTACGACATAAAAAACCGTAGCAAGATGAGTAAAGAAGCACTCATCAAATCGATAGAGAAATATCAAGAAAAAGTCGCTCCAGTGGAAGCGCCGCAGACGACAAGTTCGGCCGAAACTGTTACTAGCGCTATGCCTGAAGAGAAACCTGAAGCTCCTGCTCCGGCAAAAAAACCTGAGTATCCAATACCTGACAGGTATAACATAGACACTGTTGTCCTGCTCCCTGTAAACCCGAAGAAAGAGTATGTGTACTGGGAAGTTGCAGACAAAACAGTGGACAGCATCTGCACAAAACACAACATTGGCACGCCCGTTTTTATCCTGAAGGTTTTTCAGTCAGATAATGAAAACAAAGAAGAGCTGGCAAGTGTGCGGGTTTCAAAATACGGAAACTGGTACTTCGACCTTTACTGCCCTGACATGAACCTCTGGGCAGAGATAGGCATTTTAGATAATAAAGGCAACTACTATCCAGTGGTAAACTCTAAAAAGATAAAAATGCCAACAGACACAATAAGTAAAGAGATAGATAAAGAGACATGGATGAGTGTTGGTGAAAATATCGAACATATCTTTGAGCTGTCTGGCATTTCTGATGTACAGAAAGATGAGCTGCTCTCAAGTGCAAGACTGCACACTGAGCTATTTAAAAAACTGCACGAACAAGAGGGGCTTTCCTCCTCAGCTTTATATAAAAAAGGTGGTGAATAATGACCAGCGGATACTGGATGCTGGTGCTACACTCACACCTGCCGTTTGTAAAACACCCGGAATATGAGTATTTTCTAGAAGAACACTGGTTTTACGAAGCCATTTCAGAAACATATATCCCTATGCTCCAGTACATGAAGAAGATGGATGACGAGGGGATTAATTTCCGTTTTGCCGTTTCTGTTACCCCTCCGCTGGCGGAGATGATGAGCGATTCTATGCTCATGGGCAGATACGAGAAACATATGGAAAAAATGCTTGAACTGGCTGAAAAAGAGATCGCAAGGACTAAAGGAACAGATTTCGAGCACCTTGCACATATGTACAAAGACCGCTTCGAAAGCCTGCGTGAATTTTACTACGGTTTTTTGAACAAAAGCCTGATAGCCGGCTACAAGTATTTTCAGGACAAAGGATATATTGATGTCATCACTTGCGGGTTCACCCACGGGTTCCTCCCGCTTCTGAATAATTCTTCTAACGCAGTCAGAGCCCAGATAGAGATGGCAGTGAAAAGCCACGAACAAAAATTCGGCCAGCCTCCAAAAGGAATATGGCTGCCGGAGTGCGCTTATTTCGATGGTTTGGACAAGATACTGGCAGAATACGGCATCCGGTACTTTTTCGTGGATACCCACGGCGTACTCTACTCAAAACCAAGACCAAAATATGGCGTATATGCACCCGTTTATACAGAAAATGGCGTTGCGGCATTCGGACGTGACTACTATTCATCAAAACAGGTGTGGAGTTCCAAAGAGGGCTATCCGGGCGACGTAAGCTACAGAGATTTCTACCGTGACATAGGCTACGACCTTGACCACGACTATATAAAACCTTATATCAGCCCAGATGGTGAGCGGGTCTTCACTGGATTTAAATATCACCGGATAACCGGTAACAGCGAATATAAAGAATTTTACGACCATCGTATAGCCTCGGACAAAACTGTGGGTCACGGTAAGCATTTTGTGCGTGAACGTGAAAAGCAGCTGGCTGAGATTGGCGAACTGATAGACAGAAAGCCTGTAGTGGTATCACATTACGATGCGGAACTTTACGGTCACTGGTGGTTTGAAGGGCCGGAATTCCTATATAACGTGTTCAAAGAGATGGACAAGTCACAGTCAATAAAAGCTGTGACACCTCTTGAATATCTGGACGAATACCCTACTAATCAGGTTGTGAAAGTTAACCCTTCATCATGGGGCGACAAGGGATACTACGATGTCTGGCTGAACACTGAAAATGACTGGATATACCGTCACCTGCACTTTATGTCTGACAAAATGGTTAATTTGGCAAAATCACAACGCAACTCAGAAGATGACTTTAAAGTCCGCTGCCTGAACCAGATGGCAAGAGAGCTGTTTCTAGCGCAAAGCAGTGACTGGGCATTCCTTGTTACTACCGGGACAGCCATAGACTATGCTGTTCAGCGTACTAAGTAGCATATACATAACTTTCAGCGACTGCTTGAAATGGTGGAGAAAGGATCAGATGATTATACATTCCTTGAAACACTGGAACATAAAAACAGTATCTTTCCTGCAATGGATTTTCGCATATACTGCTGATTAAAACAAATAAGGAGAATAAAATATGGTATCTGACAAAATGGCAAAAGCACTTAACGCTCAGCTCAACTTTGAGCTTTATTCCGCATACGTTTATCTGGCTATGTCCGCTCATGCTGACAGTGTCGGTCTGAAAGGATTTGCTAATTGGTTCAACGCTCAGTATCAGGAAGAGATGATGCATGCGATGAAATTTTTCAACTATATAATGGATAGAGCAGAAGTGGAGCTTGAGCAGATTGACAAACCGAGAAAAGAGTACAAAGATGCTCTTGAAATGTTTGAAGAGACTCTCAAACATGAGCAGGAAGTTACAGCAAGAATTAACGAACTTGCAACACTTGCTATTGACGAAAAAGATCACGCTACTAATACGTTTCTTCAGTGGTTCATAAACGAGCAGGTGGAAGAGGAAGCCACAGTGAAGGAGATTCTCGACAAGCTGAAGCTCGCCGGAGCAACAGGCCCGGGGCTTTTCATGGTAAACAACGAGCTTGGCACACGCACATTTGCACCGCCAGCAGACGCAAACGCATAAAAGCCATACACATACAAACAACAAAGGGGGAGCATTTGCTCCCCTTTTTTGTATTACGCATTATGGGGGCACGTACCAAGGTACGTGTCCCCTTTTAATGTGTGCTCATAATAACGATAATTGCATAACATATAATATTGCCCTATGCAGTATATGTGGGATAAAATAAATCTATGATTAAAAGGTTAGCCATATATATAAGCGTACTGGTTGTCTTCATACTATCTATGACTACAGGCATCTATTTCGCACAGTCGAAAAAGCTGATTAACGACGACGTAAAGTCTCAGGCAGAACTTATTCTCCGGATGAAGAAGAACGGCATAGAGGATTTTCTGGAGAAGGCAAGCTATCTCACCACCTCTGTGGCAGAGAACACTGATTTGAAAAACTTTTTCAAATACAAGATCAACAGACCTGATGTAGAAAAGCTTTTTATGCGATACAGCAATAAATTAGACGACATACAGGCAATGCGGTTAGTGAATAAAAATGGCGACATCTTAGTCTTTGTCAGAGAGAAAGTCATTCTCTCAAACGCACCAGACTACGAGCCTATAAACCTGAGCAACCGCAGTTTTTTCCAAAGGGTCAGAGATATAAACCCTACTCGGCCGATTTTCTCAGATTTTGAAAGAGGACATCTGCCGGATGCCACATCTTTCTGCCCTTCCATGATACGGAGCCTGATACCTGTTTTCGAAAATGAGAGGATACTCGGATATCTGATTATAAACTTCTGGGGAAGTAAAATTGGCGAAACGGTCAGCCAGCTGGATAACCGCAGAGGGATATCATTTATAGCAGAAACCAATACCAGAAATCCTGAACGCAATGGGGTTTTCCTGTTTCATCACGACCGCAAACTCGAATTTGCCAATCAGTTCGGAACTTCATATTTCTTTGATAATGTATATGGTGAGGACGCTTTCAAATGGCTTTTTCAGGAGCAGTCTCCTATTCTCAAAATGGACGAAGGATATATGTTCTGCACCACTTTGAATCCATATGAAACTCCCGCCCAGAGCTGGAAGATATGCACCATACTGAACAGCGACTATTTCTTCCGTTCACTCCAGCTGCTCCGTCGTGATTTTCTCGGTGTAATGTTTTTTTCAATATTTCTGAGCATATTAACCGCTGTGATATTCAGCAGGTACTTCATGAAGCCTTATGCAGAGATAAAATCCGCAGTGAAGGCATATAGTGAGGGAGATTTTGATCATGAGCTGAAGGGTGAGTACAAAGGCGAAATAAACGAGATAGTAGAGAGCATCAGAATGATGGCTCAGTCTCTGAAAGACTATATTGAGGATATCAGAAACACCCAGACCAAGCTGGAACTGATGAACAGACTTTCTGCCCTCGGCGTAATGGCTGGCGGTGTGGCTCACGAACTGAACACGCCACTGAACAGTATCATAGTCCTGGCAGGTCTTGTTAAAGAAGAGATGCCTGATCAGGCGGAAGATCTTTCCACCATACAGTCCGAGGCGAAAAGGTGCGTGGACATTATATCGAATCTCCGCAGACTGGCTCCAGACAAACAGACAGATGGCGAGCCGGAGAGAGTTGCACTTAAAAAGCTGATAGAAGAGACAGTAGAATATATGGATTTCAGAGAAGGTATCTCTGTGCACACTGATTTGCATGACTTATCTGTGAAAGGATACACTATACTGCTCCAGCAGATGATGATAAATCTGATTCAAAATGCTATGGATGCAATTGCCGGCAATGGCGAAATAAAGATTTTATTAATTTCTGATAAAAAACATGCTGTGATAACTGTTGCTGACACAGGAGAAGGTGTTTCTGAAGCTGATATAGACCGGATATTCGACCCGTTTCACACATCAAAAGGCCCTGAGAAAGGTTTAGGACTGGGACTAAGCCTCGTCTACAGCATAGTAAAAAAACACAAAGGTCAGATAAGTGTAAAATACGGCAAGAAAGAAGACACAGCCTTCACCATAACTTTGGAGAAAATAGATGAAAGTAGTTCTTATTGAAGATGACGCCACTTTGAACCGGGTGCTGAAAAGAGCAATAGAAAAACATTACTCAATAACCTCCTTCACATCGCCAGTGTCTGCTCTGGAATATCTGGCTGAGAACTATGCTGATGTGATAGTTAGCGACATACGCATGCCCGATCTCACGGGGTTTGATGTGCTTTCAAAGGTCAAATCTTTTCTGCCTGAAAGCTATATACTGCTGATGACAGGGCAGAGCTCCATAGACGAATCCGTAAAAGCTATTAAACAGGGTGCCTATGACTACATACCAAAGCCTGTGGACACTGAGCTTCTGATATATAAGCTTCAGATGGCGGAAGAAAACCTTACTCTGAAAAGCTCTGCCAGTTTACATGCCGGGGAATCTAATTTTGTTATGACCTCTCAGAATATAAAAGATATAGCAGCACAGGCGGTAAAGGTTGCCAAATCTGATACAAATGTGCTGATAACTGGCGAAACTGGAACAGGAAAAGAGGTCTTAGCCCGTTATATCCACGAAAACAGCAACAGGTCTAAGAAAGTTTTCGCACCTATAAACTGCTGTAATCTTCAGCAGCATCTTTTCGAAAGAGAACTTTTCGGACATAAAAAAGGAGCATACACCGGTGCGGACAAGGACGCCAAAGGTATAGTCAAAACTGCCTACGGCGGCACACTTTTTCTGGACGAGATAGGCGAAATGCCACTTGACCTCCAACCGAAATTTTTACGTTTTTTAGAAACTAAGAGTTTTTACCCTGTGGGCGGGTCTGTAACAGAGACATCTGATGTTCGTATAATAGCAGCCACAAACAGAGACCCAAAACAGATGGTTGAAGACGGCACTTTCAGAGAAGACCTGTTCTACCGCTTGAACGTTTTTAACATAGAGCTGCCTCCGCTTCGGGAACGAACAGAAGATATAATCCCTCTGACTGAGTACTTTATATATAAATACAAACATATAAACACTAACGTCCACTCCATTCACGAGGATGCTGTGCAGTGCCTTAAGGGTTATAGATTTCCGGGTAATATCCGCGAACTTTCTAATATTATTGAGCGGGCAATGATTCTGGAAACCTCAGACATGCTTACCTGCGAAAGTCTGAATCTGGCTTGTAGTAATTCGAAAGACATTACACTAGAAACAGTCACCAGAAAACATATACTGGCTGTGCTCGACATGGCCGAAGGGAACAAGCAGAAAGCGGCAGAACTTCTCGGTGTGGATACATCCACCATTTACCGCAAACTGAAAGAGTACGGCATAGGCTGATTTATTGCATATCGCAAAAGTTTAAAAGCTTATTTTTGCATTTTGCAAAAACTAAAGCGAACAATCTGTGTTTCAGCCACATAATTTAGGCACAGCTATTGCACTTATAACCTCAGTTATATATGGAGGTGTAATGTGCGCAAATCACTATTACTTTTAGTACTCATTCTTTTCTCCGTTTCCGCTTTCGCATATGAAGAGGATTCTTCATGCGTGCGCTGTCACGGCGACGAGATTATGATGAAAGAGCTCGGTTATCCTCAGCTCTACCTTGATCCGTCAGAAGTTGATGCTGAGGTTAATATGGGCGGGATATCCTGCGTTAGCTGCCATCTGGGCAACAGCGAAGCCATGAATATGGACGACGCTCATAAAGGCATGCCCAGACCGTTTTATGCGGCGGTAGGCAAAAACCACAAATATCAGGCAGTGGGACGTGAAATCACTAATTACGACCCTATCCAGCCTAAAGGAACAAACCGCACAAAAGTTCTCATAAGAAAGCCTGATCCGGAAAAGGCGAAAGAGCTTGGCATTAAAAAAATAATCCAGCTTCAATACCACGACAGAGACCCTGAAACAATGGCTTATAACCCTGAAATAGCCATGAAGACCTGCGGCAGCTGCCATGAGGATGAGGTGACAGACTATAATAAGTCCGGTATGGGTCTGAACAAATATCAGAGAGGGTTCACCACATGGACATCATCTCCTCCGGGACCTCAGAACTGTGGTTACTGGTTCGGCGATCAGGAAAATGTTGAAGCTGTAAAAGCTGAGGCTCATGGGGAATATACTGACAAAATGGCAGCAGGCTCGGCCAGAGGCTGCAACAAATGCCACGCAAGCTGTAACGACTGCCACTACGAAGGCTTTAAAAAATCTAAAGCGAGACACTCTTTCACAGCTTCTCCTGACAAGCTCTCCTGCTACGGAAGCGGTAAAGGTACAATATGCCACGCCGGCCCTATGGACAGAAGAAGAGGCGCTGGTTTCCTTCGTCAGGAATTTGCATTCCCAGTGAATGAACTGCCGAGAGATGCACACGAAGAAGCAGGTCTGAACTGTTCAGACTGCCATACTTTCAAAGATCACTCATACGGACATCTGGGCTCAGAAGATGCCAGACAGTCCTGTCAGAGCTGTCACACAGAGATATATGACGCTATAAAGGCGGGCGATCACCAGAATGTCGACTGTACATCGTGTCACATTCAGGAAGTCGGCGCTTACCAGTTCACCTTCTGGGGGCCTGGTAAATCTGAAGGTCAGCCTAATAAATTCTCCAAGCATAAGCAGTTTTACGGAAAACGTGACAAGCCTATGCTGGTAAAGCACCCTGAAACAGGTCTCTGGATTCCGCTGAAACCATACCCTATGGGAACTATGGGCATCAAAAAAGAGATGGAGATGGAAGGTCTGAAACTTCGCTCAATAGAGAAAACAGAAGTTAAAGGCAAGACAGAGATAGGCGAACCTGAAAGCTTTATAGTAGAACGAAAAGCAGATCAGGTGAACGACATGTACATCATCACTGGCACACACGACGGTTTTGATGACAATGATAAGATGCTCGCATGGATTCAGATGGACAAAATGTCCCACTCCATAGGTGATGCAAGAGACTGCGACAGCTGTCACTCAAGCCACGAGCAGAACTTTACATCATGGTACACATATATGAACCCTGCTGATGTGACAAAACCATTTAACGGTTCATATACCATAAAGGCTGATAAGAACGGTATCACTTTTGATAACTTCACTAACTCTGAAGTAAGTCTGGCAAAAGGTAGAAAAATCTCTGATTTTGCTCCATTCCTCATCAACAACACACTGTGGAATGTGAAAGGTATCGATCTTGAGATTAAGTTTGACGATAAGAAATACGCTGAAGGAAGGGGCGAATTCCTGCAGCTTTCAGCCAAACTGCACGATATGATCAATAAGACAAAAGACGCTGATAAGAAAAAACAACTGGAAACTATCAAAGCTGTAGCAAACCACAATGCGGGCTATGCAGCCAAGATGCTCAAGGAACTCAGGTAGACGACATAGACCTCCGACTGTAATGCAGTCAAAGCAAAAAAGGGGAACTCATCTGAGTTCCCCTTTTATATTTATCTCGCTTATGATTCAAAAAGACCAAGCGAGAGGTATCTCTCACCACTGTCCGGAAGAATCACCACTATATTTTTATTCTCATAGCCGAATTTTTCTATCGCCTTGATTACAGCCGCAACTGCCGCACCGGAAGAAATGCCAGAAATAATCCCCTCTTCTTTAGCAAGCCTTACAGCATATTCTTTAGCCTCGTCATCACTCACCTGAACTACATGATCTACAAGCGATAAATCCAGCGTATCAGGGATAAAACCTGCGCCGATACCTTGTATCTTATGAGGTGCCGGCTGAAGAGGCTTAGCTTTCAAATACTGGCTTATAACAGGTGAGTTCAAAGGTTCAACACCTATGGAGAGCATTTTAAGCTTTTTATCCAGCTTCATAAATCTGCTGACACCTGTAATGGTTCCGCCTGTACCTATGCCAGAGACAAACACGTCTATCTTTCCGTCCAGATCGCGAAATATCTCAGGGCCTGTGGTTTTCTCGTGGATAAGTGGATTTGCTGGGTTTCTGAACTGGTTTGCCAGAAAATATTTTTCCGGCTCTTCTTGAAGCATTTTGTCAGCCTTTTCAACAGCGCCCTTCATCCCCAGTTTCCCATCGGTTAAGATAAGCTCCGAACCGAAGGCCTTCATCATCATTCTGCGCTCCATACTCATAGTGTCAGGCATTACTATAGCTACCTTAAACCCTAGAGCTGCTCCGGCAAATGAGAGTCCTATTCCAGTGTTGCCGCTTGTGGCCTCTACAATGGTCATACCCTCTTTCAGTTCACCGGTTTCAACGGCTCTGTGAATAATGCTCGCAGCAACCCGGCATTTAACAGAATAAGCTGGGTTACGCCCTTCTATCTTCGCATAGATATTATTAGGCTGAGCCCCTTTTATACTGTTAAGCAGGACAAGGTGTGTTTCCCCTATTGCCAGCGAGTTGTTATCATAAATTTTCATGACACCTTAAAACCTTCCTCTTCTATCGCCTCTACAATTGTATTTTCTATAACTTCATCAGAGAAAACAACTTTTGCTGTCCCCTGTTCAAGATCTACTTCACACGCGGATACTCCGTCCACATCCTCCACAGCACCTTTAACAGCCATTACACAGTGGTTGCAAGACATACCGCCCACGTTAAAAACTTTCTCTTTCATGTTACACTCCTTATAATATCAAATTTCTTGTTATATTGACAATGTTCTGCATTTCTTCTATTTTTTCAAGACAAAACAATGTCAAAGTTGTATATATATTCAAAGATGAAAACTAAACCGGGCAGGTATTTTTATGGGAAAAGTTCAAAGTCTCAATATAAGCGAAAAAAAAGGTGTCCAAAAGACCCCCGTTGAAAGCATAGAGCTTGTTAATGATTTCGGGATTAAAGATGACGCACATGCCGGCAAATGGCACAGACAGGTTTCACTCCTAGCCCTTGAAAGCATAGGCAAGATCACAGAAAAAGGACTCGATGTTAAAAGTGGAGATTTTGCAGAAAACATTACAACAGAAGGCATTGATCTTATCTCTATGAATATCGGCGACAAGCTGAATATTAACGGAGTCGACCTTGTTATCAGCCAGCTTGGCAAGACATGCCACACCAGATGCGCTATCTTCTATGCTGCTGGCGACTGCGTGATGCCCAGAGAAGGCGTCTTTGCTGTGGTGGACGGAAACGGACAGGTAAAAGTGGGAGACGAAATTGTCTTTACTAAAAAAGACGGATTCTCAGTTGCTGTTATAACCCTGAGCGACAAGGGGAGCATTGGCGAGCGGGTGGATGAAACCGGACCCGCTGTTGTTGAGGTTATCAAAAACAACATAAAAACGTCATTCTTCCGTACAGAAATTCTGGCGGATGACAGACAGGAACTTATCAATACTCTGAAGTACTACGCAGATGTACAAAAAATCTATCTGATAGTAACAAACGGCTCCACAGGCGTCTCACCGAGAGATATCGCGCCTGATGCAACTCTTGACGTTATAGACAAACGCATACCCGGCTTTGAAGAAGCTATGCGGGCTGAAAGTCTTAAAAAAACTGACAGGGCAATGATTAGCCGTGCTGTTGTAGGTTCCAGAAAAAACACTTTAATAGTAAATGTACCCGGCAGCCCGAAAGGTGCTGTGGAAAACCTTCAGGTCATAGTAAAGACAATCCCACACTGCATAGAAAAGCTTCAGGGGAGTAAAGAGGACTGCGCACGTTGAAAGACTATAATCTTTTCATAGCCATAGACGGTATTGACGGCTGTGGGAAATCAACCCTCTCCAGAGGAATGGAGGGGATTTTAAAACATATGGGGCGTGATGTTCTGCTTACCCGTGAGCCGGGAGGTACAGAATCCGGTAAACTCTTTCGCCAGTTGCTGATCTCCAAGCAGTATGAGCTGGAACCGGACACAGAGATGATGCTTTACTGTGCAGACAGACTGGAGCATCAGACAAAACTGGTTCTGCCTGCACTGGCAGACCGCAAAGACGTCATCACTGACAGGTTTGTCTCATCCACATATGCCTATCAGGTTTTCGGCCGCGGGCTGGACAAAGATTTTCTGGATTACCTTACTAAACGCAGTATAAAAAAAATGCCTGACATCACGTTTATTATAGAGATCGACCCTAAAACCGCACTTGAGCGAGCCATGGGCAGGCTTGAAAGGGACAATAAAGTCGATGAAGAAGGAAAGTTCGAGGCACTCGGAATAGATTTTTTTACGAAAGTTGCAAAAGGTTTTGACTGGTATGCAGACAAATTCGAAAATGTCTGGCGTATAAACGGAGAGCAAAAACCTGAAAAGGTGCTTGCAGATGTGATGCATATTCTGGATAATTTTATATGAAAATTATAGGTCACGACAAAGAAAAGAAAATATTCCAGAATATTCTGCAAGGTGACAAGCTGCACCACGCATACATCTTCAGCGGACGGGAAGGCAGCGGGAAAAAACTGTTTGCCCGTTAACTGACACGATCTATTATATGCGAAGATCAGACTTTTCTTCAGCCTTGTGATTGCAAACACTGCACAGTTGCAAAAGCGACATCTCACCCGGATATACACATTTTCGAGGAATCACCTATGAAGGTGGAGGCCGCCAGAAATATTTCCAATAACGCATTCATGAGCCCGCTGTCGGCTAAAAAGAAGGCTTATATCATAGACAATGCTCACGCTTTTTCAAAAGAGGTGGCAAACACCCTTCTGAAAACTCTGGAGGAGCCGCCTTCGGACACGCATTTTTTTCTGATAACAGACAGGTTTGAAAAGGTGCTGCCAACCATACGCTCCAGATGTATAAATATCCGCTTCTCATCACTAACCAACAGTGAAGTTCAACAGATACTTGCAGGTCTTGAGATTGAAAGCGATATTATGGATATAATTTGTGAACAAGCATCAGGCTCTGTAAGCTATGCACAGTTTCTTTTAGAAAACATGAAAGAAACAGGGCGTTTCTCTCCAGATAAAGACAAAAATACTCTATACGTGGAGATATACTCCCTTGACACAAAAGAGAAGATAAAGGCATACTGCTCATCAATGTTTGCTTATATGCTTATAAAATATAAAGAAACTGGAAATGAAACTATACTCGAGTTTTCAAACTATCTTCTGGAAATTTTGAGGCGACTTGAGTATAATGTCAGTTTAGACATCTTCAGGATGGATTTATATATAAAAACAGTTGATGTACTTTGTGAAAAAAGTTAATGCTACAGGAGTAGCTTTCAAGCCTGCGGGCAAGATATATGACTTCCTTTCAAAGGGAGTCGAGTCAAAATTCGGAGATAAGGTTATCGTCGAAACGGAAAAAGGGGAAGACATTGCAAGTGTCATCTATGCAACCAGAGAGATAGATGTTGACCCTAAAGCTGAGATGAAATCTCTTATAAGAGTGGCAACAGAAGAAGATCTGGAAAACCACAAAAAAAACGTCTCGGAAGAGCCGGAAGCGTTTATAAAATGTAAAGAATTCGTGACTGAGCACAAGCTGGAGATGAAGCTGCTTAAGGCAGAATACACTCTGGACAGGAGTAAGCTCACATTCTTCTTTACCGCTGACGGACGTATCGATTTCCGTGCTCTGGTTCGTGACCTGGCGAGGATTTTCCGCACACGCATAGAAATGAGACAGGTTGGCGTGAGGGATGCCACAAAGATGATAGGCGGTTTCGGGCTTTGCGGAAAGGAGTTCTGTTGTTCTACATTCCTTCGCAAATTCGATAACATATCTATCAAAATGGCGAAAGACCAGAACCTTATCCTAAATCCCACAAAAATATCAGGTGTTTGCGGTAGGCTCATGTGCTGTCTTATGTATGAAAAAGATGTATATGAAGACGGCTGTCTTCCTTGCGGGACATGCCCGAAGGAACAGTACACTGATGACGAGTTCGTTAAACTGGAAGACCTTGTTGACGATAATTCCGGAGGAGAAATATGACAGGCAAAACTTTTTATATCACAACACCAATATACTATGTAAACGATGTCCCACATATCGGTCACGCTTATACAACTGTTGCCTGTGACGCCATAAGCAGATACAAAAGGCTGTGCGGTTTCGATGTATGTTTTCTGACCGGGACAGACGAACATGGACAAAAGATAGAACAGGCTGCCGATAAAAGAGGTATCAAACCAAAAGAACTTGCAGATCAGGTTGTTCAGCGTTTTGCAGGACTTTGGGAAACACTAAACATATCCAACGACAAGTTCATCAGAACCACAGACGAACTGCATAAAAAAGCCGTGCGCAAAATTTTTAACAAAATGAAAGAAAACGGCGACATTTACATAGACCACTACGAAGGCTGGTACTGCACACCCTGCGAGACATACCTCACAGAGACACAGCTTCTGGACGGTAACTGCTGCCCTTCATGCAGACGTGAAACATCCAAGCTTAAAGAACCCAGCTACTTCTTCCGTATGAGCAAATACGGAGATGCACTGCTAAAACATATTCAGGACAACAAAGACTTTATAAAACCGGAATCAAGACGTAATGAGATAATCTCTTTTATAAAAGACGGTCTAAGAGACCTCTCCGTATCACGTGTTACTTTCAAATGGGGGATACCTGTTCCTGATGATGAAGAGCATGTTATATATGTCTGGATAGACGCACTTACAAACTATATCTCCGCACTGGGCTACGGTGAGGACGATGAGGATTTTACAAAGTTCTGGCCTGCAGATTACCACGTTGTAGGTAAAGACATTCTCCGCTTTCATACCGTTTACTGGCCTACAATGCTTTTGAGTGCAGGTATAGAGCTTCCTAAATCAGTTTTTGCACACGGCTGGTGGACTGTTGAAGGACAAAAAATGTCCAAGTCACTTGGCAACGCAATCGACCCAACATGGCTGGTTGAAAAATTCGGCGTAGATGCCATCCGTTACTTCCTTTTACGTGAAGTGCCATTCGGGCTGGACGGCGATTTTTCATTCAAAGCACTCATCCACCGCATAAACGGCGACCTTGCAAACGACCTTGGAAACCTGCTGAACCGTACTATGGGTATGGTAAACAGATACTTCGACGGCACAGTCCCCGCATACTCAGAAGCCGGAGCGGAAGACAAAACCATTGAAGAAACAGCCGAAAGAGTTTTCAAAGATGTTGATGAACACATCACAAATATGGCGTTTAACAAAGCTCTCGCAAGTATGTGGGAATTTGTAAGCTCGCTAAACAAATACATAGACGAAACAGCTCCATGGGCTCTGGCAAAAGACGAAGCCAAAAAAGAACGTCTTGGTTCAGTACTTTACACTGTACTGGACGGCATTAGAATGGTATCGCTTCTGCTTTATCCTTTTATGCCAACAACTGCAGAAAAGATCAGAGAGCAGCTTGGCACAGGCAAAGAGCTTGTTAAAACAAGCACTCAGGATCTTCGTAAAATTCGCACTCTGGAATCCGGTCACAAGCTGGGCGAAGCAGAGCAGCTTTTCCCGAGAATAGACGAAAAAGATATGCTCGAATTTCTCAAGCAAGAGATAGACAGTGAAAAGAAGGACGACGAAGGTCAGCCTGTTGTGGAAGAGATAGATTTCTCTCATTTTGAAAAGATGACACTGAAAGCTGTCAAAGTTCTTGAGTGTGAAAAGATAGACAAGTCAGATAAGCTCCTGAAGCTTCAGATTGACATGGGCAGTGAGAAGCGTCAGGTTGTCTCTGGAATAGCAAAAAGCTACAAACCGGAAGAGCTGGTCGGTAAAACTCTTGTGTTAGTAGCGAATCTTAAACCGGCGAAGCTTATGGGAACACTTTCTGAAGGTATGATACTTTCTGCTACAAGCGACGGAAAAAACCATAGGGTGCTTGAACTACCCGACAGTGTGGAGCCCGGCACAGATATTAAATGATAAAAAAACGAGGAAGCATTCTGCATAATGAGTTCCTTGAAAGCNTTAGTGAAGCTTTGGCAAAAGGGGCTATTTTCACAGATTCACATGCTCATATACACTTCAGCCCGCTATCTGATGAACTGGACAATGTTATAGACCGTGCCCGTGAAAATGGCGTCAACCGCATTGTCACTGTAGGGATAGACCTTGCAGACAGCAGAAAAGCAAAAGCAGTCAGTGCAAAATACGAAAATGTTTTTTATACAGCAGGTATTCACCCACACGATGCATCTGAGTTTACCATTACACAGATATCTGATTTTGAAGCTATGCTTGCGGACCCTAAATGTATCGCAGTTGGCGAG